>JADJAL010000017.1 GCA_016704305.1 Haliea sp. | reverse complement strand
TTCCGAAAACAACGCCAACGTGGGTGCAGGCTACATCGAGAAAAATGGCGAGCAGTACCTGATTCGCGCGCCGGGGCAGATCGCCGATATCGATGCCATCAAGCGGGTGATTGTGGCCTACCGTGAGAATGTGCCGATCACCATCGCCGATGTCGCGGACGTGGGCTTCGGCAAGCAACTGCGCACCGGCGCGGCCACGCTCGACGGGCAGGAGACGGTGCTGGGTACTGCGGTGATGCTGCTGGGCGGCAACAGCCGCACGGTATCGGAGGCGGTGGCGGAAAAACTGGCGGCTATCAACAAAACGCTGCCAGAAGGCGTGACCGCGTCGCCGGTGTATGACCGCACCGTGCTGGTCAACAAGACGATTGCCACGGTGCAGACCAACCTGCTGGAAGGCGCGGTGCTGGTGATCGCTGTATTGCTGCTGATGCTGGGGAATGTGCGCGCGGCGCTGCTCACCGCACTGGTCATACCGTTGTCCATGCTGATACTGATCTCCGGCATGGTGGCGACGAAAGTCAGCGCCAACCTGATGAGCCTGGGCGCGCTGGATTTTGGCCTCATTGTCGATGGCTCGCTGATCATCGTCGAGAATTGCATCCTCAGGCTCGCCGGACGCCAACATCATCTGGGTCGTCTGCTATCGCTCGACGAACGCTTCCAGACCGTATTCGCCGCAACGCGGGAAGTGTTCACGCCCGCCCTGGTCAGCGTACTCGTCGTGATACTGGTGAATCTGCCGCTGCTCGCGCTGACCGGCGTCGAAGGAAAAATGTTCACGCCGATGGCGCTGGCGGTGATTATCGCCCTGCTGGCGGCGCTGGTGCTGTCGGTGACGTTCGTGCCGGCGGCGGTCGCGCTGCTGTTGCGAGGACAAATCAGTGAAGAAGATAATGTGATTGTTCGCACCGCCAAGAAAATCTATTCCCCGACGTTGGCGGCGGCGCTGCGGTTTCGCATACCGGTGACACTCGGGGCCGTGGTGCTCGTGCTCGGATGCGGCTGGATGGCGACCCGCATGGGTGCCGAATTCATTCCCAACCTGGACGAAGGCGACATCGCGATCCAGGCCTTGCGAATTCCGGGCACCAGCCTCACCCAATCGCTCGACATGCAATTCCAATTGGAGCGCGCGGTGCTCGAATTGCCCGAAGTGAAAGCCTTCTTTTCACGCGTGGGCACCGCCGAAGTCGCGAGTGATCCCATGGGGCCCAATATTTCCGACGGTTACGTAATGCTCAAGGAGAGGGAAGAATGGCCCGACCCCGAAAAATCCAAGGCGCGATTACTGGAAGAGGTGCAGGACAAACTGGCGGCTATCCCGGGCAACGCCTTTGAGATCAGCCAGCCGATTCAGTTGCGCTTCAACGAGCTGATCTCTGGTGTGCGGTCTGACCTCGGCGTCAAGGTCTTCGGCGATGACCTGGCGCAGTTGCTCAAATCAGGGAATGAGATTGCAGCGGTCATCAGCAGTTACCGGGCGCGGAGGGCGTGAAGGTCGAGCAGGTGTCTGGCCTGCCGATTCTGTCGGTCGAGGCGATCCGGCCCGCGTTATACCGCTACGGACTCAACGTTGAGGATGTGCAGGATGTGCTGGCGGCAGCCACCGGCGGCGAGGAGGCGGGACTGATCTTCGAGGGCGACCGTCGGTTTACGATTGTGGTGCGGTTGCCCGAGGAACTGCGCAGCGACTTGCGCGCATTGGAAAGACTGCCCGTACCCCTGCCACATGGCGGTTATGTACCGCTCGGAGAACTGGCGACGTTGTCTGTGGCGCCGGGTCCCAACCAGATCTCCCGCGAAAATGGCAAGCGGCGTTTGGTCGTAAGCGCCAATGTTCGCGGCCGCGATCTGGGGAGTTTTGTGACCGACGTACAGCAGGCGATAGATGCGCAGGTGAAGATTCCACCCGGTTACTGGTTGAGCTACGGGGGTACGTTCGAGCAACTGCAGTCGGCCTCCAGGCGGCTTGCCGTTCTGGTACCCGTCACGCTGCTCATGATCTTTGCGCTGTTGATGATGACCTTTGGTTCCGCAAAAGATGCGGCCTTGGTGTTCAGCGGTGTACCGCTGGCGCTGACAGGCGGCGTGTTATCGCTGTGGCTGCGCGATATCCCGCTGTCGATCACTGCGGGCGTCGGATTCATCACGCTGTGCGGCGTATCGGTATTGACGGGCGTCATGATGGTGTCGGCGTTTCGCGACGGCCTCGCCAACGGCAAGGATATCGAAGCCTCGATCCTGGATGGCGCACTGCTGCGGTTGCGGCCCATTCTGATGGTTGCACTCGTGGCGGCGCTGGGCTTCCTGCCGATGGCGTTGAACACCGGCACCGGCGCGGAAGTGCAACGACCGCTCGCGACCGTGGTCATCGGCGGCATCATATCCTCGACGGTACTGACACTCATTGTGCTTCCGGGTTTGTATCGGATGGCCTACCGGAAGCCGGCACTGGCGGCCGAATCACCGGCCATAGCGAACTCATAAGGAGAGCAACGTGAAACAGATCAATGCGTTGGTACACCACATCCGTTCAGCAGCGGTAGTGGACGCACTGCGGGATGCAGGCGTTACAAACATCACGTTGCTGGACGTAAAAGGCACATTGAAACCGTTGTCCGAAGCCGAGCAGGAGTATTCCGTCAAGGCCGGGCTGGTTGTTATCTCGGAAGTGCGGATTTCAATAGTCTGCGCGGATGACGAGGTCTCGCGGATCTCCGAAATTATTCGCCGGGCAGGACGGATCGGATCGAGTATTTCGGGCTGGATTTACGTGAGTCCCGTCGAATTGGCGCTGCCCATCGGCGGACCTGATACCGAAGTGCCAACATGAATCGGGAAACGGACCTCACCCACAAAGTGTACTTTCGCGCGGATCGATTCCACCGCTCCGGTGGCTACTGGTATTTTCTAACACGGGAGGGAGTGGATATCGGGCCGTTTGATTCCAAGGCACTCGCCGAGGTGGAACTTGCACACTATCTTGGAATAGAAACGACGCCCGCGTCAGATAATTGAGCCCGCCTTGCCCGGTAAACAATTTTTCTGTCTCAACAGAGAGCGATGATTGACATGAGTGATCACAACCACACGCACGCGCACTCCGCCTCGAACAGGATCGGCTGGGCATTTTTCCTCAACGTCACCTTTACCATCATCGAGCTGATTGGTGGTTGGTTGACCAACAGCACCGCCATCATGGCGGACGCGGTGCATGACCTGGGCGACAGCATCTCGATTGGCCTGGCCTGGTTGTTAAACCGACTGGGGAACAAGCCATCCGATAACGCATTTACCTATGGCTACCAGCGATTTTCATTACTTGGAGCACTGATCAACGGGTTTGTGTTGATTGCAGGTTCCATCTGGGTTCTGAGTATGGCAATTCCCCGGCTCTTCGAGCCTCAGCAACCACACGCAGTCGGCATGTTCTGGCTGGCCCTGCTGGGAATCGCTGTCAACGGTTACGCAGCCTTCAAACTAAGCCGAGGGAAAACTCTGAACGAGCGGGTTTTGAATTGGCACCTGCTGGAAGACGTGCTCGGTTGGGTGGCGGTCCTAATCGTTGCAATCACGCTGCTTTTCGTGGACTGGCCGATTCTCGATCCCCTGCTGTCGATTACATTTACTCTGTTCATATTGTTCAATGTAGTAAGAAATGTTGTCACTGCGGGCTCACTCCTTTGCAGGGCACTCATGACAAGACGTTACACACCAGAGTTATCGAAATTTTTCTCGGGATTGAGCACGTCAAGGAAGCGCATCACGTCCACTTGTGGTCGCTGGACGGTGAGAGCCACGTGCTCACCGCGCACCTCCTGTTAGGTGAGCGGCTCGACACAGGGAAGCTGATAGAAATGAAATCGGAAATCGGCCGTTTGCTTGAAGCCTTCAATTTTTCGCACACGACTGTTGAGTTCGAGTTTCCGGATGAATCCTGCCGCGACGGTGCTGCAGAGACAAGCGAAGTCACGTGTGTCTTGGCGCAAACATGATAATCGCCATACCCGCCATTGCCACCGACGCGCCAACCAAATCCCAGGTAGTAGGCCTGATTCCGTCCACTGACCACAGCCACAAAATGGCAACAAATATATAGACACCGCCATAGGCCGCATAGACGCGGCCTGCTGCCGCAGGATGAAGCGACAACAACCAGGCAAAGAGCGCAAGGCTTAACGCAGCCGGGATGAGCAACCATGCGCTCTTATTCTGATTCAACCAAAGATACGGCAAGTAACAACCCACAATCTCGGCAATTGCAGTCACAAGGAACAACGCTATTGTTTTCAATTCAAACATGTTTTCTCCCAATGCTTGGTGGAAGTGAATTTCGGTCCCTGATATCGGCAAAATGCGTGCGCTATTCAGATTCAGTACCAAATCGCATTAACGCAATCGCACTCCGCCTCGCCTGGGTTTGGTCATTGTTTGTTATCTCCAGTTGTCATGCGCACCCCGAACGCCATCACCGGCACGCCGGGGAAGGCGACGGAGGAATCCGCGTGGCCGAGGACGATGCCATCGGTCACTGCGGTCAGGGTCTCCTGCCGTCGCCCGAAGGCATTCACTATCCGCGCCAGCGGCTGCCCGGCCTTTACCACGTCGCCGGGCGCGGCGAGGAAGCGGATGATGCCCGATTTGGCGCCGTAGGGTTTGTCCGAGTAGCGCAATGGGCTGTCATGCGTGTAGCCGGGCGGCAGCGGATACCGGAACGGGGTCTCGCGCGGGGCGATCATGCCGAGGTCCGCGAGGATGTTCCAGATGGCTTGCACGCCACACGTCACGTTCGACTCGCTGACGGTGTAAGGCTGGCCCAGTTCAAACGTGAGCGCGGGGATATCGCGCAGCAGCAGGTTGAAGGACAGGCTCTGGTGCAGCTCCTCCTCGTCCACGATCACGCACATGCCCGCCTGCCGCGCCGCGTGCAGCGCATGGCGATAGGATTTTTGATGCGCCTTGCCCGGATCATGGTCGACCAGCACATACGGCATGGAATCGGTCCAGTCATTGTGGACGTCCACCACCAGGTCGGGGCTGGTCGCGGTGATCGTGTCAAAAATCGTGTGGGCAATGCGCTCGCCGAGCGAACCATTGGCGTTGCCGGGGAAGGAGCGATTCAGGTCTTCCCCGCTCGGCGTGATGTGCCGCATGCCGGATTCAAACCCGAGCGGATTCATCAGGGGGAACGCATGCACCGCGCCGCACAGGAGTCGCCGGCGAATGGTTTTAAAGACTTCCTGGATGACCACGATGCCGCTGACTTCATCGCCGTGGCTGCAGGCGGTCAGCCACACCACCGGCCCCGGATTCCCGCTCGTCGCGCACATGACGGGCAAACGCCTGCGGGACAGGTCCGACCCCGTCATGATCTTCTTGAAGGAATAGTGGTTCCTGACCATCGCGCTTGCAGAGTGTGGGACCTGGCTGGACAGTCTAGCCCAGCTCGGACTGGCGTGTCTCTCGTAGCAATGCTTGCGGCATCACTTGCGCCATTAGCAGCGACAGCATTCGCATAGTCAGCGCGCTAGAAGCTGTACCCGACGCTCACGCCGTAGGTGCGTGGCTCCAACAGGAACTGGTTGGTGGCCAGGCCAACGTTCTGGTCGCCCAGCGCCTGGCCTGTGATGAAATCGTCGTTCAGCAGGTTCATGCCCCACAGGCCGACAAACCAGCTCCTGTCTGCGCTGAACAACGTGAGCGTCGCATTCCAGACTTCCCAGCTATCCACTTTGTCGTTGGGTGCGTTGAAAATGCGCGTGTAAAACTCGTCCTGCCAGTAGTAATTGGTGTTGGCGTCGATCTCCATGCCATTGCTGAGCGGCCATATATACCCGACCCCCAGGTTGACGGAATACTCCGGCGCGTTGGGCAGTTCATTCCCCTTGAGCTGCGTGGGCAGGCCGTCACAGGTCGCCGTGCCGGTGGGACAGCCGGGGCCGACGTACAGATTGCTGAACGGCGTGGAGACAATGTTTTCCGTGGTGCCGAGCAGATTGATATTGGCAGGATCAACACTTTCGCCATCGCCCATCTCGGTGTCCAGCCAGGCGACGTTGGCGGTGAGGCGCCAGCGCACGTCGGGCACCCAGATAAACTCGCCCTCAAAGCCCTGGATGGTGGCGTCGTTGTTTTCGTTGATCGACGTCTGGTTGGTGATTTTGCCGATCTGCAGCCCTTCATAGTCGTAGTAAAAGTAGGTCACGTTGGCCTGCACCGAGTCGGAGAACAGGCGGCTCTTCAGGCCGAGTTCCAGCGCGTTGATGAACTCCGGATCAAACTCCGCGTAGTCGGGATTGCCGCCCAGGGCCGGGTCCAGCAGCGGCGACTCGGCCGATATCGGGTTGAAGCCGCCGCTCTTGTAGCTGCGGGACAACGTGACGTAGGACATGATGTTGTCGGTCGTATCCCAGCTCACATTGAATTTGCCAGTGGGCTCATCCCACTTGCCTTCGAAATCGCTGTAGCCGCCGTTCTCCGACGTCGGGTCGCTGAGGAAGGCGAGATACACCGTGCGCTGGCTGGCCTTTTTTTCTTCGCGCGTATAGCGCAGCCCGAAAGTGACGGCGATGTCCTCCCGGGCCTGCCAGTAGAGCTCGCCAAACGTGGCGTAGGTATCCAGCTGGTAGGGATCGGCCAGGTTTTGATACAGGCGTTGCGAGGGATCGAGATTGAGCAATTGGCCCGTGAGTTCCACCGCCGAGGAGTAGATGGTGTAACTGTCCCTGGACTCGTAGGTGAGATAGAACCCGCCCAGCATGAAATTCCAGTCGCCGTCATAATCCGATGCCAGGCGCAGCTCCTGGCTCCACTGTTCTGGCTTGGTGATGGAGCGATCCACGTTGTAGAGGCGGTCAACCGTGATAGGGCCCGCGGCCCCTCGTTGCATGGTGACTTCCATCGGCCACGGCTCCGACGCCACGTTAAAGTCATAATCGTTGGACGCGTCGTAGTCAGAGTTGTGATAGCCGGTCAGCGACGTCAGCGTGAGCTTGCCAAACTCATGGTTGATTTCGAACGCGACGATCGTGTCGTCAATCTTGTACTCGGGCGTGTAGTCCATCCATTGCTCGCGCGGATTACTGGAGCGGGGCGAATTGATGAAATCGTCATCGGGAAAGGGCAGGCCGGTGAGCGGTTCGATAAACGTGCTGGTCATAAAGCCGGAGGCCGTCGCCGCGCTGTTGGTGGTGTCGTCAGCCAGGCCTGTTGGCAGGCAACCGATGATGCCGTCCGGGTCGCGCAGGCAGCTCTGGTTGCTGCCGCGCATGCGATTCGAATCTTCCTTGAAATAGTTTACGGTGAGCGTGGCATCGGTAGTGTCGGTGGCCCAGCGCGTACCGGAGCGCAGCGAGTACATATCGCGCCCGTCGATATCATCGCCTGTGTAGCGATTGTCCACGTAGCCGTTGCGTTCGGTGTAGAAAACAGCAAAGCGCTGGGCAAGGTTATCGGTCAGCGGAATATTGAGCGCGCCCTTGACCTTGGCATAGTCATAATTGCCCCCCTCCACGATGAAGTCCCCACCAAACTCATCCTCCGGCTTGCGGGTGATGAAGTTGACGACGCCAGCGGTGGTGTTGCGGCCGTACAACGTGCCCTGTGGGCCGCGCAGCACCTCGACGCGCTCGGCGTCGTAGAATTCCATTTCAAATATGCGGCCATTGTTGAGATACACGCCGTTGAAGTGGTTGCCGGTGCCGCTGTCCGAGGCCGAACCCACCGCGAGGTTGCCGATGCCGCGAATTGAAATAGCGGCATCGGAGAAATTGCCCTTGCTCATCAACATATTGGGCACGCTGAACTGCAAGTCCATGGGTTTACTGATCAGCGCGCGCAGCGACTCCTCGCCGGTAAAGGCCGTGACCGCTATGGGGGTATCCTGCACCGTGGTGACGCGCTTCGCGGCGGTCACGATGACCTCTTCCAGACGAGCCGCCTGGCCGAATGCGCACTGACTGAATACGGTTACCGCAAGCAGGGGCAGGAACCAGGGTTTTCGGACGATCATGGACACGCTCTCCAACCCGAGCCGCGCGGCTGCAACCACGCTGTGTCCACGTTGCGGTTGGCGATGCTTCGCTGCTGCTGCTAACGACTCGGCATTATTATTGTGACTTCCATCTTATCGCTTCGGTCGTCGCAGTCAACACGACAGCGTATTGCGCGGTGGCAAAGGCGGGCGGGGGAGCGTTAGCTGGTCAGGCCATGTCATCCAGCTCAAAGCTGTCGTCGTCAGTGGCGTCCCAGCGGTTATCAACGACCTCAGCCCGAGGCGCGGCGGCTACCGGCGCTTTATGGTCCGATGACAGCTCGTTTATCCTGCCCTTGGTAAAGCGCTTTCGCGCGGCCTTCCACTTGGGATCCACTGATTTCTTGAATGCTGCCTTGTCGTTTTTATCCACATCAACCAACAACTTCTGCACAATATTCCACGTGTACTGGACGATGGTATCGCGCTCCAGGTTGTACAGGTAAATACAGCCTTTTATGCTGGGCACTAGCAGTGGGTCAAAGACCACGGGAGTTTCCTTATCATCTATTTTCAGCTTGCCGTACCAGACTACTTTACAATCCTGAGTCAACACTTGCTGTTGTCCTTTAATCGAAGACTGACGCATGTAATCCCTGCTGGCGACGACCGAGCGAGCCCTGGCGCAGTGGCCTGCCCCAGCAGATTTGGCAAAAATGTAGCTGAACGCCACTGGGCAGGCAAGGATTTAATTGCTGTAAGCAACCCCGTTTTTGCTGACGTTGTCGCAAAATCAGCAGCAGGAATTCCCGTGCCGGCTCGCACGGGGAGCCGTCCGGTAAATACCGAGGAAAATTTGATTGCGACGCTGTCGATTAGATGCTAATTAGATCACTGGTAACCCACTCTGCCGCCGCTGGCAGTGACGCCGCACTTCACTCGCACAGGGGATAGAGCCGCAATGAAATCTGATGTGACCTCGCGCAAACGCACCGCGCGGGGGACGCCGGCACCCGATCTCCCGTTGCGCTTCCTGGAACTGCTGGCGTTGCTGATTCGCCAACCCAGCGTGGTTGGGTCCGAGCACAGTTTTTTCCGCGTGCTACAGCGTGAACTGGAAGAGCGTGGCGCACAGGTGACGTGGTACGAGGGCTTGCTCGTCGCGCGCGGCAGCAAGCCGGATAGCCTGATGCTGTCGGCGCACGTCGATCGCCACGGACTGATCTGCACCGGCCCCAATGAGTTCCAGTACGCCGCCTTCGTCGCGGGCTCGCGGTCCGACCTGCTGGGCAACTCCGTCGGCGAACAGCTGATGAAAAAAATCGTCGATCGCTTCAGCGCGGAATACGTATTCGCTTACGAACCCTGGTCCGGCGCCTACCGCGGCCGTGGCGAGATCACGCGCGCCTACATCTGCGAGTACCGGAACAACCTTATTTTCGAAGTGAATGGCCTGGAACACCTTGTCGCCGGCACACCGGTCGCATTCGCCGATGCGCTGAAGATCACCGACCAGGCGCTGGTCGGGCAGCTCGACAATGTATTGACCGCCGCCGCGCTCGTCTACCTGTTCGAGCTGGGTTTTAAAGGCACGGTGTTTTTTACGTCGCAAGAGGAAGCGGGAAAGAGCTGGCGCTACCTGCTCGAATGGTTTCGTCGCTTCGGCAACGACAGCAATCAACTCATCGTCGTGGATACCAGCCCCTACCCCGACTTTCGCGCGGCCTCGCAGCAACAACTGGTGTTGCGCAACAAGGATGCCAATGCGCAGTTCAATCCACAGTTGACCCGCAAACTGGTGCGCCTGTGCGAAAAGCACGGGGTGCAGTACCAGATGAAGGATACCTATGTCGAAGCGCTAAACGAGCGCGCACGCGCAAAAGGGGAGGACCCGCGCTCGTTGGGCTCCACCGAGATGGGCCGTATCATCAGCGCATCAAATGGCCTGGTGGATGGCACGACATTGCAAATCCCCACCTCGGGCTACCACACAATGTCCGAGTCGGCGCCCCTGTCATCGGTCAGGGCCTTTCTTGATGTGCTTACCGACCTGGCCAAGCTGGGTGGTGCGCGCCGTCGCGCCACGGCCGTCGCTTAAGCGGATGTTCTCAGCATATGTACAGGCTAACCGGCGCGATGCAGAGTAAGGAATTACAGGCCATCGTCAGCATGATCCCGCGCGATTTTGCTGACCCGGCAGCAGATTTCCACGCGGTGCGCGCGATGTTCGCGCCCTTCCACGGGCATCCCACCACAGCAGATTTTGCTGTCGTGATCGCCAACTATGGCGACGTTCGCTGTGGCGACTACAGCCTGAAGGGCGCTGCGCCGTCGTTCACAGCTTTCCACTGCCACGGCGGCGCCTTTGTTTCCACGCCACTCGACGAATACCATTTCTATGCCGAGATCATCGCAGCGCAGCTCGACTGCCGCGTCGTGATGCCCGACTACCGGCTCGCGCCAGAGCACCCGTATCCCGCCGCCGCGGATGACTGCTTCAACGCCTACTGCGGATTGGTGCGCAGCGGCACTGACCCTGCGACCATCGTACTGCTGGGGGAATCCTGTGGCGGCAGCCTCGCCATGGGCGTACTGCTGCGACTGCGGGACGAGGGCCTGCCGCTACCTGCGGCCTTCGTGTCGCTGACGGGATGGTTCGATCTGTCGGTGTCGGGTCCCGCCGTGCCGGGTCGGGACCCCTTCCTGACGCCCGAATGGGTGCGCAACCGTGGCCGCGATTATGTTGCGGCGCAATTCGCGCTGGATGATCCGCGTGTCTCCCCTGCCTACGCCGACCTGCGCGGCCTGCCGCCGCTGTATTTGCAGATTGGCCAGTTCGATACCGTGCGCGAGGGCGCCATCGCGCTCGGCGTCAACGCACTGCGCGCGGGCGTCGCGGTGACGATGGAGAGCTGGCCCGGCATGATACAGGGCTGGCACGGATTGGTGACCGCCGGGGTACCCGAGGCCAATTGCGCCTGGTCGGCGATACGTCGCTACGTACAAGCGCTCATCGAAGCCTAGAATCCACTGAGCATTAGCCTGGGATGTGGAGTGGCATCAAGCTGTTGCCCTCCTGGGCATGCGCGTGCACCACCAGATCAGCGCCAACAGCAACACCTGCACCACCAGCCGAACACTGAGAAACACCGGCGGCACATCGGGGAACAACTCGGGGTGCAGCCACATGTGGATATTGGCCGGCGAGACGGCCACCACCAGCAGCAACAGCCCGTTGCCCGCCCATTGCCTCAGCGTCGGAATGAGGATGCCGATAGCGCCGAGAATTTCAAACACCCCGCTGATATACACAATCGCGTTGTGATAGCCGCTATCAATATAGGGCGGCATGATCGCCGCGAAAAATTCCGTGTTGGTAAAGTGCGCGATGCCGCCGATCATGAACCACAGGAAGACAAAGGCCAGGCCAAGGTTTTTCAAGGTAAACATCGTTATCACACTCCGCGCGGCAGCCCGCACCATTGCTAATAAGCAAAAAGTCTTTAGTTCGTACGACGCTTACTCGGGCCTGATAGTGGCACGTAGGCGGTAAATCGAATGGGCATAAGGGCGGGACTGTGCGAGGCTCGGGACGCGACATCTCAAGCCCCACATGGATGGGTTTGCGCGTGTCCCGCCCCTATGCCATTCGATTTGCCGCCGGTCTCAACGTCAAGTATCCATCTAATCCTGTTTGCCCAAGCACGGTCTGCAGCCACTCGCTGATATCCCGTATCTCCGCCCGGCACACTTCATGCGCCATCGGATACTCGCGCCACTCCACCGCGTAGCCGGCGTTTACCAGCGCGACCCGCGAGGATTCGCCCAGCGACATCGGCAGTACCGTATCGTGCGCGCCATGACACATCAAAATGGGGATATTCGCATTCGCGGCGGCCTTGTCGGTAGCAAGCCGTTCGCCGTCGGCGAGAAAGGTAGAGAGCGCAAGGATGCCGGCCAGGCGTTTCGGGTAGTAAAGCGCGGTATGGAACGCCATCACGCCGCCCTGGGAGAACCCGGCCAGCAGGATGCGCTCCGCCGGCGTGCCGCCGTCGATCTCGTTCTGGATGAGATCGCGTATTTGCGACGCGGATTTTTTCATGCCCGGCAAGTCGGGACCCATCGCCGGATTGAAATCAAACCACGCCCGTGCGCGCTGTCCGCCGAAGGCGGTGACCGCGATCTCGGGCGCATGGGGAAAGACAAAACGTATCGGCAGCTCGGGTGGCAGGCGCAGTTGCGGCACTATCGGCTCAAAATCGTGTCCGTCGGCACCCAGGCCGTGCAGCCAGATGACGACCGCGACCGGGGTCGGCCCGGGATTGATCTCCACCGTGGGGAGAGGAGCAGCGAGCATTGTTTCTCCTGTTGGTGCCGCGACTTCCGGCTCAGCTGTTTATGAGGGTTTTCTGCGAGTTGTGATTTGCAATTTGGACGTCGCGCGTGAATGCCGATCAGTTCAGGTCGGCCGCATACTTGCGCAACACTTCCAAGGCACGGTTTCCAGCGCGCGGATATGCGTGCGGGTCAGGAATACCTTGGGCGCCATTTTTTGTTCATAGGCTTGCAGCCAGCGCGGCGCGCACAAACACCAGCGGTCGCCGGGCTTGAGCCCGGGGAAGCCGTACTCGGGCATCGGGGTGCTGAGGTCATTGCCGGCAAAGCGCGAGTACTGCAGGAACGCCTCCGTCACCTGGATACAGACTGTGTGAGAGCCGACATCCTGGTCATTGGTATTGCAGCACCCGTCGCGCAGGAAACCCGTGAGCGGATCTTCACTGCAGGGCAACAGGACTTCACCAAAGACATTGAGCGGTTCATCAATCAGGATTGTTTCCACGGCGTTTGTTCCCAAATCTCCAGCGCAGCACTATAGCGAGCGTCGGTGTGTAGAATTTCTACTGCCAACCGCCTATCCTGAGGCATAGTACATGCCCATGCGGCAACCGCAAGCTTTAGCTGTTTTCCACATGCCCGGGCCCGGCGCGCCGCATACCCGCAATAACGACAGGAGCACTGACCATGGCCGACTATCTCCCGCCCACGCTGGATTGGGTACGCGAACAGGTTGAACTGTATGAAAGCAGTGGCGGCACGCAGGGCAACACACTGCTGGACACCGGCATGCCCTGCATACTGGTCACGCATACCGGCAATAAAACCGGCGGCATCCGCAAAATCCCGCTGATGCGCGTCGAAGTCAACGGCTGCTATGTGTTGGTCGGATCGATGGGCGGCCAGCCGAAGAATCCGGTCTGGGTGTATAACCTGCGCGCCCACCCTGACATCCAGATTCGCGACAAGACCGAGGTGTTTGACATGCGTGCTCGGGAAGTGACCGACGAGCAGGAGCGGGGCACACTGTGGGCGGCAGCAGCGGCGGCCTACCCGCCCTACAACGATTACCAGGCAAAAACCACGCGCAAGATACCCGTTTTTATTGCGGAACCGCGATAAACGCGATGTCAGCTTTAGTCTGTGATAAGGGCACTCCATGAAAATACCCAGCCGCCTGCAACCGCTGGTAGACGATGGGTTGGTAGACGAAGTCATTCGCCCACTGATGAGTGGCAAGGAAGCCGACGTATTCATCGTGCGCTGTGGCTCCAAGGTTCGCTGCGCCAAGATCCCTCAAGCGCAGTTTCAAAAAGGCCGCGCAGTACACCGAGGGCCGCAAGGTGCGCAATACCCGGCGCGCGCGCGCAATCGAAAAAGGCTCCAAGTTCGGCCGCAAGCAACAGGAAGATACCTGGCAGAACGCCGAGGTGGATGCCTTGTATCGCCTGGCGCGCGCGGGTGTGCGGGTACCGGAGCCCTACGGGTGTTTCGATGGCGTCCTGCTGATGGAGCTGATCACCGATGAAAATGGCGATGTCGCACCGCGCCTGAACGAGGTCTCCATGTCCGCGGAACAGGCCAGGGAGGACCACGCGTTGATGATGCACTACGTGATGTGCATGTTGTGTGCCGGCCTGGTGCACGGCGACCTGTCCGAGTTCAATGTGCTGGTGGATGAAAACGGGCCGGTCATCATTGACCTGCCGCAGGCCGTTGACGCTGCCGCCAACAACAATGCGCGCAGCATGCTGGAGCGGGATGTGAAGAATATGTCGGATTACTACGGCCTGTTCGCACCCGAGCTGCGCAATAGCCACTATGCCGAGGAAATCTGGGCGCTGTATGAAGAGGGCCTGTTGCACCCCGACGTGAAACTGACGGGACAGTTCGAAGTGGACACGCACTCGGCTGACGTCGACAGTGTCATGCAGGAGATTAAAGCCGCGCTGGCCGACGAGGAAAGTCGCAAGCAGCGTTTGCGCGATGCCGAAGCCGGGGACTGACCCGGGAGCTGGGCCGGGGACTGACGCGGCAGGAAAAAATACTCTATTATCAGCCGGGAAATCCCTCGGTAGGAAACTGGCATGAGACTTCTGAAAGCCTTCTCAATTCTTTTGGCCGCCACGGCATTGCAGCCTGCGGCCTGGGCTGAGATTTACGAAACCACGGATGCCGAGGGGAACCCGGAATTCAGCGACTCGCCGTCCGGACCGAATGCGGAGGCAATAGACTTACAACAAACCAACATTATCGATGCGCCCCCGGCAGAGCCACAGGAAGACTCAGCGCCGCAAACCGTCGTTGAGGAGCAGGCGCCAGCGCAGCAAAACAGGACCGTCATCATTCACGATGCCAACAACGACCAGGATGAAGTCTACGACGACGACCTGCGACGCGAACGCGAATTCGATCGCATCGACCCCGCTGCCCCGGATGAAGTACTGGACGCTGAAGCCCCCAGGGAAGTGGGGGACTCGGACGCACAGATGCCGCGCGAGGTGGGCGACTACGATGCGCAGATGCCGCGCGAGGTTGGCGACAGCGATGCGCAGATGCCGCGTGAAGAGGGCGATTTCTCCGCTGAAGAGCGGGCGATGCATCGCCGCTAGGCAATTCCGCCTGATCCCCCGTTGAATACTCGAGGCTATACATGACCAGAACACTGCTCGCTTTGATCCTCACCTTGACAACTGCAAGTGCCGGCGCCTCGACATGGCCGTGGGAGGAACCGGTATCACAAGAACCGCCTGAATATTGCAAGGGGCTGGTCATCGGCGGCCTGGCGTCAAAGCAGGTGAGCGGCACCTCGAGAACCGACCTGTGGCTGGCCTGGAATTATGTCATCCGCTCCGGCGCGCTGGACCAGACTGTGGCAGCCAGTGAATACCAGCAGGGCCGGGCACAGTTTGAGCAGGTCGCCGACGCCGCCGCTGCTGAAGCGGTGTTGCAGAAGTCTGACGGCGACTGCGGCCTGGGCCGATCGGGTCACCAGATCACGGGTTGGTAGCCGCGGCTGTCACAACCCGGCGAAAGCCAGCCCCTGAATAATGTAAACCTGCATCGGCAGGCCGGAGAATTCCCCGGGTTCGTTCTGGCTCAGCACCACACCCACCAACCCGGTACTGGGGCTGACAAAGAACGTGGTACCTAAATACCCTGACCACCAGAAATCACCCGTGCGGTCGGGTATCAGCGAGGCGTCCTCGTCGGCGACCACCGCCATGCCAAGGCCCCAGCCGAGGCCCTGGATATCGTTATCGGCCAACACCCCATCCGGCACATGCAGGTGGCGCATCATATCGACCGTGTCGGACTGCAGTACGCGCACCCCCTGGTATTCGCCGCCATTCCACAGCATCAGCGCGAAGCGCATGTAGTCTGCGGCAGTTGAAATCAGGCCGCCGCCACCCGGTGTCCAGTCCCGTGCTTCATGGTCAAGCGCGGCAAGCACCAGATCGCCATCGCTGTCCTGCGTGTACACCGTGGCGGGCGTGTCTCGGCCCTCGCCCTGCCCGAGGTAGTAGGTGTCGTCCATCCCCAGCGGCTGGAATATGCGTGCCCGCACAAACTCGCTGATGGACTGCCCGCTCGCCACTTCGACAACCCGCGCCAGCACATCCGCCGAGGAACCGTAGCGCCAACGTGTACCGGGTTCCTCGAACAGCGGCAATTGCGCCAATGCAGCCACGCGATCACCCAGCGCGCCCTGCGGCTGGCGGTGCAGGCCATGCTCATCCCAATATTTCTCCAGCGGCGTCGTTTTGTTGAGCCCGGGGCCGATACCGGACGCAAACATCAACAGGTGCCGCACGCGCAGGACAGTGCTTGCAGGCGCGGAGGGAAACGTACCATCGGCAGCGGGCGTATCACTGGTGGCGACGCGCATTTTCGCAAACTCGGGAATATATTTTGCGACCGGGTCATCCAGGCTGAGCTTGCCCTCCTCCACCAGCAGCATCGCGGCCACAGCGGTGACGGGTTTGGTCATCGAGGCGATGCGCACTGGCGTGTCCATCGCCATGGGTTCGCCGGTAGAGATATCCTTCCAGCCCGCTACTGCGCTGTACACCGGCACGCCATCGCGCGCGAACATTGCAATGTAGCCCGATTGCGAGCCGCGCCAGGCCGAGTAACGCATATACGCATCGATGGCCGCGCGACTCCACCAGGCGAGCGCCTCGGGTTGTGCGAGGTCATTGCGCGCAGGCGGCACATCAAGCTCCCTGGGCTTGCCGCTGCAGCCACACAGCAGCGTTGCGCTGACCAGCAAAAGCAATAGCCGTTTTCTCATGCGTGTTTCCTGCTTTCCATTATTGGGCAATGCGCAGCCGGTTGCTTTCTGGACAAGTATACCGCTGGCAGCCAATACTGCATCGGTAGTCCATCGCAACGCATTGCCGCGATAACTTCATACACAGCGTCATACAAACCAATAATGAGGAATACGCCATGCCTGTATCCACTGCAATCCTGTCCCCCGTTGTCGCCCTGTTGCTCCTGACCTCTGTAGTCTGGGCGTGGATGTACGCCACCCGCATCCCGGCCATTGGCAAACTCGGGATGAAGCTGGACGCCAATCTTCCCAACGGACAGCAGATGTCCGAGCTGCCACCGCGGGTGCGCTGGAAGGCGGACAACTACAACCACCTGCTGCAACAGCCGGTGATGTTTTACGCCATCGCGCTGACGCTGGCGTTGTTGGGCGCGGGTGAAGGCCTGAATCTCACGCTGGCATGGTGGTACGTCGGGCTGCGCGTCGTGCACACGCTGCACCAGACACTGTGGAATAAAATCGAGATACGCTTCGTGCTGTTCAGCCTTTCCTCGCTGGTGCTGATCGCGCTGATCGTGCGTGCGGCGCTGCTGATCTGGTGAGCACAGTTGCGCGCTAGAGGAGGTCGAGCTGCCGCAGGTGTTGCGTGATCACGCGCATCAGCGGCTTGCTGGCAACCGGAGCGATGTGGCTGCCGCGCAACCAGTGAATGGCCGGTCGCTCCCAGTGTTCCCATAACGCGCTGGGATGTTCCGGCGGCACGATTCGGTCGCCCGCGCCCGCGGCAATCAGGATGCGCTCCCTGGCGATTTTGCGCGGATGCGCGAGCGGCGAGTGGACGTAAAACGCCGCACGAAGTTTCTCTTCGGTTAGCGTCGCGTCCAACCCCGCCCGGTGGTGCCCTGTCGCGCGGTAGACACGCCAGGCCAGGTCGCCCATGCAAGCGGGCGGCACCAGCGGTATCAGGAAGTCAAAATCGTCCGACAATCCGGCGCACAAGCTAGCCAGGTATCCGCCGAGGCTCATGCCGACCAGCCCCACCGGCTGCTCGCCCTGCCTGCGCAACCAGCGCTTCAGCGCGAAAATTTCATAGATGGCCTGGCGCACCGCCGCCGCCAACATCACTGCATGGGGAACGGTAAAATTCTGCCCCGAAAACAATGAACCTGCGGGGCGCCGCGGCCCGTGATCCGGCAGGGTGAGCAATACGACGTTGAAGCCGCGCTCGAACCAGGCGCCAGCTGACATCGCCACCGCATCGATCACAGGCCAACCCATCGCAAACCCGTGCAGCACGATGACCGACCCCAGCGCGGTATCGGGCTCGTGCACCCAATGTTCAAACTGGATCGCATCAGGCTTGGGCGCAACGGCCGTGGTCTTTGGCATCTGCCTGTGCGGACGGTAGTGGCTTGCGAGCCTGCGGCGCCAGGCGTGACCGCCCTTGATGCGCCGCCGTGTTACTGACTGCAGGTCACCCTCAGCGGTATCGCCAGGGGCTTCCAGTGCCTGCACAAAGCGAAAGAATTCCTGCGGGCGACCTGCGAGACTGGAGCCCAGCATCGCATCGATGCTCTGGCGCAGCGTATCGAGATCGACATCGCGGGGCAGCACGCGTTTTTCCACTATCAGCGCCACCGTGCGCATCAACGAGCGGTCCAGCAACGCCGCCAGCGAGGTCACCAGCGCGTCCTTGCCCGACTGCTGCGGCAGGCGCGCCCGCCGCAGTCTGGGTATAACGTCAGGACCGGTTGTTCGCATCGTCTTCTCCTGCACAGATGGCCCAAACTAGCAGGAGCCGGTAATGTTTGCATCCACTGCTCGGGGACTGCTGTCACGTTTATGCGACAATTTCGAGTCGAGCGACTTTGGCGTTAGCGTGATGTGAGTTTGGCGTTAAACTGCGCGTCCATCGCCCAGCCACGAAGCGCAGGCCCCGCGCCTCGCCACTACACGCGATGAATGGGCAGGAACCTCGAAGGATAATAAGGAACAGATGCCATGAGCAGCCCGCAAGCGCAGCGCAACACACTACCCCCCTCCCGCACGCTGAAAATTATTAGCTCCGTCCAGCGCCGCCTGTTCGACTACGAATTCCTCGGGCTGGAGCATCTGGACAAGCGCAAGCCGTCGCTGCTGGTCGGCAACCATTCCATCTTTGCGTACGACGTTGCGTTCCTGCTGGTGGAGCTGAAGCTGCAGAAGGATATCCAGGTGCGGGCGTTGGGTGATCGGATACACGACAAAATTCCCTACTGGCGCGACCTGCTGGAGAACTACGGCGTGGTGCCTGCCACCCCGGAAAATTGTACGCAGTTGATGGCAGCGAAGGAGCACATCCTGGTGTTCCCGGGCGGCGCCAGGGAAGCGATGAAGGGTCGCGGCGAGGAGCATCGCCTGTTCTGGAAGAAGCGCACCGGCTTTGCGCGCATGGCGGTGGCCAACAAGTACCCCATCACCCCGTTTTTTGTGTATGGCGCCGATCTCGGCTACGACATCCTGTGGGATTACAGCCGCATGAAGAAAAACCGCATCCTCGCGCCGCTGTTCAAAAAGCAGAGCCGCCTGAACGCGCTGCTGCGCGATGGCGAATTGTTCCCGCCGCTTGCCGTGGGCCGCTACAACACGCTGTTGCCCAAGAAGACGCCGATGATCTTCAAGTTCGGCAAACCGATTTCCACCCGCAAGTACAAGGGCGCGACGGACCCCGACACGCTATGGGAAGTGCGTGAACGCGTCGAGGATGCCGTTACCACGCTGATGCAGGAGGCGATCGATTACCTGGAAGAGCGCGGCGGAGGCACACACTGACATCAGTGGCTCCTACTCACGGCCAAGCTCCGGCGTTTTAGCTTCTATGGTCCGCCGGGACACGCCGTGAACCCATCCATGGGGGCTCGGCTGGGTTCACTGCCTCCGGTCCCGCCGGACCATAGAAGCTAAAACGCCTCAGTGCCAAAGTCGACCTTCCGTCAACTCACCTGACCAGGCTCTTGCCGCCGTCCACTGTGATCACCTGCCCGGTGATAAACGGCGCGTCGCACGCCAAAAAAGCGACCGTGCGCGCGATATCCAGCGGTTCTCCCAACCGTTGCAGCGGCGTCTGCTGCAGCGTGTGTTCGCGCAGCGCCGCGTCATAACTGTCGTCACCCTCCGGCCACAGTATCGCACCGGGTGCGACGCCGTTGACGCGGATAACCGGCCCCAGCTCCACGGCCAGGCTGCGCGTCAACGCTGCCAGGCCAGCTTTGGCCGCACCGTAGACATTGAAGTGCGCAAGCGGAATGTCCATATGCACATCGAGAATATTGACGATGCTCGCGCTGCCCGGGCGCAATCCGGGCAACAGGCCCTGGATCAGGAAGTAGGGTCCGCGCAGGTTCGCGCCCACCAGGCTGTCAAACAGCGCCGGCGTAGATGTGGCAATCGGAGAGGGTAAAAAGCTGGATGCATTGTTGACCAGCAAGTCTATCACCCGGTAGCGCGCCAGCAGCGCACTCGCCAATGCATCGACCCGTTCCGCATCCTGCAGATCGGCCTGGAACAGTTGGCAGGAATCGGGCCGCGCGCGACACAGCTCCTCCCGCAATGCCTGCGCACAATCGGCGGAGCTGCGATAGTGCAGCGCGATATCGAATCCCAGGCTGTGCAGGTGGCTGGCTATGGCGCGCCCGATGCGCCTCGCACCGCCAGTAATAACCGCGACCTTTGCCACTCAATCCACCTCCGCTCTTCGTCGATACGCGCTCTCTTGCGCATGAGCAGCGCTAGCCGCGCCAGCGCCACGTGGAGTATAAAGCACAGTCACAGCGGCATCAGGACAGGATTCATGTTGGAAAATATCGGTTACCTTGCAGCAGTACTCACCACTTTCTCGTTTCTCCCGCAGGCCGTGTTGACGCTGCGGACACGCAAAACCGATGAAATTTCGCTGATCATGTACCTGATGCTCAACGTCGGTATCGCCTGCTGGTTGGTGTATGGACTGGTGCGCGACGACCTCGCCATCATACTGGCCAACAGCGTGACGCTGCTGTTTTCGCTGCCAATACTGCTGGTCAAAGGCAGTAACAAACTGGCCGGGCGGGAGTGAGCGCGACGCCCACTGCCGCGCGGGTTGCACGCATGCAGGCAGTACGCTTCGCGTAGCCACTAGCCCACGCGGTAGATGTAACTGCCTACTGACACCGTCAGCACCACGTACGCCAGCGGAAAGAAAATGCGGCAGAGGCGGTCCACGCGATCGCCCTCGGCCTTGCGCCCAGTGTTGTCCATCGCCGCCACCCACAGATTGATGACGATGCTGCAGCACATGATCAGGAAGCTGATGATCATGAAGGACATCAACACCGTGATGTACGAGATTTTCGGCAGTGATGCGCTGAACATGATCTGGTAGGCGACCACGGTCAGAATGCCGATGAAGGAAACGTCCATGCGATCGCCCAGCGAGGATCGCTCCATCCAGAACACGGACCAGGACATGAACACAAATATCACCACGGGCAGCGCGACCAGGCGCAGCGTGTACAGGGAATCGCGTTTGATATCGACCTGCATCCTGAATGCCGTCACATGCTCATCACCACCATCCAGGTAGACGGGCGCGTATTCCACGACGGACGTGGACAACTGTGGGGGCCCCCACTGCGGCACCCGCACCTGGTGATGCTCGTCCTCCCAGATACCGCTGGTGCCCGGGTCGGCACGCAGCACGACTTGGTTCTTGTCCAGCCCCAGCACCTCGAAAATCGCGACCAACTGCTGCTCATCGAACGGGTAACGCGCCAGTGCCAACGAGGATTTTGCGATGGCGTCTATTTCCTCCGTGTAATACACATCGCCCTCGGGCGTTATCCGCAACATCACGCCCTCGCGGTCGAAACGCCCTGCTTCATTGGCCAGGAAAACCTGCGGCCACCAGCCGTTGAACACTTCACTGAACTCATAATCGCCCTGGTAGTAGAGCTGGTCGTAACCCGTTTCCGCCGGATCAAAGGCCAGCCGCGGATCCTTCCAGTGCATGCTGAGCACGCCTTCGAAATCGAAGGTTTCATCCTCTTCGTAAATGGCATTGATGTTGCTGAGCAGGAAGCCGATGTCGACGATGACGGGGCCGTCACCCTCGGGTGGTCCTGCGACATTGTCTTTCGCCTGCGCACCATTTCCGAGCACGCAGAGCAGGGCCAGCAGTAACAATCTGGTTAAAGACAGCATGGGTGATGGCGTCCTGTTACTTGTGTTTATCGCGAGCACCAAGAGTACCGAGATGCGCAAGCGGTTGCCACAGGAATCAACGTCGCACTTACTCGTAGGGGCATTCGATGCCGAGGTAATCGTTCACCAGCGCATGGTCGGTCGCATCGGTGGTGCCACTTTCATTCACATCGTACCAACTGCTGCCGCCGGCCGCGGCAAAGCCGTTCAGGTTGTCGAGGTCGACACCGTCCACCACGCCATCCTGGTTGCCATCGATGCTGGCGAGATAACCTTCGGGTGGGCCGGGCGGGCAGGGCTGGACGCTGTCCATGATCAGATCCAGCTGGTCCATCAACTCCGCGAACACCGCCTGTTGTGCTGGATCGTCCGGCAGGCCGGTGGCCGGATTGACCAGATTGTCCTGCTCTCTATCGATCTGTGGATCGTGTTCTGTTTCATCAACCTGGTAGAACTCGATTGAATCCACCGGGTCACAGGTGGGGTATTCGTCCGCCGGCGGCGCGGGCTCACCCACAAAATGGTTCACCACGAGTTTGTAAAAATCATTACGCACCGCCTCAGCGGACAGCGGCTGCAGATTGAACATCGTCTGCTCTCTCTCGTACTGGTACTGGTTGACCTCGCAGCACTGGGTATAGCCGCTGGCGGGCACGTCGGCGTAGTCCGGCTCCGCGCCCCACCAAACGCCACCGTTGTCATGGCAGACCGACTTGGAGACCGGGATCTGGCTGCAGCTGGAACCCAGGCTACACGGCTGGTTGATCGTGCCGCCAGCCTGCTGGTTATTCCCCACCTGTGTGAAATTGTATGCGCGCTGGCTGTCAGCTCCCGGCGTGGTGAGGTAGGTCAGCATCGGCACCGCATCCAAAGTACGCGGGACCAGTTCCTGCACATTGTCGATGCCCGCGATTTCAGCAAACAGCTGGTAAAGGTCAGCGACATTCACCATATTGGCGACCGTGCGATCGGGTGAATCAACCAGCGGCCCCGCCACGATCAACGGAACCCACACGCCGGTTTGGTAAGCGGTGCCCTTGGCGCGGTCCGAATCAAAGGGCAATTTCACCGAATACCCGAGCGTGCCGTTGTCGCCGAGGATGACGATCATCGTATTGCTGTCGGGGTTGAGTATCAGGGACTGGTCGTCGCCCAGCGTCGCCGCGCCGATCGATACGAGCAGTCGCGACAGTTCGGCATCCAGCGCCTCGATCATCAGCGTAGTGAGCTCGCGCTGGTCGATCGACACCTGGTTCAGCACTTCCTGCGTCGCACCCTCGGGCGCGGCACACAGCAACCTGCTCACCGCGTCGGACTCGGCAGACAGCAGCGCCTGCGGTGGCTGCATGACCGGCGTGTGCGCGGAGGAGAAGCTGACGGTCGCCGACCAGGGCTGGTTCTTCGCCCGGCTGGCTATCCAGTCGATGGCGCTATCTACCGGGGCGATGCCACGGAAGGTGCGCGCGCGACTGTCTGTCAGCGGCACCTGGATTGCCTGGCCGTTTTCGTCATTGATCCACAGCGGCGAGACATAATGCGCGCTGAGGTTACTGAATCCCGACTGGATGTTCGCTGGCATCGTTGTGTTGCACGCCTGCGCCGGATCGAGGATGCCGCCGCTGTCGCGACAGGCGCGCCCCGGCGGTATGCCGCCCGCAGCCACCATTTCGGAGCATTGTCCATCGGCGGAGTAACAGGCGCCCGTATCCGCGCCATACGTCGGGTCCTGGTCCCGGCCGGGCACAAAGCCACAGAGATAGCGCCCCTCGTACGCATCACCGAGGCCTGCGGACGTATCAATCGAGGACGGGTCTCCGGTTTCGTCGAGCCAGCCGTAATAGTAATCCCATCCGAGGGCGCTGATCATCGCGTACCCGAACGGGTTGTTCTGTTGCAGGCCGACGTGGAATTTGCCAAACAACGCATTCTCATAACCCTGCGCCTTCAGCATTTTTGGCAGCGTGTATTCGTAGGGAGACACCTGGTAATTGGCGAGGTCATACTTGGCCCAGCGCGCCCAGCACTTGCGTGCGCAGCGGATAGCGGCCGGTAAAAAATACCGCGCGGCTGGTGGAGCAGGCCGGCATCGCCCAGGTATTGCGAAACATAATGCCCTGCTGGGCAATACTGTCGATGTTTGGCAGTTGTGGTGACCGGTCCTCCGGCTGCTCGGGTGGATTGGGGAGCTGCGCGAACGGCTGCAGGCCGCCGTACCCAAACACCGTCATCTGGTCGATGCCGACATCGTCCATGATGATGAACAGGATGTTCGGCGGGCTTTTTGCGGGGCGACTGTCGCTCGAGGAATCACAACCGCTTAGCGATGTCGCCAGGGCGAGCAGGAAACACGCGATGCTGGGCAGTAAACGGGTACGGTACATCATCGGACTACTCCTGCGTTTTGGCTGTATCAGCCATCCGCGACTTGGTGATCGAGGTGCGCCACCAACTCGGCCGGCAGGTTCAGGCGATGCGCCAGCACCTCCAGGTAGGCGCGTTCAGCGGGGTGATCGATATCAATGGCGACCCGCGACACCAGATAGACTTCGGAGGCCTGTTCGATGCCCTGCACGTCGGCCACCAGCACATCCACGTCAACGGGCTGTCGCAACGCATCGAAAACAAAGGCCTTGCTCTCGGCGTCGAGCGACAATTTTTCGACGCGATCAAAAATCGCTGTTTGTTCCTGTGCGTCTATGTGGCCGTCGGCTTTGGCGGCGGCGATCATGGCCCTGATCAATGTCAGGGAAAAATTCTGGCCTGCCGGCGTACCGGCGGTTTGCGGCAGAAAGCGCGGGTCAATATTCTTGAAGTCAGCCGGCGTGACAGTTGGCGCTGTTTGCACCTGCTTGCCCTGCTGCCAGTTCTGGTACGCCTTGTAGGCCATCGCACCGGCCGCGGCCGCACCGCCGTAACCGGCAGCACCGCCGGCCATTTTGCGCATTTTTTTACTGCCGAGCAGTAAACCCAGCAAGCCGCCGACAGCGGCGCCTTTGCCAAATCCGCCGCCCAACATCTCGCCGAGGGGATTGTTGCCCTGGGCGCTGCCACTGGCAGTGTGATCCATGCGGTTTGAGCCCATGAACTGCTCAAGCAATTTGTTTACATCCACGGTGTACGCCTCCTCGTTCCAATTGCATCTGACACTGTACAGCACATCACTGTTTGGGGTTATCGACAAAAAACTGCAGGATCGCCTCGCCCACGGAAAACCACACGGCGGGGTCCTCGGGAAACACCTCGCTGTCGGGATTATCGGGATAGACATGCCCGTTGGCGTGGCGCAAATGTTCAAAAGGGATGCCAGCGGCGCTGGTGTAGCGGGTCCAGAGATAACTGTTCTGCTGGCTGCCACCCACGATTTCAAATCCTGTGCCATCGACAGCGACATCGATTCGCCCCGTTTCATCGACCTCGATGTCGCCTGTGCCAGAGTACGTGTAGGCATCGCTATCCACGCTGGACATGCCGTAATCGTACATAACGCGCACCAGTGAATCGACCACGGATACGGGGTTGTCACGATGATAATAGCGCGCCAGTATATCTTCGGTGCCGCTGATGTAGAAAATAGGCACCTGCCTCGACGGCCCGCTCCCATTCAGGAAGCAATTGAGTTCCGGTGCAGCGATGGGCACGGCGCTGGCGATGATATCCGCGTGGTCACAGATGAATTTCCACGTCATCAAACCGCCCTGGGAGAAGCCGGTGAAGTGCACCCGCTTTTTATCCACCACAAAAGCCTCCATGGCCTGCTGCATGAAATCAAACACGATGTCGTAGTGGATATCGGCCTTCCAACTACTGGGCTCACTCTGCTCACCCGGTTGCACAACAATGTACCCGCCACGCTGCTGTGCCAGCCGCGAAAGGCCGGATCTCGCCTCTTGCGTGTCCGGATCACTGAGCCAGCCGTGTACATCGAAAATCAGGCCGCAGGCCCGGTCAATACACTCCTGTGTCAACAGTACCTTGAACGCGACACCATCGCATTCGAACGCATGTCGGTCGGATGCGGAGACGTCGGTGATACAGCGTGTCGTAACAAGCTCGCGCGACGCGGACGGGGAACTACTGTCGCAGCCGGTAGCGAGCAGTGCGCAAACACTTGCCACGCTAAACGTCCATGAGCAGCGCGTGATAATGCCTTTAACGCTTCTGACACAAAAAATTGCCATGCAATGCCGAGTTTTCGCTGCTATTTGCGAAGCCAGTTTAGCCCATTTCCAGATCACGACAATCCCCCCCCGGCCTCCCCCCCCCCCGGGCCCCCCCGCTCCGCCCCCGGGCGGGGCGGCCCCTTTGCCCCCCCCCCCCCGGGCCGCCCGCCCCCCCCCCTCCGCGCGCGCGGCCCCCCCGGCGGCCCCTCCCCCCCCCCCCCCCCCCCCCCCCCCCCCCCCTCCCCCCGGGCGGCGCCCTTCATTCGCCGCAAACCATTTTCAACGAGCCATTGCCGGTGGTTTATTGGTCTTCCGACGAGCAAATGCTATGGTTGCGCATCATCAATAAGTAAAGAATCACCATGCGCGCCAAACTATTCCTGCTACTTACCCTCATCGTGCCGCTTCTGGCCGCGTGCAGCGACGGCAGTGATCACATTCTGGAGGGCAGCACCGACAACCGCGACGACCCGGCGCTGGCGTTTTTGTCTTACACCTCGGAGCCACAGCCGAGAGGCGGGACGTGCAATGACACGGTGGATGTGCAGGCACCGGTGATCGTGAATGGTTTTGGATTCAATCACGCCAATACGCGCAACCAGACCTCGCTGATAGACGCCAGCAACGTGGATACCCTGGCGGTGAATTTCCACTATGCGCCGGCCTCCGCCAGGGAAAAGCGCGGGGCTCCCGCGGTCACCGCGCAAGTGATATTCATGACCTCCGGGAAGCAGTTGCTCGCTATCAATCGACTGTCCGGCTGTCGCTACTGGACGTTCACCACGCCGCAAGCGGGCAGTAATTTTCGCTCTGCGTCGATACTGTTCGTGCCTGCCAGCGACGCATCGCCTGCCGTGGTCTATGCTGCCGATTTCAATGGCTACGTCTACGCGGTGGACGCCGCCAGCGGTGAGCCGCTGTGGCAGACGTTTGTCGGTACGGTTCCCCACTTCCACTTTGTCACGGGCGGCATGCAGCACTACGCGGGCAAGCTGTTCGTGCCGGTCTCCAGCAAGGAAGTGCTGGCCACGCTGGTGTATCCCGGCGCGTGTTGCACGAGCCACGGCATGATGGTCGCGCTGGATGCACTGAGCGGCGCCATGCTCTGGCAATTCCATACCACTGGAAATGCCGACGAAACCGTCATGCCCGGTGCGCGCATCGGCCCCAACGGTGCGCCAGTGTGGACCACGCCCGCGCTGGATATACGACGCAACGCGCTCTACATCGGCACCGGCCAGAACTACACGGAGCCGGCGACCGCGACGTCTGACGCCATCATCTCGCTGGACATGGACAGCGGCGCGGTGAACTGGGTGTTCCAGGCGCGGCAAAACGACACCTGGAACGGCAATTGCGAGATTCCGTCGTCCATGCGCTGCCCGACACCGCCAGGGCACGATTTCGATTTCGGCGCCGCCCCGATACTGCTTGAGGATGGCAACACGCTGATTGCCGGCGACAAGGGCGGCGTGGTGTATTCGCTGCGGGCGGACACAGGCGCACTCAACTGGTCCAATAAAGTGAGCAAGGGCTCGACGCTGGGCGGGATTCACTGGGGCATGGCGGTGGATGCCCGGCGCGTTTACGTGGCGGCGACAGACTTCAACATCGACAAGGCTACCGGCGGCGTGGCGGATTTAATTGCCGGCGCAAAGCCGGGCATCTATGCGCTCAATCTCCAAAGCGGCGCGATTGAATGGGAGATTCATCCCACCCACACCTTTGAAGGATTGACGACACCCTCCCTGTACTCGGCATCGTTGTCGGTCAGCAATGACCTGCTGTTTGCCGGCTCGCTGGACGGCGTGGTCAGGGCATTCGCCACGCACGATGGCAGCGAGAAATGGTCGCTGGACACGGCTGTGGCCTTCAGCGATATCAATGGCGAAACCGGCAATGGCGGCACGATCGATTCCGTAGGTGTTGTCGTGGCCGGCGACGGCCTGTTGATCAACTCCGGCTACAGCACCTTCCAGGGCGTCGACGGCCGCTACCAGGCCGGGGCGGGCAATGCGCTGTTTGTCCTGCGCCTGCCTCAGGAACAGTAATCAACGCCCCTGCGCTCAAGCAGGAGGCTTTCCGTCCTCGCAACAACTATCTTCGCTGCAAGGTTTGCGGGTGACCGATTCATGCGGCCTGGGCAGGCAGCATAGGTATGCAGCATCGAGAGCGCGGCCAGCGGATGCGGGCCAACTGCCAGGACCTCACGCGAGTGAAAAAAGGACCCGGTTAATCAAGAGGGCAATTATTGTTTTGTATTACTGATATTTGCAGCAGGCCATCGTTTTTAGCGTAAAGAGCATGATCGAATATGTGGAGTAGATAGATAGACTCATCCCAGAATGTTCTCTTGCCGAGAAAGAAACTCAGTCGGTAAATTTGGTCAATCTTGCGTTTTTCATTCCGGGCGTTGAATTCTTCAATGGCTAGTCTCTCTCCGTTGAACTTCGAGTAGGTAAAACCGATTATGTCATCAAAGTAGATATGAACCCTGGGCAGCAAGTAGTCTTCCTTATCCTCAAACAATTTGAATGCATTTATGGTTGAGCTATAAAGATCGAGATCATGCGCAACGAAAGCAACGGGGGAAGGAGAGGAATCCAGGAATACTGGAATCGTGTCCGAAACATTTCCCAGATGCAATTCTGCCTTTTTCAATTGGCTTCTGAGCTTTTGTTCGTCCATCGGGAAATATCCTTTGGACCACAAATTCGGAAGATCCCGATACCCTGCAATTTCAGGCAAACCCACACCCATGTCAAATCCGTGAACATCGATTTGTATGCCATATATCGCTTCTAAAACGAGCGCGATCTTTTCCAGCTCGATGAGACCATTCCCTGAGGCGACGCCGAATTCAGCAAAAGATATTCGATCGAGCGAAAGCTGGTACGCCAGATCCGTGGCGCAAATAGCTCCCCAGGCATAATGTTCTCTACGGTCCTGGAAAAATAGTTTTAACATATGATTAAAAAGCGGGTATCTGAAAGGTTGGTCGTCAAACTGCTTTTCGAGGATTTGAATACTCGGATATTCCATGAGCGGTAATTCCGTTGAGAAGAAACGTATTTGAGGGAGAACACCTGGAGCGTGTTTATTGCACTGATCCGATCGCTGCCTGATCAGTTGCGCCCGGCGAAAGGCTGTTTTCGGTCAACGGGGCTCCCTTTCCAGGTTCATGGCCCTGCGCTGACAGTGCCACGACAGCTTTCCAAACGTTCTTGCAAAACTCCACATGGCGTTCTGTAGCCGCAAGCGCAACGAGTCGCCCCAACCTTCGGCCTTGATTGTCTGGGGCTGCCAGAATGTAGCAGAGTTTCCGCCGTAATGGTGCGGGTCTGGTGTCGCCGTATAGTAAAAAACTGATATAGAGCATCTGTTAAGGACTTTCACAGGTTTGGAGAAGCCGTGCATGGAGCTATCGCTTGTCCTGAAGATCAAACAATTTCCAAAAGTGGGTGTCACCTCCTTTTTGATTTCTTTACAGCTGCTGTCCCACAACTCGAAGTACCCCTGGTTTTGTGGAGACCAGTCCTTTGTAAGGTAAATGATCAGGTTCACCTGTCGATACCTGGGGTGTTCGGGGTACACATGGTGGTCTATGTGTGGTGTCAGGGTCCCGCCGGGCAAAGTCATATGCATGCCGGCCCCCCTAAAATGCGGATCTGGTAGCAAGTTTTCGATACCGGTAATGTTCTGCAGTATTTTCAGAAAAGGGCCAGAGTTTAGCTCGTATAGGAGGTGACAGACTTCGAGGGGTAATTTTGTTACTGCTTCACATACCTTAGAGTGTTTTGCATGATCTCCCGAGTAACTCTTCCAGAAAGGCCAATCCTTGTCTGGAAAAGATTGCATGACCTCTTCCAGCTTGTCCAGGTGGATCAGGTCCTTAACTACGATGTGCTCGAAAGGGCCTGCCGAATGAAATGCCTGGCTTAGTTCCTTCTGGCTAGCTTCAACGTTCCCATAATTCAAATACTCAAACATTCTTCGTCCCTAAATATGCCCGCAGTAAATGTACTTGAATAGGATATTACATTTCATCGGTGGAAACTTTTTTTAGTATTGATTCCGGCACTAGCACGTCAAGGTCACCCTGGCAGGCTGCTGAACGATTCACCCGGAGACTCCGGGCTAGGTACTCTGCGTAAAACTATAACTCATCGGGGATTTTCGGTCAGTCCCTGCCATGGGCATGTCGGCATTGGATGTACTCCCGGCTGTTGGTCACCTTGTGTCGACTTTTATCAGGCTTTGAGCATAGCCCTACTGTCTTGGGGATAGCAATGAGGTCAAAGGGGCAATCCGTGCACGTATAGGAAGTAGCAATTGGGTGTCAATTATAAGCGGACAGCAACGGAAAATGGCCGACAGGGAAGCGCCCGGCCAGTAGAATCCACGTAATATCCGAATGCCTATTGTGACAACCCTAAAACGCAGCAACCGGTGCGCGCCTTCGCACGGTCGCGCATAAAAGCGAGGAATAACAACGATGAGAAAAACTGCAATAAACACTGAGGTTGTTGATGGCGTAACTTTCGAGCTACGACCGTTGGTGAGGAATGCAACGAATCCGGGGTGGGTCTGCTTGAGAAAAACACCCAGGTTCGTGCAGCGGTACCGGGCTCTGGCGCCAGAACTTCAGGGGTGCAGGATGGTGGAGGTGGGTGTCGATCAGGGTGGCGGCACATCCTTTTTTTTAAAGCTCTTTAAGCCCCAACGACTGTTGGCCATTGAATTGTCGAGTGAGCCTGTGCCAAAGCTCATGAACTTTCTGGCGGAGCATGACAAGGATAATTGCGTCAATGTCTGCTGGGGAGTCGACCAGGCGGATACGGTTGAAGTGCCTCGCCTGGTTGATGACATGTTCGGTGGTGAAACTCTGGATATCGTCGTGGACGATGCCAGTCACTTACTGAATCCGACGACAACCACATTCGAGTTGTTATTCCCACGATTGCGACGTGGCGGGCTTTACGTTATTGAGGACTGGTCGAGCGAGCACCTGATGGACGCCCGCATTGCTGCCGAAATTGCTTCCTTCCCCGAAAAGTTTCAGGCCCAGAAGCAGACCAGCGTGGGCAACGCTGACTACGAGATGCCGATGAGTTTTCTGATCTGTCAGCTCTTGATAGCCTCGGCGCACAACGCCGAATGGATCACGGATATTCGTGTCGGCAAGGGAATCTGTGAAATCCGGCGGGGCGCTGCGGATATTGAGCCGGGAACACCCATAGCAGACTACCTGGGTGGTTTGGGACGATGGATGCTTAACTGCTGAGGCTTTTGAATGCGGTACGTCCCGGAACCGAAATCACTTCCCGGGAGGCGTGAAGCAACGGTCGCTGAATTCATGCATAAACGTGGTCTGTCCCTTAATTTAGGCCAGCGACGCCACGCACGCCTGGCTCAGCGGCAGACCCGAAGTTCACCGAATTCAACTTCGCTACGCACCTCAGCACCTCGGCCTGGTAAGACTTCCCTCTCTCATTCACCAGGTCCAGTACATTGAGTGAGGTGGGCACGTAGCCGAAACCGATCTGCAGTTGTGGATGCCACTGGAAGATGGATCCACCGAGTCCCAGCCAGCCGTAGAATCCCTCCCTGCCGGTGTTGAGTGCTTTCTCGCTGTGCGTGCCGTGGCTGTCAACCGCGGCGAACCGCGCAACGCCACCCTGCGTGAAGGCGGTAGTGACAAACCCCATGTCTGCGCGCAGCGGCGCGGCATGCATGGCGTTCCACGCGGCGTCGCCAAGATACTCTCCCCCCGCCCACTTGCCCCCGGCCGCCATCACGGCCGCGATTTTTGCGAGGCTCCTCGCATTGGAGTGGGTGTTTGCGGAGGGTGTTTCACCCATCGCAACGGCGGGTTCATTGAAAAACCCGATGCGTTTCATCCCGCGAAAGGGAGCCGGGGCGCGCCCGACCGAGGCATTGCGAATCGCGGGAATCAGCCGCAGCAGCATGGCGAGGAGCTGGAAAATATTGCGCTCCATGCGCCGCTTGAGGAATCGGGGTTTCAGGCTCTCGCGAAGCTGGAACCAGAATCCCAGCGGCGTTACTTTTTTTACGCGCGGCAGCTCTTCTTCCTGACGCCGACAATCGCATCGACTTCCAGCGGCTGGCTGATGTCTTCACGCAGGAATTCACCGATCGTGCGCCCCGCCGGATCTACACGGCGAAACAGTTCGTTCACTATCCAGCCTCGGGTGACGGCATGGTATTCCCTGCGCATGCCCTCGCCTTTGCGGAAGGTTTGCGCGTGACCTTCAATCAGCTGGCCAACGCTGTTCTGCTTGATGTTCGCGGTGAGCAGGGCTTGCGTATCAATGGAGCGATTAAACGCCGGCAGCCCCGCCTCATGCCGCATGAGTTCCGCGACAGTGAGCTCGCCTTTGCCATTCGCCGCGAACTCGGGCCAGTACTCGGCTACGCGCGCGTTGTACTGTATCAAGCCCTTGTCGACGAGCGATGCTATGGCGATGGCCTCAAAGCTTTTTCCGCTGCTGAATATATTCACGAGCGAGTCGGGCGAAAAGTCGGTTTGATCAGTGACAGTCGCCCACAAATCCACAACCTTTTCACCGGCATGGTAGACGCACAGCTGGGTGCTCTCTTCCGCCAGCGTCCGCATATTGTGTTCATAGAGTTGTCTTACTGACTCAAACCCCGGTGCCACTGTTCCTTCAATTCGAACTCTTTGCCCAGCGTTGTCGTGCACGGCCTTCTCCACCCGGTGCTGGCCAGTCGATCAACACCCGGGGTGGGAGGACGGAGGCCAGGCGGTAGATTCTACCCGACAGCGAGGCCGCATACAGCTCACCGTCGACGTCCTCGCCAAACGTGGAAATCGAGGACACTTCGCCCACCGGCAGGACGATGCGGTGCGAGAGATTGCCGGGCGGGCCGCTCAGTGCCCGGATACTTGACTGGCAGACATCCGTGAAGAAGTACTGCCCGCGCAGGTGCGGCGACCGCTCGCCGCGATAGACGCGGCCACCGGTGACTGAGCACCCCGAGGTCGCATGCGAATAGGTGTACACCGGCGGCAGGTAAACCCGGTTACACCCGGCAGGGTTGTACACCTCTGTTCCCTCGAAGCAGCGCCAGCCGAGATTGATGCCGCCGCTGTTGCCTGGCGGCAGGTAGTTAATTTCTTCGAACGCATTCTGGCCGACATCGGCGATCCACATCGCGCCCGTTTCACTGTCGAATGTAAAGCGCCAGGGATTGCGCACGCCGAGCACGAAAATCTCATCGCAGCCGGCGCCGCCCGCGCCGTCGTTGTAAGCGTTGCTTGGGGGGATGCTGTAGTGCGCGGCACCTGAAATGTTGCAGTCCGGCCCCGTGCCTGGCATAGCGGGGGTATCAACGTCCACGCGCAACATTTTTCCCAGTAGCGTAGTCGTGGTCTGGGCTCTGTCCTGGGGGTCACCGCCACTACCGCCATCGCCGACGGCAATGTGGAGGTATCCGTCAGGGCCGAAATGCAGATCGCCACCGTTGTGGTTGGCGAAGGGCTGTTCGAACTCCAGCAACACCAGCTCGCTGGCTGTGTCGGCGACGTCCGGGTTGCTGCTCAGCGTGAAGCGCGACACGCGCGAACGGTCCAGTCCAGCGCCAGGGGGATCCCGGGTGTAGTACACATAAAAGAAGCCGTTGTTCGCATAGTCCGGATGGAAGGCGAGCCCGAGCAACCCCTGCTCGCCGCCGGTGCTGTCGACCTGCGTCGTGATGTCGAGGAAGGGCGTGGGCACCAGCGCACCGTCGCTTTCAAGAATGCGGATCTTGCCGGGGCGCTCCACCGCGAACAGTCGCTCATCGCCGGCATTTTCGAGCGCAACCGGCCTGTCCAGTCCTTGCGCAAACAGGGTTGCGGCCAGCTCACCGAATGCCGGTGGCTCCGGGGGCGGCGGCTCCTCGAATCCGTTCTCGATTGTGATATCCCAGGACGTGGTGGCGATGCCATCGCCGAGCAGATCCAGGTTGCCATTGGTAGAATTGCCCGCCGCATGCAGCGTCACCTCGGTATCGTAGTTCGGGGCCTTATAGCGAAAGATGAATGCCACCGCACCTGCAGCGAAGTCCTTCGGGAGGGTGTGCGTGAGCTCGCCCTGCAAGGCCTGCAGGTCGCCGTCGTAGGGCAGCAGCTCACCGACACCATTCTGAACAGAGATATTGATGCCCGCCGTTTGCGCGGGGCCATCCAGAATCACGACGAATAAATCCTTCGTCGCCCCCGCATCGATCGTATCTGGCCCGACAATGATCACAACAGGTTGCGTTGCGCCATCGGGTGCGTGGCAGACACTGCAGTTGGCGCCGCCATTGGTAGTTGGATTACCGGAAAAGCCGTCGCGCCCTCCTGCGCTGGCCTGCGCATCTGTGACGACGACCGGCGCCGCCGCAAACCGGCCCGCCGGGCGGATGACTAGACGGCCGAAGGCAAACAGGGTCCCAATACGACAGCGTTAGCCGGCCAGGATGAAACGATGCCCTGCGTCCTGTATCACACCCCTCGCCGCGATGCCAGCGCAGAAAGCGCTGGTTGCCCTGACACGCTGCTTTCGACGCGCGTTTTTGTCCCAGGCCCGGTGTCGATCACACCCGGTATGACGGCATTTTCAGAGAGAACCCAACAGCGGTTGCTAAATTCGGTGTTTGGCCCCGGCGCGCTGCATGGCCCAGCATCAATCCCTGATAGATGTCCCCCCGCCGCCACCGCGGGGGGGGGGGGCAGAAGCGACCAGCATGAGCATGCCCTCCAACGTGCCGACCAGCTAACCCGGCTTGAACGCCGGCGTTTTGCTTCTGGGGTCCGTCGCCCTGCCTGTCAGCACATTCGCCTCCGGGTAGTACGCCATCAAATTACCTGCCGGCAAGTCGAATTCGTGCACTTCCAGCTCCCGCATCGCTCCCACGCCGGAGCGCAGCGTCACCTTCTGCCCCGGAACAATTGCGAGCCGCGCCAGGTCGTCACGCCCGATGAACACGACCCAGCGATGGCTTGCACCGCGGTAACTGTCGCTCTCCTCGTAAATAATCGAATTGAACTGGCCCTCGCTGCGTACGCTCATCAGTTGAAACGGGTATTGCTGGTTGCTGTGTTCGTGTGCGCGCCAGTCGTGGGTTGTAAAGCGCGCTTTGCCTGTCGCGGTTTTGAACGTCGGCCGGTGCAGCAGCCGTTGCTGTACGTGGAACTCCTGCTTCGCGATGCCGATATCCTCCAGCGCTGCCATGCCCGGCACAATCCTCGCGATCGCCTTGCGGATGGTGTCGTGCTTTTTGAATTCCTCGAAGTCGAATCTGCTTGCGGGGATCAACCGGCGCGCGAGTTCGCAGAGTATCTCCACTTCCGGCTTCACATTGTCGAGGCGGTTGATGCCGCCGTCACTGAGCCGCACGTAATTGAACATGGATTCCTGCGTAGTGGATTGCCATTCCTCGTCGCGCGCCGTGACAGGGAGGATGATCGCCTCGCTGTTGTCGAGGCCGTGCACATGGCCGCGATTCAGCGTGGTGGTCAGGAAGACCTTGCATGCGATGCGGTCCATTGCCTGTGCCGCCCACTGCGAATCGGGTGTTGCCTCGTAGAGATTGCCGCCCATGATCAGCGCCGCATCGATGCCACCTTCATGCGCCCGGGTCAGGCAGGCCAGCGTATCCATGCCTGGCGTGGTGGGTAGCGCAATTCCGAGCTGCTGCTCCATCGCATCGAACACCTGCTTTGACAACACGGGTTTGACGCCGATGGTCCCGATGCCCTGCACGTTGCTGTGCCCACGCAGCGGCAACAGGCCAGCGTGCGGTTTGCCAATCATGCCGCGCAGCAGGCTGAGGTTGGCGATCGCCTCCACGTTCTCAACGCCGTGCAGGTGATGGGTGATGCCCATGCCCCAGGCGAATACCGCTTTGTCCGCCTTGGCATAGCACTGCGCCACGCGCTCAATCGCCTGCTGCGTGAGCCCCGTACGGCGCACAGCGCCTGCCAGCTGCTGTCTTCGAGCTGTTGTTGGTATTCGCTAAAGCCGGACGTGAATTCCGCGATAAAGGCGCTATCGATCTGCTGCGAGGCCAGCAATGCCTTGCCAATCGCCGTGAACACCGCAATGTCAGAGCCGATGTTGGGCTGCAGATAGTCGCTGGCGATCGCGCTGCCACCGCTGATCAGTGAGCGCGCGCTTTTAGGCAGCGCAAACCGCACCAGGCCCGGCTCCCTCGCCGAGTTGATGACAATCACGTCGCCGCCGCGTTCACGGCAGGCCTGCAACTTGTGGATAAACCGCGGGTGATTCGACGCGGGATTGGCGCCGATCACAAAAATCAGGTCGCAGTGGTTCAGGTCCTCCAGTTCGATGGTCGCGGTGCCGGTACCGATGCTGTTGTGCAGGCCGACATTGGTCGCCTGGTGACAGTAGAAGGAACAATTGTTGACGTTGTTGGTGCCGTACAGGCGCGCCAGCAGGTGCAGCACGAAGCCCGCTTCGTTGGACGAACGCCCTGAACTATAGAAAAAGCTGTTTTGTGGCGCCGCCGAGGAAAAGCGCTGCACCGCGCGATCCAGCGCCCACTGCCAATCCACGGTGGTGAAGTGCTGGCTGTCCCGGGCCTTGAACAAAGGGGTGTTGAGACGGCCGAGTTGTTCCAACTCCCGCGCGCTGAGCTGCCTGAATTCCGCCAGGCTGTGCTGGAATACGGCGTCAGGGATGGGCGGCTGGATATCCGTGGACTGCGCCTGCACGCTTTTATTGCACACGGACGGAAACTCGCCGCTCTCATTGGTCATGCCGCCGCGCTGGCCGCCCATGCCAAGGCCGCACGCCTTGCACGCATTGTGGCTGGTCAGCGCCTTGGCGCTGCTCAACACGCCAATGCGCCGCACCGTGTTCAGGGTGTACAGGATCTTTTTGGCGCCACCGCCCACAATCACATCGGGCCGCTTCCGCTGGGACATAATCCTGCGCTTACGCCGGGGAAGCCATTATTCGCCCACGGCCACCACGGCATCCACACTGGCTGCGACCAGATTGCTGGCGACCAGCTCGCGGGCGCGCTCCAGCCAGTCGGCACGCAGCAGCCCACTCAACGGTTGTGGCACCAGTGTCAATTCGCTGAGCGCCAGTTGCAGTTGCTTCTGGATCGCCGCAACGACGATCGGCACCTGCTCGTGCGAGGCGGCGCCGCGACAGAGTGGCGACCCGCAACGGCAGGCAAAATCCTCGCTGGGGCGCATGTACAGCGTGGCGTAGTCGTTGGTCAGTTGTTCGCCCGGCTCGATGTCGCGCAGCGCGACCTCGAACCAGAACTCGCTGCCGCCGCAGTTGGGTTCGCAGGAGTGGTTCAGGTTGCGCCCGGTGTCCCAGCACAGCACGCGATGCCCGCGCCCGTCGCGGAACGTCCAGAGGTCGATGAGTTTGTCGTAACAGGAAGGCATTGCGTTCATTTCTGTGCCCGTGAGTGGCCGGTCAAGCTCATCCAGGACCCAGGTGATGGTGCCACGCGGTATGCGGCGCGTGGCGACGACCCCATTGCCGACGACGCTGTCGATGGCAACGAGCCGGGTGTGCGGGTGGATCATGGCGCGCCGTGCCCGGATGCGAACAGCACCTCTTCAGGTACGTCCACAATGTGGAAGTCGCGGGAGGATGGCACCCAGGTTGCACGACCCGCTTGCAGCGCGTCCATCAGCGGCAGGTCGCGCGCGCCGAGCTTGGCGAATGGAAGCAATGGCTGCGGCACGGTGTGCGACAGCGCGAAGGCAGTGCGGGTCTGTTCGTCCCACTGCTCGAAATGCCGCGCCGCGTCATCGCGACGGATGGTGCCGCGGCACGAGGGCGCGCCGCAGTAGCAGGTCATCGGCGTGAGCAGGTTCAGCGTGCCGTACTCGGAGGTGAGCTCTTCGCCGGCAGCGACATCGCGGATCGCCACTTCGAAAGCGTCGCCAACTCCGCGACTGGTGGGCTCGCAGCTGTGGTTCATGTAACGGCCGAAGTCCCAGCAGAAGACGAAATTGCCGTCGGCTGCCTGGTAGGAATAGCGGTCGGCAATGGTGCGCAGCTGCGGCTGCAGTGCGCCCACTTCGGCCGGGGTGAGGATGCGATCAAAGTAATCCAGCACCCATAAAAAGGTGCCACGGGGAATGTCCTGGGTGGCGAAAACGCCGTACCCGACTTCCGGAGATATAAACCTTAGCTCACTGCATGGATGGATCACGTGCCCGCTCCCTTTTATTGGTTGGTTAGGCACTTTGTAGCGATTAATGAGAGCGAAGTATATGAATTGATTTTGGCATTATTAACAGGTGGCAAGTCCGGCCGAGCACATGGGCGACCGCAGGTGCGAAACAGGGATATTCCGGGTGCCGGCGATGGCGACCAGGCGACGCTAAATCCTCTCCCCCTGGATCAGAATATTGCGCGGACTGACGCTGTTGTCACAGAACTGCGTCACCGCAACGCGATAGCCGTGCTCCTGCAAAAACAGTGCGCAGTCCAACACGAGCCACAGTTCCAGCGGTCGGCTGAAGAGTTGTCGCAGCAACTCCAGCCGCGTAATCGCCCGCTGCCGCTCTCTGCCACGTTGCAGGTAGTGATCGTAGTCAATGGCTGCGGGCAGCGCGAGTTGTCGTTCACTCGCTGCCCAATGGCAGAAGTCCCCAAAGCCCTGCCGCAACAGTTCCCGCTTGCACGAGGGGACGTTGAGATAGTCGTCGCAGCCACGCACATCGCGCTGCAACGCATCGAACGCCAGTCGCCACCAGCGCTCGCGCTCCCGCAATTCTCGTTCTGTGCGGCGAGCGGCAACCGTACTCTTCAGCGCGAGATGCAGCGCGGCACGGTCCAGCCGCAGTTGCGAATTCCGCGCCGCGCCCGACAGCGGCATGTAGTACTCCGTGGACACCTTGTGAAAACAGCACGGAGACAACGCCACGGCCCTCGCACGCGTACTCGCGACATGACGCAGCAGGTGATGGTGCAGTTCGCCGCAGGCGTGCAAGCCCATGTGGACACGCGCCGGATCGGCACAGTCGAGTGGCAGTGGGCGGGTCACGTCGTGCTGGTGGTAATGAATGTCGCGACACTGCCGCGCGGCCAGCGCACTGCCGGTTGCCACCAGAGCCGCGTCCCACTCCAGGCAATGCACGGGCTGGCGCTGGTTGCGCTGGACCACGCGACTCAGGTGGCCCTTGCCTGCGCACCAGTCTACGTGGGGCAGGTTCCGTTGCGGCAGCGCGCCGGCGAAGGAGACGATTTGCTGCCACTTGCGACCGGGCATGTGCAGGCTGTCAAAGCTGTCCAGTTCGAGTGGCCTGACGCGTGCTGCCAGTGGAGGTTCAAACGCATACAGTGCGGCGCACAGGTCGGGCTCCAGATGCTGGAACCAGTGCTGTCGCAGTTGCTGGCTGCCGTGCAGAGCAAGTAGCTCCTCGTCGCCGAGGGCGAGCAGCGCACCGGTAAGATGCCGATGCGTGTGGCTCCAGGGCAGGTCATTGTTGGTAAAGGGCTGGCAGGACCACAGGTCCTGGTTGGCTGCGAGCACGCCGTCCAGTTGCTGGAAGGCGGTGCTGAGTTCGTTGCGCATGGGAACGGCGGCGCCTTGATCAGCGCACGCCGCAGCTCCGTCAGCGCTTTTTCTTCGCCTTGGCGGCTGCTTTGCCGCCTGCTTTGCCGCTTGATTTGCCAGGTGCTTTGACACCCATCATTTTTGCGATCTTGCCTTTCATCTTCACACCGGGGGCCGCACCGAGAAAATCGGGCTTGCCGAGCCCAACCCCGTTGTGGCGCAGGATGTTATAGGCGGCGGCGTAATGGAAATAGAAGTTCGGCAATGCCCAGCCATTCAGGTAGTCCAACCCGGTGAACGTCAGCGTGCCGAAGGGCATTTGCATCACTATCACGCGGGCGTCACTGCCCGCGAACTGGCTTGCCTTCAGTCCGCCAAGGAAATCCAGTGTGCGCTTGATACGCGCGTCGAGTTCGGCAAACGTGGTCTCGTCGTCCACAAACACCGGGTTGTCGACGCCCGCCAGACGCGAGCAGCAGCCCTTGGCTTGATCGGTGGCGACCTGCACCTGCCGCACCAACGGAAACATATCGGGCGACAAGCGCGCGTTCAGCAGCACCGCCGGATCAATGCCCCTGGCCTTGGCATCACCGGCCGCCTTGCGCAAAATTTTGGCGAGGTTTTTCAGGTTGTGGACAAACATCTGTTTGGAGCACTGGTACATTAATTCGCTCATGGTTATGGAATTCCGTGACGGGTGGAGGACAAGCAGCGCCGGTATCATAAAATAGAACCGAGCGAATGGAACCATTAATTGTAGTTCCTGCTGAATCTTCTCTTTAACGGAGTGATCAAGCCCCCCTCACGACGCCTTTTCCTGGATCCGTTGCTGCAACTCCGGGTCATGGCTGCAGTCGACAAAACCGGGGAACTGGGCTTAGACTCGCGGACCGCGCACCAACAGTGTCATTCATGACTGCACCCAAGGCCCGCACATCCACGCTCACGCTCGCAGCCATTGGCGTGGTGTACGGCGACATAGGCACCAGCCCGCTCTATGCGTTCAGGGAGGTGTTTCATGACGACCATGGCCTGCAGTTGGCTCGCCCGGAGGTGTTCGGCGTACTGTCCCTGATCTTCTGGTCCGTGATGCTGGTCGTTTCGGTGAAGTATGTGATCTTCCTGACGCGCGCCGACAACAAGGGCGAGGGAGGAAGCCTCGCATTGCTGGCAATCGCAATGCGTGTCGCTGGCAAGAACCGCTTTTCCGCACTGATCGCCATTCTGGGGATCTTTGCGGCCGCACTGTTTTATGGCGACAGTATGCTGACGCCGGCGATTTCCGTACTGAGCGCGGTGGAGGGACTGCAGCTGCTTGCGCCCTCATTCACCCCTTACGTGATTCCGCTGACCCTAGTCATTCTGACCGCGCTGTTCCTGATTCAACGCCACGGCACCGCATCGGTGGGAGCCTGGTTCGGGCCCGTGATGTCTGTCTGGTTCATCACCCTCGCTGGACTGGGGCTATGGCACATCGCAACGATGCCTTCGATCCTGCTCGCGCTCAATCCACTCTACGCGGTGATGCTTTTCGAGGAACACGCGCTCATCGCGTTCATCGCGCTGGGATCGGTGGTACTGGCGCTGACCGGCGCTGAAGCGCTGTATGCCGACATGGGCCACTTTGGCAAACGGCCTATTCGCATCGCCTGGACATCGTTTGTCGCACCCGCGCTGATACTCAACTATTTTGGACAGGGTGCGATCGTATTGCAGAACCCGGAATTTATCGTCAATCCGCTGTATCGGATGGTGCCCGCCTGGGGACTGCTGCCCTTGATCATCCTTGCGTCCTGCGCAACCGTCATCGCATCACAGGCTGTCATTTCCGGCGCTTTCGGTCACGCGACAGGCAATCCAGTTGCAGCTGCTCCCCGCATTCCAACCATCCACACCTCTGCGTCGAGGGAGGGCCAGATCTACATACCCTTCATCAACTGGACTCTGTTTATTGCTGTGGTGTGCCTCGTGGTTGGCTTCGGCAGCTCCAGCAACCTCGCCGCGGCCTACGGCGTTGCAGTAACCGGCACAATGCTGATCGACTCGCTGCTGCTCACCGTGGTGATGCTGCTGTCCTGGAAATGGAACCGGCTGATTACAGGTTCGTTCGCAATCCTGTTTATTGCGGTAGATATCGCCTTCTTCAGCGCCAACTCACTGAAGATCCTGCATGGCGGCTGGTTCCCACTGGCCATCGGCCTGGTGATATTCACCCTGCTGACGACCTGGCGCACCGGGCGCGGACTCCTAAGCACCTACCTGCGCGGGTCTGCGATACCCATTGATATTGTTCTCATGGGCCTGCCCGACATCAATCGCGTAAAAGGTACCGCCATTTTCCTGCACAGCGCTGCGGAAGGGGCGCCACCGGCGCTGATGCACAATCTCAAGCACAACAAGGTCATGCACGAAACGGTGGTTCTGCTCACTGTAAACACGGCAGATCACGCTACGGTGCCCGCCGAAGAGCGCATGTCCATCACCGAACTGGGCAAGGGCTTCTACCGTGCACACCTGAATTTTGGCTACCTCGATGACCCGAATGTACCCGACACACTGATGAGCCTAGCGCCGCCAGAGCTGTCGCTCGATCCAATGCAAACGTCCTATTTCCTCAGTCGGGAAACATTGCTTGCGGCCGCCCAGCCCGGCATGGCCCGGTGGCGCAAGTACCTCTTTTTCTGGCTGATGCGCAGCGCCGCAAGTCCGATGCATACTTTTCATTTACCGCCCAACCGTGTCATAGAGCTCGGGCAGCAGATAACCATCTGAAACCATGCACCACATCCTGTACCCGCGAACCTCGAAGAGCACGCTTGCGATGCGTGCCTGAACCTTACACAGACAGAGGCATATGAACGCAAAATCCCTACTCCCCGCCGAGATTACCACCTGGTTCGCCACCGCCCTGGTCTTGCTGCTGTTGCTGTACCTGCACCTGCTGCCGGCACTGCTGGGCGGCCTGGTCGTGTTCTCGCTCGTCAACGTCCTCACCCCGTTGCTGAAAAACCGCATGCTGTGGGGAGATGGGCCGCGTTTGCTGGCTGTTTCTATCATCGCGGCAGCGGCTATCGGCCTGATCATGCTGCTGGGGACGCTGGCCGTCGCATTGCTGCGCGAAAGCAATGAGCGCTTGCCCGCGTTGATCATTCGCATGGCGGAGATCATCGAGCATTCACGCGAACAGTTTCCTGTCTGGCTTTTGGCGTATGTGCCCTCGGATGCCGAGCAACTGCGCGCGACGCTCGTGGAGTGGCTGCGCACGCACGCGGCGCTGTTCCAGGTCGCCGGCGTCGATATTGGCCGCACCGTCGTGCATATCCTGATCGGCATGGTGATCGGCGCATTGCTTTCATTGGAGGAGGCCACCTCCACGCACTCGGGCAAACCCTTCACACGTGAGATTGCCCGTCGCGCCCTGCTCCTGAGCACCGCATTTCGCCAGGTCGTTTTTGCCCAGGTCTGGATATCCGGCATCAACGCGTCACTCACCGCGCTTTACCTGCTTGTCATCCTTCCGCTTTTTGGTATTGAGCTGCCGTTCGTCAAGACAATGGTCGCACTGACCTTTGTGGTCGGGCTGATCCCGATCTTTGGCAACCTCGTGTCCAACACGGTGATCTTTGTGGTAAGTCTCAGCCATTCATTGGTGGTCGCACTGGCGGCGATCACCTACCTGGTGGTGATACACAAGCTGGAGTACTTCCTGAACGCGCGGATCATCGGTAGCCAGATTCGCGCAAAAGCGTGGGAGCTGCTGCTGGCAATGCTTTTCCTGGAATCGGCATTCGGCATCGCCGGCCTGATCGCTGCCCCTATCTATTATGCGTACCTGAAATCCGAGTTGCGTGACAAGGGCCTTATCTGACCAAGGAGCTGACTAAGGAGCTGACGAATGCGCTTGTGCACGTGTAAGGAGCGGCTACACTGAGGCCACCGGGGCTACACGCCTCATTAATAAGGACGACAAGCATGTTTAGTCATGTCATGGTGGGTGCTAACGACGTCGCGGAATCGAAGAAGTTCTACGATGCCATTCTGGGTGCGCTGGGCCACGGACCGGGCGTCATGGACGCCAAAGGCCGCTGCTTTTACTTCACCAAAAGCGGGAATTTTGCGATCACCAAGCCTATAGACGGCGATCCGGCCTCCGCCGGGAACGGGAGCACGATCGGCTTTTCAGCGGACGACCCGGCTGCGGCGGATGCCTGGCACGCGGCAGGCCTCGCCAATGGCGGCACGGCCTGTGAAGATCCTCCGGGGGTGCGCGAGGGCGGCGGCGTGCGGCTCTACCTCGCCTATCTGCGCGACCCGTCCGGCAACAAGTTGTGCGCATTGCATCGGATGAAATAATCCGCTGCCACCCCCGGGAGCATGCGGCGATCAGGCAGGCGGGTAACAGGTAAACGTCAATTCCTGCCCTGCCGTCTTCGCAGACTCCCGCAGTTGCGCGCTGGTGTACGTAACGCCATCTGCGTCCGCATAGCTTTTCGGGCCGCGCAGCAGCTTCAGGCGACCTTCCTGGGCGTCACTTCCTTCTCGATCAGCTTGGCCTTTTCCAGCTGGGCAACTCGCAGATCATACTTCGCCTGCAGGTTCATCCAGAACTGGGCAGTGGTGTCGAAGTAACGGGCCAAGCGCATGGCAGTGTCCGCTGTAATGCCTCGGCGCTCAAGGATTACGTCGTTGATTCTCGTAGCCGGCACGTGAAGATCCCGCGCGAGAGCATTCACGCTCATATCCAGCGGCCGCAGGTAGTCTTCGCGCAAAATTTCACCCGGGTGCACCGGACGCATGCCGTTGTTGCTCATTGCAAACCCTCCCATCAGTGGTAATCCACGATTTCAACATCTTCCGGACCTGCCGCTGTCCAGCGGAAGCAGATTCGCCACTTGTCATTGAGCCGGATACTGTATTGTCCAGCCCGATCCCCGCGCAGAGATTCCAGACGGTTGCCCGGGGGTGATGCCAGGTCTCGCAGTTCTTCAGCGCTGTCCAGTTGGACAAGCTTCCGCTCAGCAATGCCCAGTACCACAGACCAGCGTCTTGACTTGCCGGTTTCGAACAGCCTTTGCGTATCCTTACAGCGGAAGCTTTTTATCATGAGCAAGAATTTATAACGCTTATCGTTAAACGTCAAGTCACGGCAGGATAGGAAACGCAGGCTCCAAAATAGTGGAACTCACTGAATCCTGCGAGCGCCACAGCTTCCGGGAGCGTGCGGCGATCAGGCAGGCGGGTAACAGGTAAACGTCAATTCCTGCCCTGCCGTCTTCGCAGACTCCCGCAGTTGCGCGCTGGTATACGTAACGCCATCTGCGTCCGCATAGCTGTTCGGGCCGCGCATGCGTAACACCTTGCGCTCACCGTCGACCACGCCAGCGCCCATCAACAGGCATTCGGCGCGCGGCGAAGTCACCTCGGCGCGCTCTTCCAGCAGTGTCAGTCGATCAAATGTCCAGGGGCTGTCGCCGCGCAACGTCACCTGCTGGCCGACAATCGGCGCCATGTTGCTGTCGAATGCCATCACGAAGCGAATGACATTGTCGCGGTTGGGTATTCGTGGCGGGGAAATTGAATACCGGATCGTTGAAGAAAGCCTCCAGCGTGTCTATCGCACCATCATGTAAATAGCCGAATCCGCGCACCTGGTCGCCCATGGGTACACGGGTCACGTCCCGGTTGGGACTGGAACCGCCGAACATACCCACTTTGGCGTATGAGTTGCGCAACTGCGGCACCTTGAAATCTTCCGCGATTCTTCCGCCTTCAAACGACATCTTGCCGCCACTACCGAATTTCTTCTGCGCCGGGTCGAGCTCATGGCAGTGATTGCAACTGCCGATTCCCGTAATGTTGCCGACATCAAAATAGATATCGCGCCCTGCCTGTTGCTGCGGCGTCAGGCTGTTGTCCAGGTGGCGGACCGGATTGGGCGGCGGGGTCAGCGCCAGCGCGAAATCGGTAAACTGCTGCATCTGCTCTTCCGACAATTCCTCATGCCGACCCACCAGGCCGACAAACGCCGGGTTGAACTCCTTGAATGCAGCCGCGGCCACGCTTTCGCGCGTCCCACCCACGATAGCGGGATTCTCGCCTGTCCTGTCGCCACGCCAGTGTTGCGGGCCGCTATCGGCGATCCCGCGCAGCGTCTGTGTCGTCATCGGTCCCTTCATGGGGTGAAACTGTGTCGTCGTGATGGGGCTGTTGCCGACGAACGGGTTGGTGTTTTGCTGCATGCTGGCGTCGGGATTCCCCAGGTCCCAGGCCAACGCATCGTTGTCGCCAAACAGGTGGCAGCTGGAGCAGGCGTTGACGCCGTTGGCGGAGGTGAGCGCGGCATCGTAGAGGAATTTCCTGCCGTGGACGATATCGTCCGACTCAGGGCTGTAAAGCGCATATGACCGGACGATGCGCCGCTCCTGCGTGTCGATCAACACCAGCGCGTTATCGAAGCGCGTATACACCGCCAGCAACTTGCCATCCGGCGACAGCGCAAGTCCGCTGGGCCCGCCTCCGGGCAGCGCCAGGTGATCTGCGGCATCGGGCGTGAAATCCGCCGCGTTCAGCTCGGCGGTGTCGATGAACGCGAGCTTGTTGGAGCCAAACGCCGCCGCATACAAGGTGTTGCCATCGGCGCTCACGGCCAGTGCCGTGATCTGGCTCAGGCTTTTCTCTGCTTCCGAGGCCGGCGCCTGGGCGCCCTCGGGACGACTGAAATCCACATGCGGGTTCACGTCGACATGACGCACGCCATCGCTTTTGAGCACACTGATGCGCGTATCGGCAATATGGCCGCGCACTGTTGTGGCCCCAAGGCCGGGGCCTTCAAAGCGCACCTCGTTACGGGATTCCAGGTTGCTGACGTACAGTTCGTCGCGACTGGCATTGACCACCATATTGAACAGGCCGGTGCCCACGCCGGATAGACGCCTGCGCACCTCGGGTATCGCAGTGCCGGCGTCGATTTCGAACACGTCGTAGTCGGGCAGGTTGAAGTTGACCTGCGCACTCCAGTCCACGCCGTCTTCATCCAGCCAGCGGTTGCCGGCCTGTTTGACAATCAGCCCGGTCGAGGGTGCCAGTATCCCGTCCTGGTTGCGCCAGGGTCTCGGCTTCCTGCCGTCTGCTACCGTGGCATCCACGACCGTGGTCCCATTACCCGAGGTAAACGACGCGGCGTAGACCCGCGAGCCGTCGGGCGTTGCCGCCAGCGCGCGCAATGAGTCGGTAAACAGGTTCAGGATCGCCAGCGGGCCGCCGTTCACATCGTTGCCATCGAGGGCGTTGCTGTCGTACACCCACACATCCGCGCGGCCGAGGCCCGGCTTCACCAAGTCGTCTGGATCAAAGGCGGGATGATTCTGGCCGCGATAAGCGGCAGTGATAAACGCCAGGTTGTGCTCGGCCCCTGCAAACACGATGTCCCTTGGCTCATCGCCCACCTGCAGCGTCTGCCGGACATGCGGCTGGGCGCCGACATCGACGATGCTGACGGAATCGGACAGGTGGTTGACCACCCATACCTCACCGTCGCCCCTGGCGGCGACTGCCACCGGCTCCAGCCCGACGCTGACGCTGTTGACCAGGTACAGTTTGTCCTCCCCGACACCAACGATGTCCAGCCGTCCCGCCGGCGTATTGGCCACGTAAATGCGCTTGCCGTCGCTGGAGAACGCCAGCGGCCTGACCTGGCCGCTTTCAAACAGCACATAATTGTCCGGCTTGATGGTGGCGCTGTCGTCGCCAACGGGATCCTCTGGCGGAGGATCAACGGGATCAACGGGGTCTTCAGGCGCAGTGAAACCGGAATTGCCACCGCCATTACCGCAACCGGACAACGACAGGAATCCCATCATTACAGAGAACAGAACTATGCGAATCTTCATGATGGAAGGAGCCACCTGCCCGACTGATTAGTGAATTTGTACTTATTTATGCCTGCTCGCGCGGCGAGCGCAGGGCCAATTATGCATGTTCCGGCTGAACATTGTCAGCTCCGTCCGCCGCGCTCACTGCTACACTCATTAGGCGACTTGATCGCGCCACGCGGTTAGAGCAATCCGCACACAGACGGAAGGACTGCGACCAATGATGAAAAACGCCCTGCGAGTGTTCGGTCTCGCGGCCTGCATCAGCCTGCTCAGCGCCTGTTCCAACAGCAATGACTCGCTGCGGCCAGAGCAGCCGCCGAATATCATTTTCTTCATCCTGGATGACGTCGGCATCGACCAGATGCAGTCCTTCGGCTACGGCGGCGAAAGCCCACCGCAACTGCCCAACATCACGGCAATCGCCAACGCGGGCGTCAGCTTTCGCAACATGTGGGCGATGCCGGAGTGCTCGCCGAGCCGGGCGCTGGTGTTCGAGGGCCGCTATCCGCTGCGCACCAACGTGACAGATGCGATCCTGTCCGTCGATCTGGCCAACTCGCAGGTCTCGCCCTACGAAAGCACCACGCCAAAAATCCTGCGCGCGGCCGGGTACAGCAGTGCGCTGTTCGGCAAGTTCCACCTCACCGGCTCCAACATCAATCAAACCGGCATACAGAACAATCCGCTCAATTTCACTGCGGTGCACCAGCTGGGCTGGGATTTCTTCAAGGGCTGGCAGGACGGCGCGCCCTTTCCCATCGATACCACCGCGGGCGGGGTTGCCGCGCCGGGGGTGAGTTACAGCTGTGGTTTCGTGCCCGGCGGGGAATCGCCCAATGGCGCCGATGCAGGCGCCTGCTATTTTGTCGACAACACCTGTACGGAAATTGCCAGCCGAGCCGAGGCGCCGACGCCGGGGCGCACGTGCCTGGAGCGCGGTGGCATCTTCGTGCCGGACACGCTGTGCGCCAGTGAGCCGCCGCCGGCGCTGGATTTCACCGAGCAGAACGGCTATTACGTCGGCCAGCTGGTGGTCAACCAGCCCGACGGCTCGTACCAGGTCTATCCGCCACAGGACCCGTCGGGCGCGGCACGCGCCTACCGCTCCATCATCGAGAGCAACTGGGCCATCGACTGGATCAGCAGCCAGTCGGCTGATGCGCCGTGGATGGCCACTGTTTCGTATTCCTCCGCCCACTCCCCGTTCCAGCAGGCGCCGGCGTCGCTGTTGCCCGCCGCGTCCTTGCCCGCCTCGGGCCTGGACTGCACCGATGTCAACGATCAACGCGTCATCAGCAACCAGATGATCGAGTCCATGGACACGGAAATTGGCCGGGTGCTGGTGGAAGCGGGGATCGCCACCATCACCGATGGCGTGCTGGAGTTCACGCCGGAACACGCCAATACCATGATCGTGCTGCTCGGCGACAACGGCACCTATGCGCCGGTGGTGAAGGGGCCGTTCGATCCCGAGCGCGCCAAGGGCACGGTGTACCAGACCGGCGTATGGGCACCGCTGATCGTGGCCGGCAGCCTGGTGAATGAACCCGGTCGCGAGGTGACCGCCATGGTGAATATCGCCGATGTGTTCCAGTTGTTCGGCGAGATCGCCGGCATCGACGTACACGACGTGGTCCCGGCATCGCGGCCCACGTGGTGCCGCCCTGCGTCATACCCTTCGGCAATGCCGCCGCCACCTGCCTGCAACTGTTCGCCGAGCAGAGCCTGTGCAACTCCGAGGGCGGGATCTGGTGGGGCGAACCCGACGGCACCAACCCCGACGGCCTCGGCGCCGGGGCGCCGCAAGCCAGTTGCTGCGCGGTGAATCAATATCAGTTGGCGAACGGGCAGGACGCCTATTCCGTGCTGCCGGATTCGCAGCAGGCGGTGCGCGACAGCCAGTTCAAGCTGGTGCAGTCGACCACCACGGACTGGGACCCTGCAGCGGGTGCCTGCGCCACCGACACCGGCCAGGAGTTTTACCGGGTCGATGAAGCGATACCGCCCAAGCTGGACGACAGCGAATCTGACCTGCTGGCCTCCGGCGAGCCGCTGAGCCCGGCGGAAGAGGCGGCGTTCCAGAGCCTGTCGCTTGCGCTGGCGCAGATCGTTGATTCGAACGTGCCCTGCACTGGCGACGGCAATCTCGACGGGGTGGTCGATGCGCTCGACATTGAGCAACTCGAGTACTGGCAGGAGCTAACCGGCTATTCCAGCTGGTACGATTTTGACCTGAACGGACTGACCAATGCGGCAGATCTTGCGTTTATCACCACCGGGTCACTGCCGCGGGATTGTCCGTAACCGGGGAACGGGGCGAAGCCGATGCCGCTACAGCGGCGGAATACGCAGCGATTGCCCGGGATAGATTTTATCCGGGTCGCTCAGCATCGGCTTGTTGGCCTCGAAGATCACCGGGTATTTGCCTGCGCTTCCGTATGCCGCCAAAGCGATTTTCCCGAGCGTATCGCCTGGCTTGACCGTGTAGAAACTCGATTCCGCCTGCGGCGGTGACTGTGGTGGCTGCCCCGCGGCGACAACGGCGGGCGTCGCTTTCACCTCAATCTGGCAATCGACCTTGCCAATGCCGTGCTGGTTGCCCGCGCAGAGCACCACCTTTTCCAACGCCTCCCGGCTGGGCACCGTACCGGTGAGCGTGGCGATCTCGCCTGCCACCTGGACCGCCACATTCGCACCGGCACCCTGCAACTGGGCAATATTCTTGTTGATATTCTGTTGCCGAAGTACGTTGAGTCGATCCTGCGACACCTCAACCGTTTCAGTGATCTTGTTATCGCCTGCTGACTTCATGAAATCAAAAAAACCCATGTGCATCTCCCGGTTAGTACTTCGAGGTTGTTGGTGGTATGCATACCGCTGTGCATGTTGCATCGAATGCAGACGGCGATTACAGGATAGACGCAGCGCTGGAATATTTCTAATGCGCCAGAGAGCGCTTAGCCCTGCCCCTGCGCGCGATAGTAAGCCACCGCCTCGCGCATACCTTCGCCCACGGATTTAACGGGACGATATCCGAAATCGCGGGCGGCAGCCGCGCTCGACACCACCGTAGACACGGCCAGCTTGTTCAACTCATGCGGCGAGAGCAAGGGCGCAGTGATACCGATTTTGAAATGCAGCCACTGCCAGGCTCTCATTAAGAGGGTGAGTGACTCCACGGGGACAGTGTATCTGGGGCGCGCGTAGCCCAGACCCGTAAAAAGCGGTTCTACAAACTGGAACATGCGAGCCGGCACACCGTCGGAAATAAAGTAGGCCTTCCCGCACACCGGGCTGCCCGGTCGCAGCGCATCCGCCGCCAATAAATGCGCCGCCACCAGGTTGTCGACATGCACATGATCGTGAATACCCTCCATGCTCCCGGTGAGTGAGACCATGCGGCCCGCCCTCGACATTGCGACGAGGGTATCCAGCATCACGCTGCCGCCGGCACCCCAGATGCCGTCCGGCCGCAGCGCGCAGGTCAGCAGGCCGTACCCCCCCGGCGAATTTGCCGCCAGCACCGCCTGCTCAGCGGGAATTTTGGTTTCCTGATCGACGCACCCCGGACGCGTGGCATACGGCGTATGCTCATCCATATGCAGTGCGTCCTCGCCATTGAAGCAGGTATCCACCGAGCTGGTGTACAACAAGCGCCGCACACGCTGCGCCTGGCAGGCCCGGATAATATTGCCGGTGCCCGTCACATTCGTTGCGTAGGCCTGGTCCCGGTAAGCCCGGGAGACTCCGCTGCCGCCCAGTCGGGCGCTCATCGCGGCCGCATGAAACACCGTATCGATGCCGTTGCAGGCCTGCAGCGCCTGCTGCGCATTCCGGATGTCGCCGTGCATGCACTCCAGATTGTCGTGCTGTATCAGCAGTTGCGAATTGCGTACCAGCGCCCGCACATGCAGCCCGCGTTGCAATAGCGCCATCACCAGGTGCTTGCCGACAAACCCCGCCGCGCCCGTAACCAGGCAACGGCCGAGGTAGGCGGTCGCGCCGCGATTCGAAGGAGCATGCATATGTGGCGGTCCTGCGGTTGAGGGGCGGCGCACTTGCTGGCCGGCCCGACCCGTGGTCTGGATTGTTATTATCGGCACGTCTGGATGACTGAGGATATGCTAATCGAAACCGATTTGCCTATTCCATACTTAAAGCAAAAACAAAGGTAATAAGTCCGCATCCCGGCAAGCAGGCGTGGGGGAGTGACCAGGGCGCACCGCGAATCGGGTATTATTGGGTTTGTTGCGCGTCGGATCGCCGGAGCCCCGGCACTCTGTCGCAGCAACTGCCAGTACCACCCGTTCGGCGTGTCTCCACACTGAGGGATGACCATGGAGTTTGACCCCTTCGTCCTGGCCCGTATCCAGTTCGCGGCCAATATCAGCTTCCACATTCTGTTTCCCAGCATCACAATCGGCCTCGCCTGGGTGCTGTTGTATTTTCGCATCCGTTTCACGCTGTCGAACAACCAGGCCTGGGAGTACGCCTACTATTTCTGGGTCAAGATCTTTGCGCTGACCTTCGCCCTTGGCGTGGTCTCGGGCATCACCATGAGCTTCCAGTTCGGCACCAACTGGCCGGGCTTCATGGAGATGGCGGGCAATATCGCCGGCCCGCTGCTGGGCTACGAGGTGCTGACGGCGTTTTTCCTGGAAGCCTCCTTCCTCGGCATCATGCTATTTGGCAAAAGCCGCGTGTCGAACCGCGTGCATTTGCTGGCCACGGTGATGGTGGCCGTCGGCACCTCGATCTCGGGCTTCTGGATTCTGGCGCTGAATTCGTGGATGCAGACACCCGCCGGGTTTGTCATCGAGGACGGTGTGTTCTTCGCCGATGACTGGATGCAGGTTATTTTCAACCCGTCATTCCCCTACCGCTTCATGCACATGATGACTGCCTGTTTTATCACCAGCGCATTCCTCATCGCGGGGGTGAGCGCCTGGCGCGCCCGACTGGGCGTGGACGGCCCGGCGACGCTGATGGTGATGAAGACCGGCGTGCTCATGGCGGCCGTGCTCACCCCGGTGCAAATCTTCATCGGCGACCTGCACGGGCTCAACACACTGCAACACCAACCCGCCAAGATTGCCGCGATGGAGGCTGTCTGGACGACAGAGCGTGGTGCCGCGTTTACGCTGATCGGACTGCCCGATGAAGAGACGCGCAGCACACGTTACGCGATCAAGATTCCCTATGCCGCCAGCCTCATTCTCACCCACAGCGCCGATGGCGAGGTGAAGGGGCTCAACGAGTACGAGGGCCAGCACCCGCCGGTGGCAATGGTGTTCTGGTCATTCCGGGTGATGCTGGGCATGGGTATGCTGATGCTGCTGGTGTCCTGGTGGACCGCGTTGCAGTTCATGCGCGGCAAGGCGCTCGGACGGTGGCAGTTGCTGGCGCTCTCCGCGATGACCTTCTCCGGCTGGGTCGCCACGCTCGCCGGCTGGTACGTCACCGAGATAGGCCGGCAACCGTGGATCATCTACGGCCTGGTGACCTCGGCGGAAGTCGCGGCCGATCACGCGAGCGCAACGCTGACAGGCACCCTGCTCGGCTACCTGGGTTTGTACGTCTTCCTGCTGATCTCCTACATCCAGGCGCTGCGCTACCTGGCCTCGAAGCCGGCGCAGTCGCTTTCTCTGTTGCCTGACTCATTATTGCCTGAGCGTAAAAGCCAGCCTGCCACGGGAGATGCGCACTGATGGAACAATTCCTGCCGGTGTTCTTCGTGATGGCCATGGGCCTCGCGCTGCTGTTGTACGTGATACTGGATGGCTTCGACCTGGGTGTCGGCCTGTTGCTGCCGCAGGCCACCGAACCGGAAAAGGACATCATGATCGCGTCGATAGGGCCGTTCTGGGACGCCAATGAAACCTGGATCGTGCTGGGAATCGGCATCCTGCTGATCGCCTTTCCCAAAGCCCACGGCATCATCCTGACGGCGCTGTACATCCCGGTGACCCTCATGCTGTTTGGCCTGATCCTGCGCGGCGTCGCGTTTGATTTTCGCGTCAAGGCCGGCAGTGCGCACAAGCAGCTCTGGAACCGGATGTTTTTCCTCGGTTCACTGATCGCGTCCATGTCCCAGGGCTGGATGCTGGGAGCGTATATCACCGGGCTGGAATCAGGCCTCACGAGCGTATTGTTCGCCGCCTTGATCGCGCTGACCCTGCCCGCGCTTTACGTCATGCTGGGTGCAGGCTGGTTGCTGGTCAAAACCGAAGGCGAGCTGTTTGATAAAGCCGTGAGCTGGGGACGGCGGGCGCTGCCCAGCATGGGCTTTGCGCTGATACTGGTCAGCATCGCCACGCCCATCGTCAGCAGTGAAATCGCCGCGCGCTGGTTCACGCTGCCGAGCGCGATCGGCCTGTTGCCGATACCCGTCAGTTGCCTGGTCGCCTACTTCGCGTTGTACCGCCTGTTGAAACGACCGGACTTCATCCGCACCAGCAATAACTGGGTGGTGTACGCGCTGCTGATACTGATCTGCCTGATGGCCGCGCTGGGACTCGCGTACAGCATCTACCCGGACATCATCCTGGGCCGCATGGACTTGTATGAGGCCGCGGCCGCCACGGATTCGCTGCGGTTTATTTTTTACGGCGTGGCCATCACGCTGCCGGTGATCCTGTTCTATTCGGCCTATGTGTTCTGGGTGTTTCGCGGGAAGGCCACGGATTTGAGTTATGAATAGCTGAAGTCGCGCCGCGTTGATCCTCCCCGCAAATCGATGCGCGGCAGTCACGGCCGTCGTTTAAAGCACTCCACCGCGAGGAGGGCTGCGGGGCCAACATCATCCGGTCGCACCATAACGAGGTAAAGTGGCACCGACCGCGTCTGGCCTGCCACCAGTGGCAGCGGCTTCAGCAATCCAGTTGCAATATCGTCTTCCACCAGGTGGAGCGGCAGCCAGGCATAACCCAGGCCCGCCTGCACCATGGCACAAGAGGCTTCCATGCTGCTCACCGTGAAGCGACGATTGGCGCCCAGCCAGCCCTCGTCGCGGGGATTCAGCCGGCCCGAGTCACGCAGCACGATCTGCGCATAACGCGCCAGGTGCTCCCTGTTCAACAGGACTCCGTAATCAAACAGGGCGTGGGTTGGCGCGGCCACCGCCACGAACGTGATTTCGAACAACAGATCGCCGAGAAAGCCACTGGGGATACGCGAGGTCACCACCAGGTCAGCCAGCGCGCGCGTGATGGTCTCCTCCGCGCCGGAAAGCACGGCGTCGGAGAGCTGTATCTGCGTTGACGGGCAGCGTTTTTCGATCTCCGAGACGACTTCAAGCAGGCGTTGGCGGGGATAGGCGGCATCCACCACCAGCGTGAGCTCCGGCTCCCAGCCCTGCTTGAGTTGCAGCGCGTGTGATTCAAGCGCATGGAGATCGCGAAGCAGGGGGCGGGCACGCTGGAGCAGGATGCGCCCATGCCCGGTGAGGACGGCTTTTCGCCCCTCCACCACCAACAGGGCGATGTCGAGCGACTCCTGCAAACGCGCAATGGCGTAGCTCACGGCAGACTGGCTCTTGTGCAGCGCGGTGGCCGCCTGCGCAAAGCCGCCGTGGTCGACCACGGCGGCCAGGATTGCCCATTGCTCCAGTGTGGTTCGCGGCCAGGCGCCCATAATCCATCCGTTAATCGAATCAGTTTGATCTGAATTTCAGGCTAGTCTATCGAAAAAACCATGGTAAGTTGATCGGCCAGGAGGAGAGACTCATGAAATCCGCTCGCTACGCCAGGGACCGCGGCCACGCCGATCATGGCTGGCTCGACTCGCACCACAGTTTTTCCTTTGGCGAATACCATGACAGCCAGCACATGGGCTTCGGCCCCCTGCGGGTGATCAATGAAGACAGCGTGGCACCCGGGGCCGGGTTCGGCACCCACGGGCATCGCGACATGGAGATCATCAGCTACGTGCTGTCCGGCAGCCTGGCGCACCGCGACTCGCTCGGCAACGGCTCGACCATACGGCCGGGCGACGTGCAGCGCATGAGCGCCGGCACCGGTATCCAGCACAGCGAATTCAACGGCTCCGACGACCACCCCGTGCATTTCCTGCAGATATGGATAGAGCCAGACCGGCGCGGACTGCCGCCGAGCTACGAGGAACAACATTTCGATGCAACGGGCAAGCGCGGCTGCCTGCGACTCATCGCCTCGCCGGATCGCGCAGAAGACTCGGTGCTCATCCATCAGGATGCGCGCCTGTACAGCGGGCTGTTCACCGGTGCGGAGCGCGCGCAGCACGCACTGGCGCCAGGGCGCATGGCGTATGTCCACCTGGTGCAGGGACGATTGACGGTAAACGATGTCGTCCTCAACGCGGGCGATGCGCTCAAGCTCACTGATGAAACCGCCGTTGTGCTGCACGACGGCGACAACGCCGAGGTGCTGGTCTTCGATCTTCCTGTTTCCTGATGCCTGGCGCGGGAGCGACGATCCGGCGTCGCTCCCGCGCCTTCACCCTGCCCGGACGCGACTATAAAACTACTGAGGAGCAAGTTATGCCAACACCCTACGTCAGACTCGACAAGAACAATGCCGCCGTCCTGCTGGTGGATCACCAGGCGGGACTGTTGTCCCTGGTCCGCGACATCGATCCGGACAAGTTCAAGAACAACGTGCTGGCCCTGGCGGCCCTGGCCAAATACTTCAAGCTGCCGACCATCCTGACCACCAGCTTCGAAAACGGCCCCAATGGCCCGCTGGTACCGGAGCTAAAGGAAATGTTCCCCGAGGCGCCCTATATCGCCCGCCCCGGCAATATCAACGCCTGGGACAACGAGGACTTCGTCAAGGCCGTCAAGGCCACCGGCAAGAAGCAATTGATCATCGCCGGCGTGGTCACGGAAGTCTGCGTGGCATTCCCCGCGCTGTCGGCGCTGGAGGAGGGCTTTGAGGTATTCGTCGTCACTGACGCGTCCGGCACCTTCACCGACATCGCCCGCCATTCCGCGTGGGACCGCATGTCCGCCGCGGGGCGCGCAGCTGATCAACTGGTTCGGCGTGGCCTGCGAACTGCACCGCGACTGGCGCAACGACGTCGAAGGCCTGGCCACGCTGTTCTCGAACCATATTCCCGATTACCGCAACCTGATGACCAGCTATGACGCACTGACCAAAAAACAGTAGCACTAGGTCGCCCATGCCTGATCCAACCCTGATACTGCATAACGCCCGCATCACCACGCTGGATCGCGCGTCTCAGTAATCAAACACCCGCTGCTCCTGGATCATATGCAGCGCCGGTTGCGATGCACGGTGCGACTCTTGCGAAGCCCGGTGCGCCGCTCGCTCGGCCAATCCGGACAGGGTCAGGCCCAACAGGCGAACACCATCCTGCACTGGCAGCACTTGACCGAGCAGCGCCCGGGCGAGCTCCCCAAATTGCGTTTTGCCAGTGATAGGGGCAGCGGTGGATTGACTGCGCGTAATCTGCCGGAAATCCGCGTACTTGACCTTCAGCGTCACCGTGCGCCCCACCACGCCGCTTTTCTCGATGCGCAGCCAGACGCTGTCGATGATGCGCTCCAGTGCGTCGTGCAACGCGGCGTTCGCCGTGAGGTCTTCGCTGTGGGTTTGCTCACGCCCTACCGATTTACGGATGCGATTGGGCTTCACCTGGCGGTGGTCAATGCCGCGCGCGGCGTGATAGAGGTACTCGGCTGACTTGCCGAAGTGCTGGGCGAGAAAGTGCAGGCTCTTCGCACGCAGGTCCGCACCCAGGTGAATGCCCAGGCCAGCCATGCGCTCGGCACTTTTCGGCCCCACGCCGTAAAAGCGACGCACCGGCAGGGTGGCGACAAAGCCCGCGCCCTCATGCGGGCGGATCACGAAGATGCCATCCGGCTTGTTCTGGTCCGAGGCGATCTTCGCCAGGAATTTGTTATAGCTCACGCCCGCGCTGGCCGTCAGTTGCGTTTCCGCGCGAATCGCCGACCTGATCAGTTGCGCTATGCCGATCGCGCTGCCGATTTGTTGCTTGTCGTGCGTCACGTCGAGGTAGGCCTCGTCCAGCGACAGCGGCTCGATGAGATCGCTGTAACGCGCAAAAATCTGGCGGATCTGCAGTGACACCTCGCGATACACCTCAAAGCGCGGCGGCACGAACAGCAGCGCGGGGCAGCGCCTGGCCGCCGTCACCGATGGCATCGCGGAGCGCACGCCGAACTGCCTGGCCTCGTAACTGGCCGCGGCGACAACCCCGCGCTGCGCGGAACCGCCCACCGCCACGGGCTTGCCGCGCAGCGCGGGATTGTCGCGCTGTTCGACGCTGGCAAAAAACGCATCCATATCGATATGGATGATTTTGCGCACAGGGGTGTCGCTGGCATCTGTCATTGCGGGGATGATAGTGCTGTGCCCGGCACCCGACAACGTCGCTTGATGCGAGGCAGGCCCGGCCAGCAGCTACTACTTAGTGCGAAGCGGGCGAAAAATCAGCCAACTGTCGCCCACTCAGGGTTTTTGTTTGGCCCTGGCAAACGCGGCAGCAAATGCGCCATTCGGCGTTTTCTCCGCTGTGCGCGGCGCGGATGCCTTGTTGCCAGCGGGCCCGGACGACCGACTGTCGCCCTTGCCACGGCGCTGCCGGTCACCGCCTGGCGACTGCTGCGCCTGCGCGCTGTCGGTCAGGCGCATGCTCAGCGCAATGCGCTGCCGGGGCACGTCGATCTCCATGACCTTGACCTTGACGATATCGCCGGCCTTGGCCGCCTCGCGCGGGTCCTTGATGAATTTGTCCGACATCGCCGAAATATGCACCAGCCCGTCCTGGTGCACACCCACGTCCACGAACGCGCCAAAACTGGTGACGTTGGTGACGGTGCCTTCCAGGATCATATCCAGCTTCAGGTCGGTAATTTTCTCGACCCCTTCCTGCAGCTTCGCGGTTTTGAACTCCGGGCGCGGATCGCGGCCCGGCTTCTCCAGTTCGCGCAGGATGTCGGTGACGGTGGGCAACCCGACGGTGTCGGTGACGAAATCAGCGGGCTTTACCGTGCGCAAAAAAGCACTATCGCCAATCAGGCTGCGCACTGGCCGCTGGCAGGAGGCCGCGATCTTTTCCACCACGGCGTAGGATTCCGGGTGCACCGCCGACGCGTCGAGCGGGTTGTCGCCGTCCATCACGCGCAGAAATCCCGCCGCCTGCTGGTAGGTTTTCTCACCCATGCCGCTGACCTGCAGCAGCGTCTTGCGCTCGGTGAACTTGCCCCTCGCATCGCGCAGCGCGACGATGTTGTCCGCGATGCGCTGGCTGAGGCCAGACACGCGGGTGAGCAGCGGCGCCGATGCGGTATTGAGGTCGACACCGACCGCGTTCACGCAATCCTCCACCACCGCGTTGAGTTGGCGCCCGAGTTGCACCTGGCTGACGTCGTGCTGGTACTGGCCGACGCCGATGGATTTCGGGTCGATCTTCACCAGTTCCGCCAGCGGGTCCTGCAAGCGCCGGGCGATGGACACCGCACCGCGAATCGTGACATCCAGATCGGGGAACTCCCGCGCCGCGAACTCGGAGGCGGAGTAAACGGAAGCACCGGCCTCGTTCACCACGACCTTGCGCACGTCCCGTTCGGGGTGCGCAGCGAGCAGTTCGCCGACGAAACGATCGGTCTCGCGGCTGCCGGTGCCGTTACCGATGCTGATCAGTCGGATGTCGTATTTTTCTATCATCGCCCACACCAGCGCAGCCGCTTCGCGCGTTTTGTTCTGCGGCGGCGTGGGGTAGATCGTGGCGTGGTCCAGCACTTTTCCGGTGGCATCGACGACAGCCATTTTCACGCCGGTGCGTAATCCCGGGTCCAGCCCGATGGTGGCCCTGGGGCCTGCTGGCGCGGCCAGCAGCAGATCCTTGAGATTGCTGCCGAACACCTTGATCGCGTCGAGTTCGGCGCGTTCGCGCAACTGGGTGAGCAGGTCCGACTGCAGGTGCGTAAGCAGTTTCACTCGCCAGGTCCAGCGCACCACCTCGGCCAGCCATTTGTCCGCCGCGCGGCCCTTGTCCTTGATTTGCCAGTGCGCGGCGATCATTGCCTCACACGGGTGTGCATCCAGAGGCGACTCCTCGGCCGACATGCGCAGATCGAGCGTCAACAGGCCCTCGCTGCGGCCGCGCAGCATCGCCAGCGCGCGGTGTGACGGCGTGGTCCTGTAGGCTTCGGTATGTTCGAAATAGTCGCTGAACTTCGCGCCTTCCTGTTCCTTGCCCGCGACCAGTCGCGCCGCCAGCAGGCTTTCCGCCTGCAGGAAATCGCGCAGGCGCGTCAACAGGTCCGCGTCCTCGGCAAAGCGCTCCATCAGTATTTGACGGGCGCCGTCCAGCACCGCCTTCACATCGGCAAACCCGGCGTCGGGATTGAGGTAATCGCCAGCGGCGGTTTCCGGATTCAGCGTGGGATCGTGATACAGCGCGTCGGCGAGCGGCTCCAACCCCGCCTCGCGGGCGATCATCGCCTTGGTGCGCCGCTTGGGTTTGTACGGCAGGTATAAATCTTCCAGGCGGCTCTTGGTATCCGCCGCGCGAATCGCCGCTTCCAGTGCAGGCGTCAACTTGCCCTGCTCTGTGATGCTGCCGAGGATGGTCGCGCGGCGCTCTTCCATCTCGCGCAGGTAACGCAGGCGCTCTTCCAGTTGCCGCATCTGGGTATCGTCGAGCCCACCGGTCACCTCTTTGCGATAGCGCGAGATGAAGGGCACCGTGGCGCCCTCATCAAGCATTGCTACGGCGGCAACGATTTGTTTTTCCTGAACGGCGAGTTCTTCCGCCAACAGCCTGGAAATGGAGTGAGTCATGACGGGTGAACTTCCTGATAATTAGATAATTGGGGTCAGAGTAAAAATCCCCAGGTTTTTTACTCTGACCCCAAATATCCACAGCGCGAGAGACGCTCTTAAGCGGCAGCGGCTTCCGCCGTGACTTCCGCTTCTGCCGCGACTTCCGGTTCTTCTGCTGCAACCGGTTCAAGCGCCGCGAGTTTGGCTTCCAGCTCTTTCACTTTGGCCTGTAGCTCGGCGTTCTCGGTCTTGGACTTGTTCAGTGTTTTCTGCATCAGCTCATTGGCTGTGGTTTTCTCCGCCAGTTTCTTTTTATTGGCATCGAGATTTTTCTTCATTGCGGCGGCGTCATACTGCTTCAGCGTTTTCACTTCGGCGCGCTCATCGGCCAGGCTCTTCTGCAATTCCTTGATACGCTTCTTCTGGGTATCAATCTCGCCGGTCAGGTTGTCGCAGCGATTATGCAATTCGCGGTTGAGTTGCTCGACACGCTTGTTGGCGGATGCCTCTGCCGACTGCGTAGTCAATTGCGCCAGTTGCTTGGCGATTACGGCCTGCTGCTCTTCCTGCTTTTTGGTGAGTTTTTCAACTTCGTTGAGGAGTTTTTCAATTTCCGCCGATTTGGCGTCCAGTTGCGCCTGGTATTGTGATCTGAGGTTGTCTTCCAGTGCGATAATTTTTTCCAGTTTTTGTGCGGTTAGCATTCAGTCTGTCCTGCGAGGGTTTAGTTCTGGGGGGTTGGTCGATACGGTCATTCAGTACGGCTATTTAATACTGCTGATTACTGCAGTCATTCGATGATTCTCCACCGCGCGGAAGGCCGCGGGCGGTGAAAAGTTGCGGCATCATACCCTAAAACTTGACCCAACGCACAGTCTCTCTGGCGAGCCGATTGTGGCGGGGCTATCGTGCCGATTGTGCTGGGGCTATGATGACCTGCAAGCCAGTCCGACTTCCATTTGATGGTGCGCAGACTCCGCTCCCGGGCTCTCCAGCGCCGTCTTGCAACTTTTGGGTTGATGCACCCAGAGAAACAGACACCAGCGATAGACATGAGCAATACACATGAGCGCCAGAAAAGATCCCCGAAAATCCCGCGCGGCCCTGAAGTTGGAGGCCGCCCTCGCCAGGGCTGAGAGCTTCCAACAATGGCAAGAACTCGCAGGTGACTATGACCGCCAGACCGGCGGCGACGTGTGGCGCGCAAAAGCCGCATCGCCGCTGTATGACGATGTCAGCATCAACACGCGCTTGCAGCGATTGCGCAAGCTGCGAAAACGGAAGGACGATCTCGGACTGTTGTTCGCGCTCAGCGAGGGCATACACGGCAACATGGCCGGGATGGGCAATCCCAAGCTGTACCGCAAGGCCCGGTTGGGCACCAAACTGCTGATTGCCGAGTACATCGACGAAATCTGCGATGCTCTCGAGTACCTGTCGCCGCGCCGCTTCAAGGGTATCTCCTGGGCCGAGCGCATCGAATTCTTCCAGATCGCCAGCCACTGCTACGGCCGCTCGGCGCTGATGCTCAGCGGTGGCGGCACGCTGGGTTATTTCCACTTCGGGGTATTGAAGGCCCTGATCGAACAAAAGCTGTGCCCGGTGGTGATTTCCGGCGCCAGTGCCGGCGCCTTCGTCGCCGCGATCGTAGGCGCACGCAGCGACAAGGAGTTTCTGGCGCTGTTTGAGAACAATTACCTGGCGCGGGCGCTCACGGAAAATCGCGACAATATCAAATTCGGATTCGGCATGAGCAAGCAGCTGGACATGCGGTCCATCAAGCGGGAAATGGCCAAGCTGATACCGGACCTGACGTTCAAGGAGGCCTACGAGAAAACCGGCCGCAGCATCAACATTTCCATCTCACCGGCTGAGCCGCGCCAGAAATCGCGCCTGCTGAACCATATCGCCTCGCCCAATGTCACGCTGCGCTCCGCCGTGCTGGCCTCCACCGCGCTGCCCGGCGTCTTCCAGCCGGTGCAATTGGAGGCGCGCAATGCCGATGGCGAAATCAAACCCTATCTGCCGTCACGGCGCTGGATCGACGGCTCCTTTTCCCAGGATTTGCCCGCCAAGCGCCTGGCGCGCATGTACGGGGTCAATCATTTCATCGTCTCCCAGGTAATGCCGGGGTTGGGCCGCGAACCCGACGGCAAGCCCGGCCTGCGCAAGATAATGGCGGACGCCTCTGTCGCGGCCTCAAAGCAGATGCTGCGGGGCTATCTCGATTTCTTCCAGCGCTACAGCCGGGTGGGGCCGCGCATGGGCACGGCCATGAATGCGCTCAACGCGCTGATGGAACAGCAGTACACGGCCGACATCAATATCTTCCCCGGTTACGGGCTATCCAGCCTCGGCAAGCTGCTGAAGATGATGTCGGAGGACGAAATGGTCGCACTGATCCGGGCTGGCGAACGGGCGACCTGGCCCAAAATCCCGATTATCGACACCACAACCCGCATCGGGCGCACGCTGGACGCCATCCTGCACGCGTTTGAAGTTGACCAGGCGCACTGGCTGCGCACGGCGCCGCAAACCGATGCGGCGCTGGACGCGAAGATTGTTCGCGGGAGCAAGAAGGGCGGCCTGGCCAAGCGTGGCCCGGCCAGTCGTGGCCCGGCCAAGCGTGGCCCGCCAAGCGCAGCAAGCGGGTGTCGGACATCATTGCGAACAAGGCACAGCGCAAGTTAGCGCAGGCCAAAGCGGCGGCCTGAAACTCGACCGCCGCCCGGTTAACTGAAGACCAGCGGCGCGACGCTGCTGGTCTTCTTCATCCAGCCTGATCTACTCAGCGTCAGCCGACGGTATGAATTCCAGCACCTGCTGGAACGTCGGCCGATTGGTCGAGCGGAAGGTGTTCGGAATCAGGCCCGGCGCAAAGCCTTGTCGAGAGCCTTCACGCAGCCAGGTGGTGGGGTCGTCACCCCGGTCGGCAGCCAGATCCTGGGCAACCATGTCGACAACCTGCCACAGCGATTCCCGGCACGTTTCCAGATCACCGCCGCCGCAGTAACTCAGGTTGTACGGCCCTTCGACGGGTTTACCGAGAAGGGTGCGTAAATCCTTGTCGACCAGGCTCGCGCCTATGCTGCTGCTCAGGCCCACCTCGCGATCCAGCGCCGAGAGCGCACTGCCGAATACCGGGCGCATCACTTCCTGCGCCAGCGGTTTGAACAGCGCGTCCATGATCGCTGGGCCAGCTTCATCAAAGTAACCGTCCTCGTCGGCATCCAGTCGCGGCGCGTCCATCGCCACCCACGCGTCGAGGATGTCCACGACCTCAGCCGCCAGCGGCGTGGGAGCCTCGGAGCCGCGCAGCACTTCGCTCACCGCAGGCCATGCCGGCGAGAGGACGTCCTCGGTCGCCGAGCGGTTCATCACGCCCACCACGCCAGCCAGATCGACCTTGTCGGGAAACTGGTCGAACAACTGGACCCGGTGTATCGATCCGTAGGGCTCGTCATCGCCGTGCATGAAGCCCGGCGCCGACTGGTTGTTCCAGTTGAGCAGGCGCCCGGACGGCCCGTCTGCAGCGTGCGGGTGCTCTGCCTGGCTCAGGAAACCCTGCCATTCATATTCGCCTGTACCCCAGGTGGGCAGCCGGCGATCCAGGCCCGGTGCGCGCACCGGGAGGTAACCAGAGGCGAAGTACGCGATATTGCTGCGCGACATGTACCCCCAGTTAAACGTAAAGCCGAACTTGTTGGCGGATTCCCAGAACTTCTCCGGGGTGCTTGCCTCGCCCTCGGTCATGGCCTTCAGTGCAGCCAGATTCAGGCCATCGCGCCCGAACGTTGAGCGCTTGCGCGTCAGCGCCACGGGCATGCCATTGGAGGTTGCGGTGCCGATCATCGGCCCATGGACGGACTGCGGGTAAATCAGCGGGACGCCATTGAGTGTTCCGGCATTGAATATCTCAAACGGGATGCACTCCCCCTCGAACATATAGTGATCGGAGTCGCGGGTGGGCTCGGACTCATCCGTGGTACACAATTCTTCGACGAAGACATCGCGCACATCCTGGCTGGCCGAGGTGAGGCTCCAGGAGTAATCCCTGGTCCGCCCGAGCAGCAGGTACATCGCAAGGCCCGGCACGGCGGCGCCCTGCGCCTCGATGCCGGGTGCGCTTAAGTGGATCTGCATGACAATCTCAGGGTAGTAGTAACCCAACTGCGGGCCCATCACCGCCATATTGGTGTCGTTGACGGACTTCGTGGAATCAACGATCAGGAAATTGGACGCCCTGCGCCTGATCGGTGCGTCTGCCGCCGGAACCAGCACGCCATCGCCAGCACCGAAGCCCTGCGCAACCGTGGCTGAAAAATACGCTGCCAATTGCAACGGTGATGGCTCTTTTGCCAGGGGGATGCTGGTATCGAACGCAACCGGCATCACGGGGGCGCGAGGATCAAGCGAAATGATGGAGCCCTGGTCGATCACGGCTGAACCGGTAACCGCACCGCCGGTCATCGGGCCGTACTCGAAACGGTCATCGATCGTGGTAGGCGCTTCCGGGTCGTTGAACACCATCACGTCTTCCCAGGCCTGCTGCCCCGGGCCATCTCCAAGCGTGTCTATCAGCGTCGAAAGAAACTCCGCGTTGGAGGCCTCGCCGCCGCCGCCGGCGCCGAATATCGAGCCGATGAACGCGGCCGTGGCGACCACATCGTTGACGGTGAACGGATTCGGGTTATCGCCCTGGCTGTCCAGATAGGCGTTGTAGCCATCGACGTAGGCCTGTGCATCCGCGATGATTTGCTCGCCCACCTCGCCGTAAACCTGTTTGATTAGCTCAACCTGGTCCGTCACCAGTTGCTCTGTGGCCGCGCTGGGTATGAATTCCTGCGCGCTGGTCACCAGTCCAAACGCGTTGATGCCGGGGACATCTGCCACCGCCACCCGGGCCGGACCGCGGCCCAGCGACACCAGTAGACTTCTGTCGCGGGCGGTTACCCAGCCAGCACCGAAAGACAAATCGTCGGGTGTCTGCCCGGTGATATGCGCGATGCCAAATTCGTCATACAGGATGGTCGTGCCGGGGCGCCCGGTGGCTTCCTCGCGCGTTTCGCCAATGGGCTTGAAGTCCTCCGGCAGAAAGAGGCTTTCGATATCGGCGTCAGTCACAGCGCCGCGCAACGGCGTCAATCCGTCATACAGCGGCAGCTGGTCGAAGGAGTTGGGGGTGGTGTTGGGGAATCCGCCGAAGTTACCGGGCGGCAGGATGTAGTGGGCCCGATCCAGCAACACCGGAGGTGGCGGTGGTGGTGGAGGGGGCGGCGGATCTACAGGCTCCCCCTGAGCACCCGAACTGTTGGAGCCATTTGAACAGCCTGTCAGGAAAAGTGCGCTGACAAGTGCGGAGACGAGCAACGTCCTGGCAGCAAATTTTTGGTTGAAAGGATTGGGGTCTGGCATGGCGAACTCCTGCGGACGTGTGTGTCGTTATTGTTTGGTCATCTTGTTATAGGGGCCAACCTTACTGCAATCCGCACCAAAAGGGTACGCAATGTGGTGCGGCGACGAGCAGTTATCAGGCAATCGCTAAAAGTTGCTATGCCTCAGCAGGGGGTAAAAGCCGACTCAGGACGGTTGCGGATCGGGGTCGAGAATGTCCTGCGTGCGCAGCTCAAAGTCACTGGCATCGTGCCGTTCCCACAGTTGTTTGGATTTGTCGCCGAAGGGTCGATTCACCATCTGGCCGCGCTTCACCGCCGGGCGTTGCCCGACTTCATCAATCCAGCGATTCAGGTGCGCATACGTATGCGCCTCGAGGAACTCCGCCGCACCATAGGCCAGGTTGCGCACCACCGCGCCATACCAGGGCCAGATGGCCATATCGGCGATGGTGTACTCGTCGCCACAGATGTATTGTCGCTGCGCCAGGTTCTTGTCCAGCACGTCCAGTTGGCGCTTGGCTTCCAGCGTATAGCGGTCGATCGCGTACTGGATTTTAATCGGCGCATACGCGTAGAAATGGCCAAAGCCACCGCCGAGCAGCGGTGTCGCCCCCATCTGCCAGAACAACCAGGACAAACACTCCGCGCGGGCCGAGGGGTCAGTGGGCACAAAGTCACCAAACTTCTCGGCGAGGTACAGCAGGATGGCGCCCGATTCAAACACACGGGTGGGTTGGGGCGTGCTGTGGTCCATCAGGGCCGGGATTTTCGAGTTGGGGTTCGCGCTGACAAAACCACTGCCGAACTGGGAGCCGTCCATGATATTGATCAGCCAGGCATCATACTCGGCACCTGCATGGCCATTGGCCAGCAGCTCTTCCAGCATGATGGTGACCTTCACCCCGTTGGGTGTACCCAGGGAGTAGAGTTGCAGTGGGTGCTTGCCGACCGGCAGCGCCTTCTCCTGCTGCGCCCCTGCGGTCGGCCGGTTGATATTGCCGAAGGCCTGCCCACTATCGGGGTTCCATTGCCACACTTTGGGGGGTACATACGTCGTTGGCTCGGTCATAGAATGGCTCCGGTGATTGCTTGGTGATTGTCTGGATGATTGTTTGGGTGGTCGTATCTCGGTAAACGCTGGCATCTTGCCAGCGGCTAACTATACAGGGAAGTCACCCCGGTCTGGCCAGTGTGACCAGGCCCGGGCACTTCGCGATATTGATTGGCCGGTGGATTACTCGCCGCGCCATAGCGCGCGAAATGCCCAATCACGACCCGTGGTGGAGCCGCGGGCGGGGTGCGGGGAAAAACATCCCCCACCCGTAAACCTGCCTAAGCGTTGGCTTATTTACCTATCCGGCTCTGTGGTCTTAACTGGAATGTGATGTAAATTCTCCGACCCTGTATCAGTGCGTTCTCCGAAGGAATCGATTATGACTGCCAGCCACCACTTGTGTCATGCGCCTCGTTGGATTTGCAAGGCCGTGGCATGGCTTATGCTCTCTGCGGCAACGTCAATGAGTTTTGCCTCGTCGGTCAAACAGTTCACCTTTGAGGAGCTGTGCGACAAAGCACAGCTTATCTTCGAGGGTCGTGTTATTGCCTCCGAGACGCGCTATGACGATTCCCGCGCAGGCTTTGCAACTTACATCCGGTTTGAAGTCCTGGACCACCTGAAGGGGCCGAAGATAGCGCCTGAAATTGAATTGCGATTCGCCGGCGGAAAAATCGGGGACCGGCAATTGTCCGTCGGTGACATGGTCTACCCGGAGGTGGGACAGGTTGGAATTTTCTTCGTCGAGTCTTTTCTGGAACGGCAGATAAACCCGCTGTTGGGCTGGAGCCAGGGGCATTTCGTAGAGCGCACGGATGAAGAAGGCCATACGGGGATATTCACGTCCGAAGGCATGGCTGTACTGTCCGTGCAACCGGGCGACTCATCCACGCGACAGGATGCGTCATCCGAATTTAAAGTCGTGCCGGGCACGGCTTCCGCGACTGGCCTTGAAATTGCCCCGTGGAAATCCCCGGACATTCAACCCATAAGCGCGCAAGCGTTCAAAAAAATGATTGTTGATAATGTCAGCGAATAATTTGAGGCGCCTATTGGACAAGCGATGCCAACATCTGGTGTCGTGCAGGAAGCAAAAAGTGGCTTATTGATTTGGCAAGCGTATACGTCAGCTCGCAAATGGAGTGCGGCATATGAGATCCGTGAAGTTTATAACCGTGTTGTGTCTGTCGCTGCTCACGCTATCCGGCGTGGCTTACGTTTACGATGGAACGCGATGGCCAGAACGCCGAACGGTTTTCCAGGTCGACATTCCCGGTGCCGACGGGTTGTGGAACAGGGCGTTTGAAGATGCCATGTATGAATGGAGCGAAAAATCCGTTTTCGAGTTTCGTATAATTCGGGAGTTTGGTGATCCTTGCGTTGATCCGAATGTATCCTCTGCCATTAACGGAGTGGCCTTTTCAACGACAGCGTGCGGCGAGTCCTGGGGCGACAGCACGTTGGCTGTAACCCAGATCTATTTCTCCGGTGACACCATTGAACAGACGAGCATCCTGTTTAACCAGTATCTGGCCTGGAATGTGTATTCGGGCCCACAACAGGGTTTTGTGTTTGATTTTCGCCGGGTAGCGCTACATGAGCTGGGACATGCCCTCGGACTTGGCCATGAGTCACGCGGGCGACCGATAATGCATCCCACCGATGGCAATGTGGAATCATTGACTGCGGATGACATCAATGGGGTGGCGTCACTCTATGCAACCGCGAGTGGTGGCGGTGGCAGTAGCGATAGCAGTAGCGGTGGCGGTGGCGGTGGCGGTGCATTGGACTGGATCAGCCTGCTGGTCCTCATCGGCGCCGCTGCCAGCCGGAACCGCCACTGATTTTACGCTCAACCTGCGACAAACTCGCCTTTTAGACGCCGATAAACGGCGATGGTCAGCGCCAATCCCGTGCCATAGATTGCACCATAGAGGTGAGCATCCACGATCACCGGAGCATGCATATGCGCCTCCAGAAAATGGGCGCCATGAGCCGGCATTTGCTCGTAGAGGACTTTGGCCCAAAGTCCCAGAAAAATAAAAAAATTGAACCTGCCGCGACGGGAATCGTGTAATGCCGAAAACGCTATCAACCCGTGAAGGACTCCCGAGAAGCCGGCGTAAAATTCAAGTGGCGACGACATTAAATGCAGCATCACCCCACCGGCGATACTGGTGGAGAGCACGAGCGTAAACCACAGGGCGGCACTGTAACGCCAACCAAAAAGGACCTGCCAGAGCAACAAGCCCAGTTGGTTGACCAGCATATGGTATACACCCAGGTGAACGATGGAGCTGCTAGCTATGCGCCACCATTGCCCCGCTGAAACGTCAGCGCGTTGATAACGCAATACGGGATTCAGTACGTCACCATAAATGCCCAAAACGAACATCAGAAGTGCAAATCCAACATAGCAATAGCTCGCTGGCGCTGTGGGTTTTATCGAGAACAAGTTACGGTCCGCTGCAGGTCATCTGGATTCGGAATCGAGCACGCCATTGGTGGGAATGTCATGAGCCGCAATTCTTGTGGACCCCGTGTCAGGCAGCCGTCCCAACCACTGCGTCGCCCTGTTGCGCTTGAGTGTATCATCGCCATCGGCATGCGGTGATCACTCCGATTGGCGTTGCCTTTGAGGTTGCTGCTAACATGCATGCCGGTTTTGCACTCGGCTGTTGCACGCAATCGGCAATGTTTATCAGGAGTTTCGGGTGACCTATTGTCTGGGAATCAAGGTGGACCAGGGAATTGCGATGGTATCGGATTCCCGCACCAGCGCTGGTGTCGATAACATCAGCAGCTACAGCAAGATGTGGAAATTCGGCGTACCTGGCGAGCGCCAGTTCGTCCTGTGCAGCGCCGGCAACCTGGCGACGACACAGGCGGTCATCGCCACGCTGGAACGGGACGCCAGGGACAATGCGCCGCAGAGCCTGCTGACGGTTCGGGATATGAACGAAGCCTCGGAGTACATCGGCCGCGTCAATGTCGAGTGCCAGCAGCAGAATACCGGCGGCGGCGCAATTTTTGAAACCACGTTCCTGCTGGGCGGTGAAATTTCTGGGGCGGGCAATGGCCTGTACATGATCTATCCGCAGGGCAATTTTATCGCCAGTTCGTCGCAGGTGCCGTTTCTGCAGATCGGTGAAACAAAATACGGCAAACCGATACTCGACCGCGTCATCAAACCGACCACTCCACTGGAGCGCGCCGCCCTGTGTGGACTGGTGTCCATGGAGGCAACCATCCGCAGCAACCTGATGGTCGGGCCACCCATCGAACTTTATCTGCTGGATCAAGGGTCGTTGCAACCGGGACGTTACCTGGTATTTGAGGAAGAGGACAACTACCTGCGCGAACTGCGCCATTCGTGGAACAGGCTGATGCAGGAGTCGTTCGACAAACTCAACCCGCTGGTTTTTCCCGCCTGACACGGTGTATCAGGGGACGGCCTCGGCCAGCAGCGCGAGGCCAGCCAGCACCATAGCGCTACTCGCTGGCGCGAGCGCCATTTCGGCCCCAATAAAAAAACCCGCGGGATTTCTCCCGCGGGTTTCCATGACTACCAGAACGACTGTGTTATTTGCAGTCGGTGCGGCGGATCACGACGCGACGGTTCTCGGCACGACCTTCCGCAGTATCGTTGCTCGCAATCGGTTTGGATTCTCCAAACGCTTCGGTCGCGAAACGATTACCCAGATTCACGCCCTGTGATTGCAGGTAGCTGGCTACCGATTCAGCGCGTCGTTTCGACAGGCCCATGTTGTACTCTTCGGTACCAACGCTATCGGTATGGCCCTCAATCACGCCACCGATAAAGCCGGCGTTCGGGTCGCTCAGGACAGGCACGAGCTTATCAAGCTGCGCGATATCCGTAGCCGTCAACTTGGCCGAGTCAAACGCGAACTGCAGCGACAGGGTGAAATCGCAATCGCAACCGATAGAGCCAACGCGCGTGCCGGGTTTGGTATCCGGGCACTGGTCAACCGCGTCGCAGACGCCGTCCTTGTCACCGTCTGGACACGCCTCGGGCGCGGCAGCCACTGGTGCGGCAGCTACAGGAGCAGCTTTGGTGAAGAACCGATAGGTGATACCCGCAGACACGAAGTAAAAGTCGTCGACCTCGTTGTCGTCGTAGCCTTCGGCCTCCACGCGCAATCCCCAGTGACCGTCACCGAAGTTGTATGCTGCGCCTACGCCGTAGGCCAACTGCGTGTCGTTATCCTGTTCTGTGCCAAAGTTCTTTGTATCGACTTCTGCTTGCAAGTCGGCCGCACCCACTTTGGCAAATAAATCGACTGGCCCTATTGGCAAAGTGCCGACAAGGAAGCCCTCCCAGGCAGATGCTTCTACGTCAGCATCGAAATTCGTACCCTGGAACAAATTATTGCTAGAGTACTCGCCGAAATCGACGTAGCCGGCTTCCACGCCCAACCAGGGTATGAATTGATAACCGAGATATGCCTTCCAACCGGTCGCATCATCGTCAATGTCAATGTTGTTGTTATATTCCTCATTGATGAAGGATTGGCCACCGCTGGCGCCGAGATAAAACCCGGGCTCGGCTGCGAAAGCTGATCCAACTAAAAGGGCCGGTGCCAGCATTGTCGCCGCACATGCTTTCTTGAAATAGGTCATACACATACTCCTTTGCGCGAATTGCTATTTATTTAACCTTGTTGCGTATTTTTTTTGCGGTTGCGGAACAGTCAATGAGAGCCTCCCGAACCCCGCTATTTTCAGGATGCGCCCACCGTAATCCCGCATACCCATTGATGCAAGCGGAAATTCGGGCAGTTTTATAGGTCTGGGGGGGATGCTGCCGGTGATCACATAGTGACGCTAGCACCCCAGTGTTTACTTGCGTCGACGGTCAGCACCAGAACACCGGCAGAGCTTGATTGTTTACCGCGCGATCTGCGCCATTCGATCACCTGAGAAGGAGCCCGCGTACAATTTTCCCTGGTACTCCACGGCAACCGTTGCCGGACCAAAAGGCCCGCCTTTGGGCGCGCCAAATATGACCTCTGTAGTTCCTGAGCGGGTATCCACCGCCACCAGTTCATACGGTGCGCCGCAACTTCCCTGCGTCAGGCCGAAGCAGGGTAGCATCGTCATCGGCGAGGTATGGGAGGCGAGTAGCAAGCGCCCGTCTTCCAGCCACGCGGAATTGTCGATATTGGGAACAGCTATCGTGGCCAGCAACTGTTCCGCCGCGATGTCGTACTGGCGCAGTTCGCCTTCGATGTAATTGTTCACCCAGATGCTCTTGCCGTCGTCCGCGATCTCGATCCCGTTGGGCATGGCCGCAGCCGTGTTCGCCATGACACGGGGCGGCGAACCCGGGTTCCAGCGCCAGACATAGCCGTCACTCAGCCCAAGCGCCGACTTGAGCTGCGCCAGCATTTCGTTTTCCCGGTCGTACATATGGGTCACGGCGATGCCGCCATCCGGCAAGGCGACGACATCGTTCAGTACCGCGTGATCGGGGAATGTGACGCAACCACGCCACGCGAGTGTCGGTGCCCTCTTGGCGTAGACGGTGGCGTCGGCAGTGGCGTCGGCAGCAGGTTGCAACTCATAGAACAATACTTGCTCACGGCTGCTGTGATTGACCACCAGCAACTGCAGTGCATCACCGCGCTGCGCCAGATGGATGCCATGCGGTGACAACAGGTCTGGAGGCGAGCAAGCCGCGTCGCCCCAATTCTGATCGTTCGCGCCCCGGGTGATTGTGCTGCTATCCACAAGGCGCACGAACCCGGCGTCGGCGCCGGGCTGCAACCAGGTGAGTGCGCCCGCAAGTTTCCCACCGTCGCCATACTCGCCGATCAGCAGTCCACCTCCGTTTGGCAGCGCCTCAATATCTTCCGGCATCTGTACGCCGCAGATCGGTGTCACCGCGCCGTCGGGCGCGCAACTCAATTCAACCTCACTGCACGCTGTCATCGCGAACAGCGTGACAGAAATACCAATCCACCGAAGAAGAATAGTCATGCTCAACACTCCATCGCTACTTTCTCGTTATTGTCGTCATCGCCAGTTACACCAGCAAATAAAGCGCAATCATTGCCGCACCGGCCAAAGGTAGCAGCCGGCTCATCAATCGCGCACCCGTCAGTACCTGGCTCACCAGATACGCAAAGGCCGTCAGCAGCAACAGGTAGGACGCCGCCTCACGGTAGGGACTCAGCAAGAGCAGCACACCGACGCACTGCGTGCCAGCCAACAGGTAATCCGTGGCACTGCCGCTGCGCAAGGCCCTGAAGGCCATCAACAGAAACAGCGCGGCAATCGCAATCAAAACTGACACCGAAAAGGTCATGTTTGTCTCGGCTCAACGAGTGGAATGTCACGCATGGCAGAGGCCGTCACGGCGTCCGCGCAAACGCGGCAACGATACCTTCCAACGCCGCGAAGTTGTCGAAGCGCCAGTCGTGCGGCAATTCACTCACCGGCGATTTGCGATAGCCCTGTGTGTACAGCGCAAACGGCACGACCGCGCGCCTGGCAGTTTCGGCATCGATTTCGCTGTCACCGACATAGAGCGTCGGGCCGCCGCCCAGGTGCGCAATCGTGTGCAACAACATGGCGGGGTCCGGCTTGCGGCTGTCGAGCATGCCGCCAGCGGTCACAGCGTCGAAGGTCGACGTCAATCCCATATGGCGCAGCACCGCGCGGGCCGGCACTTCCGGTTTGTTGGTGCACAGTCCCAGTCGGTAGCCCGCGGCTTTCAGCGCCGCCAGCGCATCCAGCACGCCCGGATAGAAGACGGCCTTGTCGACGGCGAACTCGTACTCCGCGAGGAATTTTTCCAGCAGCGCTGCGTGGCGTTGCGGCGTGTCTTCGATACCGCGCGCTGCCATCATGCGCCTGACAAACACGGCCGCGCCCTCGCCGATGAAATGCCGGGTTTCCTCCAGGGTCAGCGCTGCCATGCCGAGTCCGCCGAGGATGGTTGCGGCCACGGACTGGATGTCTGGCGCGCTGTCGATCAGCGTGCCGTCGAGGTCGAAGACGATGTTCACCGCGGTGTTGCGCGATCAGTCGTAATAGGCAGGCGCCTTTTTCAGGGTATCCGCCAGTTCCTTGTCATGTCCTATCCACAGCGTCGCGCCCGTATCGGCGAGCAACTTGTCGATCTTGTCCATGGACACCAGCGTCTGTTCGGCGTTGTAGTTGAACGTGGGCACGCGGCGCAGGGTGCGATTGGCACGCGTATGGTACAAATCGCCGGACAACACGACAGGGCCGGTGTTTTCCAGCATTACCAGCAGACTCTGGTGGCCGGGGGTATGGCCGGGGGTGTAGATCAACCGCACGCTGCCGTCGCCGAACACATCGAAGTCGCCCTCAATGAGTTGGAGTTTGGCCGTCTTTAACCCTGCAAACAGTCTGGGATCAACAAATTCATGTCCCTCATCAAAGGCTTTGTCCCATTCCGCCTGCTGCATGAGTACTGTGTTGGCTACCAGATCATTCGCCGCGCCCGCGTGATCGAAGTGCAGGTGGGAATAGGCCGCGAACGTAATATCGGCCGGGGCAAGGTCCATATCCGCCAACTGGTCGATAATCCAGCGGTCGTAGCGCATGGTCGGTCCCGGCGCATTCTCATCGGGCTTGGTGCCTACAACCTCTTTGGGCAGGCCGCCATCCCAGAGCAGAATGCCGTTGTCATGCCGGATCAGGTAACAGGGAATAAACAACTCCCGGACATCCGATTCCTCGGGTTTGATATTGAACATGTCCAGGTTTTCGAGGCGGGCCGTGCCGCAGTCGAAGACATACAGTTGCGGGCCAGCCACGGCGTGAAAAGACAGCAGCAAAAAACTGGCTGCAAGGCATTTGATGACAATCCCCATTTTATTATGTCCTTGTTAACGCTGAAGAATGGGCTGGCTGTGATCGCCCGCATGGCGCGAGGTTAGCACAGGTGTACCAGATGCCAGAAGGTTCAGTGGGTGCGCTGGTCGCGCGTGGCGCTCAGGTCGCCAATGGTGTAAAAATAGCGCCTAAATTAAAAACAGTAGGCCCGCCATGCGCTCTTTCTCCCGCCTTTCCTGCACTTTACTCACGACAGCTTGCCTGTTTGCCTGCTCCGACAGCAACAACAGTACTATTGACCTTACCCCACCCGAACCTCCCGTCAGTACCTTCTCACAGGCCACCGTCAAAGTTCCGAGTGCCGCCAGGCCGGCATACACGCCGGGAACGCCCGGCGTTGTGGTCGACAATGAGAAGCTGCTGCGCCAGTTTGGCTCCGCGGACGTTGACTTCAACCAGGCGATCTATACCCGCTATTTCCTGTCGGACCAGGATGGCGCGCAACCGGACGCGATTGTAGTGCTGATTCCGGGGTTTGAAGGCGGCGCCGCCACCTTCTACCTGCTGGCCGAAAATTTGCTGCGCCGTGCCGCTGCCGATGCAAACCTGGTAGTGGAGGTGTGGGCGGTCGATCGTCGCTCCAATCACCTGGAGGATAGGGTGGGACTGGATCTCGCCGAGGACCTGAATGATCCGCTCGTGGGGCTGGACTTCCTGTTCGGCGACGCGCTGGGGCTGGAACTGAGCCCGGCACTGGCAGATGGCCCGGATCGCCGGGTCATTTTCTACAACAGCAACCAGGACACGGCGTTCATGGCGCAATGGACCCCGCTGGTGCATTCACAGGATATCGACGCGGTAGTTGAGGCAGCCCGCAGTGCCGCGCGCAGCGGCAATGTCTTCCTCGGCGGCCACTCTGCCGGTACCGGCTTTACCGCGCGCTATGCCGCCACAGACTTCAACTTAAGCGGTGGCGCCCCGGACCCGGGTTACAAAAAGCTGCGCGGGCTGATACTGGTCGAAGGCGGTGGCGCAAGCCTGTCCACGGAGCCGCCGGACGAGGCGACACTGGATTTGATCGAAGCGCGGTTTGACGGCGGCCTGTATGGCGCGGTGCGCGACCAGATGCCCCGCTGTATCGATGGCACAACGGCCTGTACGAGCGAAACCGCTGCTGCCGATTGCGCTGCTTTCGACAATACATCCTGTGTGACACCGGTGCGTGCGTTTTCGGAGTCTCCTCCGCTTCTGACCACGCAGCTCTTCGCATCTGCCGAGGTCTCTGCACTGGATGCGTCCCAGAACAACGATTCGACACTCTCACTGCTGCAGTACGACCACAATGGCATCGCGGGCAATAATGCCATCGCCAAAGTGCCTGAACTGAATATTTTGACTGCGCTTCTCGGTACTACCCCCGCCTCCTCCATCACCCTGATGGGAAAATTTCTGGACGACGACGGCCCCGCTGCGGCTGCAGCCAGTTTTCTCGCCACATCGGTGGGCTTTGATGGCCCGGTGGTCGATGGCATTGCGACCTGGCTGAGCAAGGGTGAAACAATGCCCCCGGAGGCACTGGTCGACAATGGCCCCGCACCGACGTCGCCATCAGGGAGCGGCCGGTTCGGTGTGTGGGGGCAAGAGGTCGAGCCTTCCGACCTCGAAGGCAGGATGATCCCGATTTTTTTCAAAGGCCAGACCAACTTCCTGGACTGGTATTACCCCTCGTCCGGACTGGGTGTTACCACCGGGCTCAGTCTTGATACAACGCCGCTTTCCGCGCCGCCGCCACTGGGACGCGGCCGCAGCGATATCGACAATCGCACCCAGGCCACGGCGATCGACATCCCGGTCATCGCATTCGGCGGCAGCAACGGGCTGGCCCCTGTCCCGGCGTCCTGGCTCGGTTTCGCCGATGCCATCGCACCCTGCGCGGCGCCCAGTTGCGACGGCATGACACCGCGCGTGCTGGACAGAATCAACCCGAGCGAGGCCTTCCCCACCTTTGGCGATATCAGCGGCGGCTTTGAGGTGTATATCTCGGAAGGCTATAGCCATGTCGACATTGTTACGGCGGATGACGACGACACCAACAATGTGATCGGCCCGCTGGTGGAATTCATCAATCGCAACCTGCAGTAAGCGGGTGCACGCGGATATTCCGCCGCGACGGGCAGTAGCACACCGAGCATCCCGACCCGCACCCGATAGCGGGTGCTTCACCCCAGCCACCCTTTAAGGAGAAAAACGTGTCTATTTTTGACCAATTCAGACTGGACGGCAAAATAGCCGTCGTCACCGGCGCCGGCAAAGGCATAGGCGCGGCGATTGCCAGGGGATTTGCAGAAGCCGGCGCCGATGTCGTGATCGGCGCGCGCACTGTTGCCGACCTGGAGCGCGTGGCCGGCGACATCCGGGCGATGGGGCGGCGGGCACTGGTGGTGCCGACCGACGTGCTGGACTTCGCCCAATTACAGAACCTCGCGGACCGCGCGATGGAAGAATTTGGACGTATCGATATCCTGGTAAACAATGCCGGGGGCTTCCCGCCCAAGCCAGTATCGAAGACCACCGTGCGCGAATTCGAGGGCGCCTTTCGCTTCAATGTCAGCACGGCGTATGAGATGTCGCGCATCTGCGCGCCGCTGATGGTCGCGTCCGCAGGCACAGGCAACATCCTCAATATCTCGTCCATTGCCGGGCACAAACCCACCCCCTGCTTCGCCGCCTACGGCACGGCCAAGGGCGCGCTCTCGCTGCTGACACAGGAACTGGCGCAGGAGTTCGCGCCGAAGGTAAGGGTGAACGCGATCGCCGTCGGCTCCACCAAGACCGATGCGCTCAACACCGTTCTCACGCCGGAAATCGAGCAGGTGATGGTAGACCTGACGCCGATGGGTCGCCTCGGTGAAGTCGAGGACATCGCGCTCGGCGCTCTGTACCTGTGCTCACCGGCGGCCAGCTATGTGACCGGGGAGATACTCGGGGTGAATGGCGGGCTGGAGCGGTTGAACATGCAGATGCCAAGGGCGTGGGGTGGGATGGGCTGAGACCAGGTAGCTTTCTGGAGAGCGCTTGGTTGTGTTGCCCACGACCGGCGCTAAACCGAAGGGCGCTTGCCGGGACACGCCGTGAACCCATGCCCATAAACAGGGGGCCCTCATGGGGCTCGGCGTCCATGCCTCGCACAGTCCCGACAGGTGCCCTTCGGTCCAGCGCCTCAATCCAATGCGACCACTCTAGAACCGTTTGTACAAATCTGAAGGTTGCACTCAGGCGCTAAATCAATTGGCACTCGTCGGGACTGTGTGCGACATGGATGTCGCACGCAAGCCCCCATGGATGGGTTCACGGCGTGTCCCGGCGAGTGCCAATTGATTTAGCGCCGGTCGTGGAGACTAAGCAGGCATCCGTCGAATACTTGTCTGAATCACCCAAAATTGTCCATATTTAACTGCTTAGCCAGCCCGCCTGGTTCAACGCGATGTCGATCACCTTTCCGCTGGGCGAGAAATTCTTTATCGACAGCGTGCGCCACTTCGCCGGCCAGATCCAAGACCCGAAACTGACGGAAGACATTCGCGGCTTCTGCGGACAGGAGGGTTTTCACCGCCGCGAACACCAGCGCTATAACGAGGCGCTGTGTCGACTGCGCGGTTACGACCTGCAGCAGATGGAAGGCCGCCTGGAGAGAAACATCCAGCGCTCATACACGTTCCTGTCGCCGCTGCAGCGCCTGGCGCTTACGGCATCCATGGAGCACATCACGGCGATCATGGCCGAATCGGCCCTCAGCGACGACGATCCCATGCTGGGCCAGGCCGACAGCGCAATGCGAGCGCTGTGGCAGTGGCACGCGGCCGAGGAAATGGAACACAAGGCCGTCGCCTTTGACGTGTACCGCGCGGTTGGCGGGACGGAAAAGCTGCGCCGGCAAGCGATGCGCCAGGCGACGTTTTTCCTCGCACTGGATATCGGCTTGTGCCTCTTGCACATGCTAAGAAAGGACAAAAACCTGTGGAACCTGCGGGTGTGGCGCGAGGGCTGGAAATTCCTGTTCTTCAAAGGCGGGATATTGCGAAGGGTGTGGCCGGCCTACAAAGAGTACTACCGCGAGGGCTTCCATCCCTGGGACAGGGATACCAGGCCGCTGCTTGCATCCTGGAAGGTCAACGACGCGGTGGCGGCGTAGTCCGCCCCCTCGCACAACCTACCCGGACCAACGATGGCAGGCTCTTCTTCGTGGCTCAGGAAAACTGGCTGATAATATCGTCCGCGTAGCGTTTGACGCTGTCGATCTTCTTGTCCAGCTCATCCGTGTCGCCGTGATAGAACGGCCAGGGCATGGTCAGGATATGCGTCACACCGGCATCTTCCAACCGCTTGTAACCCTCGTAATTCCAGGCATCCGACGGCGTGGCCATCACTTCGAAAGGCAGGTGGTCGCGGCCATATTCCTTGCGCCACGTCTTGATGCGGTTGATACACGCGATGATTTCATCGCTGGTCTGCAGGTCGGTGACCCAGCCGTCGCCGAGTCGGGCGGCGCGGCGCATGGCCGCTTCTGAAATGCCGCCGATCCAGATTGGTATGTATTCGGTCGGCGCGGGGTTCATTTCCAGCGCGTCAAACTGGTAGTGCTCGCCCCGATACTCCACCAGTTTACCGGTCCACAACAGGCGCAGGATCTCCAGCATTTCGTCTGTGCGCTTGCCGCGGGTTTTGAAATCAGCCCCCATCAGCGCGAACTCATCGCCTGACCAACCCACGCCTATCGCCGGCGTCACCCGGTTGTTCGACACCACGGCGGCGGTACTGATCGCCTTGGCCACCAGGAAGGGGTTGCGCAGCGGCAGCACAAAATGTTGTTGGTAAAGCGCAATTTCTCGGTGATCGTGGCCAGCGCGCCGATCATGACCCAGGGGTCGGGCCAGTCGGTAAACGGCGGCCAGCGGCGACTGCCATCGGCAGTGTAGGGATAGGGCGTGCTGATCTCCTGTGGATTCGCCACGTGGTCCGAGAACGACATGGCGTGCCAGCCGTGGGTATCCGCTACCGGCGCCAAACGCGTGAGGTGCGCCACGCTGCTGAATGAGGTGGACAATACGAACTTCATAAAGGTGTGTGCTCCGGCAGGTATCCGTCTTGAAAGGACTACTTGGAAATATTGATCAGCTGGCTGGGTTCAACGTACAGGTGACTGAGGCATTCGCCTTCTTCTTCATTCCACTGGTCTATATCGCCCATGTTGCAACGGGCGGCGTCGTAGACCTTCACATGAGATATGTCCTTGCAGCCGATGCCCGCAAACTGGACTTCGGTGTACTTATCGGTGGTCGGCTTGAGTGAGGCGAAGGATATCGACTTGCTGTCGTAGACAACGCCCGCCTGATTCTGCACGGACATGCGCGGCACCAGGTTGCTGATTCTGTAGCCGAGGTTATTCTGCAGACGGAACTGCAATTTACAGGCTTCCTCCATGTCCCAAATACGCGTGACTGACAGCACTGCGCTCACGGATGGATCACCCTGCGCCAACGCGACGAACTCCCAGGTATTGTCTTCCTTCAGCAGCACCTGGCGCCCGTCCATCGTCACGGCCTTGATGCCTGATGCAGGGATAGCCGAAGTTGGTTCTGCCTGTGCGTGAGTCACAAGGGGGAGCAGGAGACACAGTGAAAAGAGCATAACTTGCTTGATTACATTAACGATCATACGCGTGGCTGCTTCCTGGAATCCGGTGAATTGCCTGCTGCTGACCAGAGGGTATCGTCACTGCATAGCGTAAGCAATACCCGATGGCATGCCCGGGGACATACTTGAAACACAGTGCGGATGGATCCAGGGAACGCGTGCGATCAACGCCGGCCGCAGTGAATGTCGCGCCTGGCTGACAGAAGAGGACAGATTACTACGCGCACTGGTCGCCTGATGCCGGCATTTCCACTATATTGCCTGCATCTACAACCCCCGGAGGTTCAATCCGCCGTTATGAAATACACCGGAGTATTAACGTACCCAATCGCCCTGTGCGTGCTGGCAGCCTGTAGCAATGGCAACGACAATAACAACACCACGCTAGAAGTCAGGCCCGCACTCGAACTCAGCTACACAGCAGCGCCTGTCGATCTATCGGGTATTACTGCCCAGTACGCAGAGGACGTGCGTTATGGCGAGGCCGAACGCAACGTATTCGACATCTACCTGCCGGATTGCGATGCACCCACGCCGCTGGTCATCTATATCCATGGCGGCGGTTTTACGGGCGGCGACAAAAGCGGCGCCACCTCCAACGCCACTGCTATTCGTGAGTTCCTGCAGGACTGCGTCGCCTACGCCACCATCAACTACACACTGCTGAAAGTGCCGTCCGCTGCGCAGGGCGTCTCCTCCATCGTGGCGCAGGGCGGTGTGCTCACCTCACTGGAAGACACAGCACGCGCGCTGCAGTTCATGCGCTACCACTACTCCAGCCTGAATATCGATAGCGAAAACGTCGCTTTGTACGGCGTCTCAGCCGGTGCCGGCGCCAGCCTCTGGCTCGGCACGCACAGCGATATGGCCGACCCGGACAATGAGGACCCGGTACTGCGCGAATCCACGCGGGTCAAGGCCGTGGGCGCGCTCGCCACGCAAGCCACCTATGACCTGCTCGTCTGGGAAACGGTACTGCTGCCAATCACCGAAAGCCTGGAAGGCGTTCTCGGCGGCACCGATATCCCCACGGTCGCGCAGGCCGTCGGCGCCACGAATTACCTCCTGACTTTCCTTGGGGTAGACAGCATCGATGCGATTTACACACCGGATAACGAGGCCTATCGCGCCAACGTGGATATGCTCGCCATGATGGATTCCGGCGACGCGCCCATCTACGTGCACAATGGTAGAACAGGGTTCGATGACCTGCTCAACATGTTCCTGCACCACGGACTGCACGCGCTGGCGGTCAAGCAGCGCGCGGATGAAGTCGGCCTTGAAAGCGTGGCCTACAGCGAAGAACCGGCGTATCCGCTCACCGATCCCTCAGGCGAAGGCCTGACGTCGTTTTTGCTGCGACATATCCAGTAATCAGGCAGTGCGGTTGGATACCGCGCGCGGGGCTGGGTTACACTGGGGCCGTTTTCCACTCCCAGTCGACCCAGGTCCCGCATGCTCAACGACAGTAATCCCTTCGCCACCGAAGAAATCACCGCCCCGTTCAACGACGAATGGGTAGCCAAGCGTCGCGTCGCCAATGCGATCAAGCAACTGACGGAAGCGCTGGTCACGAGTTCACCCAGCATCGCGACGATGCACGCGATCGCCGAACAGCTTGAACTGACTGCCGCTGAGTTTCGCGGCTCCCCGCGCATCTACGGTCGCTTTGACTGGGCCGCCAGCGGTGAGCACGGCACGTTTGGACAGGTCAGCCATGAACTCAACCCGATGGCCGGCTGGAGCAATCCGCTGGCGCCGCCGGTGAACAACTGGATTGAAGGCGACATCGCGCTCGGCACCTGCCAGTGCGGCTGGGCCTACGAAGGCCCCCCCGGCAGCGTGCACGGCGGCTTCGTCGCCGCCATATTCGATCAATTCCTGGGCATGGCGCAGGTGCTGGGTGGCCAGCCGGGCATGACCGGCTACCTGCACGTGAACTATCACCAACGCACTCCGCTCAATACCGCATTGAAGCTGGAGGGCAAGCTGGTGAAGGTCGAAGGCCGCAAAACCATTATGCGGGGTGAGTTGTACGCCGAGGGTGTGATGACGGCGAGTGCGGAAGGATTGTTCGTCCAACCCCGGGGCGGCATGCACGTCGTGCAGACACTGAAGGCCGCCACGCGAGGACAGGATTAGGTATCACTACCGCCGGGTGCGCAGACCGCGCGACGCCGGCGCGATTATTCCAGCAGGCCGCCGTGCTCAGGCGCCGGTCGGGCGCGCTGGTTATACAGCAGCGAAATGATATGGCTGACTTCTTTTTCCGAGAGCTGGGAATGGTCCTGGCGCATCTCGCTGCCCACATCCATACCTCGCTTCAGCGCTGGGCGCTGAGCCAGTTCGCACAGCCAGCGCTTGACGTATTTAAACTCGTTGATATCAATCCCCTGCGCCTCCCAGCCGACACTCCAGGGGTAGCACGCCATATCGGCAATCGTGTAATTGTCGCCAGCGAGGTAGCGCCGATCGTACAGCCGATTATTCATCACGCCATACAGGCGGTGCACTTCGTCATTAAACCGGCGCAGCGCGTAGGACTGGTCGCCCTGGCTGTCCTTGAGTCGCGCGAAGTGTCCACGCTCGCCGATCTTGGGGCCCTGGTTCGCCATCTGCCACATCACCCACTGGTAGACTTCCCACTTTTCCCGCTGGCCACTGCCACCAAACTGCCCGGTCTTCTCGGCGAGGTACATCATGCACGCCCCGGATTCAAACACTGAAAGCGGCTTGCCGTTGTCCCTCGGATCGTGGTCGACAATGGCGGGCATGCGGTTGTTGGGACTGATGCGCAGAAACTCGTCCTCAAACTGCGCGCCGCGCCCGATCTCGCAGTAGATCACGGTGTAGTCGATGCCGCACTCCTCCAGCAGGATGGTGAGCTTCTTGCCGTTGGGCGTGGGCCAGTAATGCAGGTCTATCATGATGCGTGTGCTCGTGCTGTTCCAGATACGATTGAGAGAGAACTCTACGCGCGCCCAACTGCGCAGCGCAAGTAGCGCAGTCCGCTTTGCTGAACCCGCATCGCCATAGCGACCGCTTCCCTTGTGCTTAGGCGTCAAAGCATCGACAACACCCGCCATATCCACTATGTTGCGGTGCAATCAAAAAAAACAGGAGCGCCCATGAAAACAAAATCCCAAATCGAACAGGAAGCGCAGGACACCTACCACCGGTTTGTCGCCACCCGCGACAAGGTGGATGTTGGCGAGTGCGGCTGGGACGTGATGGCGGATTTCTTCACCGAGGACGCGGTTTACATCGATCCCGCGTGGGGTCGGCAGGAGACGCGGGAAGGCATCCGCCAGTTTTTCCAGGATTCCATGGCCGGGCTCACCGGCCACGGCTGGTCGACGCCGGAGCGCTGGACGATGGTCGACGGACACCGGCTGGTGAGCCACTGGGACCAGGTGCTGGGCGACAAACCGGACGGCGGCCAGTGGATCGTACCCGGCCTGTCGATACTCTACTATGCCGGCGACGGCCTGTTCTGCTACAGCCACGACTACCTGAACATGAACTACATCGGCGAAACGATGAAGGCGATGGCCTGGCAGCCGCCACCCGGATTCAACATGCCGCCGCGCAAGCCCAACTGGTCGACGGAGCTGCCGCTCGCCTGGCGTGGCCTGCCCGACGCCTTTACCAACCAGGGGAAATAGCGATCATGGCAATACGCGTCATACAGTGGGCCACCGGCGGCGTCGGCAGAGCGGCGATAGAAGGAATTGTGGCGCACCCGGAACTGGAACTGGTGGGCTGCTGGGTGCACAGCCGGGAGAAGGCCGGGCGCGATGTCGGTGAAATTTGCGGCATGGCGCCACTCGGCGTCACGGCAACCTGTGATGTCGACGCACTCATCGCGATGGACGCGGATTGTGTCATGTACAGCCCGATCATGGCCGACCCGACGCTCGTCGCGCGCCTGCTCGCCTCGGGCAAGAACGTGGTGACGCCGCTCAACTGGTTTTATCCCGGCAAGCGCGATGTCAGCGCGCTGGAGACAGCTTGCCAGGCTGGCAACAGCACTTTGCACGGCACCGGCATTCATCCCGGCGGCATTACCGAGCGCTTTCCGCTGATGGTTTCCGCGCTGTCGAGCGCGATCACGCATGTGCGCGCGGAGGAATTCTCCGACATCCGCACCTACGGCGCGCCCGCCGTGATCAGCGACATCATGCTGTTCGGCAAGACGCCGCAGGAAGCGGCGGCCAGCCCGATGGTCCACTTCCTCGGGCAGGGTTTCCAGCAATCCATGGAAATGGTGGCCGCTGAACTGGGCTTCGACGTGGATGCCAAGGTGCTCAGCACGCACGAGGTCGCCGTCGCCACCGCGCCTATCGACTCCCCGATAGGTGTGATCGCGCCAGGCCTCGTCGCTGCGCAGCGCTTCACCTGGCAGCACACCGTGCGCGGCGTGCCAGTGATCACCGTGCGCGTGAACTGGTTCATGGGTGAAGAACATCTGGAGCCGGCCTGGAACTTCGGGCCGGAGGGCGAGCGTTTTGAAGTGGCGGTGAGCGGCGACCCGTCCTCGCATGTCACGTTCCACGGCTGGCACCCCGAGTCAATCGCCGCCGGCCTGATCCGCAATCCCGGCATCGTCGCCACCGCCAATCACTGCATCAGTGCGATTCCCTATGTGTGCCGCGCGGCGCCGGGGATCAAGACCTACCTCGACCTGCCGCTGATCGCGGGGCGGGCCGCACCCGAGCTGTCCCGCTAATCGCGGGCTGCCGGCGAACACATTCGCAGACCCGGACGCGCCCAGGAGACTCGCGATGAAAGCTCTCAAGAAACTTGCCGTGCTGCTCCTGGTCGGCCTGGCGCTGCTGGTGGTGGCGCTCAATATATGGGGAGCGCTCACGCTGGGCAGCCTGCGCCCGTCGGCAAACGCGCCCGTGCATGAACACGCCAATCAGGTGGTGATGGTGTTCGGCGCAACCGGCTCTGTGGGTGACGGCTTGCTCAAGGCTGCAATGGCCGACCCGGACGTCGAGAAAGTCTATGTCGTGACGCGGCGCAGTAGCCCGCGCATTGAAGCCGGCGTAGCGCAGGGAGAAATCGAGATGCGACTCCACGAGGACTTTACCGACTATTCCGCGCTCGCTGACATACTCGGCGAGGTCAATACCGTGCTGTGGGGCCTCGGCACCACGTCACTGGGAATGGATGATGAGACGTACACCCGGATACATGTCGATTTTCCGGTCGCTTTTGTCACCGCGTGGCTGGCAGCGCGCCGGGACGGGCCGATGGCATTCCACTATGTCACCGGCATGGGCACCGATAGCGACGGCGCACAACACTGGGCCAGGGAGAAAGGTCGCGCGGAACGCGAGGTGGCGGCATTGGCTGAAGGCAGCGGATTGCGTACGTTTGGCCACCGCTCCGCGTTTATTCGGCCCAGCAGCGAACAGGCAAACGCGATGCACTATTTGCTTGAGGCGCTACTGCGGCCGGGTGCGCTGGTCATCGGTTCGGAAGAACTGGGCGGGGCCATGCTGGAAATCAGCGCCCGTACCAGCGAGTTGCCCAACGGCGCCATCATCGACAACGCCGACGGCATTGCGTATGCGCAAGCGTATCGCGCGCGACAAAGTCCTTGAACAACCGGTCGCTGCGGGGCGTGGGCGACCGGGTTACCTCTCAGGGTAACGCTGCCTTTGCCGCTGCGCGGCGAAGCAATCTATTTCAGCAGCCTGAACACCAGAAGTACCACGAAGGCACCGGCGGTGGCGGTGGCAATGCTGCCCATGTTCACACCATCGGCAGGACCGCCCATGCCCAGCAATGAGCCAAGGTAGCCACCGACAAACGCGCCGACAATCCCCAACACCATCGTCAGGATCCAGCCGCCGCCGTCCTTGCCCGGCATCAGCAACTTCGCCAATGCACCGGCCAGCAGACCCAGTACAATCCAGGAAAAAATACCCATCGATATCTCCTTCACGCGTTGTGGAACCGGGGCTTGATTGTCTGCCAGACCCGCGAGATGCACAAGGCACGGCTACAACTTGCGCCCGTCTTCGCTCATAATGCCTGACACTGTTGGACAGGCTCTGTCCCCACTTCACTTCAGGTCTTCTCGCCGCCCATGAAAATTGCCGTGAAAATGTTGTTGCCCGGTCTGCTTCTGCTGCCCTTGCTGCTGCCGCTGGGCGGTTGCGGTTGCGGCTTTGATTGCAATAGCGAGAACGATGATGAGGACCGTCCGGCGCTGCTCACGCTCGGGTTTTCAGACTCACTCCCCGAAGACCTGAAGCAGGTAGTGATTGAGGTGGATTCCATTACGTTTCAGCGCAGCGGGGTAGAGGATGTCGTCGTCGATGAATTTACCATTCCTGCATTGAACCTTGTCGACGTGCCCACCTTCAAGATCGACCTGCTGAAATACCGGGGCACCGCTCAACTGGAAGTCATCACCGACCTTGAACTCGTGACGGGGACCTACAATGCGGTCTCCATCGCAATCCTCACCGGCGGCGTAAACGAATCCTATGTCCAGCAGGAAGACGACAGCTTCAAGGCGATCAAGGTTTCAAGCGGCGTCCGGGGGCTGCCGGGCATCCAGCTCGCCTCTGGCAAGCAAACCTTTACCGTGGAGTTTGGCCTGGCGCAGGCACTGCAGTACGAGGCGTCGTCAGAGACCTACCTGCTGACCACGAACGGCGTGCGCATAGAGAACAATCAGACGGCCGCCACGCTCTCAGGCACGGTGGACAGTGCGTTGTTCAACTCGGTATCGCCCTGCAGTGAGAAAGGCGAGCCAATCAAAGGCAATCGGGTTTACCTCTATAAAGGCAGTAATTTACTGTCAGAAAACCTGGCCGACGTGTTCAACAGCGACAGCATCACGACCATACCCGCGAATGCCATTGCACCGTTTGCCGTCGCCTCGATGGCGTCAAGCGGCACACCCGTGAGCTGGACGTATACGTTCGGGTTTGTTCCCCCCGGCAGTTACACCATCGCCTTTTCCTGCAATACCGCTGCGGACGACGCGGTTGAGTACAACGGCCTGGCCATACCCCTCCCGAGCAACCAGAAATATGAAATCACGCTCACGGAAGCGCAGAAAGGCGAGTGCAACCTGAGGCCATCAGCATCAGCATCACCAGTTGCTAGGGCGGAAAATCTGCGGGTTATTGTGCCCGGGGAATCCCATCAGCGGCATGACATAGCGGAACAACATCACAAAACGCCAGATCGCTGGTGACCCAGTTCTCCTTTCTTACACCCTGCAATCGACACCCCTTTGCGCACTTACTAGTCTTGTCCTACGCGGACATAATTCAGGAGGTGCACGTGCGCTTGGTCAAACTCCCCGCGACAAATCTGGAGCCGGGCATGTTCATTGCGGAGCTTGACAGGCCGTGGCTGGAGACTCCATTTGAACTGCAAGGCTTCGTCGTACGCGATGCCGACGAGATCCTGTACGTGTCCAATTACGTAGACCATGTGTACATCGATGCGGAATACAACGGCACACGACGTTCGCTGAAACTGGCTGTTAACGCGGTTGAGCCAAAGCCCATTGTGCGCCTGGCGCTGCGCGAAGAATTCAAAAGCACCAAAATCGCTTTCGAGCGCGCAGCCGAGACACTGGACGCCGTATTCCACTCACTGCGCAGCGGCAGCGAGGGCGCTGATCTCAGGGCCGTGCAAGCTGCCCTCAACCCACTGATTGATGGCGTGTTTCGCAGCCCGGAGGCCGTGGCCGCCCTGCTGCGCCTGAAAGACAGCGAGGAGTACCGCTACCGCCACGGCATTGCCATGGCAATTTGGGGCGTCATCCTGGGGCGGCAAATAGGGCTCAGTCGGCACGAGCTGGAAAAACTCGCCCTCGGTTGTGCGTTGTGCGATATCGGCATGACGCAACTCCCGCCGGAATTGCTCGACCAGGCGGAAAACCTTTCCGATGCACAGCGCCGCATTATCAGGGCACACCCCATCATGGGTGCGGACCTGGTGTCCAAAAGCGCCCATATGGACATCCAGATTCTCGGCATCATTGAGAATCACCACGAACGCATGGATGGCTCGGGATACCCGCGCGGCATGCAGGGCGCGGAAATACCCTTGCTCGCGCGTATCGCCGGGATGGTGGATACCTACGACGCCATGATTACACCGCGCCCGTATGCCAAAGCGCGTACATCAAATGAAGCGAGCCTGGAACTGCTGGATTGCAGTGGCCACCAGTTTCAGGAGGCTCTGGTGGAGCAGTTCGTGCAAGCCATCGGCTTGTTTCCCACCGGCACCATGGTCGAATTGAACACGGGCGAGGTGGCCATCGTCGTCTCACAGAACAGTACGCGGCGACTCAAGCCGGAAGTGGTGATCGTGTTGAACAGGGCGAAAGACCGCCTGGCGATACCCAAAGTGGTGGATCTCGCCAAGCAGTCCATCGCAGCAGAAGGCGAGCGCTGGATTTCCCGCGAACTCCGGTCCGGTACCTACGGCGTCAGCGGTGAAGAATTTTTCATCTGATGCCCGCTAACTCCAACAGCGTTCTTGGTGTAGTGGAATTGGTGCACGGCGCCGCGGAAGACTATCGCAATAAAAGCACCAGCCAGATCCTGCACGATGCGTTCGGGCAGCGACTGAACGGCTGGGTGAGAACCCATGATGAGTGGAGCTTCCTGAACGACAACCGCGCCTGTGTCATTCTCAGGGATATCGATAGCACCCGCGAGCTGGAACAGGCGGCCGCCGATCTCGACAAGGTGTTCAGCGAACCGCACTATCACCTCGGGCGCGCACTGCCACTGACGGTGACCGCGGGCTTCACCCAGTTCGACGACCAGAACTGCGATCTGGCGCTGGCCTTGCAGGAGGCTGGTATCGCGCTGGACCAGGCCAAGCAATCGGACGATCTGTTCAAGGTATTCTCCCCACACAAGGCGAAGACCGAGCAGGAGGAGCTGGAACTGCTGGAGCAGATGCAAAGGGCCTTGAAACACGGCGAATTCCACCTGTACTACCAGCCGAAGATACACGCGGGGTCCCGCAAGCTGATAGGCGCCGAAGCACTTATCCGCTGGAGCCACAGCAAACACGGGATCATCGCCCCAGACCAATTTATTGATCTGGCGGCGCGGCATGACATCATCAAACCTGTCACCAAGTGGGTAATCAAATCTGCCGTCCAGCGACTGGCGCGCTGGCCTGAGCCACTTTCCATCGCGATAACCCTGTGCCCTTCACTGCTCCTCGATGGCGATATATCGTCCTTCATCTGTGATGCGCTGGTGTCATTCGCTGTGACACCGTCGCGGCTCAATCTGGAAGTGACCGAAAGGTTCATGAGCGACGATCACGAGCGCATGCATGCGCAACTTGCCAGGTTGCAGGCTATTGGCGTCCGGATTTCCATCGATGAGTTTGGTACCGGGATTTCCTCGCTGGCGGCCTGCCGCGACCTCCCCGTTGATGAAGTCAAGATCGACCAGCGCTTCGTCCGCAACATGCTGGTATCGGAGAAAGACCACGCGATGGTAAAGGCGTTGGTCGACCTGGCGCACAATTTTTCGCTGCAAGTGGTCGCGGTGGGCGTGGAATCCATTGCGATCGCGGATCGGCTGGCGGAAATGCGCTGCGACATGCTGCAAGGTTATGTGTTCGACAAACCGCTCCCGGTGGAAGAGTTCGACCTGGAGTATCGGATTTAACGCGGTGCTGACTCAAACACGCGCGCCATCATCCCGATTGTAGTTACCATCAATTTGCAGTAGTTTTAGCCCAGATTTGTGGGTGCGAAACAATGCAAACTATCCTGCGACTTGATCTGGCTGGCCAACCACGCAGCTGGATAACACTGCACGAGGCCATTACCGCCTATGCCAAGGGGGATGTCGTGTATGGCATCGGGGAAACGCTGCCCCCGATTTTCGGTGGCATTCAACGCATCAACGGCGCGCGCTCACGCATCGACCTGCAGCCCATCGTCGCCATCCAGGGCAAAATCATTGAGGGCTTCAGTCCCCCGCTGTGCAACCGCACCCTGTTCCGGCGCGACGACCATCGCTGCCAGTACTGCGGGCAGCAATTCACGCGCGCCGACCTGACGCGCGATCATGTCCTGCCCACCTCACGCGGCGGCACGGACCGCTGGGAAAACGTGGTGGCTGCCTGCAAGCGGTGCAATTGGGAAAAGAACAATCGCACGCCCGAGGAAGCGCACATGCCGCTGTTGGCCGTGCCCTTCAGGCCCAACTCCTGGGAGTGGCACTTCCTCGCCAAGGATCGCATCCTGGCCGACCAGATGGATTATCTGTCGAAGCGCTTTCGCGCCCAGCGCGCCTGGGCGGCGTGACAGCCACTCAACCCCGGAAGTAGCGCCGCGGCGTAAATGGCATGGTCGTTACGGTTACTGGTAGCAACTTGTCGCGCACACCCACCTGTAACTTCGTGCCCGGTTGCCCGAGCGCCCGCTCAATGTAGGCCATGGCGATGGGCCCGCCCGCGCTGGCGCCGTAACAGGCCGAGCAAATTTCCCCTACCTGCCGACCTGCTTCATCCATCACAGGCTGACCCTCGCGCACCGGCCGCTTGCCATCGACAGTGAGGCCGACGCGGCAGAGCGCGGGCTTTTGTGCAATGCGCTGGAAGATCACCTCGGCACCCGGGAACCCACCTGCACGCGCGCCGTCTTCGCGCCGCGCTTTGCTGATAGACCACACCAGGCCAGCCTGCACGGGGTCGATCTCGGTGCTTAACTCGTGGCCGTACAGGCATAAGCCGGCTTCCAGCCGCAGGGAATCGCGCGCACCCAGTCCAATGGCCTGCACACTTTCGATGGCCAGCAGGCGGCGCGCCAACGCTTCCGCTGCCGCAGCCGGTACCGAAATTTCGAAACCATCCTCGCCGGTATAGCCGGAACAGGTAATGTAAACCGCGACGCCGTCGATCACCGCCTGACAGCCATGCATAAACACCAATTGCGCCGCCTGTGGACACAACGTATGCATCACCGCGCGCGCGGCAGGTCCCTGCAGGGCCAACAGCGCGTGCTCTGCCAGCACGGTCAACGTCTGGCCCGACAAGTGCGCGCGCAGGTGTGCGATATCCTGCGTCTTGCAGCCGGCATTCACCACCAGGAAAAACTGCTCCTCGCCCCAGCGCGTGATAATCAGGTCATCCAGCACACCACCACTGGGCGTGGTGAGCAGCGCGTACGTCTGCTGATTTATAGCAAGAGCCTGCACATCCACAGGCACCAGGGATTCGAGCAGCGCTGCACTGCCCTCGCCTTCGATCAGGACTTGCCCCATGTGGGAGACATCGAACAGGCCGGCTGCCTCGCGTGTGTGCAGGTGCTCCTTAATGATGCCGGCAGTGTACTGTACCGGCATGTCATAACCGGCAAAGGGCACCATTTTGGCGCCCAATTCCCGATGCAGCGCATCAAGCGGCGTGTGCAGCAAGGTCATATTTACTCCTCGAAAAGATAGCGGCGGGTATAAGAGAGGAGCCACTCTAACCAGCCCCCACTTGTGTCGCAAGCCCGCGCAAAAATATGTGCAGCGTGGCGCTTGCGTATTGCGTGTCCGCTGCCGCGCGGACAAGCGCGGACAACTTTGGACAAAGGACTTGCGGACGTTTGCAGCTGGCGGGCGGCGCAAATACTGGCGCTCACAACTGGCACCAATATTGCTCCAGCATCTGTCCGGCGATCCGCTAGCGCTGATGTCAGTCCAGGGAAGGATACAACACGGAAGTTACCTGGTGCGCAGGGACGGCCATGGATGGCAGCGGATCGCCGGACTCTTGCGCACGACTCTGCGCAGTTATGTGCGTGCATGTGAGGATATGCGCAAAACTGACAAAATTATTTCGTTGTTCCACTCCCGTATTTTTGATTTACTCGCCCCGAGCGGCCAGTGAGCATGCTGTGTCGCAAAGTTGTCTGTTTCTAAATCATCGGGAGGTGATTTATGGGAGAACGTAACCACGAATCTTCGGCACCTGAGCCACTCGAAGATATCTTCGAGCCGGCGCTTGGGGACATACCAGACGAAATACTGCAGGACCTGGTGCCGATGTCCACCGAGAAGCAAATCCTCGTGCAAAAGCGTCGCATGGCCGAGCAGCGGCTGGAAGAGAAACGTTTGCGCGATGAGTTGGGTGACTACGACCTACATCTGGATTACAACTAAACTGGCAGTGGGACGTCCCTCCCACTCAGTACTGCCACCATCAAACACCGGTCATTACTGTTCGCAGCTGTTGTAAGCCTTGCGCGCTCGCTGCGAAATTGCCGTGTTCGGTAATCAGCGCACTGACCAGATCCGACGGCGTTACATCGAACGCGGGATTCAACGCACGACTGTGTGCGGCAGCGAGGTTCACTTCACGCAACTCGCCTGCGGCATCGACTCCCGCAATGCTCAGCACTTCCGCTTCATCGCGCTCTTCAATAGGAATCTGGTCGCCGCCGGGACAGGTCCAGTCGATGGTCGATTCCGGCAGCGCCACATAGAACGGGATGGCGTTGGCGCGCGCGGACAGGGCCTTGAGGTAGGTTCCGATCTTGTTGCATACATCGCCATTGGCGGCGGTGCGATCACTGCCGACAATCACACAGTCCACCCGCCCCTGGCGCATCAACTGGCCGCAGCTGTTATCCGTGACGATGGTGCAAGGCACGCCCGCCCGGTGCAATTCCCACGCGGTGAGATTCGTCCCCTGGTTGCGCGGTCGCGTCTCGGACACCCACACATGCACGGGAATACCGCTGGCGTGGGCCTTGTAGATGGGCGCCAGTGCGGTACCCCACTGGACGGTGGCCAGCCAGCCGGCATTGCAGTGCGTCATGATATTCAGGCGATCACCCGACACCAACGGTTGCAATAACTTCAGTCCGTTGTCGCCGATGCGCTCACAGTTGGCGATATCCTCTTCGCGCAGGACGCGGGCCGTCTCCAGCGCAACCCGGGCACGCGCCGACGGCGGCAGAATTTGCACAGCTGCGGTCACTTGCTCCAGCGCCCAACGCAGGTTGACCGCCGTGGGGCGCGTTGCCAGCAGCGCGGCGCTGGCGCGCGCGAGATTGTCGTCGGAGGCATCGTCTGACAGCGCGTGCGCCAACCCGAACGCGGCTGTGATCCCGATCAGCGGCGCACCACGCACCTGCATGTTGCTGATGGCATGACAGAACGCCGACAGGGAATCGAGGTGACACCAGCGCAGCGTGTGCGGCAGCAACGTCTGGTCGATCACCTCAACCTTTGCACTGACCGCGTCCCAGCGCAGGCTGCACAAGTCATCGGTACTGAACATGATTCTTCCTTAGGCCTGTGGCAGGCCGAGTCGTGTTTGATGGGCAAAGCGCGCGCCGACCAGCGGCGCAAAGGACTGCAGGGTATTGTCCACTCTGCGCAATTCAGACCTGCAGTAACAGGTGTTCGCGCTCCCAGGAACTGATGACCCGGTTAAACTCCTCGAACTCCTGCCGCTTGACCGCGCTGTAGGCACGCAGGAACAGGTCCCCCAATATCTCGCGCACCTCCGGCGCTTCCTGCAAATGGCGCAGACCCTCCTCCAGAGTACGGACCACCTCGACGTCGGCATCTTCATTGGCGGTGCCCTGGTGCGGCTCGGTCGGCACCAGTTTTTTCTGCATGCCGAGATAACCACTGGCCAGCGTCGCCGCGAACGCGAGGTACGGATTCACATCCGCGCCCGGAAAGCGGTTTTCGATGCGCGTCGCATCGGCGGGGCTGCGAGGCACGCGAAACCCGGTGGTGCGGTTGTCGACACCCCAGTACAGGTTAATCGGCGCGGCCACCTCTGGCGCCAGGCGCCGATAGGAATTCACGTTGGGCGCGTAGAGGCTGATGAGCTGCGGCGTGTAGTGCTGCAGGCCGGCGATATAACTGAGGAACGTGTCGGAAAAGCCACCCTTGCCATCGCTGAAAATGTTTTCACCGGTCGCCGTGCGCAACACGCTCTGGTGAATATGCATCGCACTGCCGGTTTCACGCTGCATGGGCTTGGCCATGAAGGTGGCGTACATGCCATATTTGTGCGCGGTTTCCCTGACGGTACGCTTGAACACGAAGACCTGGTCCGCCAGGCTCATCGGGTCGCCGTGCTCAAAGTTCATCTCCATCTGCGCGGCGCCGTCCTCGTGGATCAGCGCGCCGACCTGCAGGCCCTGTGCCTCGGCATAGTCGTAGATGTCTTCAACAAAATCCTCAAATTCCGCAACCGCGTCGATACTGTAAGACCTGCGCGACGTCTCCGCGCGCCCCGAGCGGCCCTGCGGCGCGGAGAGTTCATAGTCCGGATCCGTATTCTTCGCGACCAGAAAGAACTCGACTTCCGGCGCGACCACCGGTTGCAGGCCCTGCTGCGCATACAGATCCAGTACACGGCGCAACACATTGCGCGTGGACAGCGGATGCAGCTCGCCGCCGCGCGTGTAGCAATCGTGGATGATCTGGGCCGTGGGTTCGCGCGCCCAGGGTACAACGCGCATGGTGGTGATGTCCGGCTTGAGGATCATGTCGGAATCCGTCGGTTCAACCAGGTCCCAATGTTCCTCGCAGTACTGACCCGTCACCGACTGGATCAGGATGCCCTCCGGCAAGCGCGGCTGGCCGCTCGCGAGATACTGGGGAGCCGGAATAAACTTGCCGCGCGCATTCCCGGTCATGTCGGGAACCAGACACTCCACTTCCGAGATACTGTGCTCCCTCAGCCAGTCCCTAATTGCCTGCGTTTCCGAATCCATAGCTCCTCCTGGCGACCTTCAGGCTTTGAGTATCGCAGCAGAATCAAGCGCGGTTCAAGGACTTTGCATAAGTTACGCCCTTTCAGTTGCCAAGGTATCAGACGGGCGGGCTGTTCGTTGCTACAATGCCCTGCGCTTCACAGGCTCCCCCCGAGGCTCTTTGTGCCACTGACCACCCATCTTGTAAAACCCACCGACGATTGGCAGCACCAGTTGCGTAATGTCGTTACCTCACGCGCTGAATTGCTGCGTATTCTGGGACTCAATGTGGATGAGGTCGGACACGCGGGCGGTGCCGACGAGAGCTTCGCCCTGAAGGTGCCGCGCTGTTTTGTGCAAAGAATGCGCTACGGCGACCCGCGCGACCCACTGTTGCTACAGGTGCTGTCCACCGCGCAGGAAATGCTCGATGCCCCCGGCTACAGCACCGACCCCGTGGGCGAAACCGGCGCGGCGAATCCCCACCGCGGCATCATCCACAAATACCACGGACGGGTATTGCTGATCGTCAGCAGCGGGTGCGCCGTCAACTGTCGCTACTGCTTCCGCCGTCATTTTCCGTACAGCGAAAACCAGAACAGCCGCCAGCAATGGCGTGAAGCGCTACAACTGATCAGGGACGACAAGAGCATTGAGGAAGTGATCCTGAGTGGCGGCGACCCGCTGGTAGCTACCGATGAACAGCTGCAAGGACTGGTGGCGCAGATTGCCGGGATAGCGCATGTGCGCCGCCTGCGCATCCACACCCGACTCCCCGTGGTGATTCCGGCGCGCATCACCGATTCGCTGCTGGATGCGATCACGCACCCCCGCTTGCAAACCATTGTGGTCATCCATTGCAACCACGCCAGCGAAATGGATGAATCCGTCGCATCCGCGCTGGCTGCGCTGCGCTCCCGCGGCATCACGCTGCTAAACCAGTCCGTGCTGTTGGCCGACATCAACGACACCCTGGAGGCGCAACTGGCACTGTGCCAGCGCCTGTTCGCCACCGGCGTCCTGCCGTACTACCTGCACCTGCTTGACAAGGTGCAGGGCGCGGCGCACTTCGACGTGCCGGAACACCACGCGCGCATGCTGCTGGAGGGTCTGAAGGCCCGGTTGCCGGGTTATATGGTGCCCAGGCTGGTGCGGGAAGTTGAGGGGGCGACATCGAAAGTCGGCCTCTGAGCACGCGGTGCTGAACTGTTACCTATGTGCCCGGTAAGGACAGGTTGAATATGGTCGGTGTGAGAGGATTTGAACCTCCGACCCCTTCGTCCCGAACGAAGTGCGCTACCAGGCTGCGCCACACACCGATATTGGAAGCGCGCCACTATACCAAATGAGTACCGTGGAACCAATGCCCGGCGAGGCGCTCTCGCCGCGGCTAATAAATTCCCGCCCAGCGCGCCAAACCCTGGCTGAGTATGCTGAGCAGCGTCACTACAACGATCAGCAGCAACACCAGGCGCAGCGGCCGAAACGGTTTGCGGGGTACCGAGTTGATGCCGCGGCTAACAAACTCGTCGACCTTTTTCTGGTCCTCGGGATAGAGCGAGTTGCTGTAGCTGCGATCCGATTTGTCAGGTAGCTCTTCGGTCATGGCTTGTTCTGTAACTCTTGTGGATCACATAAATAAAAAGGGAGAACGGTTACAGCCATTCTCCCCCTCCGGCACCAGAAAGTCATCCCATCAGAACACCTTACCGGATGCCAATCGCGCCTTTACAGCTGGAACAACGCCTCGGGCATGTCCATGATGTTGTCGGCGCCGGCCAGCATGGTGATTTTCAGCGATTCGGTACGCGGCAGCAGGCGTTCAAAATAGAAACGCGCCGTCATGACTTTTGCTTCGTAGAAAGACACATCGCCATCGGCCGCCGCGATTTTCTGCTGCGCCAATACCGCCATGCGCGCCCAGAAGTAGGCCAGCGTGACGTAGCCGCTGTACATCAGGTAATCGACCGCGCCGGCGCCGGCGTTGTCGGCATTGGCCATCGCCGCTTCACCCAGCTTCATGGACAGGTCCAGCCACTCCTGCGCATGCGCTCTGAGCGGCTTCACAAACGCGGCGTGCTCGGCTGCGTCGTGCGCGTTGCAAATTCGTCGATCACCGCGGTAAAACCCAGCAGCAATTTGCCACCGCTGCCAAGCACCTTGCGGCCCACCAGGTCGAGCGCCTGGATACCCGTGGTGCCCTCGTAGAGCATCGCGATGCGCGCATCGCGCACGATTTGCTCCATGCCCCACTCGCGGATAAAGCCGTGCCCGCCGAAGACCTGCAAACCGAGGTTGGCCGCTTCAAAGCCTGCCTCCGTCACGAACGCTTTCCCGATGGGCGTCAGCAGCGCCATCAAATCGTCGGCGGCCTTGGCCTGTTCCTTGCTGCCGGCCGCCACGATATCGCCCTGCTGCGCAAGGTAATACAGGAACGCACGACTGCCCTCGGCAAAGGCTTTTTGCGTGAGCAGCATGCGGCGCACGTCCGGGTGCACGATGATCGGGTCGGCCGGGCCACTCGGGTTTTTCGGGCCGGTAAGCGACCGCATGGCAAGTCGGTCCTTGGCGTAAGTCAGTGCGCCCTGGAAGGACAACTCGGCATGTGCCAGCCCCTGTGTGGCGGTACCGATGCGGGCGGTGTTCATGAACGTGAACATCGCATTCAGGCCGCGATTGGGTGGTCCAATGAGGAAACCCCTGGCGCCATCGAAGTTGAGGACGCAGGTAGCATTGCCGTGGATACCCATCTTTTCCTCGATGGACGCACAGTGCACCGCGTTGCGTTCGCCGATGGTGCCATCCTCCTTCACATTGAATTTGGGCACGATAAACAGCGAAATGCCCTTCGTGCCCTCGGGCGCATCCGGCAGCCGTGCGAGCACGATGTGCACGATATTGTCGGTCATGTCGTGTTCGCCGGCGCTGATGAATATCTTGGTGCCGGTAATGGCGTAGGAGCCGTCGGCCTGGGGCTCGGCCTTGGTGCGCAGCAGGCCGAGGTCGGAGCCGCACTGGGATTCGGTCAGGCACATGGTGCCAGTCCACTCGCCGGAGATGAGCTTGGTGAGGTACTTCTCTTTCTGCCCGGCATCGCCGTGCGCTTCCACAGTATTTACGGCACCGTGGCTGAGGCCGGGGTACATCACCCAGGACCAGTTAGCGGTGCCGGCCATTTCGTTCATCATGATGCCGAGCATGCTGGGCAGGCCCTGGCCGCCGTACTCAGAATCCGCGCTCAGGGCGGGCCAGCCGTTGTCCACGTACTGGCGGTAGGCCTCCTTGAAGCCGGCTGGCGTGCGCACCCCTTCCTCGCTCCAGTGGCACCCCTCCTCGTCGCCACTGCGGTTCAGCGGGGCAATGACGTTTTCCGCGAAGCGTGCGCCTTCGTCGATGATGGCGTTCATCAGTTCTTCAGTCGCCTCCCCAAAACCAGGCAGGGTCTGGTACAACTTTTCGGATTCCAGTACTTCGTTAATCACAAAACGGATATCGCGCACCGGCGCTTTGTAGTCTGGCATGGTGAGTGTCCTCTGGATGCTCTCTTGCAGGGGGGTTGCGTCTGAACAGTTGCAACCCGGGGGAGGCCGACCGACGTTGTCGGATCAGGCCATGTGTTCGGCGATCACATTTTCCTCACTTTAGCGAGGATGTCAAATACCATTTTCCGGAAACTGCGACGGGTTGCGCAGCTTTGCGGTTATAACCCGGTGGATCGCGCGCCGCTCATGCGCAGGTTTAATACGGGTCTAATCAGGGTTTATACGCGCTTGGTGCAGGATTAGTTCAAGAGCACAGCCAACTCCAGATACCCCGCTATATCACTGGCCCTCCAATGTGGAAGGTTCGGGATATCGCCAAGAAATGGCGCCGGCAGCAGTTGCCGCAAGGTGTCGAGGTTCTCTTCATGGCGATCCATGCGCGGGCCGGGCTGGTTGGCAACCCAGGCCGCCAGCGGCAACCCATCGCGTCGAATGGCCTCGGCAGTGAGGAGCGCGTGATTGATGCAGCCGAGGCGCATGCCCACCACCATGATGACGCCCACGCGCAATTCAATCGCCAGGTCCGCCAGCGTCTCGCGCCCGCTGATCGGCACGCGCCAGCCACCGGCGCCCTCGATCAGCACAAAGTCAGCGCCGCCCAACATCACCCCGCGACACAGTCCGGCGAGGCGATTGGCCTGCAGGCGTTTGCCCTCCAGGGCGGCGGCGAGATGCGGTGCGATGGCGGCCTGGAGCGCCACCGGATTGACCTGGCTGTAATCCAGCGCCTCGGTCATCGCCGCCTGCAGGCTGAGGGCGTCTTCATTCTGGCCGTTTTCGTCGCACCCCGCCGCCACGGGCTTGATCGCCGCCGTACGCAAACCGGCTGCGGCAGCCGCCGCCAGCAGGCCACAACTGACGGCTGTTTTACCGACACCGGTATCGGTACCGGTCACGAACCAGGTCTTGCTCATAGCTTCTTCAGTACTCCGAAAATAACCGCATAGGTGGCGGGAAGCACTCCATTGGAGCGCCTCGCCTCATACGCCTGCAACATGCCCTGCAGTGCGCGTCTGCTGGTGAGGCCCACCGGGCGACTGCGATTCATATTGTGCGCGCCCAGCGCTTTCAATTCATCCAGCAGGTCCCGGACACGGCCATAGTCCATGCGAAAGTCCCGCTCCTGCAGCCTGAGTGCCATGCCGGGAACGCCCCCTGCGGCAGCCAACAAACTGACAGCAGGCAGGAAGGTATTCACGTGCTGATGCGCATCCACGGCTGCCCAGGCGGAGCGCAGTTCATACAGGGTCTGCGGCCCCAGTGTCGTGAACACACACCTGCCTCCCGGACGCAGCACCCGCGCCAGCTCGGCGAACAGGTGTTCGGGCCTGGCGCACCACTGCACGGCCAGGCTGCTGAAGACCAGGTCAATGGAGTCGCTGGCCAGTGGTAGTGACTCGGCGTCGGCGACCAGCCAATCGCAATCGCTCGGGCACCGGCTGCGGGCGAAATCCACCATACCCGAGGCGATGTCCAATCCCAGGTACCGGGCCTCGGGGTAGCGCGCGCGCAGCGCCGGACAGAAATAGCCTGTGCCACAACCCAGGTCGAGGATGCTTCGCGGCGCGGCTGCCAATTCATCGAGATGCGCGAGTAACTGCTCACCTACGTCACGTTGCAGGCCTGCTGCGGAGTCATAGCGGGTGGCTGCACGACTAAAGGAGGCTGCCACCGCCTTTTTTTCCAGTTCTGGCGGCGCGGTGGCGCGGTCAAATAATGTGCCTTCGCGCTCAAGGAAGGCCTCAATCGCCACCGCCAGCACCTGCGGGACTTCCAGCGGCGCCAGATGCGAGGTGTGAGGTAGCGCCGCCACGTGTGCCGCCGGTTTGCCGGCAATGCGGGATTCGATACAGCGGCTCACGGCGTAAGGCACCAGCGCATCGTCCTCGGCCAACAGATGCAATCGTGGTTGATCGAGGGAGGATAAGGTCTCGCGTGCGTCCAGTGTCGCCAGCCACGCCAGCCCGGCCAGCAGCGCGTCGGACGGGGGTAGTTGGCGCAGGGACCGCAACTGGCGGAGTAAGCCGCGTGTTCGACTCGAACCCGTCACCTGCAGTGTGTCGAAGCGCTGCAACGCGGCCGTTGGGTCAGTCGCCACGCTGTGGGTAAATGCGCGGAACTCGTCCGCGTCCATCCCGGGCCAGCCTTCTTCTGCGACAAACCGTGGATTGCTGCAAAGCGTGATCAGTGCCTGCACCCGCTGCGGGTATTGTGCAGCGAGTTCAATGGCCAGTTGCCCGCCCAGCGACCATCCCACATACACTGCTTTAGGGGGGCAGCAACCCAGGATTCCTGTTAGCAGTTCAGGCAATCCGGGCACGGTGTCCGAACCGCAACCGGGCGCCGCGCCGGGGATATCCAGTAGCGTGACATTCGCCCAGGGCCGCAAGTGCGCCAGCAGTGGTCGCCACACCTCGCGATTGCACCCCCAGCCGTGTAACAACACCACATGCTGCCGGGGTGCCCCGGTGGCGGGCAGATATTCAAACGGCAAAGGCACTCAGCTGGCTGCCCAGCTGCTTGCCCAGCAGGCAGCCAGCTGCTCCAGCAGGTGATCGATCTGCGCTTCGCTGTGCGCCGCGCTGAGGGTGATGCGCAGGCGCGAGGTGCCTGCGGGCACGGTGGGCGGGCGGATGGCGCTGATCAATATCCCCTGTTCCCGCAGTTGTGCGCTCAAGGTTACTGCACGTATCGCATCGCCCACCAACAGCGGCTGTATCGCACTCGCCGATGGCAGCACGGGCAGGCTGAGCTGCGCCGCGCCCTGCCTGAAGCGGCGGATCAGCGCAGCCAGGTGGTGCCGGCGCCACGCTTCCTCGGTCAGCAGTAACAACGCCTCGTGCGCCGCCGCAGCCACTGCCGGCGGCAGTGCGGTGGTGTAAATATAGTTGCGTGATTGCTGGATCAGGCCCTCGATCAACAGCGCACTCCCGGCGACAAAGGCACCCGCCGTGCCCAGGGCCTTGCCCAGCGTTGCCATCAGCACGGGGACAGCGGAGGGCGAGAGTCCTGCTGCTTCCGTGCTGCCCACACCGCGTTCGCCGAGCACGCCAAAGCCGTGGGCGTCATCCACCATCAGCCAGGCATCGTGGGCGGTGCACAACTCTGCGAGTTCGGCCAACGGCGCGGTGTCACCGTCCATGCTGAATACGCCGTCTACCACCACCAGCCGCGGGCCATCGGCAGCTGCCAGTTTGACTTCGCAATGCGCCCACGTCGTTATGGCGAAAGCGCTGGAAGCGGGCGCCGCTGTGCAGGCCACCATCCAGCAGGGAGGCGTGATTGAGCCGGTCCTCGAACACATAATCGCCGCGCTGCAACAGACTGGTGAGAATGCCGGTGTTGGCCATGTAGCCGCTGGAAAACAGCAGTGCGCGCTCCCGGCCGGTGAATTCGGCCAGCGCGTCCTCCAGTTCGTGGTGTGGCGCGCTGTGGCCGCAGACCAGGTGGGAGGCGCCGCTGCCGACACCGTATTCCTTCGCCGCGCGGCAAAAGCGTTCGATCACGCGCGGATGCGCGGCGAGGCCCAGGTAATCGTTGCTGCAGAAGTTGAGGTACTCGCGCCCGTCGATGCGCACCATCGGGCCCTGCGCGGAGTGCAGTGTCAGGCGCTGGCGGTACAGGCCCTGCTGCTGACGTTGCTGCAGCACCGCGCCCAGGCGCTCGGTGAACGCTGCCATGGCAATCGCCTAGCGTGCGGCAGCATCGTAGAACAGCGGGTTGGGCGCTTGCGATGCCTGCTCGCCATTCCATTCGAGATCCATTTCGACATGACGGCGCTCCGGTTGGATGCCCAGACGTGCGAACAACGCCATGTCGGTGTTCGCCTGCGGGTTCGGCGTGGTGAGCAGCTTTTCCCCATAGAAAATGGAGTTGGCGCCGGCAAAATAAGCGAGAGCATGCATCTGCTCGTTCATTTCCTCGCGACCGGCGGACAGGCGCACGTGCGAGGCAGGCATCATAATCCGCGCTGCCGCGATGGTGCGGATGAATTCGAACGGGTCGAGATCAGCCTCCGCCGCCAGCGGCGTACCCTGCACCCGCACCAGCATGTTGATGGGCACGCTCTCGGGGTGCTGCGGCAAATTGGCCAGTTGTTGCAACAGGCCAGCGCGATCGGTCTGCGTTTCGCCCATGCCCACGATACCGCCGCTGCACACCTTCATGCCGGCGTCGCGCACATGGTCCAGGGTTTCCAGCCGGTCCTGGTAGGTGCGGGTGGTGATGATCTCGCCGTAGAATTCCGGCGAGGTGTCGAGGTTGTGGTTGTAGTAGTCCAGCCCGGCTTCCGACAATTCCTGCGCCTGTTCCCGCGTCAACATGCCCAGCGTCATGCAACTCTCCAGGCCCAGCGCGCGCACGCCCTTGACCATGGCGACAACCTTGGGCATGTCGCGCTGCTTGGGCGAACGCCAGGCGGCGCCCATGCAAAATCGCGTGGCGCCAGAGGCCGCTGCCGCCCGTGCCTGTTCCAGCACCTGTTCGATTTCCATCAACGCTTCGGCCTCAAGGCCGGTGTCATAGCGCGTGCTCTGCGGGCAATAGGCGCAATCCTCCGGGCACGCGCCGGTTTTGATCGAAAGCAGTGTGCTGACCTGCACCTGGTTTGGGTCAAAATACTGGCGATGCACCGTGTGGGCCTGGAACAAAAGGTCGTTGAAGGGCAGCGCAAACAGCTTCTCCACTTCCTGCCGGGACCAGTCGTGGCGTATAGCGCCGGATGCCGTGGCGGAGGTCCCAACGACTGTCGTTGCAAGCGGCGTGGCAGGCGCAGTGGCAGGTGTTGTGGCGGACAGCGACGTGGCGCCGGATTGCGTTGTTGCGACGAATGAATGCATATCGGCCCCGGGGATTGAATAAAAGTGAACGCAACCAGCATGATACTGGCGACACCATATCTGTCAACCTGGAGCACACCCCTTGGTTAACAAGATCGGCGAGCGCGTACTCGAAGCGCTGTTCCCCCAACACTGTGCGCTGTGCGGCCTGCGCAGCCACAGGGCTGTTCCGCTGTGCCTTGCGTGCGAGCACGAGATGCCGGTCAACCACACCTGCTGCACGCGCTGCGCGATCCCGCTGCCACCTGCCCCTGAGTCTGTGAGGGGCAGGCTTTGCGGTAGCTGCCTGCAGTCGCCACCCGCGTTTGATCGCGTTATCGCACCGTGGTTGTACGAGGAGTATTTCGCCCACCTGATTCATCGCTGGAAGTTCCAGCGCGAACAACGCCTGACAACGCTGCTGGCCGCGCTATGGCGACAACACGCACAGCTGCATGCGCCCATCGATGCACTGGTGCCGGTCCCGCTGCACTGGCGCAGGCAGTGGCAGCGCGGCTTCAACCAGTCCGAACTGCTGTGTCGGGAACTGCAGGCTATTTGCCCTGAGCTGTCCTCCTGCAACGTCGAACACCGGCTGATCCGGCGTCAGCGCGCCACCGCCGCGCAATCGGCCATGACTGCGCGGCAACGGGCCAGCAATCTGCATAATGCCTTTACTGTCCGCAAGCCCTGTGACAACCTGCGCGTCGCCGTCGTGGACGATGTGCTGACCACGGGCGCGACCGCTACCGCAGTAGCCAGCGCGCTGGCGGCGGCAGGCGCCAGTTATATCGAGGTGTGGTGTCTCGCCCGCACACCCACCCCCGGCTCTTGATCCGCATTTTCCAGGGGCGGCTCCATGTGCGCGGTATTGGACGCGCAACACCGGCAGGTCCGCTGCGGAACTCCATCTGTTATTGGGTGATCCAAGCTGCGCTCAGCCCAGCAATAATTCCCTGAATGTGGAGGCAACCGACCCGGCATGACGACCCACCCCTACGACCGGCTAGACCCCGATATGATCATCGACGCCGTGGAATCCGCAGGGTTTCGCAGTGACGCCCGCCTGCTCGCGCTGAACAGCTACGAAAACCGCGTCTACCAGGTCGGCATCGAAGACAGCACACCACTGATCGCAAAGTTTTATCGACCCGAGCGCTGGACAGAGGCGCAAATCCGCGAGGAACATCAGTTCAGCCTCGAGTTACAGGACGCCGAGATTTCCGTCGTGGCCCCGCTGGTTGACGAGAAGGGCGACACCCTGCATACCTACGAGGGCTTCCAGTTCGCCCTGTTTCCGCGCCGCGGCGGCTACCCGCCGGAACTGGACAATCTCGACAATATGCTGGTACTGGGCAGAACCCTCGGCCGCATCCACGGCGTGGGACGGGCGAGCAAGTTCACGCAGCGGCACACGATCACCGTACAGCGCATGCTGACGGAAAGCCGTGAGCTGCTGCTGGAAGGGTTTATTCCGCGCGCACTGGTGCCCGCATACGAGTCGCTGTCCGCCGACCTGCAGCGCATGGTGGAAGCTGTGTACAGAGAAGTTACCGCCAGGGATGTCATTCGCATCCACGGCGACTGTCACGTGGGCAATATCCTGTGGCGCGACGGCACGGCGCACTTCGTGGATTTTGATGACTGTTGCACCGGGCCCGCGATACAGGACTTCTGGATGTTCCTGAACGGCGAGCGCCACGAGCGGGAGTTGCAACTGTCGGAACTGGTGGAGGGCTATTCCGAGTTCTGCGACTTCGACCCGCGCCAGATTCGCTGGATCGAAGCGCTGCGTACCATGCGCCTGATGCATTACGCGGCGTGGCTGGCGCGGCGCTGGGAGGACCCGGCATTTCCACGCAGCTTCACCTGGTTCAACACGGAACGCTATTGGGCCGACCATATCCTGGAGTTGCGCGAGCAGATGTCCGCACTGCAGGAAGAGCCGTTGCGGTTGCTTTAATAGATCTTTGATGTCTGGCGGGAAGGCGGTCTTGCGACGTGGCAGGCTATGTGAACAATAGGGCCGCAGCTTGAGCTTGTCATCGCTTACCGGAGGCTTTCTGCGAGCACTGTTCGAGTCCATAAAATTGCGCAGCAATTTTTGTCGAGTTGCGCAGCAGCCGGTAAGCGATGACAAGCTCGCGGCCGTTCACATAGCCTGCCACGTCGCAAGACCGGCTCCATCAACCAGATCCTGAGCGAGACCCGGGATACACCACCGACCACAGCCAACGCCAGAACGAGTTGCCCGCCAGCACTTGCCGATCCACCCCATCGAAGAACCGCTCCAGCCCCGCCGGATCGGCAAAATAATCCATGCGTGTCTTGAATCCGCGCTCCGGATCCAGTTCCTTCACCACCTTCGCCGGATTCCCCGCGACCACCACGTTGGCGGGCACATCCTTGGTTACGACCGCGCGCGCCGCCACCACGCTGTTGTCGCCTATGGTCACGCCCTTGAGGACAGTGCAGTGGTCGCCCAGCCAGACGTTGGTGCCGATGTGCACCGGCGTCGGCGCCTCTTTGCGCACCATGCGGTCGTAAATGGTGTGCCAGTCGGAGTCCGTGACATACGCGCCATTGGCCAGCATGACACCGTCACCCAGGATGATCTCATCGCTGGCACTGATGCGAGACCCCGGGCTCATCAGGCAGCAATCGCCGATGACCACGCGGCCCTCGCCGACGCCACGGCCCCACACGCCGACCTCGACCCGATTGCCCGGCTCTCCAATGGCGGTAAAGCACCGGCCGATGCGGATGTTGTTGCCCGAAATATGCACATACCAGGGTTTCATGATCGTGTGGTACGGCCCGAGGTAGGCGCACTCGGGGCGCAGGAAATACTCGGCGTACCAATACCTGAATTTCAGGTAGCTCTTTTTTAACCAGTAAGGTCGCAGGTCATCGCGCATGTGAAACCTATTCTTGGTGGGTGTGCCTGAGGTCGGGCGCTATCATCGCAGCGGCGGTGGCGAACATCAAATGTTGCGGCGCGAACGCAAATCTGCCCGCACTGCAATTCCGCAATTGAAAATGCGCGCGGAGAACCCGCACGACAGGAATTCCAGCGCGGATCACACCGTGACGAAAAATGCCCGATACGCTACAGTGCGTTCAGTAATGGGAGATACCAGCATGTCCTCGACGAAGTTTTCAGGCACCACCGACCCGATTTGGGAACGCATTCGCAGCGAGGCCACGGAGCATGCCGGTGAAGAGCCGATACTGGCCAGCTTCCTGCATGCCACCATCCTGAATCACGCGGAACTGGAACTGGCCCTCAGCTTTCACCTCGCCAGCCAGCTGGATAGCTCCACCGCGTCCTCGCTGCTGCTGCGCGACGTCATCCTCGAAGCCTTCAACGGCGATCCTGAAATCCGCAACGCGGTGCGCGCCGACCTGCAGGCCGTCGAGGAGCGGGATTCGGCATGCCACGAGCTGTACATTCCCTTCCTGTATTTCAAGGGCTTCCACGCACTGCAAACTTATCGCGTCGCGCACTGGCTGTGGAGCAAGGGGCGGGAGTCCCTGGCGCTGTTTTTCCAGAACCGCATGTCGGCGGAATTCGGCGTGGACATACACCCGGCGGCGCGCCTGGGGCACGGCATTATGCTGGATCACGCCACCGGCGTGGTGATCGGGGAAACAGCGGTAGTGGGCAACAACGTCTCGATCCTGCAATCCGTCACGCTGGGCGGCACCGGCAAGGATGAAGGCGATCGCCACCCGAAAATTGGCGACGGCGTGCTGATCAGCGCCGGCGCCAAGATCCTCGGCAACATCCGCGTCGGCGACGGCGCCAAGGTCGGGGCGGGCAGCGTGGTGCTGGAGGATGTTCCGCCGCACACCACCGTGGCCGGGGTGCCGGCGAAAGTCGTGGGCCGTCCGTCCTGCGATCAACCCGCGCTGGAGATGGACCACGATTTTTGCTGCGATGAGGTGGCGGCGAAGCGGCAGGAAGCCTCCTGAGTCGCCACCCCCACGGCTACTTGGCAAGCTGTGTAAACGCCTAAAGTAGTCGATACTTGCGGACCGTAGCCCGTATAGGAATTTCCAGTTCGTGCCAGTGATCGGCTCCGGGCGGGGAAGCCTTTTCACCTGCTTCCCCGATACTCGCATGCGAAAAGGCTTCCCCGCCCGGAGCCTTGTTCCGAGCTTCCGATAGAGCTTCGTTGCGGGAAATGACACAAAGCAAACGTCTGGCAGTGGCACGGAACGAGGGTTCGGGGGTCGGGTGTGCAATTTCATCGCGAGTATCGGGGAAGCGATGGAATTGCACACCCGACACCCGAACCCGCTCGACCGCCAGCCAACCAGCGAATACCGTCAGCCGGAAATAAGTATTTCTTACAAGACGCTAAAAATTCAGTTCACCGTATGATACTGCGGCGACAGCTCCTGTACCGCGTCCACAAAAGCCGTCACATGATCCGGATTCACGCCGGGCGTAATCCCGTGTCCCAGATTGAACACATGCCCGCTGCCGTGCCCGAAGCCCGCCAATATCGCGTCCACCTCCTTGCGGATTCGCGCCGGTGAGGCGAACAACATGCTCGGGTCCATATTGCCCTGCAGGGCGACGCGCGCACCGATCTGCGCGCGCGCAGCTTTGATATCCGTGGTCCAGTCAATACCGACCGCCTGCGCGCCGCTATTGGCGATGACATCCAGCCACTGACCGCCACCTTTGGTGAAGACAATCACAGGCACCTGGCGCCCGTCGGCCTCGGTTGGCAGGCGAGCAATCACCCGCTGCATGTACTGCAGGGAAAACTCCTGGTAGCCCGCCGCGCTCAGGCTGCCGCCCCAGGTATCAAAAATCTGCAGGGCCTGGGCGCCGGCGCGCACCTGGGCGGCGAGGTAATCCGCCACCGCATCGGCCAGCAGCGCCAACAGGTCGTGCATCAATGCCGGCCGGTCGTAGGCCATCGTTTTGATATGCGCGAAGTCCTTGGAGGAACCGCCTTCCACCATGTACGTCGCAAGCGTCCACGGGCTGCCGGAGAATCCGATCAGTGGCACGGATCCATTCAGCTCCCGGCGGATGGTGCTGACGGCGCGCATCACATAGCCCAGATCATCGTCTGCCCTGATCGCATGCAAGCCCGCGAGATCCGCCTCGCTGCGCACGGTCTTGCGAAAGCGCGGCCCCTCGCCCTCTTCAAAATACAACCCGAGGCCGAGGGCATCGGGCACCGTCAGGATGTCGGAAAACAAAATGGCCGCATCCATCGGATAGCGCCGCAGCGGCTGCAGCGTTACCTCGCAGGCCAGCTCCGCGTTCTTGCACAGGTCCAGGAATGAACCGGCCTGCTCGCGCGTGGCGCGGTACTCGGGCAGGTAGCGCCCGGCCTGGCGCATCATCCATACCGGGGTGCGATCAACGCTCTGGCGCAACAGGGCGCGCAGGAAACGGTCATTTTTGAGTTCAGTCATTGGCAATACCGGGGAATCCAGTGAAAAACCGGGCAAGCATACACCAGCCAAGTCGGGTTATTGATCGCAATTTGCGGTAGCGGCTCGGGTTGAAAAATCTGCGCTCAGGGTAGCGGAGCATGTGAGTTGGGCATAGCAGTGGGACCGTGTGGCGACAGGACGTCGCCACGCGAGCCTGTACAGGGATGTACGCTTTTTGGCGGGTCCCACTGCTATGCCCAAGTCACATGCTCCGCCACGCGCTCAAATTTCAAACTGTGCCTCTACCCGTCTACTCATCGCGCTGCGAAAAGGTCGCTCAACTCCGCCTCGGTCACATCGTCGACGATGCAGGCCTCGCCGATATCCCGCAGCAGGATCAGGCGCAGCCTGCCATCGACCGCCTTTTTGTCATGCGCCATCAGTCGCAGGAACATCGCGGCATCCATATCGTCGGGGATGCGCACGGGCAGGTGCATGCCGAGCAGCAGCTCGCGAAAACCATCCACCTCCGCCGCCGCGACCCAGCCGCGGCGCGCTGACAGCTCCAGTGCCAACAACATGCCCGTGGCCACGGCCTCTCCGTGCAACCATTTGCCGTAGCCCTGGCCGGTCTCAATCGCGTGGCCGAAGGTATGACCCAGGTTCAGGATGGCGCGCAGCCCGCCCTCACGCTCATCCGCAGCGACGACCTGTGCCTTGATCGCGCAGCTGCGCTCAATCGCCTCGGCGAGGGCAGCCTCCTCGCACGCGAGCAGGCGCGGCATGGACTCCTGCAGCCAGCGGTAGAACGCCTGATCGCTGATCAGGCCGTATTTCACCACCTCGGCCAGCCCGGCACTCAACTCGCGCGCGGGAAGTGTGTGAAGGGTGTTGATGTCTATCAACACAGCCTGCGGTTGGTAGAACGCGCCGATCATGTTCTTGCCCAGCGGGTGGTTGACGCCGGTTTTACCGCCGACCGAGGAATCCACCTGAGCCAACAGCGTGGTGGGTACCTGGATAAAATTGACGCCGCGCTGGTAACAGGCTGCGGCAAACCCCGTGATATCACCCACCACACCGCCGCCCACGGCCACGAAGGTGGTATTGCGGCTGTGTTTGTCGGCCATCACGCGGTCAAAAATGCCGGACAACGTGTCCAGTGTTTTGTACTGTTCGCCATCCGGCAAAACGATTTCAGTGATCAACTGCCGCGCGCCCAGCGCAGAGCGGACCCGGTCAACATACAGCGGCGCTACCGTTTCATTGCTGACGATAACCACCTGGGAACCGGCGATATGCGGCGCCAACAGGCTGCTGTCAGCCAACAGGTCGCGACCGATGTAAACCGGATAAGTGCGCTCACCCAGTTCCACATGCAGGGTATGCATTAACGATGGCACGACGATTCCTCGGGGAGCTTTGCGGGTGGCTATTCTAACGCCTTGCGGGAGGCACTGTCTTTCCCGCAGGCCTACTTACTGGGCAGTAAGTTCTTCGACCAGCCGCTGCGCGACGATACGCGGGCTGCAGTCATCGGTCTCGATAATATAGTCGGCGATCTCGCGGTACAGCGGGTCGCGCTCGGCCATCAGCGCGCGCAAGATCTGCTCGGGATCGCCTTTTTGCAATAGTGGCCGACGACGGTCGCGCCGGGTGCGTCGCACCTGCTCCTCCACCGTCGCATACAGATAGATCACGAAACCCCGACCGGCCAGCGCGCTCCGGTTCTCGGGGCGCAACACAACGCCGCCACCGGTCGCCAGCACCAGGTCATCCCACTCGGTCATCTCGGCGACGACCTGCTGCTCGCGGTCGCGAAAGCCCTCCTCCCCTTCAACGTCAAAAATCCAGGGGATGTCGGCACCGGTGCGAATCTCGATTTCCGAGTCGGTATCGGCGAACCGCAGTTTCAAATGCTGGGCGAGGTACTTTCCGATCGTGGTTTTACCGGCCCCCATGGGGCCGACCAGAAAGACGCGATGCAGGGCGGCCATATGATCCTACTGCACGCTAATCAAGGAGGTTATCAGCCAGAATCCGCGGTGTAATGAAGATCAGGGTCTCTGTCTTCTTGTGCGAGTTCACCTCGCTCCTGAAGAAGGCGCCGATATAGGGAATGTCGCCAAAGAACGGTACCTTGTTGACCGTCTCAATATCTTCGGTTTTGAAAACACCGCCCAAGACCACCGTTTCGCCATTGCCGACCAGCACTTGTGTCGTCAACTGCGTGGTGTCGATAGAGGGGATAAAGCCGCCGCTGCCGCTGGGCACCAGTTCACCCACGGAGTCCTGGTTGACGCGAAGATCCAGCATAATGCGGTCATCAGGCGTAATGTTGGGCGTCACAAACAGCGCCAGCACCGCATCCTTGAACGCGACCGTCGTTTCACCGCTGGCGGAGGACTGCTGGTAGGGAATCTCCGTACCAGACTTGATGGACGCTTCCTGCTTGTCGCCCGTGATCACCTTCGGCTGTGACACGACCTCGCCCTGGCCTTCGGCCTCCAGGGCAGACAATTCCGCCGAAAGGAACAGATCGCCACTGGCAAAGCCGACCGCAAACCCGCTGTTGGAAGCGACGCCCAAATCGACCAATAGCGCGCCCGGGTAGCTGACAGTTGGCGTGTTGCCGTTGATGATGTCTTCGTTGATGCCGACGACGTTGTCAGTATCGCCTGACACCGTGACCAGATTGTCGCCCTTGTTCACATACGCGCCGCCCCACTCAATACCGAGGTTCCTGGCCGCGTCGGATTGCGCGATCACGATGCGCGCCTCGATCATCACCTGGCGCACCGGTATATCCACCAGTTCCAGCAGGTCGCGGATCTCAGCCAGTTTGGTCGCGGTATCGGTGATGATCAGGGAGTTGGTGCGATTGTCCACCACCACCGATCCCCTTGGCGACGTCAGGCTGCCGCCATCTTCGGAACCGGCCTGAAACAACTCAACCACTTCTTCCGCTTTGGCGTAACGAATGCGCACGAATTCGGACACCAGAGGTGCCAGCTCCGCAATTTGCTTATTGGCCTCGATCTGCTGACGCTCACGCTCGGCAATCTCGGCAGCTGGCGCCACCATAAGCACGTTGCCGACCTGGCGCTTATCCAGGCCCTTGGTTTTCAACACCAGTTCCAGCGCCTGGTCCCAGGGCACGTTCTGCAAGCGCAGGGTTATGCGCCCGGACACCGTGTCGCTGGCAACGAGGTTCATCTCGGTGAAATCGGCGATGAGCTGCAGTACCGCACGCACCTCGATATCCTGGAAATTCAGCGATATCCTGTCGCCCACGTAGTTGAACTCGTTCTTGCGTTGCTCAACCTCTTTCGCGGATAGCGGCTTGACGCTGATCACGTACTCATTATCGGTCTGGTAGGCGAGGTAATCAAAGTCACCGGTCGTTTTTAGCAACAGTGTCGAGCCGCGCTCGGTCGTGTTCACGTCCACGCTGTTCACCGGCGTGGCGAAGTCGGTCACATCGTAGCGGCGCATCAGGCGCTCCGAGACCGTGGTGTCGATGAACTCCACCTTCACGTCGCCGCCTTCGCTAAAGACGTTTACATCCACGGAGGGATCGGTGAGTTGCAGTATCAACTTGCCTTCACCCGCGCCCGTGCGCTGGAACTGCAGATCGGTGATTTCAGAGGCGACATCCGCCACCGGTACGACAGCAGTTTGTACCCTTAGCGGTTCAGTACCCTGCTTGACGTAGTCATTGCCCTCCTGGCCCACCACCAGGAACAGGTTATTGCCTTCACACCACGGCCTTGGAGGCGTTGCCATAGGGTAGCGAAAAGCGCTTCTGCTCCAGGCTGCTGGTGGTGCCAGGGAAATCCACTGCAATGCGCGCCGGCTTTTCGATGGCGTAGGTTTTGAAATCCGGCGGCGGCTCATTGAACTCCACTCGCACTTCAAACTTGCTGCCCGGCCTGGAGCTGAACTCGATATCCTGCACCGTTGGTGCGGCCAGCGCAGCGCTGGCTGCCAAGCTCATCGCCAGCGTAACGACTGCGTTACGCAACCTGATCCCTAAGCTCTCATTACCTTTGCCCACGGCCTTTGTCCCCACACTTTGTTTTTTATTCGCCCTGGCTCTGTGCCATGACCTCGGTTTATAAACCGCTTAACTTGATCGTGCGAGGCCGCTCAACCCAACCATCGGGCGTACCATCGCTCACAATCTCTACCACTGATATATAGGTATCAGCCATATCCACGATTTTTCCGTGGGAACGGCCCAGGTAATTCCCCGTTTTAACCCTGTGCACACCACCGTCCGGGTCTTTTATCAATGTCCAGTGGATATCGTCACGCTCCAAAGTACCCACCATCCGGAGTGAGTCAAAGGTGTATTGTTCCAGGAACTCCTTGGAGCGGTTTTCATCCGGCTTGATTGCAGCGATCGCCTGCAACTGGGCAATCTCGCGCACTTCAATGGGTCGGTCGAATGGGCTGCGCAATGTTGTCGCACTGTAGGCGAACGCCTCATACGCCTTGAATGTTGGTATGGGCGCAATGATTCCGCCTGGGCGAGACCGTTTCTCCTCCATGAAAGCATCCAGGTCGGAAAAGTCGTGCCCCGAACACCCGGCGAGAACACCGCCCACCAGGCACAGCAATAATAGGGTACTCGGCGAGCGCTTCATCGCTAGGCATCCCCGTCCTTGTAACGATAGGTCTTGGCGATGATACTCATATCCAGACTGTTAGGGTTCTTCTTTTCTGCCGTTATCTGGAAATCGTGCAGGGTAACGATGCGGGGAAGGCCGGCCATCCCGCTGATAAATGCTCCGAGGTCATGGTAGGAGCCCGAGGCCTTTATCGAGATCGGCAGCTCGACATAGAACTCCTTGGCGCTCTCTTTCTGCAGTTCAATACTGGCGATATCAAGGCCATTGAGAAGACCTTTGTTGGTAATATCCTCAAGCAAGCCCGGGACTTCAGTGTCGCTGGGCAGCTGGCTGACCAATGCACCGAATGACTCTTCCATTTCCACCATCTGCTGACGATAGGCCTCCAGGTTGGCGGCCTGGAAGGCTTTGCCCTCAAAGTCCTTTTTGAGCTTCTCCTCTTTCGCCTGGGCAGTTGCCAACTCCAACTGCAGGTCCTTTATATGATAGTAGTAACCCCCGATCAGGACTGCGATGACCAGACCGGCCCAGACCAACACCTTGATCGCGAGGGGCCATGAGCCCACGTTATCGAGGTCCAGGTCGCCTACATCAAATTCGCGCAGTGAGCGCAGGGTATCTTCAAATGCCATGGTTCATCCTTCTTCCGACTCTTCTTCAATAGCCGGAGCCCGCACGTCTACACGCAACTCAAATCGACTCGCCTGGTCGCCAAACTCCCGGGCTTCATGCACCTTGTCCAGCGTCGGATTAGCCAGCCAGTCCGAAGCCTCCAGCCGCCGCATCAAACTAGACACACGATTATTTGATTCCGCGATACCGCTGATGGTGATTTTTTGCCCCTTGGTGCTGAGCTTGGTGTAAAACACCCCGTCCGGCACGGTTCTCACCAGCTGATCCAGCACGCGCACAATAATGGGACGGTTACCCTGCAATTCCTGGATAACGCGCATGCGATCCAGCAGCTGGTTGCGCCGCTTCTGCAAATCGCGAATCTCCGCGACCTGCTTGTCCAGTTCCTTGATATTGTCTGTCAGGTACTGATTGCGCGCGTCCTGGTTGTCAATCTGGTTGTTGACCACCCGGTCCGCCAGCAACACCACCCCCGCAGCGAGCGCCACCACCAACGCTACCGTGGTCAGGAATTCCTTTTTAAGTTCCTTGCGACGTTCTTCGCGCCAGGGTAATAGGTTGATCTGCGCCATTAGTCGAAACTCCGCAACGCCAGGCCGCAGGCAATCATCATGGCCGGCGCATCAGTGCTCAGCGCCACCGCGTTAACCCGAGGGGAGATCGACATCTGCGCAAACGGGTTTGCCACTGAGGTCGGTGTGCCCAGTTTTTCACGTACCAGCTCTTCCAGGCCCTCCATGGAGGATACGCCACCAGCGAGGATGATGTGGTCGACGTCGTTGTACTGGCTGGATGAGAAGAAAAACTGCAGTGAACGCGCCACCTGCTGGACGACGGCCTCTTTGAAGGGTTCCAGCACTTCGGGCTCGTAATCATCCGGCAGGCCGCCCTGTTTCTTGGCGAGTCCCGCCTCTTCCAGCGGCAAACCATAGCGACGCATGATCTCGTCAGTCAGCTGCTTGCCGCCGAACAACTGTTCGCGCGTATAAATGGTTTGTCCGTCGTGCAGCACGCTCAACGTCGTCATGGTCGCGCCGATATCGACGATAGCAACAGTGCTGTCCATCTCGAGGTCCAGCTGGTTGCGCACCAGGGAAAAGGCCCTTTCCATCGCGTAGGCTTCAACATCCATGATTTTCGGAATAAGTTCTGAGCCCTCTATCGCCTCAACCCTGGACTCGATGGTCTCGCGCCGGCACGCCGCCAGCAGCACTTCCACCTGGTTATCGCGATCAGGGGCGGGGCCCTGGACCTCAAAATCGATGGCGACTTCCTCCAACGGATAGGGGATGTACTGATCGGCTTCCAGGGTGAGCTGGATCTCCATATCGTCTTCGCTGAGCCCCTGGGGCATGTCGATTAACTTGGTGATGACCGAGGAGCCGGCGACGGCGGCGGCGACGTGTTTGAGCTTGGTTCGCGACTGCGCAACGACGGCGCGTATGGCGTTGGAGACACCCTCCACGTCATTGACGCTCTTTTCAATTACCGCGTCCTGCGGCAACGAACTCACCGCATAGCTCTCCACGCGGTAACGGCCCCCGGTAAAGCTCAACTCAAGTAATTTCACCGTCGTTGAACTTATATCCAGCCCCAGAACCTGCGTCGCTTTTCTCTTCCCGAATAGTCCGAGCAACTTTTTTCCTTATCAGTATCACTAACTTAGGATGTTTTTATGCAACGATACATTAATGGTAGATATACCACAGCCCAAAACTTATCAAAACACAAAAAAAGCATATAATTACCAATCAATCACCATTGCCGCCGTTGCCGATCCAACCAAGCAGCTGTTTTCTAAAGGGATAAATGAGCTTCCTACGATTTGTTCTACGGCTGTCCGTATTTGGACTATTGGGCGCACTTTGGCTGGTGGCGGGTGTCTTCCTGTACCTCAGCCCAGACCTGCCGAGTGCCGAAAAGCTGCGCGATGTCCAATTACAGACGCCGATGCTGGTGTACAGCCGCGACGGCGAACTGATCGGTCAATTTGGCGAGCAAAAGCGCACTCCCCTGCCTTTTGACGCCATCCCAGAGCAGTTCATCAAAGCGCTGCTGGCAGCAGAGGATGACAGTTACTTCGTGCACCGCGGCGTTGATGTCATGGGACTCTTGCGCGCCGCCTCGGAACTGATGCTGACTGGCGAGATCGGTTCCGGTGGCAGCACGTTGACCATGCAGGTGGCGCGCAACTATTTCCTCAGTCGCGATCGCACATTCATTCGCAAGTTCAATGAAATACTGCTGGCGATCGAGATTGAGCGCACCCTGGACAAGCAGGAGATTTTCGAGCTGTATTTCAACCGCATTTTTCTCGGGCACCGGGCCTATGGTTTCGAGGCCGCGTCACAGGTCTACTACGGCAAGTCGATCAGCGAATTGAATCTGGCCCAACACGCCATGCTGGCCGGCGTGCCCAAAGCCCCCTCCCGCATCAATCCGGTCAGCGGTCCAAAAGCAGGCACAGAACGCCGCGACTGGATACTGGGTCGCATGTACATGCTCGGCTATATCGATAACGACGCGTACCGCAGCGCGCTGGCCGAAGTCGACAACGCCATGCTGCACGGCGCGCAACTGGGGTTCGCCGCCCACTATGCAGCAGAAATGGCGCGACAGGAGATGGTGCAGCGCTACGGCCTGGAGGCGTACACCAACGGTTACCACGTCTACACCACCATCAGCAGCGACTTGCAGCGCGTAGCCACCCAATCGGTGCTAAACGGGCTCATTACCTATGACAAGCGGCATGGCTATCGCGGTCCCGAGCGACAACTGCCACCTACCGACTCCAGTGAAGACACTATTGCAGACTGGCGAGAGGCACTCTCGAAGACCGCACCCGTTGGCGACCTCCAGCCCGCCATCGTCACCTCGGTTGCAATCGACAAGGCGACGTTGTTGCTCGCAGATGGCAGCACACCCGATTTGCCCTGGGAAAACGGCATTCGCCAGGCCCGGCCGTACCTCTCCGAAAGTGCGACTGATGCATCGCAGCAGCCAGTGGCCAAGATTATGGCGGTAGGTGATCTGATCAGGGTGACCCGGGATGACAAGGGAGAGTTGCAACTGGCGCAACTGCCGGCGGTACAAGCGGCGCTGGTGTCGCTAAATCCCGATAATGGCGCGATCATCAGCGTCGTCGGCGGTTTGGGCTTTGAGCAGAGCAAGTTCAATCGCGCCACCCAGGCTGAACGTCAGCCCGGTTCCAACTTCAAACCGTTTATCTACGCCGCTGCCTTCGAGTCAGGTTTCACCGCCGCGACCATCATTAACGATGCGCCGATCGTGCTTGACGGCGGCGCCGGGGGAGAAGTGTGGCGACCCGAAAACGACGACGGCAAGTTTTACGGCCCGACCCGCTTGCGTTGGGCGCTCACTAAATCCCGCAACCTGATCTCTATTCGACTGCTGCAGCGCCTCGGCGTAAAGCGATTGATCAAGTACGTCACGGAGTTGGGGTTTGATACGACTGACTATGTGCCAGAATTGTCACTGGCGCTGGGCACGCAAAACATTACGCCGCTGGAACTGGCCAAGGGTTACGCTGTGATCGCCAACGGCGGCTACCGTGTGGAACCCTACATCGTTCAGCGCGTCGAGGATGTTGCCGGCAATCCCGTATACGACGCCAAACCGCCCACCGTTTGCCGCGACTGCGATATGCCTGCCGCCAGTACACCAGCCGACTCTGAATTGAGCATGGAAGAAATCATCGCAGGACGCACCGACAGCGCTGCAGACCTGCCTCCAGCACCGCGCGTCATGGACGCGGGGGTCAATTTCATCATCGACAGTATTCTGAAAGACGTCATCACGAAAGGTACAGGACGTAAAGCACTGGTGCTGGAGCGCACTGACATAGCCGGAAAAACCGGCACCACCAACGGCCCACGGGACGTGTGGTTCTCCGGCTACAATCGGGACGTGGTCACCACGACCTGGGTGGGTTTTGACGATTACACCCCACTGGGTCGCAAGGAATTTGGGGGCACGGCTGCTCTACCGATCTGGATAGACTATATGCGCATCGCATTGAAGGACAGTCCGCAATGGGAGCGACCGATGCCAGCGGGCATTGTTACCGTCAAGATTGACCCGGGATCCGGCCAACCGGCGAGCCCCGGTCAGCGCAATGCAATATTCGAGTATTTCAGGGAAAGCACGGTGCCGCGCTACAACGCCCGCGAAGCCCAGCAACGAGAATACGACAACGCTGTATCGGAACAGATAAACGAAATTTTCTGACACTACCTTTCAGTGCGTGTTAGCAGGAGCTGTGCTGTGCATTCGAACGGACAGGTAATGCCAACCGCGCTACAGGCTCGGCCGGTAGTTCAGGGGATACGGTATACGAGCAACGCCACTATCGACTGCAGCTTGAGCCACCGCGGGAGCGATGCGCGCCAGTAAACGCGCATCCAGCGGGTTGGGAATAATATACTCCGGGCCAAACGCCAATGACTCTCGCCCACAGGCAGCCAGCACCTCGGCAGTCACCGGCTCGCGCGTCAGCTTGCTCAGGGCCAGCACTGCCGCCACTTTCATAGCCTCATTAATGTGGGATGCGCGAACATCCAGCGCGCCACGAAAGATGAAAGGAAATCCCAACACATTGTTGACCTGGTTCGGATAATCCGAGCGACCGGTAGCAATAATAAGGTCGTCACGGGTGGCCATAGCCAGCTCCGGCTTGATCTCGGGATCGGGATTGGAACAGGCGAAAACCACCGGGGACGGCGCCATCGACAATAACATCGCGGGGTGAGCAAGTCCGCCCCGGACAAGCCAATAAACACATCGGCGCCATCAATAGCATCAGCCAGGCTGCGCTTGTCGGTGCGGACCGCAAATTCCTGCTTATAGGCATTCACGCCTTCGCGACCTTCATAGATCACGCCGCGTCGATCCAGCATGAAGATATTCTCGCGCCGCGCGCCCAGGCTCACCAACAACCGCATGCACGCGATCGCCGCCGAACCGGCACCGAGACAGGTAATGACGACCGTCTCCAGACGCTTGCCCTGGATTTCGAGGGCGTTGATCAATCCTGCCGCGGTGACGATTGCCGTGCCGTGCTGATCGTCGTGGAACACGGGGATATCACATTGTTCGATCAACGCAGCCTCGATTTCAAAACACTCCGGCGCCCGGATGTCTTCCAGGTTAATGCCACCAAAAGTCGCGGCGATCCGCGAGACGGTTGCGATAAATTCCTGGGTATCTTCCGTGTCGACTTCAATGTCGATGGCATTAATGCCGGCGAAGCGCTTGAACAGCAGCGCTTTTCCTTCGATCACCGGTTTGCTCGCCAGACTTCCAAGATTGCCCAGGCCCAACACGGCGGTGCCGTTGCTGATAACAGCAACCAGATTACCTTTGCCGGTATAGCGGTAAGCGTCGGAAGGGTTATCGGAAATTTCACGGCAAGGTTCGGCGACGCCGGGGCTGTAAGCGAGCGCCAAATCCCGCAGGCTTTCTGCCGGCTTGGATAGTTCGATACTGATTTTTCCAGGCACGGGCTCTGCGTGGTAGGCAAGCGCATCGCGTCTTAATTCGCTGGATATGTCGTCAGTATTCAAACTACCTGCACTCACCGGGATATCTGCAGAAACGGAATTGGATACACTCACCGGCACACCCCTTGGAAAAGCTCACCGAGAATATATAAAAGGCGCCACCGTAACAAGGCTATTAGTTGGCAGCCTCACGACCCATGCAGCATTGCGGACAAAACCGCGAGCGAAGTACCACAAAAACTGCGGGGACAAAAAAACGCCAGCCCGTTGGGGCAATGGCGCTTCGGCATGCCGCAGTCGACTGCGATAATTCGTTAACGCTTGGTGCCGCGACCGCCAAAACGCTTGTTGAAACGATCAACACGGCCGCCGCTGTCGACGACCTTCTGTTTGCCGGTATAAAACGGGTGACACTGCGAACAGACGTCGATATGAAAATCTTCACAGCGTGTCGAACGCGTCTGTATGGTGTTACCACAACTGCAGGTGGCAGTTACGGCAGCGTATTGGGGATGTATATCTGCTTTCATTACAAAGTGCTCCTGGTCATCGGTGCCGCCACCTGATCGCTGTCAGGCACCGCACCTCGCTGGGGGAGTTGAACCGCCGAGCAGGATAAATGCACAGGGTCAGCTCAAAAAATAGGCGGGCATCTTACCAGACGCCCGGCGATAAGCAATAGCCGGCGAGCTTTTGCTACAATGCCGTCCTTTTACCCTTTCGGCGTGAGACTCGCAGTCGACACGCATTCCACAAAGAGGCGCAATGTCCGTACTTCGTCTGGCTATCCCTTCACCACTGCGCCGCAATTTTGACTACCTGCCCCCCGCGGGAATGAGCCAGGCCGAGATTGACACCCTGCAACCGGGCGTGCGCCTGCGCGTGCCGTTTGGCGCACGCGAGGTCACCGGCTATCTTTTGGGCGTGTTTACCGAGAGTGCGATTTCGGAGGACGCGCTGAAGCCAGCACTCGAGTTGCTCGATGACGCGCCCCTGCTCGATGCGCAAATGTTGCAGCTGTGCCACTGGGCCGCCGACTACTATCACCACCCGCTGGGCGATGTGTACACCACCCTGTTTCCCAAACGCCTGCGCGAAGGCAAACCTGTGCAGCTGCCCGGCCTGCCCGGATGGCAGCTAACCACCCGTGGCAAGGGTCTGCCAGAGGCGGCCTTGCCGCGCTCCCCGCGCCAGGCGCAGGCACTCTCGCTGCTGCGGCAACGGGGGTTCATCGCCAGTAGTGAATTGAAAAGCTGCGGCATCAGCGCCGCCATTTTGCGCAATCTGCAGGAAAAGCGACTAATAGAGCCGTGCGCTGTCAACGCACCTTCCCTCCCCGCCACGGCCAGGCAGGGATTGACGCTCAATGACGAGCAGACCGCCGTATTGCAAGCCTTGGTCGCGGCGGAAGCGGGCTACAGCTGCCATCTGCTGGAGGGCGTTACCGGCAGCGGCAAGACCGAGATCTACCTGCAATTGATCGCCGCTTGCCTGCAGCGCGGGCGCCAGGCGCTGGTGCTGGTGCCCGAAATCGGCCTCACGCCGCAGACGCTGTCGCGCTTCCAGCAGCGCTTTGATGCAAACATCGCCGTGCTGCATTCCGGGCTCACAGACGCGCAGCGCTACCTGGCATGGGAGGCAGCCCGCAGCGGCGCGGCGCAGATTGTTATCGGCACGCGCTCGGCAGTTTTCACCCCAATGGCCGCGCCCGGGCTGATCATCGTCGACGAGGAACACGACAGCTCCTATAAACAGCAGGACGGTTTCCGCTACTCGGCCCGCGATGTCGCGGTGAAACGCGCGCATCTGCACGGCTGCCCGGTGCTGCTCGGCAGCGCGACGCCGTCGCTGGAAAGCATCCAGAACGTGGACGCCGGGCGCTATCGCCACCTGCAACTGACCCAGCGCGCCAGTAGCGGGGGCATGCCGGCTATTTGCGCGCTGGATGTACGCAAGCAGGAATTACAGGCGGGCCTGTCCGACACCCTGCTGGCGACGATGGAAGAGCAACTGCGGCTGGGACGGCAGGTGTTGCTGTTTCTCAACCGCCGCGGCTACGCGCCCACGCTGCAGTGCCACGACTGTGGCTGGATTGCGGAATGTCGCTCCTGCGATGCCAGATTGACGGTGCACCGCCGGATGCGGCGCCTGCGCTGCCATCACTGCGGCGCCGCCAGTGCCCTGCCCCGGCAGTGCCCTCACTGTCGCAGCGAACGGCTGCTTGCCTCGGGGCTCGGCACGGAACAGACGGAAGACTTCCTGCATACACGGTTCAAGCACTGGCCCATTCACCGTGTCGACAGCGACTCGATGCAGGGGAAAGGCGCGATGCAGGCGCTGGTCGATGAGATCAACCGCGGCGACCCCTGTATTTTGCTCGGTACCCAGATGCTCACCAAAGGCCATCACTTTCCCGCCGTCAGCCTGGTGGCGGTGATTGACGCCGACGCGCTGTTGTTCAGCGCCGATTTTCGCGGCGAGGAGCGCATGGCACAGCTCCTGACGCAGGTGGCGGGGCGGGCCGGTCGCGCGGATATCGCCGGCAGCGTGCTGCTGCAAACGCACTATCCCGATCACCCGGCGGTGCTGGCGATGCTGAACACCAGCTATGCCGAGCAGGCCCGGGCCCTGCTCAGGCGGCGACACGAGACCGGCATGCCGCCCGCCGGACAACTGGTGTTGATGCGCACTGATTGCCCGAACGCCGAGTACGGTGAACAGTTTTTGCAACAACTGCGCATGCGCTGCACGCCGCAACTGCCCGCCGCCACCCGGCTGATCGGACCGCTGCCATCGCCGATGCAGCGCCGCGCCGGCAAATACCGCTGCCAGTTACTGCTCACGGCGCCGGACCGCAGGTCGGCACAGGCAGCGGCGAGCCTTCTGGTGGCGAACGCGGAAGCGCTGCCAGCAAAGCAGGGGCTGAGCTGGTCGATCGACGTCGATCCGCAGGACGTGTTCTAACCATATCCCTGCTGGCCATCGCCGCTGCGAATGATGATAATAGCCTCCACCAAATTCGCCGACGGGCGCGCGCCGGTGAAAGTTGATCCGCCACTACATCCGCCCACCCGGTGACCCATTGAAGTTGCACAGGCACATCCCCAGGACATGAAGGAACAACTCACAACGCTGATACAGCAGGCGCTCGATACGCTGATTGCGCAGGGCGTGCTGGCCGCGGATATTGCGCCGCAGATACAGATCGATCGCACCCGCGACAAGAGTCACGGCGACCTTGCCAGCAATATCGCACTAACGCTGGCCAAACCGGCGCAGCGCAAGCCGCGCGAGCTGGCCGACCTGATCTGCGCTGCGCTGCCAGCAAATTCGCTGGTCACACGCACCGAGGTAGCCGGCCCGGGGTTTATCAATTTCTTCCTGTCCGATGACAGCAACCAGGCGGTGATCCGACGTATTCTTGAGCAGGGCAAGGCGTTCGGCACCAGCGACACGGGCCGTGGGCGCAAGGTGCAGGTCGAGTTTGTCTCCGCGAATCCTACCGGGCCGCTCCATGTCGGCCACGGCCGTGGCGCGGCCGTGGGCGACAGCCTCTGCCGCCTGCTGGCAGCGACGGGTTGGGATGTCGCCAGTGAGTTCTACTACAACGATGCCGGCGCGCAAATCGACAATCTGGCGCTGTCGGTACAGGCGCGCTGCAAAGGCGTGACACCTGAAGACCCCGAGTGGCCGCAGGATGGCTACCGCGGCGACTATATTACGGAACTGGCGCAGGCCTACTTGCGTGGCGATACCATTGACGCCGAGGACCGCCACGTCAGCGGTTCCGGTGACGTCGAGGACCTGGAAGATATCCGCCAATTTGCCGTAGCCTACCTGCGGCGCGAGCAGGATATGGACCTCAAGGCCTTCGCGGTGCACTTCGACGTGTATTTCCTCGAATCCTCCCTTTACACAGAGGGCGCGGTAGAACGCACGGTGGCGCGGCTCATCGAGAATGGGCATTGTTACGAGAAAGATGGCGCACTGTGGCTGCGCACCACCGAGTTCGGCGACGACAAGGACCGCGTCATGCGCAAGCGCGAAGGCGGTTACACCTATTTCCTGCCGGATGTGGCGTATCACCTGAACAAGTGGCAGCGTGGATTCGTGCGCGTCATCAACGAACAGGGCGCCGATCACCACAGCACCGTGACCCGCGTGCGCGCTGGCCTGCAGGCACTGGAGCAGGGCATTCCGCAGGACTGGCCGGATTACGTGCTGCACCAGATGGTCACCGTCATGCGCGATGGCGAGGAAGTGAAGCTGTCCAAGCGCGCGGGGAGCTACCTCACCCTGCGCGACCTGATCGACGAGGTGGGGCGCGACGCGACGCGCTTTTTCCTGGTGGCCCGCGCGCCCAGCTCGCAACTGACTTTTGATATCGACCTGGCGCTGTCGCAGAGCAACGACAATCCCGTGTACTACATCCAGTACGCGCACGCCCGCAGCTGCAGCGTGATGCGCAAGCTGGCGGAACTGGGCTGGGAATGGCAGGCGCAGAGCGCACTGCAACACCTGGACCAATTGCAGGAAGAGCATGAAAAAAGCCTGTTGCGGCAACTGGACCGTTATCCGGAAGTGGTTGCAGGCGCTGCACTGAACTGCGAACCCCATCTGGTCGCCGCGTACCTGCGCGAACTGGCGGGCGACTTCCATACCTGGTACAACGCGCACAAAATGCTGGTTGAGGAGCAGGCCGTGCGCGACGCGCGCGTCGCGCTCAGCCAGGCGACAGGACAGGTGATCGCCAATGGCCTGGAATTATTGGGCGTGTCCGCGCCGGAGGTGATGTAACCAGTGGCCCAGGATTTTGCCAAACGCAAGCAGCCCAGCAACAGCAAAAAGCCCCCCGTGCGGCGCAAGGCGCAGGCGCAGCGGCACACCGGCGAACCGCAGCCGCGCGGCAAGAGCTTTCGCATGTTCATGACCGGTATGTTCACCGGCGTGTTCCTGAGCTTCCTGTTTTACCTTTACAAGCTGCCCGCGCTGGTGGAGCCGGGGCAAGAGATTGCAATGGCGCCGGAGCCGGAAGCGGCAGCGGAAATCCCCAAGCCGCGCTTCGAGTTTTACACCATGCTGCCCAAGCAAACCATGGGGGTCGAGGAGGAGGAGGTTGAAACGGTCGAACCGGCGGCCGATGTCAGCAAACCGCCCACTCCGAGCGCCGCGCCACAACCGTACTTCCTGCAGGCCGGGTCGTTTCGCCAGAAGGATGACGCGGAGCGGCGGCGCGCGGAGCTGCTGCTGCTTGGGCTGGAGCCCAACATAGAGGAAAGCAGCACCGACAACGGGCTTTGGTTCCGGGTATCGCTGGGTCCGTATGAGTCGCACGATGCCGTAGCGAGAGCGCGCGGCCTGCTGGCCAACCAGAACATTGAATCCGTGTTGATGAAACGCGGCGGCCCTTAAGTTCAGTTCAATCCTGAGTTCTGACCCTGGGTTCAGTGCGGGGACTTGAATTTCCCGCACGCTGCCCCATATCCGGATGACAGGGTAAAGGACACGCTCGACCGGACCGTGTCATCCACACACGTTTCGCCGACCGGGCGTGTACCACTTCCCATCACGGCCCACAGGAGACCAAACGTGGAACAGTTCCGAGGTACGACCATACTTTCCGTGCGCCGCGGCAACAGCGTGGTGATCGGCGGCGATGGCCAGGTCTCCATGGGCAACACGGTGATGAAGGGCAACGCCCGCAAGGTGCGACGCCTGTACAAGGACAAGGTGCTGGCCGGATTCGCCGGCGGCACCGCCGACGCCTTCACGCTGTTCGAGTTGTTTGAAGCGCAGCTGGAAAAGCACCAGGGCCACCTGGTCCGCTCCGCTGTCGAACTGGCAAAGGCCTGGCGTACCGAACGCGCTTTGCGGCGCCTCGAGGCGCTGCTTGCTGTTGCCGACAAGGAGACCTCGCTCATCATCACCGGCAATGGCGATGTGATCGAGCCGGAGGATAACCTCATCGCTATCGGCTCCGGCGGCCCCTTCGCGCAATCCGCCGCCCGCGCGCTGCTCGACAACACGGACCTGGACGCGCGCAGCATCGTGGAAAAGGGCCTCGGCATCGCAGCAGACATCTGCATCTACACCAACCACAACCGCACCATCGAACAACTGGATTTTTAGGCCACCCAATGTCCAATATGACGCCCCGCGAAATCGTCCACGAGCTGGACAAATTCATCATTGGCCAGGATGCGGCCAAGCGCGCGGTCGCGATCGCGCTGCGCAACCGCTGGCGCCGCATGCAACTGCCGGAGGAGCTGCGCGCCGAGATCACGCCGAAGAATATCCTGATGATCGGGCCGACGGGCGTCGGCAAAACCGAGATCGCGCGACGGTTGGCGAAGCTTGCGAATGCGCCCTTCGTCAAGGTTGAGGCCACCAAGTTCACCGAGGTAGGCTATGTCGGGCGCGACGTGGAATCCATCGTGCGCGACCTGGTCGATGTCGCAATCAAGATGTACCGCGAGCAGGAAATGGCGCGGGTTCGCTTCCGTGCCGAGGAAGCCGCCGAGGAGCGTATCCTGGATATTTTGTTGCCCCCGGCCCGCGACATCACCGCCGCTGAAACCTCTGCCTCGGCGACACGGCAACTGCTGCGCAAGAAACTGCGCGAGGGCGACCTGGACGCCAAGGAAATCGACGTCGAAGTCAGCACCGCGATGCCGGGCCTGGAAATCATGGCCCCGCCCGGCATGGAGGAAATGACCAACCAATTGCAGAGCATGTTTTCCAACATGTCGCGCCAACAGCGCAAAACGCGCAAGATGCCTATCAAGGCCGCCTTTGCCGCGCTGTGCGATGAAGAAGCCGCGAAGATGGTGAATGAGGATGACCTCAAGCAGAAGGCCGTGGCAGAAGCGGAGCAGAACGGCATCGTGTTTATCGATGAACTGGACAAGGTCGCCAAGCGCTCCGAAATGGCCGGGGCAGATGTGTCACGCGAGGGCGTGCAACGCGATCTGCTGCCGCTGATCGAAGGCTCCACCGTCAGCACCAAGCACGGCATGATCAAGACCGACCACATACTGTTTATCGCCTCCGGCGCATTTCACCTGGCCCGGCCCTCGGACCTGATCCCGGAATTGCAGGGACGCCTGCCGATTCGCGTCGAGCTCTCCGCGCTGACGCCCGATGATTTTGAACGCATCCTGACCGAGCCCAATGCTTCCCTCACCGAACAGTACCAGGCCCTGCTGGCGACCGAGGGCGTGGAGCTGACATTCAGCCAGGACGGACTGCGACGCATTGCGGAAACCGCGTGGCAGGTGAACGAACGCACCGAGAATATTGGCGCGCGCAGATTGCACACCGTGATGGAGCGCCTGCTGGAGGAAGTGTCCTTCGGCGCCGCCGACGCAGGCCTGCAGGAAGGCGCACTGATGGTGGATGCTGCTTTCGTCGACAAACAGCTGCAGGAATTGAGTGCGGACGACGACTTGTCACGCTTCATTCTCTGATCGCCGCGATGACTGAACCGCCCAAACCTGTCTCCATCGAGCTGCACAGCCGCTCCAAACTGTTGGAACTGGGCTATGAAAGTGGCGAGCGCTACTCCCTCAGCTGTGAATTCCTGCGCGTGTACTCGCCTTCCGCCGAGGTGCTCGGCCACGGGCCGGGGCAGGAAGTGCTGCAAACCGGCAAGCTGAATGTCGCGATCACGGCGATCAAACCGGTCGGCAATTACGCGCTGCAACTGGTGTTCGATGATGGCCACGATACCGGCTTGTACTCCTGGCGCTACCTGTATGAGCTGTGCAAGAACCAGGACGCCAGGTGGCAGGAATACCTGACCCGGCTGGACAAGGCCGGCGCGCATCGCGACCCGGATGTGCAGGTGGTGAAACTCAGTCTGTAGCGTCAGTACTGAAGACCCGTGTCCCGCTGTACCCACGTTGCGAGAGCTCGCCACTGCTCAAGCTTTACGGCCAGAGGCACCGAGGCGTTCGCGGGGCTGGTGGACGGGAGCCGCTTCAGTTCGATGCCATCCAATGCCCGTCCCAGCGTTGGCGCAACGCGCTTCCTGAACACGCTTTCCGACTTGGCGCCATTGAAGCAGATCGCCTGGATTTGCGGGTGTACCCGCAGGAAGCTCGCAAAGTCATTCGGCACCAGCGTTGCGTCGTCGATATCCGAGTCCAGGCTGCTGGCCCGGGTACACGTTTTCAGCGCATCCCACAGTGCCACGCGGCATTCGATCAGCATCCCGCAACGCACGGAGTAGGGGGCCTCGCGGGAGATGCCGAGCACCTCCTCCATGAAGTGCCAGAACAGATTGCGCGGGTGCGCATAGTACTGCGCTTCGCGCAGCGACACCTTGCCGGGCATTGAGCCGAGGATCAGCACACTGGCGCGTTGATCCGCGATTGGGGGGAAGCTGTGTATGTGCATTTACGCGTTCCATGTGTCGTTCTGGATAACGACTCGATAGCCATCCACATCCTCAAACGTTTTCCCCAGACGATCCCAGTATTCGTTGTACGAAACCACTTCCTTGAACCCTGCCTCTGTCATTGTGGAACAGCACAGTGCCCATGTTTCGGGATGCGGCACGTAGAACACGAGCAGGTTATCCCTGGTCGGGGCCCCGCCAACAACCGTCCCTCTGTGGTGAGTGAACTCCAGATGATAAGGATGCCCGGGATGACCCAGTATCACACCATCGAACCCAGCGTGGTCATGGAATTCCATTAGAACATTGAACCCGAGGCCATCGACATACATTCTTGCTAGTTCGTCCAGCCTGTCAGTGGGCCTGGCCACCCGTAAAACCGACTCTTTTGGTATCACACAAACCTCCAATTGAATTGACAGTTACCGCCTGGAAAACCATAATGCAACCAATATGAAACCACTTGGATGCCTGTCTGTGGCTACTGTCACTTTTAAAAACATCCCCGACGACCTCTACGAGCAACTTAAACGAGCTGCCAATGCGCACCATAGAAGTGTAAACAGCGAACTGATTCATTGCCTGGAGAAAGTGTTTAAGCCAACCCCTATCTCTCCTACAGAACTTGCTGAAAAAGCGCTTGCGCAGCCGGGTAGCCGCCGCGCGGTTGGATATTGAAGAAATCAATACTGCCAAAAAAGGGCAGGGAATGATCGTAGCGGCACCAACACTATCGCGTACCTCTATCTGCCCACTGACCAGACGGATGACGTGGTTGCGTTGCTGCACAAAGACCCGCATTGGATCGCCCCATTGCTGTGGCGAAGTGAGTTCCGAAATGTGCTGGCGCTCTATGTCAGAAAAAATATTGTCGATCTGAACACTGCCATAGAGATGCAGGCGCAAGCGGAAAGACAACTTATGGACAACGAATATTCCGTCAATTCCATGGATGTGTTAACACTTGCCAAGGAAAGCGGCTGTTCAGCATATGACTGTGAATTCGTTTCGCTAGCCAGATCGCTGAACCTGAAGCTGAAGGGGCATGAGTAAACTGCATTCCCAAATTCGGCTGAGATTTTTACTCCTGCCCCACATTTGGGCAATCTGGTCTTGGCCGCACCAGCATCTGAGGCCGTTAATACAGCTTTAACTCCATGCGTGTCGTGCTCGGGCGAAAGCATGACTCGGGAGGCCGGCGCGTCCGGATGTCGGGCCCCGCGGGCACCCTCGGCGTTTTGAAGGCTGACCGGCCGCTGTGCACAGCGGCGTGTGAATCCAGTTCACGGTAAAGCACTGGTGCGGGAATGTCATTGCTATCGCGGGGGGGGGCGCCGGGCCGGCCCGCGCGGGCCGGGCGGGCCCCGCGCCCCGGGGCCGGGGGGGGGGGGCCTTTTTATCTGCATTTGGTTCTTTGGCGACAGTCTGCGGAAACTCCCACAGATAAAAAGCACTTTTGGCTTTATAGTTCGGCAAGGCTTGGAGCCCAAACAGGGATCGATTCACCCCACAACTTCCGTCGCGTCACCTCACCTATAAAGCCATCATCGAGAAATCAGCGACCCCCCGCCCCCCGCAATATTCAAGCAGCAAACCTCAGAACCAGTCTAACCAGATTCGCTAAAAGGGGAAGCACGCCCACCCCTGACCCCACCCCCACATCAGGTTATACTCCCTATCCCCAGTCTCCCCGGGCACAAACAATGAGCGACAAAGACACCACCCACTTCGGTTTCAAGGACGTCAGCAAGGACGCCAAGGCCGGCATGGTCGCCGACGTGTTTCATTCCGTCGCGGCCCGCTACGACCTGATGAACGACCTGATGTCGGGCGGCATACACCGCATCTGGAAGCGTTTTACGATTGAGCTTAGCGGCGTGCGCAAGGGCAATGCGGTGCTGGATATCGCCGGCGGCACGGGGGATCTGGCGGCGCGCTTCGCGGAGCTGGTGGGGCCACAGGGGCGCGTCGTGCTGGCCGACATCAACGACTCCATGCTGCAAGTGGGGCGCGATAAACTGCTGGACCAGGGGCGGCTAGGCAATATCGAATTCGTGCAGGCCGATGCCCAGCACCTGCCCTTTCCCGACGACAGCTTCGACTGCATCACCATCGCGTTCGGGCTGCGCAATGTCACGGACATCGATCTTGCGCTGCGCTCCATGTTGCGCGTGCTCAAGCCGGGCGGCCGACTGCTGGTGCTGGAATTTTCCAAACCCAAAAATGAGCTGCTCAGCAAAGCCTACGACACCTATTCCTTTCGCGTGCTGCCGCTGATGGGCAAGCTGGTGGCCAATGACAGCGAGAGCTACCAGTACCTGGCGGAGTCCATCCGCAAGCACCCCGACCAGGACACGCTGCGCGACATGATGGAGGATGCCGGCTTCTTCGAGGTCGAATACCACAACATGACCGGCGGTATCGTCGCGTGGCACCGGGGCGTGAAAGCCTGAGATGAGCGCCGCTGTCGATCCCACGCTGCACACGGCGGCACTGGCCGCGCTGGAAGCGGCGGTCAATCGCGCGCTGGCGTTGTCGCCCCACAGCCTGGTCGAGCTGGCCCGGTTGGAGGATTGTGTGTTCGCGCTGCACTGCACGGCGCCCGCGCTTGATTTCTACCTGCAGCCGGGCGCACAGGGCATTCGCCTCACGGGTTATCACGACGGTGGTGTCACCACCAGCATCCGGGGGACGGCGGCGGATTTCACCGAACTGGCCACCTCGAAAGACCCCACCGCCACGCTGATCAATGGCGCCCTGGAACTGGAAGGCGACAGCGGCCCGTTGCTCGAGCTGCAACATATCCTGGCGGGCCTCGACATGGACTGGGAGGCACCGCTGGTGAATGCGCTCGGGGATGTCGCCGGGCACCAACTGGCCGAGATGTTCAGGAGTGCGTTCGCCTGGGGCAAGCAGGCGTCCACCAGCCTGGGCCGGCAGCTGAATGAATTCATCCACGAGGAGGCGCGGCTCAGCCCGCCGCGGCTGGAGCTGGAGGATTTCTACCGCGATGTGCAGGAACTCGCCCTGCGCGTGGACCGCCTGCAATCGCGCACCGAGCGCCTGCGGCAACGTCTGCAACAACGCCTGCAAAAGTCGCGAGGCTGAGCGATGTCGCGCGCGGCCCGCCTGGTCAAGATCCTGCGCACCGTCGGTCGCTACCGGCTGGACGAGTTCATCGACAGCGAACAACTCCCCGGCGTGCCGCGCCTGGCGCTGCGCCTTGCGCCCTGGCACCTGCACCAGGTGCCCGATATGTCGCGCGGCGTGCGCCTGCGCCGCGCGCTGGAGGAACTGGGGCCGGTGTTCATCAAGTTCGGGCAGATGCTGTCCACGCGCCGCGACCTGCTACCGCCGGATATCGCCGACGAGTTGGCCAGGCTGCAGGACAACGTGCCCCCCTTCCCCGAGCAGCAGTCCGTCGCCATCATCGAGAAGGCGCTGGGCAAGCCGGTCGGCGAGTTATTCGCGAGTTTCGACAGCACCCCAATGGCCTCCGCCTCGGTGGCCCAGGTGCATTGCGCCACGTTGCACAGCGGCGAGCGGGTGGTGGTTAAGGTGGTTCGCCCGGATATTGAAAAGGTGATTCGCCAGGACATCGCACTGATGTTCACGCTGGCGCGGCTCGCCGCGAAGTACCACCCGAATGGGCGGCGTTTGCGCCCGGTGGAGGTGGTGGCCGATTACGAACTGGTGATCCTCGACGAACTGGACATGGCGCGCGAGGCGGCCAACACCAGCCAGTTGCGGCGCAACTTCGAGCACAACAAGCTGCTGTACGTCCCACAGGTGTACTGGGACTACACCTGCCGCAATGTGCTGACCATGGAGCGCATCTCGGGCATTCCGGTGACCGACGTGGAGACGCTGCGCGCCAGGGGCACGGACCTCAAGCTGCTGGGCGAGCGCGGGGTGGAAATATTCTTTACCCAGGTGTTCCAACACAGTTTTTTCCACGCCGACATGCACCCCGGCAATATCTTTGTGGATGCGACAGACCCGGCAGACCCGACCTACATCGGCGTCGATTGCGCGATCATCGGCAGCCTGTCGGATGCCGACCAGTACTATCTGGGTCGCAACCTGCTCGGCATCTTCCGCCGCGACTACCGCGAGGTGGCGCAGTTGCACGTGGAGTGCGGCTGGGTGGGGCCGCACACGCGGGTGCAGGATTTCGAGTCGGCCATGCGCGCCGTGTGCGAGCCGATCTTCGAGCGCCCGATCAGCCAGATATCGTTTGGCCAGCTGCTGGTTTACCTGTTCCAGACCGCCGCCCGTTTCGACATGGAGGTACAGCCCTCGCTGGTATTGCTGCAGAAGACCCTGCTCAACATCGAGGGGCTGGGCCGCCAACTGTACCCCGACCTGAACCTGTGGGAGACGGCGCAGCCGTTCCTCGAGGACTGGGTGCAGCAGCGCTATTCGCCGCAGTCCATGTTCAAGCGCCTGCAACGCCACGCGCCCTCCTGGCTGGAACAACTGCCGCAACTGCCCGAGGCCGTGCTCGAGACCCTGCAGCAGGCGCGGGACACGGAGCGCCGCCCACCGGCCCAGCCACCGCGCCGGGATGAGCAATCCGGGCCGTCTACAGCGCTGGCACGTCGACGCCGTCATTGGCTGGCAGGTATCGCCTGCGCCTCCGCCGCCGCGACTGCAGTGCCCGGAATCTGGCAACAACTGGTCGCTGCACCCTCCATCAGCTGGCTATTGGCCGCGGTTGGCATCTACCTGTTGTGGCCACGCAACACCTGAGCGCCAGACGCAGCTGAGCATAGGTTCCGCCGCGCAGCCTGTGCCATAATGCGCCTCCGCCTGGAATATGGTCATGGCTGAACCGGCTACCCTGCTACAAGACATCAAGTGGAACGAGCAAGGCCTCATACCCGCTATTGCGCAGGACTGGCAGAGCGGCGAAGTGTTGATGCTGGCCTGGATGAACCGCGATGCGCTGCAACTGACGATTGACGAAGGCCGCGCCATTTACTGGTCGCGCTCGCGGCAGGCACTGTGGCGCAAGGGCGAGGAATCAGGTCACGTTCAGCGCCTGAAGGAGTTGCGTATTGACTGCGATGCGGACACAGTGCTGCTGAAAGTGGAACAAGTGGGTGGTATCGCCTGTCACACAGGCAGGCGGGCGTGCTTTTTCCAGCGCCTGGAAGACGGCGCCTGGCGCATCACCGACGGCGTATTGAAGCAGCCCGAGGATATGTACGGGAAAACACCATGAACGATGTGTTGCAACAATTGGCCGCGACACTGGCGGCGCGTCGACAGGCGGACCCTGATAAGTCCTACGTGGCTAGCCTGCACCACAAGGGTCTCAACAAGATCCTGGAGAAAGTCGGCGAAGAGGCCACCGAGGTGATTCTCGCGGCCAAGGATGCCGCAGCCGGGGGTGATCGCAATGCGGTTATTGGCGAAGTGGCCGATCTCTGGTTTCACAGTATGGTGATGCTGTCCCATCTGGAGATGGATGTGGATGACGTGATGCGCTGCCTGGGCGACCGTTTCGGCATTTCGGGGCTGGATGAGAAGGCCGCGCGGGACACGCGCTAGCTTGCGTTAAATTTAATATGCCGTGATGTACGGCGTGAGGATGACGGGAGAGGACTATGGGTATCGGCGGAATCAGTATCTGGCAACTGTTAATCATTCTGGCCATTGTGATCATGCTGTTCGGCACCAAGCGGTTGCGCACGCTGGGCAGTGACCTGGGCAGTGCCGTAAAGGGCTTTCGCAAGAGCATGACTGACGATGGCGACGCGGCAAAGCCCGGTGATGGTACCGAGCAGGACGCAGCCGTGGACAGCGCAGCCAAAGACAAGTAAACGCTGCATGTTCGATATCGGCTTTTCCGAGCTCATCCTGATCGGGATCGTGGCACTGTTGGTCATCGGGCCCGAGCGACTCCCGGAAACGATTCGCACCGCAAGCACGTGGCTCAACCGCATCCGGCGCGGCTTCAATGAAATCAAGCAGGAAGTGCAGCAGGAACTCCACAACGACGCAGTGATGCGCGATCTGCGCAAAACCGGCGAACAGTTGAA
>JADJAL010000016.1 GCA_016704305.1 Haliea sp. | reverse complement strand
GTGACGATCTGGTGCAACTGTTTATCGACGCACTGCGGGACAATGCGTTGAGTTTGCAGGAGGGCGACGTGCTGGTGGTCGCGCAGAAGATCGTCTCCAAAGCGGAGAATCGCTATGTGCGCCTCGCGGATGTCAACGTCAGCGCGGAGGCTTACGCATTGGCGGAGCAGGCAGGCAAGGATCCGCGCCAGGTGCAGTTGATCCTGCAGGAGAGCAAGTCCGTGCTGCGCGTCAGGCCCGGCGTCATCATCGTGGAACACCGCAATGGCTATGTGCACGCCAACGCGGGCATCGACAAATCCAATATTCGCCGCGATCCGGACGATCCGCGCGTGCTCTTGCTGCCCGCGGATCCCGATGCCTCGGCGCGTGCGCTGCGCGAAGGCCTGGCACAGCGTACAGGCATTGCACCGCAGGTGATCATCAACGACAGCATGGGGCGGGCCTGGCGCAACGGCACCGTGGGCCTCGCCATTGGTACGGCAGGCCTGCAACCACTCAACAACCAGATCGGAGATACCGACATGTTCGGCAATGTGCTGGAGGTGACGGAACCCGCAGTGGCTGACGAATTGGCAGCCGGGGCGTCGCTGGTGATGGGGCAGGCGGCTGAAGCCTGTCCGGTTGTGCTCGCTCGCGGCGCGCGCCTCAAACCTGCGGAAGTGGGTTCAGGCGGATTGCTGCGCGACCGGGCCATCGATATGTTTCGTTGATGAGCGGCGTCGCAACAGCGGTACTGGCGCTGTCCGGCGGTGTCGGCGGCGCCAAACTCGCGCTGGGTCTGGCCGACGCGCTGACGCCCGGGCTGCTGCATGTATTGGTCAACACCGCAGATGACTTCCAGCATCTGGGACTGCACATCAGTCCCGATATCGACACGCTGTTGTACACGCTTTCGGGCAACGCGAATGCTGCGCAGGGCTGGGGACTGGAGGGCGAGAGCTGGCATGTCATGGATGCGCTGCAGCGCCTCGGCGGCGATACCTGGTTTCGCCTCGGCGACAGGGACCTCGCCACCCATTTACGGCGCACAGGCCTGCTGTCAGGCGGCGCTGGCCTTATAGAGGTGACGGACCTGCTAAGGCGGCAGCTGGGTATCGCCAGCCATGTCCACCCGATGAGTGACGCGCCGGTGCGCACCATCGTGCACTGCCACGGGCGTGACCTGCCGTTCCAGCATTATTTCGTGAAAGAGCAGTGCGCACCTGCGGTCACGGGATTCAGCTTCGAGGGTATCGCGCAGGCGCAGCCCAATGAAAACATCCTGCGGCTTTTGAACTCGGGTACGGTTGCAGCGATTGTCGTGTGTCCCTCCAACCCCTTCGTCAGCATTGACCCCATCCTGCAGGTCCCGGGTATGCGGCGGAAAGCGCTGCTGCGCGACCATGTGGCGCCCGTGGTGTTGGTGTCACCCATTGTGGCGGGTATGGCGATCAAGGGCCCCACTGCCAAAATGATGGCGGAAATGGCGATGCCGGTCACTTCACTGGGCGTGGCGCAACACTACTGCCGGCACTATCCCGGGCTGCTCAACTATTTCGTGATCGACGAGAGTGACGCTACACTGGCGGGCGATATCACCGCATTGGGTGTGGAGGTTGCCGTGACCGCTACCGTTATGAAAAGCGGGAGCCAAACAGCGCCTGGCGCGCTTTACCCCGGCATTGGCCGGAGCCTGACGCACATGGCGCAGGCACTGCTGCCGCTGAAGGACCTGGTGCAGGCGAAGACGCGCCTCGGCGGGCTGTTGCGCCCGTCGGAGCGTCGCGCATTGGCACAGGCGATGGCCGAGGATGTGCTGGCCGTGCTCGCAGGTCATGCGGAGTTATCGCGCATTACGTTGGTGTCGGATGATCCGGGCGCCGAATTGTTGGCGCACAAGTACGGCGCTGACTGCTGGTCGGAGCGCGCGCTGGCATGCAGCGGCCTCAATAACCTGATGCAATGCGCCAGTGAGCGCCTGACCGCCAGTAGTAACGAACCCTTGCTGGTGCTGCACTGCGATCTGCCGTTGTTGGCGCACGATGACATCAGTGCAGTGCTCGCAGCCCAGCGCGAGTTGGATGGGCTGGTCATCGGCTGTGATCGGCAGGGCACGGGCACCAACCTGCTGGCCTTTGCCGCGGGCGCGATGCCGCGCTTCTGTTTCGGGCCCGACAGCTGCGCAGCACATGCAGCCAGTGCCGACAGCGCCGGCATCCGCGCCCGGATACTGCAACGCCTGGGCATCATGGTGGATGTGGATGAACCGGCGGATTTGGCGTATGTGATGGATCGGCTGCCGTTGAGACCGAACAGTCATACCGCCGCGCTGTTATACGCTACCGAACTGGGTGCGCGTATTGCACTCGCGCTGGCCACGATGATAGACAGTTCTGGTAGTGTTGAAGGCGTTGAAGGCGTTGAAGGCGTCGAAGGCCTCGCAGGTGTCGAAGGAATAGATAGAGGAACGTTTAACTGATGTCCAATTGGCACACATTGCGCGCGCATCTCCTGCACGGCAACCTTCCCAGCGAGCAGCAGGCATTGTCGCTGGCGGATTGCGAGGATACAGCGGCGCTGGTAGACGTCGCTGCCGTGCTGCGCGATCGCGGCCACCGCAATGTGGTCACCTATTCGCGCAAGGTCTTCATTCCGCTGACGCATTTGTGTCGGGACGTGTGTCACTACTGTACCTTCGCGCGCACACCGAAGAAGATTGACCAGCCCTATATGCCGGTGGAGGACGTACTTGCGCTGTGCCGCCAGGGCGCGGACATGGGCTGCCAGGAAGCGCTGTTTACGCTCGGTGAGAAGCCAGAGCTGCGCTACAGCGCCGCGCGGCGCGCGCTGGATGAGATGGGTTTTCCAGTACGCTGGAGTATGTAAAGCACGTCGCACAAAGGGTGTTGGAGGAAACAGGCCTGCTGCCGCACATCAATGCCGGCTGCATGGATGCCGGGGAGATTGCCGGCCTGCGGCAAGTGAGCGCCTCGATGGGCATTATGCTGGAATCCGCATCGCCGCGCCTGTGCGAAAAAGGCATGCCGCACTACGGCTCGCCGGACAAGGAACCGGCGCGGCGCCTGCACACGATGGAACTGGCGGGCCAGGCCGCGGTGCCTTTCACCTCGGGGATATTGATCGGTATCGGCGAGACGCGCCGCGAACGCATCGAAGCGCTGCTCGCACTGCGTCAGCTGCATGAACGCCATGGCCACCTGCAGGAAGTGATCATCCAGAATTTTCGCGCCAAGCCCGGCACGCTGATGGCGGCTGCGCCTGAACCGGACCTGAACGAGCTGCTGTGGACTATCGCCGTCGCGCGCCTGGTGTTTGGGTCGCAGATGAATATCCAGGCACCGCCAAACCTGAGCCCCGGCGTATTGCCACAATTGCTGGCGGCCGGTATCAATGACTGGGGTGGGGTCTCGCCGCTGACACCGGATTATGTGAATCCGGAAGCGCCGTGGCCACACCTTGAACGCCTCGCGCGCGAAACCGCCTCGGCCGGCAAGTTTCTTGAACAGCGACTCACCGTGTATCCGGCTTATGCCAGTGATGGCAAACGCTGGCTGGATAACGCGGTGCACACTGCAGTCCTGCGTCTCTCTGACGCGGCGGGTTTCGTACGCCGCGACCAGTGGGTGCCCGGCGAGGAGCATCCGGTGCCCGCGATTGACGCGCAGCTGTTGGCCGCCGCACCGCAATCCGACGTGGTTTGTGCAGACGTACGCGAGATCGTCAGCCGCTGCCAGGCGACCGCTGAGTTGACGGAGGCCGATGTCACACGCCTGTTCAACGTACGCGGGCACGACTTTTCGTATGTGGTGGCCGAGGCCAATCGCTTGCGTGAGGCGGTGAATGGCGACACGGTGAGCTATGTCGTCAATCGCAATATCAATTACACCAACGTCTGTTATTTCAAATGCCAGTTCTGCGCATTTTCCAAGGGCAAGCAGAGCGAGAACCTGCGCGGCCGTCCCTACGATATCAGCGGCGAGGATATTGCCGCGCGCTGCAGCGAGGCATGGGAACGCGGCGCCACCGAGGTGTGCATGCAGGGCGGCATCCACCCCGACTATACCGGCCAGACCTATCTCGACATCCTGCACACGGTGCGCACTGTCACCCCTAGGATGCATATCCATGCCTTTTCGCCGTTGGAAGTGTGGCAGGGCGCGGCAACCTCAGGCATCAGCGTGCCGGAATTTCTGCGCCGCTTGCGCGCGGCCGGACTCAACACACTGCCCGGGACGGCGGCGGAAATCCTGCACGACGAGGTTCGCGCCAGCCTGTGCCCGGATAAGCTCAACACCGCACAGTGGCTGGAGGTGATGGCGGCGGCGCACGCGGCGGGATTGCGCACCACGGCCACGATCATGTACGGACATATCGACAGGCCGCGACACTGGGCCAGCCACCTGCTGCATATCCGGGCGTTGCAGCAGCGCACCGGTGGCTTTACGGAGTTTGTACCGCTGCCTTTCGTGCATATGGAAGCGCCAATGTATCTGAAGGGCCAGGCGCGCCGCGGTCCGAGCTTTCGCGAAGCGGTGCTTATGCACGCCGTTGCGCGGCTGGTTTTCCACGGGCTGATCGATAATATCCAGGCCTCCTGGGTGAAGATGGGCAGGGACGGCGTCGCCGCCTGCCTCGAAGCCGGGGTCAACGATCTCGGAGGCACGCTGATGAATGAAAGCATCACGCGCGCAGCAGGCTCCGGCCACGGGCAGGAGTGGGCGCCAGCGCTGATGGAGGCGCAGATTCGCGCCGCCGGACGCCGCCCCCGCATGCGCACGACACTCTACGGGGACGCCGGCGCCGAGCGGCGCTCAGCCGCGTTTGCAGCGGCGCCACTGGCTGAAGTGTATGGAGATTCCGCAGGTAAACAACAGCGCAGCAAGCGCATTGCCGCGCCGGTCAGCGCCGACGCCACTGCGCAGGTGCAGCCGCTGGCGTGGGTGCGGCCGTACCACGATGCCACGGTGTACGAAAGCGTGGTGTTGATGGCGGCCTGTAACTGATTCAGCCGCAGCGCAGCATGAGTACCAATAGCAAGATGGTGGATATTGAGTCCAGTTGGTACAGCCCACTGGCGGCTGAATTTGAGCAGCCCTATATGCGCGAACTGCGCGCATTCCTTGTGGCTCAGAAGCAACTGGGCAAGCGCATCTTTCCCGCCGGCAGTGAATTCTTCAACGCCTTCAGCCACACGCCGCTGCACAAGGTGAAGGTGGTCATTCTGGGACAGGACCCGTACCACGGTGAGGGGCAGGCGCACGGCCTGTGCTTTTCCGTGAAACCCGGAGTCGATGTGCCACCGTCACTGCAGAATATCTACAAGGAACTGAACGCTGAACTGGGACTGCCGATTCCCACCCACGGCCACCTCACCGCCTGGGCCGACCAGGGGGTCCTGTTGCTGAACAGCGTGCTGTCCGTGGAATGCGCGCGCGCGGCTTCGCACCAGGGGAAGGGGCTGGGAGCGCTTCACCGACAGGGTCATCGAGATTATCAATGAACAACGTGAAGGCGTCGTATTCCTGTTGTGGGGCAGCTATGCCCAGCGCAAGGGCGCGATTATCGACGGCAACCGCCACTGCGTTTTGAAGGCGCCCCATCCTTCACCGCTCAGCGCGCACCGGGGTTTTTTTGGCTGCGGTCACTTTGTCGCTGCGAATGAGTATTTGCAGGGCAGGGGAGAAGCGCCCATCGATTGGCGCCTGCCGCCGCAGCCCTGAACCAGCAGTAGACGAGCCAGCGCTTACCTTTAGCTGGTCCATAGACTACTGGTTCAGGTCCACATGCCGCGGGTTGCGGCAGAGCGCTTGTTTCAGCCGGTCTCAACCGCGTAAGGCAGGTCCAGCACGGTGACAGGCGGACCGTCGATAGTACCCAGGCGCAGGCCATTTCCGGCACCCTCGGCAGTCGTGGCCACCAGTGCCAGTGTTTTGTTCTGCACGTGGCAGCTGTTGATGACATTGCCGATGTTTTGTCCGGACGCGGAGTCAACCAGATCGGCACCTGCCTTGCACTCGATCTGCCCGGCAAGCTCGGTCGCGTACGCGCGCCGCTTGGACTTGCCGCGATAATGCAGGCGCGCGATCACTTCCTGTCCGGTATAGCAGCCCTTCTTGAAACTGATGTGGCCGGTGAGATCGTAGTTCAGCACTTGCGGCACGAACTCACCGACAGTTGCCTCCTCGATGCGCGCGATACCGCCGGTGATTTGCAGGGCTTGCCATGCGGACTCGGAGCCTGCGCTCATCAGTGTCTCCATGCGCGCCAGGTAGGCGCCGCTGCTGCTCTGTTGCAGGAAACATTCGAATTGCTCTCCGAGCTCGTCCGTCTGCACCAGCACGAAATCGTCCGCGCAACGCGCGCCAAAGCGGCCGGCGGGCAGTTCCCCAAAAATCTCTGCCAGTGCTCTGGACGCGTCCGCGCCCCAGACCCCGATTACTATCCAGTCTTCTCTGGCCGCGTCGATTTTGGCTTTCGAAAAAATGATGTACTTGCCAAACGCGGCCGCACTGCTGACGCGAATATCGCGGCGCAGCCGCAGTGCAAAATGTTCCTGTGCTAGCTCGCACAGCAGGAAATCGCACACAACCCGGCCCTGTGGCGTACAGAATGCTCCCGGTAGCGCGTGTTGCGGGTCGACCTTGCGTGTATCGCAGGTGGTCTGTCCCTGCAGGAATTTCAGTGTATCGGGCCCGGTGATATGCAGCAGGGCCTCCTGTTCCAAAAGTGTGTAGTAGCATTTCACGCGCGATGACCTCGTTGTTAGCGGGACAATGATAGGCGCTGTCCTCGCTGCTGTCAGCAGTGGATGTTTCCATGCGGGTGTCTGGCTGACCTGTGTGAGACATTCAGTGACACATTCCTCGTAAGTGCGTCGCTGCAGCAAATAGGCGATATACTGCCTGCAACTGATGGCTGCCCCGGATGAATTTGCTGGCATGATTGACCGCGAAGAACTAAATCGCATGCGTTGGGCCGCCCGACGCGGCATGTTGGAACTCGATCTGCTCCTCGAGCCTTTCGTGGCGACGCGCTATGCGCTGCTAGACGAAGCGGATCGCCACTGCTTCCAGCAGTTGATGCGCTGCGAGGACCAGGATTTGTTTGCCTGGCTGATGCAGCGCCAACCACCGGGCGATGAGGAGCACGCCCGGATTGTCAGCCAGATACTCAAGTTCGCCCACACTCCAGTTCAGGATCGGTAAATCACGGTGCCGATTGGTGCTCTGGCTGCTGCTGTGCATTGCGACGCTCTGTGCATTGTGGGGAATACACGCTCGCGGCTATCCAGGGTCATGCCTGCTGCTAACACCGCTGGCGGCAGGCCTGTTGTGGCGCCTGCGGCACGATGCGATGGCGGGTGCGCAGCTGTGCTGGCGACGGGGGCAGTGGACCTTGCAACAGGGCGCTCGTCAGCGGGTGATCGTTCCCACCCGGCGCAGTACTGCGATGCCGTGGGTGATTTATCTGGCATTCAGTGAACCTGCCACGGGTAGCGGCGGCCAGTTCTGGCTGTATACGGATAGCGCCCCTGCCGACCAGCTGCGCCGACTGCGCGTGCGATTGGCGCTGAGTTAAGCTGCTCAACGAGGCGTTTACAGTTGTGGCCCGGCTGGCCGTGCGAGGCGGACGCCGTATGGATGCCCGGCGCAGCAACTCGCCGGAACCTCGACAGCGCCGCTCAACGCGGAAACGTGTGGCTGTGGCCGCCTCGGGCAGCAACTCCGGATAGTCCAGTGTGTAATGCAGTCCGCGGCTTTCCTTGCGTGCTATCGCACACCGGATCATCAGCTCGGCGACCATGGCCAGGTTGCGCAATTCCAGTAAATCGTTGCCGACTTTGTAGTTGCCGTAGTACTCCGCGATCTCCGTTTGCAGCAACTGCACGCGGTGCAGCGCGCGCTGCAGGCGCTTGTTGGTGCGCACGATGCCCACGTAATCCCACATGAAGCGACGCAACTCGTCCCAGTTGTGGGAAATGACGACATCCTCGTCTGAGTCGGTCACCTGGCTTTCATCCCAGGGCGTGGCGGCAGTGGGCGCCGGCGTCGACGCCAGATTGCCTGCGATGTGGTTGGCTGCGGATTCGGCGTACACGATACATTCGAGCAGTGAATTACTCGCCATGCGGTTGGCGCCGTGCAGTCCCGTGCAGGAGGCTTCTCCCACGGCGTACAATCCCGGGATATCGGTGTGACTGTGCTGGTCGACAATAATTCCGCCACAAGTGTAGTGCGCGGCTGGGACCACCGGGATGGGTTCAGCACTGATGTCGATGCCGAACTCCTCGCACTGCGCCATGATGGTGGGGAAAATGGCTTTTGCAGGAAATCGCGGGGCTTATGGGATATGTCGAGAAATACGCAATCGGCTCCCAGGCGTTTCATTTCATGGTCGATCGCGCGCGCCACGACATCGCGCGGCGCCAGCTCGCCGCGTTCATCGAAATTTTGCATGAAGCGCTGTCCGTCCGGCAACAGCAACCGGCCGCCCTCGCCGCGAATCGCCTCGGTGATGAGGAAAGATTTCGCCTTCGGGTGGTACAGGCAGGTGGGATGAAACTGATTGAATTCCAGATTTGCCACGCGGCATCCGGCGCGCCATGCCATCGCAATACCGTCGCCGCTGGCGCCGTCGGGATTACTGGTATAAAGGTAGGCCTTGCTCGCACCACCGGTGGCCAGGACCACGGCCGACGCCTGGAACAAATCTACACGCCCGCTGCGCTGGTCGAGTATGTAGGCGCCCTGGCAGCGGCCTTCGCTGACGACGAGGTCTACCGCCATGCGGTGGGTGAAAATCTCGATGTTGCCCGCTGCAATCGCGCGCTCGGTGAGCACCTCGGAGATTGCGCGACCGGTGCGATCAGCCGCGTGTATGATGCGTCGGTGGCTGTGGCCACCCTCCATCGTAAGGTGGAATTCGCGATCACGAGCGCTGCTGACGTCCTCGCGCAAATCAAAATCAACGCCCTGTTCCACCAGCCACTCAACACAGCGCCGACTATTGCTCACTGTAAATTCGACAGCGTCCCGGCGGCAGAGGCCGGCACCTGCCGCAAGCGTATCGGCGACATGTGAATCCACTGTATCGCGATTATGCAGGACGGCCGCCATGCCACCCTGCGCCCAATACGTGGAGCCCTGGTTCAAGTCCGCTTTGGAAAGTAGCGCAATGCGGCAATTGCCTGGAAGTCGCAGCGCGACGCTAAGACCGGCTGCTCCGCTGCCGATCACCAGTACATCGTGTTGGAAGGTCGTGGCCATGCAGCTTAGCGCTTGCTGCTTTGGATAGCGAAATATATGATGCGTCTCAAAGACTTAGCTTCGGTTAGTGGCGTTGCAGCGGAGTATATACGACCTCGTGGGGAATAAGATAACAATCCGCAACGGAACTTTTTCGCCGCGGGAGCTTCTTAAGGCGCGTGCGCGACAGGCAGCGCGAACTAAGCGGGGCTTCTGTTGTCAATCACGGCAGTGGGTTTTAACAATCGGCAGGGTGACGTCCGCTACCAGGATGGGCAGCCAGACGTGACAACCGTGGTGACGGACCAGCAGCTTGTCGCCAAGGTGCAAAAGGGTGATTCGAGGGCCTTCGACCTGTTGGTGTTGAAGTACCAGCACAAGATTTTTGCCCTGATCAGCCGTTATGTGCGCGATAGGGACGAAGTGCAGGATGTGGCACAGGAAGCGTTCATCAAGGCGTACAGAGCGTTACCCAATTTCAGGGGGGAGAGTGCTTTTTATACCTGGCTGTATCGCATCGCCATCAATACGGCCAAAAATTATCTGGTTTCGCGTTCGCGCAGGCCTCCTGGTTCGGATGTTGAACTCGAGGATGCGGAATACTTCGAAACGGGCGGTGGCTTGCGCGAGATCGAAAACCCTGAAAACGCGTTGTTTGGTGCAGAGCTGAAAGCTGTGGTTGATGGTGCAATAGGTGCTTTGCCCGAGGACCTTCGAACAGCGATAACGTTGCGCGAATTCGATGGACTCAGTTATGAGGAAATTGCCGAAATCATGGCATGCCCGGTTGGCACTGTGCGCTCGCGGATATTCAGGGCACGGGAAGCGATCGATGCGTTGGTCGTTCAGCACATGCATGGAGAAGAGTGAGCCCGTAACCTGGATCGTCTCGGGACCAGTGCATTGTGGAACTGTTAATAAAGTGGGGTCAGCCCCATAAACTCCGTTAGCGAGTGGGAAGGGTGTCAATTATGAACGAAAGCATGGGTGAATCACTTTCCGCTCTGATGGATGATGCAGCCAATGAACTGGAGTTGGAGCGCGTATTGTCGCAATTGAACAGCGACCCTCAGTTGCGAGAATCATGGTTGCGCTACAACCTCGCAAACCATGCCGTGCATGGTGAACAACTGGCATATTGCGACTGGGATATATCCAGGCGTGTGCAGTCAGCTTTGGCAGCATCGCCATCGGCGAATTCCCCCCTGTCACTCACAGGATTCAAGCAGCACCTGATGCGGCCCCTGATCAGTTTCGGTGTGGCGGCATCCGTCGCCGTTACCGTGGTCATCGGCGGGCAGCAGATCGCCGGACTTGGCGCGAACACCTTCGAATCCGACCGGTCGGTTGCCGCGGATCCCTCGCCGGTGGGGCTGCTGAACAGCGTGGGGGCACCCATGCAGGCGAACTTCGCATGCAGGCCATTCCGCTCAGGCAGTCAGCGACGTCCAACCCCTATGATGATCTGGCGCAACAACGCCTGCGCAGATACATGCAGGAGCACGCAGAGCAGGCAGCGCTCAATTCGCCGCAGGGGTGATACCGTTCGTCCGTGTTCCAGAGATCCGCGAGTAGGTTTGTATACGGTGTCGCCCCATCGATTCCAGAGTCTGCACCAGCTCCAGTTGGTCGTTTGGTTCGCGCTGCTCACATCGGTTGGTGCCATGGCCGGGGCGGAAGCGAATGATTGTCCCGAGGGAGACGCTGTAGCCCTGGAGTGGCTGGACAAGATGTCGAGAAGTTTGCGACAGATCAGTTATCAGGGTGTGGTGACTCTGCAGCGCGACGATGACATGCAGGTGATGCTGATCACACACTCGGTAGACGAGGGCAACAGTTTCGAACGCCTTACCGAACTGACGGGCCAGGGCGCGCAGGTGGAACGTATCGCACACCCGTTAAAATGTGTTCATCCCGGAGACCAGATACTGCGCCTCGAATCCTTGTCGGAGGCTGATCGTTGCGGGATCGCCGAGCAGTATCGCTTCAGTGTCGCTGGCGATGAGCTGGTGGCCGGGCGCAATGCGGTGCGTATTGTCATCCAACCACGTGATATGTATCGATTCGGCTATGTGATGGCGCTCGATGAGGAAACGGGGTTGTTGCTCAAATCGCAGACCATCCATCACGGTAAAAGGACACTGGAAACAATGCAGTTCGCACATGTGTCGTACTCTGATGTGATTCCTGCGACGATTAACAGCCCGGTAGTTCACAAGGCCCTGCACCCTGAGCCGGATGAGACTGTCAGCGACACATCAGTCGCGCGCCCCTGGAGTGTTGCATGGCTGCCGCACGGATTTGCTCCAACGGATGTCGCGCTTGGTAACAATGGACGCAGAACCTATACTGATGGCCTGGCTGTGTTCTCTGTATTTCTCGAGGATATCAGCGCGGAGCTTGTCCCGGGAGAGGGCCTGGTTCGGCAGGGGGGTACCATGACCTATACGCGAGGCAGGAATCTTGCCGGTGAGCCGGTGTTGGTAACAGTCATAGGAGAAGTGCCGGTGAATACTGCCCGCATGGTGGCGGACTCAGTGCGGTGGGAGCAGTAATATGCTGACAGAGAGTGGTCGGGTAGTGGGCCTCGAAGACGATGGTGTCTGGGTCGAGACCATCAGGCGCAGTACGTGTGGCACCTGTGCCGCACAAAAGGGCTGTGGCCACGGCCTGCTCCATCGCATCTCAGAGGGAAAACGCGGCTATATTCGTGTCTTGCCGGGAGAACACTCCATCGACCATTACAAAGTCGATGATCAGGTGTTGATCAGCATTCCCGAAGAAGTCATCCTGCGCGGATCGCTGATAGCCTATGTTATGCCTCTTGTAGCCATGCTCGTCGGCGCCCTGTCGGCGGTCAACTTGCTGTCTGGCAATGAGGATCTGTTGGCCGTCTGCGGTGCGGCGGTCGGTCTCGCATTTGGCTTTGCGCTCGTTCGTTGGCACGGTACACGCCATCGCCGCGATCCGGCTTTCCAGCCCGTGCTTTTGCGCGTGATTGCACCGCCTGTGAGCCCCGTGACCTTGCTGTAAGTTTTATTGTTGCAATTTCCTCTTTACTCCATTGGATTGACTGTATGAAAACCAAAATGCGTTTGTTCGGCTTTGTTGTGCTGGTAATTACACTGTGGGGTTCGCGCCTGGCTCTCGCGGCAACGCTACCCGACTTTCAGCAGATCGTGCGCGACAATTCTCCCGCTGTCGTGAAGATCATCGTGGAACAACATGCGGACCAGGGCGGCCCTCAGCAGCCCGGGCCGGAGGAAATACCCGAGGAACTGCGGCGTTTCTTCGAATTCAGGGGCGCCCCGCCATCGGAACAGGAGCGCATGGGATTGGGTTCAGGCTTCATTATCTCCGAGGACGGTTACGTCCTTACGAATAACCATGTGGTGGACGGCGCCGACAGCGTGATTGTGCGCATGAGCGACCGCCGCGAGTTTGACGCTGAGATCATAGGCACTGATCCGCGTTCTGACCTGGCGTTACTGCGCATAGATGCCTCCGACTTGCCGACACTCAAGCTTGCGGCCGATGACGACCTGGAAGTGGGTGAATGGGTGTTGGCGATTGGCTCTCCTTTCGGTCTCGATTATTCAGTCTCCGCCGGAATCGTCAGTGCGAAAGGCCGCAGCCTGCCCACGGAGAAGAACGAGAACTACGTGCCGTTCATACAAACTGACGTGGCGATCAACCCCGGCAATTCAGGCGGCCCGTTATTCAACCTCGCCGGTGAGGTGATCGGTGTCAACTCGCAAATATTTACCCGCAGCGGCGGCTCGATTGGCCTGTCGTTCGCCATTCCTGCCTCGGTGGCACGCAATGTGGTTGAGCAATTGAAAGAGAATGGTCGCGTCACGCGCGGCTGGTTGGGCGTCACGATACAGGACGTGGACAAGAACCTGGCTGAGTCCTTTGGGCTGAAGCGCCCGGGCGGCGCACTCGTGGCGGAAGTGTCCGCAGACAGCCCGGCCGGTAAAGGTGGCTTGCGCAGCGGGGATGTCATAGTTCGGTTCGACGGCAAGGAGATACCAACCTCTGCAGATCTGCCGCATGTTGTCGGTTTGGTCGCGCCGGGATCCAGGGTGGAGGTAGAGATCGTGCGCGACCGGGAACCAACGACACTGACCGTAGAGGTGGGTGGACTTGATGCGGATCAGAGCTACTCGCTCGCATCGGGCAAATCGGCGGGCAAAGCCGGTGGTCGCCTCGGTGTCGCGGTCGAGACCCTGCCAGCAGAGAGTCTCGAGCGCTTCGGGATCAACGGTGGTGTCGTGGTGCGCGATATCACCCCTGACTCGGTGGCGGCCAAGGCCGGCATTCGGGTGGGTGATGTCATCACCCTGATTGACACCAGCCCGATAAAATCCGTTGACGCGTTTGAGAAGGCTGTCAGTGCGTTGAAAGGTGGCAGTTCGGTACCTCTGCGCCTGATTCGCGACGGCTCACCTTTGTTTATCGGTCTCAAACTGCCCGAGTAACGCCTGGTCCGCTGCGGTGTATCGCGGCAACCATGACTGTCCGATACGCGCGTAACGACAGGACTGAACGACATGGCGGTTGTAGCCCCATTGGGGTACAATCGCGCGTTTTTTAAATCCTGAGGACGGGCGCTGGGTCTGGCCCAGTGCAGCGCCATTCGAGCCAGAATAATCGTGAGCGATCTTCGACACATCCGTAACTTTTCCATCATCGCGCATATCGATCACGGCAAATCCACGCTCGCGGATCGCTTCATCCAGCACTGCGGCGGACTGAGCGCGCGCGAAATGGATGAGCAGGTGCTCGATTCCATGGATATCGAACGCGAGCGCGGCATCACCATCAAGGCGCAGAGCGTAACGCTCGATTACCATGCGCGCGACGGCCAAACCTACCAGTTGAATTTCATCGATACACCGGGGCACGTGGACTTCTCCTACGAGGTGTCCCGATCGCTGGCGGCCTGCGAAGGCGCATTGCTGGTGGTGGACGCCGGGCAGGGTGTCGAAGCCCAGTCCGTGGCCAACTGCTATACCGCGATTGAGCAGGGTCTGGAAGTGCTGCCGATCCTGAACAAGATGGATTTGCCACAGGCCGATCCGGATAAGGTCAAGCGCGAGATTGAAGAGATTATCGGCATCAATGCCAGCGAAGCTTGCCTGGTGAGTGCGAAATCCGGCATGGGCATCGAGGATGCGCTGGAATATCTGGTCGAGCACATTCCGCCGCCCGAGGGTGACAGGGACGCGCCGCTGCAGGCGCTGATCATCGACTCCTGGTTTGATAACTACCTGGGTGTGGTGTCGCTGGTGCGGGTGAAGCAGGGAGTATTGCGCAAGCGCGACAAAATCGTCGCCAAATCCGTTGGCAAGACACAGCAGGTCGACAGCCTTGGCATATTCACCCCCAAGCGGGTCGAGCAGGACGTCCTGCAGGCGGGGGAGGTCGGCTTTGTCGTTGCGGGTATCAAGGACATTCACGGCGCGCCCGTCGGCGACACGCTGATCCATGCCAAGGACCTCACCGTTGCAGCCCTGCCGGGCTTCAAGCGCGTCAAGCCGCAGGTGTACGCGGGCATTTTTACCATCTCCTCCGACGATTATGAGGATTTTCGCGACGCTTTGGCCAAGCTGACACTGAACGACGCCTCATTGCAGTATGAACCGGAGACCTCCGACGCCCTGGGCTTTGGGTTTCGCTGCGGCTTTCTCGGCATGTTGCACATGGAGATTGTCCAGGAGCGTCTCGAGCGCGAGTATGATCTGGATCTCATCACCACGGCGCCTACTGTTATTTACGAGGTCGTGAAGAAGAACGGTGAAGTCATTCAAGTGGACAACCCCTCCTCGCTGCCCGATGTTGCGGATATCGAGGAGATGCGCGAGCCCATCGCGCGTTGCAACATCCTGGTGCCGCAGGAACACCTGGGCAATGTGATTACGCTGTGCGTGGACAAGCGTGGCGTGCAGCGTGAGATGCAGTTCCTCGGCGCGCAGGTCTCCGTGGTTTACGATATCCCGATGGCCGAAGTGGTGCTGGATTTCTTTGACCGCCTGAAGTCGGTGAGCCGCGGGTACGCGTCACTGGACTACAGTTTTGAACGCTTCCAGGCTGCCAGCCTGTCGCGTCTGGACGTGCTGATCAATGGCGAGCGTGTCGACGCGCTCGCGATTATCGTGCACCGTGACCAGGTGCAGTACAGAGGCCGCGTGCTGACCGAAAAAATGAAGGAACTGATTCCGCGACAGATGTTCGATGTGGCGATACAGTCCGCGGTGGGCGGCAAGATCGTCGCGCGACAGACGGTGAAGGCCCTGCGCAACAACGTCACCGCAAAATGTTACGGTGGCGATGTCAGTCGCAAGCGCAAATTGCTGGACAAGCAGAAGGCGGGCAAAAAGCGCATGAAACAAGTGGGGCGGGTGGAAATTCCCCAGTCTGCATTTTTAGCGGTTCTCAAGGTGGATGGATAATACGTGAATGGAATAACCGTGGATTTTCCCCTGATACTGGTTGGTCTGGTGTTTGTCAGCGGACTGGTTTGGCTATTGGATGCGCTGTTTCTAGCACCGGGTAGAAAGCGCATGCAGAGTGAATTGCAGCGCCAATACCCCCAGTGGGCGAGCGAGGGCAGCGCGGATGCCGGCAACTATCAAGCAAAGATTGCCGAAAAGGCCCGTGAGCCCGTGGTGGTTGAGTACGCCAGATCGTTTTTTCCGGTCCTGTTCATCGTGTTCGTACTGCGTTCCTTTCTCGTGGAGCCGTTCCAGATTCCCTCGTCATCGATGGAGCCCACACTGTTGGTCGGCGACTATATTTTGGTTAACAAATTCACATACGGTATTCGACTGCCGGTCATCAGGACGAAGGTGCTGCCATTAAACGAGCCCCAGCGAGGCGATGTCATGGTGTTTTTCCCACCGCATATGAACGATACCTATTTCATCAAGCGCGTCATAGGTCTGCCAGGCGATACGGTGAGCTATCGTGACAAGCAGTTGTATTTGAATGGTGAGAAGCTCGTACGTCAGCCTGCGGATGAGCTGGCACTGGACCCCCGGTACCGCATTGACGAGGAATTGCTCACAGATGAGGGTCATATCATGCAAGTTGACACCTTGCGGCCTTCCCCTGACTTTACAGTGGTGGTTAAGCCCGGTCATTATTTCATGATGGGCGATAACCGCGATAACAGCAGTGACAGTCGCGTGTGGGGCCAGGTGCCGGAACGGGATATAGTAGGCAAAGCCTTCGCGGTCTGGATGCATTGGGCCACCTTTTTGAGCATCCCCAGCTTTGATCGTGTCGGCGTTATCAAGTGATTACCAGTACAGCAGGAGGGAAGAGTGGTATGAGCGCGCGCCGGAATCAATCGGGTATGTCGTTGGTGGGCATTTTGTGCATATTGCTGATGTTGGGGTTTTTTGCGATGAACATCATTCGCATGGTGCCCCCGTATATTGAATACCTCAGCGTGAAGGACATCATCGCTCGCATCGCGATGGATCCCGATAATACCGAAGCAAGTCCCGCAGATATCCGGCGTAAACTTTCCAACATATTCAATACCAACCAGATCTATCTGCTCGATCCCAAGGACGTGGAGGTATACATCAAGAGCGGCAATACGTTTATCGATGCCAATTACGAGGTACGCTTGCCTGTCATGTGGCGAATCGACTCAGTATTGAAGTTTGATGACCTGCTCTACCAGGTAGGTAATCCCAATCCGCTTACTGCGCCACCCGTCACCAAAAAATAGCGTATGCGAAAACTCTCGCGCCTGCAGAAGGCCCTCGGTTACCAGTTCGGTAATCCGGAACTGCTGCAGCTGGCGCTCACCCATTGCAGTGCCGGTAGCCACAACAACGAGCGACTGGAATTTCTCGGCGACTCTATTCTTAACCATATTGTCGCCGAGGCGTTGTACCTGCGCTTCCCTGCTGCCCGGGAGGGCGAGCTGAGCCGGATGCGCGCGTCCCTGGTGAAGGGTGACACGCTTGCGGAAGTGGCGCGGGAACTGAACCTCGGTGACAATCTGGTGCTTGGCCCAGGAGAACGCAAGAGTGGTGGGCACCGGCGCGGTTCAATACTGGCGGATGCCCTTGAGGCAGTAGTAGGCGCAATTTTATTGGACAGCGATGTAGCGCAGTGCAGGGCTACTGTCCTGCCCTGGATGGACTCCCGATTGCAGGATCTTGCGCTCGCCACACTGGACAAAGATGCCAAAACCCTGCTGCAGGAGTTCTTACAGGGCCGTAACTGCCCGTTGCCTGAGTATGAATTACTCGGTGTCAAAGGCGAAGATCATACCCAGCAGTTTAATGTGGCCTGTCGCCTGAGCAAGCCACAGCTGGTGGTCGAAGGCACGGGTGCCAGTCGCCGCAAAGCCGAGCAGTGCGCCGCGATGTCCGCGCTGGAACGATTGTCACAGCATGCCCACTAACGCGCCACGGCGTTGCGGCTACGTTGCTATCGTCGGGCGACCCAATGTCGGCAAATCGACCCTGCTGAACCATATCCTGGGCCAAAAGATCAGCATCACCTCACGTAAACCGCAGACCACACGACACCAGGTGCTCGGGATCAAGACTGCGGACAATCACCAGATCATATTTGTCGATACGCCAGGTCTGCACATCGAAGCGGAAAAGGCAATCAACCGCTTCATGAACAGGGCGGCGAGTGCCGCAATCCGCGATGTGGATGTCATTGCTTTCGTGGTGGATCGCACGGCCTGGACTCCCGAGGATGCCAACGTACTGGCGCAGATACAGCGGTCCGGCTTGCCGACCCTGCTGGTGGTCAATAAGGTCGACTTGCTGGCTGATAAGGAGGATCTGCTGCCACACCTGCAGCTGCTCTCAGGCAAGGCCGATTTTGCCGCGATACTCCCGGTCTCCGCGCTGCGTCAGCACAATGTCGACGCGCTGGAGCAGCAGATTCTGCAGTTCCTGCCGGAACAGGACTACTTCTTTCCCGAAGACCAGATCACCGATCGCAGCCAACGATTTCTCGCGGCGGAAATCGTCCGTGAGAAAATCATGCGCCAGTTGGGTGATGAGCTGCCCTACGCCATCACGGTGCAGATAGAGGAATTTGCCCAGGACGGTGAAATCCTGCATATCGCTGCCCTCATATTTGTTGAACGCCAGGGCCAGAAGAAGATACTGATTGGCGAAAAGGGTGCGCGCCTGCGGGCCATCGGATCGGATGCACGGCGTGACATGGAATCGCTGTTTGACAGCAAGGTGATGTTGCGGCTGTGGGTCAAGGTCAAGTCCGGTTGGTCGGATGATGAAAGGGCCCTGCGCAGCCTCGGATACGATGATCGCAAGGAATAGGTGCCCACCGTGCGCGTAAACTTGCAACCTGCTTACATTATCCACAGTCGTCCCTACCGCGACAGCAGCGCGTTGCTCGACGTGTTTACCGCAGAGTATGGCCGTATCGGCGTGGTTGCCCGCGGCATGCGCAGGCAATCCCGCCGGGGGAGCAGCGCAGCCCTGCTACAGCCCTTCATTCCTTTGCTGCTTTCCTTTTCCGGGCGCACGGAGTTGAAAACGCTGGTGGCTGCGGAATCCATCGCCGGTGGATTTGCGTTGTGCCGGGAGCGCGTATTCTGCGGTATGTATATGAACGAGCTACTGGTGCGATTGCTGCACCGCAACGATGCACACCCTGCATTGTTCTCGGCCTATGATCAGGCGCTGAAAGCGCTCACTGACGCCACTGCGGTTGATACTGTATTGCGGCAGTTTGAATACCGACTGCTGGATGAGTTGGGGTACAGCTTCGATCTTGCAGCGGACGGCGCCAGCGGCCAGCCCATACTGCCAACACGGGTGTACTGTTATCAGCCGGGGTTGGGTCTGGTTGAGAGTAGCGGGATAGCGGAGAGCGCGCGCGCGGTGTACGGCGGCGCTGAATTACTGGCGATGGCCTCCGGCGAGTTTGGTGGCCAGGCTCGCGCGGCCGCCAAGCGCTTGCTGCGCGAGGCGCTTGCGGAGCATCTGGGTGAAGCCCCGCTGCGCAGTCGAGAGTTGTTTGTTCGCGCGCGCGGAACAACCGTGCACGAACGCCCTGCTACGGGAGCACAGGGCGCGCCGCACATAGCAACGCAGATGGCAAACCAGGATGCACCTTTGCCGGGAGAGTCGCCGTGATTGCGGTCGGCACCGACATTCTTATGGTTGCACGTATCGAGGATGTGGTGGCGCGCCTGGGTGACCGTTTCGTGCGCCGTATCCTCACGCCGCAGGAACAGACGGAGTACCAGGCCAGCAAGCAACCCATTCGCCTGTTGGCCAAGCGCTTTGCCGCCAAGGAGGCGATTGCCAAGTCGCTGGGTACGGGTATTGGTCGCGGCGTCAGTTGGCAGGACATCCAGATCGAACACGACACGAATGGCGCGCCGCTGGTGCGACTGAGCGGAGGGGCGCAATCTGTGGCGTTGGAGCGCGGCGGGGTGCGGGTGGTGTTGAGCCTGGCCGATGAAATGGACTACGTCGTGGCGTTCGCCGTGCTCGCTTGATGATGACGGGCTTGATGATCCACAGATGCGCAGTTCATCCCAATTCGACGTGGCCTCAGCCGTTGCAATGTCGATATAATCCGAATTTCGATTCGCGGTAGTTTTTCTATGCCTGAATATCCCACTATCGAAGCATGCATTGGCAATACGCCTCTGGTGCGCCTGCAACGCCTGCCTGGAGCCAGCAGCAATACGATCCTCGCCAAGCTAGAGGGGAACAACCCGGCCGGCTCCGTCAAGGACAGGCCCGCGCTCAGTATGATTGCGCAGGCCGAGGCGCGGGGCGAGATACAGCCGGGCGATACACTGATAGAGGCCACCAGTGGCAATACCGGTATTGCACTGGCCATGGCCGCGGCAATACGCGGTTACAACCTGATCCTGATCATGCCATCCCATATGAGCCTGGAACGCAAGCAGGCGATGTCCGCTTACGGTGCGCGGCTGGTGGAAGTATCGAAAGACGAGGGTATGGAGGGTGCTCGCGACCTCGCGTTGCAGATGCAGGCGAATGGCGAGGGCAAAGTGCTGGATCAGTTCGGCAATCCCGATAATCCCCGCGCGCACCTGGTGGGTACCGGGCCAGAAATCTGGCAGCAGACCGCAGGTACGATCACGCATCTGGTCAGCTCGATGGGTACCACTGGCACTATCATGGGGTGTTCCGCCTACCTGAAGCAGCAGAATCCCGCAATCCAGGTTGTTGGTTTGCAACCGCTCGAAGGTTCCAGCATCCCCGGTATCCGGCGCTGGCCTGCAGCCTACATGCCCAAAATATACCAGGCGTCGCGCGTCGATCGCGTGATGGATATTTCCCAGGCGGAATCGGAGCAGACCATGCGCGCGTTGGCATCACGTGAAGGAATTTTTTGCGGCGTCTCCTCCGGTGGTGCCGTTGCCGGCGCGCTGCGCGTGTCCGGCGAGGTAGAAAACGCGGTCATAGTGGCAATTATCTGCGATCGCGGTGATCGCTATCTTTCTACCGGCGTGTTTTCGGGCGCCTAGGGGACTCTGTCGCCATGGTTCAGGTTCGTCAACAAACCCTGATCGACGCCCAGGGCGCAATCGATCTTGAACAGTGGCTGGCTCAGTTGCCACTGGTGCTGGAAGGCGCTGACAGCGCGCGCCTCCTGCAGGCATGCGAGTTGGTGCGAGAGGCGCAGCAACTGCCGGCAGCAGACGCAGGCGACTGGGCGCGTGAGTCCAATTGCCTGGTCGCAGGTCTCGATATCTCGATTATCCTCGCGGATTTGCATGTTGACCTGGACTGCCTGCTGGCCGGTGTTCTCTACCGCGCGGTACGCGAAGGCAGGCTTGACGCGGAGCAGGTGCGAACGCAGTTTGGCGATGCCGTGACCACCTCGTCGATGACGTGCGCGTGGCGCTGATAAAGCTGGCGGAGCGCACCTGCGCGATTCGCTCGGTGAAGGAGGATGAAGAGCGCAGGCGTCAGATCGGCCAGGAAGTGTTTGACGTCTACGCACCGCTGGCACACCGGCTCGGTATCGGCCATTTGAAGTGGGAGCTGGAGGATCTCTCCTTCCGCTATACCTACGCGGAATCCTATCGCAAGATTGCTCGCCTGCTGGATGGCAAGCGCCTGGAGCGGGATCGTTTCATTGCGAAAGTGACGGAAGAACTCACGGAAGTGCTGCGCCGGGCTGGCTTGCAGTTCAAAATTGTCGGGCGTGCCAAGCATATTTACAGTATCTGGCGAAAAATGCAGCGCAAGGGCATCGGCTTTTCGCAGGTCTATGACATTCGTGCTGTCCGCATCCTCGTGCCGGAAATCAAGGACTGCTACGCCACGCTGGGTCTGGTGCACAGCCTGTGGCGCAATATCCCCAACGAATTCGACGATTACATTGCCAACCCCAAGGAGAACGGCTATCGCTCCCTGCATACTGCCGTGGTCGGGCCCGAAGGCAAGGCGCTGGAGGTGCAGATACGCACTGAAAACATGGACAACGAGGCCGAGCTGGGGGTATGTGCCCACTGGCGCTACAAGGGCTCGGACGCGGAAAGCGGGTTAGCCAGTACCTATGAAGAGAAAATCGCCTGGTTGCGTCAGGTACTCGATTGGCACGAGGAGACCGGCGACGCGCGCGGTGTCGCCGAGCAATTCAGTTTCAGTGTCGCGCAGGACAGGGTGTACGCGTTCACACCCGATGGCGATGTGGTCAATCTGGCGTACGGCGCCACGCCGCTGGATTTCGCCTACCACGTGCATACAGAGATTGGCCACCGCTGTCGCGGCGCAAAAGTGAATGGCTCCATCGTTCCGCTGACGTATCAGCTGCAGACGGGTGAGAGGGTTGAGATATTGACCAGCGGTGAGGCGCGGCCAAGGCGCGACTGGCTGCAACCGGGCCTCGGGTATCTGAAAACATCGCGCGCCAGGGCCAAAGTCCAGTACTGGTTCAAGTCGCAGGCAAGAGAGGACAATATCGACTCCGGTCGCCACCTGTTGGAAAAGGAATTCAAACGCCTGGCGCTGACCAGTGTCGACTATCAGCGTATTGCCAGGAAGTTGCAGTTGAATACGGTGGAGGATATGTTCGCCGCAGTCGGCGCGGGCGACCTGACCTCCGCCCAGGTGTTGAATGTCGCGCAAGGGCTGCTGAACAGGGCGCCTGAGCGCCACGTGCGCCTGCATGCCGTGTTGGGCAATAGCCATCGCAACCATGTCGCCGTGCGCGGCGTTGGCAATCTTCATACGCACATGGCCGGCTGCTGCAAGCCGCTGCCCGGCGATGCAATAGTCGGTTACGTCACCAAAGCCAGGGGAGTGAGCGTCCACCGTGCCGACTGCGCAAAGTTGGTCAAGCTGCAGGAAAGTGTTTCCGTTCGCGTTGTTGAAATCGAATGGGGTGAATCGGCCGAGGACAACTATGAAGTGGATGTGGCGATAGAAGCGTATGATCGCCAGGGGCTGTTGCGCGATATCACCAGCCTGTTCGCCAACGCCAGGATCAATGTCCTGACGATCAACACACAGACGAACAAGCAGACCCATTTTGCGACTATGCGTCTGCGCGTGGAAGTGCCGGATCTCGGTTCGCTATCCAAAATTCTGCAGCGTATCGATAGACTCAAGAACGTGGTGTCCGTCGCCCGGGTGTCAGATTGAGTAGCCACCCTTGAACGTCGCCCGATTCACCTTCTCCGATTTATTGCGCGTCATGCAACGGCTGCGCGATCCCGACACCGGCTGCCCGTGGGACCTGGATCAGGATTTCAACAGCATCGTGCCCTCCACCCTGGAAGAATGTTATGAGCTTGTGCAGGCCATAGAGGAGGGGGACTACGAGCATGTTGGCGAGGAGCTTGGGGATGTGCTCTTCCAGGTGGTTTTCTACGCGCAGTTAGGCAAAGAACAGGATCTATTTTCTTTCGACACGATCGTAAGCACGCTGGTGGAGAAACTGATCCGCCGACACCCGCACGTGTTTTTCCAGGGGCAGTTAGAAGGCAGGTCCGCCATGCGCAGTTCCGTGGATGACGTCAAGCGCACCTGGGAGGAGATCAAGCAACTTGAGCGCAACACCCGCAGCCAGTCTGGTGCGATGGCCGATATCCCCCTTGCACTGCCAGCGTTATCCCGCGCACAGAAAGTGCAAAAGCGTGCAGCCCAACTCAACTTTGATTGGACGGATACACTTTCCGTTGTGGATAAGCTGCAGGAAGAGTTGGATGAACTGCGTCACGCGATCTCCCTGCAGGAGACAAACGCAATCGCCGATGAAATTGGCGATGTTCTATTTACCTGCGTCAATCTCGCGCGGCACCTTGATCAGGATGCTGAGAAAAGCCTGCGCGTGGCCACCAACAAATTCGAGCGGCGATTTCGCACCATGGAAACCCTGGCGGCGCAGTCGGGCATAGACCTCGCGAGCCTGGACGAAGCTCGATTCGACGCCTTGTGGCGCGAGGCTAAAGGGGATTTGATTGATAATGAACCGGGCTTGTAACCTTTTCTTCCGCTGTGTATGGTTATCGCGCTTCCATCTTCCCGATTCACGCGACGATAGTAATGTTTACGTGTCGCACGATTTTACTGAGGTAGTTTTCAAATGCGATTGATCCTGTTAGGTGCGCCAGGTGCAGGGAAAGGTACGCAGGCCAAGTTCATATGCGATGAATTCAACATACCCCAGATTTCCACCGGCGATATGTTGCGTGCGGCAGTAAAAGCGCAAACAGAATTAGGCCTGCAAGCGAAAAAGGTTATGGATGCCGGCGGATTAGTGTCGGATGATATTATTATTGGCTTGGTAAAAGACCGCATTCGCGAGCAGGATTGCGCCAAAGGTTTTTTGTTCGATGGCTTCCCCCGTACTATTCCGCAGGCTCAGGCAATGGTTGATGCCGGAGTCACGCTTGATCATGTTGTGGAGATCGCCGTCGATGACGAAGAGATAGTCGCTCGGTTGAGTGGTCGTCGAGTTCATCCCGGTTCAGGTCGTGTCTATCACGTGCTGTTCAACAAACCAAAAGCTGAGGGCCTGGATGATGAGACAGGTGAGCCTCTGGTGCAACGCGATGATGACACTGAAGAAACAGTGCGCAAGCGATTGACTGTCTATGCCGAGCAAACCAGCCCGCTTATCGATTTTTATCGGAATATGCAGGGTATTTCTGCGCCGCGCTATCACAAAATTATGGGTGTTGGCAGCGTTGAAGATATTCGCAGCGCACTCATTGCTGCGTTGAAATCCTGACACAACGCTGATTATAAAAGTGATAAAAGCGAAATGAAGTAGCCTCCATCTGGTTTCCATTTTCAAAATAAGAACAACCAAGTGCGAAACAGAGATGCGTATTTTCTACAATTTATTTTATTGTATCTGTATTGCATTGTTGCTATTTTTGGACTCGCGGTACCTTTATCAACCGTCTGGAGAGAAACATAATGGCAACAGCTAAAAAGAAAGCAGTAGCAAAACCGAAGGCGAAAGCTAAGCCAAAAGCAAAAGCCAAGCCAAAAGCAAAAGCCAAGGTGAAGGCAAAAGCCAAGCCGAAAGCAAAGGCCAAGGCAAAAGCGAAAGCCAAGCCAAAAGCAAAAGCTAAGGCAAAAGCGAAAGCCAAGCCGAAAGCAAAAGCCAAGGCAAAAGCGAAAGCGAAATAGCATAGGGCACCAAAGCTTATCAATGACCCGCTGAAAGCAATTTCAGCGGGTTTTCTTATTGTGCCGCGTAAATCTGGATTTGCAGTCTGGTGAACAAGGCGCTATGGCCTACGTGAGCCTGTTGTAGTTCCTGAAGCAGGCATATTGATCGGAAAAGTCGACTGCAACCGCGTTACGACTCCTGTACCAGTCCTTTACAGCACGGTGGCCCTCGTCGAGGAAATGCGGCAGGGAAGCCAGGCTGTCCCTGCGCAACCCCGCACATAAATACTGCGCTCGCATACCGTCGTGCGCATAGCTTATTTCCGGTGCGTTATCGGCAACATTCAATAGTGGCGCGATTAGTCGCTCCACCAGGTCACCGGGCAGGTGCGGCATGTCGCAGCTCACGACCACCAGCAATTGAGTTTCTATCGCAGCTGATGCCGCCTCCAGGCCCGCCAGTGGTCCCTGAAAGTTTCGCCGTGAGTCGACAACGATGTGCGAGGCGAATTTCTCGTAGCAAGAGAAGTTGCGGTTACAACTGATAAGCATCTCTGCAACTTGTGGTTTCAGCGCTGCGCTGACATGGTCAATTAAAGGTTTGCCCTGCCAGTGGATCAGGCCTTTGTCGCGATGCCCGACACGTCTTCCTGCGCCACCTGCCAGAATTAGTCCGGTAATACTATTTGCCGAGGTCATAATTATCTTTCCAAGGCTATTATTGTCTGAGTGTAGTGCTTGCGTTCAGCTAGCTGTGTGATAATTGCTGGGCGTCACCGTAACAGTTTGGTAGGGCAAAGGGTATATGGCTTCAATGTTGGTTTCACTTTTGGTTTCACTATGAGACGCACCATCGACTTCACTGTGGCATCGACCAGCGCATGACCGGAATTCTGGCGATAGAGACGGCAACGGACGCGTGCTCTGTTGCGGTATTCCTGAATGGGGAATACAACGAGCGGCATGTCATTGCACCGCGACAGCACAGCCAGTTGTTCTTCAGTATGCTTGAAGATTTGCTGCCAGGTGGAAATCTGGTGGAATACGGCATTGAAGTCATTGCGTACGGCTCTGGTCCCGGTTCCTTCACTGGATTGCGTATTGCTGCCAGCGCCGCGCAAGGCCTGGCCTTCAGTAGTCGTTTGCCTGTTGTTGCTGTTTCGACGCTGTCGGTGCTGGCGCAGACAGCTTTACGACTGGGCGTGATAGCAGCCGAGGACACGGTATTGTGTACGCTGGATGCTCGGATCAATGAAATCTACAGCGCTGTATACAGCTACGAGAGCGATTTGGCCGTGCTGCGCGACGGTCCCTGGGCTTGTGCCCCCGGCGAACTGGCACCAGCAGGGGAGGGCGCCCTGTCTGCAGTGGGCAGTGGTTGTCATTTCCAGATGCAGTTCCTGCCGTCACTCCGAGCGCGGGTACAGGCATATGCGCTTGATGTGCTGCCTTCTGCGCGAGATATGATTCCGCTGGCATTGGAGAAGTTTCGTCGTGGAGAAGTCCAGGTTGCGCGCGAGGTTCAGCCGGTGTACGTGCGCGACGAAATTTCCTGGAAGAAGCTTGCGGATCAAGGCAGGCAGTCATGATCGATTTGGATCAGGCAGTGGTTCTCGCCCTGTTACAAGGGTTTACCGAGTTCCTGCCGGTTTCCAGTTCTGCGCACCTGTTATTCCCTTCGCGCCTGCAGGGCACTGACGCTCGTGGTGTACCTGCTCTGGCTGGAATGAGGTATAAAGTTTTTGGAGATCGCGCTGGGTCGAACAGTGCGGTAGGTATACAGCGGGATACCGTGTGCGGCGGATGCAGCACGATTGATCGAATCGAAGCCAGACATACGACAGGTTGAAAAAATGAACCAGGACGACTTTAACCAGCAGTTGTGCAGTTTCCTGACAGCGGCAACCACGCCATTTCACGCTGTTGACCAAATGACAGCCCGTTTGAAGACAGCAGGATTTATCCGCCTTGCGGATGACAGCCAGTGGCAGCTCAAGCCAGGCGGCAGGTATTTCCTGACGCGCAATGACAGTTCTCTGGTGGCTTTTATTGCCGGCAGCGATAGTCCACCGGCGGCGGGAATGCGCATCATAGGCGCGCATACCGATAGCCCTTGTCTGATGGTTAAGCCAACGCCAGAACTTCATTCGCATGGTTTGTTCCAGTTGGGTGTGCAGGTGTATGGCGGCGCGCTGCTCAATCCCTGGTTTGATCGTGATTTGTCGCTCGCAGGCAGAGTGAGTTATCTGTCGCACCAGGGCAAGTTATATGTCGCGCTGGTGGATTTTCGCGCCGCTATAGCGACGATCCCCAGCCTCGCTATCCATCTCGACCGCGAGGCGAACAACAGCCGTGCGATCAACCCGCAGACTGCCATTGTGCCGGTGCTGGGCCAGCTTGCCGACGAGCAGAAGCTGGATTTTCGTGCGCTACTGCAGGCGCGAGTGCAGCAGGAGCACCCTCATTGCGAGGTGCAGCAAATACTGGACTACGAACTGTCGTTTTACGATACGCAGCCACCCGCGCTGATCGGCTTGCATCAGGAGTTTATCGCTTCCGCCCGCCTGGACAACCTGCTGAGTTGCTTCACCGGCCTGCAGGCGTTGCTGCAATCCGATGGGACCGTGAGCAGCCTGCTGATCTGCAATGACCATGAGGAAGTCGGCAGTCTGTCGACGTCGGGCGCGCACGGGCCGCTGCTTGCCTCGGTTCTCAATCGGCTGGCCGGCAGCCATTCCGACTATGCTGCGCTGGCGGAGCGCTCAATGATAATCTCCGCCGATAATGCCCATGCGGTACACCCTAACTTCGCTGACCGCCACGACGAAAATCACGGCCCTCGGCTAAATAGCGGCCCGGTGATCAAGGTAAATGCGAGCCAGCGTTACGCGACCAATAGTGAAACAAGTGGGTTCTTTCGGATGCTGGCTGCGCTGGAAGAGGTGCCGGTGCAGTCCTTCGTGGTGCGCAATGATATGGCCTGTGGCAGTACCGTCGGCCCGATTACCGCTGGTGTCACTGGAATCCGCACGCTGGATATCGGTGTTCCCACACTGGGAATGCACTCAATCCGGGAATTGGCCGGCGCCCGGGATGCCTGGAACCTTTCACGGATTTTACGACGGTTCTGCAACCACGCCGGGCCGCTTTGTGCAGGCTGAACACCCCGACGATGCGAGGTGCTCCGTTGTCTGCATAAGCGGCACGCAAGCCGTTGCGTCGAGGGCACGAAACCCTGGCCTCGAAGGATAGCCACTGGCAGGTTATGCCAGTATTATTGGCGCCTTTTGAGGATATCTAAAAAGCCATGGAAAAGCAGCGCGTACTTACTGGCATCACCACCACGGGCACCCCTCATCTGGGTAATTATGTCGGTGCCATTCGCCCCGCGATTGCAGCTTCAGAGGACGATTCAGTCGAGTCATTCTTGTTTCTCGCGGATTACCACGCGCTGATAAAATGCAGCGATCCCGCGTTGATCCGCCAGTCGAGCAAGGAGGTTGCTGCGACGTGGTTGGCACTGGGATTGAATACGGACAAAACCGTATTCTACCGGCAGTCTGACATTCAAGAGATCACCGAATTGACGTGGATATTGTGCTGCAACGCCGCGAAGGGTTTGATGAATCGCGCACATGCGTATAAAGCCGCCGTGCAGGCGAATGAAGCGGCAGGAGAAGATGCCGACTTTGCCATTACAATGGGTCTGTTCAGTTATCCGGTACTTATGGCAGCGGACATTCTGATGTTCAACGCACACAAGATTCCTGTCGGGCGAGACCAAATCCAGCACGTGGAGATGGCACGGGATATCGCACAGCGTTTCAATCACAACTTTGAAGAAATTTTTACCTTGCCGGAGGCTGACGTCGGAGAGGATGTGGCAACCCTGCAAGGCACAGATGGCCGCAAGATGAGTAAAAGTTACCACAACACCATCCCGCTATTCCTGCCGGAATCAGCTTTGCGTAAAGCCATTAATAAAATCAAGACCAATCTGTTGCAGCCTGGTGAGCCCAAAGATCCCGACGATTCGACTGTCTTTCAGATGTGGGCTGCATTCGCGTCCGCAGATGAAACGGCGCGTATGCGACGGGAGTTCGAAAACGGAATTGCCTGGGGCGAAGCCAAAAGGCAATTGTTTGAACTGGTTAACGATGAATTAGCCGAGGCGAGGGATATTTACATGCGCTTGATTAATGATCCGGGACACATAGAAAATGTCCTGTTGCAGGGTGCCGAGCGAGCCAGGGCACATAGCGTGAAAGTCATGCAGAAAGTTCGCGCCGCCGTCGGTATAGCGGCAATTCGTTAGCCCTATCCGGGGTCAGCTGGCGTCATCTTTGATCACCAGGTAGGGTCTTCGTGACCTGATTCACAAATCCCTAGAGATTGTATCTATATACGTCTCATATGTGTCGCAAAAACTTCTTTTTCGATTGCTAGTATGTCATTGTCTCGACCAAGGATAGGCTAGATTAGCTGGTGTAACAAAGCGTTGGTTGGTGAGTACAAGCGTCTATGGAAGTTCTACGAAGGAAGTAGATTCTATCGCGCATCACTACAACGGTCCGGCTATACTTCAGTAGCATGCGAATAAAAGGAGGCCAGAAGACTGATGAATCGCCCAGTTCGAGATCATGAAATACTTTCGGCTGTCTTTGCCAAAATGGACGTTCCCGCCATGTCGGTTGCAGCAGGCGTTTTGTGCGCGTTGATGCTGTTTCTCGCGACTGCGATTCTCCTGCTGCAAACAGTTCCCGAGGGTTACCCGGTTGGCCCTCACCTGAGTACATTAGCCCATTATCTACCTGGCTACGAAGTGAGTTGGTACGGCGCGCTTATCGGGATGTTTTACGGATTCCTGATCGGTGCTATCGGCGGATTTGCCATAGCGGTTTACTGGAATCTGACGCACTACGTTGCGCTCGGAGTTATGTTGATCAGTTCTGCCGAATTGGCTGATTAGGGCTGTAGTACCAGTGGGGAATTACCAGAATATGCAGGCCACCAATCACAACGTCAACGGCGTTAACCTCAAGCTGCTCAACGCAGCTATCAGGTTCAACGCCCTGATGCTGGGATTTACCGCTGGTACATTAGCAGCTGTGGTGATTTATTCTGCTACCCAGGTCTCCATCGCCAAGTGGGGTGATAATTCCGGAAACTATCTTGGCCTGCTCGCGATTTTTTTCCCCGGATATTCTGTGACCAGTGGCGGTGCATGGGTTGGCGCGTTTTGGGCTTTCATATATGCCGGCACATTCAGTGCGCTGAGCTACAGATTGTACGGCAGGGTTTTGGGTACTCGGATCGCAGACATATTGCTCAGTACCGTACCTACAGAAAACCCGGTGCTCAAACCGTCGGTACTGCGTTTGCACGGGATCAGCCTCGGCGCCGCTATAGGTACGATGGCGGCGCTCTGCCTGTTTTTTTCAACATCGTGGTTAGTGGTTCGTGGGACCGCCCACGAGAGCATACATGCGGCCCTGTTTTCGAATTATCTTCCGGGCTATAGCGTGAGTATCACCGGCGCCCTGTTGGGCGCAGTGGAAGTATTTGCAGTGGTGTTCATCGCCTGTCAGTTGCTGGCGAGTGTGTACAATAAAATCGTGGAAATGCGGCATAAAAAGACTTAATGGCATGAATACGTTGAATACTAAAGAACATGTAGTCATTCTTGGTGCCGGGCCGGCTGGCCTGGCAACGGGCCACGAGCTGAGCGTGAGCGGCGTCAGGGTATCCGTTATAGACCGCAATAGTTTTGTGGGCGGACTGTGTAATACGAATGAACACAGAGGCTATAAGTTCGATCTGGGAGGCACCGCTGGTTTACCAAAAATGAGGATTTGAACAGCTGGTTTCGCCGTTTGATGGGAAGCGAAATAGTCTGGGTCGAGCGTATCAGCCGGATTTATTACGATGGCGCTTATTATAGCTACCCGATCAGTATTCTGAACGTGGTGAAGAACGCAGGTATTGGCACGATTGTGCATGCGGGGGTGACATACCTACTATCGGCGTTGCAGTACTCCCTACTCAACAAACCTATACGTAATATGAAAGACGCTTACGTGGCGCAGTTCGGCGGCAAGTTGTACGACATGTTTTTCCGTCGCTACAGCGAGAAGGTATGGGGGCTTCCGTGTGAAAAATTGTCTTCCGATTGGGTTTCTCAGCGCAGCGCTGGTTTGTCCATCTGGACAGTAATCCAGGAATCGCTGCTCAGAACCAAGTCTGACAACGAAAGCCTCATTGAAGAATTTATGTACCCTCGCGATGGTTATGTCCGAATACCACAGAGAATGGCCGAGGACATTGTTGCCAAGAGCAGTACCAATGCAGTGATGCTTGACTCCAATGTGACGAAAATAAAGTACCACGGCCCGCACAATTTCGAGGTTACTTATTGCGATACAGATGGCCGGGAGACCTCGGTCGCTGCTACCACCGTCGTGTCAACCATACCACTTGGAGTGCTTCCGCGGATCATGGAGCCAGCGTGCGATCAGTCGGTGATTGATGCGGCCAAGGGACTTACATTTCGCGCACTGATCACGGTGAATGTCATACTCAGGAAAGAGCGAGTGTCGATAGATACTTGGCTCTATATCCAGGATGAGGACATCTTGTTTGGTCGAATGCATGAACCCAAGAACTGGAGCAGTGCGATGGTGCCGGATCAGTCCACCACGTCGTTGGTACTGGAGTGTTTCTGCACCAAGGATGACCATATCTGGAGCATGAGCGATGAAGAAGTAGGTCAGCGCTGCATCGAAGATTTGGAGAAGAAACTCAAATTTATCGACAGTTCCGAGGTGATAGATTTCTCCTGTGTAAGAACATTGCAAGCCTACCCGGTATACGATCTCGAGTACGCAGAGAAAATCGCTGTGATCAATGGCTTTCTAGCTGGCTTCGAAGGTTTGCACATTGTTGGCCGCGGTGGTACTCACCGTTATAATAATGCGGATCATTCTATTGAGATGGGGTTGTTATTAGGTCGCAAAATTCTCGGCTACGATGTGGATTATATGGATGTCAACCCCGAGCCCGAGTACCATGAAATCAAGTGCGCCAGTGTTGTGAATCGTGATTATTATGTGCTTAAAGAGGAACTGAACTGAGTTCATTCTCGTATTCACTCACGAGTCTGTCTCGATGTCTGTCTTGATATCAGTTTCAAATACAGATCATTGTTTTCCGCAATTTGAATACGCGGCTGAGAGAATCGGCTGGTGAACGGCTGTTATCCTTTGAATAAAGCCGGTAGCTATGGGGCATAGATCTATCACCATGAATCAAATGGAATCTGCGGTAATTTCAGACGAGGAGTCTCGCAGCCAGCCGCTGACAATAAGCGTAATTATGCCGGTGTATAACGGCGCCGAATTCATAATCACTAGTTTGCCGCCATTGCTGGCCATGCAGCAACGCGGCGAAATTATGGAAGTCATTGTCGTCGATGACGGGTCCACTGATCGCAGCCGACAAATTGCACAGGACTTGGGTGCGATCGTAATTTCCTCAGGCGGTCGGATGGGCCCTGGCGGAGCGAGGAACCAGGCTGCTGCGGTTGCCCAGGGGGAATTACTCTGGTTTGTCGATGCGGATGTCGTGGTACATGCCGATGCTGCAGAGTGTCTTTCCAGAGGATTCGCGGACCAGCAAGTCGTCGCTGTCTTTGGCTCTTATGACAGCAATCCTCCAGCCAAAAATTTCTTCTCACGCTACAAAAACCTCGTACACCATTATTACCATCAGCGCGCCAATTATGAGGCGCAGACATTCTGGTCTGGGTGCGGAGCAATTAGGCGAACAACTTTTCTCGTTAGCGGTGGCTTCGATGTCGAGCGTTATAAATATCCCTCCATTGAAGATATAGAGCTTGGCCATCGCCTGGTAAACGCGGGTGGGAGAGTGAGGCTGCTGCGCGCTGTGCAATGTACGCATCTGACAGTCTGGCGATTCGGAAATCTTATACACACTGAAATATTCAGACGCGCGATCCCCTGGTCGCGACTCATCCTGAGCTCCGGATCGGGTATTCCCAACGATCTTAATGTGGGAATGTCGGAGCAGGTTCGGGCATTTATTGCATCAGCGCTTGCGCTGTCGATAGTGGCCCTGATAAGCGGGATAATCGGTGCGTCGATTCCATTCCTGATGCTGTTGTTGATGCTGTTTGCCAACAGGGAGATAGCGTTGTTCTTCTACCGACGTGGCGGGTTGCTCTTCGCCTTCGGCGCACTGCTCTTTCATCAAGTTTATTATTTGTACAGCGCGTCAGCATTTGCCTGGGTATTTTTTGAGCAGAAAGTGCTGGGCCGAAGATAGCCACGCCAGTCCAGAAGTTTTCCCCGTGTATACTCTGGTAGAGTAGGTCACCGTCAGAAAGCAGGTTCCTGCTCACCCGTGAAGATACTTTCCCTCACCACTTTGCGTGAATTGCTCGCGCTGTCATTGCCCATGGTCGTGTCGCAGGGGGCGTTTGCGGCTATGGTATTCACTGACCGCCTGTTCATGTCATACATTGACGCCGCGCATATCGCTGCTGCATTAGGTGGTGGCGTAGCCGCCTTTTTCTGTTTTTCCCTGTTCATGGGGTTGATCACCTACGGCAATGCCCTCGTTGCTCAATACTACGGTGCAGGAAACCTGGCCAAATGCTCCCTGGTGACGACACAAGGTGTGATTATCGCTTTGGCGAGTGCACCAGCGTTGCTGGTGATGGCCTATTTTGGGAGCAGCGCTTTCGAGGTGATGGGTCATGATCCCGCTCAGGTACCGCTCGAGCAGATCTATTTTCAAATCCTGATGGCCGGCAGTGTCTTTACGCTTATCAAGGCGTGTCTGGCGAGCTATTTTTCCGGTATTGGCCGTACGCGTGTTGTCATGGTGTCCGATGTGTTGGGTGCCCTGCTCAATATCCCGCTGTCATGGCTGCTGATCTTCGGCAGGTTCGGTCTCCCGGAGATGGGCATTGCCGGCGCCGCATTGGGCACAGTGATTGCCACCGTTTTCACGATAGGCATTTATCTGCTCTTCTATCTTTCAGCTGGCCACAAGCGCCAGTTTCATGTGTCTGAGTCGTTGCGCCTTGATCGCCCGATTATGCGCCGCTATCTGCGCCTGGGCATGCCTTCGGGACTGGAGACCTTTATGAACGTCTCCAGCTTCAATCTGTTTTTGCTGCTGTTCCAATCGTATGGCGTGGTGCAGGGCGCCGCCATTGCCATAGTATTCAACTGGGATATGCTTTCTTTTATTCCGATGATCGGCTTGAGTATTGGCGTAATGAGCTTGATAGGGCGGTTTGTCGGGGCAGGCAATATGGCGCAGACGAATCAGGTAATCTCGTCTGGCTTTATCGCGGCGTTGGGCTATTCGAGTGTGTTGGCGATTTTATTTCTGGTGTTTCGCGAATCGCTGGTGGGGATATTCGAAACCAAGGATGCTAACTTTGCCGAGATACGTGATTTGGCCAGCTATATGATGGTCGGCCTGGTCACCTACATGCTCGCTGACGCCACCATCCTGATCGCGGGCGGTGCATTGCGAGGCGCGGGTGATACTCGCTGGATAATGGTTACTTCCATAACCGTGCACTGGCTGATGCTGCTGGCCCAGTATTTTGTGATAGTGGTGTACGGTTATGGCCCGCGCGTGTCATGGTGGATTTTTGTCGCCATGTTGATCATTCTCGCATTGCTCTATCTCGCGCGCCTTTTCGGCGGCACATGGCGCCAACCGACTCGTCTCGCTCGCGTAATGAGTGAATAGCCAACTGCTAGATTGTCAGGAGTCGACGCAGCAGGCTGTCCGTACCCTTGTGCTGCTCCCGCCTCTCCAGCAACTGGGATAATTGCAATTCAATCTCAGTAGATACCTGATTGCGAATTGTCAGCAGGGTTTTCCTGGCAGGCGTTTTCCCCTTGTATCGAGAGAGATCAATTGGCCGGCCGAATCCCAGGTAGCAGCGCTGTGGTTTGGGGAAGGGTGTTCCCAGGCTTCCAATTGGCACAGGGGGCAGGATATCGTAACGAATACTGTCGTTGAGCAAGCCCAGTCGCGTCAACCATCGACCCAGGACAGATTCGGGAAGATCCTGCCCTTCAATCAGGTGACCGTAGAACTCGTCTGGACCCACCAGACCGAAGGGCATAATGGTATAACCATGCAGTGCCGCCATTTTTACAAACCCGTAACGTTCTTTCCACTGCAACTCGTACAGTTTCGAGATGGGCTTAACGGCCTCATAAGCGCCGCCCGGAAAGACCAGTATGTCTTGCAGGTCTTCCATTAGCGCCGTGCAGACTGCGGGATGCCCCATGACCATACCACTGGCCAAGAGCGTATCGGCAATATGTCGATTGCTGAACAGAAACTTGTCCCCCATGCCGCGGGTAAATCGCTTGAATTCCTTTAGCAACAGGGGTAGAACGATCGCTCCATCCAAAGCAAACAGCGAGTGATTGCCGACAAACAGGCAGGGTTTCCGTGGGATGTTCTCCGCCCCAATTACCATGGGTTTGAACAGGCGCTTTACCATCTGGTAGCTCAACTCCACTGCCAAAGCAGGTGGAGCCTTCACTGCAAGTGCGCGTTCTATATGCCGTTGCAGGGCTTCCTTGTCGTCCAGGGGCGCATTGTCTTTATCGAATAGGGACATTATCCAGCTGCCTTCCAAAAGCAAAAAGTATAACGGTGGCGTCTGCAACCGCATAGCGCGACCTGCTGTCGCTTTCGGCACGGTGCAATATGGGCTAGAGTGCGAGCAATTATGTGCAGAGAGGGGGAGGTTGCATGAAGGGTAAACACATTGCTATTACCGGGCCAACAGCGGGGATTGGTCGTACCGCAAGTCTTGAACTGGCACGGCGAGGTGCGCAACTGACATTGTTGTGTCGTAACCCGCAGAAGGCCGCAGAGTTGCAGCAAGAGATTATAGCAGCTGGCGGCCTGGCTCCCGCGATCGTCATCATGGACATGGCCAATCTGGCAAGTGTGCGGGCAGCGGGTGAAGCGCTGGTAGCCGCGGGTAAGCCCCTCGACGTGCTGTTAAACAATGCCGGCGTGATCAATGTCTCGCGCCAGGAAACCGTTGATGGTTTCGAGGAGACACTGGCAATAAATCACTTCGCGCCCTTTCTGCTAACCGGTCTGCTGCTCCCCCTGCTGCAGCAAACCCCGCATGCGCGCATCGTGAACGTTGCATCCGACGCACACGCCTTCGTAAAGGGCATGGGATTTGACGATATGCAGGCCACCCGAAGCTACAAAACATTTCGAGAATACGGACGTTCCAAGTTGGCCAATATCCTGTTCACCCGCCGGCTCGCCGGACTGTTGCAAGGACAGGATATTACGGTCAACTGCCTGCATCCGGGTGCAGTTGCGACTTCGCTGGGTACGCAGAATGAGAGCATCATCGCCAGAATCGTACCGTACCTCTTGAAACCGTTCTTTCGCAGTCCGCTGCAGGGTGCGCAGACATCCATCTACCTGTGTTCCAGTGACGAAGTAGCAACCATCACGGGCGAGTACTTTGTCGACAGCAAGGTGCGCAAAACTAAACCCTGGGCACGTGACGATGCTGCGGCAGAGCGGCTGTGGCGCTATACCGAGGAATGTTTGGGCTATACCTTCCCCGTATAGTCCTGCCAACGGGATTACAATGACAACGGAGTGTTTGGCTTGTGTTGCATTTGAATGGTTCGGTAGTGGACGTGAAAAATAGATTATCTTAGTGTTCCTGCGGCCGTTGGGCGGGGATGTAAGTGGGGCGAGAGTCTGTCTGGTGAATGGTGAGCAAGCGACTTTTCGGCCAGGGGCGCATTGCAGACGGGCACTGCAGCTATTCGTAAGGTGGCGCGGATTGCGAAACAATAATCGAGACTTTACATAGACGAGTCCAAATGCGGGCCGGTTAAAACATTAAAATTGTTATCACCGGTGGTGCCGGCCTGATGGGGCAGAACCTGATTATCAAACTCCTCGCCAATGGCTTTACCGATCTGCATGTTATTGACAAGGCGAGCCATTATCTTATGCTGCGCGCAGCTTTGGCGGACGTGGATGTTGTCGTATTGCTGCATGCGCAAATCGGTGGCATCGCACCGGATGCCTTCCATCGTAATAATGTGGTTGGCACGGAAAGCGTTCTTTCGGCATAGCCACCAACCGCATACCTGGTTCACGTCAATTGCTCTGCCATTAAATCCTCAGCGAACGACGATTTCAGTTCTAGCAAGGCTTTGCAGGAAGAACTGGTGGTCAATTCCGGCTTTTCATACACAGTGTTGCGTCCGACGCCAATGTTCGACTGGTTTAAGCGCAAGCATTCTGGTTGGTTGTCGCAGTTTATGTCCGCGTCGCCGATTTTCCCGACTCCCGGACACGGTAATTACGAGCGCCAACCGATGTATGCAGGCAATTTTACCGAGATCTTGCTTTCCTGTAACAAACCGCGTCCTCCCGCTTTAAAAATTACAATTTTTCGGGCAAGCAGAAGATTGCCTAAATTGACTGGTAAGCGTTATTCAATGTGCGAGCGACGCCCCTCGGCCAGGCAATTCATGATACGTTTAGCCATCCGATTTACAGCAAAATAAAACTGAAGTTTTAACAACGGCAAATATTGCGGTGGTCAGTTGCGGACCTGTGGCGCTTGCTGCGGCATACCACCTGCGGGAGCAGGGTCATGCCGTCAGATTGTACGAAGCAGACAAAGTGTTGGTTGGTATGAGCGCTTCGTTCGGGTTCGATGGGATCAGGATTGAACGCTATTAGCACTTTACTTGTAAATCCGATCAGCCGCTATTTGATCTTCTGTCTGAACTTAATAGTGACAGCACCTTGTGTTGGACAGAAACCCGATTGGGCTACTATTGCGGGGGAGCACTGTGTAACTGGGGGGATATGCCAGCGCTGTTGAAATTTCCCTGTCCTGGCTTGGTTAGTAAAATTCGTTACGGCTTGGTTGCGTTTACGTCTACCAAACGCAGAGACCGGCGCAAGCTCAACAGCGAGGGGGCAGCGAGTTGTTATGCGCCATGCTACTGGCGACTGATAATGTTTGTTGATCGCTGTTTGCCAGCGACGTAATGGCGAGTCCCCCGCTATAGCGTCGTCCTGGGCCTGAGGGGGTGAATGGGCCTTGCTCGACAGATGGTGAGCAATATCCACTTGCAGGCCACGCGGACTCCACATGTGACACGGTTCACGTATTTTGTCGATTGGTAGTTTTTTTAGATTCTTAGGCCAGGATTTTAGAAAATAGTAGATCGGTTTCGACAGGCGAAACTAGAAATTAAGGGCATAATCTACAGAGCGAAAGGCGGGGTTATCTTTTTCTGAAAGCCCTATTTTTGTAGGGTTTTTATAGGGGTAGTGTTTCTAGACAATTGAATTCGAGGCGATTAGACTCGGATCGTTTCCATTCAAAAACATTTCTTAAAATTCAAGCTCCTGAGAGCGCGGTAATGGCAAAAGTAGCAATCATAAAATTATTCAAGGGCCTGAATCTTGCGCCCGCTCAATTGGCGGGCCAACTGCAAGCGGCAGGCCACGAAGTCAAGGTTATTTACTTCAAGGAAACGGTGGCGCTGCCGACTGATGAGGCAGAAGGTTATCTGGAATTTGACTATCCCGGGGTCGGCTTCGTTGCGAATGGTCGGCAGTATTCCGTTGACCTGTTTAAGCCTGTCAGCGATAGCGAAGAACAACTGCTGGTTGAGGAACTCAAGGCGTTTGCGCCCGACTTTATCGGGTTCACAGTTTTTTCGGGTTTAATCAAGATATGCGGCGAAGTGAATGAGCGGCTGCGCAAATATTTTGATTGCCCCATCATTTGGGGAGGCCCCGGTCCGACCCTTGAGCCTGAAAAATGCATAGGCTTTGCCGACCTGCTATGCATCAACGAAGGTGAAGCGGTGATTGTCGAGTTGGCGGATCGACTTGATGCCGGTGCAGACTATTCCGATATTACCGGTACCTGGTGCCAGCGCGGCGAAGAAATCATCAAAAATGAAAATCGTCCCCTTATGCCGCTTGATGACATTGCTCAGCCAGACTGGAGCAGAGAGCGCTATATTCTGATCAACGAAGGGAAGGTAGAACGCAACTATTATCCCGAAAACGCTCGATCTTATCCGATCATGACGCAACGGGGGTGTCCATTCTCCTGTCATTTTTGTATCGAAAGTAAGTACCAGGATATGTTTGGCAGAAAGAACTCCCTGCGCCGCAAATCCGTGGATCATATTATCGATGAACTGCTGTGGGCGAAGAAGCATTTACGCGTTGAAAAGGTTATGTTTTATGATGACGTTTTCACTGTGCATCCTCGCTGGCTGGATGAATTTTTACCGCGCTATAAATCCGAGATCAATTTGCCTTTCTGGTGTTATTCCTATCCGACAACACACAACCGCGAATTGCTCGATAAGTTGAAGGATGCCGGGTGTGTCGCCATTACCATGGGCGTACAGTCGGGCAGCGAGCGTGTACTCAAGGAGCATTTCAATCGACCGACCAAATCTGATCGAGTCATTGCGGCGGCGGAAGAGATCGTTGAAGCGGGTATCACCGGGTTTTATGACCTGATTACGCGAGTTGACTTCGAGACGGTAGAGGATTTGGATGAAACATTTGAATTCCTGCTCAAATTCCCGCTACAGATGAACACCTTCATGTTACCGAATATGACGAGTTACCCGACGTATCAATACAGCGAAGACGTGATAGCGGCCGAAAGCAAAGGCATCCTTAACCGTCCCTCGGACCAGGATTACGATTTTTACCACCATTTGTATCTGTTGTCCCGTTCAACACTACTCGTCAGCAAGATTCGGGAAATCAGGAATGACCCCAAATATCGCGAGAATCCTTCGTTAATGACGGAGTTCTTCGATCATCAGCCGGTGATGAACTTTACCGATCCGGTACCAAAGCGGGAGCGCCAATCCGCATAGAAGGCCTGCTCGCCTGGACATCATCGAAATCTACTCGGGTTGTTTTCGACTGTTAGGGGCTGTGAGATTGTATTTGCGCACCAACCCACGCAATTGATCATAGCTAAGCCCCAGCGCGGTCGCGGTGCGGCGTTGGTTGTGGCTGTTTTTTGTCAGCGCAGCGCGCAGCAACTGTACTTCGTGTAGTGCGACCTGTGTTGGGAAATCGACGGCTTCTTCATGGCGTGTGATTACATCACCTGCTTCTGGCAAGTTTGTCATCGTGTTCACATCGGGGAAGGGCGAAGGAAACGGGTCGACAATAACCTTGTCCACGCGGTGCTCGGGATCGCCCCATCGGAACAGTGAGCGTTCCACAGCGTTTTTCAATTCCCGCACATTACCGGGCCAGTGATATTCCCGCAGTGTTTGCAGTGCTGCGTCGGTGAAACCCGCAAACAGTTTCCAGCCCAATTCGGCGCACATCTGCACGGCAAAATGCTGCGCCAGTTCCACAATGTCCTCGGGCCTATGGCGCAATGCGGGCAATTGCACGACATCGAAACTGAGGCGGTCCAGCAGATCGGCCCGAAAGCGATTTTCAGCCACCAGCGCACGCAGGTCTATGTTGGTAGCGGCGATTACACGCACATCCACCTGGAGGGTTTTTTGCCCACCCAGTCGCTCAAACTCGCCGTATTCAACAAGGCGCAGTAGCTTTTCCTGTAAACGCAGGGACATCGTGCCAAGTTCATCGAGGAACAGTGTGCCACCGTCTGCGCGTTCGAACCGCCCATGGTGCGTGCGTGTTGCTCCGGTAAATGACCCTGGTTCGTGCCCAAACAATTCGGATTCCAAGAGGCTGTCGGCCAGCGCAGCGCAGTTCACCTTTACCAGCGGTGCCTGCCAACGTGGAGAGAGGTAGTGCAAGCGCTGGGCAGCCAGCTCCTTGCCGGTGCCCCGTTCACCCAGCAGCAATATGGGCCTGTTGATACCGGCTAGATTTGACAGATGTTCCAGTGCCTCGGCCAGTGCCGGAGAGTTGCCGATGATGCTTTCTTGCGGTCGCATGAGGCTGAATATACCGTAAGAATTGGTGTAAAAAACCACCTTATTGGTTATTTTAGCCTAATATTCCCGCATATGAATTTACGATACTGGATTAAATAGATAAAAATCAATGAGATACAAAATGTGGCACGTATTCTGTATTACACCAGGAGTCGGACCAGGTGATCGCAGCGAGACTTGTACGCGCTTGGCCGCAATGCATTGGAAAAATCGCAGTGCGGGCCCTTCGGGTTTGCGCTGACAGCTCTGCCAACAGGAGAAATACCATGGGAATATTTTCACGCATGACGGACATCATCAATTCCAACGTCAACGCGATGCTGGATCAGGCTGAGGAGCCGGAAAAGATGGTGCGGCTGATCATTCAGGAAATGGAAGACACGTTGGTGGAAGTACGCAGCTCGTCCGCGCGCGTGCTGGCCGATCGCAAGGAGGCGTCGCGGCGCCTTGAACAGGTGCGCAACGAGGCCGCGAGTTGGGAGGACAAGGCGCGCTTGGCCATCAGTCGGGGTAGAGAGGATCTGGCCCGGGCCGCGTTGCAGGAGAAGCGCGCGATCGAAGAGGAAGTGTCAGTGGTGGAGGCCGAACTGATCGCCACCGATGAACACATTGCGCAACTTAACAACGAGGTGTCTCAGTTACAGCAAAAACTGGATGATGCACGAGTTCGACAGAAGGCCTTGACGATGCGCAGCAAAACGGTGGAATCGCGAATCAAGGTGAAGCGGCAAATACATCGCGAGGCGCTCGACGATGCCTTCAATCGCTTTGAGCGCTTTGAACGGCGCATGGATACGCTCGAAAGCCAACTTGAGGCGATGGATCTGGGCAGGACTGTGCCGCCGGATCTCGCGGCACAGATCAGCGCGCTGCAGGATGATGATCGGATCAACGACGATCTGGAACGCCTCAAGGCGGGCATGGCGGAAAACAAACTTGTGTAGCTGGCATCGCCCGGCAGGTTGTTGAAAATGCCATGCAATAGCGCGACAGTGTGGGCTCTCCCGAGGTCGTCGAGGAACCGAGTATATGGAATTCTGGAAGTTCATGTTTGTACCCACCATCCTGTTTTTGGTGATCGTGGCGCCGATATGGATCACCATGCACTATCGTAGTGTGAACCGATCTTCCCGCAGCCTTAACCTGGAGGACCGGGAGTCTATAGAGCATATGCTCGAAACGGTGGACAAATTGACCGATCGTATTGGCGCGTTGGAATCCATCCTGGACGCGGATCATCCGCAATGGCGACAGCAGGTGGATCGCCAGGAGCGGGGTAAAAGCAGGGAGTAATTTATGGCAGACGAATACCACAGGCAGTTTCGGCACACGGATCGCGGTTGGCGGAATGCAAAGACGCCAGTTCCAGGCGCGACGAATAGCCGGGTGGGGATTAAACCTTTATCGGAACACGCGCGAAGGCAAAATCGCCGGCGTGGCCGCCGGGTTGGCCGACCACTGGGATATCGCCCCTTGGGTGGTGCGACTGCTGTGGGTGGGTGCCTTCCTGTTTACAGGCACGCTCGCGTTTTGGGTGTATCTCGGCGCGTGGCTGTTGCTGGCGCGTCGCCCGCCACAGCTTGATCCAGACGGGCGTCCATCAGATGAATTGGAATACGCAGCGGTGGATGTCGAGATGGAATACGATGAGCGACATCACGATTACCGGCCGCGCAAGGTATTTCGCTACAGCGAAAACAGTTCCGTGCGCTTGCTACGCGCCCGGGAAAGGTTGGACGCAGCGCTGCGACGCGTCGAGAGCATGGAGAGCTATGTCACCTCCCGGCAGTTTGACTTGAACAAGGAGTTTTCTCGCCTCTAGGCACGATGCGATAACAGAGCGCCGCTCACGTTAGGCTGTTTGAGGTCCACAATGGGCGTTTCAGCATCATTTTCCGCAATGTGACCCATGTCGCAGTCTGCAGCAGCAGGCGCACAACACAGTGCGCGCGCGGCTATCTCCGAATATTCATCTTCGTTACTCTTGAACTGGAAGCAGCTTTTTGATCAAGAGTAGAAATGATGCCGAAAGAGGAACCCTACGTACCACCGCCCAGTTTGTTGTTGGCGTTCAGCGAAGCACATCGTGCCGCGCTGGAAATGGTCCTGCTGCGTGTCTCACACCGCACGTTGAACAAAATTGCACCAAGGGGAGACGGGCATGCGGTTATGGTATTGCCGGGATTTCTGGGTGGTGATGGCTACAACAGTACTCTAAGGCGGTTTCTTGGCAAACTCAATTACGCCGTGCACGGCTGGGGTTAGGGCGCAACCTTGGTCCACGCGACGGGGTATTGGAGGCGCTGGAAAAGCGGCTCCATTACCTGTCGGAGTTTTATCAGGGCCCGGTGTCACTCGTGGGGCACAGTTTGGGTGGTATTTTCGCCCGGGAACTTGCACGCGTATATCCGGACAGGGTGCGGCAGGTGATCTCGCTGGGCAGCCCCTTTGGCGAGGGCAGGATGTCGGGATCAATCCCGGCTCGCCTTTTTATGGCGCTTAATCCACCTGAGGAACTACCTATTGACCAGGATTTGTTATCGCACGTCCCGCCAGTACCCACTACTGCAATTTACTCCAAATACGATGGCATCGTGAACTGGCAGACAACGTTCCAGAAAAACGGCCACGCGAAGACCCAAAGCATCGAAGTCAGAAGCAGTCACTGTGGCATGACATTCAATCCCTCCGTATGGTTGCTGGTCGCCGAGTGCCTGGCTAACGATCCCGAGTGCTGGCAGCCTTTCGCACGCGGGAGTTGGCGTCGCCTGGTGTATCCGGAAACGCAGTTGCGCAGCGCGTAAAAGTCAGGACGAGCTATGCACCAAATAGCTCAATCTGAAGTGCCGCTTCGGCAGCTTTTTCTGCATTTACGTGCTCCTCGGGCGGCTTGAACAAGTCAGTGCGTGTTGTCACAGGCCCCCTTAGATTGATCCCCAGCCGCTTGCAGCTCAGTCGGAAGCGTTGCGCCAACAGGTCAGCAAAAATGCCAGTTCCGCGCATGCGATGACCGAATCGAGCGTCATAGTCAGCACCACCACGACTCTGTCGCAACAGGCTGATGACGTGCTCCGCCCGGAGCGGGAAGTGCAGATAGAGCCAGTCAAAAAACATTTCCCGGACTTCAAGAGGCAGCCGCAGGAGTATGTAGGACGCTGAATGTGCGCCGGCATCTCGCGCGGCCAGCAGGATGCCTTCCATATCACCATCGTTGAGGGCTGGGATCACAGGCGCAAACAGCAAGCTTACGGGAATGCCGGCTGCACTTAAGCTCCCCATCGCCGCCAATCGTGCTCGAGTCGATGCAGCCCGTGGCTCCATGAGGCGCTTAAGCCCGTGATCAAGCGTAGTGATACTGATGGCTACCGAGCACAAGCCGTGCGCAGCCATCTCTGCCAGAATATCGATATCGCGCGTGATGAGCGCGCCCTTGGTAATAATCGATACCGGGTGGCGGCAGCGCTGCAGCACCTGCAGGATTTCCCGCGTTATGCGATGCGTCTTTTCGACGGGTTGGTAGGGATCGGTGTTTGCACCCAGAGTAATTGCGGTACATTGATAACCGGGGCGGGCTAGTTCCCGTGCCAATTGTGTCGCGGCGTTGACCTTGTAGCTCAGCTTCGTTTCAAAATCGATCCCCGGTGATAAATCCAGATAGGCGTGGGTAGGGCGCGCATAACAATAGATACATCCGTGCTCGCAACCCTGGTAGGGGTTGATCGACTGGGTGAAGGGAATGTCGGGTGAACTGTTGCGCGCAATAATGCTGCTGGCCTGTACAGCGCGACATTCAGTGACGGGTGTCGGGCCTTCTATCTCATCATCCCATGTCACGCCCGTTGGTTGATAGCGGTTGACCGGGTTTCCGAGGGCGCCACGGCCCTTGTGCGCCATGTGTCGCCTGACGTTATGCTGGCTTTTGTCCATCATGCCGCTGCCTATACTGTATAAATAAACAGTGCTATAGTGGTGGGCGTGTGGCCGGGTGTCAACTACTGCAAGGGGTGTGCAGGCAGGGCGTCACACTCGTTTCGCGCGCCGACAAGGCGGCGGTCAGCCATCACAATATTTTTTTGCATTCACCTTGATATCTGACGAATACGGTCTATTTTTCACTACAGCACGTTGCATTCCATGCACGTGCTGACACGTCCCCTGGCCGATGTTTCTGCCCCGAAGCATACGGCTTTTTGGCCCGCTTTCATTTCGTGAAATGCGGGCTTTTTTATTACTATCAGTTTAATATCTAATCAACTTAATGTAATTTATCAAGTTAGAGCTCGCGCTGTTCCGCAGTGATTCCAGAAGGCCGGTAGGCGCCCTTATGCTGCTATCGCGTTGCCCTCAGCGACGCTGTCTTACGCGCTCCAGGGTCAACGTCATTTTTCGGTAACACGTCTAGGGTAGGCTAACGCGGAGCATCGTTTTAAGTAGAGGACAATCAGTTTGGATGGTCCTCAAAAAGCAAAGCGGGTACTTTTAGATTTTCCGCCGAATCGCAGGCTATATCTGGAGTCGAAATGTCCAACCCGATCAGGAAACGCCTCGCGGATCTTCTTGACCATGATCTATTTATGCCACGCGAGCTCAGCTGGCTTTCGTTCAATGCCCGTGTGCTGCAGGAGGCTGCAGACGAATCAGTTCCTGTCATCGAGCGCCTGCGGTACCTTGGCATTTTTTCCAATAACTCTGATGAATTCTTCCGCGTTCGGGTAGCGGAAGTGCGGCGTTTGATCTCTGTTTCTTCTCCTGAGCAGAAGCAGCAATTCAAGGACTTGCTTCTCGCCATCCAGAAGCGCGTGGTGGAACTGCAAAAGGAGTTTGATCGAATTTATAAAGAGGTGATTCGCTCTCTAGCTGAACAGCGCATTTACCTGATCAATGAGCAGCAATTGGATGACAGGCAGGCTGCTTTCGTCAAAGCCTACTTTACCAGCACAGTGTTACCCGAGTTGGAGCCGATTCTGCTGCGAGAAGGGCAGAGTATTCCCGCGCTTAACGATGAATCCATTTATCTGGCGGTGGAGATATTGTCTGGCGTTTTTCGTCATGCGGCGGTAGTAGGTGTTCCTACTGACAGACTGAAGCGGTTTGTGCAGATTCCCCGGCGCAAGGGGACCAAAGGCACGGTTTTTATCGTGCTGGACAACATCATGCGTACCTGCCTGCCGCAAATGTTTCGCGGTGTCTTCCCGATTGATTCAGCGCAGGCTTACTGTTTTAAATTTTCCCGCGATGCGGAGTTGGCGATCGATACCGGTATCACACAGAGCCTTATCGATAAAATGGCTCTTGGTCTCAAGAAGCGGCGCAAGGCGGACACGGTGCGTATGGTCTATGACGGCAAGATGCCGCAACGACTGCTGGATCAATTGTGCAGCCAGTTCGGCTTCGGCAAATACGACAGCCTGATAGCGGGTGGCCGCTACCACAATTCCAAGGACTTTATGGACTTCCCGAATTTTGGTCCGCGCTATCTGGAATTCAAGCCCCAACCGGGCATACGGATCAAGCGGCTTGACGAGCGCGTTAGCATATTCGACAGCGTCCGCGATAAGGACATCTTCCTGTACTACCCCTACCATCCATTTGACTACGCCATTGATCTGCTCAAGACAGCTGCGCTGGATCCGCAGGTCACAAAAATTAAAATATGCCTGTACCGCGTTGCGCGAGATTCACGCGTCATCGATGCGCTGGTGAATGCAGTGCAAAATGGCAAGAAGGTTCTGGCCGTGGTTGAACTGGCTGCGCGCTTTGATGAGCAGGCTAATATCAACTGGGCGCAGCGTCTGACGGAAAACGGCATCGACGTTATATTTGGTATCCCAGGTCTCAAGGTCCACAGCAAACTCCTGCTCATTGAACGCAAGGACGGTAATGCGCTGCGGTACTACAGCCACATTGGTACCGGCAATTTCAATGAGAAAACCGCCCGGCAATATACCGATTTCAGCCTTATTACCTATGACCAGACTATCGGCAAGGACATCTACGATGTGTTCGAATTTCTGCAGTACAACTACCAGCGGCCAAATTACCGCCTGTTGCTGGTGGCGCCGCACACGGCACGCAGCGGTCTGTTGGAACTGATTGAGGCCGAGATTGCGAATGCGCGGGCAGGCTATCGCGCATCGATGACTCTCAAATGCAATAACCTGGTGGATAAGGAACTGGTGCTTAAATTATACGAAGCCAGCCAATCAGGGGTGGAAATTCGTATCATCGTTCGTGGTATGTGTTCGCTGCTGCCCGGGTTGAAAGATATTTCGGAAAATATACGGGCTATCAGTATCGTCGACAGGTATCTGGAGCACACCCGCGCGTATGTATTTTATAACCGTGGCAAACCACGCCACCTGATTGGTTCCGCAGACCTGATGACACGCAATCTGGACTACCGGGTGGAAGTGCTCTGCCCGGTTTTGGACCAGGATGCACAGCGCATCATCCAGGATACGCTCGACCAGCAGTGGCACGATAATGTCAGGGCACGCATTCTTGACAAGCAGCAGTTGAATTTGCGGGTCCGCAGTAAGAAAAATGCAGTGCAGATTCGTTCCCAGGAAAGCATTCACCACTATCTGGCTACCGGTAAGTTACCGCGCTACCCGAAATCGCGAATGAACCAGCCTGCGAGACGCAGGCGCAAACAGGTTCCTTGAACACCTGTTGCCTGTAGTGCGGGTGAGTGTACACTGCTTGCCGTGGTCGCCCGACTGCGGCGAGCAAAGCTCAACACCTGCCACCCAATTTTGCAAGGAGAATACAGATGATTGCTTACGCAACAATAGGTACCGCCGACATCGAAAAATCCAAGGCCTTTTATCTCGCGGTGCTGGCTGACATGGGGGGCTCTATCCTGATGGATATCGGGCGGCTCGCAGCATTCGGTACTGCCAATGGTGGCGCGATGCTCGCCGTATGCACGCCTTACAATGGCGAGGCGCCCAGCCCCGGAAATGGCAACATGGTATCTATCGCACCCGGCTCCAAAGAGCTGGTCGACAAACTATACGCGAAGGCGATAGAGCTCGGTGCTACGGATGAAGGCGCGCCCGGTCCTCGTATGGATGGTTTCTACGGCGGCTATATTCGCGATCTCGACGGCAACAAAATCTGCTTCTGTAATTTCGGTTAATTAGTTCGCCTGGCAGTGACGCGAAGACAACGCGTCACTGCCAGCCTGGGCTTCCAGCTTTAATCCCCGATTACATGATGCTACTGCATCGAATAGAATCCGATCTCTCCCCGTATGGGAGGCTTTTGTAATGGCGGGTGGCAGCCTGCTAATGCTGCTGGACGATATAGCCACCGTACTTGACGATGTTGCGTTGATGACCAAGGTCGCCGCGAAAAAATCTGCTGGCGTGCTTGGTGATGATCTGGCCATCAACGCAGAACAGGTGACGGGCGTTCGGGCGGACCGCGAGTTGCCGGTGGTTTGGGCGTGGCGAGGGGCTCTTTTCGCAATAAATGTATTCTTGTCCCAGCCGCACTGCTGATTTCATTTGTCGCACCGTGGCTGATTACGCCGGCGCTGATTGTCGGTGGACTTTTCCTGTGCTACGAGGGCTTCGAAAAAGGTCGCACATAAATTCCTGCATTCCGCGACTGAAGATGCAGCCCATCGGGAGGAGTTGGCTGTCCACCTGCGCAACACTGCCCTGGATCTCGTCGCTTTCGAGCGAGAGAAAATCAAGGGAGCTGTGCGCACGGACTTTATTCTCTCAGCGGAAATCATCGTGCTCACATTGGGTATTGTCGCCCAGATGGATTTCATCAGCCAGGTGCTGGTGCTATCGCTTATCAGCCTGGTAATGACTGTTGGCGTATACGGTTTGGTGGCGGGTATTGTAAAAATGGACGATGCAGGCATTTATCTTATGCAACGCGAAGGGCCGGGTATCGGTCAGCAAGCGCTGCGCTGGAGCGGTTCCTGTTTGATGAGCCTGGCGCCCTGGTTGATGAAGCTTCTTGCCGTGGTCGGCACCATCGCGATGTTCATGGTGGGCGGAGGTATCCTGGTGCACGGCTTTCATTTCCTTGACGAGGGAATCAAGGCGCTGGCATCTCATCTTGCGGAGATCGCCACGATTGGCGGCGCGTTGGCAGCATTGACTCCCACGCTGGGCGGGCTTCTTATCGGTTTGGTGGCGGGCGCTCTGGTGATGACGATTGTGGCGTTGGGACAGCGCCTGCGAACTGTATTTTCGACATAATTTTTCGCGTTACTTCAGCAGCGAACCGAGTATCCCGCGAAACAACTTCCTGCCCAGGCTGCTGCCAGCGGCGCGCGCCACACTTTTGAGGAATGCCTCGCCCGCGCTCTCCCTGCTGCGGGAGCGCGATACCGGTTTGCTCTCGTGTTTAGCCGCTCGCTCTGCCAGCTCTGCTTGCTGCGCCTGCTGTTGCCGAGCCGCCGTGCGTTCCAACAAAACTTCGTGCGCCGAGTGTGGGTCGACTGGCGTGGCGTAGCGCTGTTGATTTGGATCACTGTTCATCACGGCCTGCCGTTCTGCCGCCGTGGCCTCACCGATGCGCGAGCAGGGCGGGCGCACCCACACGCGTTCCACTACAGACGGAATACCCCCATCCTGCAGTACGGATACCAACGCTTCGCCAACGCCCAATTCAGCAATGGCGGTGACCGTATCCAGGGCAGGATTTACCCGGAACGATTGCGCTGCGACCCTCACCGCCTTTTGCTCGCTGGGGGTATAGGCGCGCAGCGCGTGTTGCACACGGTTACCCAGCTGCGCCAGCACGCTGTCGGGAATATCGCTCGGACTTTGTGAAATAAAGTAGATGCCCACGCCCTTGGAGCGAATGAGCCGCACGACTTGTTCAATCTTTTCCAGCAGTGCCTTAGGTGCATCGCGGAACAGCAGGTGTGCCTCGTCGAAGAAAAACACCAGCACGGGCTTTTCCGGGTCTCCCAGTTCGGGCAGGTTTTCAAATAACTCGGACAGTATCCACAGCAGGAAAGTAGAGTACACACGCGGGTTCATGATGAGCGTGTCGGCCGCCAGGATGTTCACAATGCCTCTGCCATCGGGACCGGTGCGCATCAGGTCCTGAAGTTGCATGGCAGGCTCGCCGAAAAACTGGTCGCCGCCTTCACGTTCCAGCATCAGCAAGCGGCGCAGGATGGCGTTGACAGAGGATTTCGATACGCCAAATCCCGTCCCCAGTTCCTTGCTGTTATCACCCAAATATTCCAGCGTGGTGCGTAAGTCTTTCAGATCGACGAGCAACATCCCCTCGTTGTCGGCGAATTCGAACACTAGCGTGATCACGCTTTCCTGCGTTTCATTGAGATCCAGCAGTCGCGAGATCAGCTGCGGCCCCATTTCCGACAGAGTCGAGCGCACTGGCGTACCCTTTTTACCGAAAACATCCCAGAATGCCACCGGATAGCCGCGCTGTTGGTAGCCTTCAATGCGGATTAATTTCACTCGTTCATCGATTTTCGGATGCGAAGTTCCGCTCTGGCTGATGCCTGAAATGTCGCCTTTGATGTCCGCCAGGAACACCGGAACGCCAAGATCGGAAAATCCCTCCGCGAGGCACTGCAGGGTTACGGTTTTTCCGGTGCCGGTAGCACCTGCGACCAGGCCATGACGGTTGGCGTAATGGGGATTGAGATATACCTGGCCAGCGCTTGAGCCTCCAATCAAAATGCTATTGTTCATTTATTCGTCTATCCTTGTGCGGGTGACCGGGGCGCGCGATATCGCGCAGTATAGTCAAGCTGAGATTTGCTATCGACAGGAAAATACAATGCGTTGGGAAGGCGGAAGACGAAGCGACAATGTGGAAGACCGGCGCGGGCAAGGGCCCGCATACGGTGCAGCCGGCGCAGCACCTGTCGTGCTGCGTTTGTTGCCGATGCTGATTCGGACCAAGGTCGGGCGAATCATACTGATTGTCGGCATAGTTGCGATCGTAGGAGGGCAGATGCTGGGCATCGATGTCCTATCGCTGCTGGCCGGTGGTGGCGTGACATCCAGCCAGACCTCGGCACCTCTGAGCGACGCAGACCAAAAGAGTGCTGAATTTGTGTCGGTTGTACTGGCCGATACTGAGGATACCTGGAATGCCAAGTTCAAGGAGCTTGGACGGCAGTATCGGGAGCCGACGTTGGTGCTGTTTACCGGCGCGGTAAATTCCGCCTGTGGCAGCGCCAGTGCCGCGGTTGGGCCGTTTTACTGCCCGGGCGATCAAAAGTTGTACATCGATCTTGCCTTCTTTGAGGACTTGAAGGCGCGCCACGGCGCACCTGGTGATTTTGCCCAGGCCTACGTTGTTGCCCACGAGGTTGGTCACCATGTACAAACGCTGCTGGGGATCAGCGAGCAGGTACGCGCCGCCGGCAGAGGCGCCAGCGAGACCCAGGTCAACGCGCTCTCAGTGCGCCAGGAACTGCAGGCGGATTGTTTTGCCGGCGTATGGGGTCACGCGGCCAATGTCGAACGTGAGTTGCTCGATCCGGGTGACCTCGAGGAGGCCCTGCAGGCCGCTACGGCGATCGGCGATGATCGCCTGCAACGCGAGGCGGGTGGGCAGGTGGTGCCCGACAGTTTTACCCACGGTACGTCTGCACAACGGGTGAAGTGGTTCAGGACCGGATTTGAATCCGGGGATATTGCCGCCTGTGACACCTTTGCAGCGGCCAAATAAAGTCCCGATCTCCTGCGGAGCGGAGTAGGTGTCTCACGCCGCTCCCGCCTAACATCTCAGCCGCTTACTATCGTTACTGGCCAATCTCTCTACAGATCGGTCGATATGGATCATCATCGGCATGTAGCTGTCTGCAATCTTGTTGCTAGTGGCCAATGGCTAGATTGTGCGGAAGTTCGACTGCGGATTCCCTGTCCACTGACAAGCACGTTGGTGCTGTGCCTGTTCAACTCACTGTTGAGTATCTATCGATGTGTCCTTAGGTGCTACTGTGCCGCGTTTTCAATCGGATCGAAAAGTAGACAGATGGTGAGTTTATGTCGGCGCGATGATGATGCTCCTGCGGATTTAATGCAGCTATTGATCGGGAACCCAACCCGGCGGGGAGAAATATCATGACAGCGGTCAAACACCTGGAGTATCAAATCACCCGACAACTGATGCGGCGTCGGGAACAGCTTACTGTGCGACAGGGAGCGACAGCGCAAGGCAATCGCCGCTGGGGAACCAGCAAGTGGGCCGACCGATTGATCGCGATACTTGCGCTGACCACAGGACTGTTGGTGCTGGGCAGTTTTCTTGAGGAACTGTTGTGGGCTGCGGTGGCAGCTACCACACTCCTTACGCTCCGATAGCGGGGTGGCCGATCAGCTGGCGCCGCACAGTTAGGATGCTACTGTCAGGCGCGTGTGCGCTGCACCACTGGCGCAGTAGGCCACGGCATCGCTTGCTCAAGTTCTGCTGCGGTACGCAGTAGCAAGTCCTCGCGGTAGGACGCCGCCACCAACTGCACGCCTATCGGCAAGCCGGTATCGCTGATGTGCAACGGCAGTGAAATCGCTGGCTGCCCTGTGATATTAAAAGGCGCCACGAACGGTATTATTTGCGACGAGCGGATCAGGCCTGCCAGCGCATTGTTCGCATCATGAAATTGGCCCAGCGGCGGCGGCGGCTCGGGCACTGTGGGAGTCAGCAGCAAGTCGAAACCCTCGACTGACCAGAATTTCGCCATCTCCCGCGAGCCGCTTTGGAAATGTTCTATTGCGGCAAGATAGGCGAGGCCAGTCGCTGAGCGCCCCGGTTCCGCGATGAGCCAGGTTCCCGGCTCAACGTCAGCCTCTGTTAATGGGCGACCGATCATCGCGCTCACACGATCGAGTTCGGCAGCAGTCCACACACCGTAGGCGACCATAAAGTGAGAAAGAGCTGACTCAAAGAACGCGGCTGATTTCCAGACGGCCGGCCGCGCTTCCTCTACCTGATGACCCAGCAATTGCAGGTGTCGCGCCGTCTCAGTAACGGCGAATGCGCACTCTGGAGCGGTGGTGCAAGACGGATCGCCGGAAGTCGTGGTAAAGCCGATACGCAGTCGACGCCCGGGTGACAACAACTCGTCGGGATAGGGCTGCAATGGCGGCGGTGCCGTATAAGGGTCACCTGGCATCGCGCCCTGAATGGCTTGCAATACCGTTGCGCAATCGCGAACGGTGCGCGTCAGAGCCATTCTTGCGACCAGGCCACCCCAGGCTTCGCCTGCTTCCGGGCCCAGTGAATGCCGGCCGCGAGTGGGTTTAAGTCCCACCAGACCACACGACGCTGCCGGTATCCGAATCGATCCGCCACCATCACCGGCATGAGCCATGGGCACGAAGCCGGCGGCAACCGACGCTGCGGAACCGCCACTGGAACCGCCTGTGGAGTGATTGAGATTCCAGGGATTGCGAGTAGGACCTTTGGCGAGTGGCTCTGTGGTCGGCATCAACCCAAATTCAGGTGTATTGGTGCGGCCCAGTATTATCAGCCCGGCCTGGCGAAACTTGTGTGTCAGATGGCTGTCGGCAGGCGCCACGTAGCTGGCCTCCGCCAGGGCCCGATTGCCGGCGTGGTAGGGATCGCCTGCCGAAAATCCATCAAGGTCCTTCAGTAAAAAAGGTACGCCGCGAAAGATTCCGTCGGGTAAGGCGCCTTTCGCTTCCGCCCTGGCTTGCTCGAAACGCTGGTGAATAACGGCATTGAGCGTGGAATTACCGTGTTCAATGCGGGCGATTGCTGCATCGACCAACTCGAGTGCGGAGACCTTGCCGGTGCGCACGAGCGCGGCCTGTGCTGTGGCATCAAGTGCTGCGAATTCGTCAGTGGGCAGACTACTGGCATTCATGCGGTTGCTCCCTGTTGGAGTTGGGCTAATTGTCATTTTTCGCATCAGCCTAATGTAGACTCCGCGTATAAGCTAGCGTCTTACAGACAACTCACGCAAACAGCGCTGACGGAGTGCGCAATTGACTGCACACTTTACTCGCTAGTGCCAACGCTTCCTGTTAAACCCGCAATCTCTTGGCCATCCGTACTGTAAAAGGTTGCGCCGATGAGTTTGTTTTGCCAGTAGTTGGGGTTATTGGCTATTGCCTCTTGATCGCTGGTCATTACAAAATCAAAGGCCGACAGGCTAGCCTGATCAACACCCTCGGTTGAGGTGAGCGCCACGAGAACGTCTGTGCCGACCGGGGCCTGCCGCTCGGTTCTCTTGAACTCAAAATACACTTGTTGACTCGCGGGCAGCTTCGCGGGTGCCACTGCTTCCATGCGTTCTGACAGCATATTCAGGGTGTGAACGGCGGGAATATCGAATTGATATTCTGCGCCTGCAAGCTTTACACCTTGTGGAAGCGTGCCACTTACCCTGACCAGCGCCTGCTTCGCGGGTTTTACCAATGTCATTTTATCAATGCCAAATTCGACAGGTTCGTTTTGCGAGATAAATGGGTGCGGTGTGCCACTTCCCGCGAGGATCTCCGTTTTTACAATCTGCCTTTCGTTGAATTTAGTAGATTCCAGCACAAGCGCGGCTTGCCCGATGGTCAGATTTGGCTTGGTGTTGTTCACAGGATTGACTAAATCAATGACTGCCATCCATTGAGCTTGTCCGCGTGCTTTTGAATTAACCGCAGTAGGGTCCCCATAGACGCGAAACACGTGGCGAACTTTCACGGGACTAAGCACCCAGCCGCTGTCCAGAACATTTGCGCTGATGTCAGCTTCGCGAAGCAGCGTACTTTTGACATTGGAGTACTCGCCGTTAGGATTCGCATCTCCTAGCGATACGACGATGGTGTCGCCCTTTCGCACAGCCCTCGACAGTGTGATATCGCTTTGGCAGCCTCCGAGTATGAGAAGACTCACCATGACAGTGCTGACAAATCTGATTCCATGATTTTGCATAATTCGGTTCTCCCTGAAAGCATGTACAAGTACGTCGATTGATGGCCACGATTCGCAAATGGCAGCATCGGGTTTAGCGTAGTTCGGAAATCGTTAACAGTGTAGTGCGACGACAAGGCATTTGCGGCCAACGACAAACACCGACGAAAATCACTTACGAATAACACTCGATGGTCTGATCCACCATTTTCAAGCGAATGCTTGCCTCGCTGAAATTCAACAGCTAATTTTTATCACAGCGTTTGGCGGGCGAATTTGCCGCAATGCCAGATACCCTGACAAGGATGTCACTGGAGTTTTCAATGGAAGTGCAACATGTAACAAAACTGTTTTTCCTCCGGTTTCCTCAAGCGATTACGCTGTCGCGGCGAGGTGAGGTGAATACCTGGGCGCTGCAGAATTCCTGTTCAGTGCGACGTGTTAACAATCGTTTCATTTTGCTCCATACGCACAGGAATAAGAGATCCTCAGCAGTGTGTTCAAGAGTCGCAATACGTCGGTGCTTACCGCTTGCGTTCGTGACGCTTGTCATACTCAGCCTCACCAGCCATGCGACAACCTCATTGACGATAGATTATGTATACGATGACCTGAATCGCCTTACAGGCGCTGCGCGTAATGAGGATACGCCGATGGTCATCTACCATTACGATGAAGTCTCTAATATTAATTGGATTGCCACTCAAAACAGCCCCGATACGGATGTTGACGGCACTCCCAATTTTGTCGATCCAGACGATGACAATGATGGCATTTCCGACGATGTTGAATTGCACGCTGGCCTGAATCCGTTGCTGGCAGCTGATGCAACCGGTGACCTGGACGGAGACGGCATCAACAATTTTGATGAACATGTGCTCGGTTCGGATCTCAACCATTTCCATGGAGACATTGATAGCGACGGTGACCTTGATCTGGGTGACATCATCATTTTGAAACGCATTACGTTTGAGCGATTACCGGCTACCGAGGAGCAGGGTGAATCCGGACATGGCGATGTCAATATAGATGGTCAACTGGATGTCGGTGACCTGGTGATAATGCAACGCTTGTACTTCGGGAATTGGATATCCCGGTAGCAGATGATTCACATGGACTTTGCAGCGCGCCCAAGGTGTGTTTCCCATCAGGAGATTCCTCGGACAGATGTTCAGAGGCAAGCAGTTGTAACAGCGAACTTTATTAGCGGCCAGCAAGTGCGCGGCAGCGCATTAAAATAGGACAAGGATTATGTTCCGAATATGCAAGAAGGGATTCTTCGGACGCGTACTGGTTGGGTTTGGCAGCGCGCTTGTTACCTTCGCAGCAGTTAGCGCGCAGGAATTTCCATTTTCTCCCAAGGTGTCCGATCTAACCAACAGTAGCCCGCCCACTGCGGCATTGGCTTCGCCAGGATGGGTGAACCTGGCGGCGGAGAGTGTCTCGCCAGAACAAGCGCGCCAGATTCTTGGAACCGGATCATCCGAAACGAATTTCGCGGCGCCAGTAGCCAGGACGAAAGCCGCGTTTGCTACACCGGGCGATTTCTCTGAACTGGCCGAAGCACTGGATAATGATCCATTACGGATATACCAGTATGTGCGGAATCATTTCGAGTATGTGCCTTACTTCGGTTTGCTAAAGGGCCCTTACCTAACGCTACATGAGCGTAGTGGGAATGATTTTGATCAGGCTGCACTGCTAATCGAGCTGTTGCGAGCAGCCGGTATTCCGGCGAAATTCAAATACGGAACGGCCTCAATCGATACCAGTAATGCGACCTCGCTACAGACTCTGTCCAAATGGTTGGGTACCGATGCAAATGTGCAGATTATCGCTACGACCTTTGCCAATGGTGGTATCCCTGTGTCCTTGTCGGATTCAATCCTCAGGTTCGATCGCGTATGGGTTGAAGCCACGACTGCACAGGGAACTGTCAAGCTGGATCCGGCATTCAAGCCCTCCACACGTTATAGCCCCATCAATCTGAGTGCTGCAATGAACTATACGGAAGCAGGCATACTGGGCGCAGCCGGTGGTACAGCCACTGCCACCTCCATCAAGGGCATGGATGCCGTGGCGCTCACCAATTACCTCAGGGATCGGTCCACGGACTTGCAGAATTACGTGAAAGCGCATCATCCCAATGACCGTGTGGAAGCGGTGCTTGGCGGGTATAAGATCGTGCAGGACAACAGCACCACCCTCCCTACCAGTCTTCCGTTGGCTGTGACGGCCGCACCTTTGACGTGGGATGCTATACCTCCAAATTACATACACACCCTGCGAATAACGCACGGCACGCTCAGTACTATAAAGAATATCCCGGACATAGGCGGGCGCAAGGTCAGCTTGACCCACAGTGGTAGTGGGCAAAGTGCGGTTGCGATACTTAACATTGACGATCAGCCAGTGGCCCAGGGCGTACCGCCAGGCGACAACAACCTCAGGCTGGTCATTAATCATCCATATGCGGCTGATAGCGGAACCTATGGAGATCAGTCTAAAGATTTCCCGGTGAAGCCTACCGGCGCGTATGTGATTGTTTCTGCCTTCGGAGGTGACAATCACTCCACGCTATTGGGTGAGCGCCAGAGGCTTCTGAATCGAATGAGTGTCGACGGTACGCCGCCCGATGCACTAGAGCGACTAACAGAGACGCTTAATATTATTGGACAGACCTGGATGCAACAGACGCAGTTAAACGCAGATTTGCTGTATACCTTCTCGGGTAAGCGCAGTATTCCGCACCACCGTTTTGGGATCGCCGGACAGGAAGAGGGGTACTTCATCGATATGGCAGCGCAGGCGGTGTCAGTTTCCACCCGTGTAGCGACGGCCACGCAGGGTGACTTCAAGGCTGATGCATTTATTGCTAGCGCGATGGAGCACAGCGTGCTTGATCAACTTCAGGGTATCCATAACTCTAGTGGCCTTACCAATCCGGCGGTGTCGACCATTCGGCTACTGGCACTGGCGAACTGGAGGGGAGACAGACTCTTTGTAGGAAACAGCGGAAATTTCTCAGTTGTTTCTCCAAATTTACGCAATTATTCCACAGATGACCTGGCAAAATTCCAGGCGCTCGTTGGCGCCGCATACACCTTGGTGATCCCGGAAGATGGTGCAATTCTAGTCAATGAATGGAAAGGACTCGGTTATGTTCAAAGTTTAGATACAGAGCAAGGCAAGGCCATGGGGATGATTATAGCGGGCGGATTAAACGGTGGATTAAGTACAAAGCCGGGGCCCACTTCCCCAGTCATCGTGCAAAGGTAGCGGGACACGAGGTTTTGCATTCACACGAAGCTACAACAGTCAAATGGCATCACAAGACACTGTAGGCCTGGGTAGGGGTTGGACTCACAACTACAGTATCTACATATCCCAACACAGCGATGTCGAGGCCGCGCTCGGCCAGAGGACCGTGTTTGATGCTATCCCCATGGCAGTGGTTAATCATGTTGTAAGCAGTTTGTTGCAAGCCCAGGCACCAGGCCCGAACAAGTGGGGGGTGGCGGCCCTGGTTGCTAATTGGGGAATGGACCAACTACTGAACAAGACAATCACTGTGCATATGGGGTCACAAGCAGTGACTTACCAGGAAATGCCCAACGGTGAGTTTATGCCCCCGGCTGGCATTACCACGCAACTGGTACGATTGAGTAACAAAACATACGAGCTGCGAGAGAGATTTGGCACGGTATGGAAATTCGACAATCAGAACCGCATCGCGTCTATTGTCGATGTGGACGGCAAGATTATGTCCTTCACCTATAATGGTGATGGCAGATTGGCTCAGGTCAGGGATGCTCATTCGCGAATACTTTTTTTGCGGTATACAAACGATTCTCTTGTCCAGGCATACGATTCTACTTACCACTCGGTATCTTATGTGCAAGCCAACGGAAATCTGGCAGGAGTCGCAGGCCTGGACGGCAGCAACTGGCTATATGAATACGATAATCTACACAGGCTTCTGAAAGTCACAAATCCCGTCGGTGTAAAGATTGTACAGAACACCTACAACGATTTTGACCGGGTTATAGCACAATTTGCCCCAAGGGACACCGGTATGGAAACCTACAAAATGCATTACGGCGGTTTTGTGGCATCCGAAGAAGACCCCGAGGGTAATCGGACGACTTATCATTTTGATCTGGATGGTCGTCGCGTAGCGATGGAAGACGCCCTTCACAATACCTCGCGTATGGCATATGACGGTCAAGGCAACGTTATTAGCCAAACCGATCCCCGGAACAATTTATCCACGTTCGTCTACGATGGATTTGGCAACTTGAAGGAACAGATAAACGGCCGTGGCGAGAAGGTGACGTTTGCATATGATATGCAGCATCGACTTGTTGAAGCCACGAGTCCTCTGAATCAGAAAGTAACCTATAAACACAATGCAAAGCACCGGATTACAGATCGAACCGATCCTCTGGGGCATACTGTGAAGACAACATACCTCGCGAATGGCCTGGTCAACACATTGACGGATCCTCGGGCGATAAACACGGTCTATAGCTATGACGCCAATGGCAATGTCGATACTACTCAGACCAGCATGAACCCCGTCATCAATTGGAACTACGACATTAGAGGCAATTTGGAAAGCCTTGTGGATCAAAAGGGGGCAAAGACTTCCTTTGTTTACTATAACAACGGGTTATTGAAAGAAAGACTTGATCCACTAGGGAAGAAAAGCCTCTACGAGTATACGGCGGCCGGAGAGGTGAAAAAGTCGACGGATCGAAACAACAAGACCACGCAGTTCAGCTACACTGCTTCGGGTAAGTTGAAAGGCATTAGTTATCCAGGCTCCGCGGTCAACTTTCACTATGACGCTCGAGACAATCTGGTGGAGATGATTGATCCCACCGGAACTACTACCAATACCTACGACGGCGCTGGTCGCCTTACCGGTCATACGGACAGCAATGGTCATAGCGTCGGCTATTCCTACGATGCAGCGGGTAATCTGACCACGTTGACCTATCCGCCGGGAAACAGGACGGTCAGTTATACATACGACGATCTGAATCGGTTAAGTACAGTGAAGATTAATTGGCTGTCGGGGAAACCCACGATGCGGTATGTCTATGACAATGCCAATCGTCTGGACAGGGTCGAACATTTCAATGCCATGGAAACGGAGTATAGCTGGGATGATGCAGATCGGTTGAAGGGAATTGCCCATCAAGGCGCTACTGCGCTAGTTGAGTATAGCTTTCAGTTGGACGCCAATGGCAATCGCATACAGGAAGTCATCTCACCGGCTCCGATGTTGTCAGGTAGTCTGATAACCGATGACACCAGTTTCGCTTACAATCACAAGCGTAATCGGTTGGACTCGTCTTCCAACCATCGGTACATATTTGATGATGAGGGTCAACTTTCCAGCACTGTTGACACTGTGGCCAGTCGGTATACCTATGACAATGAAGGACAGCTCACTGCCAGGAATGTTGTGGGATACAGTTTTGACGATGCTCACCGGTTGATACAACGAGGCAGCGACAGCTTTGTCTACGATGGTGTGGGCAATCGCGTGAATGCCATACGTGGCGTTGCACCCAACCGCTTAGAAACCCAATATATCTACGATGCATCAGGTAACCTGCTAGCCCAAGCGAACAGTGCCGGCCAAATTTCGCGCTACTACATTTACGGCGCTGGACTGGCAGCGATGGTGCAAAGTAATACCTACTACGTTTATCATTTTGACGGCACTGGCCACACAGTGGCGCTAACCAACGCCAACGATGTGGCAGTCAACAAATACACGTATTCGCCCTATGGAAAAATGCTGAGTCAGGAGCAAATTGCCCAGCCCTTTAAGTATGCGGGGCAAGTAGGCATCTTCACCGAAAGCGACAACCTTTATTACATGCGTGCGCGCTATTACGATGCGGAAACGGGTCGGTTTATCAGTGAGGATCCTGCGGGATTTGTTGATGGAACGAACTTAAGTTCATATGTTAGAGGAAATCCGATTGGAGCCGTGGATCCAAGGTGGGTTGGTTGTACAAGTGGTTACTCCGGATCCGCGAGCTTATAGAATATTGACGCAGGCTTACGCAAGAGTGAATAGTACTAGACGGGGTATGGAAATAACTGCTCCACTGGAAGCGTCCACTCAAATATATAGAATTGTTCCGATAACTCATGATGCGTATTATTGTGGTTCCTGCGCGACGGACACGCATCTCACGGTACGGATTGACCCTTATAACAGTATAGATTTGCCAACAACTGGAGGTATGCAACCGGCCTCTTTGGCAGCGGTCCTGGGACATGAGTTGGGCCATGCCGCAGGTTTTCATGATGATGGACCAGGGCAAATGAATAATGTTAACGCAAATGAAAACCCTATTAGAAGTGCTCTAGGTGAGTCTGCAAGAACAGCATACAGTGTATCTGGGCAATTAAATTGGACGTCCGGAACAAAATATGGGGGTTCCTTTTCGGGAAGTAACAAGTGAAAACGAAAACGCTGCATATTTTCCTTATCTTTATTGCTTGTATTCAGAGCGGTATCTGCGCCGATGTAATTCGCGAAAATGGATTAGCGTATTATTACGATTTTAAAAAGGAGAGAATAACGGGCTTGCATGAGGATGAAATCGAACATTATGGAATTGAATATTCGATTAATAGTTATAAATTTCTCAAACTCCTAGAAAAAAAAGATAATGGCAAACAAGAGTACGATCATTTAAATGTTCGGGCGAAGGTGCTTCTTCCGAAGCAAGAGTTTTTTATTGATTATGAAGGGAATATTAGAGCTGGAATTGAATATTATAGAATTGACAGAGACGCGTTTGTAAAGTTGTTGCTGTCTCCAAGGCAAATTTCTCAATGAGAAGTGGTGTGTGAGGATTGCAATAGTACGAACTCGGCTTTTCCACTGCTAGTCGATCGAATTGGAAAAGGCGGTCCTTAATACGCAACGTGGCGGTTGTGACTACATAGTGAATATAAAGCTTCAGATATGAATTGGAAATTGTTTGGCAAAATCCACCAACTCCTGTACCGCTTCAGCGGCGGTAGGCTCGGTGCCCGAATGGGTTGGATCGATGTTGCGCTAGTGGAAACCATTGGTCGTAAGACTGGCCTGGTGCGCTCCGTACCCATCGCGTGCTATCCCTATCGTGATTCCATCGTCGTGTCTGCCTCTAATAGCGGCAAGGAGTGCCATCCGATTTGGTACTTGAATATGCAGGCCAACCCAACTGTAACCGTGCAGCTTGGGAGGGAGCGCTTTCGGGCGATTGCGGAAGATGTCGCGGATGATGAGCGCGATGCACTCTGGGACACTATCGTAAAGTTGAATAAACACCAGGGCGAGTATTTAGAAAAGGCGCAGCGTAAAATTCCGCTCGTCTGGTTGCGTCGGGAAGATTTGAAGTAGTGAATTCATACTTTTCTCGTTACAAGCGCTCCTCGAAATGCGCGACGTCTTTTGAATGCAACGAGATTTCGCTTTCATACAAAAAGGGCCGCATCAGTCCGCAGTCCAGGCTGGATTAGATAGAGCGTTTCTGGGCAAATGGTCACAGTGGTCTGCCTGAAAGTACGTTGGCCAATCGGTAAACTAGGCCTCCGTTTGCGCTCCTAATGTCAGTTAAGTATTCAGTGCATGACCTAAGTAAAGCTCGTTCTTGGGCGAGTGCGATAGCGAGGATTTCACAAAATGCTCAAATATGCTGCGATCTTGTCACTTTTTTTGCTATCTGCGAATTCTGCGCAACTGTCCGCTACGGAGCGGGAGACAGTGGCCATCATCGGCACTGGTGATATGGGTGATTCGATTGGCCCCAAGCTGGCAGAAAAGGGTTATCGCGTCATTTACGGTAGTCGTGATCCCGCCGATGCATCCGTGCGCCAATTGGTGGCACTGACCGGAAACAATGCACAGGCTACTACCCAGCAGGAGGCGGCGCAGCAGGCAGATATTGTCGTACTTGTTGTTCCATGGCCGGCAATGGAACAGGTGGCGAAAAATCTCGGGAAACTGGATGGAAAAATCCTGATCGACGTTTCGATTCCTATTAGACAGGCTGAAGATGGCTACCTCGAAAGTATGGTGTCAACGTCCAGTGCGCAGTTGATTCAGGGCTGGAATCCCGGTGCCAGAGTGGTGAAGACGCTGTTAGCGGGCTCCAACGTCATTGATGATCCGATGGCCTTGGGCGGGCGTGTGACAAGTTTTGTTGCCGCCGATGATCGCAACGCGAAAGAAATTGTCGCAAGGATTGTTTCCGATCTGGGGCTGGAACCACTGGACGCCGGGCCGTTGCGGCATGCGCAGGAAATTGAAGCGTGGGCGCGCTTGTGGTTTGTGCCTGTGCTCCAGAAGCGCAAGCAGGGCTTTGAACTGGCAGTATTGCCGAGCAATTACTGGCACTGCATTTGGCAGGACGAGTGGTACGCGCCGGTCAGTGACAGTGAAAATTTGGCTGTTTTTCCGGACCCTGAAGTGCCGTCAAAACCGTGCCCTTCAAAGTAGTCGACTGCCGACGCGGTATCGTTGGTGTGTCGCCGCACGAGCATCGTAAAAGCCAGAACCAGACAATCTGCACTCGCCGGAAACGCTGAGATTACTTAGTTCAGGAAGTAGTCAGTGTCCACTTTCCGATGACGAGACATCATGCTCCTCCTCACCAAACCAATCGCGCATTTTTCGTGCAGTTTTTTCCCGCACATCATCATTGATGTAGGTAGCCACTGCAGCAATCGCCAGAACCAGAACTCCCAGGTCATCTGCATATCCGACTACTGGCGCGAGATCAGTGATTGCATCCAGCGGCACGATAAAATAGCCCAGTGCGGCAGTGATAGTGCCTTTGGCCCAAGCTGGCGCTTTTTCTTCCTGGGCTGCGTAAAAAAGCAATAACGCCTTCTCTACAACCTCAGTACCGGCAGATTTGGCGTAGCGCTTCAATTTTCTCCAGAATCTGTTCTCGGAAAAAGCGACTTCAAACTCGTTATCTTTGTTCATTCTTTACAGCCCTCTATCCAAACAACCAGGGAGCCAGTTCGGTACGGTTTTCGACCACGATCTGTTGCGCCGTCGCATCTTCCGTGAGTGTGTCCGGTTCGATATGCAGAAGTTGCAGCACATAGGGTACGAGTCTGGCGCGGGTGGCGATTTCGAGCACACCTTTTTCCATGCCGTAGTCTACTTCGACGACCTCGCGCTGCTCGCGGCTCAGCCGGGGATCTGGTGCAATCCGGACAACGACACGGGTGTTCCATTCGGCATCGCCGTCCGCGCCGTGCGCAGATTCATCCATGATCTCGGGAATGCCGCGAAAGCGACTCAGTACAAAGTCGCGGTAACCGCTGTTTTTTTCGCACCAGGCGCGCACATGCCAGCGCAGGCCGCTGTAGACCAGGGTGTGCGGCACGATGATGCGTCCCTCCCGGTCAGGGTGATTGAGGGAGACATAGTCGACGTCCAATCGCCGTTGCTGTCGTGCTGCCTGCATGATGGGGCGCAACACTTCGGGTTTGACGTCGCGCACCGGCATTAACAGCACTTCGACGTTGGCAACATTCAGCGACAGTGATTCGAACATGTTCATCAGTTCGTTATTGCTCGCCATCAGGTCCAGGTACTCGTCTGCCAATCCCTGGGTGACGCGCGGCGCAAATGCACCAGAGGGCTTGTAGCCTTTCAGGAACTTGTCGTATTCGAGGTTGCCAGGCCCAACCTCACGGATGTAATTATTGATGTCCTTGCTAGCCTGCTGTCGGCCGATACCGAAGGTGTCGCACAGGTGTCGGGTGGTCAGGCGTCCCTCCCACAGGGCGAGGGTTTCGATGAACCGGTAGCGTAGTAGCAAATCCCAGCGGAAGGGCCATTTGGTGTCGTTGTTGCTCGCCATATTCGCTTCTCGGGTGACTGATTGCAGAGGCAGTATAAATTGCAGAGGCGAACATTAGTACCGGCTCTCCAGCCCTGTGCTTATCAGAGTCTGGCAGTTCGCACGGTGTTCTATTGATTGCCATGGTTTGGCCAGTCTGGCGGCGTGACAAAGAAGCGGTTTGCCTCCAGTCCGTGGCGATCAATTGCGGAAATCAGCAGTGGATGCGGGTCTTTTACGAATCTCGCGAGAGCATGTGCCTTGAGTTCATACCGGTCTAGTTTTTCGGTGCAAGCGGGGTGTTGCGAACCACTCAGCCACGCCATCTTGGGCAGGATAAGGAAATCCAGGGTATCGAGCCCCGCGCAATGTCTATCCAATTGTTCGCAGGTCAGCCACAGATTCATAGCGCACGCGGGGTTGTAGCCTGGTGGGGGAGGAGGGGGAGCGCTCAGTGGTTGGAATAAATACCCTTTCAATGCAATCTCCTTCCGGGTGGTGATTATGTTGAGTGCGGCCAACCTGCGCTTGCCCGCGGCCGTGTCTCCCAGTCGAGACTGATGCTGTAGCAGTCGGTCGAGTTTGGCTGCAAGGCTGTCACGTCGGTCTGGCCCCAGCCATTCGCGCCTGTTTGTTGAGTAGCCACCGCCGCGATTGCGCGGCAAGCCAAGGAAATACTTTACCGCCAGTTCCAGATGAACATGGCAGCCGAGCTGCCGGTCGTAATAAATGGCGTCGAATTCGCCTAACGTTTTGCCTGCCTCGTGCACTGCGATATTGTGCGCAATCAGCTCCGTCTCTGGATCTTGCTGCAGGAAAAAATGCCATAGCTGTTCAAAGTAGACGCCCAGGCGATGAGTCGGTCGAACAGACAGATGTTCCAATAGCGCCGCGGGGTCGCGATCCAGTCGTGCCAGCCACGCCGCTCTTTCGGGTGAGAGCTGCGGTGTGCATGCATATACACCTGATTCCCTCTCTGTCACGCGCGAAATGTGCAGCAGCGGCGGCGAGAAGCAGGCCCAGGCGAGATCGCGCACGGCTTGTATACGGAAGGAATTATGGATGATCGCTGCGTTTCCTTGTGGGTTCGTGGTTATAATAGCAGTTCTTCAGCGCGAGGCGGCGTGGCCGATGCGGGCAGCTTTTAAAAAAATTGGATTGGCGGGGCGCAGTCGACAGCGCGGACAGACCGGGGTCCTGCTGGAGTTGATCGCGCTGTTGCAGGCGCGCGGGCTTGATGTTGTGCTGGAGGATGCGCTTGGGGACGTGTTGCCCGATGGCGCGAGCCGCCTGGCAAGTCTCGATGAAATCGGTGCCGAAGCTGACCTGGTGATTGTCGTCGGTGGCGATGGCAGCTTGCTCAGCGCTGCTCGCACGCTGGCAAAATTTGATACACCCGTATTGGGTGTCAATCGCGGTCGCCTTGGTTTTCTTACGGATATCATGCCGGATGATATCGCTCAGCAGATTCCCGCCGTGCTGGACGGACACTTCAGTCGTGAAAGCCGCTTTTTGCTGGATGCAGTAGTGCGACGCGATGGCGAAGTAGTCGGGCGGGGAGAAGCCTTGAACGATGTCGTCGTCAATTCGGGCACTTCCGCGCAGATGATTGAATTTGAATTGTGCATTAATGACAGCTTTGTGTATCGACAGCGCGCGGATGGTTTGATTGTCTCCACACCGACCGGCTCGACAGCGTATTCCCTCTCCGGCGGCGGACCGATTATGCACCCGACGCTGGACGCTATCGTGCTGGTGCCCATGTTCCCCCACGCTCTCAGTAGCCGGCCCATCGTCGTCGACGGTAATTCGGAAATTCGCGTGGATATTCTCGCCAGAAATCGCATTCATCCTCCTGTCACTTGCGATGGCCGCTCCAGTATGAAAGCGCGGCCCGGCGATTCCGTGCACATCACCAAACATCCACACCGTTTGACCTTGCTGCATCCGCTGGGACACAGTTTTTACGCCAGCTGCAGGGACAAACTGCGCTGGAGCAATGCGTTGGTAAATTGATGAGTGATTTTCACCTGGCCCTTCGCGTTCCTGTGGAGGAAGACCTGTTGCCGCTGAGCACCTTGCTGCACCAGAACGGCGTGCTACATCGCATTTTCGAGGAAGGCGGGCAGCAGGTAGTAATGGTGGCGCGCGCCGACCAGGCACAGCGTGTACAGGATCTATACCGCGCCTGGCGCGCCGGACAATTGCGTATCGAAGTTTCACCGCCGGCCGCATTGCAGCCTGCGGTCGCGCGTGGAATCCACTGGCAGATAGCGCCGGTTACATTGCTCCTGGTCCTTCTCAGCGTGTGCGGCTTTTTGCTGGTGTACCTGCACGCACCGAGGACCTGGTTGAGTTACGTGACTTTCCTGCCGCTGCAGTTTATCAACGGGCAGCCGTCGTTCGGCAGCATGGATGGCCAGTACTGGCGTCTGGTGACGCCGGTTTTCCTGCATTTTGGTTGGCTGCATATAGTGTTCAACAGTCTCTGGCTGTGGGATCTCGGCGGGCGTGTAGAGCAGGTGCTGGGACACTTCAATATGTTCATGCTGTTCCTGGTGATTGCCGTTGTGTCCAACGTCTCCCAGTACGCCTTTGGTGGCGCTACATTGTTTGGCGGGATGTCCGGTGTGGTCTACGGTTTGTTGGGCTTTTCCTGGGTGGCGCCGCACCTGCAGCCGCGGTGGCTCATTAAGCCCCCTAAGAGCATCATGATTTTGATGGTGGGCTGGTTGCTGGCGTGTATCGCAGGTGTCGTGGAAGTACTCGGCTTTGGCGCGATCGCCAATGCAGCGCACGTAGGTGGCTTGCTTGGCGGCGCTGTCCTGGGTGTTGTTTTGGGCGGGTTTTCCCGGCTTGGCGGCGACAGGGCCTGAGGCGCGCAGTTATACTCCGCAAATGTTTGCGCAGGTCTAACACGATGCATGCCCGGCGGGCTATGTGGTGAGTTAGGCGAGGGGCTTTGCAACCGGAAATACGATGGACTATCAACAAACAATCGACGACATGTCGCCGGAAATTTACCAACGCCTGGTGCGAGCTGTAGAAATTGGTAAATGGCCGGATAACAAGCCATTGACGTCCGAGCAACGCGTTCATGCCATGTGTGCCATAATCGCCTGGGGCGAACGGCACCTGCCGGCGCAGCAGCGCGTCGGGTATATCGACAAGCAAAAAAAGGCGGGTGAGTTGTGCGATGCACCACAGGAAACACCGCTGAAATGGAGCGAGTAAGTGACTGAATTACTGGCGACAGGTGCCGTGCGCAAGATGAAGACCGCGCTCGACGACCCTGTTTCATATACCCTGATACTGAGCGGGCAGGAAATTCCCCTGAACCATTATCTGGGCAGGCAACTGCAGCTGCAATTCCACGGCGTGATCAACTGCATCCATTGCAATCGCAAAACCAACAAGAGTTTCAACCAGGGCTACTGTTACCCGTGTTTCACGCGACTGGCGCAGTGCGACAGTTGTATCGTCAGTCCCGAGAAGTGCCATTTTGCAGCGGGTACTTGCCGCGAGCCCGAGTGGGGCGAGCAACACTGCATGATCGATCATATCGTGTACCTCGCCAATACCTCGGGTATCAAAGTCGGCATTACGCGCACTTCGCAGGTGCCCACACGCTGGATGGACCAGGGTGCCACGCAGGCGCGACCTATTTTTCGCGTGGCCAGCCGCCTGCATTCAGGGCTGGTCGAGGCGACGTTCAAGGCGCATATCGCCGACAAGACCAACTGGCAGGCGATGCTCAAAGCTGATGCCGAACCGGTCGATCTCGAGGACGTTCGACGCCGCCTGATGGACGATTGCTCCGCCGAACTTGACGCGCTGATGCAGGCGCATGGCATACAGGCCATTACAGAATTGGTCGATGAGCCCGATATCCACATTCGCTATCCCGTGCTTGAGTACCCGCGCAAGGTGACATCCCTGAACCCGGACAAGACACCGTCCCTTGGTGGCACCCTGTTGGGCATCAAAGGCCAGTATCTGCTGTTTGATACCGGCGTGATCAATATGCGCAAGTACGGCGGTTATCAATTGTCCCTGACCACTGAGTAGCAGCATGCGAGACGCCAATCCGGTAACGATCTACCTCAAGGACTATCAACGTCCGGCTTACTTGATCAATCGCACTGAGCTGCATTTCGAATTGCAGGAGGATTGTGCGACTGTGACCTCGCGCCTGCACCTGTTGCGTGATGGCTCCGTGGCGCAAGGCGAAGCGCTGGAATTGCATGGCGAGGGCATGGAACTGCTCTCGATAGCGCTTGATGGCCAGGAACTGCTCAGCTCAGAGTACGAGGTCAGTGATGACGTGCTGCGTGTCCACTGGGTGCCGGAGCAGTGCGTACTGTCCTGCCGCACACGCATACAGCCGCAGCTCAACACGTCGCTGTCCGGCCTGTATAAATCCCGTTCGCTGTTTTGTACGCAGTGTGAGGCCGAGGGCTTTCGCAAGATCACCTATTATCTCGACCGGCCCGACGTGATGTCGGTTTTCACCGTGACGATTGAGGCAGAGCGTGCAAACTATCCGGTGTTGCTCAGCAATGGCAATCTGTTTGCTGACGAGGAATTGGCAAACGGACGTCACCGGGCGGTCTGGCATGACCCGCATCCCAAGCCCGCCTACCTGTTCGCGCTGGTCGCCGGTGACCTGTCGTTCGTCGAGGACGGCTTCACCACCTCAGGTGGTCGCAGTGTCACCCTGCGCATTTACGTGGAGGAGAAGGATCTCGACAAGTGCGCGCACGCCATGCTTTCGCTGCAGCAGGCGATGCGTTGGGATGAGGAAGTCTACGGGCGCGAGTACGATCTGGATATATTCAATATCGTCGCCGTGGATGACTTCAATATGGGGGCGATGGAAAACAAGAGCCTGAATATCTTTAACACCTCCTGTGTGTTGTGCAGCCCCCAGATTACAACGGATACCGGCTTCCAGCGTGTCCAGGCCATTGTTGCCCATGAGTATTTCCACAACTGGAGCGGCAATCGGGTCACCTGTCGCGACTGGTTCCAGCTCAGTCTCAAGGAGGGCTTTACGGTTTTCCGCGATTCACAGTTCTCGGCGGACATGGGTTCACCCACGGTCAAGCGCGTGGAGGATGTCACCACGCTGCGCACTGCGCAGTTTGCCGAGGATGCCGGCCCGATGGCGCACCCGGTGCGGCCTGAGTCGTATATGGAGATCAATAATTTCTACACGCTGACCGTCTATGAGAAAGGTGCTGAAGTCGTGCGCATGATGCACACGCTGTTGGGTGCAGAGCGGTTTCGTCGCGGCTCTGACCTGTACTTTGATCGTCACGATGGCCAGGCGGTGACCTGTGAGGATTTTATCTGCGCGATGGAAGACGCCAGTGGCTTGGATTTGCGCCAGTTTCGCAACTGGTACTCGCAGGCTGGTACGCCGCAACTTCGCGTCCGCGATGAGTATGACGAGGCGGCGCAGCGTTACACGTTGCACGTGGTGCAGTCGTGCCCTCCAACACCCGGTCAAAACGAGAAGCCGCCGTTTGTCATTCCTCTGGCAATGGGTCTGCTGGGTGATGCTGGCAACCTGCCGCTGCGCCTGAGCGGCACTGAACCCGACCCGGACACCAGCGACAATACCCATATCGTGCTGACCGTTAACCAGCCGCAGCAAGCGTTTGTCTTTGAACGGGTGGCTGAACGCCCGGTACCTTCGCTGTTGCGCGGCTTTTCCGCGCCGGTTCGCCTGCACTACGACTATAGCAAGGCTGATCTGTGTGCGCTGATTCGCCGCGACGGTGACGGCTTTGTGCGTTGGGACAGCGCCCAGGCACTGGCGACCCGCGTGATCGGCGAGGTGGAGGCGCAATTGTTGGCGGGTGTGGAGCCCGTCGTCGATGCATTGTTGATCGAGGCCTGTGGCGAATTACTGCAGGATGAAGCGCTTGACCTGGCGCTGGTGGCGGAAATGCTGCGCGTGCCGAGCGAGGATTACCTGGCGGAACTCGCCAGCCAGGGCGGCGGCGCCAATGTCGATACGATTCACCAGGCCCGCAATATCGTGCGCAGCGCATTGGGTGCGGCGCTCGCCCAAACTCTCCACGCGAAGTATCGGTCTCTTGAAAACCGCACGCCGTACGCACCCGATGGTGAACAGATCGCCATGCGCAGCTTGCGTAATACCTGCCTTGCCTATCTTGTCAGCGCTGACCCGGAAAACATTACCCTTGCCGTGAAGCAATATCGCGCCGCTGGCAATATGACGGACCGCCTGGCCGCATTGAAAGAAATTGCCTTCTACGGTGACAGCGCGCTGCGTGACAATACGCTGGAGGCGTTTTACCACGACTGGCGTCACGAGGCGCTGGTTGTCAACCAGTGGCTGCAGTTGCAGGCCGCGATTCCCGACGCGCAGGCACTGTCGAGGGTGCAGGCGCTGCTGTTTCACGCCGAATTCGACCTGCGCAACCTCAACAAGGTGCGCGCGCTGGTAGGCGGTTTTGCCAACCAGAACCCGATGAATTTTCATCGCATGGATGGCGCGGGGTATCGCTTCCTGAGTGACATTGTTATCCAACTGAATCGTCTGAATCCTCAGGTTGCCGCACGCCTGCTGACGCCGTTGACCAAATGGCGCAACTACGCTGGCAGGGCGCAGCTGATGTGCGCCGAACTGGAACGCCTTGCGGCGGAGCCGGCGCTCTCTGCGGATGTTTTCGAGGTGGTCACGAAATCGCTGCCGTAAGGATTGGCATTCGCGCTGTGCGTGTCCATGGCGAATCGCACCAGCTGGTCGCTGAACACAGACAGCATTTGCGCAAAAGGTGTGGTAGATTGGCTCACCGGCGGCGTTTTTGCCACCTACCGTTGATGCACGTTCTGTTAAGATTCAGCAGTGCAAAACCGGTGTCAGGGATTTCCACTTCGTACCGGTGAATGCGGAGATGGAAACTTACAATCGTTCACCAATTATATTGAGTGAGTTACGTTATATGAGCAAAGGTACAGTTAAGTGGTTCAACGCAGACAAGGGTTACGGCTTTATCACACCTGATGGCGGCGGCAAGGATCTGTTCGTGCACCATTCAGAAATCAAAAGTGGCGGCGGTTTTGCCACGCTCAAGGATGGACAGGCGGTGGAATTTGAAGTTGGCCAGGGCCAGAAAGGTCCCTGTGCTAACAACGTGATTCCGCACTAACACCGTTCTTACAGTTTTCCATTACCTCTGGGCAGCACAGGCGTGACGCCTGCGCTGCTTTGCTCCTTTGTGCGCCGCTTTTAGACAATTGAGTTACACCGTCGACGGGTAAAGTTGTATCGGTTGTTCCCGATTCGATACGCTCACACCGACATGGCCTGCGCGCACGCGACGCGCACACTCAGCCAGTGTCGTGCCGCTCCAACTGCTATTCCCAGGTCGATACAGCGCCGCATTCAGTTCCTCCAGTTGCCGCCTGAAGTCCTCGTCACCCAATCTCTGGGCAACCTGCTCAAGCGAAACCGGCGCCGCACCAGGCACTATGGTCGCGGCCCAGGTGATGACAGCCGCGCGCGCGCCGGCAGCATTGCCATCCCCACACGCCATCAACAATGCCTTGAAAGCGCCTTTTTCCGCTACGGTGTGCGCCGCCTCCGACGCGACAGTGGTCTTCGGTCCGCGCCTGCGCCAGAGGTACAACAGTGTCAGCAACCAGCCGAGTGTGCTCCCCACGCCCACTGCTTGCCACATTCTCAGTTCGCCCTCCAGGGCAGGCGAGCCGGGAAGCGCGGTCGTGGCGGTGAGGTCAATCGCGGATGCCGGCCCTGGCACGGATTGCGCATTCTCGGGTGCACCCTGTGGCTCAGGTGTCCCGGTATGGGCCGGATCAGAGCCAGTTGCGGTGATGGTCCGCTCTGGTAGGACCGCGTACTGCAGTTCGCCCGTGCGAGTGTCCCCCCACGGGATGCGTATCTCCGGAATCGTATAGGTACCGGCTCGCGTCGGTACAACCGCCGCGCTGTCCTCCCGAATGCCTTCGAGCCCACTATCCACTTCCTGCTCGCTGATAGCGGGTTGATCGGGGTAGTACTTGAGCCCGTCTATCGGTGTAAACAGGATGGGCGGCAGTTGGGCACCCTGCAAGCCGGTGCCGACGATACGGACGGTGCGCGTGGCGGACTCGCCCACACGCAGTTGTTCTGGCGGTGTTGACCACGTCTCTGTCAGGGTCAGGTTCTGCGCGGGTAGCCAATCCGCCGGTGGATAAGTTGCAGGTTTGGGCAGCACATTCACGGTGATCGCCTGCGAGTTGCGGCGCACCAACTGTCCGCCACCGCCGAGATCAAAGAAACTGCGACCGCCTCCATTGAGGCGCCAGGAGAAGACCTGCGCCGGAATCTCCAGCGTGCCGCTTTGTTCGGGAAAAATGGCGTAGCGCACTTCGTCCACCAGCCAGGGCCGGCCATCGATCACACGTTGGAAGGAGTGCTGTTCAAGCGGTTTGACGAAGGCGTTGTCCAACTTGAGCGGCGAAATGCTGCGCTCATTGAGGCTGACCGCCTGTTGCACGCGCAGGGTCAGGATGACCTGGCCCTGCACGTACACCTCGCTCCGGTCCACCTCCGCCTCAAACACAACGCTTTGTCCATCGCTCGGCGAATCGGAGGGCGGTCCAACCACCACGGTAATGCCCGGCGTGGTGCTCTGGCCAAAGCGCATTGCGGGAATCTGCAGGTTACCTTCACGGCGTGGCGCGAGTTCGACCGTGACCTGTTGGGATTGCGATACACGGCCATTGATGATGCTGGTATTGCTGCTGGAGGAGCGCTGCAGAATGTCAAAGTCGCCTTGCAGAGCGCGCAATTCGCTGTCGCTGATATCCTCGTCATCGGTCGCCGTGATTGTCAGGCGCAACGTGTCCCCAAGGGTGACACGGTTGCGATCCACGGTAGCCGTTACAGCGCCGAGAGCGATATTGGCACTGAGCGCGAGCAGCAGTAGCACCACTGCGGACAGACGTTTACCAATAGACGTCATCATCTTTGCCGACTCCCTGTTGCTGCCTCTGCAGGCTTTCATAGCGGAATTTTTGCCGTAACAGCCCTGAAGGGTCGTCCGGCACGCGGCGCAGCCACTGCTGCATCGCCTGGTCCTGTTCCTCGTCACCGGCATCCGCAGCCGTTGGCTGTTGCGTCTGTTGTGCCTGTTGTGCATCTTCTTTTTCAGCCTCTTCAGGTTGCGCCTTTGCCTGCCGATCCTGCTCCTCGTCAGCCGCTTGCTCGCTTTCTTCCGGCTGGCCTTCTGACTGGGCGTTTTGCTGCTCGCTATGGTCCTGTTGCTGCTCGCTTTGGTCCGGTTGCTGGTCCTCTTGCTGATTCTGTTGCTGGCCCTGATCCTGCTGCTGGCTTTGCTCTTGATCCTGCTGCTGGTTCTGCTCCTGTTGTCCTGACCTTTGCTGGCCCTGGTCTTTTGCTCACCCTGGTCCTGCTGCTGGTTTTGCTCCTGCTCGTCGCCCTGTTGCTGCTGGTCTGATGTTGCTGTTGCTGCTGTTCTTTCAGTTTCTTCAGCAATTCCAGGTTGTCGCTGGCATCTGCCTGCTCGGGCTGCAACTTCAGGGATTCTTCATAGGCGGCAATCGCCTCATCCAGCTTCCCAGCCCTGGCGAGGGCGTTGCCGCGGTTGTACAGGCTGTTGGCGTCCTGTGCGTTGGCGAACTTTTCCACGGCGGCTTCGTAGTCGCCGCTCTGGTATGCCGCCGTACCGGCCCAATCGGGATTCCTGAACAGCGACGCAGCTGCCTCGGCATTGCCCTGCTGTAGCGCCCGCTGACCTTGTTGATCCGGCGTGAGCCACAGGTCCTCCCAACTCTGGGCGGCAGCAGGCTCGGGATGTACCAGCAGGAATGCGGGTAGCAGCACCGGCAACAGTCCGAGCAGCCAGCCGCGTCGAAACAGGGCAAGCGCCAGCGGCAGCAGCACGAGGATCAGCAGGTAACCCTGGTCCTCCCAGGTGTCCGCGGTTCGGTCCAGGGACACTGTGTCCTCTCTCTCATCCAGAGGGCTCGCGTTTAGCAGGGCATCGAGGTCGCTGTCGTCTATCTGTATGCGCCGGTAGCTGCCGCCGGTGGCTACCGCCAACTCGCGCAGGCCCTGTTCATCCAGTCCGGGCATCACGATGGTGCCCTTGTCATCCTTGATGAACCCGCCGTCGGGCAGCGGAATGGGTGCTCCGGCGGGCGTGCCCACGCCCATGACGGCAAACCGTGCGTCGCTGCCAGCGAGTACTTTTTCAATGCCCGCGCGATCGCGCTCCGAGACACCGTCGGTGACCAGCAGGATCCTGCCGCCGCGAATGCCGGCGGAGCGCAATAATGCCAGCGCCTGGCTGACAGCACTGACCGGTTCACTGCCTGGCACTGGCATCATGCCGGGGTTGAGTGCTGGCAGCAGATTGGCGATGGTCGGCGTGTCATCCGTAAGCGGTGTCACGATATGGGCATCGCCGGCGTAGGCGATCAATCCGGTCTGTCCCTCGCGCCGATGCTGCAGCAGGTCCAGCAGCTTCTGGCGCGCGCGATCCAGACGGGTCGGCGCGAGGTCAGCGGCGTTCATCGACAGGCTCAGGTCCAGCAGCACCACCAGCGCATCCTGCTTCTGGTGCACGGGCTGGGGAATTTTTTGCCAACTGGGACCGGCGGCAGCCAGTGCTGCGAGCACCCATCCGAGAAACACCAGCGGCAGCAGGTTCCTGCCGCGCGACACGGTGCTGTCACTGACCAGATAGCGCAGCAATTCTGGTGCGATGACGGATTGCCAACTGCCTGAACGCCCACGCTGTCGCCACAACAACATCAGCAGTATCAGTGCCGGCACCAGCGTCCACAGCCACTCGGGGCGCATCCAGTGAATACCTGTCATCGCCCCTCCGGTTGGTTGACGAGGTTGTCTGCGCCGCGTCCTGCGAAGAAGGATTGACATTGCCACAACGCCAGCAAAAAGCTGAGCAGCAGGGCGCCTAACAACGGTACATAGCCCAGCGCCTGTCGCGGCCGATACAGTGTGGTTTCCTGTTCCACCGGTTCCAGTTCGTCCAGCACGCGGTAGATATTGTCCAGTTCCTGCGGGTTGCGGGCGCGGAAGTATTCGCCGCCGGTGAGCCTGGCAATTTCAGTCAGGCCGGCCTCATCCAGTTCCGCCGACGGGTTGACCTGGCGACTGCCAAAGCCTAACGGGCCGGACACGGTGAGCGAGTCGGCACCGATACCAATGGTGTAAATGCGAATGCCCAGTTTCGCCGCCAGTTTCGCGGCATCCAGCGGTTTCACGGAACTGGCGGTGTCCTGCCCATCGGTTAACAGGATCAGTACGCGGCTCTCGGCAGGGCGTTCCTTCAGGCGCTTGACCGCGAGGCCGATGGCGTCTCCAATTGCGGTATCCTTACCGGCAAAGCCGATCTGCGCCTCCGACAGGAAGCGCTGCACGGTAGCGGTGTCAAAGCTCAACGGAGATTGCACGTAGGCATTGGTGCCGAACAGAATGAGTCCCAGCCGGTCGCCGCTGCGCTGGCTGATGAATTGCGCGCCCACTTGTCGAACCGCGTCGACGCGCGGCACCAGTGACCGGCCAATCTGCATATCCGCAGTAAGCATGGAGCCGGAGATATCCACCGCCATCATCAGGTCGCGCCCGCTATTCGGGAGTTCAACAGGCTCACCGATCCACACCGGCCGCGCAGCGGCCACCAGCAACAGCAGCCACAGTAACCACAGTGCAATTGCCGGCACGGTGCGACCGCGCGCCGAGCGACCGCCCTGCGTCGCCGCAAGCTCGTGCCACTCAGTATAAAAAGGTGCGCGTACCGCAGGTTGTTGTGACGTGGCGGGAGGTAGCAGACGGCGCACCAGCCAGGGCAGGGGTGCCAATAACAGCAGCCAGGGCCAGATCCATTCGATCATGCTGTCGCCCTGTGTTTTTGATCCAGTGCTCCGCCGCGCGCTGCACCTGCGCCACGTCGATAGCGGGGCATTCCTCCCGGTACAGCGCGTCGTCGAACTCGCTCGGCAGCTGCGCATCAGCAGGCAACGAGAGATTCAGGAACTGTCGCCAGCTTGCACCGTGCTGCGCCGCTACCACCGCACGCGGGTAGGCGAGCAGTGCAACACTCTTGAGCAGGGCATTGGTGCTACGGAGGTAGCTGCCGGTCTGTGCATCCATCTGGTATTGCGCGTGCAGGGCCTGTAGCTGCCCCAAGGCGCGACGCCGGTACGCGTTCTTCGCGCGGTACCTGCGCAACAGATACGCGAGCAGTGCAACCCCAATGATGAGCAGGCACGCCACCAGCCACCAGCCGGGTGCCGGGGGCCACCACCCGATCAACTCCGGCTGGCGCAGCGGATGCAGAGCGGCTAGCGGGTCCTGCGGATTCACCGGCGCGTGTCTCCAAAGTACTTTTGCAACAGGGCAAAGGGTGGCAGGTGCGTGTGCGCCTGCAGCAGTGGCACACCCAGGCGAATGAGATCGTGGCGCAGCAGCTCGGATTGTTGCTGCAGGCGCGCGCGATAGCTGTCGCGCAACTGCCGGTCGCCCGTGTGCAGTTCGCTGCGCTCACGCCCATTGGTAACCGCATAGGTGCCGGAGCGCGGCAATTCGGATTCCAGCGGATCGGAGCAGGCCAGCGCGGTGAGTTCAGTGTGCTTGGCCAACTCGAACAGGTGCTCACGCGCACCCTCATGTGACGCGCCGCGAAAATCGCTGACCAGGAACAGGCTGCTGCCCGGACGCGCAATGCGCCGCAGGTTCGTCAGCATCTGCGCAAAACTGTCCTCTTCACTGGCGGAGCCCAGCGGCAGGCCACTGTTGTATTCGGCGATCTGCGAGAGCAGCGTCAGCACGGTTTTACGACTGCGGCGCGGGCGAATTTCCTGGTGCCCCTGCTCGTTGAAGACGAGTCCGCCGACGCGATCACCGCCGCCGAGTGCGCTCCATGCCAGCAGGCTGGCCAATTGTGCGGCCAATACCGATTTGAAACAGTGGCTGGAGCCGAAAAACATGCTGTTGCGCTGGTCGACAATGATCAGTACCGGCCGCTCGCGTTCCTCGCGAAACAATTTGGTGTGCGCGTTGCCGGTGCGCGCCGTCACGCGCCAGTCGATCGTGCGGATATCGTCGCCGGGCTGGTAGCTGCGCACTTCCTCAAAATCAATGCCGCGCCCGCGAAAGTTCGATTTGACGGGGCCGGCGAGATTGCTCAGCGCGCGATTGTGTCGCCTCAGCGTCAACTGCCTGGCGGCGAAGCGCAGCGCGATCAGGTCGTTCAGTTGCGTGTAGGCACCGCGGGCGGGGACGTTGATGTCAGCCAGTTGCATCGGGGAGTCAGCCTACGGGCACGATCGCCAGCAGTTCCTCAATCACCTTGTCAGGCGTCACGCCGTTGGCCTCCGCCTCGAAGCTGAGAATCAGGCGGTGGCGCAATACATCCCCCGCAACGGCCTGGATATCGTCCGGGCTGACGAAGTCGCGCCCCTTGAGCCAGGCATGCGCCCTGGCGCAGCGATCGATCGCGATCGTGGCGCGCGGACTGCCGCCATATTCGATCCAGCCCGCCAGCTTCTCGTTAGCGCGCTGGTGAGCGGGTGGCGATGACCAGTTGCACCATGTATTGCTCTACTGCTTCCGACATGTGCAGCGCCAGTATTTCCTGCCGTGCAGCGAATACGCGTTCCTGCGGCAGGGGCACTGGCGGTTTACTGATGCCACGGCTCGCCTCGTTGCGGGTCAGGCGCAGGATCTCGGTTTCGGCGGCGGTGTCCGGATAGCCGACATTCACGTGCATCAGGAAGCGGTCCAGCTGTGCCTCCGGCAACGGGTAGGTGCCCTCCTGTTCGATCGGGTTCTGCGTCGCCATGACGAGGAACAGATCGGGCAGTTTGTAGGTTTCGCTGCCGACGCTCACCTGCCGCTCGGCCATAGCTTCGAGCAGGGCCGACTGCACTTTGGCGGGCGCGCGGTTGATCTCGTCCGCCAGTACCAGATTGTGAAACACCGGCCCCTTCTGGAAATGGAAACTGGATTCCTGTGGCCGGTAGATCTCCGTGCCGGTGACATCGCCCGGCAACAGGTCGGGCGTAAACTGGATGCGGTGAAAGCTGCCTTCGATGCCATCCGCCAGTGATTTGATCGCCCGCGTCTTGGCGAGTCCCGGAGCGCCTTCCACCAGCAGGTGTCCGTCCGCCAGTAACGCGATGATCAGTCGCTGTACCAGATGTGCCTGGCCGATAATTTGACCGCTCAGCCAGTCCTCGAGTGCTCGAATGTCCGCGTTAGCCACAAATGCTCCTGGTTCAGATTGATTGAAACCGCGACTGCCAGTTACTGCCGGGTTACTGCATGCGTTCCCGCACTAGCCACGTTGAGAACTGCCTCGCGGACGCCCCGCATTGTAACGAATGCTACCCCACCGTCCAGAGCGATGGGTCTTCGCGTACGCCGGAGCGCTCCTGTGACTGGCCCTGACGTAAAAAGTTCCTCGCCGGTCGGGTTGTAGAGCAGGATGCGTTAAACTGCTACTTGTAGCGCAGGTCGCGATTGCACACCGCTCACGTCAGGATACGACAACATGGCACTGAACAGATTCAAGGAGGCGCTGTTGGCAGAACTCGCGGCGCGCATCGATGCCGCAGCCGGGATAGGGGAGAGGCAAGCGCTGCACAATCTTGCGTCGGCATTTTTCTGGCGTTTCCAGCCCGAAGACCTGCAGGGGCGTAGCGTCGACAGTCTCTACGATTACCTTGGCAACCTGTTGGCATTTATTCACCAGTGGCGCGATGAAGACGGCCCGCTGGTGCGAATTTTCAACACCAACAACGACAGCGATGGCTGGGACGGCCGCTTTACCACCCTGGTTGTCTTATGCCAGGGCATTCCCTTCTGTACGGCCTCGGTGCGTGGCGAACTGAATCGGCGCAACCTCGGGATTCATACGATTATCAGTTGCAACCTGGCGACCCGGCGCTCCGCCAGCGGTGAGTTGATCGATTTGCTGCCGGTCGATGCGGATCGCAGCTCCGCCGCGCTGGAAGCGCTGTTGTTTTTCGAGATCAGCCGACAGGCCGGTCCCGGGGAACTCGGTGAGCTGCAAGCGACGCTGGTGGAGATACTGGAAGAAGTGGCACTCGTGGTACGGGATTTTGGCGCCATGCGTGAGCGTTTGCACGAACTCACACTGCGCATCGCAGAAACCGGCTGCGTTCCCAGTGATACTCGCGAGGAGTCCGTGGCCTTCCTGCACTGGCTGTTGCATGAACACATGATCCTGCTTGGCTACGAGTACCTGGACGTTGAACGCGCTGGTTCCGACGGTGGGATTGCGCTCAGGCCGGAACGCAGTCTGGGCATGTTGCGGCGATTGTCGACGCGCGGGGAGCAAGACCTGCAGAAGGACCTGGCGCGCCTGGAGCCGCAACAACTGGTGCGCGAGCCGATCAGCTTTTCCAAGTCCGCCCAGCGCTCTCGCGTGCACCGCGTGGCCTACCCGGACTACGTGGAGATTCGTGATTTCAATGCGATGGGACAGGTTGTCGGCCAACACCGCTTCCTCGGCTTGTATACCTCCTCCGTGTATACGACGGATCCTGAATCGATTCCGCTGGTGCGGCGCAAGGTGGAACACGTGCTGCAATTGTCCAATTTGCGCTGGTCGGAGCATGAGAGCCGGGAGTTGGTGCGGGTGCTCGACAGCTTCCCGCGCGATGAGTTGTTCCAGGCCCGGACGGCGGAGTTGTGTGCCACGGTGAATGCGGTCAACAGCATCCAGGAACGCCGCCAGACACGACTCTTCGTGCGCAGGGACCGGCACGGAAAATTCGTCAACTGTCTCGTCTATGTGCCGCGCGACTACTACAACACAGAACAACGGCGCAGAATCGAGGCAATATTAACCGCCGCCTTCCAGGCGCAGGACTGTGAATTTTCTGCCTATTATTCCGAGTCAATCCTGGTGCGCTGCCACTTCGTATTGCGCGTGAATCCCGACGCGCCGCTGACGTTTGATACAAGCGAGCTCGAAGCGAAAATCATACAGGCCATGCTGGCCTGGCCGGATCGCCTGCGGTTGCAGTTGCTGGAGGAATTCGGAGCAGAGCAGGGCGAACTGCTCGCGCGCGATCTCGCCAGTGGCTTTCCACCAGGCTACCGCGACGATTTCGATCCGCGCGTGGCCGCGGCCGACACACGCCATATTCTAAGCCTGATGCGCGGTGAACAGGCGCTGGCGATGCACTTCTCCCGCTCTGGCGAAGGCGAAGACAGCCTGCGCATGCGCCTTTATCACGCTCAACATAGCCTGCCGCTGTCCGATGTACTGCCCATTCTGGAGAATCTCGGGCTGCGTGTGGTGACGGAACGGCCCTACGCGATACGTGCGCGGGACGGCCAGCTGTACTGGCTGCAGGACTTCAGCATGAGTTACGCCCTGTCGCACGATATTGCCGTGGCAGAGGTGAGAGACGAGTTTGAAGACGCATTCGCTCGCATCTGGAGCGGCGAGGCGGAAAATGACTCCTTCAATCGGTTATTGCTCGGTACGCAGTTGAACTGGCGGGAGATCGCGCTGCTGCGCGCGTATGCGCGATATCTGCGGCAGCTGCAGTTTCCCTTCAGCGTGGAGTATGTTGCCGAGACACTGGCGGATCACCTGCACATTACCGCGACCATTGTCGAGTTGTTCCTCACGCGTTTCTCGCCGGACTTTGACGGCGATGACAGTTTCCGCGAAGCGCGCGAGCGTGCCATCGAGCAACGTATCCTCGATGCGCTGGAGCGGGTGCCCAACCTGGGACAGGACCGCATCATCCGGCAGTTTGTCTGTGTGGTGAAAGCCACGCTGCGCACAAACTTCTTCCAGTGCGACGCACAAGGCGAGCTGAAAGCGTATTTTTCCTTCAAACTGCGCCCTGCGGCGATTCCCGAAGTGCCGCAGCCGGTGCCGCTGTACGAAATATACGTGTATTCGCCGCGGGTAGAAGGTGTCCACCTGCGCGGCGGCAAGGTGGCGCGCGGCGGCCTGCGCTGGTCGGATCGCCTGGAAGATTTTCGTACCGAGGTGCTGGGCCTGGTCAAGGCACAACAGGTGAAGAACGCGGTGATCGTGCCGGTTGGCGCCAAGGGCGGATTCGTGGCCCGGCAGTTGCACGGCGGAATGTCGCGCAATGAGGTACAGGACGAGGGCGTCGCGTGTTACCAACTGTTTGTCCGGGCACTGCTGGACATCACCGACAATCGCGTGGCATCCGCCATTGTGCGTCCGCCCCAGATAGTGACCAAGGACGACGAGGACCCGTACCTGGTGGTGGCGGCGGACAAGGGCACTGCGTCTTTTTCTGACATCGCCAATGCGATTGCCGCCAAGTACCAGTTCTGGCTGGGTGACGCGTTTGCTTCCGGCGGCAGCGCCGGCTACGACCACAAGAAAATGGGCATTACCGCACGCGGCGCCTGGGTATCGGTGAGGCGTCATTTTCGCGAGATGGATATCGATATCCAGGCTACCGATTTCACGGTAGTTGGTATCGGCGACATGGCGGGCGATGTGTTCGGCAACGGCATGCTGTTGTCGCCGCATATCCGCCTGGTGGCAGCGTTTAACCACCAGCACATTTTTATCGATCCCAACCCGGACGCGAGCAGCAGCCTGGCGGAGCGGGCGCGGTTGTTCGCGCTGCCGCGCTCCAGTTGGGCGGACTTTGACCCCCGGTTGATTTCCGAGGGTGGCGGCGTGTTCGAGCGCGCGGCCAAATCGATTGTACTCTCGCATGAAATTCGCCAACGTTTTGCGATTGAAGCGGCGCACATGACACCCACAGAACTGATCGCCTGCCTGCTGCGCGCACCCGTTGACCTGTTGTGGAACGGTGGTATCGGGACGTATGTGAAGGCCAGCAGCGAGTCGCATACGGAAGTGGGCGACAAGGCCAATGATGCGTTGCGCGTCAACGGCGCCGAGCTGCGCTGCCGGGTGATCGGCGAGGGCGGCAATCTGGGAATGACACAGCGTGGACGTGTGGAGTACTGCCTGGCGGGCGGGCGCTGCAATACCGATTTTATCGACAATGCCGGGGGTGTCGATTGTTCCGACCATGAGGTCAACATCAAGATCCTGCTGGATACGGTCGTGGCCCGCGGTGATCTTTCGCCGCAGGACCGCAACGCGCTGCTGGTCCAGATGACGGACAGTGTCGCTGAGCTGGTATTGCGCGATAACCACCGGCAGACGCAGGCGATCAGTCTGCTGGAGTATCAGGCGGCGTCTCGTGCACAGGAATACGAGCGCTTTATCAGGGAGTTCGAGGCTGCCGGTCGATTGGACAGGGCGCTGGAGTTTATTCCCACTGGGGAGGAATTGCTGGAGCGGCGCGCGCAGGGCAAAGCGCTTACACGGCCGGAATTGTCGGTGCTCGTCTCTTACAGCAAGGCGGCGTTGAAGGAGCAGTTGGTGGACGCAGAGATGCAGCCCGATGTCTGTTTGTCCGGCGCGCTGCAGCAGGCGTTTCCCCAGCGCCTGGTCGAACTGTATCCTGCGGAGGTTCAGGAACATCGCCTGCACCGGGAAATTGTCGCGACGCAGATCGCCAACGATATCGTCAATCGCATGGGCCTGAACTTTATCCAGCGCCAGCAGAGTGCCACGGGCGCCTCGGTGGCCGATGTAGCCTGTGCGTATGCCGCCGTGATGGATGTCTATCGTATCCCGGAGCTCTGGGAGCGCATTGAAAACGTCAATCACGCGGTGACGGCGCAGGACCAGATGGACATGATGCTGGCGCTGGTCAGCCTGGTAAAACGCGCAACGCGCTGGCTACTGCGCAATCGCCGGCGTCAACTCGCGCCGGGGCCGTTGATTGCGCAGTTTGGCGCGGGGGTGGAGCGACTTCCGGCGGTATTGCCTTCGCTGTTGCGGGGGCGCACAGCCAAGCATTACGAGGACCTGCGTACGCTGTATGCGAACATGGGCGTTGACTCAGCGCTTGCCGACGCGGTGGCCTGCACACATTACAGCTATACCGCACTGGGGATCATCGAGGCCGCGACCGAATCGCAGGCGCCCCCGATTGACGTCGCTCGCATGTATTTTGCGATAGGCGAGCAGCTGCAACTGGATTGGTTCGCCAGCCAGATTCTCGCGACCAAGGTCGACTCCGAGTGGCAGTCGATGGCGCGGGATACCTATCTGGAAGACCTGGAGTGGCAACAGCGCACGCTGGCGATTGGCGCGCTGCGCCACCTGGATGCAAATCGTGATCTCGAAGATGCCCTGCAGCGGTGGGTACTGCAGGAGGAACCCCTGCTGCAACGCTGGCAGCAGATGCTCATCGATCTGCAGGCCGTTGCGACGCCGGATTTTGCGATGCTGGCGGTGGCTAACCGGGAGCTGCTGGACCTGGCACAGAGCACCGCGCGCGCCGCTGGCAGCCGGCGGGGAGCCCTCACCGTGTTTGGGTTGTTACATTTTGCCTAAAGTATTAACCTCAATCAATTTTTTTAATTCTCTACTTTCCGCCCACAACCACCGTGTGGGCTCGACTGTGATTAAAGATACCGGGTTAGCGGGGTTCCGCGGCGGGTAAAACAACCCACTAAATGTCCTTCTTTTTCTGCGTCGCCCGGGGCCAACTCGATCACGCCCGACCTGCCCCTCTCGCGGCGCGGCCGGGGCCGCGGGGCCCCCGGGCGGGGGGGCGGGCGGGGGGGGCGCGGGGGGGGCCCCCCGGCCGGGGGCCCCCGGGGGGGCGGGGGGGGCGGCCGGGGGGGGGGGGGGGGGGGGGGCGGCCGGCGGGCCCCCCGGGGGGCCCCCGGGGGGCGGGGGGGCCGGGGGCGGCGCCCCCCGCGGGGGGGGGGGGGGGGGGGGGGGGGGGGGGGCCGGCCTGGGGCGGGGGGGGGGGGGGGGGCCGGGGGGGGGGGGGGGGGGGGGGGGCGGGCGGCCGCCCCCCCCCGCCGCGGGCCGTTTTGGGGGGGGCCCGGGGGCGCGCCGGGGGGGAGCGGGCCGGGGGGGGGGGCCCCCCCCCGGGCGGACGTGGGGCGCCTCCCGGTGGTGTGTGCCCCGCCACACCGGTTTGCGGGCTGCGTTGAACAAGCGCTCAATGCGCCTGTTTTGACGTTTTGATGGCCAGTGACATCAGGTAGTCCGTGTAGGCGATGCCGATGGCGGAGAGAATGAAGACGATATGGATAATGGTCTGCCACATCACGCCGGCTTCCGTGTAGCCCGAGGACTCGTGGCCCAGCGTGCCAATCGCGATGAATGTCTTTAGCAGGTGAATCGAGCTGATGCCGATGATGGCCATCGCCAGTTTCACCTTCAGCACGGTCGCGTTCACATGGTTCAGCCACTCCGGCAGGTCGGGATGGCCCTGCAGGCGCAGCCGGGAGACAAACGTCTCGTAGCCGCCGACGATCACCATCACCAGCAGGTTGGAAATCATCACCACGTCGATCAGCCCCAGCACCGTCAGCATGATGAGCTGTTCGCTCAGGCTGGTGGCGCCGCCGATCAGGTGAATCAGCTCCTTGATAAACAGCACAACGTAGACGCCCTGGGCGACGATCAGGCCGAGGTATAGCGGAAGTTGCATCCAGCGCGAACCAAAAATCAGCGCGGAAAGTGGGCTCAATTGCGGCGTGGTGTTGTTGGCCATGGGTTTTCCTGTGTCACTCGTTGCTGGACTGCCTGCTGCTACGTGTATTGCGCCCCGGGCGAGGCACGCACGGACTGCCTCAACGCGCGTCGGGATGTGCTGGAATTCCCGACTGCCGTAAGGCACGCCGCATAGTAATCGAGTCAATTAGCAGGGTCAAAGCCAACTGTGTGCGCGACGGTTGCGGCTTGCACAGCGGCGTTTCCCAGTAATGGGCAGTAAAAATGGAGTTTGAAAGGCAGCTCGCAGCTCGAGGATAGTTCTGCGGCAGGGTGGTCGCGGACCGACCGAAAAGTTGTGAAGCGGAGGCAGCGAGCGCTGCCGGTTACTTGTTTTGGTATTGCCCCGGCACGATAGCCAGGGCAATTCGATAGCTCGTCAGTTCACGCGCAGCTTATGCACACCCGACACGCCAGTGAACCCATCCCATTGATCGCAGCGCCCCTCGCGCCACCCAGATATCCAATATTGTCGATGTCCTTCCTCTGCATGAGGGCAGTCGTCCAAACTGCGCCCCGCTACCCCAGCCTGGTAGCCTTTGTCATATGCCCTGGTATTCATATCGCGCTTCTGTCTTCTCATAGAGTATGCCCCCGTGGCAGACTGTGCCCCCGAGAGACCGCGTTGCGTCAACGCCTTGGCTCTCTGGCGGCAGGTTAAGTTAACGATGTGTGTGCTTGTACAAGCTTGCCTAATGGCGAAGCAATACAGTGGAAAGTGCCTGTGGCACGACTTTGATAAAAACAAATATTTGGTAATAAGTCGACAATTCTTTCGTTCTGAATAGTGAAATTCATATAACCCGGTGGCGCACATTTTGCTAGGCACGGGTCGATATCAGGCGAGCCGGGAACTACAATGGCGCGCACCCCTATGTCCGTCGACCCACACAGGACGGGCACCAGGCCACCTGATAACGCACCGCCGCGCCAGACTTCACAGGAACATCAGCCATGAGCAATTTACCCGCATGTCCAAAGTGCCACTCCTCCTATACCTACGAGGACAGGCAGTTGTTTGTGTGTCCCGAATGCGCGCACGAATGGTCGGGTGACGCCGCGAGCAGCGCGGGGGAGGACACGGTGCAGGCGAAGGATGCCAACGGCAATGCGTTGCAGGACGGCGATACCGTCACCGTGATCAAGGATCTGAAGGTCAAGGGTTCCTCATTGGTGGTGAAGGTGGGTACACGGGTAAAAAATATTCGCCTGGTGGACGGTGATCACAACATTGATTGCAAGATCGACGGCATTGGCGCGATGAAGCTGAAATCGGAGTTTGTCAAAAAAGCGGCGACCTAGCGCGCAGCGCGCCGGTGTCAGGGCTTGTCCAGTAGTTCGATCCAGTGCACCACCGGCACGGCGGCGGCTGCCTGCAAATGCAGCTGGCAGCCGATGTTGGCTGTGGCGATCAGCGCCGGTCGGTCGTGCGTCAATGCGTTCAGCATCGTAGCGCGCAGCCGCTCGCTGGTGTCCGATTGCAGGATCGAGTAGGTGCCCGCAGAGCCGCAGCACAGCAATTTCTCCACGGTCGTCGCGATGTCGAACCCGGCTTTTCGCAAGACGTCCTCCAACAGTGTTGGTTGCTGCAGTGCGTGCTGCATCGTGCACGGCGGGTGCACGGCGACTTTGCCGACCTGCGTGTCAACTGCCAGTGCACGCAGGTCTTCATGCAGCAGAATTTGCGCAAGATCGCGGGTCAGCGCTGAGACTCGCCGCGCTTTTTCCGCATAGGCCGGATCATCGGCCAGCAGGCGTCCGTAATCCACCAGCATCGCGCCGCAGCCCGTGGCACTGCTGACGATCGCCTCGGCACCGCTTTCGATGTAGGGCCACCACGCATCGATATTGCGGCGCATGTCGTCAAGGCCAGCGTCGTGCGCGGCGAGATGGTAGTTCACCGCACCGCAGCAGCCGGCCTGTGGCGCGCTGATCAACCCGATGCCCAGCTTATCGCAGTACGCGCCGCGCGGCGGCATTGGTATTGGTGTGGCCGCGCGTTGCACGCAGCCCTCCAGCACCAGCATGCTGCGTTCGTGCGCTCGCGCGGGCGCTGGGCTGTGAGCAGGGTTGTGTTCGGCATCGCGCATCTGGCGCGGTGGAATTTTCTGGCGTAACTGTTCCGTCACGAAGGGTCGCAAGGCCTGGCCCACCCGCAGCGCCGCTGCGAGCAGTCGCGGCCGGGTCAGCACGAAGCGCAGCATCCAGCGCACACCCCGGTCAACCGCCGGCCTCGGCGCCTCGTGCTCCATCAGCCCCCGGCCAATATCGAGCAGCTCGCCGTACTGCATGCCCGAGGGACAGGCGGTTTCGCAGTTGCGGCAGGTGAGGCAGCGATCAAGGTGCAGCTGCGTCTGCGCGCTGGCCGCGCCGCTTTCCAGCAGGTGCTTGATCAGGTAGATGCGGCCGCGCGGGCTGTCACGTTCATCGCGTGTGTCGAGGTAGGTCGGACAGGTGCTGAGGCAGAAGCCGCAGTGCACGCAGGCGGCGGTTAGCGCCCTGGCAGACTCTCCCTCGCCGGTACCTGCAAAACGTGGATGTAGTTCGACGTGCATGCCTGTCTCCTACAGCCAACGGTACAGGCGGCCGGGATTGAGAATACCGTCCGGGTCGAAGGCGTGTTTCAGTCGCAGCTGCAGGTTTCGTTCCACCGCGTTCAGTGGTGCGCGTACCTCACCGGAGCGCTCGCCACCGCGAAATAGCATCGCGTGTCCACCGGCAGCTGCGGCAATGCGGTCCAGTTGCTCGCGCTGTTGTTCACCGCGCACCCAGCGCTGGGCGCCGCCCCAGTCGATCAGTGTCGGTCCAAATTCCGGCGCATGGCGTGCCGATGATTGCACCGAAAAACGCCACAGCGGCGCGTCACCGGCGAAGAAGGGGAGGGTCATCGCCCGCAGTGCCTCCCACAGCTGCTCGCCGTCGTCGACACGCTCGCCGCCCCACTGCCGCACGGTGCTGTCCACCGCGCTGGCGGCGCCGGACAGGCGCAGGTGCAACTGGCCATCCAGCCAGAATGCGCCGGACAGCGGCTTGGGTTCTCCCGCGCGGCGGTTCATCGTCACTATCGCCTCATCCGCCGTCATCGCGTAGCGCAGGGTAATCATCTCCTGCGGGCGCGGCAGGACTTTCAGGCTGACCTCGCTCAGCACGCCCAGCGTGCCCAGTGCGCCGGCCTGCAGGCGCGAGACGTCATAGCCGGCGACGTTTTTCATCACCTTGCCGCCGAAATTGAGACGCTCGCATTTGCCATTGATGAGTTGTACACCGAGCACCAGGTCGCGGATGGAGCCGCTCCACGGCCGCGCGGGCCCGGACAGGTTGCATGCCAGCGTGCCGCCCAGCGTGGCCCTGCCAGCGAACAACGGTGGCTCGAAGGACAGCATCTGGTTATGTTCACTCAGCGTGGCGACAAGCTCGGTGAGGGGCGTCCCGGCGCGCGCGGTGATGACGAGTTCTCCCGGCTGGTAGTCGACAATGCCGCGGTGTGCAGATACATCCAGTTCCGCCGCGTCGCAGTGCCGTCCTATCATGTGTTGCTTGCTTCCACCGGCACTGATATACACGGGTGACTTGCGCTCGCGCGCATCGCGCAGCGTCGCGATAATCGCCTCGCTGTGATCGCCGTCAATGCGCTCGTGCTGGATCATGCTGCCGCGATCACTCATGCCGGGTCATGCCTGGTCATGTCGGGTGATGCTGGTGCCGGGCGGGCAGGGCCCGATACTCCTGGCAGCGTTTGAGGATGGGTATGCCTTTGCCGGGGTTCAGGTTCAGGCCGGGATCAAAGGCGTGCTTGATGTCTTCAAACTGCGCCAGTTCCTCGGGCCTGAACTGGCTCGACATCTTGCGCAATTTCTCCACGCCGACACCGTGCTCGCCGGTAAGGCAGCCGCCGACGCGCACCGACAGGTCCAGGATGTCGCCGCCGAACGCTTCGGCCTTGCGCACCTGCAGCGGGTCGCTGGCGTCGAACAGGATCAGCGGGTGCAGGTTGCCGTCGCCGGCATGGAAGACATTCGCGACGGGCAAGGTGTAGTGCTCGGAAAGGCGGTAGATCTCATTAAGAACATAAGTCACCTGGCCGCGCGGGATCGTGCCGTCCATGCAGTAGTAATCGGGCGCGAGACGCCCCACCGCCGGGAAGGCCGACTTGCGCCCTTTCCACAACAGCGCGCGGTGGCGTTCATCGCGCGATACCGTGATTGACGTCGCGCCCAGTTGCGCAAACAGTTGGACCACCGCGTCCACATGCTGGGCGACTTCTTCGCGCGTGCCATCCATCTCGCACAGCAGGATGGCGGCGGCATCCCGTGGATAGCCCGCCTGGCAGAAATCCTCGGCCGCCTGGATCGCAAGTCGATCCATCATCTCGAGGCCTGCAGGGATGATACCGGCGGCGATCACCGCGCCCACCGCGTCTCCGGCCGCGCTGATACTGTCGAATCCCGCCATCACCACCTGGGCGATTTCCGGCGTGGGCAGCAGGCGTACAGTCACTTCCGTCACGATGCCGAGCAGTCCCTCCGAGCCGGTAAACAGCGCCATCAGGTCGTAGCCGGGACTGTCCAGCCCCAGGCTTCCCAGAGTGAGCTCCTCACCGGCTGCGGTCAGCACGTTCATCGACAGGATATTGTGTACGGTCAAGCCGTATTTCAGGCAGTGCACGCCGCCGGAGTTTTCCGCCACGTTGCCGCCGATTGAACAGGCAACTTGTGAGGAGGGATCCGGGGCGTAATAGAGTCCGTGGCGCGCAGCCGCCTCCGAGATCGAGAGGTTGCTGACCCCGGGCTGCACGCGCGCGGTGCGCGCCAATGGGTCGATGTCCAGAATGCGATCCAGCTTGCTCAGCACCAGCAGTATGCCATCGGCGTGTGGCATGGCACCGGCACACAGTCCCGTTCCGGCACCCCTGGCAACGACCGGCACGTTCAGTTCGTGGCAGATTTTCAATACCTGTTGCACCTGCGCCACACTTTGCGGCAGCACGACTGCCAGTGGCAGGTCGCGGTAGAGTGTCAGCGCGTCGCATTCATAGGGGCGCTGGGATTCCGGCTCCTCGATGATGCATTCGGCGGCCAGGCACTGGCGCAGGCGGTGTAGCAGTTGCGTGCTCAAGAACGCTCCGGGGTGTGTGGGCGGGGTGGCGGGGCGGCGAAGGGATGAATGTAGCGCCTCGCCGGTTCAGTCATTCATCCTACTTTATAGCCAGTGCGACTAAAAGCGCTCTGCCGCCGTTCCTGCGTGGCGGTGGGGTGGAGTCACTTTTCAAAGTGTGGCATAACGGCGGTCCACTCACGCGATGGAGCCAGACATAATGAAAGATTTTGCAGGAAAAGTAGCTGTTGTCACCGGCGGCGCAAGCGGCATCGGGCGCTCGCTGGTCAAGGAATTACTGGCGGCAGGCGCCAAAGTCGTCATCGGCGATGTCGAGCAAAAAGCGCTGGATCGCGTGCTGGATGAGTTCTCGGGTGCAGGTGAAGTGATCGGCGTGGTGACGGATGTATCGAAGGCGGATTCAGTCAATGCCCTGGCCGAAAAAGTCTACGACACGTTCGGCGCCTGCCACCTGTTGTTCAACAATGCCGGTGTCGCGGCACCCTCGGCCAACGTGTGGGAGACCACGGAGAACGACTGGAAATGGGTGCACGGTGTCAACGTGCTGGGCGTGGTGCACGGTATCCAGGCTTTCGTGCCGCGCATGATTGCCGCCGGTGAAGAGGGGCACGTGATCAACACATCTTCCGGTGACGGGGGCATCTCACCGCTGCCGTACCAGTCCGTGTACGCGTCCAGCAAAGCGGCTGTCTCCTGTATCAGCGAGTGCCTGGCGGCGCAGTTGCAAAGCGAAGGGACCAAGCTGGCGGCGTCGGTGTTCTACCCCTCCGGCGGCCTGCTCGATACCGGCATCTGGACCACCGATCGCAACCGTCCGAAGGAGTTGGCGCGCGAGAAGCCGACCGCGCCGGTGCCGACCGTACAGGATTTCAAGGTGGCCGCCGAGAAGGCGGGCTGGGACCTGCACTTCCAGGATCTGGACGAACTCGCACGCTACTGCCTGCAGGGTGTTCGCGAACAGCGCTTCGTGATCATGATCCGGGTCGAGGAAGCCGAGGCGACGCTGCTGGACCGCGCCGCGCGCATCGGTCGCTGCGAAATCCCGATCGATCAGGCGGATATTCCCCAGCTCTAGCTGGGGATCATGCCCGACGTTTTACAGCGGGTGTAATTGCACCGGCATCGCGGTAAAGCCGTGCACGAATGACGACACGGTGCGCACCGGGTCGCCCACCACTTCCACGCGGTCAAAGCGCTTCAGGATCTCCTCCCAGAGCACGCGCAATTGCAGCTCTGCGAGGCGGTTGCCCATGCAGCGGTGAATGCCGAAACCGAAGGACAGGTGGCGGCGCACATCGGGCCGGTCGATGATGTAGGCGTCGGGGTTCTCCATGAACCGCTCGTCGCGGTTGCCGGACACGTACCACATGATCACCTTGTCGCCGGCCTTGATCGTCTGCCCGCCGAGTTCGGTGTCGACTTTGCACATGCGGCGCATATGCGCCAGCGGCGTCTGCCAGCGAATGGTCTCGGCGACCATGGAATCGATCAGGCCCGGGTTCGCCAGCAATTTGGTGTATTGGTCTGGGTGCTGGTGCAGCGCGAGCGCGCTGGCAGTCATGGTGGAGCGCGTGGTGTCGTTGCCGCCGACGATCAGCAGCACCAGATTGCCGAGGTACTCCATCGGCGGCATGTTGCGGGTCGCCTCGCCGTGCGCCAGCATCGACACCAGGTCGGTTTTCACCGGCAGCTTGACGCGCTCGTTCCACAGTTCGGTGAAGTAGGCCAGGCAGCCCATCAACTCCTCGTGGCGCTGTTCGTCCGAGTCTATGACACCGAGGCCGGGAACCGCCGTGGCGACATCCGACCAGCGCGTCAACTTGCCGCGCTCCTCGAACGGGAAATCAAACAGGGTCGCCAGCATGCGCGTGGTCAGCTCGATGGACACCCGTTCCACCCAGTCGAAAGTTTCCCGCAGTGGCAGGCTTTCAAGCACGTCGATGGTGCGCGCGCGGATGATCGGCTCGAAAGTGCGCAGGTTTTCCGCGCCGGTCACCGGGCTGACAACGCGGCGCTGCTCGTCGTGCTTGGGCCGGTCCATCGCGATGAACATCGGCAACGGGAAGGAGTCCTGCGTGTCGCCGATGGTGATGGCCGGTTCCGAGGAATAGATCTCGTGCGAGGTATCGACTTTCACGATGTCCTCGTAGCGCGTCACCGACCAGTACGGGCCAAAGAAGCTCTCGGGGCAGTAGTGTACCGGCGCCTCGTCGCGCAGGCGCTTGAACCAGCGGTGGTGGACATCGCGTGCGAACAGGAAGGGATTGGCGATATTGATTTTGTCGAGCGGCAGCGTGTACGGGTCCTGGTTGGCGCGTTCCATCGCGTCCATTAATAAGGCAGACAGTTCCATGCTCGGTGATTCTCATTGGCGGGATTTCCTGAAGTCTATGTCATCCAGCGGATTTGGCCAAACGTCGTTGACTTGTCGTATCCTGCGCCATTGATCTTCCGTGGCGCCAATGCGGCGAAGGCAGAACAGGGCGTGGCAGACAAGGGGACAGGTTGCGTGGACACGTTGGCAATGTGGCAGCAGGCCGCACAGGACATTCACTGGTATCGGGCGCCGAATGTCGTGCTCGACGACGCGAATCCGCCTTTTTACCGCTGGTTTCCCGATGGCGTGACCAACGCCTGTTACAACGCGCTCGATCTGCACGTGGCGCAGGGCAGGGGCGACCAGCTTGCGCTGTTGTACGACAGCCCTGTCACCGACAGCAAAGCGCAATACACCTACGCACAGTTGCTGCACGAGGTGGCGCGCTTTGCCGGCGTGCTGGCAGCGCTGGGCGTCGAGGTTGGCGACCGGGTGCTGATCTACATGCCAATGGTGCCGGAGGCGGCCATAGCGATGCTGGCCTGCGCGCGCATAGGCGCGATCCACTCCGTCGTCTTCGGCGGTTTTGCAAGCCATGAACTGGCGGTGCGTATCGACGATGCCACGCCGCGCGTGATCGTCGCGGCCAGTTGTGGCGTGGAGCCGAGCCGGATCGTGCCGTACAAGCCGCTGCTGGACGAGGCGCTGGCCGAGGCGCGCCACGCGCCGGAGCATTGCATCATTCTGCAACGGGCGCAGTATCCAGCTGACCTGATCGCGGGCAGGGATCACGACTGGGCGCGGCTGATGGCGAACGCCCAGACGGTCGACTGTGTTCAGCTCAACGCCAACGATCCTTTGTACATTCTCTACACCTCGGGCACCACCGGACAGCCCAAGGGGGTGGTGCGCGATACTGGCGGCAGCATCGTCGCGTTGCGCTGGAGCATGAAGCACATCTACAACGTCGCCGCCGGTGATGTGTACTGGGCGGCGTCCGATGTCGGTTGGGTGGTGGGGCATTCCTATATTGTCTATGGGCCATTGTTTGCCTGTTGCACCACGGTGATGTACGAGGGCAAGCCGGTGGGAACGCCGGACCCCGGCGCATTCTGGCGGATGATAGCGGAGCATCGGGTGAGCGTGATGTTCGCCGCGCCGACCGCGCTGCGGGCGATCAGGAAGGAGGACCCCGCGGGCGAGCACCTGGCGAAGTATGACCTGTCTCGTTTGCAATCGTTGTTCCTGGCCGGCGAGCGCTGCGACCCGGCCACGCTGGCGTGGGCGCAGGATAAATTGCGGGTGCCGGTGATAGACCACTGGTGGCAGACCGAGACCGGCTGGCCGATCTGCGCGAATTGCCTCGGCATTGAACAGCTGCCGGTGGTCCCCGGTTCGCCCGCGCGCCCCGTGCCGGGCTATGAGGTACACGCGCTGGATGCACAAAGCGAGGCCGTGGCCCCGGGGGCTATCGGCGCGCTGGTGCTTAAAAGCCCGCTGCCCCCCGGCACCTTCACCACCCTGTGGAATGCGCCCGAGCGCTTCCGCGATGCGTATTTCACCCGCTTCCCCGGCTACTACGAAACAGGCGACGCAGGCTATATAGACGACAACGGCTACGTCTTCGTGATGGCGCGGACGGACGATGTAATCAATGTCGCCGGGCACCGCCTGTCCACCGGTGCGATGGAGGAAGTGCTGGCGGACGACCCCGACGTGGCGGAATGCGCGGTGGTCGGTGTCGCGGACGCGATCAAGGGGCAATTGCCGCTCGGCCTGCTGGTGCTCAGCAGCGGCGCGCTGGGATCGCCCGCCGATGTCGTTGCGAGGAGTATTGAGAAAGTGCGCAAGCGCATCGGACCGGTGGCTGCGTTCAAGCTCTGCACGGTGGTGCGCCGCCTGCCGAAAACACGCTCCGGCAAGATCCTGCGCGGCACGATGCGCAAGATCGCGGACGGCGAGGCGTGGACGATGCCCGCCACTATCGACGATCCCGCCGTACTGCAAGAAATTGCCGGGGCACTGGGAGAACTGGGTTACCCTGTGCCCGCGAACGGATCAGGCCATGCCGAATCGCGCTAGGCCGTTGCTCCGTCCCGGGCAAACGGCACCTGACCCGAGAGTTTGAGCATGGATATTCGCAACAAGGTCATGTCGGCATTGCGCTGGAGCGCGGCGGCGCGCTTCCTCGGGCAGGCCGTGTCCTGGGGCATCACCATCCTGGTGATTCGCCTGCTGTCGCCGGGCGACTACGGCCTGATGGCGATGGCGATGGTGCTGGTATCCTTCCTGGTGCTGTTGAATACCCTTGGGCTGGACGCGGTCCTGGTGCAGGACACGGATCTCGATGAGCAGGCGACGCGGCAGATTTTCGGCGTCGTCATTGTCGTCAATGTGTTGTTTTTTGCGTTGCTGTTCTTTGGCGCGGGAACCGTTGCGACGATTTACGACGACCCGGCGCTGAAGCCTATCGTGCAGGTGCTGTCGTTCCAGTTCCTGCTGCTGATCTTCGAGACGCTGCCGCAGTCGCGGCTGGAGCGCGAAATGAAATTCGCCGGGCGCTCGGTCGTCGATTTCGCGACGCTGGTGATCGGCAGCATCACCACGCTGGTATTGGCCTGGACCGGTTTCGGCGTCTGGGCGTTGATCTGGGGCACGCTGGCCACCAACGCGACGCGCATGATCGGGTTAAACCTGATTACGCGCAGCCTGGTGTGGCCGAGCTTCGCCTGGCGCGGCCTGCGCAGGCATGTCGCATTTGGCGGTTTCGTGACGATGGATCGGGGCTTGTGGTTTCTGTTCAGTGAGTCGGACAAATTCATCGGCGGCAAAATACTGGGCAACCAGGCACTCGGCTATTACGCCGTGGCCAGCCAGTTGGCGTCGCTGCCGATCCACAAGATCAGTGGCCTGTTGAACTCGGTCGCCTTCCCGGCGTTCTCTCACGCGCATGCCCATACCAGCGCCGATACGGTGCGCGGCTATCTGCTGAAGGCGACGCGCATTCTCGGGATCGCCGCGTTCCCCGTTTTTTTCGGCATCAGCAGCACCGCCGAGCCCATCATTGCCTGCCTGTTGGGCGAGAAGTGGCTGCCCGCCGCGCCGCTGCTGCAACTGCTGGCGCTGGTGATGCCGTTTCGCCTGCTCAGCAATATATTTCCGCCGCTGCTGTGGGGTGTCGGCAGCCCTGCCACCAGCGCATCCAACTTCCTGATTGCCGCGATCCTGCTGCCGGTGGCGTTTTATGTCGGCACCCGCTGGGGAATCATCGGCCTCGCCTACGCGTGGCTGTGCATGTACCCGCTGGTATTTTTCATCACGGCGTTTCGCACCTGCGCCAGAGTGGGCGTAGGTGTTATTGAATACCTGCGGCAGATGGCCCGACCCGTCGCGGCGGGGATGATAATGTATGCCAGCGTGTACTTTGTGCAGCATGCCGTGTTTGGATCTGTCGGCGATTGGGTATATTTGCTGCAGCTGGTGAGCGTCGGTGCGATCTCATATGGTGTAGCGATGCTGTTGATTGATCGCGACGGCATGCGCGAGACGCTGCAACTGATTCGCAGCTAGCCGGAGCTAATCAATAACAACTGCACAAAACTGTACGCAACAATTTTGGGGATACCGTTTTACCGATGAACATACTGCAACTTTCCGCTCCCAACGAGCGCCACCTCGGGCGCGCCATCCAATGCCAGGCACAACAGCATGGCGACAAACCCTATTTATTGTTCACGGACGATGTGTACACCTTTGCCGAGGTGAACCAACGCGTGAACGAACTGGCGGCGGGATTGGCGGCTGCGGGTCTGCGCCCGGGCGAGCGCCTCGCCTTTTTCATGAGCAGTTCACCCGAGGTGATTTTCCTGGTGCTGGCCGTGAACAAGCTCGGCGCTGTGTGGGTGCCCATCAATACCGATTACAAGGGCGCGTGGCTGCTCGACACCATCAACGGCAGCCGTCCGACGATTCTCGTCAGTGATGCGGCGCATGTCGATCGCCTGCTGGAGGTGAAGGACGCGCTGGAGGTCGCCACGCTGGTCATGCATGGCGGGGATGCATCCATTCCAGGTTCGGTCAGCCTGGACTCCCTGTACATCAAAGGGGCAGGGGAGCCCGATATGTCGGCGCTGAGCGCCGGGGATACCTGCGCTGTACTGTGGACGTCCGGCACTACCGGCAAGGCCAAGGGAGTGATGCAAAGCCACAACGTCTGGTTCAATGCCGCCTTCGCGGCCAACGAGGCCTGCCAGTACGGCATTGCCGAGGACGATATCATTTTCACCGTGCTGCCTATGTACAACTCGGCGGTCTGGGTCACCGCCATCTTCCGCGCACTGTTTGCCGGCGTGCCGCTGGCCGTTGACCCCAGCTTCTCGGTATCAACATTCTGGCAGCGCGTTGACCACTACAAGGCGACGCAGTGCTTCACCCTCGGTGCCATGCATATGTTCCTGTGGGAGGCGCCCGCCCGCGACGATGATGCCATGCACAGCCTGCGCAAGCTGATGGCGATTCCGATGCCGCCCGCGGTCGCCGGGCCTTTCTGCGAGCGCTTCAACCTCGAACTCGTGCCGCAGGGCCTGGGCCAGAGTGAGGCCATGCGGCTGGTTGCTCCGGTGGCGGGACGTACCCAGCCACCCGGCAGTTGTGGCAGCGTGGTTCCCGGACTCGAGGCGCGGCTGGTCGGTGACGATGGCAGCGACGTTCCCGACGGTGAGCCCGGCGAATTGTGGGTCAGGCCGTCCTCGCCGTTTTTTATCTTCAACGGTTATTTCGATAACCCGGAAGCGACGGCGTCGGCCTTTGACGGGCAGTGGTACAAGACCGGTGACTTATTGAAGCGCAACGCCGATGGCTTCTATTTTTTCTCCGATCGTAAGAAGGATGCGGTGCGTTACAAGGGGCGCAACATCTCCACTTTTGAGGTGGAACTCGCCGCTCGCCGGCACCCGGCCATTACCGACTGCGCGGCGTTTGGGGTGCCGAGCGAGGAGCTCGAATCCGAACAGGAGATCATGCTGGATGTGATACTGAAACCGGGGCACGCGCTACAGCCCGACGAGTTGGCCCGGTTCATCAACGACAACGCACCGTACTTTTTTGTGCCGCGCTATATCCACTTCGTAGACTCGCTGCCGTATACGCCGACCAACAAGGTGCAGAAGTTCCGCCTGCGCGAGCGCGGTGTGACCCCCACTACCTGGGACGCCAGGGCCGCCGGGTTCAAAGTGGAGCGGTGATGTGCTGCGGCGTGTTTAACGCTTGCTGCGGGCTGGGCGCTCCTTGAAGAGTCGAAGTTGGGGTGCGACAGCTGCCATTCGATTATGCGATTGACAAGCGTAACTAATGCCTAGTAGCCTATAGGCATATGGAATAAACACCTGTCAGGCAACAACCTTGGAGATAACACCATGAGCCAGTGCCCATTTGCCAATTTTCCCAACCTTATCGATCCGGAAACCTACGTCAAAGGAATGCCTTACGAGACATTGGCGAAAATCCGCGCCTCCGGTCCTGTGCATTATATGGACGGATCCTATCTTGGCGTTCCCTATTGGTTGATTACAGGCCGGGATGAGATCGACTTCATCTCCAAACGCCCGAAGCAGTTTTCCAGTGAGGCGCGCTCCGCCCTTGCGGAAGAATTTACAGAAGATGAGATGAATCTGATCCACCGTAATATGACGATTAATCAGGACCCGCCGCGGCAGATGAAATCCCGCAAAATCGTGCGCGCCACCTTCACCCCGGGTGCAGTGGATTCCTACGAGGCAAGTTTCCGGCAGCATGCCAAGAACATCGTTGACCGGGTTGCCGGTCGCGGTGAATGTGAGTTTGTCGAGGAAGTGGCGGCAGAGCTGCCGTTGCTCGCTATTTTGGAGCTCTGTGGCATCCCCCCGGAAGACCGCAAGGACTTTTTCGAGTGGACCAACAAGATGATGTTCAACCAGGATCCCGAGATGGCGGCAGACCATGCCGAGGCCGAGGCCGCCTCCTTCAAGGTGATCGAGTACGCCATGAAATTGATGGAGCAGCACAAGACCAACCCCAAGAAAGATATCATCGGCGCCCTGTTGCAGGGCAACGGCAAGGATGAAGGCCTCAGCGACGAGGAGTTCGTCTGGTTTTTCCTGATGCTGATCGCCGCCGGTAATGAGTCGACCCGAACGGTCACCACACAGGGTATGCGCATGCTGATGGAAAACCCGGAGCAGTTGCAGTACCTGGTAGACAATCCCGACAAGATTCCCGGTGCCTGTGAAGAAATGCTCCGATATAACACGGCTTTTACGCTGATGCGCCGCCAGTGCATGGAAGATACCGAAGTGGGTGGCCATCTCATCAGGAAGGGCGACAAGGTGATCATGCACTACCATACAGTGAACCATGACGAGACTATCTTTGGTGAGGACGCGATGCAGTTCGATGTACGCCGTGCCGAACGTATGCCCAATCTGTACAACGAGCACCGCGCGTTCGGGATTGGCCAGCATTTCTGCCTGGGCACTCACCTTGCTCGACTGGAAATGCGCGTGATGTTCGAGGAAATCATTCCCCGCATCCGCAATCCCAAACTGGTGGGAGAAGTCGCCTACACCCGCTCCAACCTGGTAAACGGCATCAAGCGCATGCACATCACCTTTGATCCGGAAGTCACGTCGGCCGAAAAAGCTGCTTGATCCATACCAAAACCAGACGGCCCCGGCAGTAGATCTCCCGGGGTTTTTTTTGCCTTCAATTTCTCAGCCGGGCGCACCGCAACGCACGTTTCGCCCGTGTTGAGAGTGGCTTCACACTCTCTCGGATAGTCGCCTTTCCTGTTGGCGCATACTGATGTATGTTGGTCGCGGTCATCAGCGCCGTGTGGCGGTGGGGCTGCGGCTAACAATCGATCTATTACACAGGTACTGGCTATGATCCGAACCCTCTTGGTATTGCTCACCCTGGTAACCCTGGCGGGGTGCGGTGACAGCATCACGACGGAGCAATATATCCAGCGGGCCACCGAAGCGCTGGATAAATCCGAGTACGCCGCGGCCACGATAGAATTGAAAAACGCGCTGCGCCAGGATCCCAATTCCGCACAGGCGAGATGGTTGCTGGGCAAGGCATACCTCAACACCAACGACATGCCATCCGCCACCAAGGAACTGCAGCAGGCTCTGGACCTGGGTTGGCCACCCGATGACATACAACCTGCCTTGGCCCAGGCGCTGTTCGCACAGGGCGAGTATGTGTCGGTTGGCGCACTCGATGCCGAGGGGTTGACACCGGATGCGCAGGCCAGTTTGTTCGGACTGCAGGCGCAGGCTGCGCTGGCGCTTCGCGAAAACAAGAAGGCAGAGGGACTGATTGACAAGGCGCTTGCCCTGAAGCCCGAAGCCATCGAGGTCCTGATTGCCAAGGCGCGTCTGCTTGAGAGTACGGGCGATGTCAAGGGAGCCCTGGTGATCATAGACAAGATCATTGCCATCAATCCCAAAGAGGGCGACGCCTGGAGCATGAAGGGCGATATCCTCAGCAACCAGCAGAAGTACAAACTCGCGCTGGCCGCTTTCACCAAGGCGATTAGCCTGAAGAAGAACAACTCCGGCGAGCTGTTCAAGCGCGCACTGTTGAATATGCAGTTGGGCGATTACAAAGCTGCGGGGGCCGATTCCCGGGCGTTGATGGCAAAGTCCGCGAAACATCCGGGTTCAAACTATATTCGCGGACTTCTGCGCTATGAGGAAGGTAACTACGATGAAGCCATTGCCGCGCTCTCGGTCACCGAGCCTGCCTTCAGGCAGTATCCGCTGGCCCTGTATTTTCTCGCCAGCGCAAACCTCAAGAAGGGCAATCTGGATCTGGCGATCAATCAGGCGCAACGTTTCCACAAATTGAGTCCGGGGAGTGTGCAAGGACGTAAGTTGCTGGCGATGATTCGCATGCAGCAGTCCGATTTTGCCGCAGTGCAGCCGCTGTTGGAGCCGGTGCTTGCCAGCTATCCCGATGATATCGATGCACTTAACCTGACAAGCAACGCGCTGTTGCAGGAAGGAAAAACCAGCGAGGCGATAGAACTATTGAGCAGGGTAGCTCAACTGCAACCGGATTCCGCGGAGGCGAAGGTAAGACTGGGTGCGGGCTTGCTCATGGACGGCAAAGGTGACGACGCGCTCCAGCCGATCCAGTCTGCGCTCGAAATGAATCCCAACATACCGATGGCCGATATGCTGTTGGTGCTTAACTATATGAAGAAGAAGGACTATCCAGCCGCTATCGCAGCCGCTGAAGACTATCAAAAGCGCAATCCTGATGTGGTCGCGCCGTTAAACTTGCTGGGCAGGGTATACCAGGAGTCTGGTAAGGTGGACGAAGCGCGCAATGCATTTCAACGCGCTCTGGCGCTGGACAGTGCTGACCAGGGTGCGAATTCCTACCTCGCACAACTGGCACTGGCCGACAACGATCTGGTCACAGCGCGCAATCACTACAGAACCATACTGGCCGCAAATCCGAACTCCCACCAGGCCCTGATCCAACTGGCCTCGCTGGATGCGCGCGAAGGGCAAGAGAAAGCCATGGTGGATCATCTTGAGACGGCCATGGCGGTCGCTCCTACGGCGCTGGCGCCGCGCGTGTTGCTTGCGCGTTACTATCTCGCCAAGGACAAACCAGCACAGGTCCCGCCACTGTTTGCCACCCTGGATGCGCAGCAGCAACAAACACCCGAAGTGCTGGAATTGATGGCGCTTTCGCAACTGGCCACCAAAGATGGGAGCGCGGCGCTATTCTCATTGGAACAACTGCTGAAATCGGCCCCGGACAGCGCACAAATTCGTCATATGATGGCAAAGGCGGCGGCGGAACAGGGTAACAGTGAGCGCATGCTGGAGGAGTTGAATCGCGCTTTGGAACTGGATGAGAATTATTTGCCAGCACGACTCGCCGTGGCCAAATTCGCGCTTGCGGCAGATGACACAGACCAATTCACGCAACAGATGGCCATCCTGTCCAAGGCAGCGCCGGACAATCCCGAAGTATTGTTGCTGCAGGCGGCTGCCGCGCATCTGGCGGGTGATTTGGCAACGGCCAGAAAGACCGCTGAAAAGGCCTTCAAACTGGAGCCCAGCAGCAATGCGCTGGTCTCACTGGGTATGTATGAGGAGTTGTCTGGTGCTGTCGCTAACGCGCTGAAGCGCTACGCCGCCTGGCTTGAAAAGCATCCGGATGATGCCCCCGTGCGCATGGCCTATGCCAGCAGCCTGATGATGGCGAAGCAGACTCCACAATCGTCAACGCAGTATGCAATGATTTTGCAGGCCGATCCGGACAATCTCACCGCACTGAACAATCAGGCCTGGCTGCTGCGAGAGACGAACACCGAGCAGGCGCTGCAATACGCGCGCAAAGCGGCGGAACTGGCTCCGGATTCAGCCGCCGTACTGGATACACTGGCGTTGGTTGAATATGCCAGCAAGGACTACGACCAGGCGCAAAGCAACATCCTGCGCGCGTTGAAGTCTGCTCCTGATGACCCGTCAATCAGGTATCACAGTGCGAAGATCGCCGCCGCCCTCAAAGACAATGCGACGGCGCGGGCAACGCTCGAAAAACTGCTCGCCGCTAACCCTAAATTTCCGGAAGTCGCCGAGGCAAAGGCACTGCTGGCCAAACTCAAGAAGTAGCCTGCGTCATGGAATGACACCGTTCAGTGGCCGCAGCGCGCATCGGCCTGAGCATGGCGGTGCTGCCGCGCGGGGAGAGCGGCAACATGTTTGCGTTTGCCCGGCGCCACGGGTAGGTCAACTACGAGGCGCTTTTCGCTGCGGCTTCCTTTTCGAACTCGGCGATAGCTTGTTCCACCGGGCCCAGCATCGCGGCCGCGCGCGGGTAGCCTGCGTATTGTGCGATGAACAGCAGAAACTCCCTCGCCTCTGCCGGATTGATTTCCCCGCGCTTCAGCGATGCTTTTATCTGGATTTTGAACGTCATCGCTTCGCCTTTTTCCGCGATGATGCCCAAAAGCAGGATGCGTTTGTCGCGCATCGACAGGGTCTCGCGTGTCCACAGTTCGGCGAATAACTGTTTTAGCATGATATCGGAAAATGCGTAGCCCTCCGGCGGAACGACGACGTCTCCGGCGTAGACATCCTTGATCGTTGCTTCGCCCAGCGCGCGTCGTTCTTTGTCATTCATGGTTTTTCTCCCGTCTGCCTAATCGAGTGTGCCGAAGATCTTGTCGTAGAAAAGCGTGATGGTGGCGTAATTGCCCTTGTGCATGTTCTCGTGGTGTACGTGGTGTTTCGCGACTACCCAGTTAAGCGTTTTGTAGGGGAAGTATGGCAGGTCCAGGAACACGTGATTGAGCTGGTTGATGTTGGTGAAGATCAGGTAGGTCACTATGATTGTGGCGATGTGGAACGGGCCCATCAGTGCCGCCAAAACAACAATCGAAGCAATGAACAGCCCCAGCCCCACGAAAGTCTCGAACGGATGCACGTAGTGCGCGTCCAGATAGGTGGGGTTGCGCGCCTGGTGATGCACCGCGTGAATCTTGCGCATGGCACCTTGTCCATGGAACCAGAATCGGTGTGATAGATAGTAAAAAAAGTCGTAGAACATCAGTATGACGAAGGTGTGCAGCAGTATTTTCCAAATCGGCTGCGCCGTCATGGTTATGCAGAACGGCAATAACAGCAGGAAGAAAGTGATATTGCAGTAAAGGCCTGTTTTCTGCGTGGCGCGCACCATCGGCGGGTATTTATCCTGCTGCCATTTGGGCTTGTCTTTCTCCTTGTTGAGCGCACGCATCTTGCCGAGCGCCGGCACGCTAAACACCAGTTTTTTGCCGAGCACTGTTATTGCGACTATGCCAGCCAGTGCCAGCAGCGCCGCCACTATGTTGTAGTGTTGCCACACATAAGACAGCCATTCGTTGTTCATCGCCTTTTACCTCGTGTTTTGAGAGGGGTTCAATAACAGCCTGGCTAATGCCCGGCTGTCTTGATGACCCAGTTGTTGCTGTATTTGTCGGGCCAGAAGACTCAAGTCCACGGTGTCCCGGTGTTCAAAAATGTCCTGCTCCAGATGCAGCCCGCAATACAGTGTGTACAGCGTGGTATTCATTCGTTTTAGGGCTGCGTTGCCGATGATCGCGGCGAATTCCTCTTCCAGTTGGTCGACACTGGCAACGGAATCGGCGATCAGTTCCAACCCGCGAGCGGTGAACTGCAACACGACCTGGCGTGCATCCAGCGGGTCGGCCTCGCGCTGCAGGTAGCCCAGTTCTTCCAGTTCCGTGGCAATGGCGCTGATGGCCTGTTTGCTGACGTCGTGTGCCGCGGCCATTTGCTGGATGCGCCCGCCGGCAGGGCCGATCAGAGTCAGCACTTGTCCAAAGGAGAGTTTGAGTCGGTCGTGGCCACGGCCTCGGGTCAGTTCCATCAGTCGTTGCAGCACGTAGTCCGACAAGCGCGGCAGCCATCCACCCATCATTGCGTTCTGTGCCTTGAGGCTGGGCGAGTCGACCCCGAGCGACAGGTGCTGGCAAATCTTGCCAAGCGATTTGCTGGCATCGGCAACGTGCTCGCTACCGACAATATCGGCGAACTGCTGATCCAGTTGTGCAACGATGCGCGCGCCATCGCGACGCAGTTTCTTGCCGCGTTCCGACAGCGTCAGTTGCCAGGCGCGGCCATCCAGGGGATCAGCCGCGCGCGCTATATAGCCCGCTGCTTCCACTTGCTTGATGGCCTGGTTACAGGCCTGGCGTGAAATGCCCAGAATGTCGGCAAGGTCCGTAAGGCGTTTGTTGCCTTCACCCAGCAGATTGATGTACGGGGAAAATCCCAGGCGCAGGTCGGAGTAGCCGCACTGACGCTGCAGCGTATCCATCAGGCTGGTTTGCAGATGCCGCGCCACGCCGAGCAGGTGCCTGGAGAAGTTATGGCGATACCGATTCCATGTGAATTCGGAGCCGGTATTGATGGAGTTGATCGCGCTCATGGATTAATAGTAAACGTACATTGACGACTAGTCAATTTATATTGACATAATGCAATTAGCCGATACACTCATCGGCAACAATAACAGCCTGCGGTCGCGCCTCCTGCCTGGTAAATCGGTGGCTTCAAGATCGCATGAGGAAGGAGAGCGAATGAGCACAGCTATCAATGTTGGATATATCGGGCTCGGGAATATCGGCAAGCCTTCAGCGCAGCGCCTGATAGGCGATGCGTACAAAGCGCACGTCTACGATGTGTTTGCACCCGCCGTGGAAGAGCTGGTGGCAGCCGGAGCAGTGGGTTGCGCTTCGGTGGCCGAACTCGCCAGCGCCTGCCGGCATATCGGTATCTGCGTGCGCGATGACGCGCAGGTGGAATCCCTGTTGCATGGTGAGGACGGTATCTTCGCCCATGCCGCTAAAGGTACGCTGATTGCCATCCACAGCACTGTGACGCAGGCAGGCCTGCTGGGCTGGGCGCGGGAGGCAACGCAGCTAGGCCTGCATTTGATCGACGCGCCGATAACCGGCGGCGCGGACCGGGCCGCGGCGGGCACGCTCTGCTACATGGTGGGAGGTAGCGAGGAACAACTGGCAGCGTCTTCGCCGGTGTTTGCAACGTCGGCGGAAAAAATCGTCCACGCCGGCGGCATCGGTGCCGGCATCGCGCTAAAACTGTGCAATAACTTCATGCAGTACGCGGAGTTCGTCGTGATGGCGGAGGCCGTGCGCCTCGCTGAGTCCTGCGGCCTCAAGCCCGAGGTTATGCGTGAAGTGGGCTTGAGCAATGGCGTCGTCAATGAACAGATGTACAAATTCGTCACCGGTCGCAATGCCTATCTGGTGCCGAGCAATGATCCCGGTATCATTCAATATTTCACCGCGATGGGCGAACTGGCGTGCAAGGACCTTGATTGCGCCATTGGCACGGCTGCTGAAAAGGGCGTAGTGATGCCCACCTGCGAGTTTATCCGCGCGCGCATCCTCGACGTCTTTCTGGGCCGTGACGAGTCCGCTCCGCCCTCTGCCAAGGAGAAGTAAAAAATGAACCCTGAGACCAGACTTTTTATCGACGGTGAGCTGTGCGCTGCAGCTTCCGGGAAAACCTACCCCAATATCAATCCCGCCACGGAAGAAGTGATGGGACACGTTGCAGACGCGGGCCCCGAAGACATGGAAAGGGCCATCGCCGCTGCCCGGCGCGCCTTTGATGAAACGGATTGGTCGACCAACCACGCGTTTCGACTCAAGTGCCTGCAGCAGTTACAGCAGGGGTTGCGGTCGGTTGTGGACGATTTCAAGCAGCAGATCGCCGCAGAGACAGGTTCGCCGATCGGCCTGTGTGGGTCGATGGGGCCGCAGTGCGAAGAGCCGATCCGCTTCATGGACTTCACGCTGGAGAACTTGCCGAAGTATGAGTGGAGCCGCGATATTGGCGTGTCAGAAATGATGGGCATCAAGAGCCGCCGCCTGGTCGAGAAAGAGGCCGTCGGCGTGGTGGCATGCATCACGCCCTGGAACGTGCCGCTGCAGATCAATTTCGTCAAATGTGTGCCTGCGCTCGCCGCCGGTTGTACCGTGGTATTAAAAGCGGCGCCCGACACGCCGTGGGCCGCGACGATGCTGGGCCGGGTAGTGAAGGAATGCACGGACATTCCCCCGGGCGTATTCAACGTTATCACCTCCGAGGACCCGAAGATTGTCGGCGATCAACTGGTGGGAGATCCACGCGTTGACATGGTGTCTTTCACCGGCTCCACCGCCGTCGGCAAACATATTATGGCGCGCGCGGCGCAGACCGTTAAGAAAGTGTTTCTCGAACTGGGCGGCAAATCCGCCAATATCATCCTCGACGACGCGGACCTGGGTACGGCCTGTTCAGTAGCATCGCCGTGTGTTTTCACGCGGGGGCAGGGTTGCGCGATACTCACCCGGCTGTTGGTTCCGCGCTCGCGGCAGGCAGAGGTTGAGGCGCTGCTCCCGACCTATTTCGGTTATATCAAATACGGCGATCCGCAATCCGACAGCCAGATCATGGGCCCACTGGTGAATGCGCGCCAGCACGCTCGCGTGCTCGCGTACATCGAGAAGGGCAAGGCGGAGGGCGCTCGCCTGCTGCTCGGTGGCGGCGTGCCTGCGGGCCTGGACAAGGGATTTTACGTGGAGCCCACTGTATTCATGGACGTGACCAATGACATGACGATTGCCCGTGAGGAAATTTTCGGCCCGGTGCTGGTGGTGATTGCCTATGACGACGAGGACGATGCGGTGCGCATCGCCAATGACTCCGACTACGGCCTGTCGGGTGGTGTCTGGTCCGCGAGCGAGGAGCGTGCGCTGGCGGTGGCGCGCCGTTTGCGCACCGGCACAGTCAACGTCAACGGTGGTATTTTCTTCGGAGCCGACGCACCGTTTGGCGGCTACAAACAAAGTGGCGTGGGCCGCGAGATGGGCCGCGAGGGTTTCGAGGAATACCTGGAAACCAAGACCATGGGTATCGGCGTATGACGGCCAGTTTGACTGGCAAGGTCTACATCGTCACCGGCGGGTCCAAGGGCTTTGGGCTGGCGATAGCAAAAGCACTGGTGGAAAACGGCGCGAAGGTCGGCCTGATCAGTCGCAGTCAAGCCAGCCTCGAACGGGCGGTTGCTGATGTTGGCGCGGAGCACGCGCTGGGTATTGCCGCCGACGTGGGCGTACGCGCGGATGTCCACGCGGCGTTTGCCGCCATCAAGACACACTTCGGACGACTCGACGGCCTTATCAATAACGCCGGCCTCGCTACGCCAAATGCCATTGAGCACCTCGTGGAAGACGAGGTGCTGTTGCAGGTCCAGACGAATTTCCTCGGCACGGTCTTCTGCTCGCAGGCGGCCATTCCGCTGCTGCGCGGTGGCGAGAATCCGCGCATCATCAACATTTCTTCGGCGAGTGCCTGGCATTACGACGAGATGAGTCATCTGTCCATCTATGCGTCGACCAAGGCCGCGGTGGAGCGCTTCACCCGCGACCTGCGGCTGGAACTGCAGGGCGATGGCATCGGCGTCACCTGCATCCGCCCCGGCGGCGCCTGGACGAGTTTCGCCGATGGCTGGAACAAGGCGGCGCTGGAATCCGCGATCACCGCCTGGAAAGACGCCGGCGCGTACATGGATACCGGCATGGACGTCACTCAGGTAGGGGAGGCCGTGCGTTACGCGTTGGCGCAACCGCCGGGTGTGGCCGTCGACCTGTTGGAAATTCGCCCCAACACACTCACTTCCAAAGCAATTTTCGGCTAACAGAGAAAGGGCATTCACTATGAGCGATATCCTGGGTTACAAGGGCAAAAACGTGGTCATCACCGGCGCGGCTTCCGGCATGGGGCAGGCGGCGGCGCAGCTGCTGGTGGATATCGGCGCGCAGGTGTATGCGCTGGATATCGCGGAAATAACGGTTCCCATGGCGCAGCGCATCCGTGTCGATATGAAGGACCAGGCCAGCCTCGATGCGGCGCTGGCAGCATTGCCTGCCACGGTGCATTCGCTGTTCAACTGCGCCGGTGTGCCTAACCCGCCGTTCTCCGCCGCCGATGCGGTGATGATCAATTTTGCTGGCCTGCGCTACCTGACCGAGAATCTCATTCCGCGCATCCCTACCGGCGGCGCAATCGTCTCCATCGCCTCAACCGCGGGCATGGGCTGGAAGCCGAACTTGGCCAGGGTGCGCGAATTCCTCGCCCTGGATAATCATCTGGAAACGGCGGCGCAGTGGCTGCAGGCGCACGGCAAGTCGGTGCCCGATGGCTACGGTTTTTCCAAGCAGTGCATCATCGTATACACCATGACCCAGGCGCGCGAGCTTGCGCAACGCGGCATTCGCATCAACTGTATCGCGCCGTCGCCGACCGACAGCGGCTTCATGAAGAAACTCACGGGCGAGGGACAGATTCCGGCAGAAGCGGTGGCGCTGTTCCTGCCGTCCAACGGCCGTTACGCCGTCGGCGCCGACATGGCGGGTCCGCTGGTGCTCCTCAACAGTGCGCTCGCGGGCTTTATCAGCGGCAACAACGTGCCGGTGGATTTCGGTTATTGTGCCGAGGTTATGATGGGACAGCGCGATGACCTGCTCGGCGTCGCGACCTAGGCCACACTCGACGGCGCACGCTGGACTCAAGGTCTTCACGCCACCCCAGCGGTAGCCCAGGAAATCAATGGAGACTGCATGAAAACGCTTATAGTTGGCGGTACCGGCCTGACGGGGGCCCATGCCGCATTGCATCTGCGCGCTGCCGGGCACACGGTAACCCTGCAGTCGCGCGCGGCTCCCACGGTGGAGTGCCTGCGCGACTTTGCACATCTGCCGGGCAGTTATATTGATGACAGCCTGTCCGTCGAGACGCTGCGCGGGTTTGACCAACTCGTGTTTGCTGCCGGTGCCGACATCCGCCAACTACCCCCGGGCGAGGACGACGCCGCGTTCTTCCAGCGCGTCAATACCGAGGCGATTCCGCGCTTCTTCCAGCGCGCCAGGGACGCCGGGATAGCGCGCGCTGTGTATATCGGCACCTACTATCCGCAGGTGGTGCCCGCGCGAATCGAAGACAACGCCTACGTGCGCTCCCGCCATCTGGCCGATGTGGGACTGCGCGCGCTCAACAGCGATTCCTTCAACGTCTGCAGCCTGAATGCGCCCTTTATCCTCGGCCATGTGCCGGGCATTGCGCTGCCGCATCTGGAAGTGCTGGTGCAGTACGCCGCCGGGCGGCTTGCGGGCATCCCGCTGGTGGCGCCTGCGGGCGGGGTGAACCATATCTCCAGCCAGTCGATGTCCGAAGCCATTGCCGGGGCGCTAGAGCGAGGCGTTGGTGGCAAAGCCTATTTGGTCGGTGACCAAAACCTCAGTTGGAAGGCCTATCTCGAAATGTACTTCGAGGCCGTGGGAAACCCGATAGACCTGCAAGTAACGACGGATGAACACCCATTGTTTCCGGATATCATCCTGTACGCCGGGCGCAATGCATTGATTGAATACGAGCCGGACAACGGCGAGTTGGGCTACAGCCGCAACAATGTAAAGGCGACCATCGCTGAACTGGTGCGCGCGTATCTTTAGCGAACCCAGGCCAACTCCACCGAAAGCTGAACTGAATCAGGACACTGCAAAAAAATAGCGTAATTGCGCTGCGATCGACGTGAGGAACCACCTGATGAAAACACTGAGCGACACCATTCTGAGAGCCACCGCCGACAAGCTGATCGCGGCCCACGAGGAAGCCTCGCGCAGCAACGACTGGATATTCTTCGTGGACGAGATCTACGCACAGGACTGCATTTATACGTGCCAGTATGCCGGTGTTATGGATGTCACCGCCAACGGCATCGACGAGATCAAGGCCACGCATTACGGGCGCGATATGAAAGTAGGGTGGGAGGGTTGGACGTTTCCCTACATGGGCGTCTACACCGGGGCGGGCAATAGCCTGATTACCCACTGGATGAATCGCGGTCCCGGTATGCGCGCCGATGGCAGCTATTTTGAAACGCCTGGCGTTTCATTCCTTACGTTGAACGAGGAGGCGAGGATCTGCCGCCAGTTTGATATGTTCGATCTCGCCCACCAGATGAAACTCTGCGATGACCTCGAGGAGGTCGGCCTGCTATCACCGCAGCTCAAGGCGCAGTGGGTGCTGCCGATGAAGGCGAGACTGGACGCCCAGCTGGCCAGGAATCGCTGACACTTCCCCACACCATTGCATCGAAAACGCCCTACAGCATTTTTGGTGTTGGCGTAGCCCCGCGCTGCGTAATACCATCGTCAGCGATGAAATGGCCTGCGATAACAGCACACTGCTTGACGCACCCCAACCGCCTGCGGTCATGTCGTCACTCAACACAGTCGTGATTTCAACGCCCGTCGGAGCAAGATGAGAGTATGGCAAAGCAGAGTGCATTATCGGTTGCTGGTCGCGCGCTTGGGCGGTTGTTATGGATTGCACTGTCGATATGGATTGCGCCAGGAGCAGCGTACGCAGCCGATGAGAATCAGCAGTACAAGGTGCGCGCCTTCGACAAAGTGGCGACCTGCTATGCGCTCAACCGCGCGGTAAATAGCGCAAAGAATCACGATGATTGGGCCGCCCTGTACGGATTTTCCCTGTATACGATGGGTTACCTGACCGGCATCAACAGGTTGGCCTATGAGACTTACGATATTGGCGGCAGGAAGAACAGCAAAATGCTGATGGTCTGGCTGGGGAAGTACTGTGAAGAACACCCGGACGACACGTTTGATACCGCGCTTCACCACCTGATTCTGGAGATTTACCCGGACCGCACCGTATCAGCGCCTGAGCCTGTGCTTGAGTCCGCGCCAGTGCAGAGCGAGTGAACACGCGGTCGGCTCCCTCTTCGACGTGACCATCCGCAAAACATACGCTCCGCTTTCATGTGAATGCGCGCAATACGGGCGAATCCAGGGTTATCTTGGCCAACGATGGATTGTCCGCCTGGTGCGTTGATTCCAGCAGACGCCCGTGAGCTTTCGCATCCTGTATTTCTACCCGCCTCTGGCAATTGTCCGATTATGTAGCGATTGCTTCCGATTGACGACCCGGTCGCCCTATAGCAATAAGAATTAATCTCGTTTACTATTAATAATATTAATCATTACTAAACGTGTTTCCCCCGGCATCGGCCAGTTCCATTCGGGGCATCAGAAGCATATGAAACGAGCGGGGAAATCATGAAAAGAAAGATCATAGGGGCAGCCTTTACGGCGCTGATGACCGGTGAAGCGGCGCTGGCGTCCAATCACCAGATAGAGGAAGTGACCATTGTCGGCAGTGTCGATGATGCCAGGGTGCTCGCGGGGACCGGGTCGGTGATCAGTCCAGAGCAGATACAGATTCAGGCTACCGGTGACATCAACCGGTTGCTGAAGACGGTCCCGGGCGTGTATATCGTGGAAGAAGACGGTTACGGACTGCGTCCAAATATAGGCATCCGCGCCGCCACTGCGGAGCGTTCCGAGAAGATCACGTTGATGGAAGATGGCGTACTGATTGCGCCGGCGCCGTATTCAAACCCTGCGTACTATTTTCCAACGGCACTGCGCATGAGTTCCATCGAAGTGCTCAAGGGCGCGCCGCTGCTGCGCTACGGGCCGCAGACCACGGGTGGCGTGGTGAACATGGTATCGACCCCGATCCCGGACGAGATGCGCGGTAATGTGAACCTGGCCTATGGGGAGAACAATGAAATCAACGCGCTGGCCAACCATGGTGGGCGAGTGGATGACTTCAGCTATCTGGTGGAGACGGCACAGCGTCGCAGCGATGGTTTCAAGAAAATCGATCGCACGCATGCCGATACCGGATTCGACCTGCATGACTATCTGGCGAAGCTGGGTTGGGAAGGCGAGCGCCAGAGTGTGCTGCTCAAGGCCCAGTACTCCGAGGAGACTTCCGATGAGACCTATCTCGGGCTTACCGACGTGGACTTCAACAACGACGCTACCCGTCGCTATGGCCTGTCGAGCATAGACCAGATGAAAAACGACCACGAGGGCTACAGCGCGGTGTACCGCTTCGCGTTCAACGACATGCTGAGCCTGACCACCACCGGCTATTACAACAAGTTTTCCCGCGACTGGTTCAAACTCGATGGCGGCGGCGCGTTGGTCGATGCTGCAAACGAGGGCGATGAAGAAGCGATTGGCGTACTGCATGGCTCCGTGGACAAGGACGGCCTGCGCTACAAGCACAACGACCGCAAATACAAATCCTACGGACTGGACGTCAACTTCGACATCAACCTGGACAACCACCAGGTGGCGGTGGGCGTGCGTCCGCACGAGGACGAAATGGACCGCTTCCAGCCGGTCGAAATCTACGATCAGGTCAATGGCAACCTGGTGTATGTGGAAACCACCACGCCTACTGGCAGCGATAACCTGGATGAGAAAGCAGAGGCCTTGAGCCTGTGGGCAGTGGATAGCTGGCAGGTGACGGATGCGTTGCTGGTGAACCTGGCGCTGCGCTACGAGGATATACAGACGTGGCAGAAGCGTTACGCCGACCCGGACCAGCAGACGGTATCGCGCAAGATCAGCGCCGATTACGATGAATGGCTGCCCGGCGCCTCCTTCACCTACGACCTGAATGACAGCTGGCAAGCGCTCGCCGGCGTGCATCGAGGCTTTGCCCCGCTGGGTGGCGCCGCAACGGACAACCTGGATCCGGAAACCAGCGACAACTATGAAGCCGGCGTGCGCTATCGCGGTAGCTGGTTCGTCGAGGCCGTCGGCTTTTACAGTGATTTCGAAGACAAGGTTGAGTACTGCTCCAACGCCGCTCCCTGTAGCAATGGCGATACCGATGGCACGTTCAATACGGGTGAAGCGGAGATTGCCGGTTTGGAACTGCAGGCAGGTAGAAGCTTCAACTCAGGCTCACTCACCTTCCCGGTGCAACTCATGTACACGTATACGGACGGCACCATCAGCAAGGACAATCCTGACAACGGCTTCGAGGACGGCGATAAACTGGCCGCGATTCCCGAGAACACCTTCAGTCTGGAGGCAGGCGTCGAGAGCGGCATGGGCTGGAACAACTACGCGATCGTGAAGTACATCGACGAGATGTGCATGACTGTCGGCTGCAATAACAGCGGCGACCAGTACGACGCGAGCGAGGACCTGTGGGTGGTGGATTTGATCAGCCGCTACACGATTCAGAAACAAACCACCGTTTACCTGAAAGTCGAAAACGTGTTTGATGAACTGGCGATTGTTTCTCGCATACCGGATGGCGCTCGTCCGAACAAGCCGCGCACCGCATCGATAGGGGTGCAGTGGAGCTTCTGAGCCTTCGACACATTGGACTCAAGGCCGGGTGAAAACCCGGCCTACCAATAGGTCTTTACGATATAGATCCACATGCCCAGCAGCGCCAGTGACACGAGCAGTTGTGGCCACATCGCTTTCAGGAAACCCTGCTCCTTGATCTGCCGCTGCTTTTCACCGTAGGCCTCGCGCTGCGCTTCCTGATGCCGAATAAGCCATTCATCCCCGGCAATTACGATCTTGCCCTGTTCCACATGCAGGAACACCGTGGCCTTCGACGTGGCGAGCCAGAACACCAGATACAAAAGCCCGCCGAACAGCGGAAACAAAAAGATCACGATCAGGAATAGCCACCAGGCGAAAGGGCGCCGGCCTTCCAGTGACGCGGTGGTTTCAGTGGTCGTTACCGGCTCCCATCCATTCGACACCAGTTCATCAACGCTTTGGCTCAGTACTGCTTCCATGGGGTACTACCTCTCTGGTTTTGGGGTAATGATTTACGCCGAGGTCAATGTATCCGCTCATCAGGCGTCGCGCAATGCGAGCATGAAGTGCGTGCGAGCAGTCATTAAAGTGTAAAGGCGCGAAAATAGAAGCGCTTGCTTTCACCATGGTGCGCTACTCCTGAAAACAACGTTACTATGGCAGGCAAATACTGCCAGTCACACCGGGATAAGCCGATGAACTTCAAACGACTGAAACTCTACCACTTTCCGGCAACCCGCAGCGCCCGCGTCAAATGGTTGCTGCACGAATTGCTCGAGGACGACTTCGATGTTGAGGTGGTGCCGCTGTACGATGGGGTGCAGTACAGCCAGGAGTACCTGCAGAAAAATCCGAACCACAACGTGCCGGCGTTGGAGATCACGCTCGAAAGCGGAGAACGTCACATGATGCTGGAGAGCGGCGCTATGGTGTCGCTGTTGGCCGACCTATTTCCTGAAAAAGGTTTGGCGCCTGCGGCGGATGTGTTTTCGCTGGCGCGGGTCGACTATCTGCAAATGCTGCACTATGCCACCTCTTGGATGGATATGATGCTGTGGCAGATTCGCATTCATACGCACATTCTCGGCAGTGACAGCGATGAGAGAACCGTCGCGCGCTACAACCAGAAATTCATCGGGAAGTCGAGCCCGAACTGGTCAAGCGACTCGAGCGCTCCGACTACATCTGCGGCGACCGGTTCAGCGCCGTGGATTGCGTCATGGGGCAGAATGTTTTATGGGCAAGGGCGTATGGCCTGTGCCAGGGGCAGCAGTTTGCGGATTACGCAGCGCGCCTCGCAAAGCGCCCCGCGTTCGCCAAAGCCTATGCCGACATCGGAGGCTTTACCCTCGCGCCACCCAGTGAGAGGGCGAAAGACTTCCGCGGCAAGTTCACCGGGTGATTGTTGAAGGTGGCTCCAGGATAGCCGCCACCTCAAGCGCCCGTGGGGGACCCGTGCTGAACGCGGTGGTACCAAGCCTGACGACCCCCTGGTTACATCTGCAGGTAGGGCCTTGATCGTCCTGGTGTTGATACCGCATCATACGCCGGCCTGTATTCGTATAAGAAAAAGTCGATGGCCAAGCCGAGAGTGACTGTTATTGTTGCGACCTATAATCGCGTGCCGGCCTTGATCGCGGCACTTGCAAGTGTGCGTCATCAAACAATGCCTGAATGGGAATGCCTGGTCATCGGAGACTGTTGCACACCGGAGACGGGCGAAGCCGTAGCCGCGCTTGGTGATCCGCGCATGCGCTTCATCAATCTGCCAGAACGGTGCTTTGAGCAGGCGTTGCCCAATTCCGTGGGCATGGCCCTGGCACAGGGTGAGTATCTGGCGTTTTTGAACCATGACGACTTCTGGTTACCCGACCACCTCGAAAGAGCGGTAGCAGCACTTGTGCAGCACGATGCTGATCTTTTTATCGGCACGGCAGCCTTTGCCATGAATCCCAAATTCCGCGATCTTGATTTCACCATCACAGAAATAACACCGGCATTCCGCACGCTGCGTGAAGCTTTTGTCCGCCCGTTTTACTATCTCGAACCCATCAGCAGTTGGATCGTCCGTCGCTGTGCTGCCGATCTCGTTGGCCCCATGACCCCCGCCAGTGCGTGTTACCGCACGCCCGTCGAGGACTGGGCGATGCGGGCATGGCGCAGCGGCATCAAGGTTGTTGCGTCTGATGAGATCACTGTGGTCAAAGATAATACAATGCCGCCCAAGGATAGTGACGGCGGAACCTATTCATTCGCTAAATCAGCGCTTGCGCCGCTATTGGAACTCTCAGCCCTGGTCAGCCCCGACGACTTGCGAACGCAACTGCGCTCAAAACACTGCAACGCGGTTGCGGCGGGCCATAATCCACGAGATTTCCTGACGCCGGTTTTCCCGCCTCCACCCGATATGTTCAAGCGCCTCGTTACCGCTGAGGCAGCAACGCAGTTTTTAGAAACGGGAGAGGATGCGTTTGCAGAGCTGTGTATCGCATGCGGGTTTGGTAAAGGATTGAGAGCCAGGGTGGCCGTTAAAAAACGTGTAGGCCAGTTGTTCACTGTACAGCCGCAATTGGACACCCTGCTTTTGGCAGCGCGCGAGCAATTGGCGTCCTTAGCGTGATTTCCAAATGGATTGGTGACCGGCGGCGCGAGCTGGAGGGCCGTTGCCGACCCATAGACCTGGCGGCGAGTCACGAGTGGCGCCTGGTCAACGGGCGTTTGGAACATTGCGATGGTGCTTTCTTTTCGGTTTGCGGCGTTACCGCCGACGCACCGGGCCAGGTTTTTCACCAGGCGTCGTTTCCGCTCATTGATCAACCTGAAATCGGGCTTCTGGCCTTCCTGGTAACAGATGGGGACAACGGAAAAGACTGGTTGCTGCAAGCCAAGTCGGAGCCGGGGGCCGTGCACTGGGTCCAGATCGGCCCGACGGTACAGGCGACCGAAAGCAACTACCTGCGCCGCCATGGCGGCGCGGCAACACGCTTCCTCGATTATTTCATGGACGATGTTGGCAACATTACCTGCGGCGAGCTTCAGTCGGAACAAGGCACCCGTTTTCTGAATAAATACAACCGCAATGCCATCGTCGAAATCAAACATCGGCCCGCGCCAGAGCATGACAACTGGAACTGGCATACAGCGGACGAGGTGCGCACGGCGCTGGCGCAGGACTTCCTCGTCAATACGGATTCTCGTTCTGTGATAGCGACCCACTCCTGGCGATTCTTGCGCGCTAGAGAAGCCTTGTTCACCGGCGAGACCCGATTGAACGGCCATGAAAATCTCAGGCGGGCCTTGGCGGAATCGCACGCGGAGGGTGCCGCAGGCACTCAACGCGTTTTGGCGGGGTTGGAGGAGGCCCGGAAGTCTGTGCAGATTCGACTGGAACCCTGCCCATTGCACGCCTTGCCGGGTTGGCGACTCACTGACTCTGGCCTCGCGATGGTTGAACGGACAGCCTATGACGGCTTTGTGCGCTACCACGCGATCGAAGCGCCGCAACGAGAAAGGGAGCGTTGGGATCAGCCCTGCATCGGCGCGGACCAGGACCAAAGCTGCGCGCTGATCATCGCTGACATTGAGGCGTCACCAAGGTAGGGTTGCGCTATTCCGTCGAGCCCGGTTTCGCCAATTGCGTGCAACTGGGTCCTTCCTACCAATCCGATTGCGGCAATCCCGCGCAAGTCGAGGCGCTGCCGGAGCACACAGCTTTACCGCCGGTGTTGCAACTGCGTCAATCCGACGAAGGCGGGCGCTTTATGCACCTGGTCATGATCTACACGATTTATGATTACCGGGGGCAGGATATCGGCGCGGTGGAAGACGTACTGGGTGAATCTTGCCGAGCTCGAATGGCTGTGCCGGCAACCAGGCGCATTGACCAATGAGGCCAGATCCGCCGTTTCACTGCTGCTGGCCTTGGCCTAGCAACAACGAGAGCGTCGTCGTTCGTTCTCCTGCATGCTGCAGGGGGCATGTTCACTGCACCGTTTCTCCCGCTGTAACGAGGAGTGCGTTAAAAGCCCTGGTATTGATCTACATCTACGGACAGTCCGGCGATAGCAATTATCCTCTTCCTTTTTGCGATTTATCTTTCTGGCTTAGCAAATCCATTCACGGAAGATTGAAAATGAGAGTGCTTTCCGTTTTGCTGCTTGGGCTCTTCCTGGCTGCATGCAGCGATGTCAATGATGGGTATGACGACACACCCCGTAACCCCTATAACGGTTACACCAGCGAGCAGTATGACGGCAAGGAGAACTGGTTGTCGGCCGGATATCGCAGACGAATTCAATGTCTGCCAAAGGGATCTCTCGACGACTATTGTCTTTGCCGATGGGACCAGGCAACTGGAAGAGTCGCCAGCTGCAGGCAATCAGCCGGTAGATTGCTTCTATGTTTATCCGACGGCCAGCGGGGATGCCAGCGATAATTCCGACCTTATCGCCGACGCAGAGATAGATATGACCTACATACAGGCGGCACGTTACCGGTCGGTCTGTCGAATGTTCGCGCCGCTGTACAGGCAGATCACGGTAGCTGCCTTGTTTTCCGGTAAATACTACGACCCCGAGATTTCCGGCGTGGCCTATGCCGATGTACTTGATGCCTTCAAATTCTATGTCGCCAACGCGAACGGACGCGGCTTCATACTCGTAGGTCACTCCCAGGGCAGTACCCACTTGATTCGGCTGATACAGGAAGAAATTGAAGCTGATGCCTATCTGGCCAGCAGGATGATCGCTGCGCACCTGATCGGTATGTCTGTGGAATTACCGAATGGCGCAGAGGTGGGTGCGTCATTTGCAAGCACGCCGCCGTGTACTTTCGACGAGGAGACACATTGCTTCGTCAATTACGTCAGTTTCCGGCAGACGTCGCCGCCAGTGCCCGGCGAGAGCTTCTTTGACTTTGGTTACACCGACAGCCCCGATACGCGTGCGACGTGCACCCACCCGGTGGACCTGGGCGGTGGTCGCTTGGAACTGGATGCTGTCTTCTCGCCAGCGCAGGTGCAGCCCTATACTGACCCTGCGCTCAACCAGACAATTACCACCCCCTTTGTGAAACTGCCTGGGCTGTTCGAGGGTGAGTGCATCGAGGAGGAGGGCAAGGGATCTTGCCATCACCATCAATGGGGACCCCGACGATCCGCGGGTGGATGATGTTGAGGATTTCCGTCCCGGCTGGGGTCTGCACCTGCTTGACGTGGGCCTTGCGCAGGGTGACCTGGTTCGGTTGGCACAGAAGCAGGCCGATGCGTGGTTGAACCAGTAAGCAGGGTATCGCTTGCACTACGTCAAAGACGCGCTTCGCGACTGTGTTGTCATAACATTTCCCTTACCCGCTAAATCGCAGCAAACCCAATCGCCGACACAGCCTGCTGTGCTGGGATAGGGTCGCAACCAGTGATAGATTGTTGCGCATGCCTGCACGGCTTGTTCCCGGACGACTCTCTGATGATGCTGCGACGCGCGCTTTTTCCACTCCTCCTTGCCCTGCTTGGCGGGTGCAGCGATGGTTCCAGCAACGGGTTCCCGGCGAGCACCGATCCAGGCGCGCCGCAGGTCGTCCTTGAAAGCAACGGCGATATCACTGTGCAGGTGGCCGGGCGAACGCTGTTTGCGATGCCAGGGGATACTGCCCCGCTGGCCAGGGAGTTCACGGAAACAACGTCCGGTATCGGCGTTATCGCGTTCACTCGCACGGATGAAACCGTGGACCCCCTGAACCTCCTGGAGAGCCAGCAGGTCGGTTCCGGCGTCAAGCTGGAGTTCGCCAACGCGGCTGGCTCCAGGCAGGCCGTGCTCGAGGCACAGCCGCTTGATGCCGAGCGCACCGTTTTTCGCTTCACGTTGTCAGGCGCCTCCGCTGACTCTATTGCGCTCCCGGTGAGGTGTGACGACGCCGGTTCATTCCACGGCTTCGGCGAGCAGTACAACGCCACCGACCAGCGCGGGGAGGCCTTCGAACTTTTTGTCAACGAGCAGGGCAATGGCCGCAGCGGAAACGGCGGTATCGCAGTGGGCGATGAGCACACCACTTACTTCCCGATGCCCTACTACATGGATGTGCGCGGCTTCGGCGTGTTGTTCGCTACGGCGCGGCGTGTGCGGCTTGACCTGTGCGCCGCTGACCCGGCCGTGGCGTGGTTTGAAGTCATCGGCGGCGACTCGATCGAGTGGACCGTATTCCATGGGCCGACCACCAAGGACGTGATCCGGCAGCTTTCTGGTCTTGTCGGGCGGCCAGCCAGGCCGCCCGAGTGGGCCTACGGCGTGTGGATCGGATCCCAGGGCGGGCGCGACAAGGTGCTGGCCGAGGTGGCGGCGCTCGAGGCTGCCGATATTCCAGTGACTGCGATGTGGGTGCAGGACTGGGGCGGCCATCGCAAGAACTTCGATAACGGCGACGGCGTGCAGTACCGCTGGGCGCCGGATGAGGTATGCAATGAACTGGATGACAACCAGGTGCCCATCCCGAAGGATGTCTGCTACCCCGATATTGCCGGGATGGTTGCAGGGCTGCACGCCAGGGGCTACCGGTTTCTCGCGTACGCCAACCCGTTCCTGGTAAAAGACCTTGAGCCCAGGTTTTCACCCAATCATTTTGCGGAGATGGACGCGGCGGGGCTGCTCACCAGGAACCCCGCCGGTGAAACCAATGTGTTCTTTGGCGCCAACATTCCACAGCGGGATGGGCAGGCCGACCTTACCCTGCCCGCCGCACGCGAATACATCAAGGACGCATTGCGCAACATGGTGACCGAGTACGGCTTCGACGGTTGGATGGCGGATTTCAGCGAATGGACGCCGCTGGATGCCGTGGTGTCGGATGGTACGGACGCCATCGAGGTACGCAATACCTACCCTACCGAGTGGCAGCGCCTGACCCGCGAGGTGATGGAGGAACTGCGTCCGGACGGTGACTGGGTCATGTTCGCCCGTGCTGGTTGGGCGGGTACCCAGGGCGCCGCCCAGATTCATTGGGTGGGCGACCAGGAAACCAACTGGAGCAAGGAGGACGGCTTGCCGACGGTAGTGCCTGCCATGCTCAACCTGGGGTTGGCTGGACAGCCTTACGTGACCCACGACATAGCCGGGTTTGCGCGTGGCACCGGGCCCAGCGATGAAGAACTCTATATGCGCTGGACCGAGTTGGGCGCGTTTACGCCGGTTATGCGCACGCATGAAGGCGCCAACAAGGAGGGCAACTGGTCGTGGGAGAAAAGCCCCGCGACCACCGCATGCATTATTTTCGCTTTCGCCGCTTCGCGCTGGCACTGCGCTCTGCGCCCGCTGTTCATGTCCCTGTCCGACGAGGCGCAGCAAACCAGCGTGCCCATCCTGCGCCATATGATGCTGGAGTTCCCGGATGATCCACGGACGTACAGCCTCAGTGACCAGTACATGATCGGCGATACATTTCTTGTCGCACCCGTGCTGGAGCAGGGCGCGGTTAGTCGCTCTGTCTATCTCCCTGCCGGAACCTGGTACAACGCCTGGAGTGGCGCGGTCATAGCGGGAGGCGGGCGGGTCACGGTGGATGCGCCGATGGGATACCCGCCGGTGTTTTCCTCGGTGTCGATCGCCCAGAATTGCGACAGGCTGAATCGCTTGCGAGTGCGTCCTGTCGATAATTACCTGCCAGCGATTCCCTACATGTCTTTGACGCGCCGCAGGCCATGATTCATCGACTATCGCGCAGGTACAGGGCGCTGATGAGCTCATTGCGCAGGTCGCCGGGGGCGATCACCTTGTCGAAGGCCATCGCGTCGGCTGGCACCCATGCACCCGATTGAATTTCCCTGAGACGGGCTGCATCCTCCGCATCGGCGTGGGCTGCCTGTGCGCCGCCGATTGCGGGAATTCCCCCAAGATTCGCGCAGGGCAGGGCGAGACTGATGACCTGGCCGTCCCAGGGATTCATGCCCATCACCGAGCTGCCGAATCCGAACGCCTTGCGCAGCGTGACCACGATTTTTCGCCCGTGATAACGACGCTGCGCCTGGAACATTCGGGCTGCGGCCTTCAGCACGCCGGCTTTTTCCGCAGCCGGCCCCGGCATTACTCCAGGGTTATCAAGGAGTGAGATTAGCGGGAGGCCAAAGCAGTCCGCTACCTCGATAAAATGGCAGGCCTTTTCCGCGCTTTCCCGGGTAATGGCACCGGCGAGCACCGCGGGTTGGTTGGCGACCAGCATGCAGGGTATGCCCCCGATGCGCGCCACGGCGGTTATCAGGCTGCGGCCGAAATCCGGTTGTAACTCCAACAGGCTCTGGTCATCGACCAGGTCCTGCAGTACGCGATGCATGTCATAGGATTGGTTTACCTGCGGTGGAATGATATCCATCAGCCCCGCGACCTCGCGGCGCGCGGCGGCGGGTTGGTGTCGCAACTCCGGGAGCGGGGCGCCAGCATGGACGGGGAGCAGGGAGAGGAAGTGGCGGGCCATCGCAAAGCATTCCTGCTCGGTCCTGCCAAGGTTGTGGGCCACGCCGCTGTCCCGGGTGTGCAGGGTTGCGCCTCCGATTTCTTCCGCCGTGGCGTCAACGCCAAGCGCCGCTTGAACGAGTGGGGGGCCAGCGGAAAACATTGCAGAACCTTCGGCCATGATCAGCAGGTCGGCGAACATGCCTGTGAGCGCGCCGTGTCCCGCCGAAATGCCCAGCACGAGGGCGACCACGGGAACGCTGCCCTTGAGATCCGCAAGCAACTGCAAGTCGTTCGGACAGTTGGGATAGCGTTCGTTCTGGTTGTCCATGCGCTCCCCGGCGCCATCCAGCATCAGCACGAGCGGCAGTCGCTGCTCCAGCGCCAGTCGCACCAGTCGCGTGCGCTTGGCGGCATTGGGATGACCGATGGACCCGCCCTTGACGGTAAAGTCCTCCGCGATGATAACGAGGCTGCGCCCCGAAACACGCGCGGTGCCGCCCACGAGGCCGTCGCCGGGGAGGGGTTCTCGTCCGGCAGGATGGTGGCCGCCGGCGAGTGCCCCATACTCATTGAAAGTTCCTCATCACAGAAGCTGGCGATGCGCTCGCGGGCATTCAATCGCCCGCGCTCACGTTGTCTGCGGTGAAGTTTATCCGCGCCCCCATCGCCGTGGCTGATTCGGTGCGCTGCGCAAGTTGCTCCAGCAGTACTTCCCAGTCCTGGCGATAATTGGTCACAAGATCGATTCCTGTTGCGTGGTGATGGATGTGCGTCTGAACATAGCGAATGCTGTTTGCGTGCACAACGGTCGCGAACCGCCCCTACTCCTGCTCGACACCATCACTCCAGGGTAGTAACAGATCTTCCAGAAAGTAGGCCGAAAGCTCTGATCTGCCGGAAAGACCGGATTTTCGATACAGCGCCCGAGACTGTTCGCGGATAGTTCTTTCGCTGGTCTGGCGTATCTGCGCAATTTCCTTGTGACTGAGACCTTTTAGCAGGAAAAGTCCGACCTGGGCTTCAGCCTTGGTCAGCTGCCAGGTGTTGAACTGCTTATTGATTGCGACACCGAGCCCCTGGATAAGCTCGCTGTTTTCTCGCCGCCACTGCTCGGTTTCAACCCGTGCGCTGGCCAGGTCTGCCGTTGTGCGGTGCAGCTGGCGCCAGAGCAGCACTACGCCAACTGCAGCTGACAAGATAAAATATGGCGCCTAACTGAAAAGACGCGCAAGTTAGTCAGGATTGGTTGCAACAACTGTCGTTAGTTTGCAGTAGCAGTATATGACGGATATTGCCGCTGACCGAGCCAGGCGTAGGCCGTATTAGCTTGGATTGAGAATCAGAATCAGTAAGAAATTTTATTGTCACTTCAAGCGAGGGTTTGCCTGTGAAACAGATTAGTAACTTGTTTCTGACCATCACAATGTTGGTTTTGAGTATTCAAGGCGTCGAAGCCAGCACTGCTTACGGCACATTGAACAATTTCGATGTGGTGAATGATACGGACAGGGAGTGTCATGGCTTCGAGATTGAGATCGAGGACGTGCGCAGCACCGATATCACCTACACTTATGACTGGAACCACTACGGGCACCCGCGCATCACTGATGACCTCAGTGATCCGGCTCATCCCAAGGTGATCATCCGTTATGAAAGCGCCAGGAATCCTGACGGTACCTGGGCCGCCATGACGGCCATTCCAAGCGGGCCGATTACACCAACCAATGGGCACAGTTGCACCAATCCGTCTGTGAATGAAGGCTGTGAGCATTTCGCAGGTTTCTACGGTGTTTCAAAGGCTGTCCGCTACAACTGGCTGGTCGACAATGGTGGGGTACTGGTGCACCACACACATCGCCTGTGCTGGTTGCAACGCCGAACTGGAACTACCAACCGCCAGTCGGCGGGCAGCCCGCTGCAGTTGTTGCCGTGATTCCCGCGCCCGAGGTTGAAATCAGGGTGAACAAACGTTTTGGCGAGCCAAGTTTTGTCAAGGTGATCAAAACCAGTACGCACAATGCCAATCATGTCGCTCTGGATGACCTGATTTCCGAGGACTCGGACGCCGATGGCGACCCGGACTGGCAGAACGGCGAACCCGCTGAAGTGGAAACCGAATTCAAGCTCTTGCAAACCAACACCAAGGACGATGCCGCCAAGCAAGAATTGGAAGGCCAGGAAGATGATATGGGCGACGGCGAAAAGAATGTGACCCGTCGCTACGAGTTCTACAAGTACGCGGCTGCAGCCAACACCATCGACGCCGAGACGGGTGAAGCCATGTGCGATGAGGTCAATCCTACCGATGACCCGGAAAATGCGATGTATTTACACGGCATCGGTACCGATGTGGAAGTCACAGACATTAATGGCGATTCCTACTCTGGGTCAATTGCGAGGCACAGGTCGTGGTCGGCGAGTATGTTGGTGCGCAGATGGCCGGCTTCGCTGCCGCATTGCCACTGGGACTCATTGATAACCTGCAGGACGGTGAGAAAGATGTCGAGTATGTGTCCCGCAGCGTTATTGTCGGCGGCAATACACCCTACGACATTGCGCCGACCGCAGGCCTGCCGCCAGGCCTTGTGTTGGGCGAGGACGGTGTCTTGTCCGGTACACCAACCAGCGGGGGTGTCTTTAACTTCACCATTGCAGCAACGGATGCTGATGACGTAACTGTCAGTGGTGATTTCGTGTTGACCGTGGCGGGTGATGTCGTCGTTCCGCAGTATGGCCTGGCACTGCAAAAACTCGGCACCGGCACAGGTACAGTCGCTGGTAGCGGCATTGACTGCGGTGCGAGCTGTGATGCCGCACTCGATGCAGGTACATCGGTGACATTAACCGCGACGGCCGCCCAGGACAGCAAATTTATCGGATGGGGCGGTGCCTGTGCTGGTACGGGCGCTTGTGTTGTAACAATGGACGCGGATACTGCCGTTACCGCCACGTTCGATCTCAATCTCCCACCGGGCTGTTAACGATATTAGGCAGTGCGGCGATGCCATCGTGCAGATGGCATCTGCCGTTACTGCGGCAAAAGTGGCTGAAAGACAGACTTGCGGCGTTCGGGTTCAACCGAAGCGACGCTGCCAGGGCGAACTTCGCCTGCTCCGGCGGGCTTTTTTCGCGCCTGACCTGGTTTTCCAATATCCCCGATCAAGGGGTCAGAGTCATTGAAGCTTTACAACTCAAGGGCGCTGTTAAACTGAAAGTGATGTGAATTGCGAAATTTTCTAGTTCTGACCCCTTGATTTGCGTGCGCTTGGCGGCATTGGGATGACCGATGGATCCGCCCTTGACGGTAAAGTCCTCAGCGATGATAACTAGGTAGCGCCCCGAAATACGCGCGGTGCCGCCCACGAGGTCGTCGCCGGGGAGTGGCTCTCGTCCCCCCGGATGCTTGCCGCCGGCGAGTGCCCCATACTCATAGAAAGTTCCCTCATCACAGAAGCTGGGGATGCGCTCCCTGGCATTCAATCGCCTGCGCTCGCGTTGTCTGCTAACGTTTATCCGCGCCCCCCATCGCCGTGGCTGATTCGGTGTGCCGCGTCAATTGCTCCAGCAGTACTTCCCCGTCCTGGCGATAATTGGTCACAAGATCGATTCCTGTTGCGTGTTGACGCTGAACATAGCGAATGCTGTTCCCGTGCACAACCGTCGCGGTTCGGGTGCGCGCTCAACCGTGCAGCCATATCTGGGCGAAGCCGTTTAACATTTGCGCGCGGTTGCGTTTGATCAGCTCAGGACGGGCGCGCAGCGTGGCAAGCACTTCTGGAGTGTGCATGGATGGCCTTTGTAGCGCACCGTTGCAATCCAGTGATTCCCGAGTCGCGTATCACCTGTGTGGAATGGATGATGCATCATGACCGAACTGTACCTGTTCAGAAACGACCTGAGGCTGGACGACAACCCTGGCTTGCTGGCGCACGCTCGCGCGGATGAATTGGTGTGCGTCTATTGCTGGCCGAGCGCTCCCGCCTGGTGCAACCTGAAGGGCTTGGGCGCCCAGCGAGAACGCTTCCTGATCGAGAGTTTGCAAGCGCTTCATGATGAGTTGCAGTCGATGGGGCAGGGTTTGCTGGTGCTCAGAACAGACCCGAGAGTTGCCATTGTGCAGTTGGTTGAGAGGCTGTCCATTTCCCGGGTGGGGTCCAGCGCGGTACCCGGTCACTACGAAGAGCAACAGCTATGCGGCGTTCTGGACAAGCTTCGCGTGCCGCTGCTGGTGCATCAGGGGAACACACTGTTTGAGGAACATCAGTTGCCATTTGCACGCGGTAACCTGCCGCGTCATTTCACGCCGTTTCGTCAGCAGTTGGAAACGTTAAGCGTCAACACACCGCTACCAGCTCCCCGGCAATTGCCTCCCCCGCCGAAAGGCCTCAGCTTTCCTCTGCAACCGGCGTCCAAAACGATACCGCACCCGGCCTTCCCGATGCGCGGCGGCGGCAGCGAGGGGCAGCGCAGGCTGCGCCACTGGATGTTTGAGCGCCGACGGGTTACCGACTATAAGCAGACCCGTAATTACCTCGACGGACTGGAGGGTTCTTCGGTGCTGTCGCCGTGGCTCGCCAACGGCGCACTCTCGGTGCGTCGCGTGGCGCAACAGCTTTTTGCCTTTGAGGAAACCGATCTGAAAAACGAGTCGACCCGCTGGCTTTACCAGGAGCTTTTGTGGCGCGAGTTTTTTCATTGGCGCGCAATGGATGACGGTCCGAGCCTGTTCCGTGCCTCCGGTATTATCGGCAAAAAACAGTTGCGAACATTTGAAGCCCGAGATTTTGCGCGGTGGTGCAAGGGCGATACTGACTGTGCATTGGTGAACGCGCTGATGCGCCAGTTGGTTGCCACCGGCTGGATGAGCAACCGCGGCCGCCAGATAGCCGCCAGTTATCTGGTGAATGAGTTCAATCACGACTGGCGTTACGGCGCCGCTTTCTTTGAAAAGCACCTGATCGACTACGACGTCGGCAGTAACTACGGCAACTGGCAATACATCGCCGGTGTGGGTACGGACCCCCGCGGTGGCCGCCACTTCAACCAGCAAGAGCAGGCAGAGCGGTATGATCCAGATGGCCTGTTCACTGCCAAGTGGGACGGCTACCAACCGAAACAGCCGCGCTATATCAATGACGCAGCCGACTGGCCTTTGGATGCCCCTGGTGGTTAGCGCGCGAAAACGGGGGTCCCGTGCGAGGATGCCATGCGACCGTGCTGCAAGGTCTGTATCGCCGCCAAATTGACACAGCGCTGGTACGTCCTATGATAAAGAATGGAACTTTTGGAAGTCTGCTTGAACTGTCACTTACTGATGCTACAAATTACTGGCTTGAATTATTCATAAAATACACTTGGGAGTATGGCTAATGGAAGAGCGAATTGTATTTGGAAAATCAATGTTCCAGGAAAAAATGGACGAGAACCGTTTCGGATTCGATGCCCAGTTTCGTGCCAATGCCGAGAGCGACCCCCTTGCCGTGCATAAGTTCATGCGCAGGGAGGCGTGGGAACTCAAGGGGCTCCACGACTTGTGCCAGTGGTTGGTGGACCGCGGGTGCAATATGGGATTGTGCATCGAGGTCGGCTCGTTCATGGGTGAATCCGCGCTCGTATTCGCGCAGTACTTCGATGCTGTTATCTGTGTCGATCCCTTTGAGTTTGTCGGTCCAGGCTTTGATGAGAATATCGACAACTTGAACCAGGCCGGTTTAAGCAGGGACATCGTGCGCCAGGGGTTTCGCGATAATACCAGCGCTGTGAACAATATTGCGCTGATCGAAAAGCCGGATAGCGCGGTGAATCTGCGAGCCGATATTGTCTATATCGATTCTGAGCACACCTTCGTTGCGTGCCTCACGGCTATCAATAGATGGAAAGACAAGGTTACCTGGGTGACCGGCCACGACTACGTCTGTGCAGACGTAAAGCTTGCCGTTGATTCAGTTGGCAAGGCGGTCGTATTCGAAGATCATTCCTGGGTGCTTGAACGCTAGTCAAGCGCTTTCCAGGTCGTCCGGTTCTACTTCAGGAGTGCCCCCTGTACGGGGGGTTATGAATTCTCCAGTGCCGCCAGGCGACGTTTGATGTCCTCGTTTGCTGCGTCATGACTGGCTGCTTTGCGGTAGATTGCCTTGGCAGCTTCCAACTGATCTTCCTGCTCAAAGATCGCACCCAGCAGATCGTAGCCGGGGGTATATTTCGTATCCTCGACGAGAGTATGAATGAGTGCCCGCGTGATGGTATCGATGGTGGTGTCGCCGGTGCGACCCTGTTTTTTTAACACTCTGCGCAAACCATCTATTGCCGGGGCAGTCGGCGATATTTCAAGTGCCTTGCGAAACGATTCCTCTGCTTTATCCAGTTGATCCAGTTTAATATGGACCTCGCCCAGCATCTCTAAAGCGGGGGAGAAGGTCGGGCATAATTCGATAGTCTGTAGCAGGGTTTCGATAGCGTTGTCCCATTGCTGTGAATGGAAGTAGCCTCTAGCCAATCCAAACATTTGCAAGAATTCATCCGGGCCTGCATTGGCCGGAATCTCCA
>JADJAL010000015.1 GCA_016704305.1 Haliea sp. | reverse complement strand
CTCAAAACCGAGCGCGGCGACCCTGGGAACTTCTCCTTGTGTCGCGCCATCGCTATGCAGTTCGACCCGGCATCCGCGCAACGTGGCGGTCCTGAATTCGAAATGATGATGGACGCCCGCCGACTGGCAGGCAAGCGAGGCGAGGGCTTTACCCTGCCCGACAATGCGTTGTTTCGCACCTTGACCAAAGGCGGCGACGGCGCGGCGCTCGTCGGCGATCAGCACATGGGCGGCATGTTCGTTCAGGCGCTGCGCTCACGGCTCATCACCGGGCGCTGAGGCGCTGATCCTTCCCGGCCTGGTCGCTGATATCACTATCCCGCGATCAGTGGCCGACGCCACCGCATCATGGATAGCGGGCGACGGCAGTGATGATGTTCTGTCGAGTGATCCGGATTACGACCAGATCACCATGCGGCCCAAAACCGTTGGCTGTTTCACCAAACTGTCACGCAAGATGCTGATTCAGGCCGATCCCGCCAGCGAACAACTGGTCCGTGATTCGCTGAGTTTCGCGGTCGCCAAGGCGTTGGACGCCGCCGCGATCAATGGCAGTGGCTCCGGCAATCAACCGTTGGGCGTATTGAGCCAAACCGGAATCAACACCGACACCTACACCAGCGCGCCGACATTTCGTGAGATCGTTGACATGGAAGGGTTGCTGATGGCCGACGACAGCGACCGGGGCAGCTTGGGCTATTTGACCACCGGCTTGATGGCCTCAGTGTTGAAGAAAACGCCCGTCGTCACCGCGATGGATAACATGATCTGGACATCCACCGGCGAAGGTGAAGGCCGCGTCAATGGATACCGGGCGCTGTCATCCAACCTGGTGCCAACCGGATACGTTTTGTTCGGAAACTGGAGCGACTTGATCGTCGGATTATGGAGCGGCCAGACCCTCTGCACCGACCCTTACACCTACGCCAGTTCGGGCAGCGTGCAGGTAACAGTGTTGCAAGACTGCGACATTGCTGTGCGTCACGGCGAATCGTTCGCTGAAATACACGCGTGAGGAATGACCGCCGGGCGAGTGGCGGAAAGTGCTCGGGACTCGCAAGGACTTTACCCTCGGTCCACCGAGCATGCTGGCGCGTGTCACCGCACGCAAAGCGCCTGCCTACGCTGGCTTCGGTCCAGTGTCACGGGCGCACCTATTCAACGCCTCACGAGCGCCACACAGACGCTGTGAGCAACACGGCCACACTGGAGGCACGACCACATGCAATCCGTCATCGTTCAGCACACGCGAACTGGTGAAGTGTCTCGGGTCCTCCCTGTGATACCCATGCGGGTGTGGACGCTGCGCCGTCTATCGGCAGATTTTCAGACCCCCTAAAGGCCACCACACTATGCTGATATCAATCACTGAGATTTCAAACCTGACCGGCGCTGACCGCCGCCGCATTCGTTCGCTGCTGGCCGACCTAGAAGCAACCAAGGAGCACGCGGCGCGGTGTGCTATGAGTCCCGGCGAAGCACTGCCTCGATTGTACGTGCGTGATGACGGCGACTTTGATTTAACGAGCGAAAGGGCGAGACTCGCACACTTCCAAGCCAACGCCGCGCAACTCACGGCCAAGCACCTGGAAGGCTCACTGATCCCAATCGAGCAGGTGGCGGACGTGGTGGGCGATGAATACGCAAACGTCCGGGCCAAGCTGCTGGCGATCCCTGCGAAAGCTGCACCGCAAGTTGTGGGACTGTCCACTGTGGCGATCCGCACCCGGCTGGATGACCTGATACGCAGTGCCTGGAGGAGTTGAGCGCCGACGGATGATGCTTCGCTAGGTCTAACTCAGAGTGTGTTTACTTTTGCATTGCGGATATCAGCGCTTCAGCCGCTTCGTGAAAGCGTTCCAAAGGATGTTCTTCGCAGTAGTTGTCTCTCCAGTTAGTCATCCCTTGTCTGTCGCTTTCTTTCAACGTGTAACCCGCGAATCAACTCCCGACACAAAGCCAAGAACCCAAATGGAATACTTAATCTCTTCCAATCCACCCGCTCTTCTTGCCTCAAGCCACTGCCCACAAGAGTCTGTATAGAAACCGTAAATGGCATGGTCTTCCTGAGCGCGCGAAGGAAACGAATGCATTAGTGTGCTAACCAGCACCAGAGGGAGCAGAGCATTTTTAATATTCACCTATTCGAGTTCCTGTTTTGTTGAACTGTGCGTTTATGCCTTGATACCCTGCGACAGCGGCACCACGATTGTCTGCGGACTGCCGAGTTGGTAGCCAATGGCAGGGCCCGCAATCAATCCCAGCAACACGCCAGCGATGAACCCGGCCCACCATGCGCGGGATGCCATGCGTTTGATGCCCTGTTGTATTTCTTCGACGGTCATTGGGGGTGTGCCTGGTGTGGTTTTCTGGTGCCTTCCCTGCCCTATCCCGCAAAATGTGCACCAAATGTGCACCGTTTTTTTATAGCCTTACCCGGCAATGCGGTATTTTATCGTTGTAGAGAAATATGCTTCAAATATAGTGCTTTTAATGGTGCGAATGGCGGGACTTGAACCCGCATGGCCGTTAAGCCGTCAGATTTTAAGTCTGATGTGTATACCAATTCCACCACACTCGCGCAGGACTACAGTCGTACCCCGTTGGTGTGTACCCTGTCGGCGCAGAGCACACCCGAACAACGTCAAAAGTACTCAAATTCAAGTACCCGGGACCTGAGGGGTCGGGATAATAACACACATTTTCGGTTGAGAAACAACGGCTGTCCGCGCCGCAAAAGCCCGTCCACCCGCATTCATTCAGATGCCATGAGTAGCTCGCACCCCATGCTACACTACCGGGCAAATAATACTGATTTCAGGGTACGTTTATGGCTGGCAGCCGAGGGGAATTCAGCTCACGCTTTGGCTTTGTGATGGCTGCATCCGGTAGCGCGGTGGGGCTGGGAAACATCTGGGGCTTTCCGACCCAGGCCGCAAGTAATGGCGGCGCAGCGTTTTTGCTGGTGTATTTGCTTCTCGCTTTCCTGTTGGCGTATCCGGTGTTGATGGCGGAGTTGATTCTGGGTCGCCATGCTCATTCGAATGCAGTCCGCGCGCTACGGCAAGTTTCGCCACTGCGGAACGTTAGCCAGATAGGCGCGCTTACGGGCATCGTCGGTTTCATTGTCGCCAGCTTGATTCTAAGTTTCTACGCCATCGTGGCTGGCTGGATGATCGCGTTTTGCTTGTCCGCCATTGCTGAACTGGCAGGTGCCAGGGCGTTTGCGAACTGGCTGACGTCTTTTGGCCTGTGGCGCAACCTGCTATCCATGCTCATCTTCATGGCGCTGACCATCGGTATCGTCTCCGCGGGTGTAAAGGAAGGGATAGAGCGCTGGTCGGAACGATTAATGCCGATGTTGCTGATCACGCTGCTGGCACTGGTATTGTATGTGCTGACGCTGGAAGGTGCGATGACTGGCCTGGAGGTGTATCTGCTGCCGGATTTTTCGCGCGCACTTTCGCCGCAGTTGATATTGGACGCGCTGGGTTCGGCGTTTTTCTCGCTCTCGCTCGGTGTGGGTACCATGCTGATTTATGGCTCCTATGTCAGCGATGACGAAAACCTGCCGCTTCTGGGCGGTATCGTCACGCTGGTGGATATATTCGTAGCTGTGCTCGCGGGATTCCTCGTCCTGCCTGCGATGTATGTTGCGCTGCACAACGGTGTGGAAATTTTCACGCAGGCTGGCGCATTGATTTCCGAGGACACATTGATTTTCACGGTACTTCCGCAACTGTTTGCGACCATGGGCTTGCCCGGCATCCTGGTAGCTATCATTTTTTTCAATTTAATGACGATAGCGGCACTCACTTCCTCGATTTCCATGCTGGAAGTGCCCGTCGCGTATGCAGTGGAGGAATTCAACGCCGAGCGCCACCTTGCTGCCTGGATGATTGGCGGCCTGATCGCCGGTATAAGTGGGATCATCTTACTCAATTTTGAGCTTCTGTTTGGCTTGGTCGTCACATTGACCACCCGCTATGGACAGCCAATACTTGGCTTCATGTTCTGTATTTATGCAGGTTGGCTGTGGCGCAGGGATGCTCTGCTGCAGGAATTGCGCAAGGGATATCCGAACGTGGAGCGTGGTTTATTCTGGAAAATCTGGCCCTGGTACGTAAAGCTGGTTTGTCCCCTCATCATTGCGGCAATCATCGGACGCTCGCTATTTGGATAAGCCAGCACCTGCCGCATAGGGCTCCTGGCATAACGATCAGCTAATTCAGTTTTATCTCCCCAGTCTCTTCAATGCGCTGGGTGGGGATAAAGCCGTTAAAATCGATTTTTGCGGTAAATCGATATGCCAGCGGCTTGGATCCGGCAGATCCCAGGCCGGTTACCAGTCGCACGAGCTCCAGCAGTTGCAGTTCTGCATTCAGTGACGATGCCTTCGCCGTAACCGGCGATAGGTGATACATCATTGGTCACACCGGTAACCAGCTCCCTTTCGAGCAATGCGACGGAATAGCTGATGCCAGCAATGTCCAGCGTTTGCTTATTGGGATTCAGCACGCGTAGCTTGATTTCAAACTGTGGCGCTCCGCCATCACCGGGCAGTGATTTAAAACTGAGCACACTTATTTTTGGGGGATCCAGCTCGGGCGTGAAGCTGGCACATCCCACCAGAAGGACAACTGCGAGGACTGCCAGCGCCGCGCTACGCGAGTAATTCACTATCACGGGCCTTTCCTTTTGTAGTGCAGCAGAAAAAAGACAAAGTAACTCAGGCTACCCAGTACAAAAACACCCGCTACCCAATCGCCCGTTTTTAGATAGATGGACACGCTAAAGATAAACATCCCCAGTGCCGCGAGCAGCGCGAGGATTCGTTCAGGGGTAAACATACGCGAACACTACCGACATGGGACCTCCTGAACAGGGCACTGGCTTACCTGGCCTTTGCGAGGTGTTGCCCGATAAAATTGGCAATATCGCCGCGCGCAGCCACCGCTTCGGGAAAAACGCCTGCGAAAAGCGGGAAGGCGTGGGGCAACATCGGCCAAATGTGGCACGTGGTGTCGATACCTGCAGCACTGGTCCGGCGGGCCAGAAATACGGTGTCGTCCATTAATATCTCGTTGCTGCTGGCGAGGAAAAAAAGTGGCGGCAGGCCGTCGCAGTCCATATACAAAGGCGAGATTTCCGGGTCTGCACTGTCGTGTTCACCAGCATATTCACTGCACATTCTTTGCATGGCATGTGCCGGCAGCAGCGGATCGCTGTGCCTGACTTTGTAGCGCGAGGGCAGTCCGTGCACCCGACTCAAATCGGCGACAGGGGATACGGGAACGGCGCAGGCAGGCATGGGCAAATTGGCCTTGCGAATGCGTTGTAGTAGCGCCAGCAGTAGATTTCCCCCTGCAGAATCGCCGCCCAGTGCGATATCTGACGCCTCATAGCCCAGATGCAGTAGTTCGCGGTAGGCCTGTTCGCAGTCGTTCAATGCCGCTGGATAGGGGTTGGCGGGGGTGAGTCGGTAGTCAGGCATGAAGGCATCGACGCCGAGCTGCTTGCAGATATTGGCTACCATGCTCAAATGCATGGCCGGAGCCGCAGGCAAACTGAACGCGCCGCCGTGTAGCCACAGGATGACCTGTCGGCCAGCGGCGGTCAGTGAACCAAAAACGTGTCCGGGTGCCTTGCCGACGATGTCGTAATGAATAGCAATTCCCGCGTTATCCTTACACTCCATGGATGCGGTTGTTAACTGCATTTTTGTGATCTTTTCAGGGAGAATCGCCCCATCCTGGCCAGCATCCGCCTGGCCAACAACTTCATCAACCAAAGGATGATTCGCGTGCGTCGTGACATGGCAATGTCGCGGAAGACTACCGGGTCAGGGTTAACCGGGCATTGTTGAGCATTTTGGGTACTTAAAACCGATTGCTGTGTGTTCATCGCCGGGTACACATCTCGTTAGTGCGTAATTGCGAGAGGCTGGCACCTTTGCCACCGAAGGGCAGAGTACCTGACAAACATGGAAACGGACAGTGAGAAGCGCTCTGCGGCACGATAGCGAGCGATTGCAGGCTGTTATTCCCTGCCGAACTTCTCATGCGCCAATATTTATAGGAGACTGGCTCCCGCAACGTATCGACACGACCATAACTCCTGGAGGCAGCCCATGGCGCTTAACCGCAGACTATTTCTCCAGGCTTCCGCCGCTACATTTGCCGCTACTACTCTGGCGGGCTGCGGCGGCGAAGACCGGGTAGTGATCGACACCAGCCTGCCCGTCGGTCCCTATAACGCCAAGTCCACCGCCGAGGAGGTCACCGAAGGTATCGATCTTAGCGGCAAAACCGCCCTCGTCACCGGGTGCAATTCCGGCATAGGACATGAAACCATGCGGGTGCTGGCCCAGCGCGGCGCCCATGTTTTTGGTACCGGTCGCACGCTGGAGAAGGCGCAGGAAGCCTGCGACAGTGTAAAGGGTAAAACGACCCCGCTGGCGCTGGAGTTATCAGACTTCGACTCCTGCGTCGCCTGCGCCCGGGCGGTCGCTGCCCAGACCGATTCACTGGACATACTGATCCCCAACGCTGGTATCGGCACTTTCACCGAGTTTGAACTCGTTAATGGCATTGAGAAGATATTCGTCGTGAACTATCTGGGCCACGTAGTGCTTACCATGAATCTTCTACCGCTCGTGCAGGCTGCAGAGCACGGCCGTATTGTTCACGTCGGCAGCCGAATGGGCTATATGAGCACACCCAAGGGCGGGATAGACTTTGACAATCTGCGCGGTGAGGGAGCGTATGATGCCGCCCTGGCTTACGGTCGCTCCAAGTTGGCCAATGCGCTGTTTTCTCTCAAACTCTCGCAGATGCTCGACCCGGCGTATACCACCTCCAACGCCGTTCATCCGGGTTTTGTAAAAACCGATATCGGTCGCAACGCCACGGGCATCATCGGATTTCTTTATAACAATGCGGCGACCATCATTCAGAAAAACGTGGCTGAAGGTGCAGCCACGCAGGTTTACGTAGCGACCAATCCTTCGCTGGATGGCGTCAGTGGCGCTTACTTCGAGGATTGCAACCCGGTGAAGTTTAACGGCCCGAACCATGTATTTGACGTGGCATTGGCCGACAGGCTGTGGCGTGAAACGGTGGCTATGGTGGGTAGTTATTTCGAAGTGCCAGTGCCTGCGTGAGACACCGGCTAAATGACTGAGGGTGAGGCCTTATCCGGGACGTCAACCGCCTTCCGTGATAAGCGCACATCGCGGTCTTTGAGCTACTTATAAAAAAATGGAGGCTCGGGTCGGAATCGAACCGGCGTACACGGAGTTGCAGTCCGCTACATGACCACTCTGTCACCGAGCCTTTTTGGAGAGTTGGAGCGGGAAACCGGGTTCGAACCGGCGACCTCAACCTTGGCAAGGTTGCGCTCTACCAACTGAGCTATTCCCGCACCTGCTACGTTTATCCACCGCCGGGTCGCCGGAACTGGCGAGGCTACGCGCCCCGTCTCAACCTTGGCAAGGTTGCGCTCTACCAACTGAGCTATTCCCGCACCTGCTACGTTTATCCACCGCCGTGGTCGCCGTAAAGGCCGCTCTCTCAGGTGTTAAAAGTCCTTACCTTCGAGAGGCGCTTATTGTATGCACCGAGTCTGAGGAGTCAAGCAGAATACAAGATTCTTGGCGCAAACAATTGAATTAGAAAGAATTATCCTGCTCTTTAATTACCACCCAGGCAGCCTTGAGATAGACGGTCATGGACCAGAGAGTAGAGTACCGCTGCGGTGTACAAAACGATGTAACACAGAATCAACTGCCAACCGGGATCAGCAGCCGGATTGATCGCCAACAAGCCTGTAATCGCAACCATTTGGAAGACTGTTTTCACCTTGCCCACATAAGAAACGGCTACGGATGTGCGCTGACCCAGCTCAGCCATCCACTCGCGCAGGGCGGACACCACGATCTCTCGCCCGACGATGACGCAGGCTGCCAACGTAAACAGCACGGTGTCGTGACGCTCAACCAACAGCACGAGGGCAACGGCCACCATCAGCTTGTCTGCCACTGGATCCAGAAATGCGCCAAATGCCGTCATCTGGCCCAGCCTGCGCGCCAGGTAGCCGTCGAACCAGTCGGTGATTGCGGCCAGTGCAAAGATGACCGCAGCCAACGGAAAGTGGTTGCGAAAAGGCAAATAAAACGCGACGACCAGCACCGGGACCAGCAATATCCTCATCATTGTAAGTGCATTGGGTATGGTGATAGGCAACGGCATTACTCTCGGTTCGGATGGGACACAGTTCTCGTCATTACTCTCTTGCCAGCGTTACTCAGGCGGGCACCCTTGCTGCCTATATTACGGGATATGCGAACCGGATACGGTGCAAGTTTTTACATTAAGCGGATAATTTTGCCACAAACCCCAATCCTGTCCGGCAACTGAAGACAGCTCTGTAACCCACGCGAGAGCGTAACCGGCGATCACTTTCCGGCGTGCAGATGGTCGTAAATCTGCTGCGCCATCGCCGCGTGGATACCGGGAATTTTCTTCAGCTCTTCAACATTGGCATTCTCCACCGCCTGGGCGCTGCCAAAATGGCGCAGCAACACGCGCCGTCGTTTGCTGCCAACGCCTGGGATATCCTCCAGCTTGGAGCGCTGTCGCGCTTTGTCGCGTCGGCCGCGATGCCCAGAATGGCAAAGCGATGTGCCTCATCGCGAATCTGTTGTATCAGGTGCAGCGCACCGTGATCCGGTGGCAATTGCCGCTCTTGCCCGGTAGCGCCTTTGATCAAGGTCTCGAATCCCGCCTTGCGCGTGACGCCCTTGGCCACGCCGATAACCTCAATGCCATCGACCTGCAGCTCGGCAAGTACCGCCATCGCCTGCGCAACCTGGCCTTTGCCACCGTCGATAAACAACACGTCTGGCAACGCGGCCTCGGACGCCTTCAAGCGTCGGTAGCGGCGCTCCAGCGCCTGGTGCATCGCGGCATAGTCGTCTCCCGCAACGATGCCCTCGATATTGAACTTGCGATAGTCGGTCTTGCGCGGGCCCTGCTGATCGAAAACGACACAGGACGCGACAGTCGCCTCGCCAGAGCTGTGGCTGATATCAAAGCACTCCAGTCGCTCCGGCAACTCCGGTAGTTCCAGGATATCCTGCAGCGCCTGCATGCGCCGCAGCATCGTCTGCCGCCCTGCCAGATGCGAGGCCAGATTGGTTTCGGCCGTCTGCTGTGCCAGTTGCAGCCACTGCGCCCGGGAGTCGCGCACCCGGCTGCGCAACCTGACGGCGCGCTGCGCCTGGATGGACAACGCTTCGGCCAGCACATCCGCACTCTCAGGCGTTGCATTGACAATGATTTCCGCGGGGATTGCCCTACCCTCCCCAAGGTAAAACTGCGGAATGAAAGCTTCCAGTACTGCCGCCGCATCCTCCTGCAGTTTAAGCGGCGGGTAATACGTCTTGCTGCCGAGCACGCGGGCCCCGCGCACAAACAACACCTGCACACAGGCACGCCCATACGAGACTGCAGCGGCGAGAATATCCAGATCACCGGTCACGCCCTCAATGCCCTGGCTGGCCTGTACCAGTTGTAGTTGGGCGATCTGGTCGCGGTAGACGGCGGCCTGCTCATAGGCGAGCTCGGCGGCGGCCTTTTCCATATCGTCGGCCAACTGCTCCATCAGTTGCGTGGATTTGCCGCGTAAAAACAGGCGCGTGCTCGCCACCTGCTGCGCATAATCCTCCTCACTCACCAGTCCCACGCAAGGGCCGCTGCAGCGACCGATCTGGTATTGCAGGCACGGCCGGGAGCGGTTGTTGAAGTAACTATCCTCGCAGGGTCGCACCTTGAACACTTTCTGCAGGAAGTGCATGGACTCGCGCACGGCTCCGGCGCTGGGATACGGTCCGAAATACTCGCCCTTGCGCCGTTTCGCACCTCGATGGAAGGCGATGCGCGGAAACTTGTCTTCACTGGACAGGAATATGTAAGGGAATGATTTGTCATCGCGCAGCAGGATGTTGTAAGGCGGCTGCTGAGTCTTGATCAGGTTGTGCTCCAGCAGCAGCGCATCGACTTCAGTGCTGGTGACGGTCACCTGGATATCGTGAATCCTTGCGACCAGCGCCATCGTCTTATCAGTCAATCCGCTGGCGCGAAAGTAACTGCCCACACGGTTCTTCAGGTTTCTGGCCTTGCCGACGTAGAGGAGTTCACCGCTGGCATCGTACATCTGGTAGACACCGGGCCGGGTGGTAAGCGCTGCCAAAAAGGCTGTGTGGTCAAACCCGCTCATACACGCCTGCCATAGACACGCGGCTCGATCTCCAGCCGCACGCCGAAAGCGTCCCAAACCGACGCCGCGATGTCGGTGGCGAGGGCCAGCAACCGCTCGCCACTGCCGCCGCCGTAGTTGACCAGCACCAGGGCGTGCTCCGCGTGCACGCCCAACTCTCCGAGGCGCGCGCCCTTCCAGCCGCAGCGGTCTATCATCCAGGCCGCCGACAGCTTGACAGCGCCATCGGGCTGGGAAAAACAGGGCAGCCCGGGAAACGCCGCGCGCAGTTCTTCTGCGAGCTTGCCCGCAACGACGGGGTTCTTGAAAAAGCTCCCCGCATTCGGCACCTGCGCGGGATCAGGCAGTTTGCTGCGGCGAATTCCGACGACTGCGTCAAACACCGCTTGCGGTGTCGGGTCGACATCGGCATGCTCGGCGAAATAACTGGCCAGCGCCGGATACGCGACATTCACCGCAGGGTGGCGCGCTAGCTGCAACTCAACTGCCGTAATCACCAGCTGATCCTGTAGCTGATGCTTGAAAATGCTATCGCGGTAGCCAAACTCACACGCCTCATTCGAAAGCACCAGCACTTTGCCATCGGCAATCTGCCGGGCATGCACCTGCAGCAGGCTCGCCTGTAATTCAACCCCGTAGGCGCCAATGTTCTGTATCGGGGCCGCGCCAACGGTGCCAGGAATCAGCGCGAGATTTTCCAGCCCGAAATACCCCTGCGCAAGGGTCCACTGCACCAGGGCATGCCAGTTCTCCCCGGCCGCCACACGCAGCCGCACTGCATCATCCGCAAGCGCCAGCACCTCAATGCCCTTCATCCGCTGTTGTATTACCAGCGCGTCGAGGTCGCCGGCGAAGACGACATTGCTGCCCTCCCCCAACGGCACCACGGGCAGCTGCTGCTCGCGCGCCAGCGTCAACGCCGCTAGCAGATCCGCTTCGGTACTAACGCTGACGAAAGCCTGGGCGCGCGCCTGCAGCGCGAGTGTATTGTAGCGCTGCAGGGCCTCACCGCGCAGAAACTGCATCCGCATCGGTCAACACGCGCCGCACCAGCGCGAGGTCGTCTTGCGTATCAACGCCGGCTGGCACGCGCTGGCACGCCTCGGCGACATGTATATCGACGCCGTGGTGCAGCGCGCGCAACTGCTCCAGGCATTCGAGCTGCTCCTGCGGCGCCGGCGGCCAGGTTACATAGCGGTGCAGGAACTGCGTGCGATACGCATAGATGCCAATGTGTCGATACCAGTTTCCCGTCGCCGGCATCACCTCGCGATCCTGCATAAACGCATCGCGTGGGTAAGGAATCGGCGCGCGGCTAAAGTACAGGGCCATGCCGTCGGCATTGCGCACTACTTTCACTGCATTGGGGCTGGTCAGCTCAGCGTGCGTAGTGATCTGCTCACACAGCGTGGCGATGCCCGCCCTGGCGTGCGCCGCCAGATTGGCCGCGACCTGGTCGATCACCTGCGGCGGGATCAGCGGCTCATCGCCCTGCACGTTCACTACTATGTGTGCATCGGCCAATCCAAGCTCCCGGGCGACCTGCTGCAGGCGGTCCGTACCGGAGGGATGCTCGGGGCGCGTCATGCAGACCTCCGCACCGAAAGCGCGCGCAATATCGACTATCCGTGCGTCATCGGTTGCAATCACCACGCGGGCGGCTGTGCTGCGCTGCGCCTGCTCCCACACGCGCTGCACCATCGGCTTGCCGAGAATATCCAGCAGCGGTTTGCCCGGCAGTCCGGGTGGAGCCGTACCGCGCCGGTATCACGACTGTGTACGACATCTCGCGCTCCTGTGAGGTAGTTATGGAGTCAGCTACGGCGCAGTCGGCGCACTGGCCGGTTGCCGGGTGGTGATGCTGAGGTGAACAAAACCCATCTGCCCTGCCGCGTCCATCGCCTGCACGACGTCCTCGTGGGCCGCCTGGGCGTCGGCCGATATCGTCATCGGCAGCGTCGTGTCGCCGGCGGATATCTTGTAGATCGCCGCCTGCAGCGTGCGCATGCTGCCGTCGACCAGCGCTTCCCCGTTCACGCGGTAGTTGCCGGATTCATCGACCAGAATCTCGATCTGCTGCTCTGTGGCTTCCTTTGGTTTCCCCTGTGCTTCCGGCAGGTCGATGCTGAGCTGCGTCTCGCGGGTAAACGTGGTGGAGACCATGAAGAAGATCAACAGCAGGAACACGACGTCAATCAGCGGCGTCAGGTTGACCCCGATATCCTCGCGGTGCTGGCGTCGAAATTTCAAGCGCTGACGTCCGTATTCTCTTCACTGTGCAGCGCATCCACCAGCTTGATGGTCTCCTGCTCCAGTTCCACGACAATGGCGTCGATCTTGCCGACAAAGTAGCGGTGCATGACCAGCGCGGGAATCGCCACTGTCAGGCCTGCAGCCGTGGTGATCAGCGCCTGCGAAATGCCGCCTGCAAGCGCACTGGCATTGCCGGAGCCCTGCACCATGATCTCGGCGAACACCTCGATCATGCCGAACACGGTGCCCAGCAGGCCCAGCAGTGGCGTGACAGCGGCAACCGTACCCAGTGTATTGAGGTAGCGTTCCAGATCGTGGACGACGTGGGCGGCAGCCTCCTGGATACTCTCCTTCATCACCTCACGGCCATGGTAGGCATTGGCCAGGCCGGCGGCGAGGATGCGGCCGAGCGGTGATGACTGGCGCAGCGTGCGCAGCTTGGCGGCATCCAGTTCACCCCGCTTCAGTTGCTTCCAGACCGTCGCCAGCAGGTGTGGCGGCGCAATTTTCTTTGGATTAAGCGTGTAGAAACGTTCGATACAGATCGCCAGCATCAGGACCGAGCACAATAGGATCGGCACCATCAACCAACCGCCAGCAATTAACAGTTCAAGCACAGTGACGCCCCGTCCCCAGAAAATAAAGGACGCATTATACGCACAGCACCGCTGGAGGGTGAAGCAATGCGCAGGCGTTACATCCAATAGCGGCGCACGCTATCCCGATACGCACTGATCCGCAGCGCCTGCCCGGGGGCGACGTTGAATGCCAGTGCGCCTGCGGCTGCGGTGGACAAAATCGTCACGTGCTGCTGCTGCAACCGGGCTACCACGCTGGCGTGGGGATGATTGAAACGGTTGGCATACCCACTGCTGATAACGGCGGTTTGCGGTCGCACGCGTTTCAGGAAGGTCGGGGTGGTGGATGTTTTACTGCCGTGGTGACCTGCCAGCAGCCAGTCGCTTAAGAGTTCGTCACCCCAGAACTGCACGAGCGTCCGCTCGCGATCCGCTTTCGATGTCGCCCGGCAGCAACAAGCGATAGTTTCAACCTCTATCTGCAGCACGCAGGAGCTGTCGTTGCTGCGACGCGGTATCTCTTGCGCCGGTGATAGAAACTGGAAAACCTGCCCACCCGGCCAGCGCCATGCCTCACCGGCGACGCATGGCCGGCCTACAACGCCCAGCGGTCCTGTGCCCGCGCCATCCGTTGCCACCCCTCCGTAGCGAAACCGGCCGACCGCCAGTGCGTTGTGCACCACGGTCGTGCCAGCGCTGTGATCGAGATCGGGGTGGCTGATGATCAGTGTATCGAGCGAAGTGATGCCCTGCTGTTGCAGGAAAGGCAGCACCGCCAGTGTCCCCATATTCACACCTTCTGGATCGCCTCCCCCCGTATCGTAAAGCAGTGCGCGTCGCCCTGAGCGCACGACAACCGCAGTACCCTGCCCGACATCGAGCACGGTCACCTCAGTTTCCTGGGACGCCGCCCGTGAATAGACGTCAATTGGCAACAGCATCGGCACAGCCAGCAGCAATGCCAGCAGCTTCAGCGCACTGCGGCCTGGCACTGCCAGAGCGCCACCGACAGCACCGTCAGGAGCACCAGCATGAGATCGGCTGTCAGCGGCACGGCAACCATTCGCTGGCGACACCAGACAGTTCATGCGCGAATGGCGGCACCTTGTCGAGCGGCCACGCCGCCAGTTGCCAGAGCACGGCAGCCACGTCCCAACCACCCAGAAAGCACACTGCGGCCAGCAGTGCCAGCGGCACCACCACCCAGCCGAGCAGCGGTATCATCAGCAGATTGGCCAGCATTGCGATCATGCTGCCGCCGCCAAAGAACAGCGCGCCTAGCGGCAGCATGAACAGGGACATCGCAGCCTGTGTCTGTAGCAGTCGCATGCCCCCACCGAGACCGCGCTGCCAGAGCGCACACCACACCAGAGCGCCGACCGCGCCAAAGGACAGCCAGAATCCGCTGCCCACGGCTGCCAGAGGGGTGAGTACGAGCACGACGCTGGCGGCCAGAAGCAGACTGTTGGCGGCGCCGCTGCGCCGTCCGACAAGGCCGGCAAGGACAAAACAAAACAACATGCACAGCGCGCGCTGAACCGGTAGAGTCAGCCCCGCCAGCGCGCCGTAGAAGCAGGCCGACAGGATAGCGGCTGCGCCCGGCAGCCAGCGCAGTCTGGACGACAGCGGCGCCAACAGGCGCAGGCACACAGCACCCAGAATAAAACCTGCGGCAGCCACCATGGTCACGTGCGTACCGGAGACGACCAGCAGGTGGCTGAGGCCAAATTGCTGGAACAGGAACCAAAGCTTCGGCTCGATGCCGCTGCCGTCGGCTACCGTAACCGCGCGTAGGATCGCGGCCGACTCCGCAGTGAGGGGTTGTTCGCCAATGTGCTCATTAATCTTCTGTCGCAGGCGATCTGGCAGTGACCAAATGTTTACTGCCTGGGCGAGGCGCTGTTGCGTCTTTCCCGATTCGCGCACGCTGCCCACGGCATCGACACCATTCTGAGCGAACCACGCCTGCAGGTTGAAGACACCGGGATTCGCCAGGCCCCAGGGCTTCTTCAGCTTTACTTCAAACTGCCACTCATCACCGGGCGCAATTGTCTGCTCGCCGTAATAGGACAACAGGATTTTTGCGGTCCCTCGCACTGTTGCGGCAACAGCTCCGCGACCATCATTTCGAAGCGTTGCATCCTGCCCCTGTCGGGCATCTGGCTTACCCTGGGCAGGGAAGATACTGTGCCTTTCACTGTAATGGGCATGCCAACACACTCTGCCGCGATACGGCTTTGCAACAATTGAGTGCCATGGATCATGCCCAGAGCCGGTCCGAGGGCGAGTCCGCCTGTAAATACCATCAGCGGGGTAGGCCTGATATGCGCAGCAATGGCGACGCCAGCGAATACGAGCAATATCGGCCAGGGTGGCAGCGCCGGCCAGAAGCCGGCGAGCACGATGCCCGACACCAGGCCCATCATCCATGATTGCATGTGGCAATTCCGTGACTGTCTCCACACTGGGTGACAGTAACCCGGTTTGAAATTCAGCGGGGATACCGCATAATGCCCCGCCGCCATCACTTAAGGCTGCAAGTTTGTAGCGACGAGCGTGGCAGTCAAACACATCGATCTGCGTAATGACAGATCACTTCCAACCAGCCTGGATATGCCGAAGAAATTCCTCAGAAGAGTCGTACCCTCCCCGGTAAAGATCCGCCAGATCAAAGGGCTGGGCGTGCTGGGGGATTGGGTTTACGCCAGCAACCTGTGGCATCTCAATCGCTACTCGGCTTCCATGGCGATGTTTGTCGGCCTGTTTGTCGCGTTCATTCCCATCCCCGGCCAGACGCTTTTGGCAGCGGCACTGGCGGTGCTGATGCGCTGTAATGTCACGATGCCACCTATTTTTTACATGGCGTACCAGCTTGGCGCACTGATCATTGATGTGCCGGTCAAGGAAGTCGTGCTGGAAGTGGGCTTTCACTGGCTGACCAACAGCCTGGCCAATGTCTGGAAACCCTTTTTGCTGGGCTGCCTGCTGTGCGGATTGTTTTTCGGCAGCCTGGGCTACTTTGTGATGAGCCTGCTGTGGCGCTGGAATGTCGTCAGGCAATGGCGGGCACGCAAGCGTACCCGCGAGGCACGCAAGCTCAATGATCCTGATTGAGAATCATCGCCGGGGCCATTTTGGCCGCGCGCCTGGCCGGGTAGATGGCCGCAATCACACACATCCCGAGTGCGACACCACCGACCGTAAGAATGTCACTGGCCAACAAGTCTACCGGCAGGAATGACACGGGATAGACATCGGTATTGAGGAATCGGATGCCGAGAAGTCGCTCCAGCCCACTGACGATATCCGGCACAGCCAGGCTGCCGAGCGTGCCGACGATACTCCCCAGGACCACACCAACCAGGCCGATCATCGCGCCCTGTAACACGAAAATCCACGCGATATCGGTCCCGGTCGCGCCCAGCGTCCGCAGGATCGGGATGTTGCCCTGTTTGTCCATGACCACCAATACAAGAGATGACACGACGTTGAATGCGGCCACCGCAATAATGGAAAACAGGAGTATGGACACCATGTCGCGCGACAGCTGGATGGCGGCATACAGGTTGCCGTGCGTCAGCATCAGTTGGTACTGTAGTAGCCGGGCGGCAACATGTCCTGCAACTCCCAGCCGATGCGTTGCACGTCGAACAGGCGGTTGGTCGTCACGCGAAAACCGCTGACCTCGCCGTGCAGCCCCGCCAGCTGCGATGCGAGTTCCAGGTGCACCAGTGCGATGGTCTGGTCCAGTTCCGTGCCGGTGTTCAAAATGGCGCTCAACTGCACGGTTTCAAACTGTGCGGGACCGGTTTGCCCGCTGTCGCCTGCGCCGGGGACTATCAGCATCAGGCGCTCACCGACTGACACGCCAAGGTGCTCTGCAACACCGACGCCGAGAATGAGGCCGTTGGGCTGCTCACGAAATTGCGCCGTCGCGCTCGCATCCAGATAGGCGGCAAGCGAGTCGAACGCACCTGGCTCACGCGTATTGAGGCCGATACCCCGCACCGTCTCGATATCGGTGCCGCGCGTCACGAGTGCATCAAACTGCGCAAAGGGTGCGACCGCCTCCACTGCCGGATGCGTTTTAATCAGCTCGACTATTTTGGTCCCATCGACGATCGGCGCAGCGGAGTACACCGTGATATGCGGAACCAACGCGAGTATCCGTTCGCGCATCTCCTTGTCGAAACCGTTCATCACCGACAGCACGATGATCAGCAGGCTGATCGCGAGCACCAGGCCCAGCATCGACAGCGAGGACAGGAACGCCGACAGGTGGCCCTGTCCAAACGCGAAGGTATAGCGTTGCGCGATACGCAGGCGTTCGCTGCGAGTCACGCCAGCTCCCGCAGCACGCCGTCGCGCAGTTCCAGTGTGCGGTGCATGTGGGCGGCAATGGCAGGGTCGTGCGTGACGACCACAAACGACGCGAGATCCTGCCCGAGTTCATCAATCAATGCCAACACCTGTGCCGCGGAGCGGGGATCGAGGTTGCCGGTAGGCTCGTCCAGCAACACGCAATCGGGGCGCGTGACCAACGCACGGGCGATTGCCACCCGCTGGCGCTCGCCGCCGGACAGCTGCGAAGGACGGTGCGTCAGCCTGCCCCATGCCCACGCGCTCCAGCATCTCCTGCGCGCTACGCCAGGCGACCTTGCGCGCCGCGCCGCCAATCAGCAGCGGCATCGCGACATTTTCCTGCGCATCGAATTCCGGCAGCAGATGGTGAAACTGGTAGACGAAACCCAGTTGCGTGTTGCGCAAGCGGCACAGCGCGGGTTCATCCAACCGCGTCATGTCCCTGCCGCGCATCAATACCTTGCCGCTACTGGGGTAATCGAGGCCGCCGAGCAGGTTGAGCAGCGTGGATTTGCCGGACCCCGAACCACCGACGATCGCGATTTTTTCGCCGGCCAAGAGTGTCAGGTCGACGCTGCGCAACACAGTGACAGACTTGTCGCCGTCTTCGTACACGCGACACAACGCCTCGCACTGCAGTACCACATCATTCATAACGTAAAACCTCGGCAGGCGCGATGCGCGCCGCGCGCCACGCCGGATACAGAGTGGCCAGCAAACTCAGTGCGAATGAGGCAATCACCACGAGCGCCACATCGAGCCCCTGCAGGTCGGCCGGGAGTTCGCTGATAAAATAAACGGTAGGATCAAATAATTTCATACCCAGTGTATTCTCCACAGCCGCTGTGATAGCGGCGATATTGGTCGCCAGCAGCACGCCCAGCAGCGCACCAATACTGATACCGACTGCGGCCAGCACCAGGCCGTGGGCGACGAAAATCACCATGATGCCGCTCGCACGCGCACCCATGGTGCGCAGCACCGCGATGTCGCGGCGTTTCTCCGCGACGGACATGACCAGCGTGGACACGATGTTGAACGCCGCCACGGCAACCACGCTTAGCAGCAAAAGGCTCACCATGACTTTTTCCAGCTTGACCGCGCGAAACAGCGAACCCTGGGTCTGGCTCCAGTCCTTCACCACATAGGTGTCTGGCAGCTCTGCGGCCAACGCGCGCATCACGTCTGGCGCCGTGAACAGGTCGCGCGTTTTAACCTGCAGGCCGTCCACGCTGCCTTTGCTACCCAGCAATTTCTGCCCGGTGGTGAGCGAGATGTAGGCCTGGTACGCATCTGGTTGCGCCCCGATCTGGAATATGCCGGTAACGCGCAGGCGTTTGCTGCGGGGAAACATGCCCAGCGGGGTAACGGTAAGGCGGGGTACTGTCACCTGCACGTAATCACCAGGCACCACGCGCAGGATATCGGCCAGTGTGGTGCCGAGCACCACGTTGAAGCCGTCAACCTGCAGACTATCCAGATCGCCGGCAATCATCGCGCCGCGCAGGTTTGACACGCCGCTCTCCGCCTGCGGATCTATCGCTGTGAGTACCGCACCGCGCTGCGTCTGGCCATTGCCGAGGATTGCCTTTTCCGTGATGTAAGGCGATACGGCCACAACACCGGGTTGCTCGCTAATGCGTGTAGAGAGGTCCTGCCACTGTGTAATACCACCGTCTTTGAATTCTACGAAACCGTGTGGCACCAGCGACAGTATCCTGCCGCGCAGCTCGCCGGCAAAACCGTTCATGATGGCGAGCACCACGATGAGGCTGGCAACACCCAATACCATGCCCAACATGGACACGGTGGCTATGACCGAGGTAAAGCGATTGCGTTTGCGACTGAAGCTGTAACGCACACCGATAAAGGGCGCGTAATTGGCGATGGTACTCTTGTTGATGTCAGTACGTGCAGCGCTCAAGGGCGGGTAATCCAGGCTATTTGTCAGCCGGGTAATACAACCTGGACTTGCGTTTCTCCTGATCCGGGCTGCGATCCAGGCTGCGCGTTTCCTCCTCACAGCGCTGGGGATTGCCGCCGCAGATTTCACAGGCTGCATTGACACCCAATCCGCGCATGCCGCCGCAGGAGCCCTTTATCGGCGGCCGTCCAGCCATAACCCCGACCGACATCACCGCGATAACCAGCCCGATAACCAACATAGTCATTAAAAATAGTGTCATGTGCCTGCTCTTTGTTTGCGGGGCGTGCTACGCCTCGGATGCGCTGAGGTAGCGAGCCAACGCCGGTGTGTGACTGTGAACGATCACCCCCGTGTACGAAATATACCGCCACTTCCGGTGCCTGTGCCACCGCCCGCGGATAAACAAAAAAGCCACTCACGCGAGTGGCTTTGATGCTGCTTGGGCAAAATGCTAGCCGCCGAAATCGTCGAGCATGATGTTTTCAGGCTCCACGCCGAGCGACGTCAGCATCTGGATGACGGCGGCGTTCATCATCGGCGGTCCACACATATAGAACTCGCAGTCCTCGGGCGCCGGGTGATTTTTCAGGTATTCCTCGTACAGCACGTTGTGGATGAAACCGGTATAGCCCGTCCAGTTGTCTTCCGGCTGCGGATCAGACAGCGCGACATGCCATTGGAAATTGTCATTCTCGGCGGCCAGTTGATCATACTCTTCGGTATAAAACATCTCACGCAGGGAACGCGCGCCGTACCAAAAGCTGATCTTGCGCTTGCTGTGCAGGCGCTTGAGCTGGTCAAACAGGTGCGAACGCATCGGCGCCATACCGGCACCACCGCCGATAAATACCATTTCCGCATCCGTCTCCTTGGCAAAAAACTCACCAAAGGGACCATAGACCTTGACCTTATCGCCGGGCTTCAGATTAAACGCCCACGAAGACATCTGCCCGCAGGGTATGCCCTGGCTACCGGGCGGTGGTGTCGCTATCCGGATATTAAACTTCACCACGCCTTTTTCATCTGGATAGTTCGCCATCGAGTAAGCGCGGATAACGGTCTCGCTAACCACGGATTCCAGCTTGAAAAAGCCAAAACGCTCCCAGTCGCTGCGATATTCTTCCTCGATATCAAAATCCGCGTATTTCACGTGGTGCGGTGGGCATTCAAGCTGCACATAGCCGCCTGCACGGAAATTTACGCTTTCGCCATCCGGCAGTCGCAGCGTCAATTCCTTGATAAACGTTGCCACATTGGGTTGGACTCCACCGTGCATTCCCACTGCTTGACACCGAACACCTCGTCGGGGACCTGGATTTTCATATCCTGCTTGACGGCGGTCTGGCAACTCAACCGCCAGCCCTCTGCCGCTTCACGCCGGTTGAAATGCCCCTCTTCGGTGGGGAGCATGGAACCGCCGCCCTCGGTGATGATGCACCTGCACTGGTCACAAGTACCCCCGCCACCGCACGCGGAGGGCAGGAACAGCTGCGCTTCTGAAAGCGTTTGCAACAACTTGCCCCCTGCCGGCACCGTAATGGTTTTCTCACCGTTGATGAGGATATGCACTTCGCCCGAACTGACCAGCCGCGAGCGCGCCGCCAGAATCATAAACACCAGCAATAGCACGATCGTTGTGAACATGCCGACGCCAAAATAATTGTCGTACCCATATCAGTTCACTCTGCCCTAGATATCAATGCCGCCAAATGACATGAAGCCCAATGCCATCAAGCCAGCTGAAATGAAGGTGATACCGAGGCCTTGCAGGCCTTCCGGCACATCTGAATACTTGAGTTTCTCGCGTATGCCGGCCAGCGCGACAATGGCCAACGCCCAACCCAGGCCGGAACCGACACCAAATACAACGCTTTGCGCGAAATGGTATTCACGTTCCACCATGAACAAGACCCCGCCCAGGATCGCGCAATTCACAGTGATCAAAGGCAGGAACACACCCAGCGCGTTGTAGAGCGAGGGTATAAATTTATCAAGGAACATTTCGAGGATCTGCACTATCGCAGCGATGACGCCGATGTAGGACAACAAGCCGAGAAAGCTGAGGTTGAGCTCGGGAAATCCGGCCCACGCCAACGCCCCGTCGGCCAGCAAATAGTGATAGATCAGGTTGTTCGCTGGCACCGTAATGGCCATCACGACGGTCACCGCAATACCCAGGCTCAGGGCAGCCTCGATCTTCTTGGACAATGCCAGGAAGGTACACATCCCGAGGAAAAAAGACAGCGCCATATTCTCAATAAAAATGGAACGAACGAATAAACTCAGCAGAGCTTCCATATCAGGCGCCCTCCCCTACCGCTGTGTGTCGGGCAAGTTTAAATTCGGCCTTCTCAACTTGTTCCTTGCGCACGCTGCGTAACGCCCAGATAAATCCGCCGACGATGAAAAACGCACTGGGAGGTAATAAAAGCAGGCCATTGGGGACATACCAGCCACCGTCTGTCACCAGTGGCAGGACCTCGAAGCCGAGCAATTTGCCGGCACCCAGAGGTTCCCTCACCAGCGCCACGGCTATCAGCATCGCGCTGTATCCCAGGCCGTTGCCGATACCGTCGACAAAGCTGGCGACAGGCGGATTGGACATGGCATAGGCCTCGGCCCGACCCATGACAATACAGTTGGTGATAATCAGCCCGACGAAGACGGAGAGTTGCTTACTGATATTGAACGCGTAGGCCCGCAGGAACTGGTCCACCACGATGACCAGAGACGCGATAATCACCATCTGCACGATAATGCGGATACTGCTGGGAATATGGTTGCGAATGGCGGAGATAAACATACTGGAGAACGCGGTCACCAGTGTCAGGGCGATGCACATCACCAGTGTCACGCGCATTGACGAGGTCACCGCGAGCGCCGAACAGATTCCCAGAATCTGCAAGGCGATGGGATTGTTTTTGATAATGGGTCCGGTAAGGGTCTCTTTGATGGTTTGCATGATCAGGCCTCCCCTGCTCGCAGGTTATTTAGGAATGGCTCAAAACCGTTTTCGCCCAACCAGAAATGCACGAGGTTCGTCACGCCCCGGCTGGTGAGGGTCGCGCCAGCCAGGCCGTCTACCTCCCCGCGGGCATTGGCGGAGGTGGGATCCACGGAACCCTTGATCAGGCCGATCTGGACCTCGCCATCGCGGTACACCTGTTTACCCGGCCAAAACGCCTTCCAGCGCGGGTTGTCCACTTCACCACCCAGACCGGGTGTTTCGCCGTGTTGATAGAACCCGATACCGGCAATCGTATTGGCATCCGACTCCAGTGCGACGAAGCCGTAAAGGGTTGACCACAACCCATAGCCGCGAATTGGCAGAATGATCTTCTCAATAGTGCCATTTGCGTCCTTCACCAGATAGACCAGGGAGTACTGCTCACGACGGTTGATTTTCGCGATATCCTGCTCCGCGTTCAGGGCCTCGGACAACGCGGGGTCCTTGGTGGCTTTGCGCTGGTCGTACTTCGACGGGTCCTGTGCGTCATCGGCAAACCTGCCGGTGCGCAGGTCCACAACGCGTGTGATTACCTGAGAAAACTGTTCCTCTACACTCCTGCCTTCTTCGAGCATGCCTGCTGCAGCGAGAATGTTGCGCTTGCGGTCCAACAGCGAGTTCACTTCCTGCACCGGTTGCAGTATGACCACTGCCGCGGATACGAGGACTGCGCAGACTATGCACAGGAAAGGCGACAATCAGCGTTTTGCGAATACTGTCATTACTGGACACGGGCAAGCCTCCGTTTGATATTGGCCTTTACCACAAAGTAGTCCATCAGCGGCGCAAACAGGTTAGCGAACAGGATCGCCAGCATGATGCCCTCGGGATACGCCGGGTTTACTACGCGAATCAGCACGGTCATCACTCCGATCAGGATACCGAAGGCCCACTTGCCGGGATTGGTCATCGCCGCCGATACCGGATCGGTCGCCATGAACACCATACCAAACGCAAATCCACCGGTTACCAGGTGCCAGTACCAGGGCATCGCGAAGGCGGGGTTGCTGGTGGAACCAACTGTATTCAGCAGCGTGGAGAAAGCCACCATGCCGAGAAACACACCGAGATAATACGCCAGGACGCTATGCGAGTAACGAGCAGTAGCACCATGCCGAGAAGGATCGCCAGCGTGGATGTTTCACCGATGGAGCCCGGAATGGAACCCAGAAATGCCTGAGTCCACGTCCATGTCTGGGTGAGCGCGTCCATGCCGCCGGATGCAACAACCGACAACGGCGTGGCGCCGGTATAGCCGTCCACCGCAACCCACACCGCGTCGCCGGACATCTGCGCCGGATAGGCGAAATACAGGAAGGCGCGTCCGGCCAGCGCAGGATTGAGAAAGTTCTTTCCTGTGCCGCCAAACACTTCCTTGCCAACTACGACACCGAAGCTGATGCCCAACGCCACCTGCCACAAGGGAATATCCGGCGGACAGGACAGAGCAAACAGGATAGAGGTGACAAAAAAGCCTTCGTTCACTTCGTGACCGCGCTTGATGGCGAACAGGATCTCCCACGAAATGCCCACCACGAAGGTCACGATATAGATAGGCAGGAAAAAGACTGCACCGTACCAGAAGCAATCCCAGATACTGGTGGCATCGTCGCCGGCGAGCAGCCCGATCAGCCAGCCGTGCCAGCCCTCCACCATCTGCCCCTCGGGCATCACCGAATTTGCCTGGAAGCCCAGGTTGTACATGCCGTAAAACATGGCCGGGAAGGTGGCGAACCACACGGTAATCATGATGCGCTTGAGATCGATCCCATCGCGCACGTGTGCCGTGGATTTGGTGACCGAATTGGGCGCGTATAAAAAGGTGTCGAATACCTCGTACAGCGCAAACCATTTCTGGAACCGACCTCCTTCCTGGAAGTGGTGTTCCACATTGTCCAGCATTTTTCTCAAGCCCACGGCTTAACCCTCCTTCTCGATGCGCGTGAGGTTATCCCGCAGAATAGGACCATACTCATACTTGCCCGGGCAGACATAGCTGCACAGCGCAAGATCCTCCTCATCCAGCTCCAGACAGCCCAGCCCCTGCGCCATCTGGGTGTCTCCCACGATGAGTGCCCGCAGTAGCTGCGTCGGCAGGATATCCATGGGCATCACATTCTCATAGCTGCCAACCGGCACCATTGCGCGTTCGCTGCCATTGGTATTCGTCGTCATCGGCAGCGGCTTGGTACCAAAAAAACTGGTGATGTAGATCCCGAGGTTTGAGTGCTTCTTCAAGCCGGGCGACAACCAGCCCATAAACTCCCGATGCCGTCCCTCCAGTAGCACCGACACCTGGTTGTGATAGCGTCCCAGGTAGGCCGTGCCGCCCTGGACGCTGCGACCACCGAGCACTGAGCCGGAAATGATACGATTCTCGCCGCTTTTCATTTGCCCGGCGCACAATGCCTGCAGGTCAGCGCCGAGGCGCGTGCGCACCAGTCGGGGATTTTCTACCTGCGGGCCAGCGAGCGCGATCACCCTGTCGGTGTATACCCTGCCGTCGAGGAACAGGCGCCCGATCGCGATCACGTCCTGGTAGCCGATCGTCCATACCGATTTGTTCGCACTGACCCCTTCAAGAAAATGCACATGCGTGCCAGCCAAACCCGCAGGGTGGGGCCCGCCAAACTCGGAGACCTCAATATTGGGCGCGCTACCCTTGGGAATCCTGGCGCCTGCGGCAGTGCAGAGGTAGAGTTTTCCCTGCGTCAGCCTGGCCAGCAGGTCCTGGCCAAGGCAAAACGCTTCCGGCTGTTCAGCGATAACAACTGTGGGATCGGCTGCCAGTGGGTGCGTATCAATGGCCGTGACAAAAATTGCGGCCGCTTCGGCCTGCGGTGCTGGTACTTTGCTGTAAGGCCGGGTGCGCAGCGCCGTCCATTGCCCACTGCGGATCAACTGTTCGCGGATGGCCGCCGCGTCTGGCAAGGTTTTGCTGGTACACGTTTGAAACACCTCTGCGTCGTCGCCGTCAATGTCGATGACCACCGATTGCAATACGCGCTTGGCACCGCGGTTGATCGCCGCCACGACACCGGACGCGGGCGAGGTATACACCACGCCTTCGGTTTTCTTGTCGGTGAACAGAAGCTGGCCCAACTTGACACGCTCACCTTCACGCACTGCCATGGTCGGTTTCATGCCGATGTAATCGAAGCCCACCAAGGCGACTGCGCGAACTGCGGGGGCCATTTCAATAGTCTGACGGGGAGCTCCCTGAATCGGAATATTCAAGCCCCGCTTGATCTTGATCATACGATCTGCCTACAGCTTTAAAACGAATGTGAGTGGGCCGGAACCACCTGGGAGACTCGCCCCTGGGGACCAAGCTCGGGAGTAACTAGTAGCCGCTGAAATCCGCCCCGGATGCCGCAAACCTCTGACACCCGAATTCAGGCCGCGCGCATTATACCGGATAGGTTCGACAAAAAACCACTCTGATTTATGCGGATTTGAAGGTCTGTGGGAAATTTAGGCCGCCCTGAAAAAATACAACATTTTGGTGCGTCGGGACTTCACCGCAACCGCGGACCGACGCGCCCCATTCTATGCTCTGTCCACGCGCTACTGTTACGCTTGCTGCGGATAAACCGCGTAATTAATGCCCGCCATCTTTTCCAGTATGCGGTAAACCTGGCAACTGTAACCGTATTCGTTGTCATACCACAGGTACAACACGGCGTGCCTGCCATTCACTATTGTGGCCTTGGCGTCGAAGATGCACGCATGCCGTGAGCCGACAAAATCACTGGACACGACCTCGGGAGACGCTGAAAAATCAATCTGGTTGCGCAGCGGTGAATGCAGTGCCTGATGGCGCATGAACTCATTCACCTCTTCCACGGTCGTTTCACGGCTGAGTGTCAGGTTCAAAATTGCCATCGAGACATTGGGTGTGGGTACGCGAATCGCGTTGCCCGTCAATTTACCCGCCATTTGCGGCAGTACCTTGCCGACTGCGACCGCCGCTCCCGTTTCAGTAATCACCATGTTGAGCGGTGCTGCGCGTCCGCGACGCGACGCCTTGTGGTAGTTGTCGATCAGGTTCTGGTCGTTGGTGAACGCATGCACCGTTTCCACGTGCCCCGCGACAATGCCGTATTCATCGTCCATCGCTTTCAGCGGTGGCGCGATGGCGTTGGTGGTGCACGACGCCGCCGAAATAATCGTATCGGTCGGTTCGATAATATGGTCGTTGATGCCGGCCACGACGTTCTTCAGCGTGCCTTTGCCCGGTGCCGTGAGAATCACTTTGCTGACGCCCTTGCTGTTCAGGTGTTTGGAGAGTCCCGCTTCGTCGCGCCAGGCACCGGTATTGTCGATGATGATGGCGTTGTCTATGCCGTACTGCGTGTAGTCGATGGTGTCCGGCGCGTCGGCGTAGATCACCTTGATTTCGTTGCCATTGGCGACGAAGGACTGGCGCTCCTCATCCATGCGAATGGTGCCATCGAAGGCGCCATGCACGGAATCCCGACGCAACAGGCTGGCGCGTTTCTCAAGATCATTCGGCGCCTTGCCCTTGCGCACCACAATGGCGCGCAAACGCAGGCAATCGCCGCCGTTGGTCTGGTCGATCAGGATACGCGCCATCAGGCGACCAATACGCCCGAAACCGTAAAGCACGACATCCTGTGGCTTTTCCAGAGGTTTGCCTTTGAAGCCAATCAGGGATTTCAATTCGCGGTCCAGGTACTGCTCCAGGCTCAGGCCCTCGGCCACGCCCTGCACGGAATAGCCGACTGCAAGTCGGCCCACATCGATATGCGCTGGCCCCAGATCCATCTGGCTCAGCCGGCTGAATACCGGGAAGGTCTCCTTCTCGGACAACTCATTGCCTTCCACCTGGCGCACATACCGGTGGTCCTTCATGATTTCAAACACGGATCGATTGACCAGCGGCTTGCCATAGATATAGCAGTTGACGTTCTTCTCCCGACACAGGCGTCCCACCAAAGGGATCATGCCTTCCGCCAGCGCTTCGCGCTGTTTCCAGTCCTTGAAATAGTCGTCGGGACGTGCACGCTTGCGAGTATTCGCCATTGGATACCTTATAGTTTTCCGCAAGGAAGTTCAGGGCGCGTATTATTATCCGGCGAAGTAGAGGGCGCAAGCCGCGATCCGGCAAATTCACGGTCTGCGCACATGCCTGTGCTGGTGATCACAAAAACCTTCGCTATAATTGCGCGGCGCCACACCCACCCCGGCTCACCGTAGAAGCGACACCATTGTATGTTCAGCACGCTGGTCGAAACGACTCCCTGGCCACAGCAGGCAGCCTCACGCACGGCCCTCGGTCCGTTCAGCGGTTGTGCGGATGCGCGCTGCATTGCGGAATTGACTGCACAGGGACGACTGCTGGTGGTGATCACAGCGCAAACCAGTGCAGCGCTGGCACTCGAACGGGAGTTGCCATTCTTTCTGGATCGGCCCTGCGAAATCCTGGTTTTTCCTGACTGGGAGACCCTGCCCTACGATAACTTTTCACCCCACCAGGACATTATCTCCGAGCGCCTGCACACGCTTTACCGGTTGCCGACGCTGACTGAGGGAATCCTGATCGTCCCGGTGCCAACATTGATGCACCGCCTGTGCCCGACTGAATATATCGCCGGTTCGAGCCTGGTGTTAAAGACCGGACAAACGCTTGATGTGGAGCAATTTCGCGGCAACCTGCAGCGCAATGGCTATAACAACGTGGAGACCGTGTATGAACACGGCGAATTCGCGTTGCGCGGTTCGCTGCTGGATGTGTTTCCGATGGGCAGTGAGCTGCCATTTCGCATCGACCTGCTAGACAACCAGATCGACTCCCTGCGCACATTTGAGCCCGAAAGCCAACGCACAGTCGCAAAGGTGGCAGCCATCAACCTGCTGCCAGCGCGGGAGTATCCGCTGGAAAAATCCGCGGTGCGCCGCTTCCAGCTGAACTGGTATGACAGTTTTGACGTGGACCACGATCAGTGCCCGACCTATCTGGACGTCAGTGCCGGTCGCAGCCCGGGCGGTTGTGAGTATTACCTGCCGCTATTCTTCGAGGAATGCGCAACACTGTTTGATTATTGCCGGAGAACTGTGCCGTGATTACCACGGGTGACCATCACGGCGCGGCCCAACATTTCTGGAACGATGTGACGACTCGCTTCGATGAGTACGGCATCGATCCCAGGCGCCCTTTGCTGCCGCCCAAACGGTGTTTCACGCCGGTGGAAGAGTTGTATCAGAAGCTCAAGCAGTTGCCGGTGCTTGAGCTGCGCCATAATCCGGATGCCGTGGTACACCGTCAAACCACCGTACTTCCGCCGCCAAATCTGGCAACGGACAGACCCACCGAGTCAGCCACCGGGAACCTGCTGCGCTTCCTAGGGGAACACCAGGGCCCGGTACTTCTGTGCGCCGAGTCCGCCGGGCGTCGCGAGATATTGCTGGAGTCACTGCGCGAACACGACTTGGCACCTCCCGCGGTCTCGAACTGGGGAGAATTTCTGCTCTCAGGGCTGGACTTTGCCATCGCCACCGCACCGCTGGATCGCGGTTTGTACTTCGGTCCCGGGCAGCCGACCCTGGTGTGCGAGGCGCAGCTGTTTGGCAATCGTGTTGCGCAGCGCCGTCGGCGCAAGGGCAGCGGCGGCGATGAGGCCCAGGCCAACGCATTTAAAGCACTGAATGAGCTGCGCGAAGGCGTTCCGGTCGTGCATCTTGAACACGGCGTCGGTCGCTACATCGGCCTGCAGAAGCTCGAGGTGGATGGGCAGGAGTATGAGTTCCTCGCGCTGGAATACGCGCTGGGAGCCAAACTCTACGTCCCGGTCGCCTCGCTGCACCTGATCGGTCGCTATAGCGGCAGCGATCCGGATCTGGCACCGCTGCACAAGCTCGGCTCGGACCAGTGGGAGAAAGCACGCCGCAAAGCCAGCGAGAAAGCCAACGATATTGCCTCGCAGTTACTGGAGGTGTACGCGCGGCGCGAGGCTCGCGAGGGCTTCACGTTCTCAGCGCACGACCAGGGTTATGCGCAGTTCTGCGCGGCGTTTCCGTTTGAAGAAACCCTGACCAGGAGACCACCATACGCGCCGTGCTGGACGACATGCACAGTGGCCGCGTCATGGACCGACTGGTTTGCGGGGATGTCGGCTTTGGCAAAACCGAGGTCGCCCTGCGCGCCGCGTTCGTAGCAGCCAGCAACCAGAAACAGGTGGCGGTACTGGTCCCCACCACGCTATTGGCGCAGCAGCATTACAATTCCTTCAGTGATCGCTTCGCCGACTGGCCGGTCACCGTGGAGGTGGTGTCGCGCTTCAAATCCACCAAGGAACTGAATGAGGTGATGCGCCGCGCGCGCAACGGCGAGGTGGACATCCTGATCGGCACGCACAAATTGCTGCAGAACGACTTCCGCTTTAAAGACCTGGGCCTGCTGATTATCGATGAGGAACACCGCTTCGGCGTCAAGCAGAAGGAAGTGATCAAGGCGCTGCGCGCCGAAGTCGACATCCTGACGCTCACCGCCACGCCCATTCCGCGCACCCTGAACATGGCGCTCGGCGGGATGCGGGACCTGTCCATTATTGCCACGCCCCCGGCGCGCCGCCTGTCGATCAAGACGTTCGTGCGCGAGCACAATATTGCACTGGTGAAAGAGGCAGTATTGCGCGAAACCCTGCGCGGCGGCCAGGTCTACTACCTGCACAATGAAGTAAAAACGATAGAAGAGACCGCGCGCAAGCTGCGCGAATTGCTGCCGGGACTGAATATCGGCGTCGCGCACGGCCAGATGCGCGAGACGCAACTGGAACAGGTGATGTCAAGTTTCTACCACCGGCACCACCACGTGCTGGTGTGCAGCACCATCATAGAGACCGGTATCGACATCCCCAACGCCAACACGATTATCATCGACCGCGCAGACAAGTTCGGACTCGCGCAATTACACCAGTTGCGCGGGCGCGTGGGCCGCTCCCACCACCAGGCCTACGCGTATTTGCTGACGCCGCCGCAATCGGCAATCACCACCGATGCCGGCAAGCGCCTGGAAGCGATCGAAGCAGCGGGCGATCTGGGTTCGGGTTATCTGCTCGCTACGCACGACCTGGAAATTCGCGGTGCGGGAGAACTGCTCGGCGACGAACAGAGCGGGCAAATTCACAGCGTCGGCTTCTCGATGTATATGGATATGCTGCAGCGCGCGGTGGACGCGCTGCGTCGCGGTGAGATTCCCAACGTCGACGCGCCGCTGGACCAGGGCACCGAAGTCAACCTGCACTCGCCAGCGTTGATTCCCGATGACTATTTGCCAGACGTCAACAGCCGACTTATTCTGTACAAGCGCATCGCGGCTGCCGCCAACGATAAAGAGCTGCGCAACCTGCAGGTGGAAATGATTGATCGCTTCGGACTGCTGCCACGCCAGGTAGACAATCTGTTCCAGGTGTCAAAGTTGCGCCTGCGCGCCCAGGACCTGGGCATTCGCAGTATTGATGCCGGGCCGGAGGGTGGTAGTATCGAATTCAAAGGAACGACCACGGTGAATCCGCTGAATCTGGTCAAACTGGTGCAGTCAGATCCGCGGCGTTACAAACTGGCAGGGGCAACGCGGCTGCGCTTCGAACAACAATTACCTGACATTCATGATCGCTACCGCTACCTGGAACAACTCATGGATGCACTCGCCACAGACTCCGGGAAGAAATCCAACCATGGCTGACCGATCCATTGCATTCAAGCGCTGCGCAATTTCCTTGTCGTTGCGCTCCTGCTCCCGCTGTGGGCGCACGCGCAATCCGCACAGTTGTACCTGGTCGAGCTGCTGGTGTTCAGTCGCCCAGCCGGCGCTGGCGCGGAACTTTGGGATGCGACACCGGAGCTCGCCTATCCTGCAACGTCTCGTTTCCTGATCTATCCCGGCGAACAGCCCGTGGCACCCACCACCTCGTCCACGCCAAGCTCCGCGCCAGGCAATGATGAGCCCATGGGCATCGACGCGTTTCCAGACCCTGCGCAACCGGCCGTCTTCGCCACCCTCCCAGGCACAACAACAGCTCGCCGGTAAGGCGAACGCTATGCAACGCAGCGGCCGCTACCAAATCCTGTTTCATGAAGTGTGGACACAACCGATGTACAGCGAGGCCGAGTCCGTTCCGATTGTCCTGGACCGATCCGGCGATGGCGGCGCATGGCCTGCACTGCAGGGGAGCATCAAATTGTACCTGGCGAGCTACATCTATCTGGAAACCAACCTGTGGCTGAATACCCAGGGCGAATACCTGCCCGGTTCCTGGCGCATGCCCGCCCCACCACTGGCGCCGAGGTCCAATGCGCCCGCAGGTGCATTGCCCGCGCCCGCGCAACCTGTCGGACAGCCAGCGGTCACGGGCACGCAAACACCGGTTATGAACAGTCCGGGGGCCACGCGCGAGATTGGCGCGGGCGAGAGCCCGCGCCCGTGGAACAAACGGGCGGCGCGACAAACGTGTTACCCCAGCCTTAAGCGCGTTGGCGATTCTTCAGCAGTTCGCTCAACAATTGCCTGACCACTGCCGCTTCACGCGCCAGTATTTCGCGCATCGTCGCCAGGGTTAACGGCAGATCGTCGAGCCCGGCGGCCGGATTCACCACCATGCACACCGAGGCATAGGGCACACCGAGCTCGCGCGACAATGCCGCTTCCGGCATGCCCGTCATCCCGACGACATCACAGCCATCGCGCGCCATGCGCTGGATTTCAGCGGCGGTCTCCAGGCGCGGGCCCTGGGTAACGCCATGCACACCGGATGCTTCATGGGGAACTCCGCCGGAATCGGCGGCGGCCAGCAGTTCCAGACGCAGCGCCCGATGGTAGGGCTCGGTGAAATCGATGTGCATCAGTTCCCCCGCCTCGCCCTCATCGAACGTGTGCTCACGTCCCCAGGTGTAGTCGATCACCTGGTCGGGAATGACCAATCGCCCAGGCCGCATGGCACTGGAAATGCCACCCACGGAGTTGATCGCGACGATGCCGTCCACGCCCAGTGACTTGAGCGCCCAGACATTGGCGCGGTAATTGATGCGATGCGGCGGAATGGCGCCGGGGCTGCCATGGCGCTGCAGAAAATACAACGGAATGTTCCCAAATCGGCCCTCCTGGATGGGCCGGGAGGTGTCACCGAAAGGTGTTGAAACCCGATGGTCACGGATGACCTCGAGACCTTCCAGTTCATCAATACCGGTGCCGCCGATGATCGCGAGCGGCCTCACGCGAGGCAATCCCGCGCATGCTGAAACAAGCGGGTATCGCAAGCGATAGCGCTGCAACGTCTCCCGGTATACATCGTTCTCTGGCTATTCACTGCACTATCCTCTCAATGGAAGTATCAGACCCAGCAGTTGAAGTATCCGACTCCGGAGATGAAACGTCGGACCGTGCAGGTCGCCGGTGGACATCAACAGCGCCTCATCTCGACGCCGCGTTCACAAGGGCAGATTGATTACATTGTGCTGTGGTCAATTGAAATTGCGCGGTTTTTAGACAATTTGTTTATGTCGACACCGGCAGACAATTCTCTCGAGATATATAAATGCCAGCGCAGACTTAAGTCAACTCTTGAAAGCCGGTGCAAGAGCTTGATCTGATGCATAAACTTTGTAATTGCCGCAAGCAGCACACTGTGAGCACCTGCTGGCCGCACCAGAATGCTCGGGTGGACACGCCTTGTCAGCGTGGTATGTTGGATTGCAACTGGTGCAGCTGGCAACGGGGGAAACCTGATGAAAATGTTAAGTCCTGTCGTAGGCGCCTGGTATAAGGATTTGCAAACCCAGGCGGTGTTCGAGGTAATTGACTGGGACCCCGGCAACCTCACGATTGAAACCCAGTATCTGGACGGTGAAGTGTCCGAGTACGACCTGGATGCCTGGCGAGAAATGCGCCTTGCGGAGGTCGAGGCGCCCGAGGACTGGCGCGCCGCGTTCGAACTGGACGACGACGACCTGCTTGATCCCGATCTCCCCACCCCGAGGACTGGGCCAGCCCGCTGAACTCTATCCAGCCCGACGCCATGTACGGCGTCGAGGATTCCTTGAACCCTCCGACATCGCATCTTTCCGCTGGACGGCGCCGATTGTCTACAAACTAGAAGTTCATGAAATCGGGAAGGTTAAATGTCCAGCTTTTGACTTCCTCGCGTCGCGCGATGCGCCAGCCCTTGTCAGTTCGACGATATTCATCCACGTACCACAAACCGAGGAAGAACGTGTGGAGCTTGCCCTCGCCCAGGCTCATCTCCATAGGATTAAAACACATCACCCGGCCGGTGGCAGAGTCGCCCTGCAGCTGTACCTGCACGTTGGCGTTGAGGTGCTGGCTGTTCGGGAACATCCCGCTGGTCAGCGAGGCCTTGAGAAACGCCAGGGTCTCCTCCAGGTTGCCCACACTCCCGCCAAAGGCGCTGTAGTCGATATGTACATCGGCGGTAAAAATATCCTCGCGCAGGCGTTCGATGTCCTTGGTATCGATGAGGTGGGAGTAGTGAAATACCAGGTCCTGTATTTCAAAGCGGTCCGAGAGTTCCTGTTGCGAAAGCATGTGCATTCCTCCTTCAGAAATCGAGTGGCAAAGTGATGTGGCGTTGGTACATCCGGTCCCGGAGCGCTTCCAGGCGTGGCGTCAGGCAGGCCAGCGTATCTGCGTCGGCCGTTTCGTAGGACTTGCGCATGTAGTCTGGCATGGGACAGTCGGCATGCGGCAGGGGTTTGAGCATCGCGGCGAAACTGGCCCAGTAGAAATCCACCGCCGTGACGCTGCCGCCCACCAGATAATCACTTCCCGCCTCCTCTTGCCGCGCCATCGTCTCATCAAGGTGGGCGCAGATAGCCTGCACGCGGCCGGTCGCGGCGGCGTGGGCCTGTGCAGACCAGCCGTATTTATCGCCCAGGCGAACGATCATTTCCGGCGGTTCAGGCAGGGCTAACATCGGCGCGAGCATGTGCAGCCGGCGATGCCAGCCGAATCCGTCCATGCCTACAATCAGGGCTGACAGACCGAGCACTGCAACCCGCTGTGCACTGTCCAGCGGCACCAAGGGCCGCTCGGGGGCAAGGCGCTCCGCCAGCATCAGCAGGTCGAACCAGTGGCAGGCCGGCGGCAGATCATCGCAGACCAGCACCGGGGCTGAGTTCTGACCGGTCCATGCCCGCAGTGCCGCATTCTCGCCACCGCCCTGCTGCGCGACAGCCGTATAGTCGAGATTCTTGTGGGCGAGGATCGCCTTTGCCGCCTCGCCCCAGGGGCCGGGCACGCCTGCGGACAGCACCAGGCGCAAACCGGGTGTGTCGATCGCTTCTTCTACGGAAATGTATTGCATAAACCTGCCTTACCTATCGAGTTTGAACACTTTTATCGCATTTTCGCGCAAGAATTTCGGCCAGACCTCATCGCGCAATGGCACTTCCGGCATCTCCCTGAAAATGCGGTCCAGCGACAGGCCCATCGGGAAATACCCCGCGTACATCACCTGGCCTGAGCCGCGCTTGTTGGCAAAATCGATGATATCGGGCGGGTAGTGTTTCGGCGCAAACGCGCTGGTCATGTAATACAGGTTGGGGTACTTCAGCATCAACTTCCACGCCATGCCCGTCCACGGCTCGCAGCCGTGTCGCGTCACCACGCGCAATTCGGGGAAAAACCACAGCACCTCATCCAGCAGTTCCACCTTCTGCGGACCGGCCGGTACTCGCGGTCCCGGGATGCCCATGCAGGGGCAGAAAGGGATGTCCAGTTCCACCAGCTTGGCGTAGATGGGGTACCACTTCTTGTCATTGACCGGAACCGGCGGGCAGATCATCGCCGGCGCCGCTGTCACCGCCTTGATGTCGAACTCCTCGTGCATCGCGACGATTTTGCGCACCTCGTCCATGCCGCGGTTGGGGTTCGCCTCATAGGAGGCAAAGAAACGGTCCGGGTGGGCGCGCAGTGCTTTTTCCTGCAACGCGCTGAAACCGAGGCCGATCATCGCGCGTTCGATGCCGTGCTTGTCCATCTGCGCCAGTGTGTAGGCAATCGGGTCTACCTCACCGCTGGTATCGGGAATGTCCTTGAACATGTACTGCGCGGGCATACTGAACTGCTCATGGCTCTCGCGGTCCAGCAACAGGGGTTTGATCCAGTCATAAAAACTGCTGTTGTCATCGCCTGGAATGGCCAACATCAGGTCGATGACACCGATATCAGTGGGCATTGGCATGGTGACTAATCCTCGTTTGTACAGCTGCCCGCGAGTGCAACCTGATTCTAGTTATAACATTAATAATTAGTTTTAACTTTCTGTATTTAATGCATTTTATACTTGCATTGGCGGAACATCTTCAGCGGCATGCCGCTGTTGGCGCAAGCGCATGGGCAGGGTTGCATCGATGGATTGGTAGCGGTAGCAATCCGCTGCATCTACCGTCCGCGAGAGCTGCCCGCGCTGGTGCAGGTAGTTCAGATGTGCGATGCACTCGCCCAGCGCCAGGCTGAGGTTGTGCCCGTCCAGCGGGCGCTTGAACAGCACCGGCAGCAACTCCATCGCGGAGCACGACTGCTCCAGGCAGGCCTCTTCCAGCGCCAGCAGGTGGTCCTCGTGGTGCTCGATCAGATAACGCAGCCGCTCATGCAGACCGTAAAACGGGGTGTTGTGCGCCGGCAGGACCAGCGCGTCGGCTGGCAACACATCGAGGAAGCGCTCATGCGAATTGAGCCACTCCCGCAACGGATTTCCCTCGGGTTCAGCCCCGGAAACGCTGATATTGGACGTAATCCTGGGAATGACCTGATCGCCGGAAATCAGGATATTCAGCGCACTGGAGTACAGGCAGGCGTGTTCCGGCGAGTGCCCGCGCCCCACCATGACCTGCCAGCGGTTGCCATTGATCGACAGGAAAGCCCCCGTCGACGAGTCGACGGTAGGCGGTGGGCATCGGGGTGATGATCGCGCCGAAGCCGCCGAAATGCTCGCGAGATTCTTCTACCTGCCGCGGTGTATAGCCGGAGCGCAACATGTGCTGCGCCGTCGTCCAGCTGTAATGCTCCGGCAGGGTCCTGCTGAAAGACAGCCCTGTAAAGTATTCGGCCTCGGTTATGTAAAACGGTACCCGCCAGCGCTCACACAACCAACCGGCCATGCCGGTATGATCGGGATGGTGGTGTGTGGATAGCACGGCTTTTACCGGTTTGCCCTGCAAATGCTGCTCGAACACCTGCTCCCACAGTTTCTGCGTCGGGCCCAGCGCGATACCGGTATCGACAATCCACCAGCCGTCGGTATCTTCCAGCAAGTACAGGTTAATGTGGTCCAGTGCCATCGGCAGCGGCATACGCAACCACCACACGCCCGGCACAATCTCCCGCAACTGGCCGGCCTCGGGCGCGTCGTCGAACAGGTAACTCAACATACTTGGGCTACAGCCCCAATTGCTGGATGATGGCAATCACATCGTCGTGGTGCGACTTGGTTTTCACCTTGTCCATCACGTGCTTTACACGCCCGTCCTTGCCGATGACAAACGTGGTGCGCAGCACGCCCATGAACTCACGGCCCATGAATTTCTTCAGGCCCCAGGCGCCGTATTTCTCCGCCACTGCGTGATGCTCGTCTGAGAGCAGCGCGAAATTCAGGCCCTCCTTTCTATGAAGCGACCCAGGCGAGGCACCGGATCCGGACTCACACCGAGCACCACGGTATCGAGCTTGGCCAGCGCTTTCTGGCTATCGCGAATGCCGCAGGCCTGCACAGTACAACCTGGCGTCATCGCCTTGGGATAAAAATACAGCACGACATTTTTCTTGCCGCTGAATTGCTTCAGGCTGATTTTGTTGCCGTCCTGGTCCAACAATGTAAATGCCGGCGCCACCGCGCCAATCTTTGGAAATGCCATGTGTTTCTACTCCCTGCTGGTCGGTTGATTGCGGGCCGCCTTCGCGGCCCCCGCAAGATGTGATACGAATTGGATCAGCGCCTGGGGCGATGCTCGATCGCGGAAACACGCACCGGATAATGCCCCGCGGCAGCGTCAGCAAAGTATTCCCGCAGCGTCTGCGCGACCACGGGGAAAGCGATATTGTCCCAGGGCACGCTGCGCTCGTCGTAGAGTCCCGTTTCCAGGCTCTCTGGGCCGGGAGCGTGAGCACCCTCATCCAGGTCACAGCGGTAGAACATGTAGATCTGGCTGATATAAGGCACATCGAATACGCGGTACAGATCGATGTTGCTGACCTTGGCCCGTGCTTCCTCCCAGGTCTCCCGCGCCGCGCCCTGTACCGTCGTTTCGCCGTTTTCCATAAAACCCGCCGGCAGGGTCCAGTAGTTTTTACGCGGCTCAATCGCGCGCTTGCACAATAGAACCCGGCCTTCATGCACGGGTACGCAGCCGACAATGACGCGCGGGTTAACGTAGTGGATCAACTCGCAGCTACTGCAGACGAAGCGCTCGCGATCATCCCCTGCGGGAATGCGCAGGACAACGGTGTTGCCACAATGAGTACAAAATTTCATGCAGAGGGGACTCTCACTAACAGCGGCTCAGTATAAAGGCTTCACTGGACAATAGCACAGCGTGATGCCGTGGAATCCGCTCTGCCAGTACGTGTCAGTGCAATTCCCTATAACGGCCACAATAAAACAACAGTGGTTCACCCGTGGGACGTTGGTGCATATCCACAACGCGACCGACGATGATGAGGTGGTCACCGCCTTCGTGCGTGGCATGTAGTTTACATTCGAACGTGGTCAGTGCATTGCGAATGATGGGGGCACCGTACTTGCCGAGCCGGTAATGCGTCGGATCGAGATCATGCTGGCCTTTCTTGGCATACTGGTTGGAGTACGCCTGCTGCTCGCTGCGGAGGATATTGATCGCGAAATGGCGCGGCGTCGAAAATGTCTGGTAGACATCAGAATTATTCTGCAACAACCACAGCACCAACGGCGGATCGAGGGACACGGAGGAAAACGAGTCGGCCGTCATCCCCACTGCCTGCTGCTTGTCAGTCATCGTGGTGATGACACACACGCCCGTCGCAAACCGCCCCAGGGCATCCCTTAGTTTCCGCGCCTCTAAACTCATTGCAAAACCTCTTCCCGCTTAACTGCATTGTTATTTACCGCTGCATGGCGCTCGCAGCGTTGCACAGACTACAGCGCGCATTGGAGCGCAAACCGGCAGCGCGCTTCATCCCCTATTCAGGCTATTCAATGCCGCCGTCCTGCCAGCGCGCCGCCCGCTCGCTATCCGTGCCGCGAGCCGACACCCAGTGCTCCGTACCCGACGCAGTTTCCTTCTTCCAGAATGGCGCCCGCGTTTTCAGGTAATCCATGATGAACTCGCAGGCGCTAAAGGCAGCCTCGCGGTGCTTTGATGCCACGCCCACCCACACAATCTGCTCACCCGGGGCGAGCTTGCCGATGCGATGTACGACATAGGCTGCAAGGAGCGGCCAGCGCTCTGCTGCCTGTTCAGCTATCTCTGTAATACTTCGCTCAGTCATGCCGGGGTAGTGTTCCAGCGCCAACTGGTCTATCCGTCGATCCTCGTTGTCGCGGCGCACATAGCCTGTAAACGTGGTGATCGCACCTTCCGCGCACGCGCCCCCCAGCAGCTTTGATTGCAACTGGGCGATGTCGAAATCCGCTTCCTGCACCTTGACGGTGATGACGGGCTCCGGGCGCTTGCCGTCGATCACATTAACCACCTGTGACTGGAGGGAAGAAGGCGATCTCGTCCCCATTGTGCAGCGCACGGTTCCCGCTGACCACGGTCTGGTTGACGGCGCGAACCATATTGTCCTGCGCCAGCACTGCACGCCAGCGCGCGCCGCGCTCTCGGCACAATTGTTCCTGCAGCCCGTCGAGGTCCAGGCCATGCTCGGGCCACTGAAGCTCCAACGCGGCGCAGCCCAATTGCTCGCGCACGCGGGCGAAAAACAGCACCTTGAGCATCAGCGCGGCTCCACGGTTTCGCGGTGCCAGTCGCCCGACTTCCCGCCTTCCTTGTGCAACAGCGCGACGCCGTTGATCTCCATGCCGCGATCAACCGCCTTGCACATATCGTAGATGGTGAGGCCGCGATCGTGGCGGCGGTCAATGCCTCCATCTCCACGCCCGTTTTGCCCGAGACCTTGCACTGCGCATTAATCACCACCCGATTGTGCTCGGGTTCAAGCGCAAAACTGATCTCAATGGAGGTCAGCAGCAGCGGGTGACAGAGCGGGATCAGGTCGGCGCATTTCTTCGCTGCCTGGATACCGGCGATACGCGCCACCGCCAAGACATCACCCTTCTTGTGCGCGCCGGCCTCCAGCAGGGCCATGGTGTGCGGTTGCATGGAGACAGAGGCAGCGGCCACCGCAATGCGCTCAGTAACCGCCTTGTCGCCGATATCGACCATGCGGGCTGCGCCGCGATCGTCGAGGTGGGTGAGTTGGCTCATGGAGGGCTCCGCGCGTGCCGAAATTCGAGTCGGCAGAGTCTATCGAATGTAGCTCTGGATTGAAAATGCCGCTGAGCCTTGCAGTTGAGCTTGGAGGACAGCGAAATTGGCCAAAATGCACTTACTGTCCGGGCTGGGGATGGCGTACAGTTACGCGTCCAAAACAGGAGACAGATCATGGCAAAACTTTCACTCGGCCTGCAACTGGGGTACTGGGGCGCGCTGCCGCCCGGCAACGCACACGTGGAGATGGCGCAGGAGGCGGAACGCCTCGGCTTCGACTCGGTGTGGATGGCCGAATCCTGGGGCAACGATTGCTTTACCCCGCTGTCCTGGATCGGCGCGCACACCAAAACCCTGCGCCTCGGCACCTCGGTCGCCCAATTGTCCGCGCGTACACCCACGGCCTGCGCGATGGCCACGCTCGCGCTGGATCACCTCTCCGGCGGGCGCATGATCCTGGGCCTCGGCGTGTCCGGCCCGCAGGTGGTGGAAGGCTGGTACGGACAGCCCTACAGCAAACCGGTGACCCGCACGCGCGAGTACGTGGAGATTATCCGCAAGGTGTTGGCGCGACAGGAGCCGGTCACCAATGACGGCGAGTTCTACCCACTGCCTTACAAGGGCCCCGGCGCCTGGAACATGGGCAAACCACTCAAATCTATTGTGCATCCACTGCGCGCGGACGTGCCGATTTTTATCGGTGCGGAAGGTCCGAAAAACGTCGCGCAAACGGCAGAGATCGCCGATGGCTGGTTGCCGCTGTACTACTCACCGTATCGGCAGGAAGTCTACGCTGACGAGCTGGTCGCGGCGAAACCCGGATTTGAAATCGCGCCGCTGGTGATGGTCAATATCAATGACGATATGGAACAGGCGCTATACCCCGTCAAAGCCATGCTGGGGTTTTACATCGGCGGCATGGGCTCCGCCAAGCGCAATTTCCACAAGGAGTTGATGGCACGCATGGGCTTTCCAGAGGAGGCGGATACCATTCAGAAGCTGTTTTTCGAGGGCAAGCGCGACGCAGCCATCGCGGCCGTGCCCGATCAGTTTGCAGACGAAATCTCGCTGTCCGGACCGCGCGACCGCATCAAGGAAAAACTGAAGGATTGGGAAAACTCGCCTGTGACATCGCTGCTGATCAACGGCGACATCAACTTGTTGAGGGCGATGGCAGAGATTGCCCTTTAGCGTTTGCATCGCGCCGGACGGAATTGCTTCCATCCGGCGCTTTTAGTCCGGTCAATGGACCCGTTAAACTGTTCGCGCCGCGCCAGGCGGCCTGCGGCATCACCGCCCGTCCGTAGCGCCCACCTCATTGATTCCCATCAAACGACAAACGCTATATCCTGCGGCATCAATCGTATTCCATTACGCGACATTTCTCTGAGGGCCCAACCATGGCCAGGTTCCTGTCACGGCTCAGCCTACTCGCCGTTATAAGCCTTGCACTCACCGCGTGTGACCAGCCAGACCAGGTGACTACGCCCTCGGTCGCGCCGGCCGCCACAGCACCATCCATCGACACGCCTGCCCCTGCCACTACGGAACGCGTTCCAGTCGCAGCGGTAAACGCGCAACGCCTGCAACAGGCGGATGAGGAACCGGGCAACTGGATGTCCTATGGGCGCACGTACAGCGAGCAGCGCTTCAGTCCGCCGGCACAGATCAATGCGGACAACGTCGCAGCGCTCGGACTGGCGTGGTCATATGACCTGGAAACCGAGCGTGGCATCGAAGCCACGTCGATTGTCGTGGATGGCGTGATGTACACCACGTCTGCCTGGAGCATCGTGCATGCGCTCGATGCGCGCACGGGCAAGCAGTTGTGGATGTTTGACCCCAAAGTGCCAAAAGAGAAGGCCAAGCACACCTGCTGTGACGTGGTCAATCGCGGGGTCGCCGTGTGGAAAGGCCTGGTCTTCTTCGGCTCGCTGGACGGGCGCTTGTTCGCGCTGGACGCCAAAAACGGCGAGGTAAATGGCAGGTGTCGACCCTTGATCCTGCCCTGCCCTATACGATCACGGGAGCACCACGCGTCGTCAAGGACAAGGTCCTGATCGGCAACGGCGGCGCGGAGTTCGGGGTGCGCGGTTTCATCAGCGCCTACAATTTCGCCGATGGCTCCCTCGCGTGGCGTTTCTACACGGTGCCGGGGGATCCATCCCTCGGATTCGAAACCGACGCACTGAAAATGGCGGCAAAAACCTGGAACGGCGAGTGGTGGAAGCTCGGCGGCGGTGGCGGCACCGTGTGGGACTCCATGGCCTATGACCCGGAACTGGACCTGCTCTATTTCGGTGTTGGCAATGGCACGCCGTGGAACCAGGAAATCCGCTCCCCCGGTGGTGGCGACAACCTGTTCCTGTCATCGATCATTGCCGTCCGGCCAGAAACAGGGGAATACGTCTGGCACTACCAGACCACGCCTGGGGAGAGCTGGGACTACACCGCGACGCAAAGCATTATCCTCGCCGATCTCACATTGGATGGTGTCAAGCGCAAGGTCCTGATGCAGGCGCCAAAGAACGGTTTCTTCTACGTGCTTGACCGACAGACCGGCGAACTACTGTCGGCGAACAACTATATCAATATCACCTGGGCAACCCATGTCGACATGGAAACCGGGCGGCCAGTGGAAGTGCCAGAGGCGCGCTATAAAGATGCGCCCTTCCTGCTGTACCCGTCTTATCTGGGCGGGCACAACTGGCACCCGATGTCGTATAGCCCACTCACCGGGCTGGTCTATATTCCCGTGCTCGACATTCCCGCCATGTACGGCCAGCCGGACAAGTTCCAGTACAACCCCGGCGTTAGCAATGTCGGTACCGACGGCGTCATCGGCGGCCTGCCCGACGACCAGGCGGAAAGGGACGCTATCGGCGCATTGGTAAAGGGTCGCCTGCTGGCCTGGGACCCGGTGAAGCAACAGGAGGCATGGCGGGTGGAATACCCGGGTCCGTGGAATGGCGGCACGCTGGCCACGGCGGGCAATCTGGTCCTGCAGGGTACGGCCGCTGGCAAACTGGTCGCCTATCGCGCCGATAGCGGTGAGCAACTGTGGGATTTCGCGACCCAAACCGGCGTGGTAGCGCCGCCGATCAGCTATGAACTGGATGGCGAGCAGTACGTTTCTGTCAACGTGGGTTGGGGCGGCGCATTCGCATTGGTGTTCGGAGAGTACGTACAGGCTGAAAGCCTGCCGAATGTCAGTCGCGTATTGACGTTCAAACTCGGGGGAAAGGCAACGCTGCCTGCGGTGTCGTGGAACCCCGTTGTTGTTTTCAACCCGCCAAAAAGTACAGCGAGCGCAGAGACTCTCGCGCTCGGGCATGCCACCTACCAGGACGTCTGCATGGGTTGCCACGGGCTGAACGCCGTATCAGGCCTGCTAATCCCGGACCTGCGCGGGTCAGCGTACCTGTGGGATGAAAAGGGCTGGGAGGCCGTCGTGCGCGGCGGGCTGCTCAAAGATCGCGGCATGGCATCTTTTGCTGATAATGTCAGTGCGGAACAGGCCCAGGCCATCCGGGCTTACGTAATTCAGCAGGCGCAACGCGGGCAAGCATTGCGGGAAAACGCGCAAACCAAAGGGGCTTCCCCCTGATTCCCAGGGTTGCGGTCGCATTGTAGTCGGGCAGCGTAACGAGGGTTGCAAGCAAGTTGGCGCGGTGTAACACCCCGCCATGTGGCTTTTCGAGGCTGCCCAACCCTTGCGTGTAGTCCGTTCCTACTGTTAGTGTTACCCTGTCGCGTCCGAAAAAAGCTCGATTCGTGTCGTAAAGAGGAGGCAGCAAAAAATGGTTGCCGTTAAACAGCTTAATGTGCTCGTGCTAACCATCATGGTCGCGATATCGGTTCTGAACCTGGGACTGACATTCAATTTCGCCGCCGCCAGTGGCGCGGCCTTCGCAGCGATATTCAGCACCGAGACTATTTTCCTGATCGCAGCTATTGAGTTAGCCGCTGTACTGCTTGCTTACATAGCTTATAAACAACAGGCGTTTCCGGCACAAGCGTAGCTAGCAACCAGCCTGACGCTGCACGTCCCTGTCAGGCAGATTCGCCCACCCACCCTTTCAGGCCCCCGTCCCTGATCAGCGCGTGCGTCCCCGAACGCGTTCTTTCACTTTTTGATGTTGTAGTCACAGTTGCTGCCCAGTACATCGGCGGTGCAAGCGGCGCTCGCTTCCAGCGGTTTGTGTAGTGACGGGGCTTCGCCGTGATTGCAAATACCGGGATGCTGTATATAATTACAGTAACTGTATAAATCCACAGAGCGCAGAAGTGATGGAAAAGCTTACACAGCGACAACAACAGGTACTCGACATCGTGCGCCAGCACATCGACGAAACCGGCTACCCGCCCACGCGCGCTGACATTGCACAGAAACTCGGTTTCAAGTCAGCCAACGCCGCCGAAGAGCATCTCAAAGCGCTTGCCCGCAAGGGCGCCATTGAAATGATTGCCGGTGCATCCCGGGGGATACGGCTGCCGGAAAGCTCGGGCATTCCCATCATTGGGCGGGTTGCGGCCGGAAATCCGGTCCTCGCCGAGGCGCACATTGAGGACTACTGTGACCTTCCGGCAAATTTCTTCAAGCCCCGCGCAGACTACTTCCTCACCGTGCAGGGCGACAGCATGATTGAAGTAGGAATTCTCGACGGCGACCTGTTGGCGGTGCACAGTACACCTGTTGCCAAAAATGGCGACATCATCGTTGCGCGTATTGAAAATGACGTCACCGTGAAACGCCTGCAGCGGACCAACCAGAAACACCTGCTGCATCTGTTGCCGGAAAACAAGGACTACCAGCCGATCATCGTCGACTTGCGGGAACAGGCGTTCGCAATCGAAGGCCTGAGTGTGGGGGTGTTGCGTCGAGGTATCTAGTGCAGAACGCGCAGCGTGCTCGCACCTACCGGCTCTTCCACATCGCCGTCTCCTCGCTCGGAAATGACCACTGCAGCATGGATTGCAGCCTGGATCATCGCTTTGGCAACTTCAACCGCATTGTCCCTGATGTAAAGCAGTGCCTCCGCGGAAAAACTGATCGTTAACAAGGGCTCTGCATCCCTGTCCACCCGCTGCAACACAATTTCCCCCTCACCTCGATCAACAATTTCCAACAGGGATGTCGCCACTCACTTGACCTCTTGTACATTATCGCACCTCTGCACTTTAACAGCGGGTGCAGGGGTGCGACCAATCTCTATCACGGAATTGCGATACAAGTCCCGTGGTTTACGTATGGATAAAAATCAGGCCTTTTTAGCGGCGCGCTGGACAGTGGCATGCTCCACTTTCCACTTGCCCTTGTTGTAAAACGCCTTCCAACCAGTGGCCTTGCCGTCAACCTCTGTCATAACGTACTGCTCTTTCGTCTTGCGACTGAAGCGTACCTGCGCCGGATTGCCGTCATCGTCCTTGGCGGGTGCGCTAAACAAAAAGCTGTACTTGGGATCAATCTCGCTCTTGTGCGCGACCAGCTCGCTTACCAGTGGCGCACGTGTTTCGCGATTGCGGGGAAATTGACTGGCGGCAAGAAACAATCCGGCAGCTCCATCGCGCAATATATAATGGTCATCGACCTTCTGACATTGCAGCTCCGGCATGGGCACCGGGTCCATTTTTGGCGGGGCTGCCTCGCCTCCGCGCAATAGCTTGCGGGTGTTTTTGCATTCAGGCGCCGTGCAGCCGAAATATTTGCCGAAGCGGCCGTTTTTCAGCTGCATTTGTGCGCCGCATTTGTCGCATTCCAACGTGGGGCCATCGTAGCCCTTGATCTTGAACTTGCCCTCCTCCACTTCGAAGCCGGGACAATCAGGGTTGTTGCCACACACGTGCAGTTTGCGACGTTCATCAATCAGGTAACTGTCCATGGCAGTGTTGCACAAGCTACAGCGGTGCTTGCTCCGCAACAGGCGTGATTCCGCTTCATCGTCAGCGTCCTCCATGATCGCCTCGTCACCCGCCGTCAGGTTGATGGTGTTCTTGCAGCGCTCCTTGGGCGGTAACGCGTAGCCGGAACAACCGAGAAACACACCGGTGCTCGCGGTTCGCACCTGCATCGGTCGACCGCAGGTGCTGCACGGGATGTCCGTCATGGTCGGCTGGTTTGGCTGCATTCCGGCGGGCTCCGCCTCTTCGGCCTTTTCCAGCAGCGTGCTGAACTCCGCGTAGAAATTGTCCAGCAACTGGTGCCATTCCAGCTGGCCCTGGGCGACCTCGTCGAGGTGCTTTTCCATGGAGGCCGTGAAGCCGTAGTCCAGCAGTTCTGTGAAGCTGGCCTGCAAACGCTGGGTGACGATATCGCCCATCTTCTCGGCGTAGAAGCGTTTGTTCTCCAGCCGGACATAGCCGCGTTCCTGGATCGTGGAAATAATGGACGCGTAGGTCGATGGCCGTCCGATGCCGCGTTTCTCCAATTCACGCACCAGGCTCGCTTCACCGTAACGGGACGCAGGCTTGGTGAAGTGCTGAGCCGGGTCGAGTTTGAGCAACTTGAGCGCCTCGCCTTGTTGCACATCGGGCAGGACAGCATCCTCATTCTTGCGTCCGGCAGCCATCAGGACACGGGTATAGCCGTCAAAACGAATGATGCGCCCCTTGGCATTGAGTTCATAATCGCCCGCCGTCGTGGTTACGACTGTAGATGTATACTCGGCATCGGGCATTTGCCCGGCCACAAACTGGCGCCAGATAAGTTCATAGAGACGTTCGGCATCGCGCTCCATGCCATTCAAGGCTGAGTGGGGCACATTCACGTCTGAAGGACGGATAGCCTCGTGGGCCTCCTGTGCACCTTCTTTCGAGGAGAAAACCCGCGGCTGCTCAGGCAGGTACTGCGGCGGGTAGCTGGCCGCGATATAGGCGCGGCAAGCCTCCACGGCATCCGCGCTCAGGTTGGTCGAGTCCGTGCGCATGTAGGTGATGTAACCGGCCTCGTACAGCCGCTGCGCCATCATCATGGTTTTTTTCACGCTAAAGCCTAGCCGGGTGCTGGCCGCCTGCTGCAACGTGGAAGTGATGAACGGCGCCGGCGCCCTGGAACGTGTCGGCTTGTCCTCCCGCTTGCTGACGACATACGGCAATTTTTTCAGTGCAGCGACGGCGGCCTGCGCTACCGCTTCCTCGCCCGGGCGAAACTCTTCACCGTTGTGCTTGCGTACCTGGAAACGGATTTCCTCGCCCTTTGTCGTGGCGAGATCGGCATGAATTTCCCAGTACTCCTCGGGCACGAAGGCGCGTATCTCACGCTCGCGCTCAACGATCAAGCGCACAGCGACTGACTGGACGCGTCCGGCGGACAAACCCCTGGCCACCTTGGACCACAGCAGGGGCGACACCATGAAGCCCACCACCCGGTCCAAAAAGCGACGCGCCTGCTGCGCATTCACGCGGTTCATATCCAGTTTCGAGGGATGCTCGAATGCCTCGGTGATTGCCTTTTTGGTAATCTCGTTGAAGACCACCCGCTGATAGCGGGCAGGATCGCCACCGATCGCTTCTTTCAAGTGCCAGGCAATGGCCTCACCCTCGCGGTCCAAGTCGGTCGCGAGGTAGATGGCATCGGAATTAGCGGCCAGTTTGGACAACTCACTGACGACTTTCTCCTTGCCAGGCAGTATCTGGTAGGTCGCGGCCCAGCCACTCTCCGGGTCGATGCCCATCCTGCGCACAAGTTGCTGCCGCGCGTTTTGTTTCTTGTATGTCGCTTTTTTCTGCGGATCCATTTTGCGCGTGCGAGCGGCCTGTGCAGCCCTCTCCTTTGGATCGGCTGTGCTATTGCCGTCACCGGATGTCGGCAGGTCCCGGATGTGCCCGATGCTCGATTTTACGATGAAGTTCGGCCCAAGATACTTGTTGATAGTCTTGGCCTTTGCCGGTGACTCCACGATAACCAGTGATTTTCCCATACACTCCTTGCTTACACTTACGTCCAAAAGTCCGAGAATTGCGCAGCCTAGCGGCGCAAAAAGGGGGCATATATAAGTCGCTACGGCGTTTGGGTCAAGAGAAAAAGCCAACCGTCACTGCATCAACAGCTCGCACCAGCGCTCCAGGCATTGCCGAATTTGCTCCACACCCTCCTCTTCTGCGTCCTCTGTCCAGTACACGCCACAACTGAATTGATCGACGCTGGCGGCAATGACAGCGACGGCCAATTCCGCCACTGGCGCGGGCAGTGGACGTCGCAGTCCCGCGCTGCGCCAGCCCGTCTGTGGCTTTATCCACGCGGCGGACTCTACCGTGCGGATGCGACTGGTTGGAAATCGCTTGCCATAGTAGATGAGATCCCGTACCGGTCTTGTACCCTCCCCAGCGTCCGGGACCTGGCGAAATTCTACAAACAAACCGTGGACAGCGGCATACTCACGCAGGCGAGCCAGTTTTCGCTGTCGCCTGGAGGGAAGGAAGTGCAGCAATGGCGCAAGCGCTAACGCGAGCACAAAAACAATAAGCAGGAAAGTGAGCATCCATTCACCTGATTCAGATCAACCAAAAGGCTTCTTTACAACAACCCACGCCCCGACCGGTTGCCTGACAGACATTCTATGCTATAAATGAAGCCTGAGTTTACGAGCTGGAGTGCAATGATGTCCCAATACACCAAAATTCTGGTCGCTATTGATCTAAGCGAGGATTCCACGCCCGTGGTGCAGCGCGCCCGTGCGCTCGCTGACGCCAATGGTGCCCAGTTGCACCTCATCCATGTGATCGAACCGCTCAGCTTTGCCTATGGCGGCGATATTCCCATGGATTTCTCAGGCATTCAGGAAGAAATTCACCAACAAGCCACACAGCAGATGCGCCGTTTCGCCGAGCGCAATAATATCGACGAACAACACCAATACATCGTGCTGGGCAAACCGGAAGTCGAAATACACGGCACCGCCAAGGAACTCGGGGCGGACTTGATCGTCGTCGGCAGTCACGGCCGCCACGGTCTGGCGCTGCTGATGGGTTCCACTGCAAACGGCGTCATGCACGGCGCCACGTGTGACGTGCTTGCCGTACGAGTAGGGAAATAGCACCTAAACACGCAGCCGTCAGGATGACAGGAATGCCTGTAGTTGTGACGGCGTAAAAGGCCAGCTCAGTTCGCGGTTGTCAGGATGCTGCAACACCGGGATTCGCAGGCTATAACTTTCAAACAGCACCTCCGATTCACTGATATCCACCTCCTCGAAGTCCGCTCCCTGAGCGGCTGCTATTTGCTCAGTCACCATGCCGGCTGCCGTCTCGCACAGATGGCAAGCGCTGGTGCCGTAAAGCCTGAATATCTTCACATGATCTCCACGGCATCCACCGATTCGCTGTCCTCAGCCTGAGGTACAGCGCGTGGTAAAGGCTGCGACAGTAAAACTTGAATAACGGTACCGGCAGGCGGTAAGATGCGCGGCCAAGTACAACAATATAAACTATATACCGCAGCAGCACCCTCGGGCTAGAGCGAGCTTAACGAGACCCCTGGAGTATCACAGTGGCACTTTTTTCCCAACCCACCGCGCGAGCACTGGCCATCCTCGATTTGTTGATGGCGAATCCACAGCAGGCTTTCGGGCTTACTGAAATGACCCGCAGGCTGAATCTTAACAAGGCTACCTGTCACGCGATCCTTACCACGATGGCGAACTACGGTTTTCTGGTGCAGCACCCCAAGACCAAGGCCTATCGCCTAGGTCCGTCCATTATCGCCGCTGGCAATGCGGCTTTCGCGCAGTTTCCCGTTCTCGAATACGCACGACCGGAGTTGGAGCGTCTGCAGACTGATCTGGGGATCGGCTTTGCCGTGACCGGGCGCTCCAAGTTACATCAGGTACTGCTGGCGCTGTACGGCCGCGCCACGCCGCTGATCGACTCCTTCCAACTGGGTTTGCGCCTGCCCAATACAGCCCCGGTAGCCGCGTGTTTTACTGCTTTTTCCGACGCCAAATACCTGGAAGCCTGGCTCACGCGAGCACACGAGTCGCGAGGCGGTTACAACGAAAAGCTGGACCAGAAACTGCGCGTGTCGCTGATTGCGATCCGCGCGCGTGGCTATGAAGTCAGCCTGAAAACCCAGACAGAAGTGGCGCTGCGCGCCGAATTGACGCGCATCCACAATTCCTGGAGCCTGCCGGAGCTGGACGAGGCGGCCAACCGATATCAACACGATTTATGCGATGAGCACTACCACCTCGACCGCATTGATCCCAAGGCGCGCTACGAAGTCAGCACCATCACTGTGCCCGTATTCGCCTTCAAGGAACTGCCCGTGATGTGCTTCGTCGCCGGCTCTTTGGACAAGGCGATTACCGGGGCGCAGGTAGAGGAGATTGCGGCGCGAATGAAGGAATCGGCGGATCGTGTCACCGCGCTGGCGAGTGGTCGCGACACTGTTACGTGAGCCTGCGTGCCGCTATCTGCGACCGCCTATTTACCCTACACCGATAGCTTCCCATGTCCGACTCGTCTGACTACACCGAAAAGCGAGCATTCTTCGATCGCGTGTTGACGGTCTACGGCCGCAATCCCGTGTTGGAAACGCTGCAGAATGAAACACTGGTCTGCCATGCCCTGCACTTGGCCGAGAATAATCGGGAAGGCGGTATCGTCGGCGAGATCATAAAGAGCGCCAAGCGCTTGGGTGTTCCCATCAAAATCCACAGCCGTGGGGAACTGGCGCGTATCTCCAAAAATGGCAAGCAGGACCAGGGCGTAGCCGTGGATGTGCTGTGTCCCTCGTTTCGCCAGCTCGATGATTTCCTCGCTGAGCCCGCGGCGCAACCGCGTCGACTACTGGCTCTCGATGGCATCACCAATCCGCAAAACCTGGGCATGATCATCCGCTCGGCGGCAGCCGGCGCCATCGACGGCATACTGCTGCCACGCAAAGGTACGGCGGCCCTGGGTCCGCTGGTGATAAAGGCCAGCGCAGGCACGTTGTACCGGGCGCCACTGCTGCTGTGCGCCAGCCTGCCGGAGGCGCTGAAACGCTGCCAGGAACACGGCGCGCAGGTGTGTGCGCTGGAGGCGCAGGCGACACACTCTCTGTTTGGGCACAGGGAACAAAACTTCTGCATTTACGTGTTGGGAAATGAAACCGAAGGCGTGAGTGCGGCGGTCGGCGCACTCGCCGATTTACGTCTGTCGATCCCGATGCGCAACGGCGTGGAGTCGCTGAACGTCGCCGTCACTGCAAGCCTGATCGCCTACGCCACCTATTTGGAAAGGTAGGCCATGCCCTCTTCCATGCCGCGCAGCGTAAGTGGGTACATATGGCCCTCCATCAGCTGGTGCGTGATCGCCACCGATTGCGTGTACTGCCAATCTTCCTCCGGCACCGGATTCAGCCAGATCACCTTATCGTAGACATCCCGTACACGGCGCATCCACATCTCGCCGGATTCCTCGTTCCAATGCTCCACCGAGCCGCCCGGCTGCACGATTTCATACGGCGACATCGACGCGTCGCCCACAAACACGACTTTATAGTCGTGGCTGTACTTGTGCAGGATATCGAGCAGCTGCGTGCGCTCATTGTGGCGGCGGATATTGTTGCTCCACACGCTCTCGTAGAGGAAATTGTGGAAGTAAAAACTCTTCAGATGCTTGAACTCACTGCGCGCCGCGGAAAACAACTCCTCGCAGACCTTGACATGCGGGTCCATCGAACCGCCCACATCCAGAAACAACAACACCTTCACCGCATTGTGCCGCTCCGGCACCATCTTGATGTCCAGCAGACCGGCGTTGCGCGCGGTGGAACTGATCGTATCGTCCAGGTCCAGCTCATCGGCGGCACCGGTGCGGGCAAACTTGCGCAACCGGCGCATCGCAATCTTGATATTGCGAGTGCCAAGTTGCACGTTGTCATCAAGGTTCTTGTATTCGCGCTTGTCCCAGACTTTGACAGCTTTTTTGTTCCGGCCGTTGGGCCCGACACGTATGCCTTCCGGGTGAAAACCCTCCTGCCCGAAGGGCGAGGTACCGCCGGTACCAATCCATTTGTTGCCGCCTTCGTGCCGCTTCTTTTGTTCCTCCAGACGCTTCTTGAATTCCTCGATCAGCTTTTCTAGGCCCCCGAGCGACTCGATCTTGGCTTTTTCTTCATCGGTGAGGTTCTTGAGGAATTCCGAGCGCAGCCAATCGTCGGGAATCAGCGCTTCGATAATGTCATCCAGCGCTTCCAGCTCCTTGAAGTGCAAACTGAACGCACGGTCAAACCTGTCGAAATACTTCTCGTCCTTGACCATGCAGGTGCGGCTGAAATAATAGAACTCGTCAATATCCGCGAACACGACGTGCTTTTTCAGCCCTTCGAGCAGATCCAGCAACTCGCGCGTCGTCACCGGCACGCCGGCGTCTTTGAGTCCATGGAAAAAATTAATCAGCATGTCAGCTCCAGAACGCTTGCCTGATTAGACCGCTACCGCTTTTCTCTGCGGTGCATGAACGCCAGGCGCTCCAGCAGGTGTACGTCCTGCTCATTCTTCAGCAACGCGCCGTACAACGGTGGAATTGCCTTGCTCGGGTCGCGGTTCTTCAGAATCGCGTCGGGTATATCATCCGCCATCAACAACTTCAGCCAGTCGATCAATTCCGAAGTAGACGGTTTCTTCTTCAGGCCGGGAATCGAGCGCACGTCGAAGAACACTTCCATCGCTTCCGCCACCAGTTCATTGGCGATGTTGGGATAGTGAACATCGACAATCTCGCGCATCGTGTTGCGATCGGGGAAATTGATGAAGTGGAAGAAGCAGCGCCGCAGGAAAGCGTCGGGCAGCTCTTTCTCGTTGTTGCTGGTGATGATGATAATTGGTCGTTTCTTGGCTTTGATCGTCTCGCCCGTCTCGTAGACAAAGAACTCCATGCGATCGAGCTCGACCAGCAAATCGTTGGGAAACTCGATGTCGGCCTTGTCGACCTCGTCGATCAGCAGCACCACCTGCTCGTCGGAAGCGAAAGCCTCCCACAGTTTGCCGCGCTTGATGTAATTGGCGATATCGTGGACCTTTTCATCGCCGAGTTGCGAGTCCCGCAGCCGCGACACCGCGTCGTATTCATACAGACCCTGCTGCGCCTTGGTGGTCGATTTGATGTGCCACTGGATCAGGCGCTTGCCCAGCCCGAGCGCCACTTCCTCGGCCAACATGGTTTTACCGGTACCAGGCTCGCCCTTGATCAGCAGCGGGCGCTCCAGCGCCACTGCGGCGTTGACCGCCATCCGTAAATCGTCTGTGGCGACATAGCGTTCGGTGCCTTGAAATTTCATAGTGGAATTCACTCAGTTGTCGGCTAAAAGGAAAACAGGGTACAGATTGGCGGCAGGCAGATCAATACTGCGCGGCTGTTGGGCGCGCAGCACGACCGGTCGCCAGCACGAGCATCAAGCTCGCCGCACGACCGGCCTCGCCGGCTTGGCCGGCGGTGGCTTGCGCACCCGGCGGCGGCGGAACAGTGTCACGTTAAGCAGCAACGCAAAAACAATCGCCAACCCTGACATAAAGATCAATGGACGCAACGCATGGTTGGCCGCGTCTACGCCCTGCGTCGCAATCTGGAAAGCCGCCACAATGAGCGCAGGTGCCATCGTGCTGACGCCTGATTTCGGGTAGGCGGGTGTCAGCAACAGCGCCGCCAGCACCAGCACCACCAACGTGACCCAGCCGGGGCGCCAGTGCCGACCGAGCCACCAGGCGAGATACAGCAGCAGCACAATCGCCGCGCCGACATAAATATAGATGGCGGTGAGATAGGCATTGTCAGTTAGCATGAGGATTCTCCTGATCTACCCAGTGCACAATATGTTCTTCGATGCCGTCCGGGTGTACGTACTCTTCGGATATAGAGCGACCGCGAACTGACATCCCCGCAACGTGCACCGACTCCCTGCTGCCGCTGACCAGCGGGTGCCATTGCGGCAGCGGCTTGCCCTGCGCGCGCAGCCGATAGGCGCAGGTGCCTGGCAGCCAATCAATACTCGCCCAATCGGCGGTGCGCAGGTCCAGGCAATCGGGCGCGAGCATCGAGCGATGGGCGAAATCCGTGCAGCGACACGTCTGCGCGTTGAGATAACGACAGTGTACCGCGGTGTAATACACTTCACCGCTATCCGCATCCTCGAATTTGTGCAGGCAACATTTGGCACAGCCGTCGCACAACGCGTCCCATTCACTCGCACTCAGTTCATCCAGTGTTTTCTCGTGCCACCACTGGCCCACGCCAGCGCCAGCCAATCCTGCGTCGTTTATTCCCGCGTCATGCATTGCCACGCTCCCGCTGCAGTAATTGCGACGGTGTCGGTGGCATCTGCAGGTAGAAACCCTGCTGCTCGATACTGGCAAGCACGGCGCTGGATTCGGCCCTGGCCAGACTGCGTTCGGGCGTGAGTAACAACACCATCACCGGGGTTGGCGTACCAAATCGGGCCAACAATTCGTCCGGCACCGCATCCAAGCCGCGGGATTTTTCCACGTACAGGTACATTTCCTGCTGGCGCGAACTTCGAAATACCTGGCAGAGCATGCTCACGTATTCTGTCCAGCAAGGGCCTGTCGCAACGGTGCGAAAACAGTCTGCTCGCGCCAGCCCAACCAATGCACCGGCGGCTCGATTGCCTCGCCGGATGCCTCGCGCAACAACAGGTCGTAATCCTTGCTCTGCACCAGTACTTCCGGCGCGATCGACAAGCTGGCTGCGATGTCGCGCACGCGGGACTTCAACGACTTCACCAGATCGCGCTGCGTCGCATTGAGCGGCGGCGACAGCGGCTGCGGCAGATCCTGCTCACTCGCATCGCGTTGTGCGTGTAACAGCGCCAACAGTTCCTCGCCGTAGCGGCGCACTACCTGGCTCGGAATGTCGTCTATTTTACCCAGCGCTGCCAATGTATCAGGCTCGTCCAACGCCAGGCGAAAGCAGGTCGGGTCGTCGATGATCCAGCCGCGCGGTTTGTCGCGCCGCTTGGCGGTGTCCTCGCGCCAGCGGCACACGGCAGCCAGGTTACCAAGCTGCCTGCGATTCAATTTCCAGGCGGTCTTGATCCGCTTGTAACCTTCGTCATTTTCCGTTCCCAGCGCGCGCGTGGCATCGCGACCGTCCGCCAGCACCCATGGCAACTTGTTCTCACGCGCACAACGTGCATGGAGCTCACGCCAGACAGGCAGCAACCAGGTCACGTCCAGCCCTGCGTATTCACACTGGGACTCGGTGAGCGGTCGCTGCAACCAGTCGGAGCGCGTCTCGCCCTTGGGGATATCAACGCCGCAGAAATCCTGCACCAGCGCGCGATACCCTATCCCAAAGCCAATATTGAGCAGCGCCGCTGCGCGCTGCGTGTCGAACAGCGGTTGCGGCAACACCCCCAGCCAGCGCTGGAACACCTCCAGATCCTCACTGCCGGAGTGCAGGACCTTCAGCACCGCCGGGTTGCTGAACAGCGCAGCCAACGGCGTTGGGTCGTTGATGGTAAGCGGGTCGATCAGCCAGGCCATGTTATCCGGTATGCCACGGTGTGCGTCACCCGACGCAAAACACAACTGCACCAGCGCAACCTCGGGATAAAAGGTGTTGCGACGCATAAATTCGGTGTCGACCATCACCACTTCGCAGTCGGCGGTCTGCGCCAACAGCTGTTGCAGCGCGTCGTCGGACTCGATCAGTTGCCAGCGCATCGCTCAGGCCACCGGCCGCCGCCCGGACAGGGCATGCGCCAGAGTGGAGCCATCGACATACTCCAGTTCACCGCCGAGCGGCACGCCGTGCGCGATTCTCGACACGCGGACCCCGACCGGCGACAGCATGTCGGTCAGGTAATACGCCGTCGCTTCACCTTCAACAGTGGGATTTGTGGCCAGGATCACTTCCTCTATGCCTTCGTCAATAACGCGCTGTTGAAACGCTTCCAGGCCGATTTCCGCCGGGCCGATGCCATCGATGGGCGACAGGTGCCCCATCAGCACAAAATACAGGCCGCGAAAACTGGCACTCTGTTCAATAGCCAGGACGTCCGCCGGCGTCTCCACGACACACGATGGTTTTATCGCGCCGCGGATCACAGCAGATCTCACAGATATCGAGTTCGGTAAAATTGCGACAGAGGCTGCAGTGACCGACTTTTTCCACAGCCTCTCGCAGTGCCGCAGCCAGCGTCAGAGCCGCTTCCCGATCGCGCTCCAGCAGGTGCAGCGTCATGCGCTGCGCGGACTTCGGGCCTACGCTCGGCAGGCAGCGCAGCGCATCGATCAGGTTTTCCAGGGCGGGGCTGAATTTCATCGGGAATCTCTAAACCAGGCTCAGAACGGCAACTTGAAGCCAGCGGGCAGGTTCAAGCCCGAGGCCACGCCGGACATCGCATCCCGATTGCGAGCTTCTATTTTACGCACCGCATCATTAACGGCGGCGGCCAGCAAGTCCTCAAGCACTTCTTTATCCTCCGCCAACACCGCATCGTCAATGGATACGCGCCGGACATCGTGCCGTCCGGTCATCACCACACAGACCAGGCCCGCACCCGCCTCGCCCACCACCTCGGCTTTGGCCATTTCCTCCTGCGCCTTCTGCAGTTCGGCCTGCATGTTCTGCGCCTGCTTCATCAGGTCTGAAATACTAGGTTTCATGTAGGTTCCTCACTGTTGCTCACCCATCCGTGGGGTGTATGGATGAACGATCCAGCTCACCATCAAAGCGCGCGATCAGCGCCTGCAATTGCGGATCGGCTTCGATCGCAATCACGGCCTCTGCCTGCCGTAGTGCGGCAAGTCGCTGCCCACGCATCGCTGGCGTCTCGCCACTCGGCGCACCCAGTTCCACCGACACCGTGACCGGATGGCCAAAATAGTTCTGCAGCGCCAGGCGTAATTTATCGCTGTGGCTGTCGTTGAACAGTGCCGCATGCGAACGGTCCAGCACGAACTGCAGGTGATCGCCTTCGCGCTGGCGCAATTCACAATGCGAGGCGATGTTGTACACGATACCCGTCAATCCCAGCTCTGCAAGCAATTGCCACCAGCTGTCGCCACTGAGATCGTGCAGCGGGAAAACAGCAGTTGCGGCCATTTCCTGCGCGCCCGGCTTCGTGTCAGATGGAACCGCTTTGACGCCATGCTCAAGCTTGGGATCAGGTGCGCGTTCCTCCATCGCCGCGGGACGCTTGTCTGCGGCGTGATTGTCCCTGGCGGTCTTGTCCGTGACGTGCAGATCCGTGGCACTATGGTCCGTGACGCCATTGTTCCCTGCACCCTGGCCCGCACTGCTCGCGACAGCGGTGCGAGGTACTTCAGGTGGCTTTTTTGCGGAAGCGCCGGCCTCCCCGCCAGCAACAACCGGCGCAGCCACGCTCTGCAAATCTTCCGGCCGCACACTTTCATCGATCACGGCGACCGGGCGAAACGCCAGCATGCGCAGCAATATCATCTCAAAGCCACGGCGCGGATCGGGCGACAGCGCGATATCGCGTTTGCCGTTCAGCGCCATCTGGTAGAACAACTGCGCATCCTCCGCCGTAATGCTGCGCGCAATCTGCGCCACGCGCGCCGCATCGCCCGCGTGGTTGTCGATGGCGTCTGGCACCACCTGCGCGATCGCCACGCGGTGAATCAGCGATAACAGCTCATCCAGGCTGCCTGCATAATCCGGCGCGAACTCCGACATATGTTGCACGATGCCCAGCACCTTCGATGCGTCGTCCTCGCCGACCGCCTCCAGCAATTCAAAGACATGGCCCATATCCACCGTGCCGAGCATGCTGCGCACGTCAGTCTCATTGACTTTCCCTGCGCCGAAAGCGATGGCCTGGTCCGTCAGGCTCAGCGCATCGCGCATACTGCCGGCGGCGGCCCTGCCCAATAACCAGAGCGCGGGCTCCTCGAAACTCACCATTTCCTGGTCCAACACCCTGCCCAGGTGCCCGACAATCTGTTCGGGTGGCATATTCTTCAGATTGAACTGCAGGCAGCGCGACAGCACGGTGGCGGGCAATTTCTGCGGATCCGTGGTGGCGAGCAGGAATTTGACGTGCGGCGGCGGTTCTTCCAGCGTTTTCAACAGCGCGTTGAAACTGTGCGAGGACAGCATGTGGACTTCGTCAATCAGGTAGATTTTATAGCGCGAGCGTGTCGGCAGGTACTGGACGTTGTCCAGCAGATCGCGCGTATCCTCGACCTTGGTGCGCGATGCTGCGTCGACTTCCAGCAGATCAACACTGCGCCCTTCAGCGATCTCCAGGCAGGATGAGCAGGTGCCGCAGGGTTCCGAGCTCACGCCGACATCGCAATTGAGGCACTTGGCGAGTATCCGGGCTATCGTAGTTTTGCCGACACCCCTGGTGCCCGTGAACAGATAGGCGTGGTGCAGCCGATCGCGATCCAGCGCATTCACCAGCGCCTGGAGCACATGCTCCTGGCCCACCATCTCACGGAAGGATTTCGGTCGCCATTTTCGCGCCAGAACCTGATACGACATCCCAGATGTGCCTTACGCTCGTAATAAAAGAAACAGGATACACCAGCACGAGAGTGACAGAAACCGCAGGCGGCCGGACCAAAAAAATGGAGGCGACCCAGACAGCCACACCCCGGCACACGAGTCGGTAACTACCGTTGCTCCCTTCCGGGCCTGGCGGGGTTCACTACCTATCGTTGCGAGGGGACCGCCTGGATCACCATAGCGCCTGCGAGGCAATGCTCGCAGAGGGCGAGCATTTTGCGTCAATAGCGAGGTGGCTGCAAGTCCAGATTATGCGCCCCTGCGCCAGCTGTGGTAACCCTCACGCAACGCCAGGATCGTGTGCGGCGCATGCCCTCGCTTCCATTCGCCGGCCGCGTATTTGTTGGCCTCGGCCCACGTGGGGTAGGTATGGATGGTGCCCCGAATTTTACTCAGGCCAAGACCGTGTTTCATCGCCAGTACAAACTCGGCCAGCAAATCGCCCGCGTGTTCGCCAACGATGGTGACACCAAGAATACGGTCCTTGCCGGGCACGGTCAGGATTTTGACAAAGCCGCAGGCCGCGCTGTCGGCAATGGCCCGGTCAAGGTCGTCAATGCCGTAACGGGTGACTTCATGGGGGATTCCCTGCTCCCTTGCCTCTTGTTCGTTGAGCCCGACCCGCGCTACTTCGGGCTCTATAAATGTTGCCCAGGGAATCACCCTGTAGTCCGCTTTGAATTTCTTAAGGTGGCCGAACAACGCGTTGACCGCCGCGTACCAGGCCTGATGGGCGGCCACGTGTGTGAACTGGAAGGGGCCTGCAACGTCACCGGCGACGAAAATATTGGGATAGAGCGTTTGGAGATAGTCATTGCTGATTACCGTGCGTCCGGTTTCAATGCCCAGTTCTTCCAGCCCATAGCCCTCGAGCCGGGCGACCCGGCCGACAGCACAAATCATCTGGTCAAAAGCCACTCGCAGTTCTTGTCCGGCGTGCTCGACGACAATGACCTTGGTATCCCCATCACGCTCGCAACGCAGAGCCTTATGGCCGGTTAACACCCTGACGCCATCGCGCTCCAACGACGCCCTGGCGAGTGTCGACACATCCTCGTCCTCGCGGATCATGATGCGCGGCAACATTTCAATCTGCGTAACCTGCGAGCCGAGGCGGGCGAAGCTCTGGGCCAGTTCGCAGCCAATGGGACCGCCACCGAGCACAACCAGCCGCGCGGGAGCACTATCAAGCTGCGCAAACGCGTCCCAAAGTGTGTCACTGGTGACATACCCCACCTCTTCCATACCGGGCAGAGGCGGTACAAAGGGCCTGGCACCTGCGGCGATCACAATACTGCGCGTCGTCAATCGCCGGGTGCCGCCTGAGTTGAGGGCAACCTCAACAGTCCAGGGATCTATGATTTTCGCGTAACCCTGCAACACGTCAACACCCAGCCCGGTGTAGCGCTCAACGCTATCGTGAGGTTCTATTTCGGCAATCACATCATGAATACGTTCCATGACTTTCCTGAAAGGGATGACGGGAGTCACGGGCTGCAGTCCATATTTGTCCGCATGCCGTTGTTGATGCGCCAGCTTTGCGCTGCGTATCAGTGCCTTACTGGGTACGCAGCCGTAGTTGAGGCAGTCGCCACCCATTTTGTGGGCCTCCACCAGCGTTACCTTTGCCTTGACAGTCGCTGCGATAAGGGAAGCCACCAGGCCACCGGCGCCGGCGCCAATGACCACCAGGTTGCGATCAAACCTGGCGGGTTTCTGCCATTTCGCATACACACGGCGCCCCTGGATAATCGCCGTCACTTTACGCGCAACAAGGGGAAATACTCCGAGCAGGACAAACGAAAAAATCAGGCCGGGTGACAGAATCCCCGACAAACTCTGGAGTTGCGCCAGCTGGGTGCCTGCATTCACATAGACCAGTGTACCTGCGAGCATGCCAACCTGGCTTACCCAGTAGAAGGTGCGCGCCCTTATGGGAGTCAGCCCCATCAGCAGGTTAATGATGAAGAACGGAAAGATTGGCACCAGGCGCAAGGTGAAAAGGTAGAAAGCCCCGTCCTTCTCCATGCCTGCATTCAGGGCTTTTAGGCGATCGCCGAATCTTGACTGTACGGTGTCCTGCAACAGGTAGCGTGAGGCAAGGAAGGCCAGTAATGCGCCGATACTCGATGCAAACGAGATGACGACGGTGCCCCAAAACAAACCAAACAACGCACCTCCCACCAGCGTCATGATGGCGGCTCCGGGCAGTGACAAGGCTGTCACGAATACATAGACCGAAAAAAAGGCGCCCGCCGCCAATAACGGAGAGGCGGCGCGCCAGTCCTGAAACTCCCCAAGGCTTGCCTTGATGCCGTCAAGCGTGAGGACATGGTGCAAATCGAGGAGGAAAAATGCCGCGATCAGCGACCCTAGTACAACTACGAGCGCGGTCTTCTTCATTGCGGTTGCTGCACGAGAGCGCCGCCACAGCTGCTTCCCTGGCCAGCAGTGCAGCCGAAGCAATGCGCCGCAACGCTGATGTTCGCTCCCTCAACGTCATCGCGCAAAAGATCGCGCAAGTGCGGATGACTTCTGCCCCCAAGGGGCAATCCGAGTTGCTGGTTGAAATCACAATCCGATAACCCACCGCGCCAATCGACGCTGATCATGCTGCGGCACATGACACTGTCCAGGTTCGCAGGCTGGTAGTTGTCTTTCAACAACTGTAAATAGTCGTGGAACTGGCCTTTGGAAATGAGCGTCGATCCAAATCGCTGGATAGGCATGTTTGCCAGAACGTAGAGTGTATCGAACACAATGCCAAATTGCCTGAACAACTCGCGCTTGTAGTCCTCTTGCAGCGTTGCCTGGTCGGGAGGCAGCACCGGCCCTGAGGGGTTGTACACCAGATTCAGCTTGAGCCCCGAGCCTTGCTGGCCGTAACCGAGCGAGTTGAGTCGTTGTAACGCGACAATACTTTTCTCGAAAACGCCATCACCGCGCTGTTTGTCCACGTTCTCGAGCGAGTAACACGGGAGCGATGCCACCACCTCCACCTGATGGCTGGCAAGAAACGCCGGCAGATCGTGCTGTCCGGGTTCGAACAGAATTGTCAGGTTACAGCGGTCGATGACGTGCACGCCGATATCCCTCGCAACTTCCACGAGGCCGCGAAATCCATCGTGGAGTTCTGGCGCGCCACCGGTGAGATCAAGCGTTCGGATACCCCGCACCCGCAGAACCTCGGGTATCAACCGCAGTGTTGTCGCGTCCATCATTTCCGTGCGGGTAGGTCCCGCATTGACATGGCAGTGCACGCAAGACTGGTTACAACGGTAGCCGAGGTTTACCTGCAAGGTGTCCAACTGACGCCGGCGAATTGGCGGAAAGTCAGAGACCTCGAGCAATGGCAATGTGGCATGCATTCTGGCAATCCTGTTTTCCAAGACAACTCTATGGGCAAACCCATTTAACAACGCTTTGTAGATGCATACCAATGGGATTTGTTACAACACTTACGCAGATAGTAAGTGGAATCGGAGCATTCCCTGCCATGTTGGGAATTCGATAGACAGGGAGGCGAGCAGTGACTACGCATCCGTGGCTAGCTGCGGATGTCGGCCAGCCAGTCTTTCGGCAACCACTGCAAATCGGCAGGTTCATCAATGTCGTGCAGCGGCGGGTGGCATTGCACGGACCACCCCAGATTTTCCAGGCGATCCAGCGTTTCGAGGGTGACGGTTTCAGTGCTCCGGGAAATACCTGAAAACACCGACGCGTGAAATCGATTCAGGCCGAGCAAGGCATATCCACCGTCTGCGGCAGGAAACAGCGTGGCATCACATAGTTGTAGTGACTGCGCCGCCGCCTGCAGTTCCACGGCGCCCAATCCAGGGCAGTCTGTGCCAATGAACAGGACGGCCTCCCCGGAACCTGTGACGCGCCGGGTGGCGCGCGCCATACGCTCGCCCAGATCGCCTTCGCCCTGATCCGTCAGTTGCACCGCGGCGGGAATGCCAAGCGACTGCCAGATCGGGTCAGTCATCGCAGGCGTCACGCACAGCTCAACCGTTCCCACGCTGGCGGCGAGGGCGGTATCCAGCGTATGCGCCAAAAAGCGACGCGCAAGCGCGGCGGCGCCATCGCTGCCAAGCGCAGGGATCAACCGGCTTTTAGCGAGTCCGGGCCGGGGTGCTTTGGCAAAGATTACGATTCGCAGCGGCCTTATGCACTGATCAATTGACGTGTTCACTGATACAGCCGCGCGAGTTGATGTGCCGGTACGCCACGCCAATACTGCCAACGCAACCGCCACATTAATAGAATCATGCGCCAAACGCCGCGTGTCTCCCAGCGACGGCCAGACGTGGTGACGCAATGTCCAATGCAGGCCGGGCGCGAGAGGCGACCGAGGCGCTTTGAGATTTCTATGTCTTCCATGATGGGTTGATCGGGGAAGCCCTGCACTGCCTCAAACGCACTGCGCAGCACAAAGATCGCCTGGTCGCCGGTCGCGATGCCGGTTAGACGCGAGCGCCAATTCATGCAGCTAGACACCACGCGCAGCATCCATGCCTGCCCGGAAATGCACACATCGAAGCGTCCCCAACAGCGTGTGCGGCTGCGCAGCGCCTGGTCAATCAACGCGGCGGCGCCTTGCGGTAATCGCGTGTCGGCATGCAGAAACAGCAGTACATCGCCATTTGCCACACCCGCTCCGGCATTCATTTGCCGGGCGCGACCTTGCGCGGACTGCAGTACCGTAAAACCGGAGGCCTGCGCTATCGCGTACGATCCATCCGCGCTGCCGCCGTCCACTACAATGACCTCCCAGCCCTGTCGCTGCAGCGGTTGCAAATCGGCCAGAAGGTGTGGCATTTGCTGCGCTTCATTGAGTATTGGCACGATAACGGATAGCTTCATGTCCTGCGCCCTGTCATTGCATTGAGCAGCCAGTTGTCATCAGCTGTCCACGGCAGGTATTGCGGGAGCTCTCGGCGCTAACGCCCTGGGGGATACAGAACGCCGGGTGGTGGCGGGAGTAGCAGGATTCGAACCTGCGACCATCGGCTTAGAAGGCCGGTGCTCTATCCAGCTGAGCTATACCCCCAATGCGGTTCGATGGAACAGCGAAATATGGGGTGACCGACGGGTCTTGAACCCGCTACCTCCGGAGTCACAATCCGGTGCTCTACCTGTTGAGCTACGGTCACCATTGCGATGTTGAAAAGCGGGTTGAACGTCCTGACCATTGGCGTTGGGATTCTGCCGGAAGCGAGGATTCACGCCCAGACACCACTGTTCACGCGGCGCGCATGGTAGCTTTAGCCGTCCATGGGTGTCAAGTTTAAGCCAGATGACAGCGCTATCGTCGCGTGTAGGCGCATCACTCTCACTGTTCACGCCTCTGCTTGAATCGCTCACAAGGGCTTGCCTATCATGAGGCACTGAAGAATGCTTGAATAAAAAGGTGGTATCCATGCACAGTCTCGCAATTACTTCCCGATGGGGACTCTGCCCTGGATTGCTCGCGCTGTTGCTCCCATTGTTGCTCGCAGGCTGTCAGGCGCCAGAGGTTACCGTGACGGCACATCCGGCGAATTCTGCCAGTGCGCGCACTGCGAAAGTCGTCTTCCTGGCGGGACCGGACAGCCACTTGCCGGGCGCCCATGAACACAAGGCAGGCTCAGAGTTGTTATCCGACGCGCTGCGCGAGCGACACCCCTCCTTTGAGACCATCAACGTCTACGGCGGCTGGCCAGACGATGAAACGGTCTTTGAGGGTGCAGATGCGTTGGTGCTGTATTGCGACGGCGGAGACACGCACCTGATTAATGAGCACCTTTCGACATTCAATCGCCTGCTGGATGCCGGCGTCGGTGTCGTCGCACTGCACTATTGTGTCGAGGTGCCGAAGGGCAGCCCTTCGGCTACAGCGCTACTGCGGGCGATAGGCGGTTATTTTGAAACCTGGTGGTCGGTCAACCCCACATGGACCGCAACATTCACTGAACTGCCGCAGCATCCCATCCTACGCGGCGTCGAACCGTTCACTCTGGAGGATGAGTGGTACTTCAATATGCGTTTTGTGGAGCGTGGCGTGACGCCGATACTGAGCGCCATTGCGCCACCCTCGACCATGGACCGCTGGGACGGGCCCCACAGCGGTAATGATGCTGTGCGCCAGATGGTCGCGGACGGTGTGCCCCAAGTAGTTGCCTGGGCGTATGAACGCGACAACGGTGGCCGTGGCTTTGGCTACACCGGCGGCCATTACCATGCCAACTGGAACAACGACAATGCTCGCGAACTGGTGCTGAATGCGATCGAATGGGTGGCGGCTAAACCCTGACGCCGTCGATCCAGCTGGCGCGAATGCGACGCGCGCCATCCAGTGCCAACACACTGGCCCGACAGCCCGCTTTGATCGCACCCACTTCACCCTCAAGCCCCAGGGCCCTGGCCGGGTAGCTTGTGGCCATGCGCACCGCTTCGAACCAGTCCAACCCGGCGAAAGCAGTGGCGTTGTTCACGGCGGACAACATATCCAGATCGGAACCCGCCAGCATGCCAGCGGCGTTTACGATGCGCCCCTCGCGCGCGACCAGTGTCTCGTCATTGAGCACAAAAGCCGCGTCCTGCGCGCCAACCGTGGGCATCGCATCTGTCACCAGCACCGCTCCACCGGCTTGTTTGGCTGCCACTGCTATGCGAAAAGCCGCCGGGTGACAGTGGTGGCCATCGGCGATGATGCCAAACCAGGTGTCGCTATCCGCCAGCGCGGCGCCCACCATGCCCGGCTCGCGGCTCTGCAGCGGCGTCATTGCGTTGTACACATGCGTGAAGCCGCTGACACCGGCGACGATGGCATCTCGGGCCTGCTCATAGGTGGCGGCGCTGTGGCCGGCGCAGACGATCACGCCCTGCGCTACCAGGCGCCTGATCATGTCCGTGGAGGTCAGTTCAGGTGCCAGTGTGACGAGCGTTTTGCCGGCCGCCAGCGACGTGACAATCTCGAACCCTTCCTGATCCAGAAGGCAAAATTTGCCGGCATCATGCGCGCCCTTGCGCAGCGGATTCAGGAATGGGCCTTCCAGATGTATACCGAGTACGCCGGGCACGCCTTCAAGGATCGCCTGCTCAACGGCAGCTACTGCCTGTCGCATCACGGCGAAACTGTCGGTGATCAGTGTCGGAAGAAATCCGGTGGTGCCAAATTGCCGGTGCGCGGCACCGATACTACGCAGGCTTTCCACCGTAGGCGCGGCATTGAACAGCACCCCGCCACCGCCGTTGACCTGCAGATCGATAAAACCCGGCAGCAGCGTGCCGCCCTTGAGGTCATATATCTCCGGGATGTTTGCCGGTAGCTGCTGCTGCTCCACCACGGCGGCGATGCGCTCGCCTGCGATGAGCACGGCATGATCACGCAACAGCGTTTCACCGGTGAAGATGGCGCCGTTGATGATGGCCTGGATATGCGAAATGGCTGTGACTCCTATACCGTACGCACGATACGATAGTGGAGTGTAGTGCTGGTAGCAATGATGGGCCCAATGCCGTGGGTTTGAAGCGTGGCTTGAAAAGTTGGTCGGGGTAGAGAGATTCGAACTCCCGACATCCTGCTCCCAAAGCAGGCGCGCTACCAGACTGCGCTATACCCCGATGTGCTTACAAACTTGCGTACTGATGTGTATCTGCGGGCGTTGCCGCCAGCCCTGATTTTCAGGAGGGCGCATGATACTCAGCCCTCCGACAAGCGTCAACGCCAAAAATCGCGCTGCCCTGCGGCAAACTTACGCCGAGTCCTTCACTGATACAAGCTCGCATGGGACAATGCCGCCCCTGCAATGGGGGGGCAACAGCGCACATCGTCCGTAGGTGCCCACAACCTGTTCAACGTCCATAGCCAACATCCAACGAACATCGATCATTGAGGGTCCATCGCATGGCTGCACTCGTTCTCGACGGCAAATCCCTGGCGGCGCAATCCGAGGCCGAACTACTGGCTCGGGTAGAACGCCTGAAAGCCCGCTCCGGGGGCAGGACACCGATTCTGGCGACCATCCTGGTCGGCGACGACCCGGCCTCCGCCACCTACGTAAAAATGAAGGGCAATGCCTGCCGCAGGGTCGGCATGGAATCGCTGGCCGTGGAATTGCCCTCGTCCACTTCCACAGAGCAACTGCTGGCAAAAATCCATGGGCTGAACAATGATCCCGACGTGCATGGCATCCTGCTGCAGCACCCGGTGCCAGAACAAATAGACGAGCGCGCCTGCTTTGACGCCATCGCCCTGGGCAAGGACGTGGACGGCGTGACCTGCCTGGGTTTCGGACGCATGGCGATGGGCGAGGACGCCTACGGTTGCGCCACGCCGCAAGGCATCATGCGCATCCTCGAACACTACGGCATCGAGATCGAAGGCAAGCACGCCGTCGTCGTCGGCCGCAGTCCCATCCTTGGCAAACCAATGGCGATGATGCTATTGCAAAAAAATGCAACCGTGACGATCTGCCACTCGCGCACCAAAAATCTTCCCGGTATCGTCGCGCAGGCCGACATTCTGGTGGGCGCGGTGGGCAAGCCGGAGTTCATCAAGGCGGACTGGGTCAAGGACGGCGCGGTGGTGGTGGACGCGGGCTACCACCCCGGTGGCGTGGGCGATATCGAGCTGTCTGCGTTGGTGAATAAAGCTTCGGCTTACACACCGGTGCCCGGTGGTGTTGGGCCGATGACGATCAATACGCTGATCTTGCAGAGTGTGATGTCGGGTGAGAAAAGCCTGGGTTGAATCCGTCCCGGTCGATTGCGGCGTTTTCGGTTGGTGCCAGTAGTCGGCTCCTGGCGAAATCGACGTTGTCAGGTCATAGGAAAGGTTTCACCGGCTTCCCGACGCAGCAAAGGACATCCTCCCGTGGTTCGTCTTCGATAGGAACCGATTTATAGGAGGGCACAATGCCAACTTGGGCCTGGGCATTCCGCGATACTCGCAGACCAAGTGGCGTTCCCACCCGAAGCCTTGTTCCGAGCGTCTAGCTGATGTAGCGATCCTGACGATGGCACGAAACGAGGGTTCGGGTGTCGGGTGTGCAATTTCTTCGCGAGTATCGGGGAAGCGAAGGAATTGCACACCCGGCGGCCGAACCCGCTCGCCCGAACCATCCTCGTCGACCTGCATAATACCACTGCAAAAACCAGCAATCACTTCCAGAACAATTTGCCAATACGCAAAGCAGCCGGCCTGGTACAGACAGCTTCAATCAGACTTGCGCTTCCACCGCGTCCCCTCGCGGGAATCCTCCAGCACCACGCCCTGCGCCAACAATTCTTCACGCACCTCGTCGGCCCGCGCATAATTCCTCGCCAGTTTCGCGGCCTGCCGCTCCTCTATCAGCGCCTCAATAGCCGCCGCCGAAATCGCATCGGAAGTCGCCGCATTCTGCAGCCACTCCACCGCATCCTGCTCCAGGATACCGAGCAAGTTGCCAGCCGCCAGAATTCGCCCCTTTAAAGCGGGCTTCTCACCCGGCACGGCTTTGTGTAACTGCTTGCACAACGCGTGTATCTCGGCGATCGCCACCGGCGTATTCAGGTCGTCATTCAGTGCGTGGTAGAACGGCTCATCTGCGAGATTAACCTCCATATCCACGGCAACGTCCTGCACCTCGCGCAGCGTGCTGTAGAGGCTGTCCAGCGTCGCCTGAGCCTGGTCCAGCAGCTCCCCGGAGAAATTCAGCGGCGAGCGGTACTGCGCCGACAGCAGTGCAAAACGCAGTACTTCACCGCGATAGCTCTGCAGCAAATCGCGGACGGTATGAAAGTTGCCCAGTGATTTGGACATTTTCTCGCCGTCGATATCCAGGTAGGCGTTGTGCATCCAGTAGCGCACGTAGTCGCCGCCGTGCGCGCAGCGGCTTTGCGCGATCTCATTTTCGTGGTGCGGGAATATCAGGTCGCGCCCACCACCGTGGATATCAATCGTATCGCCGAGGTGCGCGCGTATCATCGCCGAACACTCCAGGTGCCAGCCGGGCCGACCGCGACCCCAGGGGCTGTCCCACCCGGGATCTTCATCCGCAGCGGGCTTCCACAGCACGAAATCGCCGGGATGGCGTTTGTAATCAGCCACCTCCACCCGCGCGCCGGCGAGCATGTCGTCCAGCGAGCGCTTTGAGAGCTTCCCGTAGTCAGCCATCGATTCCACCGCGAACAGCACATGGCCCTGGGATTCGTAGGCGTGGCCTTTTTCGAGCAGCGTGCGGGTGAGCGCGATCATCGCATCGATATTGTGCGTGGCATGCGGCTCCAGCGTCGGCGGCAGCGCGTTCAGCTGCGCCATGTCCTCGCGGTATTTGGCGGTGAACTCGGTGGTGACAGACTCGATGCTGCGCTCGCCCTCGCGCGCCGCCGCGATGATCTTGTCGTCCACGTCGGTGATATTGCGCGCGTAGGTCACGGTGTCGTATTGGGTTTGCAGTAAACGAAACAGCGTGTCGAACACCACCACCGGACGCGCGTTGCCGATATGCGCAAGGTTGTACACCGTCGGACCACAGACGTACATGGTCACGGTGTCCGGCACCAGTGGCTCGAAGATTTCCTTGCGCGCGGTCATCGTATTGTAAAGTGTGAGACTCATCTTGCCGGGCCCTCAGCCGTCGGTCCAGGTATCGCGCAGGCCTATCGTCCGATTAAATACCGGCTTAGCCGCGCTGTGGTCGTAGCGGTCGGCGACAAAATAGCCCTCGCGCTCAAACTGGAAATGCTGCTCCGGCTGCGCGTCGGCGAGCGCGGGCTCTATCCATGCCTGTTTGATGATGGTGAGGGACGCCGGATTGATATGATCCATGAACGCATTGTCGCCCTTGTCCGGCGCCTCATGGCTGAACAGGCGCTCGTAGAGGCGAACTTCCGCCGTCCTGCCCTGCGCTGCCGACACCCAATGGATGACGCCCTTGGGCTTTATGCCATCGGCGGGATCCTCGCCCAATGTGCCCGGAATCGTATGCGCGTGGATTGCGAGAATCTCACCGTTGTCATTCTTTACGACCTCGTCCGCCTCGATCACATACGCATTGCGCAAGCGCACACGCTTGCCCAGCACCAGGCGTTTGTACTTTTTGTTGGCCTCCTCGCGAAAATCGTCGGCATCGATATAGATCTCACGCGTGAACGGCAGTGCGCGCTCACCGAGATCGTCACGATTGGGATGGCCCGCTGCGCTGAGAGTCTCGACCCTGTCCACCGGATAATCCGTGAGCACGACCTTCAGCGGATTGAGCACGCACATGCCGCGCGTGGCGTTCTCGTTGAGGTCGTCGCGAATCGCGAATTCCAGCATCGCCACGTCCACGACACCGTCGCTGCGCGTGGTCCCGATCATGTCGCAGAAGCGCCTGATCGCCGCCGGTGTATAGCCGCGCCGGCGCATGCCGGAAACCGTGGGCATGCGCGGGTCGTCCCATCCACTGACCACACCCTGGTCCACCAATTGCTTGAGCTTGCGCTTACTGGTCACCGTGTAACTCGGATTCAACCTGCCAAACTCGTACTGCCTGGGCCGGGCGGGAACCGGGAGATGGTCGAGGAACCAGTCGTACAGCGGGCGGTGGTCCTCAAATTCCAGCGTGCAGATGGAATGCGTAATGCCCTCAATCGCATCTTCCTGGCCGTGCGCGAAATCGTAGGTGGGGTAGATCACCCACGCATCGCCCGTCTGGTGATGCGCCACTTTGCGGATGCGGTACAGAATGGGATCGCGCATGTTCATATTGGGCGAGGCCATGTCAATTTTGGCGCGCAATACCTTTGCGCCCTCGTCGAACTCACCGGCCTTCATGCGCTCGAGTAGATCGAGGTTCTCGGCTACCGTGCGCTCGCGATTGGGACTATTGCGGCCCGGCGCGGTCAACGTACCGCGGTATTCCCTGGCTTCATCCGCCGTGAGGTCGCAGACATAGGCATCACCGTGCTCCACCAGATAGACGGCCCAGTCGTACAATTGCTGGAAATAGGAGGATGCAAAACGCACTTCTCCGTCCCACTCGTATCCCAGCCAGCGTACATCGGCTTCGATAGCCTCGATAAACGCCTGTGACTCCTTTTCCGGATTGGTGTCGTCAAAACGCAGGTTGCAGCGGCCATTATTGGCCAGCGCCAGCCCGAAATTGACGCTGATGGATTTGGCGTGCCCAATGTGCAGATAGCCATTGGGCTCCGGCGGGAATCGCGTCACGACGGTGCTGACCCGACCGCTGGCGAGGTCCGCGCTGATTATCGTTTGCAGGAAGTTGTTGGCTGGGGGGTCTTCCATAATGCGTGTGCTGCGCCCGTAAAAAAGTCGCGTATTATAGCGACTACTCCGCCGGGCTTATAGCCAATTCATCGCCGAGAGCCGACCAATCTCGCATTTCTGCGCATCTTTCCCGCCCCTGCTGTTTTACTACACGCTAAAAGTCCGTATTATTGCCCGGCTAAATTCAGACACCTCCAAGGAAGACACCATGGTCATCATTCGCACGACGTTCGGCGAAATAAAACTCCAACTGGACGCTGAAAAAGCGCCAAAAACCGTCGCCAATTTCTTGAACTACGCGCGCGACGGATTCTACGACGGCACTATTTTCCACCGTGTGATCGACAATTTCATGATCCAGGGCGGCGGCTTCGACACCAACATGCAGCAAAAAGCCAGCGGTGAGCCCATCGAGAATGAAGCGGACAATGGCCTGAAAAATGATTTTGGCACGATCGCGATGGCGCGCACCTCAGACCCGCACTCCGCCACCGCGCAATTCTTCATCAATGTGAAAGACAACGATTTCCTCAACCACAGCGGCAAGAGTATGCAGGGCTGGGGATACACGGTGTTTGGCAAGGTTGTAGAAGGCAAAGAGGTGCTGGACAAGATCCGGGCTGTGCCGACCGGCAGCCGCAAGGGGCATCAGGATGTGCCGGCTGATCCTGTGATTATTGAGACCGTGGTTATCGTCGAAGAGTAAACTTTTCCGCTGGCCACTCTTGGCCAGCACTTCAATTTTCTGTTTTAGAAGGGGCAGATGTAATCAGCTATCTCCTTTGGCTGATTACAGGCGGAACCCCGCTGTGAAAGCGGAACTCGGTGTCGGGCCGTTCGATAAGCACACTCTCGTATTCAAGCAGTTTCGGCAAACGCGCTGTAACCTCTTGTTTCGATGAAATTTCTTCAGCCAACTTAAGGTAATCTGTGAAGTGCCTGGCTTCCGACTTGAGCAGTGAACGGTAGAAATCGCCCAGCTCGGAATCCAGCTCGGGCGCCAGTGCCGCAAAGCGCTCACATGAGCGCGCCTCGATAATCGCGCCAACCAACAACGTGTCTACCAGGCGGGCCGGTTCGTGGGTTCTCACCTGTTCGCGCAGTGCACCGGCATAGCGCGCGGCCGACAACTGGCGATACTCCACTTTCCTGGCCCGCATTATGGCGATGACCTGCTCGAAGTGGCGCAGTTCTTCCCTGGCGAGGCGTGAGAGCTTCTGCAGCAGCTTGTAATGATCGACATAGCGATACATCAGGTTCAGCGCAGTGGATGCGGCTTTCTTTTCGCAATTGGCATGATCGATCAACAGCGTCTCGGGATTTAGCAGAGCCCACTCGACCCAGGCGTGCGGCGTTGGGCAGGGCAGGAAGGATTGTATGGCCGCCAGGTCTGCTGCCGCGTTCACCGGGTTCGCTCGCGAAACAGGTCCGGGCTCAGCATGTAACGTTCGTAGTGTGCTTCCGACAGGATATAAAATTCCTGGTCTATCTGGTCGCGCAGCACTGTCAGTGGCAGGTTGCGGTAGCGCAAGTCCACGTCAAAGCCGAAGTCGCGCGCATTGTTGATCTGCCCTGCGCCGGCCTTCAGCAAACTGAACACCCAGCAATACTCGTCGTGGTGTTCCACAAAACGCACCTGCTGCACTGCCAGTTGCCACTTCAGCAGCGCCGGGTCGAGTACGCGCAGTTTGTTGCTGACACATTGCGACAGGAAGCCGGACAGGGCGGGAATCCACCGCGCGTTTTTGCGCGGCGGTATAACTGTTCCAGTCGATAACCTCGTGGGAGAAGCGCTTGCAACCGCGACAAACGCTGTCCCCGATACCGGTCGAGCAGACGCCGATACAGGGGGTTTTTACAGCGTAATCCAGCATCGCGTGAGGATTTTCCGGGGCCTAGAATTTCATCGCGAGTGTACGTTATCACCGGAGTGAATGCGAGATATAAGGGCCCGGTTCGTTTAACTCACGGGCACTCTAGGCTATACTCGCGGCTTGCTTTCACCCCTTCCAAATCACCTGCGCCGAGTCCTTCCGGGAGCGGCACACGCAACGTTGTAAAGGAGCTCCATCGTGCTAGACGCCTATCGTATCCATGTGGCTGAACGGGCCGCCCAGAATATTCCCCCGAAACCACTGAAGGCGGATCAGGTGGCTGAGCTGGTGGAGCTGCTGAAGAATCCGCCTGCCGGTGAAGAGGCGTACCTGCTTGACCTGATCAGCAATCGAGTTCCCCCTGGCGTCGATGAGGCGGCTTACGTCAAAGCCGGTTTTCTGTCCGCCATCGCCAAGGGCGAGGCGAGCAGCCCGTTGGTCGATAAACTCACCGCAGTAAAGCTGCTGGGCAACATGCACGGCGGGTACAACATCGAGACACTGGTGGGCCTGCTGACGGACGCAGAGCTGGGCGCGGCGGCGGCGACTGAGCTCAAGCATACGCTGTTGGTGTTTGAAGCCTTCCACGATGTGGCGGAGCTGGCCAAATCCGGCAATGCCAATGCCACTGCCGTGATGCAGTCGTGGGCCGACGGCGAATGGTTCACCAGCCAGCCGGAAGTACCCGCCTCGATCAAAGTCTCCGTTTTCAAGGTCACCGGCGAAACCAACACCGACGATCTCTCCCCTGCCCCCGACGCGTGGTCCCGCCCGGATATTCCGCTGCACGCGCTGGCGATGTACAAAATGACGCGCGATGGCCTGCAACCGCAGGAACACGGCGTCACAGGGCCGATGAAGCAGATCCATGCGCTGCAGGCGAAAGGCCTGCCTGTCGCGTTGGTCGGCGATGTGGTCGGCACCGGCTCATCGCGCAAGTCCGCCACCAACTCCGTCCTGTGGTACTTCGGCAACGACATGCCGGGCGTGCCTAACAAGAAAAGTGGCGGTATCTGTATCGGCGGCAATGTGGCGCCGATCTTTTACAACACGATGGAAGACGCGGGCGCGCTGGTGTTTGAAGCACCGGTCGAGAAGCTGGCCATGGGCGATGTGATCGAAATCCGCCCCTACGACGGCATAATCCTGTCCGAGTCTGGCGAGGTGCTGAGCGAGTTCGAACTGAAATCCGACGTACTCCTCGATGAGGTGCGTGCTGGCGGCCGCATCAACCTGATCATTGGTCGCGGCTTGACCACGCGTGCGCGCGAGACACTGGGCCTGCCCCGCTCCGACCTGTTCCGTCAACCGCAGCAGCCCGGCGATACCGGCAAGGGTTATACGCTGGCCCAGAAGATGGTTGGCCGGGCCTGCGGCACCGACGGCATTCGCCCGGGCACGTACTGCGAACCGCGTATGACGACGGTCGGCTCACAGGACACCACCGGCCCGATGACGCGCGATGAACTGAAAGACCTGGCGTGCCTGGGCTTCTCGGCCGACCTTACCATGCAGTCCTTCTGCCACACCGCTGCATACCCCAAGCCCGTGGATATCGAAACGCAGCACTCCCTGCCCGACTTCATCATGACGCGCGGCGGGGTGTCCCTGCGTCCGGGCGACGGCATCATCCACTCCTGGCTCAACCGCATGTTGCTGCCCGACACCGTCGGCACCGGCGGGGATTCCCACACACGCTTTCCGATGGGCATTTCGTTCCCGGCAGGCTCCGGCCTGGTGGCGTTCGCCGCGGCCACCGGCGTGATGCCGCTGGACATGCCTGAGTCGGTGCTGGTGCGCTTCAAGGGCAAGATGCAACCGGGCATCACCTTGCGCGACCTGGTCAACGCGATTCCCTATTACGCGATCCAGCAGGGCCTGCTGACGGTCGCCAAAAAGGGCAAGAAGAACATCTTCTCCGGTCGCATCCTGGAGATTGAGGGGCTGGGCGACCTTACCGTGGAGCAGGCATTTGAATTGTCCGACGCCTCGGCGGAACGCTCTGCTGCCGGCTGTACGATCGCACTGAACGAGGACACCGTGTCTGAGTATCTGCGTTCCAATATCGTGCTGCTGCGCACGATGATCGCCGAGGGTTACGGCGATGCCCGCACGCTGGAACGCCGCGCGCGCAAAATGGAAGACTGGCTGGCCAATCCCAGCCTGCTGAAGGCCGACGCGGATGCCGAGTACAAGGCGGTGATCGAGATTGACCTGGCGCAGATTAAAGAGCCCATCGTCTGCGCGCCCAACGATCCGGACGATGCGCGCTTGTTGTCAGCCGTTGCCGGCGACAGCGTGGATGAAGTGTTCATTGGCAGTTGCATGACCAACATCGGGCATTTTCGCGCGGCCGGCAAACTGCTGGAGCAATTCAAAGGCACGATAGCCACGCGCATGTGGATCGTGCCACCCACCCGTATGGACGAACACCAGTTGATGCAGGAAGGCTACTACAACATCTTCGGCGCCGCCGGTGCGCGCACCGAGATGCCGGGCTGTTCGCTGTGCATGGGCAACCAGGCGCGGGTGAAGGCGAATTCGACCGTGCTCTCCACCTCCACCCGGAACTTCCCGAACCGCCTCGGCGATGGGGCCAACGTCTACCTCACCTCGGCGGAGCTGGCATCGGTTGGCGCCATTCTCGGCAGGCTGCCGACGCCGGCGGAATACATGGAGTTTGCCAAAAACATCGACTCGATGGCCGATGACATCTATCGCTACCTGAACTTCGACCGCATCGCCGAATTCCAGAAGAGCGCGGAGGAAGGCGCCAGGATCGCGGCCGTCGAAATCCAGGAAGTGATGCGCCCGGCTGAATCCCGTAACACGGCTGGAGTTCGCCACCGAGCCCGAGCCCCACCGGTGGGTTCACGGCTGTCCCGGCGACCATAAATGAACCGCTCCCGCGTTGCTGCAGGTTTTTTAGAGAGTGACAGACTCTTCTGTCAGTCCCCGGCGCCGATCCGGCCTGAAACGTTTGACGGCACGGGTGAATTTCGCCAGCGCGGCTTTGTCAGGTGCACCGGCATACGCCAGGTCATTGTATAAGCCGGTGATGCTCTGCAACGGCTCCGAGAATGCCGGGAGCGCCTCGATAGCCCGCTGCGCAAATTGACCGGGCGGCTCCCCGGGCGCGCGCTCCAGGCCGAGGCCGGCCATGCGCTCGCAAAAAAGTCGGTAGTGTTTGTCCAGCGCGCTCGTCGGATGCGTGTCGCGCCGCAGGAACAGCGAAATGGCGACAGGTATCAATACCAGAGCCCAGCTGCCCAATAACAACGTGGCGAATACGCGCGTGCTGATTTCCCCGAACAGGGTGTGCAACAAATCAAACTGTTGTTCGCTGTCAAAACCCACCACCCAGCTCTGCCAGCGGTAGGTCAGCGCATCGTAACGCAGGCGCAACTGGTTCAGCAGCGGAATGCCCCGGTAGCGCAGCGGGGACAGCGGCGCGGCGGCCAGGAAGCTGCCCTCCGAGGCTATCGCCTCCTCCAGTCCCATCTCGATGCGCAGTGGCGAGACAGCCGCGGTCGGGTCTACCCGCACCCAGCCCTGGTTCTCCAGCCACACCTCAGCCCAGGCGTGCGCATCGAACTGGTGCACGATCACCGTCTTGTTGACCGGGTTGAGTTCCCCGCCCTGGTACCCGGCACGACCCGCGCCGGCACACCGGCTGCGCGCATCATAAACACAAATGCCGATGCGTAGTGCTCACAAAACCCGCGTTTGGACTGAAACATAAACTGGTCAATCGGATTGTTACCGGACAAACGGCCCGGCCTCAAGGTGTACACATAGGATTCGCGATTGAAGGTATCGAGGATCGCGTCGACAAGCTGCTGATCGCTGTCCACCGCAGCGCGCATATCCAGTGCCAGCTGGCGTGTCCTGGGGTTGCCCTGGGGTGGCAACTTCGTCTCCGTGTTGCGCCGCCACTCGGACAGCTGCTCCTCTACCACCGCCTGCGTCCAGCTCTCCACCCGGTACATATGTTCAGTCTCTATCGGTGCCGGTGACACCAGCCGGAAGTCGGATGAATGCATGACGCCGGGCGACGTTGCGCGAGCGTAGCGCAGCGCGTACAGCCAATTTTGTTGCGTGGGCTCCATGATCACGCTGTAGCGCAGGGGCTTGCCTTTGGTGACGACGTCATCGGCGCGCTGCTCTGCTATTGGCACGTCGTAATAGCCGAGGCTCGACCAGACATTCTGCTCCAGCCGACTGAACACCAGGCCGCGCCAGTACAGCGAGGATTTATCCGGTATCTCGCCCTCGAACTTCACCCTGAATGCGACATCGGCAGACTGGCTGAGGCTGGCCACATCGCCGGGCTTCATGAAATCGCTCATGCCCGTCTTGGCGGTCTGGGTCTTCAGGGGGACCGTCCACAGCGGACCAAAGCGCGGAAATACGAAAAACAGGACCACCATCAACGGCATGGCCTGCAATAGCATGACGCCCGCCAGTCGGATGGTGCCGCGATTGAACTGGTTCTGCCCAGGCTGGTGCAATGCGACCAGGGCCGTCGTGACCAGCAGCACGGTGAGAATGGAGTACAGCGTGATCAGCAGGTCCTGGCTGAACAGGAACTCTGTAATGCAGATGAAGTAACCGAGAAACAGCAGCACATACGCGTCCTTGCGCTGCGACAGTTCGATAAACTTGAGCGCGAAGGCCGTCAACAGCAACGCCACCGTGGGTTCCAGGCCCACCAGGGTGCCGTAACTGGCGTAGATACCTACAAATCCGCTGGTGGTCATCGCGACCTTTACCCAGCGACCGGGAAACGACCAGCGCCCGCGGTGCACCTGCAGGCGCCACACCACGGCGACCACGTACACACCGAGCACCCATACCGGCAGGCGGCCAGCGTGTGGCGCCACCAGTGCAAACAGGCTGATGATGATCCACATCAGTGCATTGCGCGGCACCTGTTGCAGCACATTCATCGGCTGCGATCCCCCTTGCCAAACAGGGCGAGTTCCTTCAGCACCTGCTCGCGGTGTTTTTCACCCGCTGCCGGTGCTATCGCCACGCCCGGCAAGCGCAATCCATACTCTTCCCTGCGCTCGTCGAACACCAGTGCCCAATAACACAAGTGCGACAAGCGCTGCTCGACGCCCATGCCCTGGAACATCTCCCAGTCCAGCCACACACTGCGGTCTGCATAGGCGGTGTACTGTTTGGTTTGCAGGCCCTGCCCCTTGGCCAGCCCCTTCCAGTGCACCTGGCGTGGCGAATCGCCCCGGCGATAATCCCGAAAGCCGTAAAAATCATCGTTGCCTACCACCATCGCGGCGGCGCCATCGGGTGTATCCGTGGCCATGCCGGGCAGGTCCGCCGACGCCAGCGGACGCGGATACACCAGGGCGTGCAGATCCAGGTCAATCCATGTCCAGCAACGCAATAAACCGAGCGGATACGTGGATTCCAGCATCAGGCGCCCAGGGCGAAACCAGCCGCGCTTGTCGACCGGCATGTGCAACTGCACCTTGACGCTGTCGTCGTCGACCAGATTCACCAGCGTCTCACTGCTGGTCGGCCATTTGAGGTGCAGGGCGTAGTGATCGCGCTGTTTGCTGCGCTCTATCAGCACCACGAATTCGGACTGCTGCCCCGGAAACGCGGGCTGCGCGCGCACCGCGCGGATGGTCAATCCCGACAGGTTGGCGTAAGTGTGCAGCGTAGCGACGATGAACAGCGTCGCCAGCAGGAAGGTCAACGCGTAACTCAGGTTGTTTTCAAAATTGATTGCCGCCAGCAGCATCACCAGCAGGCTACAGGCGAAGAACAATCCGGTCAGGCTGGGAAAGATAAAGATGCGGCGCTGGTCCAGCGTCACTTCACGGGCCGGGGGTATGCGCCGACCTACCCAATCATGAAAGCGCCGTCGCAGCCGCTCGGTGACGCTATCTCCGCGCCGATCATAGCGGGTATCGACATTGGCCACGGGCGTGTTCGCTCAGCGACCTATGACATCCACATTGCGCCGCAGCAGGTCCACCAGCGCGTCGCCATCGCCGGCGTAATCGCCACTGGGCACCAGGCGATGGGTCGCCACGGCCGCCAACACCGACTGGATATCCTCCGGCACGACATGGCTGCGATTGTGCATCGCCGCCCAGGTTTTGGCACAGTCCAGCAGCGCCAATGCACCGCGCGGCGAGAGACCAACCTCGAATTCCGGGGACTGGCGCGTGTAGGCCACCAGGCGTTGCAGGTAATCAATCAGGTTGTCCGAGGCGAGCACTTTGCTGACCGCCACGCGGATCATCTCCAGTTGTTCCATGGTGATGCACTGGCGCGGGTTTCTGATCTCCATCGTGGCGCTGTGGCGTCGCTCGAACATCTGTCGCTCAGCCGCCGGATGCGGGTAACCGAGTTCCAGCCGCATCAGGAAACGGTCCAGCTGCGACTCCGGCAGCGGATAGGTCCCAGATTGATTCACCGGGTTTTGCGTGGCAATCACAAAGAACGGTTGCGGCAGCGGGCGTGTTTCCCCTTCGACCGTCACCTGCCCCTCCGCCATCGCCTCCAGCAGCGCGCTCTGGGTGCGCGGCGGGGCGCGGTTGATCTCATCGGCCAGCAGCAACTGGGTGAAGATCGGACCGGGGTGGAAGGTAAAACTGGCCGTGGTGGTATCGAATACCGACACACCGAGAATATCCGCCGGCAGCAAATCGCTGGTGAACTGCACGCGTTTCCAGGACAGCCCTAGCACTGCGGCGAGCGCGTGCGACAACGTGGTTTTGCCCATCCCGGGAAGGTCTTCGATCAACAGGTGCCCGCGGGCAAACAGGCAGCACAGGGCCAACCTGATTTGCGGCTCCTTGCCCAGCAGGATGCTCCTGACTTCCTTTACCGCAGATTCCACCACAGCCTGTACTTGCATTTGTTACCCCGAAAGTCTCTTTTATTTATTGTGCGCGTATTGCCAGCGCATTGTCAGCGGAGACCGGCAAAACCGCGCTGTATGTCCGCTTTTAAATCGTCGACGTCCTCCAGCCCCACGGCGATACGTATCAGGTTGTCGCCGATGCCCGCCTGCTCGCGCTGCGCTGGCGTCAGGCGCCCGTGCGTGGTGGTCGCCGGGTGCACGATCGTGGTCTTGGCGTCACCGAGGTTCGCGGTGAGCGACATCAGCGTCGTGGCGTCGATAAACTGCCAGGCCTGCTCCCTGCCACCTTTCACCAGAAAGGACAGTACGCCACCGTACCCGCGCTGCTGCCTGGCGGCCAAAGCATGGCCGGGGTGATCCTCCAGGCCGGCGTAATACACCTTCTGCACCGCAGGCTGTTGTTGCAGCCAGCGCGCAATGTCCAGCGCGGCACTGCTGTGGGCGTCCATCCGCAGGCGCAATGTCTCCAACCCCTTGAGGAACACCCAGGCATTGAACGCGCTCATCGTGGGGCCGCAGGTGCGCAGGAAGGTCACCACTTCGTTCATCTGCTCGGTGCGACCAAGCACTGCGCCACCGATACAGCGACCCTGGCCGTCGAGGTATTTGGTGGCGGAATGCACGACGATGTCCGCGCCCAGCGCCAACGGCAGCTGCAGCGCGGCGTACAGAAGCAGTTGTCCACCACCAACAGGCAGCGGTGCTCTTTGGCCAATTGCGACAGCACCGCCAGATCGGCCACTTCACACAAGGGGTTGGACGGCGTCTCCACGAACAGCATGGCCGTGTTGGGCCGCAGCGCCGCGCGCCAGCCCGCCAGGTCCACCAGCGGTACAAACGTCACTTCCACGCCGAACTTCGCAAGGTATTTGCTGAACAAATTGACGGTGGTACCAAATACGTCGCGCGAGCACACCACATGGTCACCGGATTTGAGCAGCGCCATGCAGGTGGACAGTATTGCCGCCATGCCGGACGCGGTGGCCACGCAGGCCTCGGCGCCCTCCAGCGCAGCCAGCCGTTGTTCAAACGCGCGCACCGTGGGGTTGGTGTAGCGGGAATAGACGTTGCCGGGTTGCTCTCCGGAAAACCGGGCCGCCGCCTCGGCAGCGCTGTCGAAGACATAACTGGAGGTCAGAAATATTGGCTCGGCGTGCTCTCCTTCGTGTGTTCGCCGAATGCCGCTGCGTATCGCCAGCGTATCGATGTGCGCGCCGGCCAACGGGTCGTGTTCGCTCATGTTTAGGTCCTAGAAATCATTGTACAGACCGACGACCGCGCCATCCGTCTGCGAGCCCACTCGTCGTTCGTTTTGTGCTTCATCGTTGCGCAGTAATTCGACCCGATCAAGGTAATTCTGATCAATATCACCAGTAATGTACTCCCCGTTGAACACGGAGCAGTCAAACCCGGCGACGTGGGGATTGCCTTCGCGCGAGCAGTGAATCAGGTCCTCGAGATCCTGGTACACCAGCCAGTCCGCGCCGATCAGTTCGCAGACCTCCTCGACCGTGCGATTGTGGGCAATCAGCTCCGAGGCAGAGGGCATATCGATGCCGTACACATTGGGATAGCGCACGGGTGGCGCGGCAGACGCGAAATACACATTGGCTGCACCCGCCTCGCGCGCCATCTGGATGATCTGGCCGGAGGTGGTGCCGCGCACGATGGAGTCATCCACCAGCAGCACGTTTTTGCCGGAGAACTCCAGCGGTACCGGATTCAGTTTCTGGCGCACGGATTTCTTGCGCCGATTCTGGCCAGGCATAATGAACGTCCGCCCGATATAGCGGTTTTTCATCAGGCCTTCACGGAATTTGATGTTCAGCTCGAACGCCATGGATTGCGCGGCAATACGGCTGGTGTCGGGAATAGGGATAATCACGTCGATATCCAGTTCTGGACGCAGCCGGCGTATTTTCTTCGCCAGCGCCTCCCCCTGCCGCATCCTGGTCTTGTAGATGGAGATACCATCCATCAGCGAATCCGGGCGCGCAAAGTACACGTGCTCGAAAATGCACGGTCGCAATTGCGCATCGGGCGCGCAGCGACGACGGTGCAGGTGACCGTGCTCGTCAATGAATATCGCCTCACCCGGCGCCACGTCGCCGAGCATCGTAAAACCGAGCACATCTAGGGCGACGCTTTCCGAGGCAAGCATATATTCCTGCCCCGTCGCGGTTTCGCGGCTCCCGATGACCAGCGGGCGAATGCCCCAGGGATCACGAAAGCCGAACACCCCGTAGTTGACCAGCAGGCCCACCACGGCGTAGCCACCGCGGCAGCGCCTGTGGACGGCTTCAACCGCAGTGAAAATATCGTCAGCGCCGGGGTTGAGCTTGCCCAATGTCTGCAGCTCATGGGCAAATACGTTGAGCAATACTTCGGAGTCTGAATCGGTATTCAGGTGACGCAGGTCATCCTGGAAAATCTCCCGCGTCAGCTGTTCGGAATTGGTCAGGTTGCCGTTGTGCGCAAGTGCGATGCCATACGGGGAGTTGACATAGAACGGTTGCGCGAGGGCGATGCCCGAGCTGCCCGCCGTGGGATAGCGGACATGGCCTATGCCCATGGCGCCGCGCAATCGTTGCATGTGTTCCTGGCGAAACACATCCCGCACCAGGCCCTCCGCCTTGCGCTGGCTGAACTTGCCGCCGCCACAGGTGACAATCCCCGCCGCATCCTGTCCGCGATGTTGCAGGACTGTCAGGGCGTCGTATATCTCGGGAGCGACGTCGGATTTCGCTACCATTCCTACCAGGCCACACATTCAGTTTTTACCTCACTGCGAACATTCAACTCGAAAAGCCCAGGCTCTGCCCGGACTGAAGACTTAAAAGCAGGTTCTGCGCCCACTGACCCAGAATATCGATGTGCGGCATCAACTGCGCCTGATCCAGCCACACCAGGTTCTGCGGGGGTGCCAGATGCCTGAGCAGGTACACCAGCACCAGAACGATAATCAGGCCACGCGTGAAGCCAAACGCCGTGCCCAGCACCCTGTCGAGCACGGTGAGGCCAGTGACCCGGACGACCTGCGCGGCCATCTTGCCGAGCACGCCGACCATCACCAGGGTGCCGACAAACAATATGGCAGCGGCTGCGACGTAGCGCCCCGTGGCATTGACGATCCACTGCGACAACAACGTGGCCATCTCACCGACAAACATGTTGGCGATGATAAACGCCGCAATCCAGCCGGCCAGGGACACGGCTTCACGGACAAAGCCGCGCCACAAACTGAGCGCTATGGACAACCCCAGAATGGACAGGATCGCCCAGTCAGCGGCATTAAATTGTACCCAATCCACCATGCGGGATTACTCCACCGGATGGTGCATCAGGGAAGGTACCTTACAAGCATCGTTTTGACGCCAAACTCTGCGTCGATGCTCGCCTGTATTCGCTCCAGTTCCTGTCGTTCGAACTTGGGACCAACACCCACCCGGTAGAGCTGTTTACCACCACTTGAGATCGTCGTGACATAGGCCTTCTCGCCTTTTTCCAGCAGGCGCCTGCGCAATGCATCGGCTTTCTCGGCGCTGCTGACCGTGGCAACCTGCAGCGTCCATGCCACCGGCACGCCATCGCCATCTGTCACAAGTGGTTGCGGTGACTCGGAACGTACGATCGTGGCCGCCGTCGCGGCAGCGGGGACCTGCGCGGCACCCGACGCCGCCGCGGCCGGCGCCGAGGCGACTTGTTCTGTCACCTCTTCCACCTCTTCTACCACGTACTCCGTGCCGTCTGCGCCTGCATTGCCCTGTGCTTCAGGATCGAGGCTTTCCTGCGATTCGCCATACTCCGTCAGTTCCGGAGACGCTCGAAGGCCTGCATCAGCGGGCGCGTCTATTGCCTCTGTCGAGACTGCGGGCGGCTCTGGAATGGACTGCGGTTGCGCGACGGGCTTGTCCTCCGGTTCTACAAACACAATGGGCCAGAAAATCAAGGCCAATGCGACCAGGATAAGCGCGCCTACCAATCGCTGCTTGAGGACTTCGTTCACTTATTCCTCCCCCTGCGGGATAACATCCGCGTCGACGGCAGCATCGTGCAATCCGTCGAGCACCGGCAGCACAGCCGCTACCGTGGTAAATGAACCAAACACGACCAACCGGTCACCCTCCCTGGCCATACTCTGCGCACGGCGCAATGCCTGCCGCAAGTTCTTGCTGACGCTGATCATGGACTCCCCTGCCGCGCGCAGCAAGGCGGCGATGTCCGCCGCGCGGGCGGCGCGTTCATTATCGGGTTGATCGGCCAGAAACCAGGCATCAAAGTGGCCCACTGCGCCTTGCAGGATACTCTGTACATCCTTGTCTGCCATCACCGAAAACAGCCCGATCGTTTTTCCCTCGCACGGAGTCGCACGCAGGTATTCAATCAACTTGCACACTGCGGCGGGATTGTGCGCGACATCGAGCACATAGTCTCGCCCCATCAGCTTGCGCGACTGCCGCCGCCCGAGGGGCGCAGCGTTCTCGAGTGCGAGCGCTATTGCCTCGTCGCTCAGGGTAATACCGAGTAGCAACGCGGCCTGGATCGCTGCGCACATGTTTTCTGGCAACATTGCGCCAGAACGCTGCGGCAGCAGCTGCCTGGGCCGACCATCCACGCCCTGCACCACGGCCTGCCACTGCCCGTCTGCGCTGGCCAGTGTAAACTCCTTTCCCAGGAAGAGCGCAGGCCTGGCGCCGACTTTCGTGATGCAGTGCAATAATTCCGGAGGGGGATTAGGATCGGCTATCACCGCTGGCACTGCGTGACGCAATATACCGGCCTTTTCACGCGCGATTTCGCCGCGTGACTCGCCCAGCCAACCCTGGTGGTCGAGATCAATACTGGTGATGACCGCCACGGAGGGGTCGACGATATTCACCGCGTCCAGGCGCCCTCCCAACCCTACTTCCAACACCACGATATCCACTCCACGGGCCCGGAAGACCAGCAGCGCCGCCAGCGCGGCAAATTCAAAATACGTGAGGGAGACATCACCCCTGGCGGCATCGATGGCCACAAACGCGTCAATAATCTCCGCATCTGGCGCTTCATCGCCATCAACGCGTATCCGTTCATTGAAGCGCAGGAGATGGGGCGATGTGAATACACCTGTGCGATATCCCGACGCTTTTAACAGAGCCTCCAGTACAGCCACGGTGGAGCCTTTCCCATTCGTGCCGGCCACTGTGATGACGGGTTGCGGCACGGGCAACAACTGTAGCGCACGGGCGACCGTCGCGATGCGCGTCAACCCCAGTTCCACCTCCGTGGGGTGAATCGTTTCCAGTCGCTGCAACCATTGCTCCAGCGAAGCGTTACTCATCCCCTGCCACGATCGTCTCTGGGGCACCGCTGTCTTCGGGCTCGTTGGCGTGCTCATCTTCCGGCGCGGCCAGGGCGTGCCCGGTCAATTTGGATAACAAGCGAGCAATGGTCTCGCGCATTTGCGTGCGGTGCACAATCATGTCAATGGCGCCGTGTTCAAGCAGGAACTCACTGCGCTGAAAACCCTTGGGTAACTTTTGCCTTATCGTCTGCTCAATAATATTAGGGCCGGCAAACCCGGCCCTGGCATCCGGTTCGGCGATATTGATATCACCCAGCAGCGCCAGCGACGCCGAGACGCCACCGTAAATCGGATCGGTCATCACGGAAATGTAGGGCACACCTGCGAGTTTCAAGCGCTCGAGCACCGCGCTGGTCTTGGCCATTTGCATCAGGGAGATCAGTGCCTCCTGCATGCGCGCACCGCCCGAAGCCGAAAAGCAGACCAGCGGTATCCTCTCTTCCAATGCAAGATGCGCGGCGCGCGTGAACTTCTCGCCGACCGCATAACCCATGGAACCGCCGTGGAAATCAAACTCGAACGCTACTGCAATTAATGGCAACCCGCGCACGGACCCGCGCATTGCGATCAGCGCGTCTTTCTCACCAGTGGATTTCTGCGCGGCGGACAGCCGGTCGCGATAGCGCTTTTTGTCCTTGAACTTGAGCCTGTCGACAGGTTCGATATCGGACAGGATCTCGATCTTGTCGCCGCTATCGAGGAATCGCGCAAGACGCTTGCGCGCTCCGATGCGCATGTGATGATCGCATTTGGGACACACGTCCTGATTGCGCTCGACGTCCGGGCGGTAGAGTACGGCGTCGCATTTGACGCACTTCTTCCACAAGCCTTCCGGCACGCTGCTGGAACTTTTTCCCCTGGCGTCGCTGCGCACACCGGCCGGCAGAATTCTGTCTATCCAGCTCATGTTCGTCCTCGCCACTGCATAAAAGTCGGCATTATAAACGTGGTGTCGCTCATCTAGGAAGCGGCGCTGTCCATGCCCTTGCGGATCTGACCCAACAACCCGGCGGCGGCTGCAATCGCCGCGTCCGGCGTCCCGCCCTGTTCGATAACCTGTGCCATCGCGTGCACCAATGCACTGCCGACCACCACGCCTTCCGCGGTCTGGGAAACCTGCCGTGCCGATGCCGCGTCCTTGATGCCAAAACCCACGGCCACTGGTAAATTACTGTGCTGGCGTATTGCGTTGACCCGCGCCGCGACTTCGACAGTGTCGAGATGTCCCGCGCCGGTGACACCCTTCAGTGAGACATAATAGATAAAGCCACTGGCCCTCGCTGCAATCCGAGCGATTCGTTCGTCAGGCGTGGTGGGCGCAACCAGGAAAATATTGTCCATACCTACACGCTGCAATTCACGATTGATGCTATCCACCTCCTCCGGCGGGATATCGACCGTGAGCAGTGCATCCAGACCGACCGCGGCGGCAGCGTCCGCGAACCGCGCGTAGCCCATATGCATCACCGGATTGGCATAGCCCATCAGCAACACCGGCGTAGTACTGTCCGACACGCGAAATTCTCGCACCATCTCCAGTACCTTCAACAGCGTTGTGCCGTTGGCCAGCGCGCGCTCGTGGCCCAATTGAATCACCGGCCCTTCCGCCATCGGATCGGAAAACGGTACTCCGAGTTCGATGATATCGGCACCGTTCTCGACCAGTTGGTGCATCAGCGGCACCGTAAATGCCTGCCCGGGATCACCCGCGACAACATACGGTATCAGCGCGGTGCGGCGCTGCTCAGCCAGTTGTTGGAAACGTCCCGCTATTCGACTCACTCAATGCTCCCCAGGTAGCTGAACTAGAATTCGATACCGTCGAGTTGGGCCACAGTGTGGATATCCTTGTCGCCGCGACCAGACAGATTGACGATGATCATCTGCTGGGGAGTCATCTGTGCCGCCAGCTTTTCGGCATATGCCAGCGCATGGCTGCTCTCCAGCGCAGGCATGATACCCTCTATCCGCGTCAGCGAGTGGAACGCCCGCAGCGCCTCGTCATCGTTAGCGACGACGTAGTTCACCCTGCCGATATCCTTCAGCCACGCATGTTCAGGTCCTACGCCGGGATAATCCAGGCCTGCGGAAATGGAATGCGTGTGCATGATCTGGCCGTCACTGTCCTGCATCAGGTACGTCAGGTTGCCGTGCAGTACACCTGGCGTACCCGCATTCAGCGGCGCCGCGTGCTGATTCGTCGCGAGGCCGTGGCCGCCCGCCTCGACACCATACATAGCTACTGCTTCGTCGCGCAGGAAGGGATGAAACAGTCCTATCGCATTGGAACCGCCGCCGACACAGGCGACCAGCGCATCCGGCAGCCGGCCGGTTTGGGCGAGGGACTGCGCGCGCGCTTCACGCCCGATCACGCACTGGAAATCCCGCACCAGCATCGGATAGGGATGGGGACCGGCAACGGTGCCGATGATGTAAAACGTATCATCTACATTGGTGACCCAATCGCGCATCGCCTCATTCATCGCATCCTTCAGCGTGCGCGAACCGGAGGTGACGGATATGACGTTGGCGCCCAGCAGTTTCATACGGTAGACATTCAGCGCCTGGCGGTGAATATCCTCCTCGCCCATGAACACATGGCACTCGAGTCCGAGCCTTGCTGCGATAGTGGCTGTGGCAACACCGTGTTGGCCGGCTCCGGTCTCGGCTATGACGCGTTTCTTGCCCATGTGCCTCGCCAGCAACGCCTGGCCGACGGTGTTATTGACCTTGTGAGCGCCGGTGTGATTCAAGTCCTCGCGCTTGAGAAAAATACGGGCGCCGCCAATTTTGTCGGACCAGCGCCTGGCCTCGTACAACGGCGAGGGCCTGCCGACATAATGCGTCAGGTCCTCGTCGAGTTCACGCTGGAACTCGGCATCCGCTGACAATTCCCGATAGACCGCCTCCAATTCTGCCAACGCGGCCATCAGCGTCTCGGAGACAAACTTGCCACCGTAGTCACCAAAGCGGCCCTGCGCATCGGGCACTGCGGCAAATACATCCTGCTTCGTGTTACTCGACATGTGCTACTCCGTCCACCTGTTGCCCGGCTGCTCGCACAGCCGCAATAAATCGCTGGATTTTCCCCGCGTCCTTGATTCCCGGCGCGCTCTCCACACCACCGCTGACATCGACCGCTGCGGGGCGCACCGTCCTGATCGCGTCACCTACATTGTGCTCGTGCAATCCGCCCGCCAGCACGATCGGCAGCGGCAGATCGGCGGGCGCAAGTTGCCAGTCGAACGCTGTGCCCGTGCCACCGGGCACGCCCGGCTGCCAGCTGTCCAGCAATACGCCTCTTGCGCCGTGGTAATTCCGACACTCCTGCGCGATATCGACAGTGGGCCGCACCCGCAGGGCCTTGATCCACGGGCGACTGAACTGCCGGCAAAACGCCGCGGGCTCGTCACCGTGAAACTGGATGAGGTCGATGGGTACTCTGTGCAGTATACGTTCAATACTCGCGGCCGGTTCATCGACAAACAGCGCCACGATGCTGACAAACGGAGGGATGAGCGCTGCGATGGCTGCCGCCTGGTCGACGGTGACCGCCCTCGGGCTGGCGCTGTAAAACACCAGGCCGATCGCATCGGCCCCGCTGGCCACCACCGCAAGCGCGTCTTCCTCGCGGGTAATGCCGCATATTTTGATGCGCGTCGTAGACATGGCGCGAGCAAACCTGAAAAAACAAGCCGCGCATGATAACAGACGACGCGCGCGAGTGTCTTTACGCGAACAGCGTGATTAGCGATTACTCGCGAGCAGGATTGGGCCGTAGGGTGTCGCTGGCAAACCAAAATGGGACGGGTATTCGACATCGGCCAGATACAGTCCATCGGCGGGCGCGGTTTCTGCGCTCGCGGTACGGTCGCGTCCTGCGAGCAGCTGCGATATCCATTCACTCGGCCTGCGCCCGTCACCGACAGCAAGCAACGCGCCGGCGATATTTCTCACCATATGATGCAGGAATGCGTTCGCCCTGATCTCGATTAACACCAGATCGCCACGCCGCGTGACGTCGACGAACTGCACATTGCGCATCGGCGTGCGCGACTGGCACGAGGCTGCGCGAAACGCACTGAAATCCTGCTCACCCAGCAGTGCTTGCGCTGCGGCGTGCATGGCGCCGGCATCCAGCGCGCGACGATGCCAGGTAACCTGCCGGTACAGCAGCGCTGGACGAATAACGGTGTTGGCAATTACATAGCGGTAACTGCGCGACTGCGCGGAAAAGCGCGAATGAAAATCAGCGGCCACGGGGACGACCCAGTGTATGCGTATATCGTGCGGGAGACGCGTATTACCGCCAATAACCCATGCTTTGCAGCTGCGCGCGACCGGGCTGTCAAAATGAACCACCTGCGACCAGGCGTGGACTCCGGCATCAGTGCGCCCGGCGCATTGCACGCGAACAGGCGTACCTGCAATGTCCGCCAGCGCCTGTTCCAGCCGGTCCTGAACGGTAATGACATGGAGATGGGCCTGCGACTGCCAGCCGCTGTAATGGCTGCCATCATACTCGACGCGGCAGGCAATCCGCGCGCCAGCGGGAATTGCCTCAGTGGAAAACGGATGCTCAGCCAATGCGACTTAGCAGGGCCTGGGCCTCGGCTTTCAGATCCTCGGTGCCTTCTGCAACGACTTCATCCAGAATCTGGCGTGCGCCGTCATCGTCGCCCATGTCCAGGTAAGCACGCGCCAGGTCCAGCTTGGTGGACAATGCGTTGCTGTCGGCAGCGATAACCAGTTCCTCATCCTCGTCACCGAGCGAACTTTCAACCGCAAAATCACCGGACAGGTCCAGATCATCTTCTTCGCCGGGCGCAAAGTGTTCTTCGATCTCCAGGCCGCTGAAGTCTTCTTCCAGGGCCTCATTGGAGTCAGTCAGCATCTGCAGCGGATTCGGCGACAACCCCGGACCCCGGCTTACCGGTGTATGGAGTACAGTCGTCGGCAATTCCAGTTCTTCATCCCCGCTGAGTCGTTCCATCAACACTTCAGCACGTGCAATGGCCTCTGCATCGCCAATGGCTTCAATCTTTCTAAGCTGCGCGGTCGCGGCCACGCGGTTGTCGAGTTCCGCGTAAATTTCCAGCAACTTGAGTCGGTAAACGGGATTGCCCGGTTCAGACGCAAGCGCGTTATTAAGCAGATCGATAGCCTGTGGATGGCGGCCGTAAGCGATGTAAATATCCGCCTCGGCAAGGGCGTCAGCAGCGTCGACATCGGATGCGTATTCGTCGTGTTTACGTTCGCCGTATCCGCGATTGTCGCGCATGGAAGGAACACCATCGTCGACGAATGCCGGCTCATCCATAACCGGCACTACTTCAAGGTTCTGATCCTGCAGTCGCACATCCGCGAACACATCTTTGGGGACAGTGGCCTGGCGTATTGGCAGAGTCGGTTCGTCGTCTTCACCGTCATCGACTTCGCTGCGACGACGCGCAATTACCAAACCTGCGACTGCCAACACCAATGCGCCCAATACGTACGGCAAATAACGGCTCCACCCTTCTCCCGTCTCAGCTGCGGCTGGAGTGGGCGATGATTTCTTGGGCGCGGGCTCTTCCGACTTTTTTACCTCGGTCGTCCCCGCTACCTGCTCACCCTCGACAGCGGGTGGAACTGCGACCGCTTCTACTTCTGCCTCCGCAACGTCCGTCGGCGACTCCGCAACCTCTGGTGACGTTGCCGGCGTAACTTCTTCGGTGACTTCTGCGACTTCCGCACCGTCCACGACTGCCGCACCTTCCACAACTTGAGTCGTGTCCTGCTCAGATCCAACCTCGGGAACCGCTGCACCGGCATCGGCCAGGGCATTTTGCAGCGCGGCAATCTGGTCGTCCTTGAGGCTGACAATCCGCTGCAAGGTTTCAAGTTGTTGTTCAAGGGCTGCCAGGCGAGCCTGCGTATCGGAAGCAGGGAGTTCGGCTGCGGCTGTCGCTGCCGCAGTATCGGCGCTGCTCGTTGGCTGCTGAGACTCGCCTGCCTGCGCCGTTTCGGTTCCGGCACGACCCGGCGCGCTCGATTGCGCAGCGTCCGCCGCTTCGGGCTCAGCAGAAATTCTCAGCGAGGGACCACGGCTGGTGTATGACGCATTGTCACGTCCCTCGCGCCAGGCCTGGTTTTGCTCGCGCACTTCCGCTAACGCAGTGGAAACATCCCCGGAACGATGTCCTGTGCCGTGGGCAGGTAAATGACATAGCCCGCCTTGATGCGATTGATATTGCCATTAATGAATGCGTCGGGGTTCAGCCGCTGGATATCCAGCATCATCTGGTGCACAGACGTCCCAGGGGGCTTGGCCTGGCTGGCAATTTCCCACAGCGTCTGGTCGCGCCTGATCGTATAGCGACTGCCCGGCGCAGGCGCACCTGCAGACGAGCCGGTGTATTCGCGCTGTGGCGCATCGCCAGCCGCCAAACCACGCATGTCTACACGGCTGCTTCTTGACTGGTAGAGCTCGTTATAATCGACCGGCGCGGGCACACCATCCGCTGGCGCCGCGCCTTCGGTTGCGGAGACACGTTCACTGGCGGAAACAACAGGCGTGGACTGGGAGAATACCGGTGGATCCACCAGCACGGTGTATTCACGCAGCAGGCGCCCGGACGGCCAGCGTGCCTCGACAACAAAATCCAGGTAGGGCTCCAACACCGGTTCTTCCGAACGGATCAGTATCTGCGCGCCACCCTGGCCGTTGGATACCACCTCAAACGTGACCGTGGTCAGGAAATAGGCCCGTTCGAGCCCCAACTTGTCAAAATCTTCCGTGGTCGCCAGTCGCACGCGAATCTCGTCCTCGTGCAGTTCGCCCATGTTGAGCAAATCCACGCTGGCCTTCAGCGGTTCGTTAAGGAAGGACTCCAGCTGCATTTCACCGAGGCCGAGCGCCATCAATGAACTCGCGTGGAAAAGCCCCAACGAGAACGCCACAGCAGCTAACTTACGAGCCATACCAGCCCCTTATTATTGTGCCCGCGAATTTCAAACCGACTCCCCTGACGTCGGTCACAGCTTCCGGAACTCCGGTGCCGCGCCTGCCACGTCCAGACCCAAACAGGCGCCTTGCACCTTCCGACAACTGTCCTTCCCACACTAATGCACGGCACGCATCACGCGTAAAAAGCACTTATTGCCACCCGAAAATTGGCTCAAGTATCAGTGAATTACAGGCATTAATCAAGGTAAGTCGCGATCAAGCTCTCGGCAATTTGCACACTATTTAGCGCGGCGCCTTTCCTGACATTGTCGGAGACAATCCACAGGTTCAGGCCGCGAGGATGCGACACATCCTCGCGGATTCTGCCGACAAAAACCGCGTCCTTACCTGCCGACTCAGTCACTGCCGTTGGGTAGCCGCCATCGACGCGTTCGTCCACCACTGTGACACCCGGCGCATTCTCCAGCAGGGCCCGCGCTTCTTCTGCGGTAATCTTGTCCACCGTTTCGATATGCACGGCCTCGGAATGCCCGAAGAACACCGGCACGCGAACGCAGGTGGGATTCACCAGTATCCCCGGATCGCCAAATATCTTCTGGGTTTCCCACACCATTTTCATCTCTTCGCGTGTATACCCGTTCTCCTGGAACGCATCAATGTGCGGCAAGACGTTGAACGCGATCTGCTTGGGATAGACCTCCGCCGTGATGTCCTGCCCGTTGAGCAGCCTGGCCGTCTGCGCCGCCAACTCCTCAATGGCCTCCTTGCCAGTGCCGGAGACAGCCTGGTAAGTCGCCACGTTGATACGCGCGATGCCAACCGCGTCATAAATCGGCTTCAGCGCCACGAGCATCTGGATCGTCGAGCAATTCGGGTTGGCAATAATATTGCGCGCGCGGTAGCCGGCCAGCGCTTCGATATTCACCTCCGGCACGATCAGCGGGATGTCGTCATCGCGGCGAAAATGCGAGGTGTTGTCGATCACGACACAACCTGCCGCGGCCGCCTTCGGCGCGTACTCAGCCGAGATGCTGCCCCCGGCGGAAAACAGCCCTATCTGCGCCTGGCTGAAATCAAACTCCGCGAGGTCCGTGACGCGAATGGACTTGCCCCGGAACTGGATCGTTTTGCCCGCTGAACGACTGCTGGCCAACGGATAGAGATTGCGCACGGGGAAATTGCGTTCCTCCAGCACGCTGATCATCACCTCGCCTACCGCGCCAGTGGCACCTACTACCGCTACATCGTACTCTTTGCTCATGGTCGGAATTCCTCAACTACTCGCCATATATCCCGTATTCGGGCACTACCTGATAACGTCAAACAACCACGGCGACTGCTGCCGCCAGTTCTGCTCGAAACTGCGAATCGCCGGCGCGCTTTCCAGCGTCAGTGCAATATCATCCAGTCCGTTGAGCAGGCAGTGCTTGCGAAACGCATCGACATCAAAGTGGATGGACTCCCCTGACGGCGTCTGCACGACCTGCCGTTCAAGATCGATGCTCAGTTCATAACCTTCGGTGGCATACATCTGCTGGAACAGCCGATCAACCACATCTGCGTCCAGCACGATGGGCAGGATGCCGTTCTTGAAACAGTTGTTGTAGAAAATATCGGCAAAACTCGGCGCGATAATGCAGCGCAGGCCGAAATCTTCCAGCGCCCAGGGGGCATGCTCACGACTTGAACCGCAGCCGAAATTATCGCGCGCCAGCAGCACGCAGGCGCCCTGGTAGCGCGCCTGGTTGAGCGGGAAATCCATATTGAGTGGACGACCGCTGCAATCCTGCCCCGGTTCACCCTGATCGAGGTAACGCACTTCATCGAACAGGTTGGGGCCAAAGCCGCTGCGCTTGATCGACTTCAGGAACTGCTTGGGGATGATCAGGTCTGTATCCACGTTGGCGCGATCCATCGGCGCGGCGATACCTTTTAACACGGTAAAACTTTTCATAGTGCTCTACTCCTACCAGTTCCTGACATCGACAAAGTGCCCGGCCACCGCCGCTGCGGCCGCCATCGCCGGACTGACCAGATGCGTGCGACCACCAAAACCCTGGCGCCCTTCAAAATTGCGGTTTGACGTCGATGCACAATGCTCACCCGCGCCGAGCTTGTCCGAGTTCATCGCCAGGCACATCGAACAACCCGGTTCGCGCCATTCCATCCCGGCTGCGGTGAATATCTTGTCCAGGCCTTCCGCTTCCGCTTGCAGCTTGATCTGGCCCGAGCCCGGAACCACCAGCGCACGCTTGACCGTGGCAGCGACTTTCTTGCCTTTGACGACCGCCGCCGCTGCGCGCAGATCCTCGATGCGCGAGTTGGTGCACGAACCGATAAACACCGTGTCCAGCCTGATGTCGGTGATCGCCATGCCCGCCTTCAGGCCCATGTAGTGCAGGGCGCGTTCGGTGGACTCGCGCTGCGCCGCGTTGTCCATGCTCGCCGGGTCGGGGATCACGCCGTCGATGGGCAATACCATCTCCGGCGACGTACCCCAGGTAACCTGCGGCTTGATGTCCTCGCCGCGCAATTCGACGACGCGATCAAAATGGGCGTCGGGGTCGCTGTGCAGTTCGCGCCAGGCGGCCACGGCCAAATCCCACTGCGCGCCACTCGGCGCATACGGCCTGCCTTTTACATACTCGATGGTCGTCTCGTCCACGGCGATCAGGCCGGCGCGCGCGCCCGCTTCGATCGCCATGTTGCAGATCGTCATGCGCCCTTCCAGGCTCAGGCCGCGCACCACTTCGCCGCCAAATTCGATCGCGTAGCCGGTTCCGCCGGCAGTGCCGATCTTGCCGATAATCGCCAGCACCACGTCCTTCGCGGTGACACCGGAGGGCAAGGTACCGTCGACCTTCACCAGCATGTTTTTCATTTTTTGCTGCACCAGGCATTGCGTGGCCATCACATGCTCGACCTCGGAGGTGCCGATGCCGTGCGCAAGCGCACCCAGCGCGCCGTGCGTGGAAGTATGCGAATCGCCGCAGACAATGGTCATGCCCGGCAGGGTGACGCCCTGCTCAGGCCCTACCACGTGCACAATGCCCTGGCGCACGTCGTTGACCTGGAATTCAAGAATCTGGAAATCGCGGCAGTTATCATCCAGCGTCTGCACCTGCAAACGGGATATCGGATCGATGATGCCGGCGACACCGCCGCTGCGCTCCTGCCGCTCGGTGGGCACGTTGTGGTCTGGCACCGCGAAATTGGCGTCGACGCGCCACGGCGCGCGACCGGAAATTCGCAGACCTTCAAACGCCTGCGGGGACGTCACCTCGTGGATCAACTGGCGATCGATATAGATCAACGCGCTGCCATCGTCGCGCTGCTCCACCAGGTGGCTCTGCCACAACTTGTCATACAGGGTTTGTCCGCTCATGGGGCACCTCTTTCGTCACGTGGGTCCAATATGCGCGAATTATGGGCTTGAAATTTCGATAACTCAAATTTATTATTTTTATTATATGGATTCCTAATAGGAATATTAAAGATGGATACACAGAATCTGAAAGCCTTCCTGCTGGTGGCAGAAACCGGTTCGTTTTCGCTGGCCGCCCAGAAACTGCACCTGACCCAACCCGCCGTCAGCAAACGCGTGGCGCAACTTGAAGAACAGTTAAACGTCACGTTGTTTGACCGGATTGGCAGGACCATCAACACCACTGAAGCCGGCGACGCGCTGTTGCCGCATGCGCGTGCGGTGCAACTCGAGTTACAGGCGGCGGAGCAATCCGTGCGCGACCTCGCCGGGGAGGTGCGCGGACGGCTGCGCCTTGCGACGAGCCACCACATCGGCCTGCATCGCCTGCCGCCGGTGCTGAGTTACTTCAGTAAAACCTTTCCGGCGGTGCAACTCGATATCGAGTTCATGGATTCGGAGCAGGCCTATGAACTCACCCTGCGCGGCGAGGTGGAACTGGCCGTCGTAACGCTGGCTCCCACACCGGTGAGTAGCATAGTCACTCGCACGATCTGGGCGGACCCACTCGACTTCATGGTGCAGTCCGGGCATGAACTTTCGCAGTTAGCGAAAATGGACCTCAGGGAGTTGAGTCGGCACCCCGCCATCCTGCCCGGGCTCAATACCTACACAGGGCAGATTGTGAAGCACTTGTTCGACCGGCGCGGCCTGCCGATGCAAATCGCCATCGCCACCAATTACCTGGAGACCATACGCATGATGGCGTCGGTCGGACTGGGCTGGACAGTGCTGCCACGCAGCATGCTCGATGCGTCACTGGCGACCCTGCCGATTCGCGATGCGCGCATCGAGCGCTCGTTGGGGGTTGTGCATCATGAAGGCCGCAGCTTGTCGCGCGCGGCACGCGCTTTCATGGATGCACTGGCGAGTGCAGCCGCCATGGAAACCGGCTAGGTCGCCTGCTGCTGGAGCACGCCATCCCCGCGCCGTCCGTCCTTCCACATACCGTCGTGGTCAGGGAAATAAAAGGTGCCACTGAAACGCGCCACCACGCCTGCTGTGTTATAGATTCCGCCGCTGCAAAAACCGAAACGGCGTTTGGCGCTGACATGCTCGACATTGGCCTGCACCCACTGCCCCATGCGCGCGGAAGAAATGTAATCGATGCTCAGGTGCACCGTAGGACTGCCCGCCGTGACACCGCGCGCGAGATTGGCGCCGGTGGCGGCGGTAATATCCGCCAGCGTCATCAACACGCCACCGTGGCAGATACCCATGGTGTTGCTGTGCTGTGCCTCCACCAGCAGGCCAAAGCTGGCGCCCTCGCCCTCGATGCGTCGATACACCGGCTGCAGGCTGTCGGTATACCCCAGGCCGGTGGGCAGACGCTCGAATCCGTCCGGCACAGTTTCAGCTTTGTTCTCTTTGCCAATCTCACTCATGCCCTGCTCCTCTTCAGAAAATACCCATCGACAGTCCAGCGGCAAAAGCCTGCCCCAATTCCTCACTCCCCTGCTGGTGTGCGGCGCACCACTCCCCGCGCAGAATCACTGGCTCGGCTGCAGGCACAAACGGGTAACCCGACAAAATCCGCTCGGCCTGGCGCTGCGCACCGCGCCCGTCATTGCCCGCGCTGATCAACAGCGCGTAGGGCATCACCAGGCCGCGCGCAATGGCCGGGTAAAACGTGCGGTCGAGGAAATCCTTCATCGTGCCACACAGCGCGCCGGAGTTTTCCGCCATCACCAGCAGCAGCCCGTGCGCCCGCGACAACGCCTGCGTATCGGCATCCCAGGCGCGCAGCACGGTGACGTCGACATCGGCCTCCTGTTGCGCGCCACGCCACGCATCCCTGGCCAGCTGTGCGCAGGTGCCGCTCTGGCTGTGGTAAGAGATCAGCAGGGATTTCATGCTCGTATCGCCGGGGTTGATCCACCACACGATTGGAACACAGCTGGGTCCAGTGTCATGCGAGTGGGGATAACGATGTGGAGAGAAATGTTGTAAAAGAGTATGAGGTTGGTGGGTTTCACTCCGTGCGTGTACCGCCGGTGACACGCCAAGAGGCGCACATCCACTTGTCGCCGCTTACGGGCTGCTGCGCACCGACAATTTTGCTACGCCAAAATTTGGACCCGGCAGTGCTCGCAGAAAGCTCCCCGTAAGCGGCGACAAGCTCCGCAGCGGCCCAGTTGTTCACAGCCTGCACATCGCAAGCCCTAACTGCAAGAAAGCTACTTCCAACCGCAACCGGCTCTGTTAAACCCAGCACTCAAGTGCTCTAATACCGCGCCTGAGAGGCCCACCGATGACCGTATTCCCGAACGACTCTGCTATACACTCGCAATGGAGAAATTCATGGACACAATAAACAGACAATGGCTGCTGAAAGAACGCCCCAAAGGCGCAGTCGGGCCACAGCATTTTGAGCAGGTGCAGTCACCCCTCCCCCAACCGGATCTCGCCGCTGGACAAGTGCTCGTGAAAACACTGATGCTGGGCTTTGACCCCGCGATGCGCGGCTGGCTGGAAGATGCGCCGAGTTACCTGCCGCCGGTCGCCATCGGCGAGCCGATGCGCGCCAGTGGGGTGGGTCAAGTCATCGCCTCGGAGAATGCCGCGTTGCCAGTGGGCACGCTGGTGCAAGGTTTACTCAACTGGCAGGAATACAGCATCGGCGATCCGAAGAGCCTGATTCCGCCGACGGCACTGCCGGCGGGGACGCCGCCGAACCTCGCGCTCAGTGTGTTTGGCACCACCAGCCTCACCGCCTACTTTGGCCTTCTGGATATCGGCCGGCCGCAGCCGGGCGACACCGTGCTGGTATCGGGCGCAGCCGGCGCGACCGGCTCCGTGGTTGCACAGATTGCCAGGCTCAAGGGCTGCCGTGTCGTCGGCATCGCCGGCGGCGAGGAAAAGTGCGACTGGCTGCGCAGCGCCTGCAAAGTCGATGCCGTGATCGACTATAAAAAGGAGTCACTGCAGCAGCGCATTGGTGAACTGTGTCCCGCCGGTGTCAACGTGTTCTTTGACAATGTCGGCGGCGACACACTGGAGGCCGCCATCGCGCACATGGCCGACTTCGGGCGTATCGTGCTGTGCGGAGCGATATCGGGATATAACGATGCCACGCCAGCACCGGGCCCCCATAACCTGATGCTGCTGATCAGCAGGCGCATTCGCATGGAGGGGTTTATCGTAATCGATTACCTGGACCGCGTCGGGGAGGCGATCGATGCCCTCACCGGCTGGGTACTGGGCGGGGAGATCGCCTGGCGCGAGGATATGCAGGAAGGTTTTGACAATATCCCCACCACGCTGCAGCGCCTGTTTACCGGCAGCAATGTCGGCAAGCAATTGTTGAAACTGGCCGACCCTGTGTAGTTATCCACAGAATATTCTGTGGATAAGATTGGGGATAGCGCCAGCGATGGCAGTTGTTTTCATGTAGCCGCATCAGATCACCGCACTTGCCGTAACTTAAATGGAAACTATATTTATATTTTAAATCAATGTCTTATGGACTTTTTTTAATGTAGTATCGCCAATGCGTGGAAATAACTGAGCGTTATCAAACTTTTGTGGATATCGTTTTCTGCAAAAAGTTGGCGAATACTAGCAGTAAATCAAGCTAATTATGGCGAACCACCCAGCAACAGTGGATCTTGCTGTTGCGCTGAAAATCAGGCGGCAGCGTCTGCGCAGTAATGTCCTCACACTGGAATTCATCGCGCAGCGACGCATCTAGCGTAAAGCCACGCCGGTTGTTGGAAAAATACAGCGTCCCCTGCTGGCGCAGCACCGCCATGGCCTTGCGCACCAGGTCACCATGGTCACGCTGCACGTCGAAACTGTCCGACATCGCCTTCGAGTTGGAGAACGATGGCGGATCCAACAGGATCAGGTCGTAGCGATTGCGTGCCCGCGCCAGCCAGGATTGGCAGTCCTCGCGCACCACTGTGTTACGACCACCCTCGAGCGTATTCGCCGCGAGATTCTTCTCCAGCCAATTCAGGTAGGTATTGGACAGGTCCACACTGGTGGTGGAATGCGCGCCGCCGAGTGCCGCGTGCACCGTGGCGGCGCCGGTGTAACAAAACAGATTGAGGAAATCCTTACCTGCGGCTTCCCGCGCGATGCGCAAGCGCAACGGGCGATGATCGAGAAACAAACCGGTGTCGATGTAATCGTGCAGGTTGACCAACAATCGTGCGTCACCCTCGCGCACCGCCAATAACTCGCCGCGACTGTCCTGGCGGTTGTACTGTTCCTTACCGCGCTGGCGACTGCGCTGCTTGTAGACGATGTTATCTTCCGGCACGCCCAATGTCGTCGGCAGCGCGGCGCGCACTTCATCGAGGCGGCGCTCGGCCACCTCGGGCGCGATGGTTTTCGGCGCCTGGTATTCCGCGACATGAACATGCTCACCGTAAATATCCACCGCCACCGAATACTCCGGCATATCGGCATCGTACAGGCGGTAGCACTCCACCTGCTCCCGTTTCACCCAGGAGGCAAGGCGCTTGCGGTTTTTCAGGATGCGGTTGGCGAACATCGCGGCGCCCCCGGACAGCACCGGCGGCGGTGCGTCCTTGAGCTTTTTGCCGCTGTCACGCAATTCGTTGTTGGCCAGATCAAACAGCAGCAGCTGCGTTTCCAGCGCGCCATTAAAGAGTGTGTAACGCTTGTGGCTGCGCAAACCGGTGGCTTTGCCCAGATCGAGATCGGTGGTCAGGATGGCAGCCTGCCAGCCCGGAAATTCGGTGATCATCGCCTCCCCCAACTGGCGATACAGAGCCGCGAGCTGCGCCTTCTCGCCGATACGTTCTCCGTAGGGTGGATTACACACCAATAGTCCAAACGGCAGCGGCCGATGGTTGGGCTTTTGCAAGGCAGAGACCGGTTTGCAACTCACGCGCACCACTTTCTCCAGGCCAATGCGCGCAATGTTTTCCTGTGCGCGCCGGATCACCGCCGGATCCCAGTCGTAGCCGCGAATCTCGGGCAATTGCGCCGCCCTGCCCCGCTCGGCCCGGCTGCGGGCATCGCTCAGAATGGCCTGCCACTGCGCAGTGTCGTGCACCAGCAGGTGTTCAAACCCGAAGCGCTCGCGGCCGAGCCCGGGCGCAATATCGGCGGCCATCATTGCGCCTTCCAGCAGCAGCGTGGCTGACCCACACATCGGATCGATCAGCGCGCCGCCGCGAGCGGCAACCCCCGGCCAGTCGGCGCGCAGCAACACCGCCGCCGCCAGGTTTTCCTTGAGCGGCGCAACGCCGGCTTGCAGCCTGTACCCGCGTTGGTGCAGGCTGCGACCGGACAAATCAATCGACAGATGCGCGCGATCACGCACCAGGCGCACATTCAAGCGCACATCGGGGTTGGCGCGATCGACCGAGGGGCGCTGCCCCGTGGTTTCGACAAACCTGTCGACGATGGCATCCTTACAGCGCTGCGCGCCAAATTGCGTATTGCGAATAGCGTGGTTCTCACCGGAAAAATCGATCGCGATGGTTTTCTGGAATTGAAATAACCGCCCCCAGTCGATGTCTTTCATCGTGCGGTAGAGGCTGTCGCCGTCGGCGGCGTTGAGTTGCGCGAGCGGCCACAGCACGCGGTTGGCCAGGCGGGACCACAAACAGGCGCGATACGCGAGCGCGCTCGGGCCGGTGAAATGTACGCCCGCCACCGTCTCGCGCGTGGACTCGGCACCGAGGTTGCGCAGTTCCACCGCCAGCAGCGACTCGACGCCTTTCGGGCAGGTGGCGAACCAGGTGTTGGCGTTGATATTGGCACTGATCAGGGGCAAGCGGTTGATCCTTGGTGAAGAATGTTTGGCACGACACTAAAGTGGCCAACAATGCGCTGAGAAGTGATGCCGAGAGTGCTTAGTATGTACCTGCCCGTTTAACCGGCTTGCGCTTGCGCGTCTTGGACGCCGCTTTTTTTCCGGGCGCTTTCGACTTCGACGTTGTTGTCAGCCGTGCGTCCGCGCCGGCGGGCAATGACCCCTTCGGCGCATTGGCCTGTTTCTCCTTGCGCATGACATCCAGTACGAGATTGCTGGAACTTTCCATGTAGTGGATGAAACGGTCGTACTCGTCATCCGACAGACGCCTTAGCACATCGTGCTGGCGCATTAGGTTGACGAAACGGCGCTCGCGCTCGTACTGCTTCGGCAGCGCCAGCACGCCCCACTGCTCCAGCGCTTTCTCCAGCGCCGGGTTGTAGGTGCGCATGAATTTGATCAGGAACGGGATCGGGTCGTGGCGCGCCAGCAATGCGGCGCTGCGCAACATCAGTTCCAGCGGCATGATGGTCTCGCCGCTCTCGATGTCTTCCAGCACGCCGCGATCTGACAGTCCAAGGCTTTCCGCCAGGTCCTTCAGCGACATACCGGCCGTCTCGCGCGCGTCGCGCAGGAAGTGACCGGCGTCGGCCATCGCCTCCAGGCGCTCAGGCTCCAGCTTGTTCATCAGGGCATTGCGCAACCAGCTTTCGCCGAACATCGCTGTCAGCGTTGCGGTATTGCGCGCGAAATCGAACGTGCCACCCGCGATCTGTTCAGTCAGTTTGCGCAGGGAGTTGAGGAAGGAGTCGTTGTCTTTGTCTTTGCCAGCCATGGGCGCAGCATAGCAGACTTCACGACGCTGGCGGTAAGCCTGTCTCGAGCGCAAAGATACGTTGCAGGATTTCGCGCCATTCGGTGTACTGGGCGTCGAGCCCGCCGCTGAGTTTGAACACCGTGCCACTCACTTCCATCTCGGTGGGCGCCACCTCGTTGTTGAAACCGAGCGCCAGTTCATCCAGATCCTGCTCGTGGATTTTCGACCATTTGTACGCATTGTAGGTCTGCTCCAGTGCGACAAACGAACCGCGACGCCCCTGGCTGTCCCTGCTGCTGACACGCTGTGCGTACTCGTCCCGGTACTCGGCCTGTTCCGCGCCGTACTGGCGCCACAGGCTGTAGGTTGGCGCCATCTCTTCCGCCAGCCGGACGTACTGTTCATCCACCGTGTCGATGAACAGGTACTCCTGATCCCTGATACGGATAACGCGCGCCAGCATCGGATCGTCGGCGGCGGGCAGGCGCAGCAGCGAGTATCCACCCTCGGGCGTGCTTGCCACATAGGAGGAAAATACATCCGGTGCCAGTGCAGCGGCATAGCGCAGCAGTGCGACCTCACGTATATCCGCCAACTGCTTCGCGCTCCGCTGCGCACGCGCGGCCAACAGGTCAGCGGCAATCTGCCGGTATACGTCCAGGTAGGGATCGCCCGGCACCGGCACATGAGTGCACTATCGCGCCAGTGACCTGCAATTCGGAGGAATCGAGCGCGTCGGGGAGCACCCGGACCACGCCCCAGTCGCCGGAATCGACCAGCACGTCGCGCAATATCACCGGCATGTACTTCGCCTCTGCCTTGCGAATCTCGGGGAAGATGCCGAGCCTGCTGTGCGTCGACTCATCCGCCGGGATACCCGCATCGAATACCACCAGGCCAACATCCAACAAACCAGCTTCGTCAGCACTGCGCGCGAGCGGTGCATAAGCGAGCAGAAGCGCGAGCGCAAGCAGCAGCCCAAGCAGCGGAGACAGCCCGGGACATTGCCGCGTTTGCCGGGTTGCGTTGCCCCGCACTACGGGGTACCAGTCGTGCATACTGTACCTTTGGTCAATGTCACCTCGCATTTATAGCCGCTTTCTCCGGGCACAAACCGGTTGTACACCCGGTTAAGGACGAACGGAAAAGGCACCTGGCCGGTGACCACGGTGGTGGCGATATTCAGCTTCTGGCCCGCCGCACCCATGGTCATCACATGCTGGATCGCGAGGCCGTCCGGCAGCAGCAATTTGAACACCAGTTGGTGCCCGTTCCAGCCACAGATTTCGGTGCCGAACGGCGTCTCCACCTGGTGCAACTCGCCCGGGTAGAATTCACAGGTCAGGTCAAAATCCTGCTCGCGCTTCACACGAATCTTGTTGGGATCCTGCGTAATTTCCAATAGCGGCGATTGCGTGATCAGGTCGGCCATGCGCACCTGGCCCATGATCGCCTCGCCGCTGGCGCCCAATCCGCCGATCACCATGCCGCCTCCGACAGGTCCCTGCTGCATACCGCTCTGGGCGCGGCGCTGCGCCTCGCGACTCAACTCGCGCACCATGCTGTCGAGTTTCTGCTGGGTATTGTCGCTCTGGCCGTAATCCATCTCCCAGGAACCGCTGAAGTCCACGGCCTGCGTATTGTTGCCCTGCAGCGTTGCGCGCCTGGGCGCGGGACTGCTGGCGCAGGCGCACAGCAGCGCGCCGAGCAACAGAAGCGCAAGGAGACGAACCGGGGAGCGATGCGGGCAATTCATATGGGCCGGGAGTTTACCTCAGGGCAAACCGTGTCGGCGAGTACCCCGTGGGATATTTGCCCTTAATACCGATGTCGCAACGAACCGCGGGCACGAGCGGGCTCAGCCCGCTTTCAGCGCTGCTATGATGTTTGACCACATGGCATCGGGGGCAGCGTAAGGCGCGTAGATCGCCAGTCGATCGGCGTGTTCGCCGTATTTCTGCCGCAGCTTACCGGCGATTTCATCGGGTGTGCCGCTGGTGGCGAACGCGTCCAGGAATTGCTGGTCAATGTGCTTGCCCAACTCATCCCAGCGTCCCTCCTTGGACAGTCGGTTCAATTCGGGCTGCAGTTCGCCGTAACCGACCGCATCCATCGGCGGCCGGTACGCCGGGGTGGACGCGTAAAACCCGAGCAGGCCTTTCACGCTCTCCCTGGCGGCGGCGCGCGCCTCCTCGGTCTCACCGGTAATGACGATGGCGTTGATCTGCAGGATGAAATCGCCGCGCGTACGATTCGATTTGGCCAGGCCGCGCTGCACGGCGGGCAGCGCATGGTCGATCAGGAACGGCATGCTGTTGAACGGGTGCACGATCAAACCATCCGCCACCTCGCCCGCCACTTCGGTCATGCGCGGGCCCAATGCGCCCAGCAGCACGGGCGGCGGCGCGCAGGGCAGCGGCCCCGGGTTGAACATCGGGGTCATCAGGGTGTGGCGAAAGTACTCGCCCTGGAAATTGAGCGGCGCGCCGTTCTGCCAGCAGTCGAAGATCGCCTTCAGCGCCAGGATGTACTCGCGCATGCGCGTGGCGGGCGGATCGAATGCGGTACCAAAACGCTTCTCGATATGCGCCTTGACCTGCGAGCCGATGCCGAGCAGGAACTTCCCGTTGCTGAATCTCTGCAGGTCCCACGCCTGGTAGGCCAGGTGCATCGGGTTGCGCGGAAACGCCACGGCGATACCGGTGGCAATGTCCAACGCGGGCTCATGCTCGGCCGCCATCACCAGGGGCAGGAAGGGATCCCAACTGCCTTCCAGCGTGTAGACACCGTCGTAGCCTATGCTTGCGAGGCGCCGCGCCTCTTTGGCGGCATCGCCGAGTTGTGCGTAGAAGGGTCCGTCTATTTTCATAACACTCAATCCCGATCTGGCGTTGGCATGCTTGATGATAAGCCCGCCAAGTTACACCAGCGACGCGCCGCGACCAACCTGAGCTGGCCAGCGCACAGCGCAAACCGGAAACGGTTCAGTATGCTGAACAGCCCGCACATCGATCTGGGCTACTATACCCACCGTTATAGCCACCGTAGAACGTCATTCATCCAAACAAGGGGTATTGCAGCAATGGCATCCACTATGAAAATTGGCGTCTGCCTGCCTTACATGAAGGCAGGTCTCACCCGAGAGGACTATCTCGCATGGTTCAAGGCCATTGATGAAGGCCCGTTCCATGCCCTGTCCTGTGGCGAGCGCGTGCACGGCCCTACCTACGACATGCGCGTGGTACTGGCGGCGGCCGCGATGGCCACCACGCGCGTGGAGATCACCCCGACGCTTTACGTATTGCCGATGCACAGCGCGACCCGCGTCGCCAAGGAAGTCGCCACGTTGGACATCCTCTCGGCTGGCAGGGTCAACAGTATCGCACTGGGTTACGGTGGCCGGCCGAAAGACTACGAGGCCGTGGGCGCGCGCTTCGAGGGCCGCTACGGGCGAATGGATCGCCAGGTGGAAGAGATGCGCAAGGTCTGGCGCGGCGAGGAAATCGTCGCCGGTGGCGGCGTGATCGGCCCCGCAATGCCAAGGCCGGGTGGGCCGCGACTGCTGGCCGGCGCGATGGGACCGAAGAGCATCGAACGCTGCGCGCAGTGGGCCGACGGGCTGTATGCCTGGTCGGGCAATGGCGAGAAAGACGAACTGGGCAGGACCTTTGCGATGGCCGATGCCGCGTGGGAGCGCGCAGGGCGCGCACAAACACCGTATCGCATGGGCGGCTTCTGGTACACGCTGGCCGATAACGGCCAGCAAAAACTTTACGACTACGTGTATGAATACCTGGCGATCGCCGGCGCGGACATCGCCACGATGATGGCACAGTCCGTCCATCGCAGCTCCGCCGACGCTGTAAGGGAGGCCCTGGATAATGCCGAGGCCGCCGGCTGCGAGGAGCTGTTCGTGGTGCCGGCGACCGCGGAGCTGTCGGAAATTGACCGCCTGAACGAGGTCCTGGCGCGGCGTTGACCTCGCTGCGCGCCCGCGCATGCGCGGTTCCGACGCCCCCTTTCGCGCCGAGAATCGGACACGCGCCACACACGGTGTAATCGGCGCGCCCAATTCCTCTTGCCGGGATCGAGGGCTATACTCGCCCCCTATTCCACGGAACCTTCGAGCGCAATTTCATGGCAAAACGTGTTTACCTGTTCAATGAGGGCAGCAAGGACGATCAGGATCTGCTCGGCGGCAAAGGCGCCAACCTGTGCGAGATGACCAGCCTGGGGCTGCCTGTACCGTTCGGCTTCATCATCACCACCAGCACCTGCCGTGAATACTTCCAGGCCGGTAATAAATTGCCCTCCTTGCTGGAGCAGGAATACCGGGTCGCTCTGGATCTCGTGGAGAAGAAGATGGGCGCGCGGTTTGGCGACCCGGAAAATCCGCTGCTGTTTTCCGTGCGCTCGGGTACGCCGGTCTCGATGCCGGGCATGATGAATACCATCCTTAACCTCGGCCTCAACGATGAGATCGCCGAGGGGCTGGCGAGCAAAACGGGCAATCCGCGCTTTGCCTACGATTCCTACCGCCGCTTTATCCAGATGTTTGCCGATGTCGTACTGGACGTGGACGGCCATAAATTCGAGCACGAACTGGAGCGCTACAAGCGCGCGAACAACAAGGCGCAGGACACCGACATGAGCGCCGATGACTGGCGCGAGATTGTGCGCATCTACAAATCGCTGGCGAACCTTCCGGAAGACCCTTTCGTGCAACTGAAACTGGCGGTGGAAGCGGTATTCCGCTCCTGGCATACGCCGCGCGCAGTCGTGTACCGCGAGATGAACAATATCGACGACAGCCTCGGCACCGCGGTCAACGTGCAGGCCATGGTGTTCGGCAATTTCGGCGATGATTCCGGTTCCGGCGTCGCCTTCACGCGCAATCCCGCAACGGGCGAGCACCAGTTTTTTGGTGAATACCTGTTCAATGCGGCGGGTGAGGATGTCGTCGCCGGCACGCGTACCCCACTGCCCGTTGCCGCGCTCAAGGAGCGCATGCCCGCCGTGTACGACGAGCTCTACAGGACGCAGCTGCTGCTGGAGAAGCACTTTCGCGACATGCAGGACATCGAGTTCACCGTGCAGGACGGCAAGTTCTTCATGCTGCAGACTCGCAGCGGCAAGCGCACCGGCCGGGCATCGATAAAAATCGCGGTGGATATGGTCAAGGAGGGATTGATCTCCGAACGCGAGGCGCTGATGCGCGTCTCGCCGGAACACGTCGAGGCGTTCCTGCACCCGATGGTGGACCCGGCAGCCAAGCGCGACGTTATCGCCACCGGACTTCCGGCCAGCCCGGGTGGCGCCACCGGCCAGGTGGTGTTTTCCGCTGAGGAAGCCGAACTTGAGCACGCTGCCGGGCACAGCGTCATCCTGCTGCGGCGCGAAACCACGCCGGAAGATATTCACGGCATGCGCGTCGCCGCAGGGGTGTTGACGGAGTTGGGTGGCATGACCTCCCACGCCGCCGTCGTGGCTCGCGGCATGGGCGTCTGCGCCATCACGGGCTGCGGCGCGCTGACCATCGACTACGAGGCCGGCACGGCGACCACCGTGGATGGCATCACCGTGCGGCGCGGCGACATCATCACGCTCGACGGCACGTCCGGCGAAGTCATGCTGGGCGATATCGCGAAAATCGAGGCCAGCTCCAGCGATGACTTCCAGGTGTTGCTGAGCTGGGCGGACAAATATCGGCGGCTGCGTGTGCGCGCAAATGCGGAGACACCGGAGGACGCCGCCAAGGCGCGCGAACTCGGGGCCGAGGGCATCGGCCTGTGCCGCACGGAGCATATGTTTTTTGCCGCGGAGCGCATTGGCGTGATGCGCGCGATGATCCTCGCGGAGACACGCGAGGAACGGCAGACCTTTCTGGACCAGCTACTCGTATTCCAGCACGACGACATACTGGAACTGTTCAAGGTCATGAACGGACTGCCGGTGACGATACGCCTGCTGGACCCGCCGCTGCATGAATTCCTGCCGCAGAGCGGTGACGATATCGACGCGTTGTCGGTACAGATTGGCAAGCCGGTAAAGCAGATCAGGGAAATCGTGCACCGCCTGTCGGAAATCAATCCGATGCTGGGCTTTCGCGGCTGCAGGCTGTCGGTGGTGTACCCGGAAATCACCGAAATGCAGGTCAAGGCGATCATCAGCGCTGCGGCCGATGCGATCGAGGCAGGCTATCGCCCGCTGCCTGAAATCATGATCCCGCTGGTGATCAACGTGCGGGAAATCCGCCTGATCACGCAGATCATTGACAAGTGCATCCGCGACATGGCCGAGGTGAGGCCGGTGTCGATCCGTTACAAGATCGGCACCATGATGGAGACGCCGCGCGCGACCCTGGGCGCCGATCGTCTTGCGCCGGAAGTGGAGTTCATGAGTTTTGGCACCAATGACTTGACGCAGATGACCTACGGCTTCTCGCGCGACGACGCCGGAAGGTTCATTCCCAAGTACCTGAAGGAAAAACTGATCGACGTGGACCCCTTCGTCTCCCTCGACCAACGCGCTGTCGGGCGCCTGATGGAGATCGCGATCAACGAGAGCCGCGGCAAAAACAAAAATATCAAATACGGCATCTGTGGCGAGCACGGGGGCGATCCGCGCTCGATCCAGTTTTGCCACGATATTGGCCTGGACTATGTCTCCTGCAGCCCGTTTCGCGTACCCGTCGCGCGCATCGCGGCAGCGCAGGCCAATGTCGGTAGTGAATAAAGCTAGCGCGGCATTGCCCGGTTGGGGCTGGGGGGCGGCGCTGTCCGCTGCGGGTTGCGCAGCAGCAATGCCGCGGGAATGGCCACCAGCGCCATCAACATAATCAACTGGAAATCATCGATGTAGGCAAGTTGCAATGCCTGCCTCGTAATCTCGGTCTCAAGCAACGCCAACCCTTGCGGCGTATGAATATCCCATATGGGCGTGAAAGCCGTGTTGTGCAGCAGCGGATTGAACGTCGAGACGTGTTCCGTCAGTAACGCGTGTTCGCGTTGCAGGTTGTTCGCCAGTTGTCCCATCACGATTGAAATCCCGAGGCTGCTGCCGATGGTCCTGGCCAGCCCGAAGATCGAGGTGGCTTCGGTGCGCAGTTCAGCATCCAGCGTCGCAAAAGCCAGAGTGCTCAGCGGCACAAATATCAGGCCAAGTCCAAAGCCCTGCACGATTCCCGTCCAGGTAATCATCGCGTGCGTCACGTTGATATTGAACCCCGTCATTTTCCACATCGAGAACACGATCAGCACCAGCCCTGTCACGATCACATAACGCGCCGACACCAGTGAACGCTCCATGATCGCGCTGCACAGCAGCATCGCCAGCATGGTGCCTCCCCCGCGCGGAGCCAGTATCAGGCCCGCATCCAACACCGGGTAACCGAGCAGTGTTTGCAGGTAAGGCGGGAACAGCGCCATCGTCGCCAACATGATGACACCGAGCAGGAACATGAAGAGCAGGCCAAGGTTGAAGTTTCGGTCGCGAAACACGCGCGGATCTATGTATGCGTTCTTATGCGTGAACAGATGCACTGTGAACAGGTACAGCGCCAGCATTGCAATAATCAGCTCGAACAGGATTTCGCCGGATTCAAACCAGTACTTGGATTGACCACGATCGAGCATCAACTGGAGACTGACTATGGCAATGCTGAGCAGCATGAAGCCGAAGAGATCGAAGGGGCGCTCCTTCTCGAGCGTCGACTCTTTCGCCAGCGCAATGACGCCCAGCAGCGACAGGATGCCAAACGGGACGTTGATATAAAAAACCCAGCGCCAACTGTAGTATTCAGTCAGCCAACCGCCCGCCGTCGGCCCGAGGATGGGCGCCACCATCACGCCAATGCCCCAGATCCCCATCGCCCGGGCGTGCTTCTGAACCGGGAATGCATCGAGCAGCAGCGCTTGTGAAATCGGCACGAGGCTGGCGCCGAAAATGCCCTGCAGAACACGAAACGCAATCACCTCCTCAAGCGTATACGATGCACCGCAACCCATCGATGCCAGCGTAAAACCCAGCACGGAGATCACCAGCAGGCGCTTGCGCCCTATGCGGCCCGCCAGCCAGCCCGTGAGCGGCATGGTAATGGCCGTCGCCATGATATATGACGTGAGCACCCAGGCGATTTTGTCCTGGTTGACGGACAGCGTGCCCTGCATGTGCGGCAAAGCCACGTTGGCTATGGTGGTGTCGATGATCTGGATAATGGCAGCCATCATCACGGCGGTAATCAGCAGGAAGTGCTGGGTGCCCTCCGGCAGGTTGCGCAGCTTGCGGACAAGGGTATTCAAGGGGTCGTATTCAAAGGGCCAGGTCAGGGAGCCAGGGCACGAGTGTCAATCTCGACATAGGCGCTCATACCGGCGCGCAGCGCAGGCTCCGCCTGCTGCGCCTGTAGTGCGATCCTGATCGGCACGCGCTGCACGACCTTGATCCAGTTTCCGGTGGCGTTCTGCGGTGGCAGCACCGAGTATTCGGCACCCGTCGCGGCGCTGACGCTTTCGACGGTGCCTCGCCAATGATGATCAGGATAGGCGTCAACCGTGATATCGACGGCCTGGCCAACGCGCAGGTCCGCCAGGTCCGTCTCCTTGAAGTTCGCCTCTATCCAGGGATTTTCATCGGACACCAGACTCAGCAGTGCACTCCCCGGATCGAGATGCTGGCCCAACTTCGGCAGGTGACTGACGATCCCGTCGAACGGCGCCAGCACCCGGGTGTGTTGCAGGTTGATGTTCGCCAGATCGAGATCGGCCTGGGCTTCCATCACTGCGGAATACTGGCCAACTGGCGCATCCGCGCGACCGTTCAGGTTTGCCAGCAATTGCGCGCGTTCCTTCTCGATGATAATCCGGCGCTCGTTGGCGATATCGAGTGTATGCTTCCTGTCGTCGATCGACGCTTCCGAGGTCAGGTTCTGCCTCGACAGGTTCAGCTCTCGCCGGTATTCCTTGTCCGCAAATTCCAGATTGCTCACCGCCAGTGCGAGCTGTGCCTCCTTGGTGCGATAACTTGCCTGCAGCGACTGGATCTCGGACTCGGCCTGCTGCACACGTGCCGCTGCCTTTTCCTGTGCCACGCGGTATACCGAGTCATCGACCGTAAGCAGCAGGTCACCGGACTTCACAGACTGGTTTTCGACGACGTGGATGGACGTGATATTACCGGTCACTTCCGAGCTGAGCGCGACCTTGTCAAACTTCAGGTAGGCATTGTCGGTGCTTATGTATCTGTCACTAACCACATACAGATAGGCGCCGACAGCGCCAGCGACGAGCAGGCCGAGGCTAAATAAAACCGTGCGTACATTTAACATGGTGCTGCTGCTAAATACTGTTGAGGTTCGAGGGTAGGCATTCTTCGCTGCGCAGCAGATTGGTTTTCAGGCGCGACAGCACAGAAAACAGTTTCTCGAGGTCAGCCGCCGGTATGTCCTTATTGGCATCCACTCGTGTGGCCGCGCCGATGGCCAGGATATTCCGCAGCACGGGGTGCGCGCCGGGCGTCAGGTAGAGGCGAAACGCCCGCGGTCATCCGGATTGCGGCGGCGCTCAATCAAAGCGCTTTCTCGCAGTTTATCCAACAGGCGCGCCAGCGTGATCGGCTTGATTTCCAGCAGTTCCGCCAACTCAACCTGCTGCACCCCTTCGTTGCGGGACAAGTGGAGAATCACGCGGCACTGCTCCTGGGTCATGCCGAGGCTTTGCACCCGTCGGTTGAAATTCTTGCGCAGCAGGCGTGCGACATCATGGATCAGGAATCCAAATGTGTCCTGTGTTTCGCGGGCTGTTTCGCGTGATTTAGGCATCGGGCATCGCTTCCTGGCATTTGATACGCAATGCTTATTATATGGTATACGTACCAATGGACGACAGAGAAAAACCGGCAAATCAGCGGGAACACAGTTCAGCCTGTCAGCCCACGCGGAATTATTCGGCTTAAGCTGACCTGCAAAATCTGCTAACGTGGCGCGAATTTTTTGCACCTTCCATTTTCACCACGGAGCAAACCGGCAATGACTCACAGCTTCTACCCGCCACAGCGCACCCTGATGGGCCCGGGGCCCTCGGACGTTTCCTCTCGCGTGCTGGGCGCATTGGCCCGCCCTACCATCGGCCACCTCGACCCCTTGTTCCTGCACCTGATGGATGAAATCAAAACACTGCTGCAATTTGCGTTTAAGACCAACAACGCACTCACGCTCCCCGTCTCCGCGCCGGGCTCGGCAGGCATGGAAGCCTGCTTCGTAAACCTGGTATCACCGGGCGACAAGGTGATCGTCTGCCAGAACGGCGTGTTTGGCGGGCGCATGCAGGAGAATGTGGAGCGCTGCGGCGGCATCGCGGTGATGGTGCAGGACACCTGGGGCGAACCGGTCAGCCTGGACAAGGTCGAGGCCGCCTTCGATGAACATCCGGACGCTGCAATCCTTGCGTTTGTGCATGCGGAAACCTCCACCGGCGTGCACAGCGATGCCAAAGCCCTGTGCGCCCTGGCGGCGCGGCGGGGTGCGCTGTCCATCGTCGATGCGGTGACATCCCTGGGCGGCATTGACGTGGCAGTCGATGAATGGGGCGTCGATGCGATGTATTCCGGCACGCAGAAATGCCTGTCTTGCGTGCCCGGCATCTCGCCCGTCACGTTCAGCGAGCGCGCTGTGCAGCGTATCAAAGAGCGCAAGCACAAAGTGCAGAGCTGGTTCCTCGATATGCAGTTGGTGATGGGCTACTGGGGTGGCACCACCAAGCGCGCGTATCACCACACCGCGCCGATCAACAACCTGTATGCGCTGCACGAATCGCTGGTGATGCTGCAGGAAGAAGGCCTGGCTGCAGCGCACGCGCGGCACCGACGCAATCACCATGCGCTGGTGGCCGGCCTTGAAGCAATGGGCCTGGCCATGGCCGTGGCGCCAGAACACCGGTTGCCCCAGTTGAATTCGGTATTGATTCCCGCAGGCGTGGACGACGCGGCGCTGCGCAATGCGCTGCTCAACGAGTTCGATCTGGAAATTGGCGCAGGCCTCGGCGCACTGGCCGGCAAGACCTGGCGCATCGGCCTGATGGGCTTTGGCAGCAGCGAACGCAACGTGGTGTATTGCCTGGCGGCACTGGAGGCAATCCTGCAGCAACAGGACGTTGCGATCATGAGCGGCAAGGCGCTGAAGGCTGCCCGCGCGGTCTTTGCGCAGGACTAATATCCCTGCGGGCTTCAGGCCCGCTGAGCATTGACCACAGCTGCGCCGAGCGCGCCGGGCTGGTATCGCGATGCATCAGGTAATCGACGTGCTCGTCATGGGCTACATCGGGATCGAGTTCAATACTCCACAGCGGCGCCACTTCGTGCGGCAGCATCGAGAAGCGAATGTCGATCACCCGATTGGCGTGCAGCGGATCGCGCGTGATATAGCCATTGCTGAAGGCGCGAAAACGCTCGATATCCTGCGCCTGCTGCGAAGCAAGGTCCAGCCACGGCAGGTCCCTGGCGATATCAAGCTTTGGCACTGAAGTGCCTTCGTAGACCCGCGGCGCCAGCCCGGCGCGCACCGCATCCACGTAAAACCGGTCAGCGGTTTCGTACACGACCTTCCACACCAGGATATTGGCAAAGCTCGGTTTCGCTTCCAATCGCACTGGTGTGTGCCCGCGCTGCGCCGCCAGCGCGTACCCCATCTCCTGCGCCTCATGCCGTTGCCACAGACCAAGCGCCATGTAGCTCAATGCCCATAGCAGCCCGAGGCGCGCGTACACGGGTTTATGCCGCAGTGCGGCGAGCAGCACCGCGAGCAGCAGTGGCAGCGTGAACACAGGGTCGATGATGGATACCGTGCTCCACGCAACGCGCGCGTCGCTGAAAGGCCAGAACAGCAGCGTGCCATAGGTGGTGCAGGCATCGAGCAGCGCGTGCGTCGCATAGCCGAGCGTGCAAAACAGCCAGGTCTGGCGAAACGTCAATCCGCGCCGTCGCCCCAGTACTGCATGCAACACCAGCGCGCAGATCAGCCCACCGATGGGGATGAACACCAGTGCATGGGTAAAATGCCGGTGGTATTCGAGAAACAACAACGGGTCCGTACTCGAGCGAATCAGCACATCGAGATCGGCGGCCATGCCCGCCAAAAATCCCAGCAGCCCTGCGCTGGCGACGTAGCGCGGCGCGCTGCCGGATTGCGGTAGCGCGGCACCGAGCACACCCTGGCTGAGTGGGTCCATCAACCTATCCTCTATCGTGAAAGACACTTCATTGAGCCCGAGACCGTCGTCAAATGACTGTGCGCAAATGTACGAAACTGCGCTAAGAGCTGCCAGCCTGTCTTGCTGTTTTCGTGCGCTCTTTTCGCCGACCGGTTCAGTCAATGTCAAATGAATAATACAGATCCACCGAGTTCTCCAGACTGCTGATTACCTCCAGCCACAACCGCGAACGCAGGTAAAAACGCGCCGTCAGTACATTCACCGGTTCATACAGGCCGACACCGTACGACAAATAAAGACGCTCGCCGAGATAGCCGCTCACCGTCGCGGCGGTATCGGTTTGCGAACCCTGCGCGCCAAACTCTACCTGGCTGAGACCGGGAATTCGGTTGAGTTCCGTGACCAGCTCGGAGCGATTCACCACGCCACTGGCCAGTGACAGCGCCGCCGACGTACCGTCGACACCGGCACCGGTGTCCATACTCCGGCCGCGAATCAAATAGGACATCGCATTGGACTGCGACATCGCCGGGTCAGAGTAGATCTCCAGCTCCAGCGCATCTTCCAGCGGTCCCTGCACCTGTACCCCGACGGTGACATCGTCACTGCTGATACGGCGTTCGGCGCGCACATCCACCGTCGGGTTGGTGGGTGGCCCGGTGAAATTGAGCGTGCCGCGTTTCACCCGCAGCCGCGTCTGGTAGGCGCGAAATTCTCCGCTGACGGTATCGAGATTGCCAAATAATTGCAGCGGTTGGCCGGGGCGCTGTTGCACGCGCAGCTCGCCACCGAGTGTCGCCTGCAGTGTACTGCTGGTCACGGTAAAGCGATCCGCGATATGCACCAGCACATTCATGCGCACGTCGAACGGCAATTCCTCGCGCAGTGCCCTGCCATCGGCATCGACTTCGATGACGTAAGGGGAAAGCGCCACACTGCCTTCCGGCAATTCTTCAATTTTCAGTTGCCCATTGAGAACGGTCACTTCTCCGGCGAGTCCCAGCAGACCCTTTTGCACGGTCAGTTGCAGCGATTGCGCGATCTGCAGTTGCGTCGACGGCGGATATAAAATGTCGTGATCGCTACCTTCGATAGCGAGTTCCAGGTGCAGCGCGGGGTCGGCCTGAACTTCACCGCTCAGTTGCAATTCGCCGCCTCCGAGCACACCGGTACCGCGTATTTGCGCCGCCGCGCCCTGCACGTCGAGGTTGATGTCGAGATTCTCCAGTTGCGTAGGATTGCCCTGCAACGCCAGCTGGCCACCGGTCAGCTGCAATTCGCCAAATCCCTGTGGCTGATCGACGGTTCCCGCAAGTGACAGGCCGCCGCTGATTTCTCCGGCCAGCGTGGACAGCGCCGGCACGAACGGTTGCAGCGCGGCGAGCTGCAGGCGGTCTATATTAATGGCGCCGGCGATCGCCTGCTTGCGGTCGGGTGGCAGCAGCAGGTCAAGCGCGACTACCTTGCGCTTGTCGCGCTGGACACCCAACTGAAGGCGCAGACCACTGCTCGTGTGCGCCAGAGACACCTCCGCCTGCTCCCACCTGAATGTCGCAGTCTCCTCCTCGCTGATGTGCTGTGTAATCACCACCGCACCCGTCTGTGCACTACCAAGCACGCGCGGCGCGGAGTGCGGTGCCCACCGCGCGCTCAGCTGGCCGTCCACATTGCCCGCGAGTACGACGCCGGGAGGCAGCAGCGCAGCCAGCAGCACCAGGTCAGCATCGAAATCCAGGCTGCCGTCACCGCTTGCGCCCAGTGTCCAGATACCGGGACACAGCTGCGCGTGCGCATGCCGCCAGCAATGCGCAGCCAGCGTCACCTGCTGCGCAGTGCGCGATCCGCGCAGCGCCACTGCTGCCGGTAGCACCCATTCGCCCATCGGCGTCTGCAGGCGGGTCGGCGCGAGTGCACCCTGCCACTGCTCGCCCTGTAGCGTCCCGGCGACGGTAAACTCGCCCTGATACTCGCCGGCGGTGACCAGCGTTAGCGACTGCCGTTGCTCATCACCACGGGCCGACAACTGTATTTCAGGAAAACCGAGATCCCCGTACACCAGGTCGCGCACACGGGTGTCCAGCGTGAATGCATGCGCAGCACCTGGCCTGTAATCGCCGCTCAGGGCTGCGTGCGCGAAAGACACTCCCGACCACTGCACATTGTCCAGGCGCCCGGTGAGCTGGATGTGTTTCCGGTCAGGCGATATCTCAGCATCCAGTCCCACACGTCCACTGCTCCCCGCTTGCCAGCGACCGATATCCGCCACCTGCACATGCACGCGCCCGGGCCCTGCCTCATCGCCAGGTGATTGCAAGGAAAGCTGCGCACCGTTCAGCTCGGCGTTCAGGTTGCTGGCGGCCAGGCGCATTGCACTGTCCAGCCCGCTGAAGCCATGGATGGTCGCGGGCATGTCGTTGACGCGGCCCTGCAATGCCACATCGACGATACGCACTTGCCAGCGCTCGCCCTCCACCTCGCCGGCCAGCGCCAGATTACCGGCTAGCCGTCCGCGCACTGCTTCATTGATCGGCGTGATATCGAGGCCCGTAGTGGCAAGCGCCAGCGACCAGCTGTGCTTCTGTGACAGTTGAATTTCACCAGTGGCGCGCAGCGCGTTGTTGCCAGCAGCGTCCTGTAGCGACAGCTCCGTGATCCGCAGCTTTTCCTGATCGTGTTGCCCCAACAGGGAAATCTGGAGCCATTGATAACCCAAACCACTGGCGGTGCCGCGCAGTTCAAAGTCCTGGGATTGCAAGGTACCGCGCGCCGTCAGTTGCAGTGGAAATCCCACTTCCACTTGTTGCAGTTGCGGGTCTTGCAACTGATCCGCCACACCGTCAATCGCTGACAGCGCCAGCGTGTCCGCCGACGTCGCCGTGAGCGTGGCGCTAAACGGCAGCGCAGGGTCCAGCACATTGAACTGTGCCTCGGCAGCCACAGCGACGTTAGCGGCAGAGCGCAATTGCAATGCGAGCGTGGCCAAGTCGCCAGCAGCCGACAGCTCAAAGGACGTTCCGAGCACATCAGAATATTTCAGCGGTTGCGCCAGAGTTACGTCCACATCCGCCTCAAGCGGCCAGCTGTCCCTAAATTCCAGTTTGCCGTGCAGCGACAACGTGCCCAGCTCACGCTTGCGGATGACCAGGCTGTCCAGTTGCAATGCGCTGTGCTGCCACTGACCCTGAATACCGATCTGGTCCTGCGTGTAGCGTGCGCCGTACACATCCCACGCCGGCTGGAGCAGTTGCAGGTCATCAACCAACAGGTGCAACGGCAATGCAATAGCAGGCAGGATGCTGGGCTCGCCCGGATCGGCATCTGCACTGTCTGTCTCGCGTAATACCAGCTCAGGCTCAACGATACTTGCAGAACGCACTTCGACAGTGGATTGCTGCAAGCGGACGTCTGCTTGCAGGGCACCCTGCCGCCACTCCCCGCCGGACCAGCGCACATGCAGGGACCCAACCCGCAAATCACGCATGCAGACAGCGCCACGCAACAGGCAACCCGGCAATACATCCAGGCTGACATCCTCCAGTTCCACGCGCACAGCATCCGCAGCGTAGCGCAGGCTTTGCAATTGCAATCCTGCGCCGAGGGTGCCACCAGCATAGTCAATCTCAACGGGCGACAGTTGCTCCACAGCGCGCAACAGCGTGCGGGCACCCTGCTCCGTAAACACGGCGAGCGCCAACACGGCCAGCGCCAGCAGCACCAACAGCGCGAGCAGGCGCAACAGGCGCGCGAGGCCCTTCAAAACTCGGCACCTATCGTCAGGTGGAAGTACCAGTCGGGATTCTCTTCGCTCACGCTGTTGGCCAGCTCCACTCGCACCGCTCCCACTGGCGTGATGTAGTGCACACCGAAGCCAGCTCCCACCTTGGTGTCGAAATTCCCTTCGTCGAAGGCATCTCCCGCGTCGACGAACAGCGCACCGCGCCAGGTATCGGTGAAATAGTACTGATACTCCCCACTGGCAATGGCCAGGCGGTTGCCGCCGACCACCAGTCGCCTGGTAGTCCCGTCCGGTTGTATCACAGTTTCTTCATGGCCCAGCGACTGGTATGCGTAACCGCGAATACTCTGGCTGCCGCCGGCAAAAAAGCTGAGTGACGGAGCGAGGTTGTTACGGTCGCCATCGGCTGTTTCAACGGCCCCCACCTCGGCGCGCGTGACCAGGCGATGACGCGGCCAGGGCGTGGCGATGTACCGCCATTCAGCGGTCATGCGCAGCAGGTCAATATCCGAACCAAGCTGTTGGTTGCCACCCTCGAGCGTGTAGAGCTGATTGAATCCGCCCTTGGGATCGACCAGGGCGCCGCTGTGTTCCCGACTGGAGAGCGAAGCGCCGGGCAGCAGATAGTTGTTGCTGAGGCTGCTGTACAGATCATCCCACGATTCGTTCAAACCGCGCAGCGCGTAACTGTATATCCACTTTCCATCTTTAATCTCGCGACGCGCTCCGGATTCCATCTGCCGACTCTTGATATCGCCGTATTCATTTTCCTCCAGCCGCGCCCACAGCTGCGCCACATCGGTGAGCGGATTCGTGACGGGAATGGAATAGGTGAAGCGTCCGCTGGGATTCACCGGCGAGTATTCCACGCGGGTGACCTGGCTGTGGCCGTAGCGATTGATCTTGGGCGTGCGCCAGGTCATGGACACACGCCCTTCCGTATCGGTGCTATAGCCGACGCCGACTTCGAACGTGTGGCGTTTGGCGGCGTGCAATGTAACTTCTATGGGCACCTGGTCGCCGAGTGCATCCTCGCGCAGTGGCTGCACAATCACGCTGGAAAAAAAATTCGTGGCCTGCAAGTTGGACTGGAATTTGCGCAGCCGGGATTGGTCGTAATACTCGCCGGTCTCGAAAGTCAGCAACGCATCCACCAGGGCGGGACTTATCAGCGCCTCGTCATAGCGGACCGCGCCGAAACGGAAACGCGCGCCACTGTCGTAGCGAATCAGGATGTCGGCAGTCCCCGCTTCGACCTGCACCTCGACCCTACTGCGGGTAATCTCGCCATCCAGGTAGCCGCGTTGCTGCCCCGTCGACAGCAACTTTTTGCGGAAATCTTCGAAGCGTCCGTGATGCAGCGCTTCACCCGCAACAAGACCCGATCCCGCAACCAGCGCCAGCATGGTTTCATCGTTCGCCGCCTGGCCCAGCAGCTGGATGTCGATATCGCGGATGCGCACCGGCTCGCCAGGTTCAACAGTGACCTGCATCGACCAAAGCGGCTCCGTACGCTGTAAATCGATGGCAATCTCGGGGCTGTAGTAACCGAGCGCCTGCAAGGCATCGCGCACCTTACCTTTGGCCGAGGCGACGAAATTGAGACGATCCTGTTCGTTCTGTGGCGCAGCACCAAGGTACGCCCTGACGTTTTTACGCAGATCGCCCTCGATGCCGGTTACCGAGTATTCCAGTGTGGCCGCAGGCGCCGCTAACACAGCAGGCATGAACAGGGGCAAGAGCTGGAGCAGACAAATGCACCAGCACAGCGCTGACGATTTCATTGCGAAGCAGCGCAAACGCGATGTAATTACGCGCGAGCTGCGCTACCCCAGTAGTTGTAACCCGCAATTCGCGGCGTGCTGGGCAGGTATGCCGTGTGCAACTCTGACACCGCGAAACCGCCTGCGCCAAGCAATTGCGGAATATCGCGATTGAGGTTGCAGCCACCCGCGATACGTCGCCACACCGGATTGATCCGATCCTGCCAGGCACACACACTCTCGTCAGGCGCCCTGCCATGCTCACAAAAAAGCAGGCTTCCCCCCGGTCGTAACACGCGCGCCATGCCCTTCAATGCAGCGACCGGATCCGGGATGGTGCACAACGCAAACGTCACCAGCACGGTGTCGACACTGGCATCCGCGAGAGGAATCTCCTCGCCCGGCAGGCCGATGAACTCGACGTCGAAATCCACGTGCGCGGCGCGTGCGCCAGCCAGCTTCCAGGACTCCTCGGAAGGGTCGAGGCCAATCACCCGCTCCACCCTGCTCGCATCGTACAGCGGCAGGTTAAGCCCGGTGCCAATACCAATCTCCAGCACGGTGCCGGTGGCCAGTGGCACGACTTTCCTGCGCTGGTGCATGATGGGTTTGGCGCCACAGGCGCAGTTGATAAAGTGTGGCAAAACGTGTTTGTCGTAAAAGCCCATGATTGCCTTCCCCTGCTGATGCAAGCGCTGATTGTAGCCTTAATCGTGTTGGGATATACGCACTGAAAAATGCTTGTAGCAGCCGATTGCGAATGTAGTTTCTTGTCTTGTGCGGGAGCCTGAGGCACATCGCTACAGGCGGGGAACGCCAAAAGCGCACATCCATGTGCAGGCTCGACTGGCGACATCCATGTCGCCAGACGTCCCCGCCTGCAGCGATGTGCCTCAGTCTCTCTGGCTCTTACCGTTTGCCAGGAAGAACATAAATGCTCAGCCGCTCACGCACATTTTTCTGAAACATCGCGAGCGACACCAATGCTGTGAAACGTTGCATGCGAGTCTCGCGACCGAAAAGATTACGCAATCCGAAGTAAGCGACTCACAACACCGCATCAACGCGTTCGACGATAGTGCCATTCGCCGTGCCGCCACCCTCGCAAATCGCCAGCAGTCCGTAACGTTTGCCGCTGCGGTGCAATTCGTGCACCAACGTGGTCATCAGTTTGGCGCCGGTGCCGCCCAGCGGATGTCCGAGGGCCTGGGCGCCGCCGTTGACGTTCAGCTTGTCCAGATCCGCGCCCAGCGCCTTGGCCCAGGCCAGAGGCACGGAGCCGAAGGCCTCGTTGACTTCGAACAGGTCGATCTGGTCCAGCGTCATGCCCGCCTTCTCAAGCACTTTTTTAGTCGCAGGAATCGGGCCTTCCAGCATGATGACGGGATCCGAGCCGATCACGCTCATCGCGACAATGCGCGCCAGTGGCTTCAGGCCCAGCCGCTTGCAGGTTGCACCGTTGGCGATCATCACCGCCGAGGCGCCGTCGCAAATCTGTGACGCGTTGGCGGCGCTCAGCAGGCCATTTTCCTGCAGGGGTTGCAGGCCGGCGATAGCACCCAGCGTCGCATCGAGGCGAATGCCTTCGTCCTGGCTGTGCATCTGGCGCGTGCCGTCTTCCAGCTCGATTTCAATCGGCACGATCTCCTCCTTGAAGCGGCCCTCCTCCACCGCGCGCTTCGCCTTGACATGGCTGGCGAAGGCGAACGCATTCAGTTCGTCCTGGGTCAACGCGTATTTCTTTGCCAGCATTTCCGCGCCGGCGAACTGGTTGAACTGTACACCGGGATAGCGGGCGGAAATTCGCTTGCCGTAGGGCAGGCCATGATCCGCCTTGTAACCGTCAATGATATTGGCGCCGATGGGCACCTGGCTCATGCTTTCCACGCCGCCGGCGATGACCAGGTCCTGGGTGCCGGACAACACCGCTTGCGCGGCAAAGTGCATCGCCTGCTGGCCCGAACCGCACTGCCGGTCAACGGTGGTACCCGGTACGGCTTCGCCGAGCACGGAGGAGAGGCAGACATTGCGGGCAATATTGCTGGACTGCGCACCGACCTGCGAGACACAACCAAATATGAGGTCGTCGATTTCCGCCACCGGCACGCCGGTTTTCGCCACCAGCGCATCGACCACTTCCGCGCCGAGGTCTATAGGATGGATTTTCGACAAGCGTCCATTCTTCTTGCCGCCCGCGCTGCGCACCGCACCTACAATATAAGCGTCTGTCATGTGTCTCACTCCCGGTGATTGTTTGTTTGAATCTTGTGGCCGCAGTCGCTGCGGATCAGCGATTAGCCTGCGCTGCTTTCAATTCTTTGACATGCAGAACGCCAAACAAAAAGACGCTGAGCAAATGTCCGCCGAGTGACCCACCGGCCGCTTTACACAGCTTGAAGTACACCAGCGTTTCAATGGCGTGGACGATTACGAGGATTCCCAGCACTCTCAAAGACCAACTGCCAACGGTGGTGTCGCCTTGGGTTAATGCCAACGCGGCAAGCACGGCGTAGATCACCAGTAAAACGATTTTTGCTGCGGACATGAGGTACTCCTTAGGGTTTTGGTAGGTAGGCTTCAGGGTCGAGTCGGCGCATCTCGGTTTCAATCCAGCGCTCGATTTCATCCATCAGTTCGCCCGGTTCACGCCCCTCGGCGGGCACCGGTTGCCCGATGGCCACATCTATGATGCCGGGCACAAGCGCGAATGAACGCGCCGGCCAGCAGCGCGCCGAGGTTACGGCAATCGGTACGACATAAGCTCCGGTTGTCACCGCAAGGCGCGTGGCCCCGGACTTGTAATTGCCTTTTTGTCCGCGCTCTATGCGCGTGCCCTCGGGGAAACATGATGATCCACTTGCCGCGACTCATCAGCGCCTCGCCCTGCTCGGCCACTTTCGCCCAGGCCTGGTTGCGCTGCGAGCGATCGATATGGATCATGCCCAGTCGGCCGATACACCAGCCAAACACCGGAATACGCAGCAGTTCCTTCTTGAACACGTACGCCAGCGGATGGGATGTGAAGCTGGCGAAGAAAAACGTTTCCCAGGTCGATTGGTGCTTGGGACACAGAATCGTCCGGCGCATATCGTCTGCCGTCGGCAGGTTTTCCTCGCCGTGGATACGATACTGCACGCCACCGACGATGCGCGCTGCCGCAATCACACCCCTGAGCCAGGGAGCGGCAAACCACCACCAGAGTTTTTCATCGCTGAGGAACAGCGAGCAAAACACCAGTGTCAGCCCCACGGGTATCACAGACAGGACGATCCAGGTAAACACCAGCATCGATCGGAGGGCATTCATGCACGGGTTCCATGGGTTAACTGCGGTGCATTAAACCAGATTGTTGCCCCGGACGAAAACCCGAAAACTGTTTTCTGGTTTGATTCGCGCTAATATTAAAAGCGCAATAGCGACGGGATCAATCAGCATGACGACAAGGATACGCCCCGGCCTGCACCCACTGGCGCGCGGAGCCTACGCCTGGCTGGCCCCGCACGGCAGCTGGGGCTGGAGCAATGCGGGCCTCATCGCCGATGGCGATCAGTCGCTGCTGATCGACACACTCTATGATCTCGACCTGACCGGCGAGATGCTGCGCAAGATGCGCCACGCCGAGCCCGCCGCAAAAACCATCGACACCCTCATCAACACGCACGCCAATGGCGATCACTGTCACGGCAACGAACTGGTTGCAGGGGCGGAAATTATCGCCTCGGCAGCCTCCGCGCTCGAAATGAGCGAACTGACGCCGGAGGCGATGGCGGCCATCATGGCAAGCAGCGCCGAGTTGGGGCCGCTGGGCGAGTATTTTCGACATTGCTTCGGCCAGTTCCGCTTTGATGGGATTCGCTTTACGCCACCCACGCGCACCTTTGAAGGCACGCTGGATCTCACCGTCGGCGATAAGCAAGTGCATCTCATCGAGGTCGGCCCGGCGCACACGCGCGGTGACGTGCTGGTGCACTGCCCCGCCGATCGCGTTGTGTTTACCGGCGATATCCTGTTCATCAACAGCACGCCGGTGATGTGGCAGGGGCCGGTGGCCAACTGGATCAACGCCTGCCTGTTGATCGAGGACATGGCCGCCGACCTTATAGTACCTGGGCACGGCCCGATAACCGACAAACACGGCGTGGTGCAGGTGCGGCATTACCTGCAGTTTGTCCGCGACCAGGCTCGCGCTCGCTACAACGCCGGGATGGATGCATTCGAGGCAGCGAAGGATATCGAGTTGTCGGAGTATTCCTCGTGGTCGGACCCCGAACGCATCGCCGTCAATGTCGACAGCCTGTATCGGGAATTCTCAGGGGAGCAAACACGCACCGATGTTTTTGAATTGATGCGTCGAATGGCAGCGCTGGCCGGCTTTTGATGTTTCAGCAATAAATCCATCCCGCACTCTGCTGAGCGCGCGGGTAACATTCCCATAATGGCTCACCGCAACACCTGGACGTGCGGCTCTCGACTACCGCGCATCCCCACGAAGCATGGGCTCGGGTTAATCGCGGCACTGTCGATGCCATAGAAATTTTTACCGCGCCGCGGGCGAGCGCGCAGCAACAGACGGGGTTATACTGGCACATTTGCAGTCGGCACCATGTGGGTATCCAGAGCGCTTGAAAACACCGGTTTCAAAAGCAGACATCCGCAACGAACTTCAGGAGGAGACCGAACGCTTCCTGAAGCAGGGTGGCAGTGTGAATAAAATTCCCCAGGGCATTTCCGGCAAGAATCCCGGCGACCCGCCTATATTCCTCAATCGACGCCTGTTTGTTGAACCCAAAGCATCGCGCACACTGATCCCGGAAGTCGTTGCAGCCATCGAGGCCCGTCGCCAGGAGAAGTATCGCGCCAAACCGCCGGCAAAACGGCGTCTGGCGCGCCCGCGCAGTAAAATTATCTATGACGATTTTGGCGAACCACTGCGGCGCGTGTGGACCGAAGAATAATTTACTCAATACTGCTCTCTCCGGGCGCGCTAAAAGTGCTTGCCGAGTGATTCATCACCAGTTACTTTCATCCCGCCAGCCATAACGGAGAATAATTTTGAACACTGACTTGCAAACTTTCACCGTCAATATCGACACAGCCATGCTGGACGACCTGCGACAACGCCTGAACAATGCCCGCTGGCCAGAGCGGGAAACCTGTGAAGGCTGGAGCCAGGGCATACCGCTTGCCTATACGCGGGAGCTCGCCAACTACTGGGCCTCTGAATACGACTGGCGGCGCTTTGAGAAAAAACTCAACAGCTGGCCGCAATTCGTCACCACCATTGACGACATCGACGTGCATTTCATCCACCGCAAAAGTCCACACAAGAATGCGCTTCCGCTCATCATCTCGCACGGTTGGCCCGGGTCTATCGTCGAATTTCACAAAGTCATAGACGCACTGGCCGACCCGACGGCCCATGGCGGCAGCGCGGAGGATGCCTTCCATGTGGTGGCGCCATGCCTCCCCGGCTACGGATTCTCCGGCAAGCCAACGCACACCGGCACGTCGGTCGAAAAAATTGGCCGCATGTGGGGCACATTGATGGCGCGCCTGGGTTACTCGCGCTACGTGGCGCAAGGCGGCGATTGGGGCAGCATGATTACGCAAAGCATGGGCATGACGGAAACGGAACACTGTGCCGCGATCCATATCAATATGCCTATCGTGGCGCCGGACCCGGACACCATGGCTGAACTGACGCCAGTGGAACAGGCTGCCCTGGTGGATATGGGCACCTACATGGAGACGGGTTCCGGTTACTCCAAACAACAATCGACATTTCCGCAGACGCTCGGCTACGGCCTGGCCGACTCACCCATCGGGCAGATGGCGTGGGTGGTCGAGAAGTTCTACATGTGGACCGACTGCGAAGCGAACGGCACGCGCCATCCGGAAAACATACTCACCAAAGATGAATTGCTCGATAACGTGATGATGTACTGGCTCAATAACACCGCCGCCAGTTCGGCGCGGCTGTACTGGGAGAGTTTCAGCCAGCCAAACATGGACCTGATAACGATTCCCGTTGGCTGTTCCATTTTTCCCAAGGAAATTTTTCGCTGCAGTCGCCGCTGGGCGCAGAAGCGCTTTACCAATCTGATCCACTGGAATGAATTGGAACGCGGCGGGCATTTTGCGGCGCTGGAGCAACCGGAACTGTTTCTGGGGGAATTGCGCACCTGCTTCAGGGCGCTGCGCTAGCTGTCGTTGAATTCTTCGCTGGTCTGCAGGCTATTGCTGAACGGCGTGGCATCGCTCTCGCTTGCCTGTTGCGTCAACTTCGAGGTGGCGATATCCGCTTTTGCTTTCGCTTGAGCGAATATGGGATCGTCGCGCAGCAATCGTTCAAACACTGCTTCAGCCCTTTGCACCACTGGAGCGAGGGTCGATGCGGGAGCCCTGTCCAGGTCAACCACCGAGCTGGCGCCGCTCTCGGACTCATCCTGATCACGTAGCTGTGTATGCAATCGCTCGCCAGGCGGGCAAACTGGCAAACTAAACGGCAGGTTAGGTTCGATATCCGGCGGCAGAAAACAGGTGGACGTGGCTCCAGCTCCGGCAGATGCACCACATCCGCTTTGCCCTTCACGACGGGAGACTGGCGCTGCGGGGTCACGCGCAGATTGGGTGCTGGCGCGGGACGCATCGACTCACCGGGACCGATATCAGGGATTATCGCATCGGCAGCGGGTGGGACACCGCCGCCAATCAATTCCACATTCGTTTCCACGGTCGTTTCCACATTTGTTCCCGCATTCGTTCCCAGCCCTGCTGCCACAGTCGGCAGAGAGGCATCGGAAGCGGATTGCGCGTGCGCAGCGGAGGCGTTGTCCTGCGACCCGGCGGCCACGATACGCGGTTTTCCGATGCGCGCCAGGCTGGGTGTGTGTCCAGGCGGGGTGCCATTGCGGTAGCTACCCGGCCTGAGCATGCGCGCCTGTTCTGCCAACGTCGGTCCGGAATCGCTTCTGTCACTCACGGTGCTTTCCAGCATAGTGGCTCGCCGCGCATGACTGCCAGTCGAGAATTCCGCACGGCCGGTGACCTCCCTGTCGTACTGCGCTCTTCCGCCCGCGCCACTCGCGACACGCAGTTGGGGTAATTCGTCAAGCAGCGCTTCGACTGGTAGATCTTCTTGCTGTTCCTGTTCCTGTTCGCGTTGCTGTCCGGCTTGCAGTTGCTCTTCTCGCTGCAGCTCGGTGGAAGCGCGTTGCTTAAGGACTTCGCTTGCGCATTCCGCCCAGCGTCCGAAATGTGCAGACTCCCCGGGATCCGGCATGCGGTGCTTGCGGAATTCGTTCATTGCGGTGAAAAAGCGCTTCTGCACCGCCCTGTAATAATAAATATTATCCTCGGTCTGCAGCGGAATGACCTCCGCGCCGTCGCGGATAATCAACATCTGCGGCGGCAACTGTCCCTGCAAATTGGCAAGTAGATCGGCGGCGAAGCAGAGGCGGAACGATGACTCCAGGGATTGGTGGGCGCGCGTATCGCAGGGTATGTAGAGAAAATCCCCGAGCTCGGAGAAGCCACTGGTGCGCATCAGCAAATCGACAACGCCTGACAGATTCCCAGCCGCAAGCTGGCCACTGACTATGAAATCCGCGCCACCGCGCATCGCCTCCAGCGTAGCTGCACGGCGCACAGGCTCTTCCTGCCTGGCATCTATCAGGATGACGTTCCTGCCCTCGACACGCAGGGTTGCAACAATATCGGGATGGGGTCGCGGGGACTGTTGATAACTAGCGATGCTATCGAGATCCGGGGGGATTCCGTGTTCCGGATTTTCCAGCGTCAGGCGTTCCATCCACACGGCAAAGGGCGACTCCCGAAACAGGACGAGGTCGTCCGGGGTATACGTTATGACGTCGTCCACAATGTAGCGATACATAGTTATAGCTCGCTTCCCCAACTGCCTGCGAATAGCCCGAGCCAACGGCAGCTCATGCCTTCGTCTATTTATATCTGAATGCCCCGCACCTGTCCACGCTATTGCGCCTGGTAGACAGTCGCCCCACCAATAACCGTGCGCTCCACCTTGAGGTTGCGCATCGCCAGCGGGTCGTCCAACAAACTGCCTGACAGTATGATGAAGTCCGCGTGTTTTCCCGGATTCAGCGAACCGCGATTATCCTCCTGGAACACCTGCCAGGCCGCGTCTATCGTGACTGCGCGCAATGCATCCATCACGCTGATACGCTGATCGGGGCCGAGTACATCACCACTGGTGGTGGTGCGGTAGACCTGGCTCCACACCGCCTGCAGCGGCAGCATCGGCGTGACTGGCGTATCGAGGTGCGAGCTGAAGTGCAGCCCTGCATCCAGCGCCCACTGCGATGGACTGATGTTCGCTGCGCGCTCTGGCCCGAGAAAAATATCCCTGTGCCGATCGCCCCAATACCAGGTATGCGCCGTGAAAAAGCTGGGGGTCACGCCCAACGCCTTCATGCGCTCGATCTGGTCCTTGCGGGCCATTTGCGCATGAATCAGTATCATCCGCGGATCCTCCACCGGGTGCACTTTCTGCGCGGCTTCGAAAGCGTCCAGAATGTCCTCAATCGCGGCATCGCCGTTGCCGTGGATCGCCAACTGGTAGCCCGCTGTGTGCAGCGCCAACACCTCGGCAAACAGTTTCTCACGCGGGATTGCCGGATAGCCCCGATAGGCAGCATCCCCGTTGAACGGCGTGTAGTAAGGTTCGCTGAGATAACCGGTGTAACCCTGTATGCTGCCATCGGCCACCAGTTTCACTGCGGCCATCACCAGTTTGTCGCTGTTGTAGTCAGCCGGGTTGTACTCACCGCCCTGCAGCGCCTCCTCCCACTCCGTTGCGAACGGGAATACAACCAGGCGCTGTGGAATGATGCCGAGCCGGCTAAACCAGGATAATCCCAGCGCCAGTTCCGGGGTGACGCCACCGGATTGCGCTGTCGTCACACCCTTCGCGGCATAGTCCGTGGCGGCGGCCTTGATAAGGCGATAGGTATCGACCAGCCCCATATCCTGCATCTTGCGCATCACTTCCATTCTGGCTGTCTCCTCCAGCAGCCCGTTGGGTTCACGGGAACCTGGCAGGCGCCCGATGACACCACCCTCTGGATCGGGTGTGTCAGCAGTGATGCCCACGGCCGCGAGCGCCGCACTGTTGGCCACCAGCATATGGCCAGAGATATGCATTGCCACCACCGGGTGGTCGGTGGAAACGCCATCGAGCTCCTCCCGCGTCGGGTGGCGCTGCTCGGCGAGCGCGGTGTCGTCATAGCCAAAGCCACTGACCCATTTACCAGGCTCCGTTTTGGCCGCCTGTTGTCGCAGCGCGTCCAGCACATCGGCCATCGCAAGCTTGTCGCCGATCGGCGGGCTGTTCAGGTCCGCAGCAATCACCGCCAAACCCGAGCCGGGGAAATGGCTGTGCGCATCGATGAATCCGGGCATCAGGGTGCGGCCGCGCAGGTCCATGACCACTGTGTCGTCATCGACCTGCGCCATGATCTCCTCGGTCGTACCCACGTTCTGGATGCGCTCCCCGCGCACCGAAAGCGCCTCCACCACCGGATTGTTCGCATCCATGGTGAGGACGCTACCGTTGATAAACACCTGGTGGGCCGGCGCCTGCGGTGTGCGCAGCGCAATGCCAGCCAGCAGGCCCAGGCCCGCGACCAGCGCGAGCAGTATCAGCAAAAACATTTTCCAGTTCATGGCGTCAGCAACCGTCGCAGAGGTGGCAGTCGAAGGGCTGGCCAGTGGATAGCCGGCAAGTAGACAAATGTGTGGCGCAGGTCATGGCGGGGCCTCATCAGGCGACTTTGCCGATGACAATATCGGCCAACTGCGCGCGATGCCAGGCCGCGTCGCCCCACAGCAACTGGCTATGCTTCTGCCGTTTGAAGTACAGGTGCACGAAACACTCCCAGGTGAAGCCGATACCGCCGTGGTATTGCACCGAACGACCGGACGCAAACGCGGCTGTATCGCTCGCTGCCGCCTTCGCCATGTGGGCCGCAGCGGCGGCACGCGAGGGCTCGGTGTCACAAGCGCAGGCGGCGTTGTACACCAGCGACTTGCACTGATCGATCAGGATCATCACATCCACCAGCGGGTGTTTGACCGCCTGGAAAAAGCCCAGCGGCCGATCAAACTGCTGTCGAGTGTTCACGTACTCGACAGTCGCCTGCAACTGCCACTCTGCGGCGCCGGCGATGTCGGCTGCCAGCAGCGTCCAGATGGCCGGCATGGCCTGCGTGAGCGCGGCAAGCCCGTCTGCACTCACTTCCTGGGCGACGGCATTGTCGAACGTGACGTGTGCCTGGTCGCGCGTCAGGTCCACGATCGCATCGGGTATCACCGTGACGCCGTCGGCATCGGTAGCCACCCAGTACAGGGCCTGCCCTGAAGACGTCTGTGCGCTGACCAACAGGCGATCCACCTTGCGCGCATCCTGCACAAACCAGGCGGTGCCGTTCAACCGGCCCTGCGCACAGCGCACATCGGTGTCAACCGAATCCCACGAACCCTGCCGGTTGGTGATCGCGAGGCTGGCTGTTCGCCCCTCGACAATTTCCGCGAGCGCCGCTTCCCCAGTGCTGCCACACGCGGCCAGCACATAAGTCGCATTCAGCGTCGCCAGCAGCGGGCACGGAAATGCCGCGCGGCCGACCTCCTCCACCAGGCCGACCACGGCGACCAGCGGCATACCGAGGCCGCCGACGGATTCGGGTACCGCCAGCGCCGTCCAGCCGAGCTCCACCATCTGCTGCCAAAGCGTGCGATCCCACGCGCAGGCGCTCATGCGTTGTGGATCGTGATCCGCAGCGACCATGCGGTGCAGTGTATCGGTGGCGAAATGTTCGCTAAAAAATTTGCGCGCCGATGCCTTGAGCATCGCTGCCTCTTCCCCAAAGCCGAAATCATCCGGTTGCGTCATGTGCCCTCTCCTATTTCGATTTGGCCAGGCCGAGCACGCGCTCGCCGAGGATATTGCGCTGAACCTCGCTGGTGCCCGCGGCGATAGTCATGCCGTAGGAATTCATGTAGGCCATGGGCCACTGTCCGCCGGACGGGGCATTCTCATCGCCGAGGTAGAGGGAAGCGCAGGCGCCTTCCACTTCCACCGCGATGGCTGCGGTGTCCTGGGTGATTTCACTGGCCAATAACTTGTTCTGCAACTGCAGGCGCAGCGGATGGTCCTGCAGTGCAGAAACACGCGCCCTGCGCTGGTTCTGCGCCAGCCCCTGTTCCCGAATAACCATCTGCATAATGCGATCCCTGAGCAGTGGATCATCCGATGCTGGCCGACCGTTGCGCAGCATGGTGCGCGCCAGCTCGATCAGGTTGGCCGTGTTGGTGGCATGGGTTGACTTGCTTTTCATCCCACCTGCGCGCGGCGTCTGCAGCTCGCCCGCCCCGCGCTCGTGCAACAGCGTGGTCATCGCGACCTGCCAGCCTTTGCCCAGTTCGTCGAGGCGGTAGCTGTCGTCGACTTCCAGATTCTCGAAGATCACTTCATTGAAGCCCGTCTCGCCGGTGATCTTAATCAGCGGTCGAACGGTGACGCCCTTGCCCAGCGCGGCGCGAATCGGCACGACAAAATAGGACAGGCCGTCGTATTTGTGCGACTTGTCGGTGCGCAGCAGCAGGATCATCCACTCGGCAAAATGCGCGAGCGATGTCCACACCTTGTGGCCGTTGATGACCCATTTGTCGCCGTCGCGCTGCGCGAAGGTCTGCACGCTGGCAAGATCGGAGCCCGCACCGGGTTCACTGAAGCCCTGGCACCAAATGTCCTCCCCGGAAAACAGGCGCGGCAGCAGGCGCTCCTTCAGTGCGTCCTGCCCGTGGTAAAAAACGGTCGGCGCCGCCATGCCGAGGCCAATCACATTGGGGAAATACGGCGTGCGCGCGCGGATCATTTCTTCGTTGGCAATGCGCTGGCAGTCGCTGCGGCCGCCACCCCCGACGGCAACGGGATAGTCACAGCCCACCAGCCCGGCGTCGTACGCGGACTTCTGCCAGGACTGCAGATACGACAGCTGCGCCTCGGTCATAATTTCCAGTGGCGATAGCGGCAACCTGACGGGTGGTTCACCCGGTGTATTGGCATGCAACCACTGGCGGCAATACTGGCGAAACCCGGCTTGTTCGGGCGTGTCCTGTTCTGACATACGCAGCTCCCTCGTGCTTTTTAGTAGTGTGGTGGTAGTTCGTCGCGCGCTGAGTAGGCCACGCCCGCGTCGTTACTCGCCTCGTATTCCTGCTGGCGCGCAAGCAACAATTCCACCTGTCGTCGCAACAGCAGGATTTCCTGCTGTTGCAGGGCGAACGCCGCGTCCAGACTGCGCAGCGTGTCTTCCTGGAACGCGAGTTGGCTCTGCAGTTCCAGCACTTGCTCTGTCAGCGTGTCGACGTCGTGGGGCATTGCGGCAACTCTCTTGTGTACCTTGTCTGGCGATCTTTCCCGGCTATCTTTCCAGGCTATCTTTCCAGGCTATCCTGCACTGCCGGGCAGGCGGACGAACCCGGCTTGCGCGGATACAGCGAGCTAATATACTGCCCGCTTTGCGATAAATACACGGCCAAGCGATGAGTAAACGAAAAAACACAGACAGCCGCCTGGTGTATTCCACTGACGGCGGACGGCTGTGCCCACAATGCCTGCGCAGCGTCGCGCAGTGCGTTTGCGGCGCCAGCAAGCCGGCGTCCACCGGCGACGGCATCGTGCGATTGCATCGGGAAACCAAGGGTCGCGGCGGGAAGGCCGTCACCGTGATAAAAGGGCTGCCGCTGTCCGGCGATGCGCTGAAGGACCTTGCCAGCCAGTTGAAGAAAAAATGCGGCGTTGGCGGCGCGCAGAAGGACGATACCATCGAAATCCAGGGCGACCGGCGCGAACTGCTTAAAATCGAATTAGAAAAACTCGGTTATGTCGTCAAGCTTGCCGGCGGTTGAGCACATTTGACGATTTTTCATACTCATTTATCACTTTTCGCCGCCAAATTTGAAGATTTCACACGATGTGCCAGATGGTCGAGCAGCGCTTCTCGCGCCTGCTAAAGCTAGCTTAGCGGCATTTTCCAAAATATTTGTGAAATAACACCTACAAGCCTCTATTTTTATTGGCTTTTTAGTTCCTATATGCTAAAAGATCCCACGCGAGTCCGGAAAAGGCGCGCACGGGACAACCACTCCCGACGCATCTCACGATAACCGGTCCGCCTGTAACCATAAGAGCAAGAAGCATAAAAAGCAGCTGTTTGTGACGGAGTGTCATCCCAGCGAGGAATTGGGCTATGTACGTTACCGCAGACTACCTGAGAGATCAGGTTATTCGACCTACCCTGAAGTATATGGGCGCATGGACAGCCGCCCGCGAAACCTTCCTGCTGAATGCCGCTGTCAGCGCGCCTGATGTCGGATTGTTCTGCGCGCGGACCGGCGGACTGGGGCTCTTCAACATCACGGCGGCACAACACCGGGATCTGTGGGACCGCTACCTGGCGTTCAATCCGGATCTGGCCAGCAGGGTCAGGGGGCTGGCCAGCCAGCGCGCCTTCCTGAGTGATCCCGACGCCGAGTTGCAAACCAACCTCAGCTATTGCACCGCGATAGCCTGGCTGATGCAGCAGCGTGCCGGCGGCATCAGCGAGCAGTCGGAGAACGCCGCTCGCGCCAGCGCCTGATGCCATCGGGACGGGCGCGGCCCTGCCGCGTTGCGTTGCCATAAAGCACTCGTAACCAGAGCGCCGGGCGACCACGCGCCCGCATCTGGCCTTGCGCGGGCAGTCAGTAGCTGGCTTGTCGTTCCTGCGGCGTGAACAGCCCTTGCGTCGCTCCCTGCATGTACTGGAATACCACGTTGTACGAAAGTACCGCCTGCACGTAGTTACGCGTCTCCTGATAGGGAATCGTCTCCACCCAGAACTCTACCGGCAACCCCTTCGCTGATTGATTGCGCCAGCGATCAACGCGGTGCGGACCCGCGTTGTACGCTGCGAGTGCAAATACCCGATTGTCACCGAAGCGGTCGAGCAATTGGCGATAATACGCACTGCCGAGCAGCACATTGTGCTCCACGTTAAACAGGTCCGCCTCGCTGTGGCGCTGCTGCAGCGACGCGGCAACCACCCGGCCAGTGGCGGGCATGATCTGCATCAGGCCGCGGGCGCGGACCGGTGACTGCGCCTCGGGAAAAAAGGCACTCTCCCGCCGTGCGATGGCCATCAATTCAGTAGACGGCACCCGCCAGGTCGCGGCCTGCCTGGTGAACACATCCTGGTAGGCTGCCGGAAAGCGCTGGTCGAGCGCATCCCACGCTTGCGCGCGCGTCGCGGCATCAATCGCCATTCGGTACCAGCCCTTCTGCGTGGCCAGCAACGCAAGGTCCTGCTGCTGTGCCCTGTCGACCGTGTCCTGCAGCAGCTTGTACCACTCGGACTGGGCTTGCATAGGCTCCCCGTGATAGTGCAGTTCATCAATGCGTGCAATAACAGGAAATTGCATCACCGTTGGCGCAGGCGACAGCGGCAGTCGCCGGTGATTGAGCGCATACGGCTGGCCCAGTCGGTCCGCCGCGAGGAATCCGTAGTAATCCCGCTCCCCCGCCAGTTGCGCCAGCGCCGCATGCGCCGCATCCGCGTCTTTGCCCCGCTCCTGCAAAATGGCCTGCCAGTAGCGCCAGACATTTTCGTTGCGCGCGGACTCCGACAGCAACGGCATGGTGCGCTCCAGCGCAGCCCAGTCCTGCTCCCGCAGCGCCCAGCGCAGGCGAATACCCACCAGTTTGTCATCCTGCACGCGGGCCAGCGCGCCGTGCAGCCACTCGCTGTGCGCGGCGTCGCGGGCGAACAGGTTCTGCAGCGCGATAGCGTGCTCGACGTACCGCGTTTGCCCGGCGTCAAAGTCCAGTTGCCGTTGCAGCGTGAGCCAATCCTGCAGCGCCTGTTGTGGGTTGCTGTTGGCCAGATGAGCCAGTGCACGACCGGCGATATCGGCGGAATAGGGACTGCCTGGATCGAGGGACACAGTGGCGACATTCTGCGGTTGCGCGTAGAGCGCCAGCAATTTGTCGGCCCACGGGCGCAGCGCGGCGCTGCTCTTTTTCGCGACATACTGCAGCAGGCTTTGTTCTCCCGCGTCGAAAACATTGAGCAAGCGCGTCCAGACGATCTCATCCGTCAGGCCGCCGGCATGTTCCCATGCCGCAAATAATGGGTCGCACGCGCGCGGCTGGGACTTACCCTCCACCCAGAGTCGGCGAGCGCCTGCCCACGCTGCATCGCGATTGCCCTGCGCCAGCTGTGCGCGGAAAAAATAGCACTTCAGGTCGGGGCTGTTCGGTTCCCCGGCATGGCCTGCAGAAACTCCGGCCAGCGCTGCGCCTTGCCCGCCTCGCGCAGGTACAAGGCCAGAAAGCGATTGGCCAGCGGCGTGTCCGCGCTGCGCTGCAAAAACTGCGCTGCCGCAGCCGGGGAGACCGCGCCGGGCTGCTGCGCGAGTTGGAAGTAATCGAGGTAGATAGCCAGCGGATAATCGTCCAATGGGGCACGCAAGCGCGTGAATTGCGACGTATCACCGCTGTTGATCGCCTGCAGTGCCGCCGTGTAAGCCCGGCGTTGCTCACGCAATTTTTGGGTGGGGTTGCTGTCGTCGGCAGTGGTCGCCATGGCCGGCAACCACGCCAGCGGTAACGCCAACAGTATCGCCAACAGCGACAGGAATCCGGTATAACGGCTGATCAGGTACTGCAAGAACACGCCCTCTTACGCACAGCGATTGCTTGAGGAGAGCATCTATGTTTGCAGATCATCCTTCAACACAAACTTGAGCACTTTCCCCGCCGGGTTGCGTGGCAAGGCAGACACGATGTGCAGCCGCAGGGGCAGTTTATAGCGCGCCAGCAAGGGCTGGGCGAACTCCCGCAGCTCTTCCAGCGTGAGCTGGTGGCCATCGTGCAACGCCACCACCGCCGTTACCGCCTCGCCCCACTTTTCATCGGGAAGGCCGATGACAGCCACTTCGGCAATGGACTCGTGCTTGTACAAGGCGCCCTCGACCTCCGCCGGGTACACGTTCTCGCCCCCGGAAATCACCATGTCCTTCAGGCGATCGCAGATATACAAAAAGCCGTCCTCGTCCAGGTACCCGACGTCGCCGGAATGAAACCAGCCCTCTTCATCGATGGCGGCTGCGGTGGCCTCCGGGCGATTCCAGTAGCCTTTCATGATATTGGGACCGCGCAGGCAGATCTCGCCACGCTCGCCCGCCGACAACGGGCGGTTGTTGTCGTCCACGATCCGGGTAGCGCTGTACAGCGGCGGCTGGCCCGCTGAACCGAGCTTGCTGCCGGTCCACTCTGGAGTGAGGAAGGATGAGAATGGCGCGGTCTCGGTCAGTCCGTAGCCCTGGCAGAAGGCAATACCGCGCGCGGCGTACAGCACGATCAGCGATTCCGGCACGGGTGCGGCGCCGCACAACAGGCTCTCGATGGAGCCGAGGTCTGTGGTGGCAAACGCGGGATGCTGAGACATGAACAGAAACATCGCGGGTGCGCCAAACATGTTGGTGACCTTGTAGCGTTCAATATCGGCCAGCACTCGCGCGGGGTCGAAGTTGCGCAACAGGACAACGGTAGACCCCATGTGAAACGAGTTCAGTGTCATCACATTGAGGCCGCCGATATGAAACAACGGCGCGACCGTGAGTATCACCTGATCGCGGGATCCACCAAACGCGAGCATGGCGTTGATGTTGTTCCACAGTATATTGCCGTGGGTCAGCATCGCGCCTTTGGGCAGGCCAGTGGTGCCCGAGGTATACATGATCACCGCCACATCGTGCTGGTCGACCGAGACCGCAGAAGCCAGCTGCGGCGCGGCGGCCCGCTCGGTGTCCAGATGACGCCAACCGGCGGCCTCACTTTCACTGGAAAAATAGTGCGTGCAGCACAGGTCGGGGATCGCCGGCGCAAGCACGGGCTGCAGCGCATTGTCAGCTACCAGCGTATGGATACCGGCGTCATTGATGATGAAGGTCAACTCCTGGGCGGTCAGGCGATAGTTGAGGGGCACGAAAATCGCACCCAGCGCCTGCGCGGCGAACATCGTCTCCAGCAGCGCCGGATGATTAAAACCCAGGTAGCCGACGCGGTCGCCCACGCACACACCGCCCGACCGGAACAGGCTGGCCAGGCGGCGCACCCGGTCAGCGAATTCGGCAAAACTTTATCTCCTGCTCCTCGAAGATCAGCGCAATGCGTTCCGGGTTCAGCTGTGCGCGGTGGAGCATGGTCGCGGCAAGGTTCGGTTCAATCCCTGGTCTATTCACGGCGGGCTCCTGTATTCAGGTCGTATCGGGTGGGGCGCGCCACCGCCCCTGAGTGCGGCGGCGCGGGGTGGGAACTACTCTTCGAGCACCAGGGTATCGCCGATTTGCGCGGCGGCGATATCTTCCTCGCAGAAGGGGAAAGCGTACCCAACGCTTGGCGGAGTACTCACGCGTCTGGTCGCCATAGTGCGGTGAGGCCGGGTCGGTGCTCTGCGAATGCGTCAGGATGGTATCGGCAATCGGGCAGTCCGATTCGTCCCAGGTCACCACCTGAATGTACGAGTTGCCGGAAGAGGGATTGCGATAGCCGCCATCGCTGAGGCCTGCACTGATGGCGCCAAACACGCCCATGGTGCCGGCACCGCCGTGAATCGGGATGTTCTCCCCGTTGCGCTCCAGGAATTGCACCTCGCCCCACGGCGCGTCGAATGCGACGTTGTTGCTGCGCAGGCGTTCGCCGGCGCTGATCAGCGAGCGCCCTACCAGATCGACCGTTGACGGCACCGACGCATCGACACCGCGCGGCGTGATGAGCGGCTGCGCCGGATCAAAATCCACCCGCCAGAAGGACTGGTCGAGGATGACATCCTGGAACTGGCTGCCAATCGCCCGGCGCAGCGCGGCCCAGTACTCGGAAAAGACCTGTGCGCCCCGGCTGTCGAGGTTGACGCGCCGGTCCCACGCGGACAGCACGTTGCACGCTTCATCCAGTATCTCCAATTGCGACTCGGTAATGTCCTCCGGCGGCTCGCCGGCGAAGGTGTCGCAAATCGCCAGTGTGTCGTCCAGTGCAATCTCGGCGGCGTGCACGCGATTTAAGGTACATCAGCTCCTTCATCGTAGACGCGTCAAATTTCGGCGTGGGACTGATCTCATCGCCCCCGGCCACGCGGTCGGCGATCATCAGGTGCGTGATGCGCGTGCGCTCGAATTGCTGCATGTTCTCGCCGCCCAGCCAGCCCATCACGAGCGGAAAGCCGGTCAAGGGTGCGTTCGGGTTGCTGAGCCAATAGCTGTTGTTGCTGTTGCCCACCGTGCCGCCGCCGCGAATGATGGCGCGCGAGGACAGGCCGAACAGATTGGTGCCCGGCGGCGAGTCGGCATCCTCGCCCCACTCACAGGCCGAACGACTGCCGTCGAGGCTGACGATGGCGTTGCTGCTCAGGTCGGCAATCAACGCGCTCAGGCCAATCACACAGTCCTTGTATTTTTCGGTGGTGACGTGCGGCACGGCGGAGACCTGGCCGTAGAAAATATCGCCGTGGCGGTCAGCGGCAAATTCGTGGAACACCGGGTTGCCAATATTGGTGAGTGCCGCCTCGTACTCGGCCATGTTGCCCGCCTGTGCTTTCTTCAGGAATTCACCCGCGGAGCGAATGCCTGTCTGCAGGTTGGCATCGCGGATGGCGAGCAGGTTGCCGTTGAACAGCGGCCAACCCGACAGCAATGGGTCAATCCCGCCCAGGTCGATGATCATGCCGTAGTGCGAGGTGTAAAAGGTCTTCTCGCGCGTTTCCATGTCACCGCTCTCTGTCTTCACCAGCGCGGAAACCGTCTTGCTGGTGATGTCGCGCCACTCCCCGTCGTATTCGTATTGCAGGGGGTTGTTCGGGTTCAGCTTGAGTTCGTAAAGGGTAAAGCGGCTCGCGTAATCCACCGTGTGCGTCCACGCCACGTCCTTGGTAAAGCCGATGCCGATGAACGGCAGGCCCTGCAGCGACGCGCCGGCGACATCGTACTCACCGGGTATGGTCAGGTGCGCCTCGTACCAGCGGCCAGAGCCCTGCCACGGCTGGTGCGGGTTGCCCAGCAGCACGCTGCCGCCGTCCTGCGTGGCATCGCGTCCCGCCAGGATCGCGTTGCTGCCTTTATCGTCGGGACGCAGGGCTTCGCCCACGGCCCGCAGCGACTCCAGCGCGGGTGCCGAGACGGCTTGCAGGGTGTCCGCAGCATCGGGGCCAGTCACGGCGATCAGGCCGGCGCGCACCAGGCCCTGGTCGGAACTGCCGCCCAGCGCGATGCGGCGCAGGTGCTGCCACAGGCCAAAGTCGTCGATCTCGTACACCCAGCTGGCATTGCGGCAGCCTGCGTCGCCCTCCGGCAAATTCTCCACCCCTGTCTCGCGCAGGTAGCGATTCATGCCATTGGCAAAACCCTGCACCAGGTCCTGCACCTCTGTAGGCAGTGTATCGACGTAATTGGCGCGAAATTCCTCCTCGGTGCCGTTGAGGTAGCGGAAGAAAAGATCGCGCTCGATGTCGCCTTCGGCCTCCCCCATGAGTTCGGCGGAGCGGCCGCTGGCCATGACGATCTCGCGCATGGTGACGCAAAAATTATCCTGCGCGTAGGCATAGCCATAACCGTAGCCGAGGCTGCCCCAATCGTCGGCTTTGACATGGGGGATACCAAACTCGGTGCGGATCACGCTGGCGGAGTACGTGGTGGCCTGGTCAGGGCCTTTCGCCGAATCCGAGGAGTCGGAACAGGCGAGCAACTGGCTGAGCGCGACTGCAGCGGCCACGGCTTTAAAGGGGATTTGCATACGGTATTATTCCTGTTTGATTGTTATTGGCGGGAGTATAGGCAGTTGTCAGGGGCAATTGCAAAAGCGGCCGAAGGTTACCCGTCTCGCTAGTTGTGCAACACCTCGCCATTGGCGGTCATGTCAGCGGACGCACTGTCCAGGGCATCCTGCGCCTGGCGCTGCATCTGCTGAGACCAGGTACGCAAAATGTCCTGCAGTTCCGGCTGGGACTGCACTTCGGCGCCGTCGCACAGCTCCTGCACGCGTTGCACATGCACCACTGAGTCATGCCACACACCCAGCGACTGCTGCGGCGTTTGCTAAGCGCCAGTGCGGTGTCGATCGAAGTGGTGCGTTGGTGCGCTGGCAGCGTTTTCAGCCGGTAACGCAAATCCTTCAGCGTTATCCGCAGTTTGTGCCAGGCCCTGTCGGTTCCGCTGTCCTGCACCACGCGCCACGCGCGGCTGACACGCCCACGCGCCCAACACAACTCGGCATCGCTGCGCAGATCGCCAGCCAGTGCAGCGCCGTGCGCTTTGATGATTTTCTTCAGCGCGTACCTGGCCTGCGGCCAACGCTCGGACCGCAGCATGTCCAGCACCGGCAGGTGACTCTCGAGCTGGCGGGCCTCCAATAACGGCTGCACGCGCACGAAATCCGGCGGACTCAGGGTTGCGCGCGCCCGGCTGAGCAGCGTGTCCCAGTCGCGCGCTGTGTTGGTCGTGCGG
>JADJAL010000014.1 GCA_016704305.1 Haliea sp. | reverse complement strand
GCCGAGGGTAACTAGACTATTTTCGCGGGGGCACGGCTAGTTCCCTGATCCGATCCCCATGTGTCCAGCCATGCCTCAATCGCTTTTCGCTCAATGTTTCGCCGGTTTCCTGGTAATGCTCCCACCTGGCCAGCGTCTCCCGACGTTCATACTCTCTTGTTTCTTCTTGCTCGATGTAACGCTCCAATGCCTCCTTTGCAAGGTAACTCTTTGATCTTTTCTTTTTTGCCAAGGCCGCCAATCGCTTTTCCAGTTCCGCATCCAGTTTGACACCCAACATCGCGCGCTCCTATTAAACACTGTTGTCCTTCACCAGCGACAGGGTCGGCGCGGGGCAAACCGGCGCGTCCTATCGTCTTGCGTTGGACACCGAACGCGGGCCGGAAACGCTGATCGCCAAAGTGGCGGCGGGCGACCCTGCGGCCCGCGGCGGCGTCAGCATGGGTTATGCCGCTGAAGTGCAGTTTTACGCCAGCTTGCGTGATTCCGTGGATATCCACACACCCGACTGCCGCTGGCGGCCATCGCCGCGACAACCTGCGTTTTACGCTGTTGCTGAGGACCTGTCGCCGCGCCGTCCCGGCGTGCAGGCCGAGGGCTGTTCCGTGGATATGGCCCGTGGCGCGCTGCGCAATCTCGCGGGCTTGCGCGCCGCGCTGGAACGATGCGAGCCTCTACACGCTGGAGTTCCGATGACCATCGCCAATGCGGAAGCAGCGGCCGGCCTGGCGCAAATTACCGAAATGGCCGCGGCCGAATTCGTCAATCGCTACGCAATCCAGTTGGGTGCAGAGGATGCCGCCCCGCTGACAGCCGCCGCTGCTGTCAGCGGCCGCTGGGTGCTGACGTCACCAAAACCGTTTGCGCTGCTGCACGGTGACTATCGACTGGACAACCTGATGTTCGGCGCCGATCCGCAGGATGTGGCCGTGCTGGACTGGCAGACAATCAGTGCCGGGCCGCCCGCGCGTGATCTCGCCTATTTCCTCGGCACTGGCCTTGCGGTGGAGCTGCGCCGCGTTGCGGAAACGGAACTGGTTGCTGTTTACCACGATGAGCTGCTGCGCCGTGGTGTTGCTGATTATGGCTTCGAGCAGTGCTTCCGCGATTACCGCCTGGGGCAGTTGCAGGCGCCGATGATCACCACGATTGGCTGTATTTACGCGCCACGCGAGCGCAGTGACGCCAGCGACGCAATGTTCCTGGCGATGGCCAGGCGCTCCTGCGCGGCGATTCGGGATCTCGGCACTCTGGATCTGTTGTAACGCGGCAGCCGCCATCATTCTCGCGAGATTGCCAAATGCAACATCAAGGCCAGCGTGCTGCGCCGGCTGTTCATCCGCCTTGCGTATGACGCCGAACCGGTCGCTGTGGCAGATTCAAAGACGGATGAAAACGTACTCGCACTATGGCGATTTTCCGTTCTATACTTCCGGCCCGGGCGAGCAATCGTCGCCCCGGCGTCACCCAAAAATAAGTTGTTCACCGATACCTGCCCCGTCGCGCGGGGCATAAAAAGGAAACCCATCCGATGACATTCACGCAACGTGTTCTCGCCTTATCGACAGTATTCCTGGCCCTGACACCGCTGTCAGGATTCAGTGATAACCATGACCCCATCAGCGCGGCAAAGGAAGCCGACAGCAAGGCCGGCATCACCGCGCCCGGCATCGAGGAAACGCGCGCCATCGCCGAGGAGGGCTTCATCTACGGCCTGCCCATCGTGATGAATTACGCGGTGATGTACGAATTCGCCATCGACAAGAATTCCGGGCAGTTCAAGGCGCCGTTCAACCAGATTTATAACGAGTCCCACGTCGCCACCTACAAGGACACGGCGGTCGTCACGCCCAACAGCGACACGCCGTATTCCATCCTGTGGCTGGACCTGCGCGCGGAGCCGATGATCATCAGCGTGCCGGCAGTGCCTGCGCCGCGTTACTACTCCGTGCAGTTGATCGACGGCAACACGTTCAACTACGGCTATATCGGCAGCCGCGCGACGGGCACGGAAGCGGGCGATTACATGGTCGTCGGCCCCGGTTGGCAGGGCGAGACACCGGCCGGCGTGAAAGGCACGTTCGAGTCGAGCACGGATTTTTCACTGACCTTGTTCCGCACCCAGCTGTTCAATCCCGATGACATGCCGAACGTCGCCAAGGTACAGGCCGGCTACAAGGTGCAGCCGCTCTCTGCCTTCCTCGGGCAACCCGCGCCGCCCGCCGCGCCGGCTGTCGACTTCCCGAAAATTGACAAGGAGATGGTCAAGACCAACTTCTTCGAGTACCTCGATTTTGCGCTGCAATTCGCGCCGCCGGGTCCGGAGGAGAAGGCCATTCGTGAAAAGCTGGCCAGCATCGGCATCGGCCCGGGCAAGGAATTTAACTTCAAGGACCTCTCGCTTGGACACAAGGCCGAACTCCTGCTCGGCATGAAGCAGGGCGATGACGCCGTCGAAAAGCACCTTCACCACCCAGATGATGACAATCAACAGTTGGGTGCTCAGCGATCCGTTTGGCAACCGTGAGTTCTTCAATGGCGACTGGCTGAAGCGTGCGGCCGGTGCGAAAGCCGGTATCTTCGGCAATGACGCAGTCGAAGCGACGTATCCGATGACGCGCAAGGACATCGCGGGCGACGCGCTCGATGGCAGCAAGCACAATTACACGATTACGTTCCCCGCCGGTGATCTGCCGCCGGTCAATGCGTTCTGGTCGGTCACGATGTACGACGGCAAGACGCAGTTGCTGATCCAGAACCCACTCAACCGCTACCTCATTAACGCGCCGATGCTGCCGCAGATGAAGAAGGGCGAGGACGGCTCGCTGACGCTGTACCTGCAAAAGGACTCGCCCGGCGCGGACAAGGAATCCAACTGGCTGCCCGCGCCCGACGGGCCGATCTACCTGGTGATGCGCCTGTACTGGCCGAAGACCGAAGCGCCTTCCATCCTGCCGATCGGCAAGGGCGACTGGAAGCCGCCGGGGGTGGTGAAAGTGCAACGGCAATGAGCAACATCCACCCGCTCGACTACGATCTTGAGGCCGTCAGGGCTGAGTGGGTCGGCAAACTCATCAGCGCGGCCTCCGGGCGCTATCCTGTCGAGTACGACCCCATTCGTCGCCACTGCCATATGGTGGGTGACCTGAATCCGGCGTTCCTCGATCCGAAGATCGCTAAAGCGGGCCCTTACGGCGCCGTCATTTCTCCGCCTTCGATGCTGCCGACCTATTTCGCGGCCGGCGGACCATGGCCGCCGCTGGAGATCGCCAATATCGAGTCTGACGGACCGCTGTTCACCTTTGGCGTGCCCACTCCGGGAGACCGTGGCATCAACATGGAAGTGGCGTGGGAATTCCTGGAGCCGATACGCGTGGGCGATGTGTTGCGACTGGAGCTGCGCGTCGCCGACGTTTTCAAGAAACCGATCCGCCTCGACCCGCACGCGATCTGGATCGTGGTGGAGACATCGTTCATGAATCAACACGACGCGATTGTCGCCACATGGCGCAACACGATGCTGGTGCACCGCTCACCGGAGCAGGTGGCCAGGGATGCGCAGCGCGAAGCCGCTGCAGGCAGTGCGGGAGAAACGGCATGAACGCGATCGATTACAGCGCCGAACGGTATTGGGAAGATGTCACGGTCGGGGAGGAATTGCCCGGCTTCAGCGTGGCATTGGATGCGACGGCGATGGTGTTGCAGGTCAGCGGCTCGCAGGACTGGAATCGGGTACATCACGATACGGCGTTCGCGCAGGAGAGCGGCATGCCCGGCATTTTCTACAACACCGGCTGGACCACCGGGATGCTGGGACGGCTGCTCACGGACTGGGCCGGGCGCAGTGGCTGGGTAGAGAAGCTCAGCTTCCAGATGCGCGGTATGAACAGCAGCGGCGCCGTCGTGCGCGCCCACGCGAAGGTGACGGGCAAAAGGCAGGAGAACCACAAAGCACTGGTCGAGTTGGACATTTTCCTGCAGAACGACCAGGTCGGCGTGACAACCCCCGGCAAAGCCACGGTCAGGCTACCCTTGCGGTCAGGTGGCGCGGCGCAGTCATGAGCCATCAGGATGCGTCGCCAGCGTGCGGCCCGCTAAGTGGCATCAGGATACTGGATATCGGCACCATGATCGCCGCGCCGCTGGCGGCTGGCGCGCTGGCCGACCAGGGCGCCGACGTCATCAAGGTGGAAGCACCGGGCATCGGCGACCTGACGCGCTACGTCGGTGCCAGTTGCAACGGCGTCAGTACGATTTTCCAGGGCGTAAACCGCGGCAAACGCAGCATTGCGGTCAATCTCAAATCGGCGGCCGGGGTTGCGATACTGCATCGCCTGGCGAAAGACGTGGATGTCGTTATACACAACTTCAGGCCGGGCGTACCCGAGCGGCTCGGCGTCGACTACGCAACGCTGTCGCAAATCAATCCCGAGATCATCTACGTATCGGTGTCCGGCTTTGGTCATGCGGGGCCGATGTCGGGTAAAGCGGCGTACGACAACGTGGTGCAGGCCTTCGCCGGCGTCGCGATGAGCCAGAAGGACGCGCAGACCGGCGAGCCGGCGCAATACCAGCAATTGTTCGCAGACAAACTGACCGCGATGCAGGTGAGCCAGGCGATAACCGCCGCGTTACTGGCGCGCGAGCGCGGATCGGGCGGGCAACACGTGCAGCTGTCGATGGTGGATGTGGTGGCGAGCTTCATGTGGCTGGATACCGCCGGCACCGCGCAGTTCAAATCGGACACTGCAACCCCTGGCATGCAGATTTCCAAAGACAGCAGGTTGCTCAAGTTCAAAGACGGTTACGCGCAGGCCGCGCCGGTCTCGGATGCTGATTTTCACGGCTGGTGCGCGGCGTTTGATGTTGACTCCAGCGACCCGCGCCTGGCGACGGTGATGGATCGCATGGCGAACGTGGACATGCTCACCGCAGTGAGTACACAGATATTCGAGCGCGGGCTGGAGCTGGGCGTGGATGAGACGCTGGCAAAACTGGATGCAGCGGACGTGCCGTGCGCGAAAGCCAACACGGTGCGTGATCTGCCGAACGATCCGCAGATGCAGGCCAACGGATTGTTCGTGGCGAGCGAGCATCCGATCGCCGGGCCCATGGTAGAGCCCCGCAATCCGATCCGTTTCAGCAAGACACCGTCCGGTTGTGGCTTTGGCAGTGCGGCACTCGGGGCGCATACGGCGGAGATTCTCGGGGAGCTGGGCTTTAGTACGGACGAGATTGCGGCGATGCGGGAGGCGGGTGCGATCGCATAGTCATGCGCCATGAATAATCGTTTTGCCACTGTCTGGCTGCTGGCCGCGATCAACGCCATTGCGATGAGCAGTGTTCCGATGATGATGCTCGTCGGCAGCCTTATCGGCGCGCAGCTCGCGCCCGCCGAGCGTTGGGCTACGCTTCCCATCGCGATGATGGTCATCGGCACGGCCTGCGGCGTGGTGCCGGCGACGCGCACCATGCAGCGCCTCGGTCGCAGGACGACGTTCGGCATCTTCATCGCCATCGGCATACTCGCTTGCGCTGTGATCGGGCAGGCGCTCGCCATGCACAGCTTCGTGCTGTTTTGCGCGGGCTCCTGCCTGCTCGGGGTCACTGCGGCCGCGCTGCAGCAGACACGCTTTGCCGCGATGGAGTGCGTGCCGCTGGCGGACGGGCCCGTCGCTGCGTCGATCATCATGTGCGCCGGCATTGTCGCCGCATTCGCCGGGCCGGAACTGGCAGTGCGCGGGCAATTCCTGTCACCGGTTGAGTTCCAGGCCTCCTTCTGGCTGGGCGCGGCCTGCCTGCTGGCCGCGGGCGCTCTGCTATTCCTGTACACGCCCGCCCACCGACCCGCCACGCAACCATCCGCAGACAGGCGCACCTCACTCGCCCTGCTTGGCAACCCCACGCTGCTACTGGCGGTGGTATCCGGCGCCAGCGCGTTCATGGTGATGTCGTTCGTGATGACTGCCACGCCGATCAGCATGCACCTGCATCACGGGCACAGCCTGGAGGACACCAAATGGGTGTTGCAGAGCCATATCGCCGCGATGTTCCTGCCATCGCTGTTAACACCCTGGCTGTTCCGCCTGATCAAAATTCGCGGACTGATGCTGGCTGGCCTCGCCTGCTATTGCGCGACTATTGTTATCGGCCTGGTGGATGCGTCGGTGCTGGGCTTCTGGGGACAACTGGTGATGCTCGGTATCGGCTGGAACTTCCTGTTCGTCTCCGGCACGGCCCTGCTGCCCATGGCGTATCAGCCCGGTGAGGAATACAGGGCGCAGGCACTGAACGATACCGTGATCTTTTCGAGCCAGGCGGCAGCCTCGCTCGGTGCCGGCTGGGCCATCAGTGCCGTGAGCTGGCAGGCGCTGCTACTGCTGTGCCTGGTGCCCATGGTGGTACTGTTGGTGTTGCTGCTGTGGCAACGCGTCGCTGCGCAGTAACACGCTTACAGGCATTCATACGTCGTGATCACCCGTCCTGCGTCCCCGCGCTGACGTGCACGGTCCCGGCCTGGTTGCGACTGCCGCCCCCAGCTGCTGTGGCGTGCTTTTCTTATGGTGTTACAAGTAGTGGTAACTGACAGTTATGCCGAAAGTGCGCTCATACGTTTTAGGCAGGAACTGTACGTAACCACCTGGTAGCAAGGCGCTGGGTAAACTGCTGATGCTGGTCACATAGCTTTTATCCAGTGCGTTCTTTACAAACAGTGTGGCGGAGTAACGGTCTTGCTTGTCGGCCATCGTCATCGACAGATCCAACAGGCCATAGGAGTCCTGGATAGTATTGGCGTCCTGGGCGATATCGAATTGCACGTCATCCTGAGCCCGATAGCCAGCTCGTGCCACCAGATCGAAGCCCTGTGAAGGCAGATCGATGGTGTAGTCCAGGGCCACATTCAGTTTCCAGTCTGGCGATTGGGGCAAATCCTGGTGGGAAAGGTCCTGATAGCCCAGCGGGCATTCACCGCGGTCCTGCTGGCCAAACGTGCAAGTGCCGCCCGGGAAGTCATCAATGGTGGCGTCGATGAGGGCAACGCCGCCGTTGAGCGCCAGGTTTTCAGTCAGTAGCGCACGGAAATCTACTTCGAGACCCCGGGTCGAAACTTCGCCAACATTCTGCACCACAAATGCGATGGAAGATTGCTCGAGCCCTGGCTACTGTCCTCAACGAGAGCAGACGCCTGGAAATCCTTGTACTCGGTGTAGAACAGAGCGGCGTTTAGCTCGACTCTTCGGTCTAACAGCGTTGATTTAATGCCGAGTTCATAGGCATCACTTTTCTCGGGGCTCACTGGATTGCCCAGGGAATCTTCGGTCGCGCTAAACAGCGCGTTGTAGGCCTGGCCCTTGTACCCCTGGGCGTAACTGACATAGGTCATTGCTTCGTCAGTGAAATCCCATTGGGTCGCTAACTTGACGGCGGTATCGTTATCCTTGGTGCTGCCCCCCGTGGGGTCTATCGGAGGTGGCAACTGAAAGCCGCCGCCGACGCGCTTGAAGTCATACGACAGTTTGTCGTTGGTGTAACGACCGCCGGCGACCATTCGCACAGTGTCGGTGATTCGATAAGTGGCTTCGCCAAAGGCCGCGTAGTTGGTATTGTCAGTGCTGAAAGTCGCGTCCGTAGTGTTGCCCAATATGGCGCGGTACTCTTGTCGATCGACCGATTGTTGAAAGTAGTACAAACCCGCGACATAGGAAAAATTCTGGTCTCCGGGGGATGTCAGTCGCAGTTCCTGGGAATACTGATCCTGCTCCGTATTCTTGCCTTGATCCAGGCCGTAGAGCGCCACGGGGCCAAAATCAGTATCGCCATGAAAGTCTTCCTTCCAGTCACGGTAAGCGCTGATTGAGGTCAATGTGTAGCCACTTCGTTCCCAATTGGCTTCGAGTGCGTGGCCGTAGGATTGGACCTTGTTTTTCGTTGGGCTGTCGAGGTTCACCTGATCGTTTGTTGATGAGGCGATAATTGGCGCAATGCTATCCGGGTCGGATGTTTGCCTGATGGTCATGGCGTTACAGTCACAATTCTGGTCACTGTAGTCGCCGGTGTACTCTAATTCCAGCGATTCGGTTGGCAGCCAGCGCAGCTTGGCGCGTGAACTCCAATCCTTGCCGCCATTCAGTTCGTCCCCATCGTAGAGGTTTTTGATGTAGCCATTCATGTCGCTGCCAAACGCCGTGACCCGGTAGCCCAGGGTATCGCTTATAGGCCCCGATACCGTGCCACCCAGTTGGTATTCTGCGTCTTGAATAGCAGTGGCGTTAACTTTTGCTTCAAACTCATCCGTGGGGTTTTGAGTAATGATGTGAACGACACCGGCGGAAGAGTTTTTGCCGAATAAGGTTCCCTGGGGTCCACGCAGGACTTCTACTCGTTCCACATCATTCAATTGCATGAAAGCCTGACCCGGACGACCCAGCACCACGCCATCGATCATCGTGGAAACGCTGGGTTCTACCCCGATACCAAATACCTGGGTGCCGATGCCGCGGATATTGAAGGAAGAGTCGCCGCTGGAATTGCCCTTTTGCATATTGAGGGAGGGAACCAGCGCGACCAGGTCTTCCGTCTGGGTGATCTGGGCATTTCTCAACAGGTCGGCGGAAAGTGCGGTGACAGCCACCGAAACATCCTGCAGGTTGGATACCCGTTTAGTCGCCGTGACCACGACCTCCTCGAGCATGGGCCTGCTGGTCTCGGCGGCCTGTGCCAATGCCTGGTGGCACACAGGGACGATAGCAAGCAGGGTAACGAGGGTCTGTCTCTTCATGGCTGGCTTCCCGGTTGGCGAGGCGGGAAGGACCTGCACCGCTCATTGTTATTACTATATGGTAAGGTGGTCAGGCCAATCTAGCGTGAACGCTTTGCCGGAGTCAAGGGTTTGCTGTGCAGGCGATGCACCTATCACGGGCCAAACCGAACGGGAAGAAAGTGCGCAGGCAGACGCAAGGAATAATTGAGCAGCAGCACAGGATTTCGTTTGGGGACACGGGCCTGCGTCAGATTGAGTTTAGGGCATATTGCCCTAGCATTTACTACAAACTCTGTTATGGTGCTCACCGTCTTGGCGCACGTCGGTCTGCGCCTCACCTCGGCCCCACACTCTGTGGCGGTTGATCCCCCAGAAATCCAAACCTTGACCGAACCACTCGCAAGTAGATTTAGCTATTTTGCGCACTGGATAAGGTGATTTCAAAGAAATCCAATCAGGAAAAACACATGTTATTTAAAGATCTCGGCCTCTCGGCTGAATTGCTGCGCTCAGTCAAAACCAAAGGCTACGAGGAAGCCACTCCGATCCAGCAACAAGCGATACCGCTTATACTCGATGGCAGGGATGTGCTGGCGGGCGCCCAGACCGGCACTGGTAAAACGGCAGGCTTTACCCTTCCTCTGCTGCAACTGTTGCAGCAAACATACAATGAAAACCAGAAACGTCATCCTCGAGTACTCGTGCTCACGCCCACCAGGGAACTTGCTGCCCAGGTGCATGAAAGCGTCCGCGACTATGGCCAGTATTTGCCTTTTCGTTCTGCGGTTATTTTCGGCGGTGTCAGCATCAACCCGCAAAAACAAAAACTTATCAAAGGCGTCGATATTGTTGTTGCCACGCCTGGTCGTCTGCTCGACCACGTTCAGCAACGCAGTATTGATCTGTCCAGGGTCGAGATTCTTGTTCTGGATGAAGCCGACAGAATGCTCGACATGGGTTTTATTCGAGACATTCGAAAAATATTGAACATTGTGCCAAAGCAGCGCCAGACGCTGTTGTTCTCCGCCACCTTTTCAAGGGAAATCAAAACGCTGGCAGCAGAATTCCTTAAGAATCCTGTGGAACTGCAAGCCACGCCACAAAACACCGCTGCCGAGCGCGTTTCACAGATCGCCTATCCGGTGGATAAGGACAGGAAGACCGAGCTGTTATCGAAATTGATTGTCGAGGAGAACTGGCAGCAAGCTCTGGTATTTACGCGGACCAAACACAGCGCCAACAAACTGGCCGAGAAACTGGACAAAAGCGGTATATCGGCATCGGCGATACACGGTAACAAATCGCAAGGTGCGAGAACCAAAGCGCTCGCCGACTTCAAGGCAGGTGTCGTCAGGGTTCTGGTTGCAACGGATATTGCGGCGCGCGGAATCGACATCGACAAGCTGCCACACGTGGCGAACTTTGAGCTACCGAATATTCCCGAAGATTATGTGCATCGCATCGGACGAACTGCGCGCGCTGGTCAGGAAGGACACGCCATATCACTCGTATGTGTTGATGAACTGAAGTTATTGAAAGATATTGAAAGACTGCTCCGCACAGATATCGAGAAGGTCTATTTTCCCGGCTATGAGATAGACCCGAGCATCAAGGCTGAGCCCATACGAAATGGTGGCGGCCGCAGTAACTCGGGCAATCACGGCAAATCGCGCGGCCACAGTCAGGCAAATGCCGGGAGAGCGAGGCCAGGTGGCGGCGCTGGTGCCGCTAAAAACAAGTCCAGAGCCAGGGCGAGCGGCGGCAACCGATACGCCGGCTAACGTGAACTGACGATCAGGTGCGCTGTATGGTGCGCCTGCATCGCCGCCGGGCAGGCTGCCGTATTGACCCGCGATGTGGCTGAGCTGCGCAAAAACAATAAATAAGCAGGAGATAGTCCATGGCGGATGAGCCGCATCTGTTAACCACCACCGAGGGCGCCGTGCTGGTCGCGACCCTGAATCGCCCGGCGAAACTGAATGTGCTCAGCCGCGAGACGCTGGCACTGTTCGAGGCGGCGCTGCACCGGTTCCGCGATTCGACTGAACTCAAGGTGATGTTGATACGCGCGACGGGGCGCTATTTTTGTGCCGGCGCCGACCTGCACGGCGGCAGAAGCGAGGGCGGGACCCTGGGTAGCACCGGCTCGGCCATTCGCGAATACCACCGCCTGAAAATGAACGGCATGCACCGTATCTACGACGAAATGGAAGCGATCGAAAAGCCCATCGTCGTTGCCCATCATGCGACCTGCATGGGCGGCGGGCTGGAACTGTCGCTGTCCTGCGATTTTCGCCTCGCCGCCAAAAGCGCGAGCTATGCGTTTCCGGAGGGCAAGATGGGCGTGCTGCCCGCCTCCAACGGCGTTAGCCGCTTGGTGCGCATCGTCGGCACGCACTGGGCGCGCTACGTGGTCATGGCCGGCCTGCCGGTGAGCGCGGACAAGGCGCTGGTCATGGGCCTGGTGCACGAGGTCTTCCCGGATGAAACCTTTGAAGACGACGTGATGCAGTTCTGCCGGCACCTCGCGCAGCAGAATGCGGAGCAGATTGGGACCGCGAAGCTGGCCATCGAGATGGCGATGGACGTCGGCCTGGCGCAGGCGCGCAATGTAGAGCGCTTGGCCAACAGCACGCTGATGCTGGGCCCGGATTACCTCGCACTGATCGAGGGCTATGTCCAGGGCATTGGCGGCAAGGCGGGTGCTGCGGATTGAGTTTTGTGTTGGCTTATCTAAAGCTCGCCTCTTATTTTCCTAATGAACCTGGCCAACCTCACGAAGATTGAATGGAATGTTGGCCGACGCCACGCCCATAGGTGACAGGGTTTGACGTAAGAAAATATTCACCGCCGAAGTTGGGCCAATGGAGGACGCGCTTCTTGCCGCTCGATGTTTCCAACCTTGTCGCGAAGGGCGCGTGCGACAAACTCATTCAAGTTTATGCCGCATTCCGCAGCTTTGATTACACTTTCGCGATGAAGCGCCTCGCCCACACGGACATTAAATGTTCCACTAAACGGCTTGTTCGGTGCCTTCCCAAGCTCGATGCAATCAGCCAGGTATTCATCGACAGCCTCCTCAAAGGCTGCCTGTAACTCTTTGGGAGAATCCGCTTCATAAGTGACCATATCGCGGATGTGAAGAATTTTGCCATGAAGCACATTGTCTTCGACGCTAACTTCAACAGACCCGATGTAATCCCGATATTTCTGTGTCGTGCTCATTTGTGATACCCCCATTCTTTCAAAAACGCTTTCACATTTTCCACCTGATAGGCTAGCAACGTGTCATCCGGGTGACGCTTGTGCATATGCAGGAATGGAACTTCCGGTTTGGAAGGATCGTAAAATCGCCTTCTCGACCCGTCACCACTTTTCTCGTTAATCCCATATCCGTGCAAAAGGCTGACAAGCTGGCTCCACGAAAAGTCCCTAGGAGGAGGCGACCCGAACAATCGGTCTCTGAGTTTTTGCTTCTTACTCATTATGGTCGTCCTTAGGAGTGTGCAACTATAAATTAGTTGCAACAGGTCACAAAGAATCTCTGAGGGTTCCAGTGTGTCGCATCAAGCGACACATGTTCACTGCTGAAGACGCCTCAAACTTCCTAAGCGTATTGGACAATAGCCATCATTACATTCGCGAGTTTCTACCAAATGTGAGCTTGCGCGAGGTAGGGAGATTGGCGGTCCGGCTCAGGCAGGCACCACGATGAATCCCTCTGCCTGATCGCCAAATGACACCGTGCGTCCGAGAAGAAAACGTTCGGCGGTGAGGGCGCACAGTGCGGCGTCGACAAAATCTATGTTGGCGAGTGAGCACCTCTACGTCTGCGGCGTTCATAAAGTGTTGTGGTTCAAAATGGCCATTGCGTAAAGCGACCACGTGAAAGCCCTTCCCGACATCGCCTACATCGACGCCAATCACGGTTTTGCCAGATGGATTCATACCAGTGAATTCGCGGGCGCTTCCTCACCCCAGATGCGGGCGAGAGTGGCCTGGATCTTTTGCTCGAAGCGGGTGATCAGTTCGCGGTTGGCTGCAACTAGTGCCTGCTCGGCTTCGATCTCCCCCACAATAGCTTGCTGCGTGGCGAGGGGTGGGAGGGCTATTTTGAATTCGCGAATATGATCGGTCGTCAGGTTCTTAAAGACCGCTCCGACGGATTGAGAGCCGTGGCTAGCATGGAGGGCCAGTAATGCAAAGTATAGATACTCTGGGAGCGCATCGGTGCTCAGTTCACGGAGTCCGACAAATCCGTCATGAATGCACGCGTCGATTGCCAAGATCGTCGGCAACCCCGGGTTTCCGCTCACAGTGATGATCACATCGCCCTTTTTCATCGGGCGGCTCTTCGTGGCGCCAAGTTCGGTGAGAGAGTCGATTTGCGGAGTCGCATACATCCCATCGCGAGTAATGTCGGCGACCATTAACCTCGGAACCGGACCGCCAAAGAAATTCGGGTCGCCTTGCGGGCGCGGAGAACTTCCCCGAACAATGGTGCTGATAGTTCCAAGCTCCACCATCGGCCAGTCGGGGTGGATGGGGATGTGGGGGCGGTAGTGGTCGAGGACGGCGCGGGCGCCGTTGATGACTTTCTGGTAGCCCGCGATCTCCGCCACGATCTCCTTCTGCACCTCCAGTGGCGGCAGGGGGATTTCCAAATCAGCCAAAATTCGCTGGTTCAAGTTCAGCAGCGTTACGCCGACGGCTTGTTCCTGAAGGCGGGCTTTGACTGTTGGAGAACTCAGTTGCAGGTAGGCAAATCCAAGCTCGCAAGACGGCTTCAAGCGGATCACGAAACATCCAGTGCCACACAGCCAACCATTCATTTCTGCCGTCACCACCGCGCAGCGTCCCATCTCTCCCCGTCTGGCAATGACGATGTCGTTCTCGCGGAGAGCAAATTTCAGTCGATCTCTGGTAGCTTGCGAAACCATTTTAGCTCCAACTTTGATGACGGAGCCGGCGACGATGTTCTTCGGGTTAATCACAGGAATGCCATTCGCGACGTAGTCGCTCTCGTGTAGTGAAGTGCCGAACGGTCCTGTCAAAATGGCTTCACATACCTCTTCCAGTCGAACGCGTGTAAAGGTCGTTAGCGCGCTGCGTCCCTCCCGATACCGCTCTCCGCTGAGGCTGTAGTCGCCATTCGCGGCGATCTTTTCTTTCGGCACGATCTGGGCGGTGGACGTCAGGGACAGAATGGACTCGATAGACGACTGCGAGCGGAGGGCGTTGAGATAGGCGGCGAGTTCCATCTGCACTTGCGGCAGGTCGTTTTTCTCAATGGCGCGGCGCTGGGCACCGAGGCCGAAGCCGTCGTTCTCCACTTTGAAGAAGCCAATGGTGTCGCTCTGCTTGGCCAGGGATTTGTCGAGGATCAGGATACTGGTCTTCACCCCGGAGTAGGGATTGAAACACCCCGCAGGGAGCGAGACGACGGCGACCAGTGAGTTTTCGACGAGCATCTTGCGCAGCGCTTTGTAGGCAGTCTGGCTCTGGAAGATGATGCCTTCGGGCACGATGATGGCGGCGCGGCCGCTGGGCGTGAGGTGTTCGGCCATGTAGTCCACGAACAGTACTTCGCTGCGCTTGGCCTGGATGGAGAAGCGCTTGTGCGGCTTGATGCCGCCCTTCGGGGACATGAAGGGCGGATTGGCGAGGATGACGTCGGCGAATTCGTTCCAGCGCTCCTCGGAGGTGAGGCTGTCGTACTCAAAAATGTGCGGATCGGTGAAGCCGTGGAGGTAGAGATTCACCAAGGAGAGCCGCACCATGTCGGGCGAGATGTCGTAGCCCTTGAAGTTTTGGCGAGGCGGCCCTTGTCGTCCGGGGTGAGTGTGGTGTTGCCCTTCGCATCAGTATTGGTGCGCAGGATGTGTTTGTAGGCGGAGATGAGGAAACCTGCGGTGCCGCAGGCGGGGTCGAGGATGGTCTCGTGTTTTTGCGGCGTGAGAACCTCGACCATGAAATCGATGATGTGGCGCGGGGTGCGGAATTGCCCGGCATCGCCCTGACTGCCCAAAACGCTGAGCAGGTATTCGAAGGCGTCGCCCAGGCGTTCGCTGTGGTCGTATGAGAATTCGTCGATGATCTTGAGGAAGGCCTTGAGCGTTTCGGGGTCGCGGTAAGGCAGGTAGGCGTTTTTGAAAATGTCGCGGAACAGCGCCGGGATGCCGGGGTTCTCGGGCATCTTGGTGATGCCTTCTCCATACAGGCCGAGCATCTCGTGGCCGCCGAGCGAGGGCGCCATGAGCTTGGCCCAGCCATAGCGGGCGTAGTCGCCGGTGAAGAACTTGCGCTTGCCGCCGAGTTCCTCGCTTTCGGCATCCATGTCATCCATGAATTTGTAGATCAGCGCGATGGTGATTTGCTCGACCTGGGATTTCGGGTCAGGGACTTTGCCGACGAGGATGTCGCGGGCGGTGTCGATGCGACGTTTGGTGGCGGTGTCGAGCATTACTATTTCAACCTTTTCATGGTGCTGTTGGCGAGCAGTGACTGCATTTGGGTGATGGCGATCTGGTTGAGACTGACCAGCCGCTCGGATTGGGGCAGGCCCTGGCGAATGAATACGGCATTGAGACTCTCCAGATTGGTCAACACCACCAGTTGTTCCAGTGACGCGCAGTCTCGGACGTTGCCTTCCGCATCTGGGTTGGCATCCCGCCATTGCTTGGCGGTCTGGCCAAAGAGGGCAACGTTGAGCAGGTCCGCTTCGTTGGCATAGACCAGCGATATCTGTGACTTGGTGATTGCGGGCGGGATCAGCGTCTCGCGGATGGCATCCGTGTGGATGCGGTAGTTGATTTTGGACAGGGTGCGCTGGAGATTCCAGCCGAGGTTGAGACGCTCGCTTTCGTCGTCTTTGAGGCGCTGGAATTCCTTGATGAGATAAAGCTTGAATTCCGGGTTGAGCCATGAGCCGAATTCAAGGCAATGTCACGGTGGGCATAGGTGCCGCCATAGCGCCCCGCACTTGCGATTAGCCCTTTGGCACCAGTCAGTGCGATCAATTTCTTGGCTGACAGGAAGAAACTGTTCCGCCCAGCTTCATTTTTAATTCCCTCGAATTCGAGGGAATTAAAATCGGGGTTATTGAGCCGCTCCCAAACGCCAAGGAACAGGACAGTGTCCTTATTTTTAAGCCATTGCTCAATCAGCGCACCGCCACCATCGAAGTTACGCACCATGTCGGTAAGCGAAATGTAGTCACCGCCTGTCCCGAGGAGATGCTGATGGACGTTCCTTGAACCTCAATTGTGCTTTTCTTTGATTTGCTCATGAAATTGGTCCCTCGGGTAGAGTGGTGCCAAACCTCTCGAATTCGAGAGGTTTAACTATGGCGAACTCGCCACAACTAGAACCAAGTATGGATACATTCACGGCTCAGGCTACAAATTGGTTCAAAGAGACGTAATCCTTGACGTATTCAGGGACAAGCACCCGATACGGCTCGGGCACCGCTCTGAAATCATGCGTGGTGAAGAACGGGTTGGTGGCCAGATCGGTAAACTGCTTGCTGTCGATGATGTCACGCACGCGATTGCTGGTGACGTACGCCTTGAAGTAGGTCTTGATGGCCGGGATGGCCGAGGGCGGTTCGGGCGCGGTGGCGAGAACTGGAGAACTCTTCCTCCAGCAATTCATCCTTGGACTTGAAGCGCGGGATCAAGCCGAAGACTTTCTCCAGGATTTCACGCAGGGTCAGGCGGCGGTCCACGGCGGCAGCTTTGCGCAGCTTGTCGAGGGTGTAGTACTCCTCGGGCTTATCGAAAACCTCGCGGTTGACGTAATCGATCACACGGTCCCATTGCCCAGCTTCGACGGCGGAAGCGACGGTGTCGTTGGCGCGGATCACGTCCTCGAACCGCTCGTAGAACATGCGGTCGATCTTCATGCCCTCAGCCGTTATCTCCTCCACACGCATTGATGCGATGATGTCGGCACCGAGGTGCTCATAGGTGCCGCCCATTCCTCTGGCCTCGCCCCCCGCCCTTGCTGGGTGGAGCTTCAACCGTCGTAATTGAACCTTCCTCGAAGTCGCGTGGCGAAGAAGTCGAAGAGCTTGAAGGCAGTCTTTGATGGGCTGTGGCACGTCTTCCTTGAGAGTGTCGTCGAACAGCACCTCGCGGAAGTCATGCTTGCGGGTGCCGCGTCCCTTGATCTGGATGAAATCGGTCGGCGAGAAAATCGGGCGGAAGAGCCCGATGTTGAGGATGTCGGTGCAGTCGTAGCCGGTGGTCATCATGCCAACCGTTACGCAGATACGCGCCTTGCTGGTCTTGTAGCTGGCAATGAAGTTGCCGGAGCCGAGCAGGTTGTTGTTGGTGAAGTTGATGGTGAACTGCTGGGCATCGGGTATCTGGGAGGTCACCTGCACGGCGAAGTCGGACTGGTACTTGCCGGGGAACATGCGGTCGGCCATCTGATTGAGGATCTGCGCCAGCTTGGCGGCGTGGTTCTGGCTGACGGCAAAGATGATCGACTTGCCGATTTCGCCACTCACCGGGTCACGCATGGCGTTTTCCAGAAACGTCTTGCAAAGAAGCTGGTTGGTGGTGTCGGCGAAGAAACGTTTCTCGAACTCGCGCTGCTTGTAGGCTTGCTGCTGGTCTTCGCCGGTATCATCGGTGAACGAGACAACGAAGCCCTCTTCGGAGAGCAGCGTGGTTGTGACCTCGGTGCGGGCGTCCACCACGGTCGGGTTGATCAGGAAGCCCTCCTTCACGCCGTCCAGCAGGGAATAGCGAAAGGTCGGCTGGCTGTTCTCGCAGCCGAAGGTGCGGTAGGTGTCGAGCAGAAGACGGCGCTCGGCTTCGCGCGGGTCGCGAGTGCCCGGCTTCGAACTGTCGAACCGGCGCAGGTAGTCGCGCGGCGTGGCCGTGAGGCCCAGCTTGTAGCCGATGAAATAGTCGAATACGGCGCGGGCGTTGCCGCCGATGGAGCGGTGCGCCTCGTCGGAGATGACGAGGTCGAAGTCGGTCGGCGAGAACAGCTTCTGGTACTTGTTGTTGAACAGCAGGGATTGCACGGTGGTGACGACAATCTCCGCGCGTCGCCAGTCGTCCCGGTTCTCCTTGTAGATCACTGTCTGATAATCGGCAGCCAGTACCGCCGCGAAGGCCTTCTTGGCCTGATCCTCCAACTCAAGGCGATCCACGAGGAAAAGAACACGGCGGACATTGCCCGAGCGGAGAAACAGCTTGATGACGGCGGCGGCGGTCAGGGTCTTGCCGGTGCCGGTGGCCATCTCGAACAGGAAACGGTCCTTACCATCACCGACTGCGGCCTGCAGGCGGTGGATGGCCTTAAGCTGATAGGGCCGCAGAAAACGCAGCTTGTTGGCCTGGATATATGCGGGACGCTCTGCTTCATTGCGCCACCCCGCTTCCGATTTGTAGTTCGGGCGCTGCGTGCGCACGATAAAATCCTTTTCCACCTGCTCCTCGATCAATCTCTGCGGATCAGGCGTGACTTTTTGGTAACCGGTGACCGAGTCCGGCGTTGGGAACGACGTGATAACGTAAGGGTTGCCTGCGGTCGAGGTCCCAGAAGTAATGTAGATTGCCGTTGGAGAGGATGACGAAGCGGCAGTTCTGGGACTTGGCGTATTTACGCGCCTGCTCCTTGCCGACGAGCGGATTCTTGTCCTCTGCCTTGGCTTCAAGTACGAGTAGTGGGAAGCCCTTCGCATCGAGCAGGAGAAAATCGACGAACCCTTTGGTGGTCTTCTCGAAATTTTCACCGAGCGCGTCCAGGTCAGTCGACTTGATGGTGACACTGGGTTCGAGGCAGATATTCGCTGGCATGGCACCGTCCGCAAAGAATCGCCAGCCAGCCGCTTCGAGCAACTTGTTGATCTTGACGCGGGCTGTAGCTTCTTTATCGGACATTCAGGTATTCATGCAGACACATCGGTTTATCTAGTCCCTTAAACTGACCATTGTTATTGTCCTGGAAGCCGCGCCAGCAGCGGCAATCGGTCAAATTTCCGAGGCGTATCGTAGGGTAACCGGATGACGATTGATAAGCCAGTTGGAGCACGTTTGCAGAGGCCGGCCACGGTTGAGCAACCCAAATTCAGGCACGAATCTAGGCACCAGTAAAGTTCGGCTCGCGCTTTTCCACGAACGCCCTCGGCCCCTCGCGTGCGTCTTTGGAGACGATTACCTCGGCCGAGAGGCGATCCTCTACCGCGAAGGCCTTGTTGATGGTGAGCCCGCTGGTGGTGAGTACGCATTCCTTGATTTTCCTGATCGCCAGCGGGCCGTTCTTCGCCAGGCGTGTCGCAAACTCCTGCGCGCGCTCCAGTACCTTGTCCTGCGGCACCACGTCATTCACAAAGCCGCAGCGGTGGGCTTCATCTGCGCTCATCGGGTCGCCCGTCAACAAAATCTCCATCGCTTTCGCATAGGGAATTTGCCGCGCCAGCCGTGTCATTGAGCCGCCGCCTGGCACCAGGCCGCGCTGTGCCTCCGCGAGGCCAAAGCGCGCGTGCTGCGCTGCGATGCGAATATCGGTCGCCTGCAACAGCTCCATGCCGCCCGCAATCGCATCGCCGTTGACCGCCGCGACAATCGGCTTGTAAAACTCAAAGGGCCGCAGCAGCGCGGTGAGCACCTGGCTCATGTCGTTGACAATGCTGTGCTCGTATTCAGTCTCGGGCTGTTTGGAGCCAGTGAGGAAGGGTATGAAGTATTTCAGGTCACCGCCGGTGCAAAATGCCTCGGTGCCGGTGCCGGTCAGCAACACGCAGCGCATGTCGCTGTCATCGCGAATCTCATGCCAGGCGGCGGCCAGCTTCACCAGCATTTCGCAGCTGTACGCGTTGCGCCGCTCCGGCCGGTTCAGCGTGAGATAGGCGATATGGTTGCGTTTTTCAAAAAGGAGATCAGACATTGAGTGCGTCCTGATTGGTGTGCTTGGTGATGTTAAAGGTTCATGCAGTTGGCATAGTACGTCACTGTGCCGGGCCAGTCCGAGAAAATCTCAATAACGCCGACCCCGCGCGCCAGTACACAACAAGCCGCTGCCCCCCTCGGGAGTTCGCACATAGAATTGACAGAGTGTAGCCCAATGGCTACAGTGGGTCGATCATGGAAATTCGTAAAACGGACCTCTTTGTTCAATGGCTGGATGCTTTGCGCGACCTGCAGGCGGGGCCCCGCCACGAGGGGATAAACTCCCCGCATCGGGAAAACCCGGGGATATTAAACCGGGGGGGGGGGGGGCCCCGCCGGGGGGAAACTACCGCCCGCGGCTGGCGGGTGAATTTCAAGGTGCGGGGGAGAGCTCATCTTTTGGGGGGTGGAGCAAGACCCAGGCAAGCATCGCGCTCGCACGTAATCTTTCGGAGTAAATCAACCATGGCTAAAACCGTTACCACCCGCTACGACGTTTCCGAGCACCTCAGGACCCTGCGAAATGGCTGCATATCTTGAGGCCTGCCTTGAGGAAGCCGACGGGGATGCCGCATTTATTGCCAAAGCGCTGGGCGATATTGCACGCGCCAAGGGTATGTCACAGGTCGCCAGAGATGCCGGACTGTCTCGCGAGAGCCTCTACAAGGCGCTTTCAGGTGATCGGAGTCCAGACTTCGATACCATCCTGAAGGTCATCGGCGCGCTTGGGCTGAAGTTGCATGCCGAAGTCAACCCTGGGTGATCAACCCGATGCGCAGCTGGTGTACTTGCGCTGTGTTTTTCGTCGGACTGATCGCAGCCAGTGCAGGCCCACCAGTGCACACCTACCAGTGCACGCCGCGCATCAATTGCGCGAACATCTTTTGCGCCAGCGCCAGCCGCGATGACGGTACCGCTGACCTTTCCTTCGCCGCCTCTTCCTCGCTCAGGCCGCGCGCTGCGGCAGAATCGGGGAACAATGCATAGGCCTGGCTGAGAAAGGCCTCGGTGACGCCGGGCATCGTCGCCTGCGCGACTGCGCCGGCGACTCCCAGCTTGGTCGACATGCGTTTCGGTTTGCTTAGGATGGCCTTGATGACCAGGTCCCGGGCCTGCTCCGGCGACAGGGTGGGAAAGGCCTTGTACAGGCTGGTGGGCGCGATCATTGGCGTGCGCACCAGTGGCATGTAGATGGTCGTGAAATCAATATTGTCAGCGGCGAACTCCGGGGCCGCACACAAACTGAACGCATCGAGCGCGGCTTTCGAGGCGACGTACGCGGAAAAGCGCGGCGGGCTGGTGAGGACGCCGATGGAGGAAATATTGATTATCTGGCCACTCTTCTGCTGCTCCATGGTGGGCAAGAAACCGAGGATCAGGCGCAGCGATCCGAAATAGTTCAACTCCATCGTGCGCTCGAAGTCGTGGAATCGATCGTAGCTATAGCGCACGGAACGACGGATCGAACGGCCCGCGTTGTTGATAAGGATATCCACGCGACCGTAATCTTTCAGGACGCTGGCAACGAGCCTGGTGCAATCCTTTTCCAGTGATACATCGCAGGAGATAGCGCGCGCGCTGCCGCCGGCGGCTTTGATTTCCGCCATGGTCTCATCGAGCTTGGCCACGGTGCGCGCAACCAGAACAACCGTGGCGTCCGCGGCAGCCAGGCGCAACGCGCACTCTTTGCCGATGCCACTGGTGGCGCCGGTGACGACAATCACCTTGCCCTTCACTTTACGGCGCAGCGCGGCCAGCGTGGGGCGCCCTATCATCTTGTCGAACAGGCCATCGACCTCGCCGATCAGCGACTTCTTGTCCGCGCGCAGAAAATGCAGCCAGTAGTCCCACAGCACCTGTGCGTAGGATTCAAAGGGCGGGCACACGATATCCGCCGCAGCCAGCAGCCGCTGCGTTTTGGTGGAATCAAACTGCGTGGGGTAGTTGATGTAACCGATCACCTGGGGAGGAATGCCCATGCTGGACACCAGTTTCTCGCCCAGCGCCTTCACCGGCGTTAATTTGCCAATACCCTTGCCCGCCAGTCGCGTCGCCGAGTCCAGTACGCCCACGTCTATCGCCTTCAGGTTGGGCCCGCCCGATACTTTCATCAGCACCTTCAGCAGGTCGCCCACGCGGATGCCGTCCGGGTCTGTGATAAAGAAGCACTCCTGGTTGTGCCGGGGCAGGTGTGCCAGGTAATCAATCGCATCCACCACATAATCGACGGGCACGATATTCAGCAGGCCCGCTTTGTTCATCAACAGCGGCAGGCCTTCGGGCACCACGGCACTCAGGTTTTTGAGAACCTCGAAGAAATAATACGGCCCGTCCACCTTGTCCATTTCGCCGGTGTGCGAATGGCCTACCACCATGCCCGGGCGATAGATGCGCCACTTCATATCCTTCTCCTTGCGCACCAGTCCCTCGGACTCGTGCTTGGTGAGAAAATACGGATGATCCAGTGCGCCTGCCTCCTCGAACATGTCTTCAGTGAAAGTGCCTTCATACAGGCCTGCGGCAGCGATCGACGACACCTGATGAAAGCAACCCGCGCGCAGCGCCTTGGAGAGGGCGATGGCCTGGGCCGTTCCCTTGACGTTGCTGATGCGTTGGCTTTGCGCGTCAGCCTCCATATCGTAGATTGCGGCGAGGTGGAAAAAATGGTCGATCTTGCCGGCGTGCTGCTTGATCCACGCGGGCTTCACCCCGAGCCTCGGCTTGCCCAGGTCGCCTTCGATGGCGATCACCTGCTCTTCACCCGCACCCCACAGCTGGCGCAAGCCCTCTACCTTGGACATTGAAGACTTACGCACCAACAGATACACCGTGGCGCCGCGGTCCAGCAGTTTTGGTACCAGAAAGCGTCCGATAAAACCTGTCCCACCGGTGACAAAATACTTCATCGCAGTACCCTTATTTTTATGCACGGGTAAATAGCTTAGCACCCCTGCGCCCGTGTTGCCCCCACCCGCCGGGACTGATGCAGTTTGTCCCCGTCACCCCGGACCACGTGGGTAAAGCTGGCAATGTAATAAATTCGTCATCTAACCTACTTAATATCCCCAGCTTAGCCTGACTATTCGCCCAGTGGGACTCATCCCTACCCTGGCTTTGAAACTTGCAAGGAGAACTCCATGACCGCGCGCAAAATAATCACGCTGTTGGCCCTGATGACAGCCCCAATGGTGTGCGCGGTTGCCCATGCGGCGGAAGAGGGAATCTACCTGGGCGCCAGTGGCGGCCAGACCAATGTGGACCAGAACGCCGATGAATTTGGCTACCCCGGCCCCTTCAACGTGAAATTAACGGATGACGACACGGGCTGGAAAGCGTATCTCGGTTATAACTTTTTCCCCTGGCTGGGTGTTGAGGGTGGCTATGTCGACTTTGGCGGTGTCTCGCGCAGCGTGTTTGACCAGGATATCAAGGTGGATTTTTCCGGCTGGGATGGCTTTGCCGTTGGCAGGCTGCCTGTCGGGCCAGTCGATGTATTCGTGAAGGCAGGCGTCATTGATTTGAGAACAGAACTCGACGTCAACTCTGCAGGCTCCAGCAACGAAAATGACACACAGCTCGCCTACGGCGCCGGGATCGCCTACAACTACGGCAACTGGTCAGTGCGCGCGGAGGCTGAGGGTTTCGACGACAATGCGATGGACGATTTCTATTTCATCTCCGGTGGTATCACCTATACCTTCGCCAGCAAGCCGGCGCCGGTTGCCGCGCCTGTCGCCGCAGTCGCGCCCGCACAGTGTCCAGACGCGGATGCAGACGGTGTCTGCGACGCCGAAGACGAATGCCTGGACACAGCCGCCGGTACCAGCGTCGATTCCATGGGTTGCAACTGCAACTACAGTATGGCGCTGGAGTTCGCGTTTGACTCTGCCAGGTTGAGCCCTCGCGATATGGCGCTGCTCGATGAAATCGTACCCGTACTGAAGAACCCCAAGGTCAATTTCATCAGCGGGGAAATCAATGGCCACACCGACAGCATCGGCACTGAGCAATACAACCTCGGTTTGTCGAAACGCCGTGCCGAGGCGGTAGCCGCCTACCTGCAACAGCAGGGTGTCGACCTCGGCGATCGCTTCACGATCAATGGGTTTGGCGAGGCTTACCCCATCGCCAGCAATGATACCGAGGCGGGCCGCGCCCAGAACCGTCGCGTAGAGATTCGTCGCACCGACTGCGGAACCTGACGCGAGGAAACTACCGGGCGAATTTAGCGGCGCGAGGTCTCTGACATTTCAAGGCCTCGCTGATCGCCTTACAGCTTCATGCAATTGGCGTAATACGTCACCGTGCCGGGCCAGTCCGAGAAAATCGCGATTACGCCCACCTCGCGCGCCAGCACATCGAGTACCGTCAGCATATCCCCGTCGTTGTTGATGACGCCGGGTTCGGTGCTACCGACAGCCTGGTTGATGCCATTCACGGTCTGGTAATCGTAGCCACCGCCACTGGCCAACGGTCCTGATCGCTCCAGCGTCCAGGTGATGATGTCCAGGCCGGCATCGCGGGCCGCTCGGGCATAGGCCGATGGCACGATAGTGCCATTGTCCAGGTCGAGCAGCATCCAGAACGGCGGCGCGAGAATTTGCACGCCCTGTCCCGCGATGTCCTGCATGCTCGGCTGCAGCGACGCGGGGTCGCGAATATCAAAGCCCGGCGACGGAAAGCGGCCATCCAGGAACACCGCCTGCTGGCCGAATTCCGGCGTTTCCTGCACCCAGAACACCACATCGCTGAGCGTGAAGGACTGCGGAAAGACGTTTGATGCCGCGATGCCGGCCTCCTCATACTCGCGGATCAGCTTGCGTGCGTAGTCCTGCTGCGTCATGCCCTCGAACGGCATGGGGACGCCGGGCGCCTTCAACTCCGGCGCCATCTTGACGTTCAGGCTGTTGAACAGGGCTATGCTTTCGCGGTGCGTCATCAGCGTGCCGCGGCTGGCGTATAAATCCGTGCGCCAGTTTGCGGTGCCGCCCAGGTATTGCTCGGGCGTGGTGGCGGCAGGGTCGCTCGCATCCATCTTGCCCTTCAGCGTTTTGAACTGCGCCAGCGTAATGTCGCTGGTGCAACACTGCGCCGAGGCGGGCGATGCCAGCGTGCCGTCGGCGTTGTAGACGGCAGGCGCGAAGGGTTGCCTGCACTGCTGCCCGAGCTCGGTGGCGACGATGTTGGTGGTGGTGTGCAGGTCGCACTGGGAGTGGCGGCACACGAGTTCCTTGTCCCTGGTGAACGTGACATCGCATTCGACGATCCCGGCGCCCATGCGCGCGGCCGCGATATACGACTCCCGTGTGTGCTCGGGAAATTGCAACGGCGCGCCGCGGTGGCCGATGGAAAAATCGCTTTTGGCGAACGTATTCTCCGAACAGGATTGCAGCGTCTGTTTCAGCGCGCCCTCGTCCATATCGTCCACCAGGAAGTACGGGCGCACGCCGACCTGCACCTGCCCTGGCGGTTGCACTTCCTTGATGCTCTGGTCACCGTTCGCCGAATGGCTGCACGCAGTGGTCATTGTCAGTAGCGCGACCAACAGGGTAGCCAGTGCGGACGTACGCAATGCATGCGGCATAAGTGTCTCCTTTTTGAAGTGTAAGAACCTGTATTCAACCGACCCTGCCCGCTATTGCGGCACGGTATAGACATGCCCCAGCAGCGCCCGCGCAATCGTGGTCGCCGGGTCCTGGCCATTCGCGGCCGGTGCGAGGTTGGCGCAGACGATCAGCGTGACTCCCGCGACCGGATCCCTGCCCATGAAGCTGTTGTACCCCGGAAGTTCGCCGGTATGGCCATAGAGCGTCCCGAATTTGCCGATCGCCAGGCCGTACAGCGCGGCTGACGGATTGTCGGGATCGGTTGGCCGGGGGCTGTCCATCCGCAGCTTTTGCATTTCGGGGCCAAGCAGGCGGCCGTCGGTCAGGCCCTCGACGTAATCCGCCAGCTCGTTCGCCGTCGATATGCCCGCACCGGCCGCCCATCCCCAGCTCGGGTTCACCTCGGTCTGCTCGTTCGGCAGCAGGGTGCCGGCCTCGGCATCGAATTGCAGATCCGGCGGGATCGCGTTGGTCGCCAGCGTGATGACGTTATTGGTGAACATGTAGCCCTTCGCATGCGGCTTTGGGAGCAGGTTGTCCGCCTTCGCGGGAAGCAGCGTCCGGTTCAGGCCGAGCGGCGCGAAGATGCGGTCGTGCAGTATCGTGTCCAGCGGCTTGCGGTCGATTTGCTCGGCGATCAGCCCCAGCAGCACGGTGTTGGTGTTGGAGTAGCGATACCCCTGGTCCGGGGCGAAGTAGGGCGGGTAGCGCAGCGCTATTGCCAACATCTCTTTCGGTTGCCAGGCCTTCAACGGCTCGGCGTCCAGCGTGGCGTTCATCGCATAGGTGGTGGAATAGTTGAACAGCCCGCTGCGCATGTTCAGCAGCATCTCGATGGTGATCGCATCGCCGTTCGGTACTTCGGGGCGGTATTTCGACACCGGATCGCCCAGCTTGATTGCACCCTCCTGCACCATCTGCAGGATCACCGTGCCGGTCATCGTCTTGGTATTCGAGCCGATGCGGACGTGGTCGTCCGGCGTGACCGGGGTGGGATCGTCGAGGCCCCGCACGCCGTGGGTGAGAATGTATTCGGCATCGGGCGTTCGCAGCACTACCACCGCGCCTGGCAACAGGAAGTCGACGGCCATCGTGTCCAGCGTGGATTGCAGCACTGCCGGATTGATCTGCTGCAACCCGCTCCCGGCCAGCGCCGTCGGCGCAATGGCGCAGCCAAGGACTGTTGCCGCCACAATGGCCCGCCAGCTGCGGAGCAGCCGGAATGTTCTGTCTATAGCGTGGTTGGTCATGGTCAGCCTCCGCATGCCTGTGCGGGATGTTGCAGCTTGCAAGCATAGCCGCAAACCGCCGCTCTACTGTGATGGAATGCTGATCAACATCACCGAAAGCGCCTGGCCCTCGCTGTTATGCACTTCCCTAAACACGGTCGGCGGCGCCGAAGGTCCGGGCTTGTCATGCACAACGTAGAGCTTGTCGAGGTAAAGCACCGTGTCCTCGCACCACAGGTGGTGCTCCGCATCCGCAAGCACTGCCGCGATAATTGCGAGGTTATCCGCCAGCGTATCCTCGACAGCGCCCAGCGCTGACAGCTGCGCGTCGACTTCAGCAAGTTGCGTGTGCAGGTGGGCCTGCTCAGGCGCTTCGCCGGCGTGCATAAAGCCTCCGCTGCGCCGCAGGATCTCGACTTTGCTGCGCAGCAGGGCCTTGCGCTTGCCCAGGTTATCGCGCTGCTCCTTGCGCTCGGTAATCTGCATGAGTGCCACCCAGAGCAGGTGATCGAACGCGCGGCGCGCGAGCAGGCGCCGTGTTTCCTGCTCACTGGCAGCAGGCTCTGCCAGGCGATGCTGGTCGAAGCTGATGGTCGTGCGCGGGACATCGCTCAGTACCTGGTCGCCGACCTGGGCGTGCCCGAAGCCATGCTTCTGGGTTCTGCGCGCCAGCAGGAGTGCGGTCACCGCGTCGGTACACGTGGGATTTGCGGCGCGAAATTCCCGCAGGGCGGGGTCGCGATCGACGATAGTGTCTAAACGCTCTTGCGAGTAAACCAGTGCGGCGAACGCCGGGTCATCCGCCAGCGACTTTTTACTCGCCTCGATGGGCGGGGGAAAACCGTCAACCAGCGCAATGACATACTCCACCGCGTGCATGGCGGGCTGGCGCAGCGCTTTGGCGTAACCGGACTGTATGCGTACACGCGGGTCGGTGCCATCCACCGCGCGCTCAATGGCCGTCTTGACCAGTGACCGGGGCAGTGCCGGCCTGGCACTCGCCGGGCGGTTGAACACTCCCCTGAAGAACTCCAGCACTGGCCTGCGTGGTGCGCTACTCAAAAAAGCTCACGAATCATCTTGAACGGGTAGTCAGCGGCCTGGTACTTGCCAATCTTGCGCTTGCCCAGTTTGACCTCGTCCTTGGGCAGCTCCTCGTAGGGGATCTGTTTTAGCAGGTGGCTGATCAGGTTCAGGCGCACGCGTTTCTTGTCTTCGGAGTTGGCAACGAACCACGGCGCCCACGGAGTGTCGGTCGCTTTGAGCATTTCGTCCCGCGCCCGGGTGTACTCGTCCCAGCGGTGATAGGACTTGATGTCCATCGGCGAGAGTTTCCAGATTTTGCGGCCGTCGTCGACACGGGACTCCAGGCGTCGCTGCTGCTCCTTCGGGCTGACTTCAAGCCAGTATTTCAACAGGATGATGCCGGAATCAACCATCGCACGCTCGACCAGGGGCACAGCCTTGAGGAAACCTTCGGCCTGTTCTTCGCTACAAAACCCCATGACCCGCTCGACACCGGCCCGGTTATACCAACTGCGGTCGAAGATTGCGATTTCGCCTGCCGCCGGAAAATGTTGTATGTAACGCTGGATGTACATCTGGCTTTTCTGGCGTTCCGTCGGGGCTGTCAGGGCATTGACGCGAAAGATGCGCGGACTGACGCGCTCGGTGATTGCCTTGATCGTGCCGCCCTTGCCGGCACCGTCGCGTCCTTCAAAAACGATGCAGACTTTCAGGCCCTTGTGCACCACCCACTGCTGCAGCTTTACAAGCTCGACATGTAAACGCGCCAGCTCCTTCTCGTATTCCTTCCTGCCGAGCTTCTCTGTCCTGGCAGGCAAGTCGTTAGCGGGCTCTTTCGCGTTCTCCTTTTCTTGCTTGCGCTTCTTCGCTGCCTTCGGTTCTTTGCCGGACATCGCTTTACACTCCATACATTGATAATTCAGTTTGCAACGGGACGCTGGTTAACAGCGCAGAGGTATTTCCCGCACCCAAGCAGGCGGTGCCGCCATCACCAGAGTCTGTTCCAGGTCAGGAGCGTTTGTCCACCAGTGGATACACGCCTGTCAGGCGCGCGATAAGAATGGCGACGAACATCACGCCGACAATCATCTCCAGAATGGTGAGGTAACGGGATTGAATCAACGCGGGGGCGATATCGCCAAATCCGGCGGTCGAGAGTGCCGCGAAGCTGAAATAGATCAATTCGGTGATGTCCAACGCTTGCGGGGTTCCCTGATTCATATAGGCGCCAGGGTAGAAATATTGTGTCAGCGCGTGCAGCTGAGCCCAAAACAACGCGATCAGTATATAAGCGGCCACGGCGCCATAGAGTTTGTCGCGCGACATCAGGTCCAGCCGAAACACGTAACGAAACAGATTGGTCATGATGAACAGGTAGAAAAGTGCGTTGAAGCTCCAGGTCAGGCCGAGATATTCGGTATGCCCCGACCGCAGTGACAGAAATCGAAACACCAGCGCTGGCACCACCAGCAGGATGGCGACAAGCAGCGATAACCAGGTTCGCCCCACCGCCGCCACCGCGGTCAGGAGCACCGTGGCATTCACAAGAATCAAAATCGTCTGTCCGGACGGGGTGTCAGTCAGGAAGGGCAGCGCCACCAGCAGCAGAACCAGCGCCAGGAAAAGCAGCATGCAGCGCTGGTCGCGTAATGTGCGCAGCAGCCCGCTCAGTGAATTGTTGTGCATGATAGATAAATTCTCCAGTTGTGCCTGTGCATACGATAGATTGGTGGGCTCGATGCTGTCGTATCCAGGGCTTCCAATCCACCGTGTAGCGCGCAAGGTAATCATCGACCGCCGCGCCGACGGTGGGATAAAAAATATCACTGCCCAACGTGTCGAGCAGTTCGAAGCGCTTGAACTTGTCCTTCACCGGATCTTTCATCTCAGCGAAATGCAGTTCGATACCCGCATACCTGAGCTTCTCGGCCAGCTCCGCGATTACATCCGCGGAGGTCAAATCAACGCTCGTAACCGGCTCGGCCGCGACGACAATGCGCCTGACCGGCGTCGGGGACTGGTTCACCGACTGCAGGATTCGATTCTGGAATAACTCCGCGTTGGCAAAAAACAGCGGCGCATCCCAGCGAAATAACACCAGCCCCGGAATCAGGCGGGCGTTGGGGTAGCGTTTGAGGTCGTGGTAGCCGCGAATGCCGTCCACGCGCCCGAGCACGGCAAAATGCGGCCGCCAGCCATCCCAGAGAAATTCGATTACTGCAATGACGATGGCGAGGCCGATGCCGGGGATCGCGCCGAGCACGGCTACACCGACGAAGCACACGATGGACAACCAGAACTCCCAGCGCTGCAGGCGGTAGATACGCCGCAAATCGCTGAATTCGAACAGCCCGATCGCCGATGCAATCACTACCGCCGCCAATGCGCTGCTGGGCAGATACTGCAGAAGATCGGGTGCGAACACCAATAACGCGGTAACAGCCAGCGCGCCCACCACCCCGGTCAGCTGCGTCCTGGAGCCCGCGGCTTCCGCCACCGGCGTGCGCGACGAACTGCTGCTGATGGGAATGCCCTGGAAGAAACCGGCGGCCAGGTTGGCCGCGCCCAGGCCGATCATCTCCTGGTTGGGATCGACGTAGGTATGAGTCCTCGCGGCATACGTACGCGACAACACGCTGGTGTCGGCAAACGATACCAACGCCACGGCGAAGCCGCCGATGATGACCGTTTGGATATCCGCATAGTCAATGTGCGGGAAACTGAACACCGGCAGACCCTGCGGCAGCGCCCCCAGCACATTCACACCGGCGCGTTCATCGAGGCCGAACAGGCCGACTATCACGGTCGCGCCGACAACCGCGAGCAAAATACCCGGGAAGCGCGGGTAGCGTTTGAGCACAAGAATAACGAGTAAGGTTGCGGCACCAATAATGAACGTCATGCCATGGGTGAGGCCGTCGATGATCGCTTTAAAGATCTGCAACAGGTCGGTCGCCGGGCCGTCGCTGTCGATAGAGAATCCAAACACCTTGGGCAACTGGCTGATGAGTACGGTGAGTGCGATGCCGTTCATGTAACCGTAGCGAATCGGTTTGGAGAGGAGTTCGGTAATGAATCCAAGGCGCAACACGCCCGCCAGGATGCACACAACGCCCGACACCACGGCCATCATGCTGGCCAGCGCAATCGCGCGCGCGGGATCTCCGTGCGAGAGAGGCAGCACCACGGCGAGAATAATGGCGGCTAGCGACGAATCGGGCCCCAACACCAGGATGCGACTGGGGCCAAACAGCGCGTACACCAGCAGGGGAATGATCGTGGCGTACAAGCCATAGATACCCGGGACACCGGATGCCACTGCATAGGCGATGCCGACGGGCACTAGCAGCGTAGTCAGCACCAGGCCGGCCGCCAGATCATTGGGCAGCCAGGCGCGTTGGTAGTGGGCGAGGGTTTGCAAGCCGGGCAGCCATCGTTGCCAACCCGCTTCGATTGCAGCGGGAGCCGCCACGCGACCGGGGTCAGGAGAACGTGTCTCGTTGTTCATTCCTTGTTCACACTCAGTGTCGGCGACTCAGAGTAAAACTGATCAGGGCTCTGCCGGTCAAGGCTGCCGCAGTGTCTGCGCGCAATTTCGCGCTTCGGGTTACGGGAACTATTGCAGCGAAGAGGTGAGACGCGCCAGGGCGTCATTGATCTTGCCGGCCAGCGGCCTGGCGCGCCACACCGCAGGATCGAGCCGCGTGCTGTTGGCGCGGTAGCCGTCCTCGATCGCGCGCATCGCGTGCACGAACGCCCGTCCTTGCACCAGCAGCGACACTTCCATATTGAGGCTGAAGGAGCGGATGTCCATATTGCTCGATCCGATGACTGCAACGTCATCGTCGATGGAGAAATGTTTCGAGTGCAGTACGGTCGGTGCCGGGTAGAGGTAGATCGCGACCCCTGCATCCAGCAACGCCTCGTAGTACGAGCGCTGGGCGTGGTACACGAAGTACTGGTCCCCGATCTCTGAAACGAACAACTCGACGGCCACGCCGCGCGACGCCGCCGAGATGATCGCCAGCAGGGTCGACTCGTCGGGAACAAAGTAAGGGCTGGTGATGCTGATGCGTTTTTGCGCGCTGTGCAGCAGGTACACGCACAGCTTGCGGTTGTTGTCGTTCTCGAAGCTCGGCCCGCTGGCGAGCACCTGCGCGTCGAGGTCGATGTCGGCGGTTCCCACCAGTACCGGGGTTGAATCAAACACCAGCAGCTCGCCCGACTCGCTGTACCAGTCGGTCAGGAACACCGCATTCAGTTCGCGCACGGCAGGTCCCACGACACGCACCATCAACTCGTGCCAGTGCAGGCCGCGCGCGATGTTCTTCTTTTTCAGGTAGCTCGAATCAATGAGGTTTTGCGACCCCGTGAATCCCACCCGGCCGTCGACGACCACGAGCTTGCGATGGTTGCGCAGGTCTGGCCGTTGCCATTGCCCGTGCAGTGGTCGCAGCGGCAACATGGCGTACCACTGCGCGCCGATCCGTGCGAGAAAGTCCTGCGTCTCGCGGCGGTTGGGAAACATGAAGCTTGATACGTGGTCGGAGAGCACGCGCACCTCAACCCCGCGTGCCCGCGCCCGCTCTAGCGCGCGGAAGAAGGGGCGGGTGCTGTCGTCGAGCACGAGGATGTAGAACTCGACATGTACGTACTCGGTGGCCGTCTCGATGTCCGCGATCATCGCCGCGAAAGACCCCTCGTAGGAATCGATCAGCGTCGCCCGGTTCCCGCCGACCATCGGCAGGGCGCCGAGCTCGACGTTCATCGTCACCGCCGTACCCAGCCAGCCCGGCCACTCATCGCGGTGGCTGACCTCGTCGAGTCCCGGCGTGCGCGAGCGAATGAGTGTGTTGACCTCGCGCTGCTTGTCACGGCGCGCCTTCGGCAATCGTCCGGCGCCCACCAGCAGGAACCAGAGGGCACCGAGGAAGGGGATGAAGATTATCGCGAGCACCCACGCGATGGCGGCAGACGGCGTGCGGCTGGTTGAGATCAGGATCGTCGCGACGAAGCCGATGACGATGTGCGCAAGGAGGAGGAAAGCGCCGACAAGCTCGATACTTATTGGCATAGTCTGCAGCATGTCAACGATGTCCCTGCACGGGTACGACATCGCGCGCGGGATACAGCATTGCCAGCGTATCGGTGGCTATGTACGAGGTCGCCGTGCCCGAAAGAGTGGGTGTGCCGGCAGCGGTTTTGTGATGCATGGCGTTTGTCCTCGGGGATGTATGGCACCCCGCGTGTGGCGTCGTTGTTATGCGTTGTAGCTTGCCCGCCATCGAATATAGCGCCGACGGAAGTACCTGCCAATCCTGCACTCCTTTGGCTGCAAGACAATTGCTGACCGGGTATCGAATCTAGGGCAATATCGTCCTTCAAAATATAATTGAGCAACGACTGTGCGAAAGCCACGATTTCTATTCTGGGCGCTGCTGCTGGGCAGCCTGGCGCTCACGGTGTACCTGATCGTTGATTACCAGCGCTACATGCAGGCGCGCAAAGAGCAGAGCATACAATTGGGTGAGCAGGCCGGCATCCGTGTGGCTGAAGATCTTGATGCCCAGCTGGGCGCGATTTCCGCGAGGGCCGGCGAGTACGCAGCGACCATTGGTGGTATCGACAACGAAAAGGATTTGCTGCGCAGCATCCGGCTGGAAAGCCAGCGGTTTCCGCTGGTGCTCGGCGTTACCGTCGCGTACCAGCCCGGCGCGTTCATGGACAAGAGCCGCTACGCCCCGTTTTTCAACAAGAGCATGAACAAGTTCCAGTTTGTCGAGGACAGTTACGACTACACCGTGCCCACGCGATTGACGGCCGCATGGTATACGGGTGTTATTGAGTCGGGTAAGCCCGGGTGGTCCGCCCCTTATTATGGCGAGGCGGCCAAGGCGATGATGGTCGATTACGCCACGCCACTGGTGAATGCCCAGGGCGATGTCATCGGCGTCGTCGACTACTCGATTGCGCTCAGCGATTTCACGCGCATCGTGGAATCGCTCAGCGTCGGCGATGCGGGCTATGGCTTCACCTACGCGGAGGGACGGCACCATACTCACCCATCCGGACTCCGACTATTTGCTGGAGAATATCTTCCAGCTCAAGGATGGCAAGGACACGACTATTCTGGAAAAGATGAAAAACGATGCCGAAGGTATCGTCGCCTACGACAGCACCTACACCTTCAAGTATTCCTGGTTCTTCTTCCGCGAGCTGCCTTCGACCGGCTGGAAAAGCGTGTTGGTGTTTGCCGAGGACGACCTGCTCGGCGCCTCCGACGAGGGCCGGCGAAAAATCATTCACATCGCGCTGGGTGCCAGCCTGCTGTTGGTGGCAGTGCTGCTGCTGGCACTGCGTATCGACCAGTACAACCCGCATCGGCTGTGGTGGCTGGTATTCGGCGTGTCGATGATCGCCGCGGGCAATATCGTGGTGATCTGGCACCTCAACCTGGCCACCGATTTCTCGCTGTTGGATGACGAGAACGAACGCATCGTGAACCAGACTATCCTGAAGAAGTACGCGGATCAGTACGACCGCGAGTTACGCAAAATCAACGGCACCGCGTATACCAGGGTTCCCACCGGGATATTCATCGAGTCGTACGAGCTCACCTCGTTTGAAGCGAGTGTGATCGGCAAGCTGTGGATGAAATACCCCAGGTTGTTGTACAAGACCGCGCCGCCGGCATTTTACTTTCCCGATGTTTCCGCGCTGGAGACTCGCGGCCTCAGCACGGAGTTGGTCTCGGAGGTCGAGTACGAGGATTATGTGCTGGTGACGTGGTCATTCCGCGCGACGCTGGAGCAGCGCTTCAGTTACCAGCAGTTTCCGTTCGAGCAGAACGACATTCGCATCACGGTGCTCTACCCCGACTTCAGCAAGAATATCCTGCTGGTTCCCGACCTTGAGAGCTACGACATACTTAACCCGTCCGTACGACCGGGGTTGAACGAGAACGTCTCAGTCCCCTCGTCAAACACCATTTCAACGTACTTCACGTTTCGTACGATCGACTACAGGACGAATTTTGGCGCCGATGCACCGATCAAGAAGTACACCGCGCTCAATTTCAATATGGTGATGAAACGCGTCTGGCTCAACCCGTTCATCGCCAACATCATCCCGATACTGATCGTGGCGATGATCATGTTTATCGTGCTCTATATTTCTTCCACTGTAGAAGAGGGCAGGTCCGGGCTGACGACGATGAACGTGATTCAAAGCTGTGCCGGCTTTCTATTCATCTTGCTGCTGGCGCATGTGAACGAGCGCAATCGCATCATGACGCCGGAGATCGCCTACATCGAGCTGTTTTATTTTCCATGTACGTCTTCATTACGCTGCAAGCCATTGTGCTGGCCATGCTGTTGCGCGGTGTGAACTGGCGTGTATTCCAATACGGCGACAATCTAGTGCTCAAACTGTTGTTCTGGCCGGTGTTGCTGTCGATCTGGCTGGGGGTGACGCTGGTGAGGTTTTATTAGGTGGTGGCTGGGTGTGCAGATGACACATTGTTCCCACCCACGCGTATTTTGATAATGTTTAAATTGACCAGGAGAGTTACATGAAAAAATCGATTTTGATGCCAGGCGTTCTGGCGCTGCTCGCCGTCTGCTCACTGCCGCTCGCCGCAGCGAACGATGCTCCAGCTGCCCCCGCTCCCGCTGTATCTGCGGCCGTTCCAGCGGGCGCCTACACACTGGATAAAACGCATGCGAGCATTACGTTTCGCGTGAATCATCTCGGCTTCTCGCGCTACACCGCGCAATTCAAGCAATTCGACGCGCAACTGCAATTTGATCCGGAGAATATTGCCGCCTCCAGCGTGACCGCCACCATTGATCCGCGCTCGCTTGATCTCGACAGTCCGCCTCCCGGCTTTGTCGACCAACTGCTCGGCGAGCAATGGTTCAACGTGGCGCAGTTTCCGCTGATGTCCTTCAAGTCCACGAAGGTCGAGGCGCTCGAAGGCAACAAAGCGCGCGTAACGGGTGACTTCACGCTACACGGCGTGACCAAACCCGTGGTGCTCGACGCCACCTTCAACGGCGGCTACGCGGGGCATCCGATGGACCCGCACGCCCGCGTCGGGTTCTCCGCCAGCGGCACGTTGCTGCGTTCCGATTTCGGCATCGACTATGGCATTCCCGAGCCGGGCTCGACGATGGGTGTCAGTGACGAGGTTGAAATCGCGATCGAGGTGGAGTTCTCCGGTCCGCCGTTGGCGGTAGCGGTAGCGGTGGCGACGGAAGAATAGGCCCACTGCGCGCCCTGGCACTGTCTGCAGCCGCAACAGCGCGCTACTTGTGCAGATAATCCGCAGGCAGCCCCAAGCGCACGCAGGCCTGCGCCGGCGGTGCCGTGCGCAGCACGATGCGATCAGACAGAGCGCCAGCGCCGCGTACGAGCAGGCGCTCCCATCCGGCAAGTCGATAGCCCTTGTCCAGTTTCAGTCGTACGCGCACCGGCTCCGGCAGGATGGAGATGGCCGCGCGCAGGAAGAGGGGTTGCAGCGGTCGCATCAGCGGCGGCAGGCCGCCGGTGCGGCGCATGATGTCGAGGAATTCGAACACGATATCGGAGGCCTCCAGTTGCGGCAGCATATGCGCGAACAGCGCCTGTTGCTGCGCTTCGTTCGCCGGCGCCCCGGGCGCGCCATACAGCTTTGCGCCGGCCTGCGCGTCGGCGTAGAAGCGATCGCGGTCGGCGGCCGACAGCGGCGTCACGAACTGGTGGTAGGCCTGCAGGAATCCGTATGAGGCGGTGACCTGCACCCAGTTCATCAGTTCCGGTTCCAGCGCGCGGTAGCTGCGCCCGTCCGGCGTCTCGCCCTGCACGCGCGCGTGCATTTTGGTGATGCCGCGAATCATCTGCTGCGCGACGCTGCGCGCGCCGTACACGGTGACCATTGCCGCAATGCCCGTGCGCTGCATGCGCGTCAGCGGGTCAGTGCGAAAGGTCGTGTGGTCCCACACGCCGGAGCGCACGCGCGGTTCCGCCAGTTCCAGCAGCACCGCGGCGATGCCGCCGATGTACAGCGCGACCAGGTTCTTGAACACGCGCCAGGAGACCGAATCAGGCCCGGCCAATGCCGGCTCGCCCGCCGGTTGCAGGAAATCCACCTCAGGAAGTGTGGCGGCGGCTTTCGGGGCAGTTGCGGTCGATGTCATGACGGATCACCTCGCTCAGAAACGGTAGGTCAGTGAGGCGCCAACCGTGCGGGACTTGCCCGCAAAGCGGATAACGGTGTTGGCGTTCTGCGTGACCGACAGCCAGTAGTACTCGTCGGTGATATTGTTGCCCCAGAATGTCAGGTCCCACTGCCGGTCCAGCGTATGGATGCCGAGCGTGGCATTCGCCAGCGTGTAGTCGTCGACCTCGCCGACCGCGGAGCTGGTGAGATCGGCCTGCGATTCTCCCTGGTAATGCACGTTCAGGCTCGCCGATAATCCCAGCCCTTCGGTGATGGCCCGCTCATACAACAGCGTCGCACTGCCGGATTCTTTCGGGCTGTAGAGAAATTCCGCGCCGTCGAAATCCTGCGGCTCGCCGAGCGCGTTGATGCCCTGGTAGTTCTGCACCTCGGTGTGCAGCAGTGTCGCGGCGACAATCGCCGTGAGATCGGCGGTGACGCGCCAGGTCAGCGAGGTGTCGAGCCCGTACGCTTCGGAGTCGGGGACGTTGTCGAGGCGCGCCAGCGTGGTGAAGATCGGGTCGGCGAAGTACACCGCCAACTGCTTGTCCGTGTAATCGTAGTAGAACGTGGACGCGTTGAACTGCATGCGCTGCTCCAGCAACGTCGCCTTGATGCCCACTTCATAGGCCAGCAGTTGCTCCTGCTTCACCGGCGCATTCTGCACCGCGAGGTTGGCGGCATTCACCGGCGTGGTGCCGGACTTGAAGCCCTCGGACACGGAGGTGTACAGCAGCGTATCGATGTTGTACTGCCAGTTGAGCGCCAGTCGCCAGGGCACGTTGTCCTCGTCCAGGTGCGAACGCACTTCGCCGAACTGTCCGGTGTTGGTGTCGAAGGTGTTGCACTCACCCTCGGAGATCGGATCAGCCAGCTGCCCGTAGAAGTTGTTGAACAGGAAGCGGCTGGTGACGTTCACGTTGGGCAGCATGTTGGTGTTGAAGTCCGACGAGCAGCCCTGGTAATCCTGCTGGTCGCGGGTGTAGCGCACGCCGGTGGTGAGACTCAGTTCGTCGGTTAGCGTCCAGTCGGCGTTGGCGTACACGCTCCAGGAGTCGGAATCGATGTCGGCGTGGTCGCGGAAGGTACGAAACGCCTGGCTCGCCTGCAGGGTGGTATAGCCACCGGAATTGAATGTTGGATCGAGCAGGCCAAGGTCGGTCAAATTGATCAGGTTTGCGGTGGTCGAGCGGATCAGGCCGACGTTGGCGTTCTCGCCCAGCAGCGTGCGGTTGGAATCGTACAACTGGTCGTCGGTGTAGTACGCGCCCACCAGCCAGCGCACCTTGTCCTCGCTGCCTTCGAGCCGCAGCTCCTGGGAAAAGCTCTCGATCGTGCCGTCCAGGTCCTGCAGCAGGATTTCATACGGCGCGCCGCTGAAGTCGGTCAGGCCCTCGCGCTTCATATCCTGGTAGCCGGTCAGTGACACCAGCCGCAGGTCGTCCGTGAACGCGTAGTTGGCGTGCAGCGCGTACGCGTTCAGGTGGCTGTTTTCATCCAGGTCACCCGGCAGTCCGAGGCCGGTGCCGATATCGACGCCGCGCGTAGATTTCGGTGCCCAGTCCGCCTCGTCGGGTTTACCCGGTTGGTTGTTCGCCAGGTAGCCGGCGAGTCCCGGCTGGTTGAACGGCGCTGCGGGGCCGGAAACCGTCGCCGGGCTGAGTGCTATCGCCTGCGCGGCCAGCGTATCCGATTTGATTTGCCAGCCGTTGTAGGACACGTTCATATCCAGTTGCTCCAGCGGCTGGAACGACAACATCGCGCGATAACCGTAGCGGTGTACTTCCCCGAGCTTCTCGTCGCGGGTGTTGGATTTCTGCCAGCCCTCGTTGCTGTCCTCGGTGCGAAACGCGAGGCGTCCGCCGAGTGTGTCGGTGAGCGGTCCGCTGACCATGGCCTCGGTGTTGACCGTCTCGTAGTTGCCGCCTTCTGCCCGCACCATCGCCTCGAATTCCTCGGTCGGTTTGTTGGTGACGAGGTTGATCAGGCCGCCAGTGGTGTTGCGCCCGAACAGCGTGCCCTGCGGACCCTGCAACACCTCCACGCGCTGCATGTCATACACCGGGCCGGCGTTCAGCACGGGATACGGGTAGGCCACCTCGTCGAGGTAAATGCCCACCGTGGATGTTGCCGACATATTGACGGTATTGAAGCCGATGCCGCGCAGCGTGTAGGTCGGCACGCCCTGGTAGCTCTGCGATAGAGTGAACGAGGGCACCAGTGCCGTGAGGTCGGACACGCTGGTGATGCGCAACTGGTCGAGTTGCTCGCCGGTGAATACCCGGATGTCCATGCCGACCTCGTTGGCCGTCTGCTCGATACGCTGCGCGGTGACCACGATGTTCTCCAGCACGGGCTGCGCGGCAAGCTGGCGCGAGTCGGCGGTTTGTGCCCAGGCCTTGAAGGACAGGGCGAGCGCGCCGCAGGAAAACAGAATTGGGAACCTGTTGCATAGACGGAATCCTGTCCTGTGCACCATATCGTCCTCACTTGTTTATTAGAGTTATCAAGTCTTGCAGGGGGATGCGCCGCACCTCCCGCTATACCCATGCTAGTACAAATGTGAATGAATAGCCTAGCCCGCCTATAATCCAGAGCGGCGTGCACACGAGCGTGGAGTGAAAGTGGTTCAATGGCGCAAATTATTTGCGCCATACGTCAAGGATTCCGGCGCATGCATCGTCTAATACCAAAACAAGCCATTGGCCGGCCATGACACAGGACCTGCAGGAGACCATCAGGCGCGCCCAGCGCGGTGACCGGGACGCGTTTTCGCTTCTGGTAGAGCAGCACTATGCCGCCATGTTCAGTTTTGCCTGCCGCTACTGCGGTGATCGCCAGGATGCGCAGGATGTCACGCAACAGGCGTGCATCAAGCTGGCGCGCGCCATCGAACAATTTCGCTTCGAATCCGCGTTCTCCACCTGGCTGTATCGGCTGGTGATCAACTGCGCCAGGGACTGGCACAAGGCGCAACGATCACGGGGGTGCGGCGAGAGGGGCGGCGAGTTGGACGACGTGCCGACCCATGACAATGCCGAATCCGCGGTGATGCTGCGGCAGGTGATCGCCCTGGTGGAACGGATGGGCGAGGGTTTCCGCGAGAGCCTGGTGTTGGTGCTGGGTGAGGGGCTCACCCATGCCGAGGCGGCGGCGATACTGGAGGTCAAGGAATCCACGGTGTCGTGGCGGTTGCACGAAATTCGCAAGCGGCTGAACGCTGGGCTGAACGCCGAGCTGCAGCCGGGAGTTGGTGTATGAACGATAGAGAATTGGAGAATCTGTTTGCGCGCCTGGATGACGCCCCCAACGTCGATGCGAAGGAGCGCGCACTCACGGCTGCGCTGCAGGCTTTCGACGCGGTGCAGCACGAGAAAAATAGTGCGAACGCGAGCCAAGGATTCGCTGCGGCGAGTCGTCTTACTTCCGAACGTCCATCATTCGGGAGAAAAATCATGCAACGTTTAACTACCAGGAATTCCACCCAGCGCTGGCTCTACAGCGGCATGGCCAGCGCCGCCGTGCTGGTGCTCGGCGTGTTTGTCGCGCTACAACTGCCGCAGTACAGCGGTGTCGAGGTGCCGACAGAAGTGGCGTCGGTCGTGCGTATGACTGATTTGGCCGTTCCGGCGGAGCGTCGCATCGACACCATGGTGCGTGGTGTCGGGTCCGACGCCGTGCGGGAGAAAAAGGCGGAAATCGCGGAGAATGCGTCAGTCGCGCAACTGTCGGCAGATGAATCCGAAGTCGATATGCCAGCAGCAGTCGCAGCTGCTGCTGCGCCGGCAGCCCTGCAACGGTCCTTCGCCCTTGAGCAAGGTATCGTGTTCGCGAACCGCTTAGGCGGCATTGCAGCCGACGCTATCGCTCCTCCCGGATACCAGGACGTCGGTCGCGATAAATTCGAGACTGCGGCGGCCAATCCGATCAAGCGCACCAGCGAGGAGCCGGTCTCCACCTTCTCCATCGACGTGGATACCGCGTCCTACAGTTTCGCGCGCCGGCAACTCAACGCGGGCGCCCTGCCACAAAAAGCAGCGGTGCGCCTGGAGGAGATGGTCAATTACTTCCCCTACGACTATCCGCTGCCGCCAGACACAAGCCAGCCTTTCAGCACTAATGTAACGGTGCTGGACTCGCCGTGGAAAGCGGGTAACAAGCTGGTGCATATCGGGATCCAGGGCTACGAAGTCACGGGCGCACAGCCGCGCGCCAATATAGTGTTCCTGCTCGACGTGTCCGGCTCCATGGACAGCCCCGACAAGCTGCCGCTGGTCAAACAGTCAGTGAGCCTGCTGCTCGATCGCCTGCAGCCGCAGGACACGGTCGCCATCGTGGTCTATGCCGGTGCTGCGGGCACGGTGCTGGAGCCCACGCAAGTAAAGGACAAGCAGAAAATTCTCGCCGCGCTGAACCGCTTGCAGGCGGGCGGCGCGACCGCAGGGGGCAAAGGCATCCAGCTCGCCTACCAGTTGGCCGAGTCGCAGTTCATCGAGGATGGGGTCAATCGCATCGTGCTGGCCACGGACGGTGATTTCAACGTGGGTATCTACGACACCGAGGAACTCAAGGGTTTCGTCGAGCGCAAGCGCGAGTCCGGCGTGTTCCTCTCCGTCCTCGGCTTCGGCCAGGGGAATTACCATGACGCGCTGATGCAGACGCTGGCGCAGAACGGCAACGGCGTCGCCGCCTACATCGACACGCTGGGCGAGGCGCAGAAAGTGCTGGTCGATGAGGCCACGTCCGCGCTGTTCCCGATCGCGAAGGACGTGAAAATCCAGGTTGAGTTCAACCCGGCCACGGTCAGCGAGTACCGCCTGCTGGGCTACGAGACGCGCATGCTCGCGGAGGAGGATTTCAACAGTGACACAGTGGATGCGGGCGATATCGGCGCAGGTCACAGCGTCACCGCGATTTACGAGATCACGCCCGCAGGCAGCGACAGCGGCGCGTTCGCAGGCTCCCGCTACGCTGAGGCGCCCGTGAGTGCTGGCAAGTCCGACGAGTACGGCTACCTGAAACTGCGCTACAAACTGCCGCAGGAGAGCAAGTCACGGTTGATCAGCCAGCCCATTGGCATGCACACGCAGGCGACACCTGACATGTTGCGCGAGGCGCAGTTCGCAACCGCGGTAGCCGGCTTCGCCCAATTGCTGGAAGGTGGCAAGTACCTGGCGGGCTGGGGTTTTGCCGACGCGCTGGAATTGGCCCAGGCCAATCGCGGCGACGATCCCTACGGCTATCGCGCGGAATTCATCCAGCTCATCCGCAAGGCACAAGTCGCTGGCGCGATGTAGATCGGCAGTGCGCGGTGGTGACGTGCAGCTTGTATTTAATGAACAGTTGTGTTGATTACATGCAGGCACTAGAATGACTGGCAAAGCAGAACGGCCACGCACGCAGGTGAACGCCATGACCCAGCCAGATAAAACCGCCAACCTCAAATCGCTGACCCGCGCCAAAGACGCCGACCCGGATTGGCCATCCGGCTGGCACACACTGGAAGGTGGCATCAGGGTGGGACGCTACATCGATCCCAAGTTCCTGCAACTGGAGTTTGACCGCTTGTGGCCCAGGGTCTGGCAGGTGGCGGCGCGCGTCGATGAAATCCCCGCAGTCAACGATTTCACCACCTACGAGATCGGCGACCAGGCGGTGTTCCTGGTGCGTGCGGAAGACGGCACCGTCAGGGCCTTTCACAACGTCTGCCCGCACCGTGGTACCGCCCTCACCGAGGGCGCCGGCACGTTCGCGCACGGCAACATCATCTGCCCGTTCCACGGCTGGCGCTGGAACACGCAAGGCGACAACCAGTATGTGCTCGCCCGCGAGGAGTTTCACGGCGGCAAATTGTGCAACGCCGATGTGGCGCTCAAACCTGTGCGCTGCGAGGTGTTCGCCGGTTTCGTCTTCATTAATTTTGATCCGGACTGCATCCCCTTCGAGGCATACATCGCGCCGATACGCGGGTTTCTGGAGGATCTGAACATCGGCGAGATGCGCCACTACTGGTGGAAGTCCATTCCGATTCCCGCCAACTGGAAGGTGGCGCAGGAAGCGTTTTTCGAAACCTACCATGTGCCGGCGACCCATCCGCAGCTGGAAACCGGCGCGGCCGACTTTATCTTCGGCGCGACGATGGAGGAGGAGTACGCCAACTTCTCGCATCACCGGGTGGATTACGAAGCGTTTGAGCACGGTCACGGGCGTTTCTATGCCGGTGCCAATACGCCGATGCAGGGCAAGGTGAACATGGAGGGCCAGACGAATCCGGTGGATGCGATGGCAGACCGCCTGCAGTTGCTGGTCGATGGCATGGACGCGCAGGTGTTGCAGGCCGATGTCGACCTGCTGCGGACCCTGCGCGACAAACCGATTCCCGAGGGCTCCAGCCTCGGCGCGGAGTACATTCGCGTGTTGTATGCGGATGCGGCGGTCAGGCAGCGCCCGATGCCCAAGCCCACGCCGGAAACGCTTGGCATGTGGGGGGGCGAGGTTGCCATCTTCCCGAACGTGATGATCCTGCCGCAGGCGGGCAACGCGATGATTTACCGGGTGCGTCCGCACGCGACCGACCCGGACCGCTGTACCTTCGAAATCTACTCCACGCGCACGTTGCCTGCGGCTGCCGAGCGCGAACGCGCCGAGGTGATTCCCGTCACCGACCTGGCGGACCCAGACCAGGTCTACCAGATTCCGCGCCAGGATCTGGGTAACCTCAAGCGCATACAGAAAGGCCTGCACTCGCGGGCGATACGCCAGGTCTGGCTGGCCAGCCACCACGAGAAGCTGATACTGGCAATGCATCGGGAGCTGGATCGTTACCTGAAAGAGTGAGGTGCGCTACTCGCTGCCGATTGACCACACCGAATAACATAAGGAGATCGCCGATGACTACCGTCAAGACAACCGCGAAGACAACCGTAAAGACAACCACCAACAATTCCGCCAGCGCAGGCCAGTTGGCAGACCGCGTCGCGCAGTTGATGGAATGCATGCGCCGCCTGGTAGACAAGGGTAAACAATCCGCGGATGTCGTTCTGACGGATTGGTCTGCGCTGGCGGACCTGGTGGACACCGCCAGCTTTGAGCGCGTGGGGCCTTTCCACGATGCGATGGATTGGGCCGCGTATACGGCCATGCTCACGCAATGGGTGAACCATTCGGAGGGCTGGAATCCGGTAGTCAAGCGCGTTGCCGAAACGCCGGGCGTGGTGTTCGCGCAGTGCGAGGAAATGATTACTCGTGGGGGCACGGTCTTTCCGTTTTACTCGCTGTCCATGTATGTGTTCAACGAGGCGATGAAAATCACCCGGATAGAAGTCTATATGCAACAGGAGCAGCCCGCCGGGCAGCAGGCGTGACATTGACGCCGCCTTGAATCGCCCGCATTAACCGTGAGATCCGGAGTCCGTAATGCTCAACAACCAGAAAATACTGATCACCGGCGCCACGGGGAAAATCGCATTCCCTATCGCCCGGGCGTTGGCGAGCGGCAATGAGGTGTGGGGTGCCGCGCGCCTGCGCAACCCCACGGACCGCGAGAAGCTTGTGGCCGCAGGGATCAAACCGCTGGCACTGGATCTTTCCCAGGGCGATCTCTCGGCGCTGCCGACTGATTTTACGTACGTATTCCACAGCGCGGTTGACCCCGGCCAGGGCGACTGGCGCCAATGCGTGCGGACCAACGCGCACCACTCCGGCGATCTGCTGTACCACTGCCGCGCTGCGAAGGGCTTTGTGTTTTGTTCCACCGGCTCGATTTACGGTTACCAGGGACAGCGCCCGCTCACGGAATCCGATCCACCCGGCGTGCCGCTGCGGGCGAACTACAGTTTCTCAAAAGTCGCGGCTGAATCCGTGTTGAGCTGGGTCGCAACCCATTTCAATATACCGCTGGCGATTATTCGCGTCTGTTCAACCTACGGCCCGCTGGGCGGCGCGCCGGCCGACAGGCTGGATGCAATCCTGCAGCGCAAGCCTATTCGCCTGCACCCCGACAAGCCCAATAACTACAACCCGATTTACGAGGACGACTATGTCGCGCTCGGTATTCGCGCGCTGACCGCGGCACGCACGCCGCCGCTGGTCGTCAACTGGTCGGGCAGTGAAACGGTGAGCGTGGAAGACTATTGCACCTACATGGGCGAGCTGGTGGGCATCGCGCCCATCTTCGAGTATTCACACGACGCGCACACACCCCTGTGGCCCGATGTCGCGTATATGCACGAGGTGCTGGGTCGCACGCAGACCCACTGGCGCGACGGCATGCGCAAGATGATCCGCTCCCGCCATCCCGATCTGCAACTGACGGACGAGCGATGACCACGGGTATCGATAACCCGCCTGCGGCGGTCTTTCCCGGCTCGCCCTCGGACGACGTCGCAGCTATCGGGGCCTGCGGCAGTCCGGCGATCACGGCGTTGTTCGTCTCGCTGTCGCAGCGTCACCCGGATGGCGCAGACGCCCGCTACCTGCAATGGCACACGCTGGACCATCGGCCAGAACAGCAGCGGCTGGCGCGTATCCAGACCTCGCTGCGGGTGGTCGCCACGCAGGCCTGCCGCGATGCGCGCCTGGCCTGCGCGCCGCGGTTTGAGTCCGTTGCGCATGTGATGACGTATTTCTTTAGCGCGCTGGAGGGGCTCGATGATTTCAATGCGCTGTCGACTGAACTGCGCAATGCAGGGCGCGCCCCGTTTATCCTGCCACCGGTGGAGCGGGGGGTTTATGCCACAGGGGAAAAGCTCACCGCGCCACACCTGAAACTGGGCTCGGATGTGCTGCCCTGGATGCCAACCCGGGGCATTTACCTGCTCATTGAGCGCGGGTGTGCGTCGGCCCGCGCACTGACGGAGGTAGAGGGCGTTGCCGGCGTCTGGTCCGGCAGCTCGCTTGCGACTCCCTTCTCCTCTGCCGGCGAGGGCCAGACCATTACCTATTGCTTTCTCGATGACGACCCGCTGGTAACTGCGCAGCGCTTGCGGGCCGTACTGGAAGCGCGGTGGAAGTCAGGGCAGGTTGAACCCTTGTTCGCCGGCCCGTTCTATTCCGTGGTGCCTTACGAATGGGACAGGTATCTACCGTGAAACACCCTCAATCCAGAGGTATTCGATGAGCCCTGATGAAGCCCTGGCGCGAGAATGTATCAGGCACACACTGGCGCGCTACACCATGGCCGGTGACCGTTTGCGCGAGGAGGATTTTGTCGCTGTCTTCACCGACGACGCGATACTGGAATCGGATGGCGTGAGTGACGCCGACAGCTTTCACTACCGTGGCCGCCAATCCATAGGGGAATGGATAGCGCGCTGGCATGCGCCCCCATCCAGGCCCGGTGCGCCCACGCAAGGCGCCACGTTTGTGCGCCACCATCTGGCTACCAGCCTGATTGAATTTACCGGGCCGGACACCGCGAAAGCGCGAACGTACTGGACCGCGTACACCGATATCGGCCCGGATCACTGCGGTGTTTACCTCGACAGCTTGCGCCGCGTCTCTTGTGAAGCGGGCGACGAATGGTTGATTGCCCACCGCCGTGTGCGGCTCGACTGGCGCTCGCCCGACAGTCTCTTTACCACCGCCGTCACCAGGACCCGCTGACGCGAACGGCCAGGCAGTCGTGGCAACCGGTGCCTCGACAGGCCTCGCGGCTGGGACAGGCCCTGGCGTAGTACGATCGTACAGACCCTCCCGCGTCCCGTTGCGCCACCGTGCGGGAAACCTTTTCTGCCGGTTTGTTATTTTTCTGGCCTGCGGCTGGGTCGTACGCGTTTAACGGCTGTGCCAACCTTTCATATCGCTGGCGTGTGCTCTGCGCCGCGGCGTCACGCCGGAAACCACCCTCGTTTTAAGTCGCCTGCCCCGGAGCTTTCTCCAGCCCCCCCCCCCGGGGGGGCCCGCGTGGGCCCGCCGTCGCGTCTGTTGCGGCCGGTCCGCCCCCCGCCGGGGGTGCGCTGCCCACTCGAGCCCCTTCCGCCCGCGCCGCCGTTTTCTGCCCCGCAAGTCAACCCCCCGGGCCCCCACCTAGCGGCAGCTGCCCGCTCCGCGGCCTCACGCGCCGCCCCTCGGCGGCGCGCCGGGGGCCGCCCGGGCGCCCAGCCCCCCCGGCCGCGCGCCCGCCACCGACCCCCCCCTCCCCCCCCCCCCCCCCCCCCCCCCCCCCCCCCCACCCCCCCCCCTTTTGGCCTTTTTCCGCCTTTGCCTTGGCCCCCCTTTTTTTTTTTCTTCTCCTTTTTGTTTTTTTCTCTGGGGGGGGCTCCCCCTCTGGGGTTTCGGGCCGGTGCGGGCCTTTTTTGTTCCCTTTTTTGTTTTGTTTTTTGGCGGGGGGTGCCAGCACGGGGCTTCCAACCGGTGGAGGCCCTGTGAGTGTGGACCCGGAGTGCCGCTGGCTGCGAGTATCGGTATCGTGCAACGTCACTGGCCTGTGCGTGGGGCGATGACATGCGCCGGAACCAGCGCAGCCATCAGTGATTGTTGGGTGAAGGCTGAATATTCCGTGAAGGATCTATGCACCCAATCACTGTCCTGATCGCCATGCTGGTGACCGCCCTGCTGGCCGCGTGCTCCGACGCCACCGAGCCTGCGCCCGAAGCCAGGCCGGTACTCACGGTTGAGCTGGTCAGCGCTGTGCGCGAACCGTGGCCGGAAATCCTGGTCGCCAGTGGCGAAATAGCGCCCTGGCAGGAGGCCAGTATCGGCTCCGAGCTGACCGGCATCCGGCTGGATGAGGTCCTCGTCAACGTCGGCGACGTTGTCAGCAAAGGGCAGTTGCTCGCGCGCTTCAGCGAAGATGGGCTGCGCATTGAGCTGGCGCAACTGGACGCCAGCGTGGCCGGGGCCACGGCCAATCTGGAGAGGGCCAAAGCCGATTTATCGCGCGCCGACCGCCTGGAAACCACCAGCGCTTTGTCAGAGCAGGCGCTGCTGGCCTATCGCATTGAGGCGAAAGCCGCCGCCGCGCAGCTGGCATTCGCGCAGGCGCAACGCGATGCCGCGGCATTGCGGCTGCAATATGCACGCGTTGTCGCTCCGGATGATGGCGTGATTTCTGCGCGCACGGCAACGGCTGGCGCAGTCAACTCCATGGGCACGGAGTTGTTTCGCCTGGTGCGCCAGAACCGCCTGGAATGGCGCGCCGAGATACCGGCCGAGTCATTGCGGCGGCTGCACCCGGGCGACAGCGCCACCGTGGAAACGCTCGATGGCCTGCAGGTCACTGGCGCGGTCCGCCAGGTGGCGCCGACGGCCGACTCCGCCACGCGCAACGGCATCGCGTATGTGGATATGCCCGCAGGCAGCGGCCTGCTCGCGGGAATGTATGTGGCTGGTCGCTTCACGCTCGCCACCCAAACCGCGACCGTACTGCCCGAATCCGCTGTCGTGATGCGCGACGGCAACTATTACCTGATGCAGGTGGACGCGCAGGACCGGGTGCATGAAATCAAGGTTGCAACCGGGCGGCGGCAGGACCACCAGCTTGAAATACTCACTGACATCGATACCGCCGCGCGTTTTGTGAAATCCGGCGGCGCGTTTCTTACCGATGGCGACCTGGTGCAGCTCGCACCCGGTGAGTCTGTCGCGCCGTGAATTTCTCTGCCTGGGCCATCCGCAAGCCGACTCCGTCGATACTGTTGTTCATCATGCTCACGGTCGCGGGCCTGGTCGCCTTTCGCGGGCTGGGTGTGCAATACATGCCCGACATGGACTATCCCGCCGTGATTGTCACGGCGAGCCTGCCGGGCGCCGGGCCGGAACAGGTCGAGGCCGAGGTGGCGCGACCCATCGAGGACTCGATCTCCAGCATCGCCGGCGTGCGCCATGTCACCACCACGATCAATGACGGCAGCGCCAGGATTTTTGTCGACTTCGCGGTTGAGAAAAACCTGCAGATAGCGCTCACCGACGTGCGCGACGCGGTGACGCGCGTGCGTTCCATGCTGCCGAGTGACCTGCAGGAGCCAGTGGTCTCGCGGGTGGATTTTTCTGGCCTGGCGGTACTCACCTATGCGGTGAGTCGCGCCCGACATGGACGCGGCGGACCTGTCCTGGTTTGTCGATGACGTCATTGGCAAATCGCTGTTGCAACAGCACGGCGTGGCGCAGATCAGGCGACAGGGCGGTGTGATACGCGAAGTGCGCGTGGAACTCGATCCGCTGCGCTTGCAGGCGCTCGGCGTGACGGCGGGCGAGATCAGCAGTCAATTGCGCAAGGTGCAGCAGGAGGCGCCAGGCGGTCGCGGCAATCTGGGTGGGCTCGAACAAAGCGTGCGCACGCTGGGGAGCGTGTCCACCGCGGCGGAGCTGCGCAAGCTGTCACTGCCATTGCTCGACGGGCGTCGCGTGCAACTGGCCGATGTCGCCGAGGTGCGCGACACCACTGCCGAGCGCCGTTCGCTGGCGCTGTTCGACGGCAAACAGATCATCAGTTTCGAAGTGGTGCGCGCCCGGGGCATAGACGAAGTCACCACGGCGAAAAATGTACGCGCCGCCGTAGCAGCATTGCAGGCGGCGCATCCGCGCGTGCAGATCATCGAGATAGGCAACGCGGTCGATTACGCGCAGGGTGAATACCAGTTCGCGATGAACATGTTGTACGAAGGCGCCATCCTCGCCGTGCTGGTGGTCTGGTTGTTCCTGCGTGACTGGCGCGCCACGTTCATATCCGCCGTGGCACTGCCGCTGTCGATCATTCCCACGTTCATCGTGATGCACGTCCTTGGCTACTCGCTGAATACCCTGACGTTACTGGCATTGACGCTGGTGATCGGCATTCTGGTGGACGACGCCATCGTGGAGGTCGAAAACATCCTGCGCCACCTGAAAATGGGCAAACCGCCGATACAAGCGGCGATGGAAGCGGCCGATGAAATCGGGCTGGCGGTCATCGCAACGTCGCTGACGTTGGTCGCGGTGTTCCTGCCGACGGCGTTTACCGGTGGCATCACCGGCGTGTTCTTTCGTCAGTTCGGGATCACCGCCGCTGCCGCGGTGTTGTTCTCGCTGCTGGTGGCGCGGCTGTTGACGCCGATGATGTCGGCCTACCTGCTCAAGCCCCCGACGCACACGCACGATGGTGAGCCCGGGCCGATCATGCGTCGCTACCTCGCGGCAGTGCGCTGGTGCCTTGAGCATCCCGCAATCACCCTGGGCAGCGCCAGTGCGTTGTTTTTCGGCTCGCTGCTGATGATCACCCAGCTGCCGCTGGCCTTTGTGTCAGCGCAGGATAACTCGATGGAGCTTGTCACGATCGAAGCGCCGCCAGGCAGTACGCTGGAGCAGACTGCGGCTGTGGCGCAGCAGGCAGACGCGATATTGCAGGCGATCCCCGAGATCGAGTCGGTGTATACCGCGATTGGCAGCGGTGTACAGGCGTCTGACTCGTTCGACAGTTCCTCTGATGCCGACGTGCGCTCAGCGCAGATCACCGTGCGCTTCGCAGCGCAGCGTGAGCGCAAGTTAGTTGATGTGCGCAAGGCGATGCGCGAAGAGCTGTCGCGCATTCCCGGCGTGCGCGTGGGAATCGGGCGCAGCAGGCCCGGTGAGAAAATGGCCCTGATGCTCACCGGCGACGACCCGGTGACATTGCGCGAGGTGGCACAGAATGTAGAGACCGAGCTGCGCACGCTGCAAGGAATCGGCGGGGTGACATCGTCCGCCAGCCTGCGACGACCGGAGATCGTCATCCGTCCCGACTTTGCGCGCGCCGCCGAGCTCGGCGTGACGTCGGCGGCGATCGGGCAGGCGGTACACGTGGCGACCACCGGCGACTACGACTTCAACCTGCCGCGGATGAATCTTCCCGGGCGCCAGGTGTTTGTCCGCGTGATGCTGGATCCGTCCTCGCGGCAGGATCCCCAGATGATCGCCCAGTTGCGTGTGAGCGGCGATGCCGGTGCCGCCATCCCGCTGGGCAATATCGCGCAGATCACGGTGGCCGACGGACCTGCGCAGATAGACCGCTATGACCGGCAGCGTTACGTGAGCCTTGAAGTCGAACTGCAGGGGCTGCCGATTGGCGACGTCCTCAAGGAAGCGCAGGCACTGCCCTCTCTGCGACACCTGCCACCCGGCGTGACGCTGCAATTATCCGGTGATCTTGAGGAAATGACGGAGATGCTGGACGAATTTTCGCTGGCGATGATCGCCGGGATATTTTGTGTCTATGCGGTGATGGTGCTGCTGTTCCACGATTTCGGGCAGCCGCTCACCGTGCTGGCCGCGTTGCCGCTGGCATCGACCGGAGCGCTGGGCCTGATGTGGCTGTTCGGCTATGCGTTGTCGATGGCGTCGCTGATCGGCCTGCTGATACTGATTGGCATCGTGACCAAGAATTCGATACTGCTGGTCGATTACGCGATCATCGCGCGCAGTTCTTTCGGGCTGGGCCGTGTCGATGCCATGATCGATGCCTGCCATAAGCGCGCACGTCCCATCGTGATGACCACGGTCGCGATGGGCGCGGGCATGATGCCCATCGCGCTGGGCTTTGACGGGGAGGACAGCTTTCGCGCGCCAATGGCGGTCGTGGTGATCGGCGGCTTGATCACGTCGACGATACTCAGCCTGTTGGTCGTGCCGGTGGTGTTTGTCGTGGTTGACAGGATCAAGCGTCGGCTCATGCCGCGCGGTCCCGAGGCGATGGACGCCGCGCGTTAACTCGAAGTCTGCGTTGTCGTGATCGAGTGTGCAGGCACTACCGGCGCAGCGTTGCCTGATTGAGTTGGCGGATCAGGACGCGCTGGCCTCGACGCCGGCATGTGTATTCCAGAACAACAGTGGGCCACCGTCCCGCGCCGCTGTATCCAGCGCCGCGGCGAACGCTTTTCCGGTGTAGGTATTTTCCAGCGTAAATCCCTGCAGATTTGCCTGTTGCAGCGCGTGTTCGCTGGCCGGGCTGGGTATGCCATAGCCCGCGCCGTAGTAATCATCGACCAGCACCGGTGTCGGCAACGGCAGCGAGCGGCACTCCGGGTACGACTGCGCCAGGATGTCCAACGCGCCGCGCATCAACTGCGTGACCATTCCCGGCGTGCAGCCGGGTACCGGGCCGTAATGGTCCGCCGCCACGCGAATGCCGACGATGCGAATATTCCAGGGTATCAGCGCGGCGCCCAGCAGCAGGCCTGCCAGCGTGGAACAGCTGCCTGTGGCGACGACAATCTGCCGTGGCTCGGGGCACTCGCCCGCGTCCACCTGCGCCTTCAATTCCAGCAGTGCGTTGGCAAAGCCGAACACGGACACGGCATTGCTGCAGCCGCCGAAGACGAAGTAGCAGCGCGGGTCGAGGCGACGCGGGTCGAGGTAAAAGCGCAGTCCGGCTGTAATCGGCGTCTTCACATGCACCAGCTCTGCGCCATAACCGCGCATCAGTTTGTAGTTGTTCTCGACGGTCCTGCTCATCGGCTGCTCGAACAGGTACAGGCGGCAGGCGATGCCGAGGTCGTGGCAGACCATCGACAGCGCGGTGCCCGAATTGGTCCCAATGCCGCCGAGCGACACCACCCGGGTGATGTTTTTTTCCTTTAGCTGGGGAATGATGAATTCCAGCTTGCGGATTTTGTTGCCACCGTAGCGCGGATGCGTCAGTTGGTCACACTTCATCCACAAGTTACCTGCGAGATTGCCCAGCGGGATCACCGGTGTCGGCAGGGTGGCGATTTCCGCGCACTGGATGCGGGACTGCAGCTTTGGCCAGCGCGACAACAATGGGCGCATCGTGATTCACTCTCTGCTGACAGGGTTGCAGCCGCAAGAGCGCCCACGCAGTATGGGTGCTCCCTCTCAATCCGTGCTTCTTTTCAGACTGTACCAGAAGATCACCAGCACCGGCACAGTGAGTGTTATCCATGACACGGCGTCCGCCCAGCCATCGGCGAGCAGCGCCGAGGCCAGGCCCAGCGTTGAAACGCAGCCCAGCAGTACCGGCATCGGCCAGACCCTCACGTCCCTGGACATCAGCTGTTCTCCGGTAAACGCACGTAGACGACGGACGGTGAGTTGGTTTCCTCAGCGCCAAATTGCAGCGCGCGCAGCCTCGCGTCCAGCGGGATTTTGCGCTTTTGCAGCCAGAGGTATACGCCACTGCCCAGCACCACGATGGCGATGCAGGTAAGCAGGGCCCAGAGGATTTTCAGCGGCATGCCGCCGTAGTCGCCGAAATGCAGTGGTTGCGACAGCAGCAGCACCTTGGCATACAGCGGCATCTCCCGGCTGTCGATGACATGGCTGTTCGTTGTGTCGATCAGGATCGGCTGCAACAGCCTGGAACTGAATGGCTCGGTGCCGCGCACATAGGCCACATAGTGGTGGGGGCCGGAAAAGTCATTGCCCGGGAAGGACAGGAAGCTCAATTTCATGCCGGGCGCGTGCGCCAGCGCGGAGGCGACGGCTTGCTCCGCAGAACTGAACTCGCCAGTGGCGGCGTCGTTCCGGTACGGGCGTGTCATGTCGGCCAATTCCGTCTGCTGCCACAGGCCGTAAATCGGGATGGCCAGCGTGTTGATCACGCCGGTCGCGCCGACCACCAGCAGCCAGAGCGCGGTCGCGATGCCGAGCAGGTTGTGCAGGTCCAGCCATTTCGCGCGGTTGGCCTTGTGCTTGCGCACCGTGCCGAATCGCAGCTTCTGCATGAAGGGCGCGTACACCACCCCCCCCGATACCAGCGCCACCACGAACAGCAGGCCCATCGCGCCGAGAAACAGCGTGCCCGGCAGGCCGGCGAACATGTCGTAGTGCAGCCGGAAGATGATATCCATCAGCGTCTTGTCGTCGTTGGGCGTCCACGTATCCAGAATGTCCGCGGTGCGCGCGTCGAGGGTGTAAAACACCGAGACCTCGACCGCATCCGCCGTCTCACCCATGCCCACGTACCAGAGATTGGCCTCATCCGGATCGGTAGAGACGAATTGCACGACGGCATCCGGACTGGCGGCTTCGGCCCTGGCGACGATGGTATCGAGGCTGGTGCGCGCGGTGCCGGTGGGCAAATCCAGTGGCTCGGGGTGGTCGCCCAGCGCGTGCTCGATTTCATGCGTAAAAATGAGCGGCAGGCCGGTAATGCACAGCATCAGGAGAAAGACCGTGCAGATCAGGCTGGTCCATTTATGCACGAATAGCCAGCGTTTCAGGGAGGACGTACTTAGCATGCAATAGCCATTGTTTGACAGTGGGTGGATGCCAGAATCATTTCCGCCGCAGCGTCAGGGTCACAGCGACGGGCAACGGCAATCCGCAAATGATAATTAATATCATTACCAATAGCAACGACTACGTTGCAGGCGTCCCGTTGGACACGGCCTTGCATGCCCGGCCGGCCGATCCCGACGCGCCTGTTGACGCCGTTCAGGTTCGTTTCAGATTGCCCGCCAATAATGCGCCGCTTGCAACGCCCGACCCCTTTTCAATCAACGATCAACACGGCACACGACTATGAATACGTCTGAAGTAGTAACGGTAGCTTTCCGGTCCCTGGCCCTGCTTGCGGGCTTTCCCTGATGCTGGCCTGCTCCGATGGCGGCAATGACAGCGTGCTCATCAAGGCGCCCGACGAGGAGGTGGTGGTCGTCGACCCCAACGTCGTCACCATCGCGGCAGGCGAGGGGTTCCAGACCCGCCTGATGGAGGCGCTGATCAACGCCCGGCCCGGCAATATCATTGAATTGCCTGCCGGCGAATTCGCGCTGAACACCAGCATCAGCCTGGACGTGGACAACGTCACCCTGCGCGGCAAGGGCCTGGACAGCACCATTCTCAACTTTGACACCCAAACCAGCGGCGGCGAGAGCGTGCTGGTCACCAGCAACAATGTGGTGCTGGAGGATTTCGCGGTGGTGGATCCACCGTCCGACGGCATCAAGTTCAAGTTCAGCAACGGCGTCACGATGCGCCGCATGCGCGTGGAGTGGACCTGCGGCGCCTGTGAGGAAAATGGCGCGTACGGGCTCTACCCGGTGCAGACACAGAACGTGTTGATCGAGGACAGCGTGGTGATCGGCGCGAGCGACGCGGGCGTGTATGTCGGCCAGTCGGACAAGATCCTCGTGCGCCGCAACCGGGTATCCTTGAACGTGGCGGGCATCGAGATTGAAAACTCGACCAACTCCGAGGTCTACGAGAATACCGCGATTGATAACACCGGCGGCATCCTGGTGTTCGACCTGCCCAACCTGTCCCGCGAGGGGGCGCGCGTGCGCGTCTACAACAACGTGGTGCGCGGCAACAACACCGTCAACTTCGCGCCCGAAGGCAACATCGTCGGCGTGGTGCCCACCGGCACGGGCATGCTGGTGATGGCCTTCTCCGACGTGGAGATCTTCGATAACACGATCGAGGACAACCAGTCGGCGGCCATCGTGATCGTCGATTACCAGATCAGCGGCCTCACCACCGACGATACGGATTACGACGGTACGCCGCGCCGTGTCTACGTGCACGACAACCGCTACAGCAACAACAGTTACGCGCCGCGCGATCTCGCCAGCGACATCGCGGCGATGTTTGAACCCCTGGGCGGCGTGCCGATGATCGTCTACGACGGCCTCGGTGAAATGGGCGGTCGTTTCGAGGACAAGGATCGCATCTGTATCCAGGAAGACCCGTCCGTCACCCGCGGCATCGTGTTTGGCGCCGGCGGCAGCCCAAGCGTGGACCAGTCCTATTTTGACTGCGCCCACGCGTCGCTGCCGGCCGTGGTGCTGGATACGCCGGACGTGATTGCCGAAGGCGAAAAGCCGCTGACCGATGCCGAGATTGCCGCACTGTGTACGCCCGAGGGCAACCAGCCCAATTTCGACGCGGTGGAAGTGAACTGCAATACGCTGTCGGCCTACAACTTGTTTGCCGACAAGCCGAGCCGCGCATGGCGCCAACCTGGGCATTGCATACGACCTGATCACGCCGTTGTTCACGGACTATGCAACCAAGTACCGCTTCATCTATGTGCCGCCGGGCAAGCAGGCGGCCTACAACAGCAAGGATGCGCTGGATTTCCCGGTGGGTACGATCATCGAGAAGACGTCCACCATGCCGCGCGATTTCCTCAACGCAGGGGCGGGTGACGAGATCCTTCAAACGCGCCTGCTGATCCATCGCAAGGACGGCTGGAAAGCCCTGCCGTTCACCTGGCGCGCCGATGGCAGCGACGCCGACCTGACCGTGGCTGGCGGCACCCGCAAGGTGAGCTGGATCCACACCGACGGCAGCAACCGCAGCACGGATTACGTGATTCCCGACGCCAACAGCTGCAAGAACTGCCACAGCCTGTCGCGCCCTGAAACCGGCAGCGGCGTGAACATGGAGACGGTCATCGTACCGATCGGTCCGAAGGCGCGTTTCCTCAACACCGATAACGTGTACGACGGCAAAACAGTCAACCAGCTGGCGCACATGAAAGCGCAGGGCGTGCTGGCGGGCGTGCCGTCTGACCTGGCCGCGATCCAGACCGTGGCGGATTGGGAGGACACTGCGGCGCCGCTGGAGCAGCGCGCCAAGGCGTACCTGGACAGCAACTGCGCGCATTGCCACAACCCCGGCGGCTTCGCCAGCAACTCCGGCCTGTTCCTGGAGTACTGGCGCCCGGTGGACACCGCCTACGGCGTCTGCAAGTCTCCGGTGGCGGCTGGCGCCGGTTCCGGCGGCCTGCAATACGACATCGTGCCCGGTGCGGCAGACCAGTCCATCATGACCTACCGCATGGACTCCAACGCTGCGGACGTGCGCATGCCGGAGATCGGCCGCAGCGTGATCCACACCGAAGGCGTCGCGCTGATCCGCGACTGGATCAACAGCCAGAGCGGTGGCTGTGAGTAAGGAGCGCAACACCGCGACGAGCAACGAAGGAGGCCAGCATCGCTGGCCTTTTTTGTGGCGGTTCCCTCGCGTGGAGACTGCGTATACCCTTGGTCCAGGTGTTGAGCGAGAGAGCGAGTCGCCGATGCGGGTACTGCTGGTCGAGGACGACATACAACTGGGGCAGACGCTGGAGACGGCGCTGCGCCTGGAACAGTACGCGGTTGATTGGTTGCGCAGCGGTGAGCCGGTGCGCGCCACGCTGCGCGCCACGCCCTACGATCTGTTGATCCTGGACCTCGGCCTGCCCGGCGTGCCGGGCATGCAGGTGCTGCGCCAGCTGCGCGCCGACAAACACACGCTGCCGGTGTTGCTGCTGACCGCGCGCAATACCGTGGCCGACAAGGTCGACGGCCTGGACAGCGGCGCCGATGACTACCTGCCCAAACCGTTCGACATGGATGAAGTCTTTGCGCGCATCCGCTCGCTGTTGCGGCGCGGCAGTGATCGCACGGTCAGCCGTCTGGAAGTCGCGGGCATCGTGCTGGACCCGGTGGAACGCGTGGTGGAATTCGACGGCGCCAGCCTGGACCTGACCGCGCGCGAGTTCGCGATTCTGGAAATCCTCGTGCGCAACGCCGGGCGCTTCGTGTCGCGCCCGCGCCTGGAGGAGGGAATCTACAGCTGGGGCGAGGAGATCGGCTCCAACACGGTGGAGGTCTATATCTCCCGCCTGCGCAAGCGCTTCGGCAGCGAACGCATCGAGACCATGCGCGGCGTGGGTTACCGCATTCCGACGTGACCTGCCTGTGACCCCCTCGCTGAAATGGCGCCTCGTCTGGACCCTGCTGGCGCTGATCCTGTTCACCTGGCTGGTCTCCGCCGTGTTCCTGTATGTTTCTTCCGACGAGGCGCTGGAAGAACAGATCGACAGCCAGTTGCAACAGTATTCACACATGGTCATTTATATTGCCCGCGTATTCGCGCGCCAGATCGATGAAGGGCCTGCCGCTGTACGAAAGCTGGAAGGACAATCCATTGGAGGCGCTGCGCCAGCATCCACTGGTGGTCGAGCAGACCGAGGATGACGCCCTGTCGCTGGCGATCAATGTCTGGCTGAGCAACAAGTTGATTGCGATCATGGCCGGGTCACCGCAGTTCGAGCTGCCCGACAATGCGGGATTTGCCTACCAGGAATCCGCAGATGGTCGCGGACCCTGGCGTACGCTCACGCACTATGACGCGGTCAGCGAGTTGTGGATTACTGTGGGTGTTGAAGTCGCGCCTGCACGGCAAGCCATGCTCGCCACAATGTTACGCGGGCTTTCGCCCCTGTTGATCGTGCTGCCGCTCACGCTGCTGGTGGTGTACCTGGGTGTATCGCGCGGCCTGGTGCCGCTGCACACGCTGGTGCGGCATATCGCGCGCCGCAAGCCCGGGCAGTTGGAGCCGCTGGCGACTACCGGCGTGCCGACCGAGGTGGCCGGCGTGGTGACATCGATCAACGCCCTGATGGAACGGTTGGCCTTTGCGCTGGAGGCGGAGCAGCGTTTTACCGCCAATGCGGCGCACGAACTCACCACGCCGCTGGCCGCGATCAAGGCCGAGGTGCAGTTGTGCCAGCGCCAGTTGCGCGATGCGGCCGCAGCGGGGCTGCTGAGCGGCATCAGCGACCGTGTGGATCGCGCGAGCCACACGGTGGAGCAACTGTTGACGCTGGCGCGGCTGGACCCTGAGTTGCCGCTGCAATGCGTGCCCGTGCCGCTGCGGGCGCTGCTGGTCGAGGCGCTGGCCGATACCGGTCACCTGGCGCGGGCCAACGATCTCACCATCGATCTGTCCGCCGGGCCCGAGATCACCGTGAGCGGGAATGTGGAGGCACTGGCGATATTGTTGCGCAACCTGCTGGTCAATGCCTTCCGCTACGCGACGCCCGGCACCACCGTGCACATCCGCCTCGCGCTCGCCGATGCGGTGCACCTGGAAATCTGCAATGCCTGCCCACCGCTCTCGGCCGATGAGTTCCGGCAGATCAGCCACCGTTTCTACCGGGTACCTGGCACCGCGCCCATCGGCGCGGGATTGGGCCTGTCCATCGTCGAGCGGATCGCGACCCTGCATGACGCGACGTTCAGTGCCGGTCCACAAACGGCGGGCGATGGGTTTTGCGCGCGCTTGAGCTTGCCGACGTCCGGTTAGCGACGACGCCTTGCGATGGCGCTCTGTCGATTGCGGGGTGCGTGCCCGGACTCAGGCCAACGTCACCATCGCGCGCCGCACAATGGCTTGCACGTCGATCGCCTTATCCAGCGTGCCGTACTGGTGATACTGCTTCTCGGCCAGCCTTGCGCTGACAAACGCCTGCGCAATCCACTCCTCGCCGTATACCAGCAAGGTGGCGGATTGCCACAGCAGCGCCAGCGACTCCATCAACTGCCGGGCGCGCATTTCGATATCCTGCTGATCCGCCAGGTCAACCAGCAAGGCATCCAGTCTTGCGTCGAACAGCGGATGGCGGCCGCGCGCCTCTTCCAGTTCTGCCAGCAACGCCTTCAGGGTATCCGGTTCCCGGTTCAGTACACGCAGCAGGTCCAGGCACTGCACATTGCCGGAACCCTCCCAGATCGCATTGACCGGCGCCTCGCGGTACAAGCGGCACGCGACGCTTTCCTCCACGTAACCGACGCCACCCAGGCATTCCATCGCCTCGTAGGTGTGCTGTATGGCGCGTTTGCAAATCCAGTATTTGCCGATGCCCGTGGCGCTGCGCACCAGCGCGGCCTGTCGTGGATCATCGCTGTTATCCAGCGCGTAGGCGATGCGCAGCGAGATCGCGAGCGCGGCTTCCGCTTCCAGCGCCAGGTCGGCCAGCACGTTGAGCATCAACGGCTGTTCGTGCAGGTTCTTGCCGAACACGGAGCGACCGGCGGTGTGCCAGATCGCCTCCTTGGCGGCCTGGGCCATCAGCGCGCTGGAACCGAGCATGCAGTCGTAGCGCGTCAACGCCACCATCTGGATGATGGTGGCGACGCCGCGCCCTTCCTCACCCAGCAGCCAGCCGTGCGCGCCGCGAAATTCAATTTCCGAGCTGGCGTTGGATTTATTCCCCAGTTTGTTCTTCAGGCGCTGGATATGGATCGGGTTCTTGCTGCCGTCCTCGCGCCAGCGCGGCACCAGGAAGCAGGACAGGCGCTGCTGCGCCTGGGCCAGCACGAGAAAGCCATCGCACATGGGCGCCGAGCAGAACCACTTGTGCCCGGTCAGGCTGTACAGCTTGCCCGGGCCGGCCTCGTCCAGCGGCTCTGCCAGCGTGGTGTTGGCGCGCACGTCGGAGCCACCCTGCTTCTCGGTCATCGCCATGCCGATGGTGACGCCGGCCTTGTCGTACCAGGGGCGGTTGCTGCCGTCATAGGCGTTGGCGGTAATCTTGGGCAACCAGCTGGCGGCCACGTTGGGCTGCACGGCAATCGCCGGGACACTGGCAAATGTCATCGTGAGTGGGCAGCCGGTGCCGGGGTCGGCATGGGTGTGCAGGAATGCGATCGCGCCGCGCACCACGTGGGCGCCAGGCTCTGAGCCGTTCCACGGCAGGCTGCAGTGCCCGTGCTCGATGGCGTGCGCCAGCAACTGGTAGTAGGCCGGGTGATAGTCCACCTGGTCGATACGCCGGCCAAAGCGGTCGTGCGATTGCAGCTCGGGTAAATGTTTGTTGGCTAAAAACCCGGCCTGTTGCAGGTGGTGCCCGATACCGTGGCCGAACGCCGTGAGCCGCGATTCGCCCCAGCTGCCGCCAAACTTCCTGACCCAGTAGCGCAGCACCGCATCGCCGGTGTAGGCGTTGTATTGCTCCAGCGGCGGCGGTTGGTTGAACACCTGGTGTGTTTCGCCGGCGGCCGGGTCCTGTGCCGGGGATGCATGAATGTCTGACATTGGATCACCTCCTATCACTGTGTGGCGCTGTCCAGCCAGCCGGTCAAGCTGAAGGCAAACCGCGGTTCGCCGAAACGCGCCTTGAAGTCGCGCAATGCGATGGTGTAGCTGTCCGCCTCGCGAAATTGCTCATCTGTCATGTCCGGTTGTTCGCCGGCTTTGTACCATGCCGCATATTCGGCCAGATCATCGGAGAGCACGTTGTAATGCGATGAATAGGTGCTGACTTTCACTGTTGGCACCGCGGGCGCGGTATCAAACTGCATCAGGCGAAACCAGCCGTCGCCGAGCGCGTAAATACGGCCATCGTCGGTGCGCGGCTGGCCTGCATCCAGTCCCGCCTGGCCCCTGTCCTGGTAGTCGGCCAGCACCTGGTACACCTCGTTGTTGGCGGCATTGCGATCGATGCGCAGCGCCTGCCCGTGCTGGTGGCCGCAGAGCACCATGAAGATCTGGTCATTCCCTCTGATGAAGTCGGCCCACAGTTCTTCCGCGCTGTTGTGCGCCTCTGGATCGACCCGCTTCAGGTCAATGATAGCGCCGGGGGAGCGCTCGCCGTGCTGGTTGATGTAATCATGTGTAGTGATGAGGGTGGGCAACCCCGCGTGCTCGTCGATGACCGATTGCGCCCAGGCCAACACCTCATCGGAAGCCTGCATCTCCAGCGCGATATTCAGGAAGGTGTAGCCGCCCGCGCTGAACAATTGGGCGCTGTCGGCGCCGTTATTAAAACTGGACACATACCACGGCTTGTCCTTGAAGAACGCGGTGTGCGCGCCAAACACGCTGGTGAAATTGGTCAGGCCGCCGATGTGCAGCATACCCAATACGTCGGGGTCGTAGCGTGTCAGTTTTCCCTCGGGCGACAGCAACTCTTTGATGCGCGTGTAGTCGGGCACATGGGAGCTGTCACTCCACATCGCGTCATAATCGTGGTTGCCGGGCGCAACGCCAAACGGTATGCCCGTAGCCGCAATGAGCTGGTAGCCTTCAAGGGCTTTTGGCATCTCGACCTTGGTTGTCTGGTCGGTGACCAGTATTTCCTGCGCAAAGATCGCGTTATCAATCACTTTGAAACCGCGCGCGCTATGGTCGGGGTCGATAGCCAGCGTCTGGTGCTGCCACACATCGCCTACGGAGGCGACAAACGCGATGTCACCGCCGTTGCTGACGGTGTTGTTGGCGATGTATTGCATCTCCGCGATAAACAGCTCGGCCGCGTCCAGCGCGAACCCGGCCGCTTTCTGGTGTTTGAAATCCACCATGTTCTGCGTGTCCGGGATTACCGCAACCGTGAACTGGCTGTCGCCGGACTGGCAACCGCTCACCAGCATGCCGCTGATTGTGAGAACCAGCAGGGCCGTGGCGAACAGCGGAGTAATTTTCATTGTCATTTCCTCGCGGTCTCGCTGTGAAACCCTTGTGATATGCCGTGTGACATGTCGTATGACATGGTACTGGCCATTGCGTCCCGGAAAAAGCGCCACAGAAAAAGCTGGACACCGGTAAGCAGTGAATTGAAACTTCCCGCACAACTAACCGGACGTACATCAACCAATGACCGAATTACTCAAGTCGCATAAATTGCATGGCGTGCTCTATGATATTCGCGGCCCCGTGCTGGACCACGCCAATCGGCTGGAAGACGAGGGCCACAAGATCATAAAGCTGAATATCGGCAACCCCGGCGCCTTCGGGCTGGACGCGCCGGACGAGATTATTCGCGATGTGATCCACAATATCCGGGAAGGCCAGGGTTATTGCCATTCCAAGGGGCTGTTTGCGGCGCGCAAGGCCATCATGCAGCGCTACCAGGTCGAGGGGATCATGGATGTCGATGTCGAGGACATTATCCTCGGCAACGGCGTCAGCGAGCTGATCGTGATGGCCATGCAGGCATTGCTGAACAGCGGCGATGAAATGCTGATACCTTCTCCCGATTATCCCCTGTGGACCGCGGCCGTCTCGCTCAGCGGCGGCAAACCCGTGCATTACCGTTGCGATGAAACCAATGACTGGCAGCCGGACCTGGACGATATCCGCAGCAAGATTACCCCCAATACCCGCGGCATTGTGGTGATCAATCCCAACAATCCCACCGGCGCGGTTTACAGTGAAGACACGCTGGTGAAGATTGTCGACCTTGCCCGGCAGCACAACCTGGCGATATTTGCCGATGAAATATACGACCGCATTCTCTACGACGGCGCGCAGCATACGCCACTGGCCAGGCTGGCCCGCGACGTACTGTGTGTCACCTTCAACGGCCTGTCCAAAACCTATCGCATGTCCGGTTTCCGTTCCGGCTGGATGATGCTCAGCGGCGCCAGGGAGCGCGCCAAAAGCTACATCGAGGGGCTGGAAATGCTCGCCTCCATGCGCCTGTGCGCCAATGTGCCGGCGATGCTTGCGGTGCAGACCGCGCTCGGCGGATACCAGAGCATCAACGACCTGATCCTGCCCGGCGGCAGGCTGAAGGAGCAGCGCGACCTCGCCTACGAACTGATCACCGCGATTCCCGGCGTGAGCTGCGTGAAACCGAAAGCGGCGATGTACCTGTTCCCGAAGCTTGATCCGGATATGTACCCGATAGAGGACGACCAGGAGATGGTGCTGCAGCTGCTGAAGGAGGAGCATATGCTGCTCGTGCAGGGCACGGCCTTCAACTGGGTCGACAAGCAGCACTTTCGGATCGTTTTTCTGCCCGACCGCGACCAACTGATCGAAGCCATCGCCAGGTTCAGCCGTTTCCTGGAGCGGTTGCGTTCGATGGCAGGAGTCCCCACGCGATGACTATTGGTCGTCCAACACTGATCATTGCGTTGTGCTGTTTGTCACTGGCGGTTGCTGCGGCGATGCCGTTCTGGGGCGCCAGCGCGCCCGCGCCCTTCACGACGCCAGCGGATGAGCTGGGAAACGGTGAATTCACCTGGGCGCCGGAAGTCGCACCCAGCGGGCCGATAGCAGTGCTGGTCAGCCTGGATGAACAGCGTGCCTACACCTACCGTAACGGCATACTGATCGGCGTTGCCAGCGTCAGTACCGGCAAGCCCGGCCATGAAACACCAACGGGCGTTTTCACCACCAAGCTCAAGGACGTCAATCATCATTCCAGCCTCTACAACAATGCGCCCATGCCCTATACCGAGCGCTTCACCAACGACGGCGTCGCATTGCACGCCGGTGGCGTGCCGGGTTATCCGGAGTCGCACGGCTGCGTTCACCTGCCCTCGGAGTATGCACGCCTGCTATTTGAGGTCGCGCCACTGGGCATGACGGTAGTGATTGCCGACCAGAGGACACAGCCGGACCGGGTCGATCATCCCGCCTTCCTCTCGCCGCTCACGGATAAAGGCGACCTGGCCGACCATGCACGCCTGCTTGCGGACCAGCAGTTTCGCTGGGAGCCGGACCATGCCACAGGATTTCCAGCAATTGTTGCTGCCACTGGTGGATTCGGGCACCACGATGATGGTGACGGATGCGCCTATCCTGGCAACCCCCCCCCGGGGCGCCGCCGGCCTCGCGCCGCTCTCACCCCGGCGCTGCGGATGGCGACGGATAAAAAAGCCGCCCCGTTAACCAACAGGACTTTACCACTTTCGCCGCAGCGTATACCGCGTTGCGGGCGATGCTAGCCCTGCCGGTGCGCCCAGCCTTTGTTGTACCTGTGCGTCGCCGGAATCCCGGCCAATGACAGGTTCTCGGTTCTGCAACTGGACAGTTTGGCGGTGCCAGGCCCAAAAGCGTAGATGAACTGGCCGTACTTCAGCGTATCAATCATCGGTTGTGCGACTTCGGTGCGTACCGCCGGGCAACCCAGCGAACGGCCGAGGCGACCCAGTTTGGCGGCCGCGGACGGATTAACGTAAGGCGCGCCGTGCATCACGATCAGGCGCTCCATGGCTGACTCATTGAAGCCCCTGCTCAGGCCCTGTAGACGCAGCGAGTAACCGTTGCCGCCCTCATAGGTTTCATCAGTCAGGAATAAACCCAGGCTGGTTTGGTGGCTGCCATTGCGGTTGGAAAACGCGTTGGGAACGTCTTCCCCGGAGCCCTTGCCATGCGCCACGTACTCTTCGAACAACAATTTTTGCCGCTTCAAATCCACCACCCACAGGCGCTGCTGCCGTGATGGAATGGTGTAATCGATAATCGCGAGCCGGCTGGCCGATTCGCCAACACCGTTCTTCTGCGCGCACTTCATCGCGGAAACGGCTTCGGAAACAGCAACGGGATTGATATCGGGGGCCAGGTGACGAATCAGGGCCGCATCGTCGGCAATGACCTGGGTACTTGCGAGCAGGCTGAAAGCCAGCGCGGGCAGTAATCGCATGAGCAGAACCGTAGTTGGGGATTGGGCGAACAGTTATTTTCCAGTGACTGTACCAAAATATGAGATCGATGCAAGCTAAAATACCTAATATTTATTAAATTCAATGAGATAACGAAGAATCCTTGACTAGATATGAAGAGTTGGGTAGCCGGGAGCTATCCTGGTCCTCAAATTGGTGCGCGGAAAACTGTGATGCAGCATACTTCTTTAAAACGTAGTTATGGACTTGCTTATGGACTTGGTATTTCGAAGTTGGGCCACGCGAAACCACCGTTGTGCAGTCATTTTACTGGGTATGGTGCTGGCACTGGCAGCCTGCGACTCAGGCCGCAACCCCACTGCGGACGCGCCGGAATCCACAGCCGGGCAGGGCGACACCCCCGTGCAAGTCGATACCGCCGCCCACGTCGACACCGCCATTGGAACGGAGAGTGCCCCACAGCCAAAATCCCTGTCTGCCATCGAAGCCGAGGTGCCCGAAAACCCGCTGAAAGTAGCTTATTTCGGTGAACTCCACGTGCACACCTCGTATTCACTGGATGCGTACATCGCCGGCACGCGCCTGACGCCGGATATGGCTTACCGTTTTGCCAGGGGTGAAACAATGACCGTCAATGGCGAGCCGCACACCATTGGCAAGCCACTGGATTTTGCCGCGGTGACCGACCATGCCGAGTACATGGGTGAGATGTATTCCACGCAGGTCGTAGGCGCGAAGGGCCATGACAATCCGCAATTGCAGGAATTGAGAAGTCTTGCCGGCCTGGAGCAGCAGGAAGCCTGGTTCCTGAAGTACGTGGTTGCACCCGCGCGCTCCGGAAAGGGCGGCCATCCGTCTTTTTATGCCGGTGAAGCCACCGCCAGGAGTGCGTGGGAATTGGCGGTGACGGCGGCGGCCGAGAACTACGAGCCGGGCGTGTTTTCTACCCTCGCCGGTTTTGAATGGTCCGCAGCTCCGGGCGGCGCGAATATGCATCGCAACATACTGTTTCGCGGTTTGAATGTGCCGGAACTGCCGTTTTCGTCCATCGACAGCAGCGATGAGGAGAAACTGTGGGATTGGATGGAGCAGCAGGAAATCGCAGGCCGCAGGCTGACTGCTATCCCGCACAATTCCAATGCGAGCAAGGGCCTGATGTTCGAGTCCGTGGATAACAGCGGCAACCCGATAACAATCGCGTACGCCGAGCGGCGCAGTCATTTTGAACGGCTGATCGAAGTGATGCAGGTCAAGGGCAATTCAGAAGTGCACCGTTCGTTCTGGCCTGCGGATGAGTTTGCCGATTTCGAAAACGGGGACAGTATCCAGGATTACAGTGAGCGCACTTTCCAGAAGCAGGACTTTTTGCGCGCGGCACTTACGCTGGGGCTTGGCTACGACCTGCAACTCGGTCAAAACCCCTACAAGCTGGGGTTCGTGGGCGGCAGCGATAGCCATAACGGGACGCCCGGCGATGTGCTCGAGGGCAACTACATCGGCAGTCACGGCGGTGCGGATGGCACCGTCGAACGCCGACGTGAGAGTGACATCGCCGGCTGGATTATGGGCAGGGATGCCAACCCCGGTTCGCTCACGGGCGTGTGGGCCAGCAAAAACACCCGCGCCGAAATCTGGGATGCGCTGCGCGCACGCGAGACCTTCGCCACCTCCGGCACGCGGATCACGCCCAGGTTCTTCGGCGGCGTGGGGCTGACGGCGCAAGACCCGGTGGCGATGGTTGAACAGGGTTACGCGGAAGGTGTACCCATGGGTGGTGAACTGGTGGCGTTGCGCGAGGCGCCCACGTTCACCGTCCATGCGCTGAAAGATCCGGACGGCGCCAATCTGGATCGCATACAACTCATCAAAACCTGGATTGACGTTGCCAGTAACCCGCAGGAAAAAATAATCGACGTGGTCTGGTCCGGCGAGCGTGAGGCGGACAGGACCGGGAAACTGCCACCGCTGGGGAACACGGTTAACCCCGGCACCGCCACGTACACCAATACCATCGGCAGCGTCGAGTTGATGGGCAGTTGGACGGATGATGATTTTGACCCGCGACTGCCTGCTCTGTACTACGTCAGGGTGCTGGAAATTCCCACCCCGCGCTGGACCACCTACGACGCGGTGAGAAACGGACTGCCCCTGCTGGGGGGCGTCCCGGCCACCATCCAGGAACGCGCATGGACATCGCCCATCTGGTATACGCCATGATGCCCACAGCGACACCGCTATATGGCTGGACGTAGTGGACAGCGGCGTGCGGAATTCTGGGTGCAATTGCCCGGTACGGACTTTTCCTGCGTACATGCAGCAGGCGTTTGAGGCCAGGGTAGCGGACTATGGAGAGTTTTAGATGAATGCGCCCCGACGGAAGTTGCTCGTGATTAGCGTGCTGCTGTCCTCCCTGGGCCTGGTGGCTTGCCAGCCAGCGGAAGAGACAGGCTTTCGCGCAGGCACCCCACTGGACGACTTGCCGGCATGGATTTCGCCATTGCTTGCAACGGGAGTGCGTCCAGACTGGTCGGCTGACAGCAGCCGTCTAGTTTATCTGGATGCGCTGGTAGGAGACGTCCATGAGCTCGATCTGGCGACAGGCGAGAGCAGGCCTTTGACGGGGCATTTCGAGCATCACGGATTCACCCGCGCGCGTTATCTCCACAGCGGCGATCTGTTGCTGTGCGGCCCGGCCGGCGCCTCCGATGCCGCTGCGGAGAACGGGCGCTGGCAGACTGAGCTGTGGTTCCTGCCGCGTGATGGGCTCGGTCCCGCGCAGCGACTCAATGAACCCTGCTTCGAGGGGCCGGCCGTCTCACGGCGCGATATGCGCATCGCGTGGACCCGCTCCGACTACCCGGACAAGATTGTTTTTGCGCGGTCGGAAATATGGCTCGGCCGCATCGAGGTGATTGCGGGAGAGGCGTCAATCACGGACAAGCGCAAGCTGGTGGAGCGCAAGGATTTCATGTACCTGGCGTTTCTCGAAACGCAGGATTTTCGGCCGCCCGAGGAAGAGGAGCTGCTTTTCACTGCCTATGCCTACAAGGGAGGCGAGGCAATGGGCGTCAATATTGAATCTGGCGAGCTCATCAACTACTCCCGGGATTGGGCTTACGATGAAGCCGAGAGCGTCTTTCCGGACGGCAACAGCATCGCTATTGAACGCGAAATGGATACCTACACCGCAGTGCCGGTTGGCGATATCGATATCTGGCGACTGGCGCTGGATGGCAGCGGCAAGTCGACCAGGCTGACCCGGTTCAGTGAGTACGCAGGGTATGGCGCCAATAATCCCGCAATCAGCCCCGATGGGCGCAAGATGGCTTTCGGTTTACGGGTAAAAGGCGGGGAGCATGGCAATGCGGATGGGATGCTGCTGTACGATTTTGACAGGGCGCCGAAGTAGGTTGGAAAAATCTTGACCACAGACTGGGCGATAACTGTGCGAGAAATTAAATCACAGCGCGTTACCGTCGCTACCAGCACGCGTCGCCTAGCGAGCCGCTGGCGGAACGCTGTCCCTTGCTGTTTACGCTCAGGGTGCCGCATTTGTCATCCTTTTGTAAGCCAGTGGCTATGGGCACGGCTTGCAGGATGTAGCAGGTACTGAAGTCACCATCCGCCTTGCCAGGCATTTCACCACGCTGAGATCATAGTGGCCCTCGAACAGCTCCAGCTCCATTGGTGCAGCGCCCTCTGGATAAACGCACTGCGCTGGGAATGCGCGCCCATAGTTGAGGCCGCCCGGCAACGCGATCTCAGCGGTGTACTGACTGTTCTGCGCGTAAAAGCGCTCCTGCCGCGCAGTCAGCTCGATCAGGTCCCGCATGCCATCGGCGCGGCGGGATTTCTTCATGCTCTCCTGATAGCCCGGCACGGCAACCAGCATGAGAACCCCTATGATGACCAGCACGATCATCACCTCGATCAACGAAAAGCCGGCGCTGTTAGCCTTCAGGCGATGTATCGGCATGCGTCGGCTCGCGTCTCCCGGGTTATTTGACAATGTCGGTCCAGCTCATGCGCCCTGTCCTGAAGGTACTTCCTTCGGTAATTGCGCCATCGCCCCCGTCCCCCTCCAGTCCGGCACCGGTACTGCCGCCTTCAATGACGACGGGAGCATCGCTGTCCGCGTCGCTATCGTCAACATCGTCGGGCGCCTGTAAATAGTCGTCACTTAAAGCGAGAATGGACTTAAATATTTTGTATTCGCCGTTACACGCTGCCTGCGCGTCGTCGCAACCTTTTGCCTCGAGTGCGTCGATTGCAGCCGCAAGCGTTTCGGCAGTGAGGTCATCTCCCCGCTTTGCCAGTGTTGCGGTGATTGGGTCATTATCCTGCTCCAGCGCGACTGCCTCTGCCCAGGTTTTATATTTTGGATCGTCCTTATTGGGAAAGGGTGGGTAATAACACGGTGCGCCCAATGAAGTGAATTTGGAGAGGTCGCCGAAGTGCCAGAACACGGTGGATTCCCACAGGTGCTCTGCGTCATTTTGCGCGAGGAGTCCGCCGATTTGCTCGTAATCGTCCTCAGTATCGCCGTCATTGTTGTCATCGATCGAGGTTGTCAGGACAGCGCCTTTATCGGTGATGACATAGGGTGCCAGATCCAGGGGCTTCTGGATATCCACCATGGCAAGCGCGGGACCGGGACCGGTGAAATAACTCTTACGGACTAACTGGATAGTCAGCGCACCATTGCGCCAGCGTCCTATTTTAGTAGCAGGGTTATACGTTATCGGAAGTGCTACGTTGTCCAGAATTCCGCCAGTGGCATTCGTTATCACGCATTGGGATTGTGTGGGATGCAGGCCGCCGTCCAGAATAGCCCGATCATTGAACGATAGCTTAATCGTGCCACCCGCCTCCTTGATCTCGCCCCAGGTGAATACCAGGCGTTCGCCGTCGTCTACGGGGTAGCTGGATAGGCCTGGATCCCACTCTTTCAGGGCCTTGTGAATGCGGATTTGATAGTCGAGCACGTTCCATTCCCTGTTGCCGATGTGCAGGGTACCGCCCGGCGAGAAATCCGCATTGGCGACCAGGACGATGAATTCCTCATCGTCGCCAATACCGCTGGCGGGCAGGAAGGGGGCGCCCGTGGAATCAATTTCGACGTGGTTTTGCAAGTTCGCGTTGGTGGGATTCGCAGTGGTGATGTCGAAAAAATCGACATACACCCGGGACATTAACTTGTCGTAGACGTGAGCGTGTCCGGTGTACCTGCTGCCTCGTGGCGTGGCATTTTCCCCCGCACTCAGGTAGGTCTGTACATCGATGTGCCCGTTAAAAAAGCCAGCCGGGCAGTTTTCTGTACAGGGCTCACTGGGAACTGACGGTTGCAGGTAATTGATAAACAGCGTGTCGATGCCGCTGGCGATAGCCCCAATGGTGACCTGCGACATGATGCCATCGACCTGTCGCCACATCATAGGCACCTTAGCATCAGCATCGCCTTCCATGGTGTACAGGTCATCCTCTTTCAACTGCCGGTCTACATTGAGGTCGTAGATGGGTGCGGCCGGCGGGTTTGGGCCGCCATCGGTGAGCACGGCCTCCACCAGCCAGTTTTCCCCCTGCTGGCCGACGGTGGGCTTGTAGACGGTGGCCTTCACGCGGTTCGCCCGCACCTGCACCGGTTGCAGCACGCGGTATCCGCCTGCGGGAAAATCGACTTTCCAGCCGTGGTGGGTATCCCAGTTGGCGTTGCCGGCGTCAGGATTGTAGATTGCAATGGTTTGATTGGCGGCATTGTTATCCTTGTCCCGATAGTCGTAGGTTTTGGGCCCGTCCCAGGTTTGCTTAAGGAGGGACTGATTGGCAGGTGGTGTTTTGCCCGAGTCCCAGATGCCGTAAAGGGACTGGATGGAAGTGTCAGTCAGGTCGCCGGTGGTATACAACCGGCCAGTGGCAAAGTAGATCATGTAGCCGTATCGCGGGTGGAGGGCAATCTGGGGTGCCTGGGTAATCGCCTGCTTGCCCGTCTTGGGGTGCAGGGGGGCGCCGTCATAGGCTACTTTCCAGGCATTGGCACTGGAACTTTTCAGGTCAAATTTCCACAGGTTGCCGTCGATATCCCCGGCATAGGCGTAATCGGCCTTGCCGTCGCGATTGGTATCCAGCAGGCTGGGTGATGACAAGCCATTGGGGCTTGGTTTTGTGCCTGAGCCTGTTGAGATTGTAGTAAGCTCGAGGGTATCGAGGTTGACGAGGTACAGCATGGCCACGCCGTTTTCGCTGTTGTAGCCATTCCCGGTAATGACGTACCAGTCGCCGTCATTGAGCTTCGCGATGGCTGGCCGACTGAAGGAGTCGCCCAGGTCCGGATCGTCGTCTGACTCGCTGACCAGGTCCTCGCCAAGCCCGCTGTACTCAAACAAGACCTTTTTGTCATCACCGCTATTGGCAGTCTCGCTGGTTAAATTCGGATCGGTGATGTCCAGGACAAAAAATCCCCTGCCACCCGCGCCCAGCGAGCCGGCCAGCACGGTGCGCCACTTGTCGTCAATTTGCACGTCGCGCACGCTCATTTCGCCGTCTACGTAATAGGCGTGCGGGTAGGGGCGGGCCGTCAGCACGCGCAGCTTGTCCATCAGCATGGATGGCACATAGGCGTAAACCTCGTTGCCATTGGCAGCGTCGAATACGTGCAACATGCCGTCATTGGCACCGACGTACACCCTGCGAGCACGGCCTGCGTTATCTTTCGCAAATTTGGCGTAACCGCTTTCCGGCCGGATATCGTTAGGCGGGCCCACATACATGGGCCTCGAGTGAATAATGTCACCCAGTATGGAGGTGCGGTGACGCAGTTGCGCGCCTTCGGGGTACTCGTTGCCGCGATCGCCGCGCACAAAATCCAGTATGTTGGAGGCGCCATCCTCAGCGGTAGAATCGAGCAACGCCTTGTTGGCAGCACCAATGCCTGCATCGGTGAAGCGAAACGGAACCTGGGCGTTCGTGCTGCTATTAAAGGTAATGATTTTGCGGCCGGTATCCCAGTAGTCCGCATCGGCCTCTTCCCTGGCGGCGAAATTGACCAGCGCCGACCAGTTGGACCCGGTGTTGGTCGGGGAGGATTGGGCAAAGCTGACACTGGTGCTCAGGGCCGCCCGAGGCGGTGACTGTATATTCCACGAGATCGCCCTGCCAGCTCCCGTTTTCAAACCAGGGCCGGTAGCCTTTGGTGGTGCCGCCGACCAGATCGGCGTTGGAGAACACGATGGGCGCTATCGAACCCAGTGGTTGTTCTGCCGCTGTAAAGCGCGGCGCACTCAAGCCAGGCAGGGAAACTGTCAGGGACAGGGCGGCCAGGCATCCGATTTTTACGGCTGTTGAGGAAGTCATCGCTATGCTCTCCTGGCGCCACCTATGGCGCCATAAGGTTGTACTACTTGAGACCAGTGGTATAAGTGGATTCAACAATGCGAACCGCCTTGCCCTCGGTTTCGCTCCGGGTGGTAATCCGATAGACATTCACTTGATCGCCGGGTAACGTCTGGTCAGCAGGGACATCAACTACGGAACTGCCGCCCACGGGCACGGAGTCCAAGTACTGCACCACGAATGCATCCTGCTCACCCAGTTCGCCAAAATCAGCCTTTGTCAGTCGGGCGATGTCGGTCCAGTCGGTTTTAGAAACATCCAGCTCCGCTTCCTCCGGAGTAATTGCCTCCCACGGTATAGTCGGGTTCGTTATCGATCTAATTTTCGATGTATCCCTTCGCCCTCCGACGAGTGTCCGCTCCGCGCTGCGCAAGGCGACCTCCCTCGCGTTGCATCATGCCGGCCATACTCACTTCCAGTCGCGCACCGTTCATCGCGGCGACGCCAATAACGGTCATGATCAGCAACAGGATAAGGCTGACGACCAGCGCCGCGCCGCGCTCGGTCATGCTGGGTCCGGCTGTTTCACGTTGATAGATCAGCATACGCCTCAATTTCTCAATTGCGTGGTAGTGGTAAAGACCTGGCGCCTGAAGTCCCTTTCTGCCGGTGCATATGAGACATCGCCAAGCTCAAACGTTCGATTGATGTCGAAACCTGCTTCCGGGCACTCCGCCCTCACCAGTACGCTGATTTCCACTGCGTCAACTGGCGGCCAATGCGGTGCCCGTTAGCGGCCCTTCATCGGCGTCGTAGTAGCGGTTCCCCACGAGGTAGCGGAGTTGCAGGTTCTCTACCCCCGCGAGCAGTTCCTGGGAAACGGGCAGTCCGTCAGCACCGATGGACATGCGAAACAGGGCTGGAATCTCGCTACCCTGGCAGGTGCGGCCGGTAGCGCCAACAAAATACGTATGCGCGGCCAGGTTATAGTCGCGCCAGGGGGGGCGCTCTGGTACGTTGTCAGCGTCGTTGGCATCGCTACCGAAAAACAGCCTGCGCTCACCCACCGTCACGCGAAGATAGGGTTTGTTTGCGACCTTATTCGCAACATCAATGGGCGGGGTGGGGGCGTACCGCAAAGTGAGCACATCACCACGCACGTATTGTCCTTCGGCGTCAGCATCGCAATACAGGCGTAGCCCGCGCCGAGTCGTTAAGCCCAAAAATAGGCTGATCCAGCCTGCGCGCCCAGTCGGTGGTCTCTGCAACACAGGCGGGTTCATTGTCGTTGCGCCGAGACCCGCCTGATTCGGTAGCGTCAGACCCCAGCGCAGTCTTTCGTCGTAGCCACCCGGGTACCCCGCCCGGCGGGTATCGGCAGCGAGAATCTGCATTGCCGTGCGCCCCGTGTCGGCAATTCTCGCCAGCGCCCCGGTGGCGCTCGCATTCTGTGAGTTGGTTACCACCAGTTGCGACAGGCCGGCAATCAGCAGGCTGAGTATGGCGACGGTCACCAGCAGTTCCATCATGGTAAGGCCGTTTTGGCGCAGGGCGATGGGGCGGTGCATTCTTGCGGTGTTGGCGGTCATGGGCAGACTACCCCCAGAGAATCGAGGCAGCCGAGGTTGAGCACATAGCATTCCAGGTCGTCCGCGTCCTGATCGTCATCCGGGTCCAGCGCTTCGCAGTCGGTGCCGGTGGAGCCGCTCAGGTCATCGTCCCAGCGCACCACGATGATGTAATCCCCCGTCGCGGTTTGAAGCACCTCGCCGCTGGCATCAGGCAGGGAGCCGGGTGTCTTCGAATTATCAGCTTCCAGCCCCTTTAGCTCTGTCTGCCAATACCAGACGTCGTAGGCTGCGAGCTGGGCCGGGGTGCAGGCTGCAGTGGTGCAATCGGGATCGGGTGTTGCAATTGTGGCGTCATATGGATGCAAGTAGGCAGTCGAGGGCACATTCTCCTGATTCGCCAGCATACGATCCGCCATGTCGCCGGCCAGCATCGCCGCCTTGGAAAAATTCTGCGATGTTTGTAACTGCTGGTAGGTCGCGGTTTGCAGGCCGATCACGCCCATCACGCCAATCGCCAGCACCACCAGGGAAATCATCACTTCCAGCAGGGTAAAGCCGCGCACGGTCGCATGGGTGTGAGGAGGATTTGCGAGACCGGTGCTCACGGTCGCGGGCAAGTGCCGACCTCGGTTTCCTCCGCTTTCAAAATACTCACCTTGCCCAGGATGGAGACGGTGAGAATGCGAGGACAGGCTAAAGTCGCGCGCATCGCAGATAACCAGCGACTCCGTCCCGCTCAGGTTGGTGAGGCCATTGGGTCGATAGGTGATGCTGTTTGCCAGGCTGCCGGTTGCACGGGCGGTCGTGCCTGCGGATAGCGGTGGGTGTATCTGCAGGATATCTTCATCGTCGTCGCGCGCACCATTGTCGTTCACGTCAACAAAGTAAGCCAGCCAGCCCATCCGATTTCCGTCGTCACCGACCTTCAGATGTCGGCAGCAGTCGTCTGCGGCCTGCTTCGTTGCTTATGCACACTGTCACCGGATAGTTGCGCCCGACTGCCTCCGATTTGGCAGACATGAACGTGCTGAGCAAGTCTGTGGCGGCGGCGGACATGCGGCTGTTTTGCACCTGTGTGCGGAACATCGGGATGGCGATGACTAACAGCGCGCTGGCAATCGCAAGTACCGCCATCAACTCAATCAAGGTGTAGCCTGTTGCATGCCTTCTGCGCACTGCCATTTGTTCTGCCCCAAAGCCCACATGCGGAGCTTTTCCGTTTTTTTACGCGCCCGTATGACAAAAAAGCAAAATCCCCGTGTTGTCTTCACGTTCGTTGTCCTCGGGCGCGTACTTTTCGCAGTATAGTATAGGCCTTCGGGTAGACATAGTAGCAGGCGAACCCGTGTGATCTGGATCGCATTTGCGCGAGTATCTCGCCGTGATCGGGCTGTTTTCTCGACTTATCGCGGCCCGCGAAGTTGACAAGCATCGCCCTGTGGAAGTAATCCCCCGGAGCAAGCCGGTCCTCCACCGGAGCCCCCCACAGGCGATAACCGGACCTGGTGAAGCTCGGTACCCGCCCTCAGTTGAAGTTGTTGAATAACACCTTCACAGCACCGCTTTTACCCTGGTTGTAGCAGGCCATGAATGCACTGCGGTAATCGCGCATCGCGAAGTGGTGGGTGATGATCGGGGTGACATCCAGGCCGCGCTGCTGGATGAAATCAAAATACCATTCCATCGCGTGTTTGCGCTGGCCCTCGAATTCCTCGACGCCAAAGCCGTTGGAACCGATGATATTGATCTCCTTGAAGTAGAGCGGCGTCCACTCGAACGTTTTCGCCGGCTCCACGCCGATGACCAGCATCGAGCCGAACGAGCGCGTCACCCGCAGGCCCACGCCCAGGGTTTCCGCCGACGACACCGTGTCGTAGACGACATCCACGCCGCTGTTGAGCATCGGCAGGCCGACCCAGGGCTCGTTCAGCGTGGAACCGATTTCGGCGGCGATGCGGTGCACCAGTTGTTTGGTCGGATGGTGCGGCAATACCAGGTGCGCACCCAGTTGCCGGGCGAGGTTGGCCTGGTGCTCGAAGCGGGCTACCGCGAGAATCTTTACTGTCGGGTAGATGGCTCGCAGGATGGCGATGGCCAGCAGGCCCAGCGTGCCGCACCCGTACACCAGCACAGTGCCACGCTCGGGCGGAGGCGCTTTGAGAATCGCGTGAAATGACACGGAGAATGGGTCGCCCAGCACGGCCTGCTCGTCGCTGACGTCATCCGGTATCGGGAACCACTGTGATTCGTGGCCGGGCACCCGTTGCGCAAAACCGCCGGTGGCCGACGCGCTGTTGCCGTGATGAATGCCGCGCGCGATATGGCCGGCGCCAAAATTCATGCATTGCGCCAGTTTGCCCTGTCGGCAGAATTCACACGGCGGCAGCCCGCGCGTGACGCACGACAACCACGGATTCAGCAGTACCCGCTCGCCCACGCGCCGTTTGCTCACCTGCGCGCCGACGTGGGTGATTTCGCCGACGACTTCATGACCCAGCACCTGCGGCCAGGAAATCATCGAGGTCATCGGGTTGTCGACACGCCCATTCATGAACACTTGCTTGTAGTCGCTGCCGCACAAACCGCACAAGCGCGTTTTGGCGATCAGCCAGTCCGGGGCCGGCAAACTCGGGTCGGCAATGTCTTGCAGTTGCATCGGCGATTGCCAGCCGACAAACGCTTTGGGGGAGAGATACGACAGCAATTTGGTGCTGACCAGGCGCAGCGGATTATTGGTGGTGACCAGGGCTTGCATGGCGAGGTGCTCGCTGCGATTTATTATGGCCTCAGTCTAAGCCACGCACCGACACGGCGAAAGTGCCATGCAGCATCGTGTCAGCGCGCTTGCGCGCTTACAGTTCACGCACCCGTATATTGCGAAACCACACCGGGTCGCCGTGATCCTGCAGTGCGATATACCCCGACTCGGATTTGCCGTAACCAGGCATCTCGGAAAACTTGCTGGCCGCGACCAACGCGTTCCACTGCTCGCTGCCGCGCTCGATGCTGACGACTTTCACGCCGTTCAGCCAGTGCTCGATGTGGTTATCCTTGACCCGAATCAGCACGTCGTTCCACTCGCCGGGCGGGCGCACGGTTTCCGGATCGGCCGCGACCAGGTCGTAGAGATCGCCGGCACGATGGGTGTGGATCTTGCCGTCGTCGTGGCCGTCGTTGTCCAGCACCTGCATTTCAATACCGGTGCGCCAGGTGACATTTTCCGTTTCGTCTTTCACCAGGTAGAAAATGCCGCTGTTGCCGCCGGGCGAAATTTTCCACTGCAGGCTGAGTTCAAAATCGCGGAATTTCTCGCGGTAATAGACGAGGTCGCCGCCGGGGCCGCCGAGCACGACGCTTTTGATGAGATCCCACATCGGGAAGACGCCTTCCTGCACCAGCGCCAGCGTGCCGTCCTGCACGGTCCACTTGCGCACGGCGTTTTCATCGCCGCCGTAGTTGCGCCAGCCGGACAGCGTCTCGCCGTCGAACAGGTCGCGCCAACCGTCATCCGCGGCAGATTCAGCTGCGGTTGTAGCGGTTGCGGCCACTTTCCTTGCTGCGCTGCCCGGGATGCGGTTCAGTGTGTACCAGGCCTCCGCCGTCCACAGTTCATCGCCTTCAGCGGAGCGCAAACGATCCGCGAGGCGCATGTACACCACATAACCGGCTTTCAGTCCCGCGATCGTCAGGCGAATACTGCGGCGGTCGGGTGCGATTTCAACCGCGTCGACGGGCAGCACGGTCTCGTCATACTTGGGCCCGCCGTACTGTTCGTTGGGGTGGTAGAACCATTGCTTGGCGAGTATGTCGGCGGGTGACAGTTCCAGCCCCTGCGCCAGTGGCTGCGTCAGTTCGATCACAAACCCGTCGTCTTGCGCCTGCACGTTAAGCATTTCAAATGCCTTGTTGCCGACCCAACTCATGCGCTCCAGCCCGTACCAGGGTTTGCCATACTCACCCCAGTTGGGCGGGTTGCCGAGTTCGCCTACATAGATGGCGCCGTCCGGGCCGCGCTCCAGGCGGTTGACTGCGCCCTGGAAGCCGGCGCTGAAGTGGAACACCGCACCCTGTTGCTGGCCTTCCACGTCTTCCAGGTACACCCGTTTGACGCCGCCGTTGTACACGTCGCCGTGAATCATCTGCCCGGCATACGGCCCTTCGGTGAGGAGTAGCGGTTGGGTAGGTGAGTTGCCCACCTCATCCTGCGGCAACCACACGCTGGGCGGCAGTTCCTCGCGCGTCATCACGCCCTCGTCGGGCACGGCGCGCGAGCCGTAGAAACCATCCTGCTCGACGCGCACCACCTTGCTGGAGGGCAGCCAGTCGCCCTGGTTGTCCGCGACGTAGATGGCCCCATCCGGCCCGGCCGCAATGCCGTTGGGCGTGCGGAAGCCGGACGCATAGACTTCCACATTGCCATCGCGATCGGCGCGCAGCAATTTACCCTGGGTGGGCAACTGGTCCGGGCAGCTGGCGCCGCCTGGCAAGATGCAGATCGACAGCAAGAAATAGAAGTCGTCGTCCCTGGGCAGCAGGCCAAACGCGAACGAGTGGAAATTCGCGCTGCTGGGCCAGTCGTTGCTGACAGCGCGATAGCGGTCGATGACGTCATCGCCGTCGGTGTCGATCAGCTCGGTCAACTCCTGCTTCTGCAGTACAAAAATGCGCCCGTCCACAATGCTCAGGCCGAGCGGTTCGTGCAGTCCTTCGGCGATGCGTTTGACGCGCTGCTCCGCGGGTGCGTCGAGATCAAGCAGGAACACGGCGCCGTCGCTGTCCCAACTGGCGACGACCAGCTTGCCGTCGTCACGAAAGGCCATCCCGCCCACCTTGGGTTCAAAGCCGGGCGGGGCGAGATTCTCGAGCTTGAATGAAGGGTGCAATGACTCCAGCCTGGGCAGTACGTCGTACGCCAGCGTCCCCGTGTACGGACGCCCGGCCTCGTCCTGCGGGACGTTGATGTTCGCCGCCTGCACATCGACGCTGAGGATGTACGCCACCGCCGCCGCAGCTTGCTTCTCGGAGAGTTGCGGGTGCGGCGGCATCGGTATTGGTCCCCAGGTCCCCACGCTGCCCTTGAGCACACTCTCCGTGAGCGCACCTGTCACCTCGTGCTGCGTCATGCCGCGGAATTTTCCGGCGATGTGTGCCCAGGCGGGCCCCGAAACCTTGTGCGCCAGGGCATGGCAGCCGAGGCAATCGCTGCCCGCGATCACCGCCTCACCCGCGGCGTGTTCGCTCGCATCGCCAGGCATGTCGAGTGCGCTATCGGCAGTAGGGGGCGGGATAGGCGTGGTCGCGGTCAGCGGGATTTCCAGCGTGCCGTCGGCTATGTAGCGCGTGCCATCGCCGGTGCGGAATCCGGCCCTGATGTCCGCGATATTTTCAATCTCGGGCACGATCTCGGCGGACAGGGTGCCAAACAGTTTCTCCTGGTGGTCTTCATCCTGTGAAGAGCCATTGCTGCTGCGTGCAAAGCGTCGCGCAAGCGCGCGGGTCGTTGCGGTTTGTACCAGCTCTGGCTGCTCTGTCAGTTCCACGCGGTGGCCGCGCGCTTCGATGGCAAAGCGCATGGCGGCTGTTTTGCGCCCCTCGCCATATTCATGCCCGAGATATTGGATAGTCGCCGGCAGCTCTTCGCCATCCACTTCGAGGAACCACTGCGCGCCGTCAGTGTCGCGCAAAAACCACGCGCCCTGGCTGACAGGCTGCGGGCCATGCTTGTAATCGTAGGCCGCGCCCTCGAACAACACCTCGCCCTCCCACACCTGGTAGAGCGATTGTTGCTGCGTGTCATACGCTGCCCAGATGCCGGGCGCGAGCGCGAATTGCAGCACGCGCGGGCGTCCGTCTAGATTGCCGCGCAATACCCAGGGCGCATGCCCGCGTCCTGCGACCTGCTCCCTGCCATAGGCGGGGTCGGCCATCGAGTCGGGGTCGACGCCGTACAAGTGGGTCTTGATTGTGGAGATGACTGCGCCCGGTCCGTCACGCTTGCCCAGTTCGATCAGGAACGCGATGTCGGCTGAGGTCGCGATACCCTGCTGTATGGCGATGCCAAATAGAAGGACCACGAGCAGGACCAGCACGAGTGGCAGCAACAGCAGGGCAGCAAAAACTTTTTTCATCGATGACTTCTTTCCGGTGGGGAGTGCAGGGCACGCGGTCGGGCTATGATATACACCGGCATCGCTTGTGCAACCCAGTGCCCGAGACAATGGGGGCATGCCACGGCTTCTTTACGCAAGACAATTGCCTTATGATAATTCGCCTGACCAACTGGACTGGCCAGCGAGCCAGACTAACTTGCCAGACTAAATCGCCAGACGAAGCCGTGGCATGATCTCGCCGCCATTCGCGCCGGTCAGCACATGTCGAGCGAATAGCCGAGCCAATAGCGCATGACAAAGCATGACAAAGTTTTACTACGAAAAGGACGCCGACCCCGCCGCCATCGCAGGCCAGACCGTCGCGATTGTCGGATACGGCAACCAGGGTCGGCCGTGGGCACTCAATCTGCGCGATTCCGGCGTCAATCCCCGCGTGTGCGTGCGCAACGACGCCACCCGGGCGCAGGCAGAGCAGGACGGCTTCACCACCGGCGACATCCGCGATGCGCAGGATGCCGATATCGTCTGCATCCTCGTGCCGGACGACGTAATTCCGCAATTGGGGCTGCAGCGCAGCGAGGGCCAGCTCACCATCGTAGCCAGCGGCTATTCCTATGCTTTCAAACGCTTCAGCCCGGCAGGTGACCAGGCGATGATCGCGCCGCGCATGTTGGGCCCGGAAGTGCGCAAATGCTTTGTTGAAGGGGCGGGCTTCATCACTGCGCTCGGCATCGAACGCGATCAAACGGGTACCGCGCTGCAGCGCACGCTGGCTGTCGCGCGCGCGCTGGGCGGGCTGCGCGAGGGCGCCATCGAACTTTCGCCACACCAGGAAGCGCTGCTCGACCTGGCGGTCGAGCAGGTGCTCTCGCCGGCGCTGACGCATGTCAACAGCGCGTTCGTCGTCACCATGCTGGAGCACGGCATTCCGCTGGAGGCGGTGTTGACGGAGTTGTTCCTGTCCGGCGAGGTCGAGCGCAACTACGGCCTGCTGCGCACGGAAGGCTTTGTCGCGCAGCTGGAGCACCATTCACCGGCCAGCCAGTACGGGCAGTTATCGCGTCGCGGGCGCTACGATGCGCTGGATCTGTCGGCGGTGATGCGCGACATTGTCCGCCATATCGACTCCGGTCAATTCGCCGACGAGTGGGATGCCGAGGCCGCAAAAGGTTATCCCACGCTGGCCGCGTTGAAGGAGCAGCATGCGGGCGCGGGCGTGCGCGCGATGGAACACGACCTGATGACTAAACTGGGACCCGGTGCGAAATCCTAGGCTTGTGAAACCACAACCCCGTATACGGCAAGCCTCGCGCAGTACAATCTTCGCGAACCATCAGGCCAGGGTTTTATTGCCATGTTGATTGACGCGTTCCAGCACTTTTTCAATAACTACGCCGACTACGAGTATCCGCTCGCATCCTCCCAGTTGTTCCTGGCAATGCTGGGCATGGGCGCGTTGCTGGCGCCGAACGACTTCCTGTTGGAAATCAAGAACCCGAAAGGCCTGGCGGTGGGATTTGTCTTCCAGTGGGCGTTGGTGCCTCTGATTGCGTTCGCGCTCGGCGAATGGATGCCGATTCCCATTGGTCTTGCGGTCGGGCTGGTCTTCGTCGCCGCCGTGCCCGGCGGCACCCTGACCAATATCCTGACCCTGTATGGCCGCGGCAACATCGCGCTGTCGATTGCGCTGACGTCCATCACCACGGTGGCGGCGCTGGGCACGACACCGCTGCTGCTGCAACTGCTGGTGTCGCAGTACCTGCCCGAGGATTTCTCGATGCCAGTGGGACTCATAGCGCGTGACATCTTCGCGACATTGCTCGTCCCGCTGATGCTGGGCATGTGGCTGAAGTCGCGCACCACCACGTACTACGCGGCGCAGTTTGCCAAATGGGTTATCCGCCTCAGCCTGCTGCTGGTGCTGGGAATCGTGGTGGGGTCGGCCGGGAGTGGACGTCTTGATGCGACCACCTATGGCGTCATCGGCGTGGTCACACTGGTGATTTTCGCGCTGTTGGTGCAGGGGAGCGCCGTGTTGGTTGCCAAAGCAATGCGCATGACGTCCCCCGATGCGCTGGCGATCAGTGTTGAGGCGACGTTTCGCAATATCTCGCTCGCCATTGCCGTCAAGGCGACGGTTTTTCCGGCGCAGCCCGGGGTGCTCGATCCAATCGGCGACGGTGTGTTGTTTGTGGCGCTGTTGTACGGCGGCGTGAGCATGTTCATGACGCTGATCCCGGTGGTCATCCATCGCCGCATGCGGGCCGGCGAATCTTTATCCAATAAACAGTAGGAGCGCGGTGCATGGCAATCAAGGCAATAGATCCGTGGGTGAATGTCAGCATGGGCGCGATGGCGGATACGCCCTTCATGCAAAAGGTCAAGGACGAATACTTCAAGGCGGGCGACGATTTTTTTCGCAACATCGAGGCGGATGAACTCATTGAGAGGATGGACAGGATAGGCATGGAAAAGTGCTTCCTCACTGTCGATCCCCACCGCCCGGAACAGCGCGTGCTGGACTTCACCACGAAATACCCCGGCCGCTTTTATCTCGCCGCGCAACCCCGGCTGAAAAAAGGCATGAAGGCACTGTGGGCGATGGAAGATCTCGCGCGCGACTACCCGGTCATCATGGCCAGGGTGACGCCGTTCGAGCTGGATCTGCCGCCGAACGACCCGATCTATTACCCGCTCTATGCCAAGTGCGTGGAAATGGACATGCCGGTGGGCGTGAACACGGGCCTGCCGGGACCGCCGGTGCCGGGTGAGTGCCAGAATCCGATGTACCTGGACCGGGTGTGCCTGCACTTTCCCGAGCTGAAACTGATCATGCAGCACGGCGCCGACCCGTGGTGGGAGCTGGCGATCAGGCTGATGATCAAATACCGCAACCTGTACATGATGACCTCGGCCTATTCGCCGAAGTACCTGCCGGAATCACTGCTGCATTACATGAATACGCGCGGCAAGCACAAGATCATGTTTGCGTCCGACCATCCGGTGCTGTCGATGGACCGCTGCCTGGCCGAAGCGCAGGAACTCGACCTGCGGCCCGGGATACTGGAACATTACCTGTACGACAATGCACAGGCAGTGCTGTTCGGGCAGCGCAAGCCGCGCCACGGCGAGTTTAAATAGCGGCGCGCCCTGGAGGCGTAATTTACACGAGGAGCCAAGCATGCATCCGGTCCTGACATCGATACTCCTGCTGATTTGTAGCAACGTGTTCATGACTTTTGCGTGGTACGCGCATCTCAAGGAACTCAATCACAAGCCGTGGATCATTGCCGCGCTGGTGAGCTGGGGGATCGCGCTGTTCGAGTACCTGTTCCAGGTTCCCGCAAACCGGATCGGTTTCACAGTGCTGTCGGTGGCGCAGCTCAAAATCCTGCAGGAAGTGATTACGCTGACCGTATTCGTGCCGTTCTCGGTGATGTACCTCAAGGAGCCGCTGAAACTCGACTATCTGTGGGCGGGCATCTGTCTGGTCGGCGCCGTCTATTTCATGTTCAGGAGCAGGTTTGCGTAATGGAGCCGCCGGGCTGCAGTCGTTGATGTCGGCAGCGCGCCAGCTAATTGCCGCAGGCGCAGGGAAATCACTGTGGCTTTTCACTGCAGGATGGCGGTCACCGGAAAATGGTCCGAAGGTGTTTGGCCGTCCCGATGTATATAGTCAATCTGCGAGTCCAGTACCTGCTACCTGTTATCGGGACTTTCACCCGACTGGTCTACTGACATGCCCGGCACACACGCCTAAGTTCAGGAGCGGCCCCGCAAGGCGGGTACGTCCATTGGAACCCATTGTCGGGCAACGCGAGCATCGACGGTGGCGCGCCGGTTCAGTTGGCAATGAATGTCAGAACTTCATTCAAGAACAGGGCAGGTGCCGTGTTCATGGCCACGTGCTGCTGCCCTGGAAGGACAACAAGCCGACTCGACGGCAGCGCAGCATGCACCACGTCGATCGCCGCCTTGAAAAACGCAGGGCTATCACCGCCAAGCAGGAGCAATGTGGGCACCTTGAATGCCTTGAACTGTGCCGGATCGAAGCGATAGCCCTCGGCCGCCCGCAACTCGCGCGGAATGGTTTGCGCAGCTGCCACGCGGCCACTCCAGCTCGACTGCGACTGAAGCACCGTGACTCGCACTCAGGCATGTGGACGATCTCGGTGAGGAACGTGGTGACCACGCCGGCCTTTTCTCCCTTGTCGAGAAGCGCCTGGAGTGGCTCGATCGAGCCAGGCGGATGTATAGGCAGGCCCACAGGGATCGGCGGTTCGTAGAGCACGAGCTTGCGCACGCGATCCGTGCGCAGTGCCGCCTCAAGTGAGCAGATCGCACCGTAGGAGTGCCCCAGCAGGACAACCGGCTCGCCAATTGAGTCCACGAGCGCGGCCACGTCGTCGAACTCGTGCGCAATGGCGTAGTCAGCGGAGTCGCCGCTGGCACCACGACCACGCCGATCCATGGCGTATACGGTAAAGCGCTGTTCAAGCGCTGCGAGAACCGATGTCCAGCGCGAGTGGTCCGCTGCAGTGCCATGCACCAGCACAAGCGGGGGACCGTCACCGCTGCGTGCGTACGCGATTTTGGTGTCGTCCCTTGACGCGATACTCATCATATCTACTCTCCTTGGACCCAACGCCGCGCTTTGCGGCAAATTTGGAGCTATTCATACACATTCAGGGTCCACCATGGCGCGACCAGAATTGCGCTGGCGTCAGAATCGGGTAGTGATCTGCCACGGCCAGCAGGTCCTTGTCCCCGGTGATGAGATAATCCGAGCTTGAGGTATGTAACGCGGTAAGCAGGGTATCCAGTACGAGCTCGTCTGCGGTATCACGCAGGCGTGGCTCCTGCGCAGGGCGTGGCTCGATGATCTCCGCCTGAATCGATAACGCATCCACCAGGTCGTTGATCTCGGTTGCAGTCAGGCCATGGCGGTGCGCTAATCGCGGGAGAACTCTTCGCAGCTCGTCCAGAATGTAAGCGGACAACAATACTTCCACGGAGCCGTTGCGCCACTGCGCCAGAATCTTGCCCGGTATGCTCGCCGGATACGCAATTCCCGACAGTAGCACGTTGGTGTCCAGGACAACTCTTGGCATGGCCGAACGGAATCAGGGATTAGCAGGTTTGGCGTTGATCTGGCGTTCCAGTTGCACCGCAGCCTCGATTTCCTCCATCCCTTGGGGTTCTGGCACGCTCGAATATCCCGCCTCAATACGTTGGCACAACGCTTCGAAACGGTCCTGCATGCGGCGAATCCGTTCGAACAAGCGGGCATCAATCAGGGCGGCAACTGGCTTGCCATCCTTATTGATGATCACGCTGTCCTGCCGGTACTGGACGCGATTCAGCATCTCACCGAGATTTTGGCGAAAGGTGACGGCGCTGGTTTCCGTGATCATGGGTATTCTCCATTATTTCTCAGACCATAATGGTCAGTATGGTTATGCTAACCCATCTGATCGATTTCAGCGACAATTCTGGCAGGGCATGTGTGTTCAACCAGGGGACTGGGGACAGACCACGTTAGTGACGGGTCATTAATGTGGTCTGTCCCCAGGCTTGCCCGCGCCTGATCGCCACCCGGTTTATTGCAGCAAGTCCGGCCGCCCCATCCAGCTGCAGAAGCGCCTGTCGGGATCGCGCGCGGCGCGAATGCTGTCCAGCCGCTGCAGATTGGCCGGTGCCATGAAGTGCGCCGGACGCCGCCCCAGGTTCTCGTCCGCGAGCTGGCTGCCGAGGCCGTGTGCGGACATCCGCGTCATCTGCTCGGTCGCCCAGTTGGCATACCGCGCGTCGTCGCGGGCGTGCTTCCATTCGCCGTACACCGCGAAATAGCGATTGCCCTCCAGCGAGAAGGCCATGTCGTCGCGCCGCGCCGGCGGATACCAGTTCAACCAGAGCGCATGGCTGGGCGCCGGGGGCAGCGTGTCGGCCACCGCGCGAATACCCGGCAGCAAATCCGCGATCGGCGCATTGGTCCAGATATTGTCGGCGCACCAGTGCATGCGCGCGGGGAAATGGGTGAACGATGCGGCCCATGACAGCAGCGCGGTCGACGCCGGCAACAGCGGCGTCGTGAAACTGGCCTTGCGGCGCAGCGGGTTGTGTTTAACGAACGCGACGGCGGCGCGCGCCTCGCGCCAGGTGTCTGCCATGACCGGTGCGAGCACCTCGATACCCGGTTTGAAAATGCCCATCGCGCTGGGCGTCAGCAGCAACTGGAACTCCACGTTGCGGCTCACCTGCGCGCCCACCGCGTCAGCCCACGCAAATACGTCTTCCAGGTGTTGCATCGCGAACACCTGCGCCAGCATGCCGCAGAAGCGCGGCCGTGCGTGCAACTTCAGGTGATAGCGCACCACCACGGCGAAAAACCCCGGTCCCGCGCCGCGCGCCGCCCAGTACAGGTCGGCATTTTCCTGTTCGCTGGCATGCACCTGCGAGCCGTCGGCCAGCACCAGGTCCAGCCCCACGACATTCTCGCAGCCCAGGCCCACCTGTCGGCTGTTCCAGCCGAAGCCGCCCTGCAGCAGGAAACCACCGAGGCCCACGTCCGGCGCATGGGCGACCGGGAAAAAAAGGCCGTGCCGTCTCAATCGCGTGTCCAGATCCACGCTCCAGCAGCCGGGACCGACGCGCGCCACGTGATTGTCCGTGTCGACTTCGATTGCGTTGAGCCGCGACAAGTCCAGCAGCAGATTGCCGTCGCGCAAATGATTCTGCGCCCAGCTGTGGCCGCCGGAGCAGATGCTGATGGTCAGGTTGTCGCGCCGCGCCCGGTTCACGGCCGCCACGACATCCGCCGCGGTGTTCGCCTGCACCAGTACGCGGGGCCGATGGCCGGGATCGCGCGCATTGAAACTGGTGCCGAGCACGGCGTCGTCGAAGCCCGGTGCGCCGCGCTCCAGTGTGCGTCCTGTGCCTGTCGGGCGCTTCATGGGCGCGGCTCTCCATGCACCCCTGCACGCCCCCCTGCACGCGCCGTTGACGCTGCTGCACCCGGGCCAAAAGCGGCGTACAAATTCGGCAATCTGGCGGCCAGGTGCTGCATTTCCTGCGCGTCGTGCACCAGCAGTTCGGTGACCTGGTGCCGGGGAGGGGACAGCAGCTTGCCCGCCACGTTGCCCAGCCAGCGACCGGCGGCGCCCTCCCAGCCCATCAGGCGCACATTGGGCCCGGCCAGCCAGAAGCGCGACCGCATTTCCGCGCCGCCCTGCACCGGGCGTATGTGGTGCAGCAGCCAGCCGCTCTTGGCGGCAATGCCGCCCACCGTCATGCCGAGGCGGGCGCAGATTGCGGTTTCACCACTGGATTTGAGTTGGGCCTCGTCCAACCCCAGCGTCCCGGGCGTGACAAACCCTACCTCGACGCGCAGCAGTTGCGCCCCGACATACTCCACTACCTGCGATACGCGGCCCACGTAGTGGTCCAGCTCGCCCTGGCCGTCCTTCCAGCCGACGTGCACATGCGCATCCGGGTGCCACAGTTTGTAGCGCTGTGCCTCGCTGCCATGCCAGGCGAACCACCAGTCCCACATCGCCGGCGTCACTCCCGGCATCCGGGTCAGGGCCGCGATGTGCACGGCGCCGTCGGGACACACGGTATAGCCGGTTTCCACGGCGGCATAACCGCTGCGCTGCAACTCGCTTGCGCGCGACACGGGGGGCAGCAGCGCATGGGCCACGGCGCCGACAGCCAGCGCCTCGCGCACATGCTCCGGCAGTGGCTGCATCACGGGATCGAAGAATTGGGCGTACGGGCTGCTGGCCAGCTCTGCCGGGGTATAGCCCAGGTGTAGGTGGGTTGAAGAAGAGCGGTTCATGGACACCTCGCTGCTGGCAGGGGTTGCAAATGGCGGGTTGCGCCGCTGTGTAGCGCTAGCCAATGTAGCCCACGAGACAATAAATTACAACGCGTTATAAATATATATCGTGTTATAGTCCCTGCATGACCCTGCATGAACAGAACAAGCAACGCAATCGCGACCGTATCCTCGCCGCCGCTGAGACCATCCTGCGCGAGGAGGGGCCGGAGCGGCTCTCCATGCGCTACCTGGCCGAATACGCCGGCGTCAGCCTGCGCACCCCCTACAACCTGTTCGGCTCAAAAACCGCCATCCTGGCGGAACTGCTTACCCGCACACTCGATACCGTGCTGCCGCCGCGCGCTGCCCCCGGCCCGATGGGTACATTGCTGGCCTTCCTCGATGGCTTGAAGGCCGCACAGCCCGCGCTGGATGAACATCTGCGCGGCCTGTTCTGGTCGATCATGACGGCGCCGGAGCAGGCGCTGCGGGACGTGGGCATCGAGTGGATAACGCGCGTGCTGCAGCCGCGGATTGCCGCTGCTGTCGAAAGTGGCGAGCTGCAGTCCGGCGTTGACGCCGATCAGTTGACTCGCCACCTGGTTTTGCTGGTGCTGGGTCTATTCGGGATGTGGGCCGGACGGCAGTTGAGTATCGAGGAAACGCTGGCGCAGGTGGAGCAGGCCTGCTGTGCCGCGCTGGCCGTGCACAGTGCGGCGCATGTCACGCCCGAGCTGCTGGCCAGGATTCGCAGGTAGATGGGGGAGGTGGGTGGAGGCTGGGGAAAGACCAGCTTAATGACGCGGAATTAACGTGGTCTGTCCCCAAGCTCACGTCATTAACGTGGTCTGTCCACAATCTCATGTCCCCAAGCTTTCAGGGGAAAGCAGGAAAACGCCGCGTCATCGGCACCAGCATCATCGATACGACCACCATCACCACGGAATACACGGCCGATGGCGGCATCAGCGCCATATCCTGCAAGATGTTGACGGCGATGAAGAAGGCCACCGGCGGATTCTGTATGCCGACCTCAAACACCATCGCAATACGCTCGCGCTTTTCGAGGCCGAAACGTCGGGCGATGAACAGCGAGCAGGTGCAGGCTGCGGCGAATAACGCCAACGTTGGCGCGCCGGCTTCGATGAACGCCTTGCGATAGGTCTCGAATTCGGTATACCACACGGAAAATATCAATAAAAAGAACAGCGACGACGTCAGCGGGAACAGGAGGGGTTCCAGCCGCGCGGCAGCGCGCGGTGCGAAGTGCCTGACCAGCAGGCCCAACACCACGGGTACAAAGGTGATGACCAGCAATTGCTTGGCCAGGTAGTCGAACGGGATTGCCACAATTTGGGCCTGCGTGCCGAGCAAGCCCTGGCCCACGAAGAGAACCGCGGGAATCGACACCACCGCCAGCATCGAATTCACTGCGGTCAGGGACACGGAAAGCGCGGTAAATCCGCCGGCGAGGCGCGTGAACAGGTTGGAGGTGACGCCACCGGGACACACCGCCAGCAACAACAATCCGAACGCAGCCATGGTTGAGCCTCGAAAATTCGGGCAATCAGTATGGCGAGCGCCGGCAGCAACAGCACCTGGCAGGCGAGCGTAAGAACGAATGCCTGAGGCCGGGCAACAACCTGGCGGAAATCGGCAATGGACAGCCCGATACCGATGCTGAACAGTATCGCGAATATCGCGATGCCTAAGAGTAGTTGCAGGAAAGATGCGTCCATATGCCCAAGAGTTGGGGACAGACCACGTTAATGACGAGCCATTAACGTGGTCTGTCCCCAGGTCCTACGCCGTCAGGGTTGGATTCGTGCGGGCCAGGATGCTTTCGGTGCGCATTCGTACCTGCGCGTCGCCGCTCTCGCTGGCGGGCAGTATCCAGAATTTGCCCGCCCTGATCCCGGCCAGGCAAGTCTCTGCCACCTCCTCCGGTTCGGTGAGCAGCAGGTTCTGGAGTCCCGAGGCCTTGGCCAGGTCCGCCATGGTGGTGTAGGCCACCGGCTCGTTGTCATCGCGCAGGTGATCGGGGCGGTTGCGCATGGAACTCAGGATATTGGTGTTCACCAGGTGCGGCCCGGGGAACAGCACGTGCGCCTTGAGCGCAGCGCCCTCCATCAGGAACTGGTAGTGCAGCACCTCGCTCATGCTGGTCACGGCCGCCTTGGTGGCGGCGTAGATCGGGGTGGTCGGCATGGAGTGGAGGCCACCGTTGGCGGAGGACGTATTCACGACGTGGCCCGCTTCCCCGTGCGCCAGCATATTCGGCACGAAGGCGCGCACGCCGTTGGCGACCCCATCACATTGACACTGAAGCCCCAGTCCCAGTCATTGGGCGTGAGCGTCCACATGCGGCGCTGCGCTTCCTTGATGCCGACGCCCGCGTTGTTGCAGCAGCACGTGGATGTTGCCAAACGCCTTGCGGCTGGCCGCCTCCAGCGCAGCCATAGAGTCAGGGCTGGTGACGTCGGCCTGCACGCCGATGACATTGAGTCCTTTTGCCTGCAGTTCAGCGCTGGATTTCGCCAGGGCCGTGGCCTCGACATCGGCCATCACCACGTTCATGCCCTGCCGGGCGAACAGTTCGCACAGGCAGCGTCCCACGCCCGAGGCGCCGCCGGTAATCACCGCCGTTTTTCCCTGGAAAGTATTCGTCATCTCGTGTAACTCCGTTGTTTGTTATATAGCGGGGCAGGCGGCGCAGACGGTGCTGCCGACGGGGACAGACCCCAATTAATGACAAGTAATTAATTGGGGTCTGTCCCCGCCTCAACAATTAATTGGGGTCTGTCCCTAGCCTCCTGTCCCCTGACCTCCCGTCAGGACACTGCTTCGAGATCCACGGGCACGTCGTCCTCACCGGGGTACGGGCCGCCGACGTAGAACTGCGCGAAATACTTGCGAAAGCGCATGATCGGCCCGTCGCCATCGCACAGTATCGGCGTGCGCAGGTGGAACTTGTGGTGCCAGATAGGGATGTCGCCCTCCACGCCGCCCTGTCCGTTGGTGCTATCGATGGCGAACTGCATCCCGAGGTGCTGGAAGGAGTCTTCCGGGTACGGCTGGTGGATATAGATAAAGCGCACTTCCACGCTATCGTCGTTCACCGGCGTCACCAGTGTCTGCAGCAGGTAGTCCATGAATCCCGAAAAGCGCACCCACTTCTGGCCCGCGCCGTTTTGCACCACCTCCACGCGAGTATCGATCCGCACCTCGTTTCCGGAGGCATCGTTGACGGTGCGCGAGCCGCTCACCCGGCTGCGACGGATATGCCTGTCGTAGGTGGTTTCACCTTCCGGCACCGCTTCCATGCCGTGCACAAACTTGAAGTGAGCGACGTCCACGCCGTTCTCGGCAATCTCCTGCGGGCAGGAGTTGACGGTCCACTGGAAGCGCTGCCGCGCGGTCCACGCCGGATCATTGATTTCCTCCAGCGCGATCACCTCGTGATCGGGGGCTTCGTCCTCGGGGTGGTACCAGGCCCAGATCACTTCGTTCTTCTCGCACACCGGATACGTCTTCAGGCAGGGCTTGCCCTCCCACTTCGGCGGGATGCGGCTGGCGTAGGGGATGTTGGTGATGACGCCGTCGGTATCGTACTGCCAGTGATGAAAGGGGCAGCGGATGGATTCACCCTGCACCGTGCCGCCGTGCCCGAGGTGTGCCCCGAGGTGCGGACAGGCGGGGTGAGACAGGCCAACCCTGCCGGACGCGGTGCGAAACAACACCATGTCGCGGTCGAAATAATGAATGTTGCGCACCTCGCCGACAGCGAGTTCGTCGCTGTGGCCGATGCAGAACCAGCCGTACGGCATGGGCATGGGGAATCGGTCGGACATGGCTGTGCTCCTCGCGGTGTCAGGCCGCCGCGTCAACGAAGTCGGATTTCAATGGGCCGATGCGCGCTGCGATCGCATTGAGTGGACCGACATCCAGTTCGTAGCAGTCCAACGCATTGCCGCCCAGCATAGCCGCTATCTCTAACTCCGGCAGGCCCTTCATGTAGGTCACGAGTTTTTCGTGCGTTCGCGGCCAGGACCCTTCGGGGTGGGGATAGTCCGTGCCCCACATCACCCGGTCGATGCCGATCTGGTGGCGCACGGCGGTAGAGCCTTCATCGAACAGGGCCGACGCGCCGACCCAGCAATTGCGCTTGAAGTACTCGCTGGGGGTCAGGGGTGAGGTTGCTGCGAAAATCCCCCAGCTTGCCGCTGGTGTGCTTGACCGAGGCGCGCACGTCCATGAGTTCGAGCAGGTGCGGCACTCGAGAATGGGCTGACCTCGGTCATCGTAAATTTGAGGCGCGGGAATTTCTCGAACACGCCGCCAAAGATCATGTACCACATGGGGCGTCCGGCCCACCACGCGAACTCGGTGAGGAAGATGCCGATGGCGCCGGGCAGGGTGAAATCGTAATCCGGCGACGGGCCGGAGTGCGTGTGCACGACCATCCTGTGCTCTTCGCAAAACGCCCATATCGGGTAGTACTTCGGGTGGTTGTAGCCATCCCTGTCCCCCATCAACGACGGGATCAGGATGCCTTTCAGGCCGTTCGCATGGGCCCATTTCACTTCCGCCAGCGCTTCGTCCACGTCGTACAGCATCAGCACGATGGCAAGGCCGATGCGGCGCACCGGATCCTCCTTGCAGAACTCGGCCATCCAGCGATTGTGCGCCCGCGCGCCCGCCCATTGCAGCTCCGGGTCCACGCCCCAGGGCTTCAGTGCAAGTCCAGCGCCAAAGGGTGGCGCATTCTGTTCGGTGATGCCGTCGGGAAACAGCACTTCCGCGGCAACCCCGTCGGCGTCGATGACGCGGTTGCGCACCGCGCCATCCCACGCACCCTTCAGATCGTCCTCGATACCCATGCGCCACTTGTCGTTGAATTCGTCGAGCAGCAGCTTCTCCTCCATCAAGCGGGTCATTTGACGCTGCAGGGCCAGGCCTTCGTCGAATGCGTTGTGGTACTTGCTCTCCAGGTAGTCCCGGTAACCTGCCATGGGCAGGCCGGCGTGTCCGTCCGTGGACACAATCAAATAGCGGTTCATGTCAATTACTCCCTCACTCAGTTTGCTTCAGTCACGGTCAGCCGTAGATGGGGCCGCCGAGATGGCCCGGCCAGCGACTGCCGGAGATCGTGTCGATGTGCGGCCAGAAGCCCTCCGGGTCGAGCGGCCCTTCCAGCATGATGTCGCGGCTCAAATACTCCGGCCACCACAGATGTGCGCTGAGCTGTTCCAGCAGCGGCAGGCGCGTGGCGATGGGATCCCAGGGACTCTCGCGCAGCGTCAGCTTGCCGTTGAGCGCGATGCGGTGGCCGGGACCGTACTTTCCATGCACGCGCACGACGTGCGGCGGGAAATCATAGCCCTTGCCGAACCCTACCTGCCGCGACACCTTGACCCACCACTCATTGCGCTCAACGCCCCCGGCGGGCAGTGCATCCTCGTCGCCCAGGGTCCCTTCGAATTCCACGAAGGTGTAACCCTGGTGGGTACAGCGCGCGGTCACTTTTTCGCCGGCGCGAAAATATGCGGTGTCGCAGGGAAACTTCGGCTGGCCGTTGGCGGACTGGCAGATGAAAATCGGCGCTTCCTGGTCGATGCCATAACCCAGCGCCCACTCGCCGGGCATCCCGTTGTACGTTGCATCGACCGTCATCAGGATGCCGTATTCCGGTTCGTTATTGACGGGCAGGTTGTAAATCGTCAGGTTCACGTTGGGGGCGGCGCTGCTCTCGATACCCGGCGGCAGCAGCTCGGCGAGCCTGGCAGGATCGGTGCGGTACACAATCTTGAGCATGGGCCACTGGCTGATTTCGCCAGGTTTGATCATCGGTTCCAGCGTGGGGTCGGACATTGCAGCCTCCTTATTGTTAATTGACGGTACAAAGTACACGTGTGGGGAGAGGTGAAAAACCGTTGGGCGTGGTTTGAGTGTTTCCAGACAGCGGGTATTCGGTTTCTGGCGCTTTGTTGGTGGGATCGGGCGGTGGATGTGCTGTTCGTTCGCTTCTTGTTGCGCTTCGTTGACGGGATCGGGCGACGGATCGGCGATTCGTTTGCTTCCTGTTGCGCTTCGTTGACGGGATCGGGCGGTGGGGTGTGCGATTCACCCGCTTCCCCGATACTCGCGGATGAATCGCACACCCCACCACCCGTACCCTCTTTCAGTGCTAACGACGAGGCAACTGTCCCTTTCGTACACTCGGATCAAGGCTCTGCTCGGGAAGGCAATTTCGTCAGCGAGTATCGGGGAAGCGGGCGAAATTGCCTTCCCGAGCAGAGCCGATCACTGGCACTGAACAAGTATTTTCTGGCGATAGAAAGGGGTCGAATTGCTATCGGTTATTCACCGACTTGATACCAGATCGCCGAACTGATCGCGCGCTCCTGGATGCTCACCGGGTCCGGTGCCTCGACGCCGAGGCGCATCGCATCGTAGGTGGACCAGCGCGGCGTCGGGATTTCGATGGCGCGCGCGTAGTAGAACGCCTCCTGCGCCGGATCGAATTCCGGATCTTGCCAGAATGCGCTCAACTGCCCCTCGCCGATACTGTTGTCGTAGGTGGCGGCGGCAACATCCACCGTATTGCCCACGGCGGGCACCTTGCCGCTGGCGTCCCGTTGACGGTCGCTCGAGACGGCGACATCAAATATTGTTTCGTGGCTGTTGCCCTCGGCATCCACCCAGCCCTTGATGATCTGCACGCGATCCAGGTTCGCGCCCTCCGGGTCCTTGGCCGCCCAGAGGATGAACGTTGGGGCAGGGGAGTCGGCGCTGGCTAACTCCGCGCTCTGCGTTGCCGGGTTGGAGAGTACGCCACCCATCGGCACGCCTCGCGCGTAGGCGAGCTGCAGCAACTCGGTGCTGTCCAGCATAGCAGCGCTGTAATCGAAGCTGCCGAAGAAGCGCAGGCTGATTCTCGGGCCAGACGTGGCGAAGGTTTCCTTGCGCGCCAGTGCATCGTAGATCGACTCGCGCGTGTTTTCCTGCGCCCAAACGCCGGCGAGGCCGGCGCTGCCCCAGCGGGCCGAGCGGCGCAGTGAGTCTGGCAGAAGGATCGATTCGCCCAGCCGCAATCCGGCGGTGCCATCCATGAGCGGCAACTTGCCGTGATAATCGTCCTCCTGCGCCGGCGTGCTGGCGTTGTGGCTGTCGCTGCTGCCGATCACGCCGAACGCGTAGGGATTGAAACCTTCGCTGTGGGAAAACTCGATGCCCGCGCGCAGCGCGTCGCGGGCATAGCTGCCGCGCGGTTCGCTGAAGGCACCGCTCGGACTCAGCTGCGAGGTCATGATTTCGAAATCGGCGAATTCGTCCTGCGGCGACAGCAGTGGATGCGTATCCGAGCTGCCCTTGATCTGCAAAATCTCGCTCACCGGCTCATTGCGCAGGCGCTGCTGCGCGTAGTCCGCCGTTATCGGACTGCCGCCAAACTGCGCCCGGTCGTACATCAGGCCGTTGGAGACGTTGCCGTTATGGGGGATGGCGAGAACCGTCTTGCCTTGCGCGCGCTGCTCGTCCAGCGCGTCCCAGAGATCTTCCGGGTTATTGGAATCCAGCGAGGTGAACGGCCGCTGCGGCACGTTGGTATCGCGGTAGATCACATTGCGGTGCAGGTTCTGGCCATCGGGCATGGACGACCATTCGTAGCCTATGAAGGTGGTGAATACGCCCGGCTCGTAGTGGGCGGCGGCGGTCTCAATCATCAGTTGCCAGGCGTCGCTTTGTATCTTGCGCACCTCGGGCGAGTCCCCGAATGTTTCGAGGCCGGTGATGTCGCGCATGATCATGGCCATCGCCAGCGACAGCGACAGCGGGCCGTCATTCAACAGGCGCTCGCGCAGGCTGCGCTTTTCCAGCGGCAGGGTAATGGTATCGTCCACCCTGGCCACGCCCATGTACTCCGAGTGGTCGGTGACGGCGGCGAAATCCAGTGGGCGGTCAATGCGAATCGGATAACCTGCGCCGTGCTCGATAGTGCCGCCGCGCGTAAACACATAGGCATCGTCCGGCGTGGCCTTTACACCCAGCGCATAGGCATCGGTGGAATAACTGGTGTGGATGTGCAGGTCGCCCCACAGCAGGTGGCGGATGTCTTTGTGTTCAACAGCAGGCTTGGGCGGCGGTGGTTCCGCCGTGGCCGGATCGAACGCCGGAAACAGCGTGGGATCATCGACTGGACTGCAGCCGAGCAGCGCGAGCGCGCCGAGGCCCGCGAGAAACGATTTCAACGTTCGATTCATTGCGTGTGCATTCCCACGTACTGCGCCTGCAGTGTGCAGCGCTTCATTGACCCGCTCTCCGGCGACGCCGGTAAATGACGTAAGCGATGACCAGCGCCAGACCGCCGCCAAGCCAGGGCAGATACTTTGGCAGGTAGACGAATACCAGCGCATTGACCAATACCTGCCTGTTGAGTGAGTAATCGTCCGGCAGCGGCAGGACACCGGCCGCACTCGCGTACGCGTCGTACTGCGCCTGCAGCGCCGCGAAGAGTTCGGGCATGCGCGCGCTGAGGTCAGTGGTCTCGCCGGGATCGCTGCTGATCTGGTACAGGCGCCACTGGCTGTCCCCGGCCGGCGGCTGGTTGCGCACCAGCTTGTAGTCCCCGCGATACAGCGCCGAATTGCCGGAAAATTCGTAGCCTATCGCCTCGTCGACGCGGTGTACGGGACTTGCTTCGCCCGTGAAAGTTGGCAACAGGCTTTTGCCCGTGATGTTTTCACGACCGTCTTCGACTGCCGGTAGCGCAACGCCCGCAATCTCTAGCAGCGTCGGGGCAAGATCCGTGATGTATGCGAATTCACGATAGACCGCACCCGGGTCGATCGCCGGTAATCCCGCAATAATCAGCGGGACTCGAACACCGCCCTCGCCGGCGTTGAATTTGTAACCGCTGAACGGCGTGTTTGAAACCTGTCCCCAGCGCTTCCCCGCCGCCACCCAACTGCCTTTCTCTCCCAGGGTTTCAACGTCCTGCCGGTAATTCTTCTCGAACCAGCGCCTGGCAAATGCGTTTTCATACGGCTCGGTGGTCGTCGCGCCGTTGTCGGACAGAATCACAAACACCGTATTGTCGTATTGATTCGTGTCGCGAAGATACTCCAGCAAGCGACCGATCTCATGGTCCATCGCCGTCGCCATGCCCGCATACGCCTGCATGCGACGGGCTTCAAAATACTGCTGCCCTGCGTCGAGCGGATCCCACTCTTCCTGCGATGGACCCGCAGCCAGTGTCGCCTGTTCATCGACCAGTCCGTACTCTTTGATTTTCTCGATGCGCGCGTTGCGGATTTCTTCCCACCCCTGCGTATAGCGGCCGCGATAGTGATCGATGAACGCGCCGGGAGCTTGAATCGGGGTGTGATTGGCCTGGAAGGCGATATAGGCGAAAAAGGGGCCGCCATCCGACTGCGTCGATTGCAGGAACTCAATTGTCCTGGCGACGAAAAACGTGGAGGAATAGAAGTCCTCCGGCAAAGCCGACATGCGCTCGCCTTTATCGTACCAATAGGCCTCCGGTTTCATCGGCAGGTACGCGCGCATTTCGAAATTGTCGGAACCGCTGTCGGCCTGTATCACCGAGAAATCAAAGCCGCGCGCCGGAGGCAGGTTGTGGGGCTCTTCGCCCAGATGCCACTTGCCGGCTATGGACGTGCGATACCCCGAGGCCTGCAGCAAACTTGCAATCGTCTGCACGCGGTCGTTGAGCACGCCGTCGTAACCGGGCTTGCCCCGATGCGACAGCGGCATCAATTCGCGCATGCTGCCGACGCCGGCCAGGTGGTTGTCCACGCCGGTCAGCAACATCGCGCGGGTGGGCGCGCAACTGGACGCCGCGTGGAAGTTGGAAAAGCGCACGCCGCGTGCTGCCAGCGCATCGATGTTGGGTGTCTCGATCTCGCCGCCGAACGCGCCAAAATCGGAGTAGCCGATATCATCCGCCACGATCAGTACGATGTTTGGTCGCGCCTGTGCTGTTGCGTCCAGTGTCAACAGCGCGAACGCCAGCGCCAGAGCAGCTCCCCGCAGAGCGTTTGGCAGGGATCTGTGCCGAGCAGGATTACGAGACTTGGTCACTAGCAGGTATCGCCCGGAAAAAGCCGGGAACCCTGGCGTCCAATCAACATTGCAGTTTCCTTCACACATTATTCTGATCGCGACAAACTACACGAACCGCGCGCAAGAGAGAACGCTGTGTATGTGGCCAGATTGTTTCCAGCGAAGGCTTATTCAGCTTGTAGGGGAACAATAATTGCGCTTATATTCCCGCGTGAGGCGACTGCAGGATGAGGCATTCCGCGACCTCAACGATAAGTAGTGATTTATCGAAACAACGCCAGTAGTACGCGATTTTCGGGTCACGCTTCTGCAACATGTGAATAATTAAAAATGGAGGCATGAACGTGGGTCGTTGGGAGGGCATCGAAGAATATATTTGCGTGGTGGAGACCGGGAGTTTCACGGCCGCCGCCGATCAGCTCGGTGTATCCAAATCGTATATCAGCAAACAGGTCAGCCTGCTCGAGGATCGCATGGGCGTGCGCCTGCTGCAGCGCACCACGCGCCGCCTCACGCTCACCGAGAGCGGCAATACGTTTTTCAGCTATTGCAAGGACATGGCAGAACAGTTCGACCGCGCTGAATCCACGCTGTCGCACATGCAGCAAAAGCCGCGTGGAACGCTACGGCTTGCGCTCAACAGTCGCTACGGCACGCAATACATGGCGGCTGCAGTAGCAGCGTTTTCCCGCAACTACCCGGAAGTGACCGTGGAGGTGCAATCCAGCTTTCGCGATGTGGATATGCTGGCGGAAAACTTTGACCTTACCGTGCGCTACGACAAGCTCGAGGATTCAAGTTTCGTTGCCCGTCGACTCGGCGGGCACACGCTTTGCCTGTGTGCATCGCCCGGCTATTGGGAAGAAAAAGGGATGCCAAACCACCCGGATGAACTCAGTGGGCATAACTGCCTGGCGACGCCCGATCGCTTCTGGCTATTCAGTACGCCTGAACGCCGCGACATCATCAAGGTGAAAGTCTCCGCCAACTGGATCAGTGAAGACGGTGCCAACCTGCTGGCGGCGGCGAAGGCCGGTATCGGCATTGCGCAGCTACCGGATTTCTACATTGAAGAAGCAGTAGCGCGGGGCGAGCTGGTCAAACTGGAGCACCGGGACTGGAGCCACTACCATCGGATTGCCTGGGCGGTTTACCCGAATACCCGTCACCTGTCCGCCAAGGTGCGCTATTTCATCGATTTTCTTATCGAGTACCTGCACGACCTCCCCGACAACCTGCCGACCAGAATCTCAGTAAGGAGCTTTGTCGAGTAAGCGCGTCCGACGCAATTACACCTCGACGGAAAACACTGAAATTATCCCCAGCGCCTTCTCTCGGTTTGGCCGGGTATCTACAGTACGTTCGACAACATAGGCCACGCCTGTGGACAACCCCGAGAACGGGTGGTGTCCGTCAGGCGGCCGTTCGCACGCCGTTACAAAAACAGGAGCATCCAATGACTGCCACTGCAACCACTGCCACCGCAACCACTACCTCGGCAACCAAAGTCCAGCAGGATAAACCCGCAGGAGAAAACCACTTCGGCCTGGATTCACCGCGCGCGCAGGTGTTGCTCGAGGCGGCGCGGAATATGGGGCCGGTGCTGGAGGCGCGACAGGAAGCCTGTAACAGCGACCGCCGCATCCCGGATGACACAATCGCGGATTTTCATGCCGCTGGATTTTTCAAAATGCTGCAGTCCAGCGAGTATGGCGGCTATGAGATGGATCCTCAGGTGTTCTACGCTGTGTTGCTGGAAATCGCCAAAACCTGCATGTCGTCCGCCTGGGCGCTGGGCGTCATTGGCGTGCACAACTGGCAGATGAACCTGTTTGACGACCCGGCGGCACAGGAGGTGTGGGGCAAGGACAGCACGGTATTGATTTCATCGTCCTATGCGCCGGTCGGCCAGGTCACCCCCGTCGAGGGCGGCTTCATGCTCAAGGGCCGCTGGAGCTTCTCCAGTGGTTGCGAGCACTGCGACTGGGTATTCCTGGGCGCCGTGGTACCGACAGCCGAAGAGCCCTGGAACATGCTCAACTACCGCACGTTCCTGCTGCCCAAAAAGGACTACAAGATCGTCGACAACTGGGATGTGGTAGGGCTGCGCGGCACCGGCAGCCACGATATCGTCGTCAACGACGTGTTTGTGCCCGAGCACCGCACCCACAATATGCTGGCGGACGACGGTGGCAGGAAATTCATGCACAAGCCGCCGCTGTACCGATTGCCATTCATGCAGGTGTTCTCGCGCGCGGTCTCCACGCCGACGCTGGGCGCGCTGGAAGGCGCGTTGGAAAAATACGTCAGCGTCGCGAAGACCAGGCTGGCCGGCGCCATCATGATGCACGACGACCAGATGCAAAACGGCTCGCCGCTGAAGTCGATGCGGCGATTGCCAGCATGAAAGGCACGCTCTTCCAGAACTTCGATCACCTGATGGCCTGCGCGCGCGCAGGCGAGGTGACCAAGGAATTGGACCGGGCGCGATTTCGTTTCAACACGGCCGTGGTGGCCGACCAATGTGTTGCACTGTCGTCGCGCATGCTCAAGTCTGCCGGATCGTCCGGTATTCGACACGGCAGCGCACTGCTGAAACAGCATCACGACATTCTCGCCAGCCAGGCGCACATTGCCAATATCGCCGACCCGTTCGCGATCAACCTGGGCGGCATGTTGTTTGGCCAGGCGTCGATCGATCCCAGCGTGTAGTGTCATTCGGCAGGCGCTGCGGTGATTGCAGCGCCACAATTTTCGCACTGCAATCGCAGCACTTCGCAATACAACAACCTGTGGCCAAAGAGGTGAGCATGTCGGCGTCAAACATTTTGCCGGAAGATCGTTACGCACAATGTCCCAACGGGCAGCGCATCCACTACATCGACCAAGGCGAGGGCCCGGTCGTGGTGTTCCTGCACGGATCGGGCCCCGGTGCCAGCGGGCACAGCAATTTCCAGGGCAATTACCCGGTGTTTGTGCAGCAAGGCTATCGCTGCCTGGTGCCTGACCTGGTCGGCTTCGGGTATTCCGACAAGCCGACTGACGTAGCGCATCCACTCGCTTTCTTCGTCGAATGCCTCAAGCAAACCCTGGATGCCGCCGGCGTCTCCCGTTGTACCGTTATCGGGAATTCACTGGGAGCGGTGGCGCTGGGACTGGCGCTGGAATATCCCGCGCTCGTGGAGGGTTTGATACTGATGGCGCCTGGCGGCATGAGCCCGCGCGATGAGTACCTGCAAATGCCCGCGATGCAGAAGATGTTCGAGATCTACCTGTCAGAGGGCGAGCTCACCTCGGCGAAATTGCGCGAACTTTTCGAGTTTGGCCTGGTGCATGATCCGCGCCACGTAACCGAGGAACTGCTGGCCCAGCGCATGCATATCATGTCACTGATGAATATCCAGGTGATGGTGTCCATGGATATCCCCCACCTGCCTGAGCGGCTCCGCGAGTTGCAGTGCCCGGTGCTGGCGTTCTGGGGCGCCAATGACATGATGATGCCCGACAGCGGCCTGCTCGCGCTGGCAAAAAATTGCCCCAACATGAAAATGATCGTGCTCTCCGAGTGCGGACACTGGGCGATGGTGGAGCACGAGGCGCTGTTCAATCGCGAATGCCTTGAATTTCTGGCCACCAACGCGGCGACGCATGCCTGACTCTGATTGCAAACATGCACCGGGACAGTTTGTTCCGGTGGTGAATCGGAACCGCTGCGAGGGGAAAGAGCCCTGCGTGGAGGTGTGTCCGTACGATGTCTTTGTCATCGCGACCCTGCCGACAGCAGAGCGTAAGAACCTGAGCCTGATCGGCAAGATAAAGGGGTATCGCCACAAGTGGCAACAGGCGTTCACACCGAATGCCGATGCGTGCCAGGCGTGTGGCTTATGTGCAGCCGCCTGCCCGGAAAAAGCGATTACGCTGCGACGCGCCTGACCCCGGGCATCTCCAACCTAACGCTGCCGACGCTACTGCTGCCACAGCAAAACACCGTGTCAGCGTATCGCGTCAGCCCTTCGCGTCAAAAACGACTTCCTGGTACACAGGGTTCTCGCCCTCGACGAGCGCTTGCATCTTACCCTTGAGGTAGTGATTGAACGGATGCGGGAAGATCCAGAACCTGCGCTCACCGATAGCTTTGAACACGCGGTCCGCGCACTCATCGGGGGTGATGAAATCGGGTTGCCCGGCCATCATATGGTTGGCGGGGTCAGGCTCCTCGCTGCCCGGTGCAATGCCCATCAATTCGTCGCCGATTGACGTCAATACGGGACCGGGGCACAGCAGCGATACATCAATCGGCGCCGCTCGCGACGCTAGATCAAACGCGAGGCATTCCGTAATGCCGCGCACGGCCACTTGGCGGCGGTGTGCTGCGCCATCGCGGGTGCGGCGACCAGTGAGCCGACGGAGCCGGTGTTGATAATGTGCGCCGGCTTTCCCGCTTCGAGCATTGCCGGTAAAAAAGCATTCAGGCCGTTCACGACGCCCATGACATTGATTGAAAGCATTTTCAGCCACTCCTCGGCGGAATGTGACCAGGTCTCGCCGATGCGCAAAATACCAGCGTTGTTGAACAGCAGGTCCGGTGCGCCCAGTTCGCTGATGCAACGTTGTGCGAAGGCCGTCACCGCCGCTGCGTCCGACACATCCAGCGCCTGCGACAACACCTGGGTGCCCGCTGCCTCAAGCCTCGACGCCAGCGACTGCAGTTTGCCCTGCTGCACGTCCACCAGCGCCACACGCATGCCTTCACGGGCACAGCGTGTCGCCAATGCCCTGCCAATGCCACTGCCTGCGCCGGTGATGACGGCGAGTTTTCCTTTGAACTGATCCATATGAATTCCATGCGCTGAAGTTTGCGGGCCACTGTAGCGGCCAACAGGGACACTGATAAGGCATCACGGGAATTTAATTGTCCATGCTCCGTTGTCAATGAGTCGATGACAATGATTCGATAGGCAATTGGTCGATTGCGAATACCGCGACAGCGCGGCAACCGTATTGATCCTCCACCATGGACAGTTAATTCGCGGCTACGTGGTTTTTCCACAATCCCCGTCAACGTTATAGTCACTCTCGGACCGCAGTCTTACTGGCCTCTGTGCACGCAACACGCCGGAGAAACCATCAAAATTATAACGAGGTGCCACCATGTTCGATCGCCATAAGCTCGCGATAGCGTTATCCATCACCCTTCCGATCACAGTGACGATGCCGATATCGCCGGCGCGCGCAGCCCCCGTGCTGGAAGAGGTCATGGTGACGGCCAGGAAGCGAGGAATCGCTGCAGGAAACCCCATTTCCATCACCGCCATCTCCAGCGCCATGATCGAACAGACCAAGATGTTCAACGTGGCCGATATCGCGCAACGCACGCCCAACATGTCAATCCGGGCGTCCGATAACGGTGTCGGCAGCGCGCTGCAAGCCTACCTGCGCGGCGTGGGGCAATTCGATTTTGCGCTCACCGTGGATCCGGGAGTAGGCACCTACGTTGACGGCGTTTATCTGGCGCGCACGGTCGGCGCGAACATCCAACTCCCGATATCGAGCAGATCCTGGTGCTGCCGGGGGCCGCAGGGCATTCTCTTCGGCAAGAACACCATTGGCGGCGCTATCAGCGTCACCACTCGCAGGCCGACGGGCGACCTGGACTACGACGCGGAACTCACCGTCGGCGAGTACGACTACAGCTCGCTCAATGGCTACGCGGAATTCCCGGTGACCGACACTGTCGCGGCCAGCGTGGCCGTACTCACCACGTACTCCGATGGTTGGCAGAAGCGGGATCGCAATTCGAACGCGGGAAATGACGATCAACTGGTGCTGCGCAGCCACCTCAACACGGACTTCAGTGAGCAGTGGAACTCTCACCTGATACTCAATTACACAAAAATAGATCAGAACGTTTATCCGCAGGTGCTCACCGACTTCAATGAGAAGGCCACATTTCCCGGGCTTTTCAACCGCTTTGTAGCCGGTCCGCAGGGTGGATTCTGCTGTGAGACAAACCTCGATGATATTGACAGGAGCCACGTGCTCAACGAGCGGGACAAGGACAAGAATGAGAATTGGGGCCTGAGCTGGACCAACACCTGGGACATGGACGACCTGACACTGAAGTCGATTACCGGTTACATCGACATGCAGACGGATTCCTACAGGGACGCCGACAATTCCGTCTATGACTACTTTTCCGTGGGCGGTGAACTCGATGTACAGCAGTACAGCCAGGAGTTCCTGCTGACCAATGCCACCGGCGGCAAGCTGGATTGGCTGGCTGGGCTTTACTACCTGTATGAAGACGGCCACCACACGAGCGATGTCACGGTGGCCAATGGCCTCTACGAAGCCATTGGGGCAGTGCCGCTCGACTTTACGCTGTGGTATGACCGCACCCAGGACACGACGAGTTACGCGGCATTTTTTAACACGACCTACCATATCCGCAGCGATACGCGACTGAACGTCGGCGCGCGCTACACCTACGATGAAAAAGAGCTGGACATGTTTACCCTTAAGCTCGCCAGCCAAACACCGATACTGATTCCCGGTCCCACCGATCCACAGTCCTGCTCTGATGCGATTGCGGATGGCAATGGCTCTACCGTGAAATGCAATTATGACTGGGACGAGATCTCCCCAAAGGTGGGCATGGAATACGATTTCGACGAAGACACGATGGGCTATGCGACGGTGTCGAGCGGCTTCCGCAGCGGCGTGTACAACGGCCGACCTACTTCGACCGCCCAGGTGTCAGTGGCCGACCCGGAGACATTGCTCGCCTACGAAATTGGCTTGAAGAACCAGCTGTGGGACAACCGCATACAGATGAACGGCGCATTGTTCTATAACGATTATAAGGACCGTCAATTCCTGGTGAACAGGCCTTCAGGCTCGGCGGACAGTGCGTTGGCGCTGGTGGTGGACAACGCAGCTGATTCAACGATGTGGGGCGGTGAACTGGAGTTCACGGTACTGCCGACAGATGGGTTGACCATCACCGGCGGCCTTTCGTACATCGATCCGGAGTACGAGAACTTCGAATCGGTCAGCCCGGAAACTGGCGAGCTGGAGGACTTGAGCGACCGACCCTTCACCAGCGTACCCGAGTGGACGGCGAACCTGCTCGCCCAGTACGAGTACCTGCTGGCTAATGGCGGCACCGTGAGGCTGCGTGGCGACCTTTCGTATACCGACGATATTTTTTACAGCGACGATGACCAGAGCGTGAGTTTTGATCGCCTGCACGCCGACAGCTACACCATTTACAACGCGGGTGTTACCTACGTGTCACCCAGCGAGCAGTGGGAGTTCAGCGTGTTCGGCAAAAACCTGGGAGACAATCGCGAAATCACGGGCGGCTTCGGCGTGGATGCCTTTGGCAATACCACCGTGAGTTATACCGCGCCGCAGCGTTTCTTTATCAGCGTCAAGTTTCGCGGGTAGATCGAACCCGGATGGCAAGTGAGAGCAGCACAGATATCTTCGGGGCCGCACGCATGGGCTACCTTGTCATCGGCTCGCGCAAACTCAGCGAGTGGAAGCGGTTCGGCAGCGAAGCGATCGGGCTGCACCTCGCCCATGAGTCACGGGATGAATTGGCATTTCGCATGGATGGCCACGCAAGGCGATTCATCATCGAGCACGATGCCAGCGAGGATGTGGTGGCGGTCGGCTGGCAGCTGGATGACGAAGCGGTGCTGGGCGTGGTGCTGCATCGGCTGGCCAGCAAAGGCGTTAAGGTCGAGTTTATCGATGGCGAGCGGGCGAAGCGCAGGGGCGTGGATGCTTTTCATCGCTTCGTCGGCCCCAAGTGTTTGTACATTGAGTTGTTTACCAGTGTGGAATTGGACGACACTCCGCTGGCGATGCTCAGCAGCGGTTTTGTCACCGGCGCGGCCGGCATGGGACATCTTTCATTCATGTCGCGTGAGCCGGAGCGCACGGTGCGCTTCTGGCGGGAACTCCTCGACGCCAGGGTCAGCGACATCATTGCACTGGGTGTTGGCAAAAGGTGGTGCTCGATGTCACGTTCCTGCGCATGAACCAGCGCCACCACTCGGTGGCGGTTGCCGCGACCAAAGGCACGCGCATCGACCTGTACCGCACGCGCATTCAGCATTGCAATATTGAAGCCGCCACGCTGGATGACCTGGCCTTCGCCTACGAGCGTTGCAAGCAGCTCGGCTACAAAATCGCGCGCGGCGTGGGCCAACACCCGAACGACAAGGAGTTGTCCTTCTATGTCGCCACGCCGTCGGGATTTGACTTCGAAGTGGGTTGGGACGCGCTGACGGTGGATGAAGCAACCTGGCCAGAGGGTGTGACCTATCCCAACATGAGCACCTGGGGGCATGACATACCGGGCAGGTTTTCCTCGGAGCTGGGTTTGGGGCAGGTGATAAACGGTGTTCGGTCCCTGCGCAAATCCGAGTATCTACCTTGGAACTGATTCGGGGGCAGACCCCTGGTCTTTCGACATCCCACGGCTAGAGTCCTATGTACCAACTCCAGTTGAATCACTCCTATTTTCCAGCGCAAGCCGGCAAGACGCTGTTGTCGCGATCGATTGGCGACGACCTGCGCATGGCCGCGCAATCTGCACCGGACAGGATCGCGTTGATTGCGTACAACGCGGAGGGCGTGCTGGCGGGGCAGTGGACATACGGCCAACTACTGCAGCGCTCGGAGCAGCTGGCCCGCCATCTGGCAGCGCAGTATGCCAAAGGCGCTCGCATCGCGGTGTGCGCCCCCAACATCCCCGAGTGGGTGATGCTGGAATACGCGGCAGCGCTTGCTGGGCTGGTGCTGGTGACGATCAATCCTTCTTTTCAATTGGCGGAGATGAGTTATGTGATTGGCCAATCGAAGGCTGTCGCGTTGTTTTACGTCTCGTCGTGCAGGGGCAACCCCATTGGCAATATCGCCCGACAGGTGCAAGCCGTGCAGCCCGCGTTGCACACCCTGGTCGATATGCAGGATGAACACGCCTTCCACGGCGCGCCTGTCCCGGTGCCGGTGCAACTGCCGCGGGTATCCGGCGATGACGCGGCGCAAATACAGTACACCTCCGGCACGACGGGCTTCCCCAAGGGAGCCGTGCTCACGCACCGGGGCCTGCTGAACAATGCGCGGTTGGCGGCGGATCGCCTGGGCATGGATGAAAACTCCCGCTACCTGAACATGATGCCGATGTTCCATACCGCCGGCTGTGGTCTTGGCACCCTGATGCCACTGGCCGTGCGCGGCCGGGTGATTCTGGTGGAGCAATTTAATCCACGTCAGGTCAACGACATCATCGAGCGCGAGCAGGTGAGCTGCCTCCTCGGCGTGCCGACCATGTTGATCGGACTGCTGGAGGATCTGCAGCACGCGCCGCGCCAGCATGCTTCCCTGCAGGCTATCATCGCCGGCGGCTCCATGGTGCCGCGCAGCCTGTTGACGCATGCGATGCAGCAGTGGGGTTGCCCGGTGCAGGTAGGTTACGGACAGACCGAGACATCGCCGGTGGTGACGCAGACTTTCGCGGATGATGCGCTCGAAGACCTCTGCGACACCATCGGCCAGCCGCTGCCCCACACCGAGGTTGCGATCCTGGACCCGGCTACCAACGCGATTCAACCGCTCAATGTGATCGGCGAGATATGCGCACGGGGCTATATGGCCATGCGCGAATACAACGACAACCCCGAGGCCACGGCGGCAACGATCGACGCCTCAGGCTGGCTGCATACCGGCGACCTGGGCAGCATGGATGCGCGCGGTTATGTGCGCATTACCGGCCGCCTCAAGGAAATGATCATCCGTGGCGGCGAAAACCTCTTCCCCGCGGAAATCGAGAACGTCATGCAGAGCCATCCAGCGATCGCGGAAGTCGCCGTGGTGGGTATTCCCGATAACAAATGGGGTGAAGTGGTCGGCTGTTTTATCCGCTGGGAACAGGGCGTGACGCCGCTGACTGACGAGCAGTTATCCGCTCATGCGCTCAGGCATTTATCCCCGCAGAAAAAGCCGCAGCACTGGATTACGATCGAGGCGTGGCCGCTCACCGGTTCAGGCAAAATCCAGAAATTCAGGCTGCGCGAGATGGTTGGGGGCAGTCTGTGATTGGCAGGGATTTGTGCCCTAAGGCTTCGGGCATGTCCACAGGTCGCCCCACTGGCGCGAACCGCCATCGAGGTGCAACACTTCACCTGTGATGAAACTGCTCGCGTCACTTGCCAGGTAGCCACAGGCCTGGGCGATATCCCAGATACTGCAGGCCCGGTGCATGGGGTTTGCCAGATGGAATGTTTTCCTCGCTGCTTCCGGGTAGACCTTCATGCCCTCGGAGTCGGTGACGCCCGGCGCGACGCAATTGACGCGGATATTGTACGGCGCCCACTCCACCGCCGTTTTACCGGATACCGCAATCACGCCGGCGCGCGCCGCGCAGGTATGCGCCACGCCATGCATGCTGTCATCCACCACCACGACCATATTGATGATGTTGCCGGGCGTGCCGCTGTCGCGCCAGCGCTGCGCGGCGGCCTGCATCATGAACCAGGTGCCGTTCAGGTTGTTGTTGATCACCGACTTCCAGCCGTTCTCGCTGAAGTCGATAGCCAGTTGGGGAAACTGCCCGCCCGCGTTGTTGACGAGTATGTCGAGGCCGCCATGGGAAAAGACATCGTCCATGACGGTGGCAATCATCTGCGGCTCGCGAATGTCGAGCACCCGGTGCTGGGCGTCGAGGCCATACGCCTGCAGTGCGTCAACCGCCTTGCGCAGCTTGTCGTCCTTGCGGCCGCAGACGATAACCGTGGCGCCGAGACGCGCATACAGCCAGGCAGTCGCGTAACCAATGCCGCTGCCGCCGCCAGTGATCAGCGCCCTGCGCCCGCGCAGCAGGTCACTGGCAAACACCGTGCGCGCCGTGGCAAGTTGTTGGTCGGTCAAGCCAAACGTGAATTCGATTTCACCGGCAGGGCTTGCTTCACTCGCGTCGCGTGCGTCCATGTCGGAATCCTATTTGAGTAGCTCGCCGCTGATGATGATCTTGCGGACTTCGGTGGTGCCCGCGCCGATCTCCAGCAACTTTGTCGAGCGAAACAGCCGGTTGATTTCTGATTCCCAGATATAACCGTTGCCGCGAATATCTGCACCGCGTTGTCCAGTACCTTGTTGCAGGTATCGGCGCAGTACATCACCGACGCTGCGGTTTTGGCGTGAATTTCCCCGCGCCCGGCCTGCGTTTCATCCACGTCGCTGACTGCCGCAAGAATCGACCAGCAGTACGTTTGCATGGTCTCCTTCCACACGTACATATCGGCGAGACGCGATTGCACCATCTGGAAGTTGGCGATCGGCTGGCCGAACTGCTGTCGCGTTTTGGCGAACTCGATCGACAGGTGCAGCGCCCGCTCGGCGATACCGACATTGATAGGAGCGATCAGCGAGCGCTCGAAGTCGAGGCCGCTCATCACCACCTGGTGCCCTGCGCCCACGACGCCAACAATATTTGCCGCCGGCACGCGCATATCCTCGAACACTAGTTCGGCGGTCTGGCTGCCGCGAAAGCCCATCTTGTTCAATTTTTGCGCCACCCTGAAACCGGGCGTGTCGGTTTCAACCACAAAGGCTGTGATCCCCTTCGAACCCTTGCCCTGTTCCGTTTTGGCGTAGAGGAGGCACAGGTCGGCAACCGGACCGTTGGTGATGTACAACTTGGCACCGTTGATGACGTAATCGTCGCCATCGCGCACCGCGCGCGTGCGCATGGAGCCGAGCGCATCGGAACCGGCGCCCGGTTCGGTCAATCCCAGGCAGCCGATCCACTGCCCGCTGCACAGCTTGGGCAGGAATTTTTCGCGCACCGCCTCACTGCCGTTTTTATAAATGTTGTTGGCGCACAAATTATCATGCGCCACCCACGCCAGCGCGGCCGCATGGTTGTAGCGTGAAAACGCCTGCAGGATCAGCCCCGCGTCCATCATGCTCATGCCCGCGCCGCCGTACTTCGGATCCACGGTGACGCCGAGGAAGCCGAGCTCGCCGAGCATTGGCATCAGGTCTTCCGGCCACCATTCCTCGTTGTCCATCTTCGCGGCCAGCGGATACAGCTGCTCGCGTGCAAATTTGTCGGCATGGTCGAGCAGCGCGCGCTGCTCGGTTGTCAGGCTGAACTGTGTGCTCATCGTTACTCCTGTGAATCAATTCTGCAGTGTGTGAATTTCCAGCAACATCTCGCCCGCGTTGACCTGCTTGCCGACCATGGCCGCCACGCTGGCCACGGTGCCCGCTGCTGTCGCGGTGATCACATGCTGCATTTTCATTGCCTCCAGCGTGACCAGCGGCGCGCCGCGTTCGACGCGATCACCGGCAGCCACGGCAACGTCGATGACCAGCGCCTGCATGGGACGCCCGGACCAGTGGGCCGGCGTCGCCTTCTTCGCCTGCTGCGGCCCGCTTGTGCGCCACGGCGACAGCAAATTGACCGGCGCCAGCGACGCTAAAGTGGCATTGGCCGTCGGCTGCCACATGGTGGCTTGCCTGCCATGTGCTGCCATCGACCCTCATCCGGCAGCGGTGCGACTCAAGCGCCTGTACCTCGACAGTGTAAGTCGTGCCGCCGCTGTCGACCTGATACACATCGCTTGCGACGGGATGAATGCTAACGCTGAACGCTTCACCGGCACAGTGGAAGCGAGTAACACTTGCCAGGTCAGCCGTGCTCGACCAGTTGCGCAGTTCCGCTGGCACCGCAATGGCGTTGCCACGAGAATGCTCCGCGGCCACTGCATAGTGCAGCACCGCCGCAGCGGCCAAATCGCGGGGCGCGGGTGTGTATGCGGGCAATCCGTCCGGGTAGGCATCGCCGATGAATGCCGTGGTGGCTGCACCCGCGGCGAACGTGGGATGCTGCAGTGCATCCAGCAGGAAATCCCGGTTGTTGGTCGGGCCGAACAGCGCCGTCTCATGCAGCGCGCGCAGCAGTCGCAGCCGGGCCTGCGCGCGAGTTTCGCCCCAGGCGATGATTTTTGCGACCATGGCATCGTAGTATGGGGACACGTGGTCCCCGGACGCGATGCCGGCATCGACGCGAATTCCCCTCGCCCGTCGGCGGGTGCCACAGTTCGATGGCTCCGGTGCTGGGAAGAAAATTGTGCGCCGTATCCTCGGCATACAGGCGCACTTCGATCGCGCAACCGCGCAGCGCCACCTGTGCCTGTTGCACGCATAGCGGCAGGCCCTGCGCGACCTCGATCTGCATCGTCACCAGGTCCAGCCCGGTGACCATCTCCGTGACCGGGTGCTCCACCTGCAGTCGGGTGTTCATTTCGAGGAAGTAAAACTCGCCGGATTCGTCGAGCAGGAACTCCACCGTACCGGCGCCGACATAGTTCACTGCCTTGGCAGCAGCCACGGCCACCGCACCCATGCGTTCGCGCAGCTGCGGTGTCATGACCGGACACGGCGATTCCTCGATGACCTTCTGGTGCCGGCGTTGCACCGAGCAGTCCCGCTCGCCGAGGTGTATGACAGCCCCGTGCTGGTCGGCGAACACCTGTATTTCCACATGGCGCGGCCGCACGATAGCGCGTTCGAGGATCAGGTCGCCGCTGCCGAAGGCGTTTTCCGCCTCCGCTCGGGCCAGCTTGATCGCGCCGGCGACCTCCTCCGCCGCCGTGACCAGGCGCATGCCGCGTCCGCCCCGCCGGCGGCCGCTTTCACCATCAGTGGAAACCCGATTCCCTGCGACTCCTGCAGCAGGCGCTCGTCGGACTGGTCCTCGCCCTGGTAACCCGGCACGCAGGGCACCCCGGCGGCGAGCATCGCCCGCTTGCTGACGGCTTTGTCGCCCATGATCTCGATGGCTTTTGCCGGTGGCCCGATGAAGACCAGGCCCGCTGCGGTGACCGCGCGCGCAAACTGCGCATTCTCCGACAGGAAGCCATAGCCCGGGTGAATCGCCTGCGCGCCAGTGGCCAGCGCCGCCTGGATAATCTTCTCCCCGAGCAGGTACGACTCCTGCGCCGGGGAGCTCCCGATGTGCACCGCCTGATCGGCAAACTGTACGTGGGGCGCCTGTGCGTCGGCATCGGAGTACACCGCCACGCAACGCATGCCTTGCGCGCGAACACTGCGCAGCACACGCAGCGCGATTTCTCCCCGGTTGGCGACCAGTACGCTGGAAAATGCCATCACATCCTCGCCACGCCAAAACTGTTGGGCTGAGTTTTGCGGGCGCGCGCCTCCAGACAGGTGCCCAACGCGAACCCCAGTACCTTGCGACTGTCTCGCGGATCGATCACGCCGTGATTGAGGTTACGGCCCGCCGTGTAGAAGGCATTTTCCTGGCGCAGGAAATGATGGCGGATAGCGGCCTCCTCGTTGTGCGAGCAGCTCGCGGTCCACTGGCTCGCCGCGCCGCGGCGGTGACCTCGGCGACCTGCGTCATCGTGCGCGCGGCCTGCTCGCCGCCCATCGTGTTGGTCGCGGAATTGGGCCAGGCAAAGAAAGTCCGGCTCGTACCCGTAGCCGCACATTCCGTAGTTGCCCGCGCCAAAACTGCCGCTCAGGTACATCGATATGCGCGGCACGCGCACGTTGGTGACGGCCTGGATCATCTTCGAACCGTGCTTGATCATGCCGTCCTGTTCCGCCCGAGTCCCCACCATGTAACCGGTGATGTTGTGCAGGAAGACGAGGGGCAACTGGGCCTGGTCGCACAGTTGCATGAATTGCGCGGCCTTGGTGGCGCCCTGCGGATCGATCGGCCCATTGTTGCCGATGATGCCGCAATGGAAGCCCATGATGGCGGCGTGGACACACACGGTGGGTGGCCCGTATCCCGGCTTGAACTCGTCAAAGGCGGAGCCGTCCACGAGGCGAACCAGCACCTCGCGCACGTCATAGGGCGTTTTGTAATCGACAGGCACCACGCCGGCCAGCTCCTCGGCGGGATACAAAGGGAGCGCATAAGTGTCGCAGTGCTCGAACCGCGCGTGGCGATTCCAGTCCCAGCGGGCCACGATGTCGCGCGCCAGTGCGATCCCGTGCGCGTCGTCCTCGGCCAGGTATTCCACCAGGCCGGAGACACTGGCGTGCATCTCGGCGCCGCCGAGTTCGCGGTCATCCGCCTCCTCTCCGGTGGCGGCCTTCACCAGCGCGGCACCCGCCAGCGCCGCCATGCCGTTGTTGCGCACGCCCACCACATAGTCGGACATGCCCGGCATGTACGCGCCGCCTGCGGTGGAGGGGCCGTGCAGCACGGTGATGGTGGGCAGGCCTGCCGAGCTGAAGCGCGCCAGGTTGCGGAACATGGTGCCCGCGTTGGCCCAGTTCTCCACGGTGAAGTCCATCAGGTTGGCGCCGGCGCTCTCCACCAGATGGATGAGCGGCAAATTCTGCCGCAGCGCGATCTGCTGGATGCTGAGCGCCGTGGATATCGTAGTCGGTGTATACGCACCGGCGCGGATGCCACTGTCATCCGCCCAGATCATGCAGCGCACGCCGCCGACAAAGCCAATCCCCATGATCACGCTCGCCCCGGGGATGCTGGACACAGGATCATCGTCGGCCACCAGGTAATTGGCGAGCGTGTGCAGGCGCAGGAAAGGCATGCCCGGGTCGAGCAGCAGGGCTATGCGCTCATGCGGGCACACTTGCCCGCGCTTTTCAAACGTGGCGCGGCGCTTGTTCGAGGCTGCCACCGCGCGCGCTTCCAGCGCCCGCAGTTGCGCGACAAGCGCCAGCATCTCCCGTCGATTCTGCTCGAAAGCCGGTGCTGCTGGTGAGATTTTTGACACCCAGGCCATGGAGCGCTCCTGCACGGTAAGATTCGAATAATAATATTTAATTAAGTTAAACTCAATATAGAAAAAATCCGTTTAAAGTACCTATCTATGTAAAATTGGCAAATAAAATAGGATTTATACTGCGTGCATGCAGGAACGGTATTGACAGATAGATCTGTTATTGAGAAATTAATTGAGTGGTACTTAATTTAATGAAATGACTGTGATTCCCATGATTGAAGAGTGCATTGAACAGCCGCTGCTGGTCGCGCTGGACCCGCGCGGCGTACTGCGCCTGACGATGAATCGGCCGGCGGTACATAACGCCTTCGACGACCATCAGGCACTGCGCCTGATCGAGGCGCTCGACGGCGCTGCGGATAACAACGCCGTGCGTGCAGTCGTGCTCGGCGCCGCCGGCGAAACTTTCTGCGCCGGCGGCGACCTCAACTATATGCGCCGCATGGGTGACAACAGCTACGAGGAAAACCTCGCTGATGCCGCGCAACTGGCGCGGCTGATGAAGACGCTGAACTTTTTCCCCAAGCCCACCATCGCCCGGGTGCAGGGCGGAGCCTTTGGCGGCGCCGTGGGCCTGGTGAGTTGCTGCGATATCGCCATTGGTACGCCGAGGGCCAGGTTTGCCTTGAGTGAGGCGCGCGTCGGCATGGCGCCGGCCACGATCGCACCGTATGTGGTGCGCACCATCGGCGAAAAAGCCGCGCGCCGCTTTTTTGCCACGGCAGAAGTCATCAGCGCCGAGAAAGCGCTGTCGCTCAACCTGCTGTCGGAAATCGTCGCCGAAGATGCGCTGGATGAGGCTATTGAGGGGATTGTCGTCGCCATACTGAACAACGGTCCCGTCGCCGTGGCCAAGGCCAAGCGCATCGTGTTTGACGTCGCTGGCGCCACGGTGACCGATGCCATGATTGAGCATACGGTGCGCTACATCGCGGGCATACGGGATTCCGACGAAGGCCGGGAGGGATTGAGCGCATTCCTGCAAAAGCGCGCGCCGGCCTGGGCGCTCCCCGCGCAGTGATCCAGCAAGCACTCGACAAGCCCACGACAAGCAAACGACGTAGGTAGACCATGCGCAGCCAGAAAGCAGTAGTAAGAATCGCCAATGCCCAGGGCTTTTGGGGCGACAGCATGCTGGGGCCGCTGCGCCTGATCGAGGAAGGGCCGGTGGACTATCTCACCTTTGACTACCTCGCCGAGCTCTCCATCAGCATCATGCAGAAGCAGAAGATGCGCGACCCGCAAGCCGGTTACGCCAGGGACTTCATAGACGTGTTGCAAAAAATTCTCCCCACCTGCCGGGAAAAGGGTATCCGGATTATTGCCAACGCCGCCGGTGTCAATCCCGAGGCCTGCCTGCGGGCGATACAACAGACCGTCCGGGAGCTGGGGTTGGCTGATCTCAAAATTGGCGTGGTCGCCGGCGACGATATTCTCGCTGACCTCGACGCGCTCATGGCCTCCGGCGAGCGATTCAGCAACCTGGATTCTGGCGAGGATATCAGCGCGATTCGCCCGCGCATCACCAGCGCCAATGTGTATATCGGGGCGCAACCGATCGTGGACGCGCTCAAGCAGGGCGCTGACATTGTCGTCACCGGTCGCGTTGCCGATCCTCGCTGGCGCTGGCGCCGTTGATCCACGAATTCGGCTGGTCCATGGACGACTACGACAAGCTGGCCGCGGGCACGGTGATTGGCCATCTGATCGAATGCGGTACCCAGTGCACCGGCGGCAACTTCACCGACTGGCGCACCGTGCCGGACATCGCGAGGATCGGTTTTCCTGTGATAGAGGCGAGTGCTGACGGCAGCTTCGTCGTCACCAAACATGACAATACCGGCGGGTTGGTGAACGTGGAGACAGTCACGTCGCAACTGCTGTATGAACTGGGCGATCCCGAGAACTACCTGAGCCCCGATTGCATCGCCGATTTCACATCGATCCACATCGAGCAGGCGGGTGAAAACCGGGTGGCTTTGTCCGGCATCAAGGGGCGGCCGCCGACACCGACCTACAAGGTGTCCATGTCCTATGCCAACGGTTACAAGATACTGAGCACGCTTTGCATTGCCGGCCCCGATGCCATCGAGAAGGCGCACGTGCTGGCGGGTATGGTCTTCGAGCGGCTGGCCATGCTCGGCGCACCCGTGCCGGAGGAGGACCGCTTCCTCGAACTGTTTGGCACGAACGTGCTCTACAAGGGCGTCGTCCCGCCACTTGAGGCGCCGCACGAGATTCTGATGCGTATCGGCGCTCGCAGCCAGGATCGCAGGGCATTGGCAATGCTGGGAAGCGAGATCGCGCCGCTGCTCACCTCGGGTCCGCCGGGCATTACCGGCTATGCGGGAGGGCGCGCCCGTCCCAGCGAAATTGTCGGCTACTGGCCGGCACTCGTGGATAGAAGCAAGGTACACTCGCGGATCACGGTAGTGGGAGCCTGACATGGCCAGGGTAGCATTGGGCGCGATAGCGCTCGCCCGTTCGGGCGACAAGGGCAAAAACAGCAACATCGGGGTGATCGCCAGGACGCCAGCGCTGTACGACTTCCTCGCGCGGGTCCTGACCAGTGCCGTCGTGCAGGCGCAGTTTCGCGAGATCTGCAAAGGCGAAGTGACGCGCTACGAACTGCCCAATCTGCGGGCGCTGAATTTTATCCTGCGCGATTCGCTCGGCGGCGGCGGTACCGAGTCATTCGTCACCGACCCCAGGGCAAGGTGCACGGCGCCGCACTTCTGCATATGGAATTGGACGTGCCTGACGAGCTGCTGCCCTGACCATGCCAAAACCCGTGCAAAAAAAGGTCAGGGCAGGGCGCGCGCGGGAGACTCGCGTCAGTGCGATTCTCGCGGCGGCACGGATGGTGTTTGAAGAAGTCGGCTACGAAAACGCCAAAATGTCGGAGATCGCCAGGCGCATTGGCGTGGTCGAGGGCACCGTCTTTCACTACTTCAGCACCAAGAAACTCCTCATGGCCAGGATTATCGAGGCGTTTTATGAGGAGATCACCGCGGAACTACTCGGTGGCTTGAACGGGATACAGGGCACGCGCAACCGGCTGCACTACGTGATTCGCTTCCACCTCGACGTCGTCACCCGCAACAGCCGGCTGTGCGGTGAAATCCTGCGCGAATCGCGGGGTCTCGACGGCGAACTGGCCAGCGCGGTCAGTCGTCTCAATCGCGCCTACACCCAGTGTCTTTCCCGGATCGTGAAAGAGGGCATTGAGGCTGGCGACATCGAAGCCGGTGTATCGATTCCGCTGCTGCGCAACACCGTGTACGGCAGTATCGAGCACACGCTGTGGGCAGTGATCAACGACGGCATCGCCGTGGATATCGATGGCGAGGCGGCCGCGCTGACCGCGTTGGTCTACCAGGGTATCGCCAGGACTGCCGCGCCGGATAAGGGTGATATCGCCTCGCTTGTCGGTCGTCTCAACCAGCTGTTGCAGCTGCAACAATCGTCCTGAGCAACCGCCGTTATCCGCATTTCGTCAGCCGCTCAAGTTTGCGCAAGCTTGGGGACAGACCACGTTTATGACTTTGTCATAAACGTGGTCTGTCCCCAAGCCCCCCTAACTTGGTCTGTCCCCAAGCCCCCCCTAGTCCCCTGATCTGGGCTGGTACCAGATCGGCGAAGTGTAGGCACGTTCCTGCAAGCTGCCCGGCCAGCGCGCATCCGCTTGCTCGCCCAGTGCAACCATGTCGTAGAGCGAGTGCCGTGGCGTTGGAATCTCCAGCACGCGCACATAGTAGAACGCGGACTCCGAGGGGTTGAACTGCGGGTCCTGCCAGGTCGCCTGCAGGGTCGGGGCGCCGATGGAATTGCTGTAACTGGCGGTGGCGCTATCCACCGTGTTGCCCACGTCGGGCAGTTTGCCATCCTGATCCAGTGCGCGCGCGCCCGACCAGGCGACGTTGTAAATACGCTCGTGGCTCTCGCCCAATGCGTCCACCCAGCCCTTGATGACCTGGATGCGATCGAGATTGGCGCCTTCGGGGTCTTTCATCGCGCTGATGACAAACCCGGGGCGGTGCGTGGCGGATGGCCGCGTGGGCAGGTTTGCGCCCATTGGAACCGAGGTCGCCGCAGGCGCCTCGGGATCGAACTGGGGGACAGACCACGTTAATGACGTGTCATTAACGTGGTCTGTCCCCTGGTCTGGGCTCATGCCCGGATACCAGCCACCGTCAACGCGCACCACGATGCGCGGGCCGGTGGTGGCGTACACCTCGCGGCGCGCGAAGGCCTGCAGGATCGCTGCGCGGGTGTTGTCCTCGGCCCACACGGCGGCGCGCCCGGAGGCGGACATGTCCCCACCGGTGGGGCCGTCGTCACCGCCAACGCCTGTCGTCTTGCTGTCCGGTATCGAATCCGCCGGTTGCTCGCCCTGGAAGTTGTCCTCCTCTGGCGAGGACAGGCCGGTGTGCGAGTCGGTGGAGCCGATCAGGCCGAACTGGTAGGGGTTGATGCCCTGCTCCTGTTCAATCTGCAGCCCGCGTTTCAGCGCCGTGCGCACGAAATCCCCTTCACCGGGCTTGTACGGCGTCGGGTAGGCCTGGATGTAAAAGGTGTAGCGCTCAAAATCGGCAAAATCATCCTCGGGCGAAAGCGACGGGTAGGTCTCTGAGTCGCCCTTGGTCTGCGTCGCCTCCACCACGGGTTCCCATTTGCGGCGCAGCTTCAGGTACTGCGGTGTAAACGGTTTACCGCGCAAGGTTTCGCGCGGGAACATGAAACCCTTGGAGACATTTGAGTTGTGGGGGATGGCGATATAATTGTCGCCGGTCGCCGCGCCGGTCTTGTCCAGCCAGTGCCACAGGTCTTCCGGGTAGGGACTGTCATCGCGGGAATAGGGCACGAATTTGGCGGCGGAATCGGCGTCGCCGTCGGTGACGATCACGCGATGCAGGTTGGCGCCGCCCGGTGCGGAGGTCCACTCCCAGCCGATGAACGCGGTAAATTCCCCCGGCCTGTTGTTGGCATCCGCCGTGCGCGTTGATTCCTGCCAGGCGTTAGCGACGATTTGCGGCTGGCCCGGTATCGACGGCGCTTTTTCCGCGGACAGCTCCGCTGCGGCCTCGCGCGGGTCCATCGGGGTAGCGCTGAAGGATTTGAAGTAGGACATACCATCCTTGCCCGAGAGGATCACGTCGAACATCCACTTGGCTCCCCAGGCGATCAGCGTGTCGAGCGGGCCCATGCCGGTGGTGTCGATACCGTATTTGTGGATCTGCCGGATGCCACCCAGGAATTCCGCGTGATCCGATACCACGAGAAAATCCAGCGGCGTGTTGATCTGCACCCGGGCGTGGTGATACGGGTGGATGACCGGTTCACCGCGCGCGTAGCGGTAGGCGGTTTCGGGGTCCACCGTGGAATTGCCATCGAGGTAGGCATCGGCGGAATAGGACGTGTGCAGGTGCGTGTCGCCCCACAGCAATTTTTTCTCTGTGGCTTGCGCGTGCGCTGCAGTCACGGTCCACGTCAGGCAAGCGCCGCTGAAGACGGCGACGAGTAGGGCTCTGGCAATCATCGGGGCATACTCGCTATAGTGTGACAACTTGTCAAATACTGGGCTTTGGGGACAGACCACGTTAACGACAAGTCATTAACGTGGTCTGTCCCCGAGTGTCCGCAGACCAGGGAGAAGGTGATTGCTATGAATTTCCACGCGAAAGTGGCTGTGGTCACTGGTGCTTCCTCCGGCATCGGGCGGGCGACGGCGCTGTCACTCGCGCAGGCGGGCGCGACGGTGGTCGCGACGGCGCGGCGCGAGAACTTGCTGGAGGAGGTCAGTGCGGCCTGTCGCGTGCACACGCAGGATAGCTGCCATATTGCCGGTGACCTGGCGGACAAAACCTTTGCCGAGCATCTGGTGGAGGAGACGGTACGCCGCTTCGGACGCATTGATATCCTGGTCAATAACGCCGCCGTGCCGATGCATCATCCACTGTACGAAATCTCCGCCGAGCAGGCGGAAGACGTCATGCGCATCAATTTCCTGTCCTGCCTGTGGACCACCTTTGCGGCGATCCCGCACATGTTGTTGCAGGCCGAGTCGGGCGGCGGCGTGATCGTCAACGTGTCGTCCTTCGCGGCGACCGTGGTGCCCACCTATGAAACCATTTACGCGGCGTCCAAAGGCGCGATGAACGGCTTCACCCGCGGCCTGTGGAACGACCTCGCGGGTTCCGGCATACACGCCGTGCTGATAATCCCCGGCCCTATTGATACCGAGATTTGGGACAAGGTCGAGGACGAGAACGCGTATCGCGGCAAGAAGTTCCCTGCGCAACTGGTCGCGGATGAAATACTCCTCGCCATTGCCGAACGCCGTTTTGAAGTCACCGTGCCGCGCCGCAATCTACAGCTGGTAACGGCGCGACTCTTTGCGACGGTGCTGCCCGCGCTGGTGCGCAAGGGCGTCGCAAGAATGAACCCGGTCAAGCCGCAGTGGGTGCGCGACGCCCGTGCGCGTGCGCGCAAGGGGCTGCGCATGGGCCTCGGGGACAGACCACGTTAATGACGAGTCTGCTTATCTGGTACACGGCGTGAAAAACGCCCCCGCGGCGTGCCTTGCCTGCGGGTATCTGGTATACACCAGCGACTAACACGCACACTCTCCAGGAAGCGCAACGATGACCGGCGACGTCCAACCCTATACCCAGAAGCAGGAAAAATTCGGCAGCTGGATCATCAGCAAGGTAGGCCGCTGGCAGACCACCGTGTACGAACTGACCGGTGGCCGCCTGTGGAACACGTTCCTGGGCGGGCCGGTGGCTATCCTCACCACGGTGGGGCGCAAGTCCGGCCAGGTGCGCAAGGTGCCGCTGCTGTACCTGCGGCACGGCGACGAGGTGGTGATGACGGCGTCCAAGGGCGGCATGTCCAAGCTGCCGATTTGGTACTTCAACGTGGTGGCCGCCGACACCGTGGACATCCAGATCGGCAGTGTGAAAAGACCTACCGCATGCGCGAGGCCAACGCCGATGAGGAGACGCTGCTGTGGCCGAAGCTGGAAGCGATGTACCCCGACTACAAGGAGTATCGGGCGCGCACGGAAGGCGTTCGCCACATCCCCGTGCTGATCTTCTCCCCCGTCTGATGGCTGAGTTGAAGCCCGGGCGCTACCGGCATTTCAAGGGTGGAGAGTACACCGTGCACGGCATCGCCACGCATTCGGAGACGGGCGAGCAATTGGTGGTGTACACGCCGCTCTACGGCGCGGGTGGAATGTGGGTGAGGCCGCTGTCCATGTTTCTCGAGACGGTGGAGCATGACGGCGTCGCAGTCCCTCGGTTTACTTGTATCGAATAAGGGGAAACAGGGACAGATCTATTATTTTACGGCCGATCAATGCGAGATTTCAGGCGGTGGTAAGCCCAGGGGCCTGTGCGCGAATATATTAGCCTTCTGAGCGGACAGGCCCCTGGGCTTGCCGCCGCCGGCAACGGAGGGAAAAATTAAATACGTCCCCCTTTTGTTCAATTAAAACGGTAAGTCACATCCAGCCCATAGCTGCGCCCATCGGCCCAGATGACCGCGCGACTCGCCTGCGGCAGATTGTCCAGCGTGAAGGCCTCGTAGTTGGTGTCCGCCAGGTTCTTGCCCCACAGCGCTATTTCCCACTGCCCGCCGAGGCCGGGCATCTCGGCCAGCGCGACCCGCGCATTGATCAGGTCGTAGGAATCGCGGTAGGTGAACTCGCCGTCCGGGTCGCGATCATCGACGTAGTTGTAACTCGCATTGGCGTTGACGACCCCGAGCGAGGTGGCGGGAAACGTGTAGCCCACGATCACGCTGAAGGTGTTTTCCGGCGCCTGGCCAAAGGAGGCCGGTTCGATCTCATTGGTGAGCGTGTTGAATACATCGTCCAGGTTGGCGTCCAGATACGCGTAGCTCAGCTGCAACATCAATCCCGTGGTCGGCAATACCGTTGCCTCGAGTTCCAGGCCGGACATCTCGCCGTTGTCGATATTGAACAGCCGGGTGTTGCCGACCGTGCCCGGAATCTGGAAGTTGTACTGATAATCCTCGAATTTCTGGTAGAAAATGGCGCTGCTGTATTGCACCCTGCGATCCCAGCCTTCGCCCTTCAAGCCGATTTCATAGGCGTTCAGCTTCTCTTCCTTGAAACCGTTGTTGAATGCTTCCTCCTCGGGGTCGCGCACGTTGAAGCCGCCGCTTTTGTAGGCCCCGGCATACTTGGCGTAGACCTGGGCGCTCTCCTGCAAGTCGTACTCGGTGATGAACGTAAAGGAGCTGTCGTCAAAATCCTTGTCGGGATTCGCGGCGAAATAATCCGGGCCGGTCAGATTCACCAGAGACGTATCCAGGTCGAGCACGACCTGGTCGGTGACCTCGCGCACGGCCTCCCGTGAGTCGCGTGAAAACCGCCCTCCCAGCGTCAGGTGCAGGCGCCGCTCCAGCATGTCGGGTGTCCAGGTGACCTGGGTAAAGATTGCCAGCGCATCATTCTTGATTTCGTTGTACTCGGAGCTCAGGTTGTAAATCGTGCCGCCTGCAAACGGATAAGCGTGGAAGATATGGTGCAGCGGCGTGGCGTCCTCAGTGGCTTTTTCCCAGAAGTAATAGATGCCCGCCAGGTACTCGATCGACTCGCCGAAATTGCCCAGCAGCTGGAATTCCTGCGAGAACTGCTCCTGTTGCAGGTCGGGGCGCACGGCAGGAAGATCCATGCGTTCCGCGCCGGCGTTGGCGCCGACGGTGGCGGCGGCGAAATTGATGGCAAACTGCCCGGTCGCGCCGCTGCTGAAGTCGAGGTAACTCTTGTCCCGCAACTCCCGCCAGGCGGTGATGGAGCGCACGGTCATCTGTTCGTTGACGAGCCAGTCGGCATTCAGGGTGTGGCCGTCGATATCGGTGTCGGTGGGCAGTAGCGGGTTGGACGTGGAAAGCTCACTGAATCGATTGCTGCCGTAGTCGATGTACTGGCTGGCAATATCGCCGATGACGCTCAGCAGGTCGGCGGAACTCGACTCCCTCGGAATGACCGCCTGTGCCGTGTAGTTGTAGGACCGGATGCTGGAATTGTCGTAGCCATAGTTGAGGCTCAACGCGTCGGTGAGGTCGGCGCGCAGGTCCAGCCGGAAGCCCTTCGACTCCCGGTCGCCGAAACCGCCGCCTGGACCGTTGTTGTTGGTGAAGCCGTCGACATCCTCGTAGAAGTACGCCGCCTTGGCGGCATACTTGTCCGCGAACGGCACGTTGATCGATGTCTTGCTGCTGAACAGGCTGTTGTTCCCCGCGCTCAGGGTCTGGGCGGCGCTGAGCGCATCGAGATCGGGCTTTTTGGTGATCAGCTTGATCGCGCCGCCGGTGGTGTTGCGGCCGTACAGCGTGCCCTGCGGCCCGCGCAGCACTTCGATGCGTTCCAGGTCGGCCACGTCGAAGGTAAGGCCCGCCGAGCGCGCGATGTACGCGCCGTTGAGGTAGACGCCGACGGCCGGATCCTGGGTGATCTGCGTGTCCGTCAGCCCCACGCCGCGAATGAACAGGCGCAGTGTCTGGTTGTTCGCGGGAAAGTTGTCGATTGTAAGGTTGGGCACCAGCCCGTTGAGATCCGAGATGCTGAGGATGCGCTGTTGCTCAAGTTGTTCGCTGTTCATCGTGAACAGCGAAATCGGCGTCTTCATCGCGGACTCAGCGCGCAGCTGGGCGGTGACGATGACCTCTTCCAGCACATCGGCCCGCTCTTGCGACAGCGCGGGTTGCGCCACAACGGCGAACGCGGCCAACAGGGCTGCTGAGTAGACACGCATACGGTTCTCCCGGCTTTATGATTATTGGAAGTGTCGCCTGAAGTATTTGACAGGTTATCAATTGGAAATTCAAGCATTGCGTGGCGCGGCTATCCAGCCAAGCTGCCGGATCGCTCGATTATCCGGTGGCTGGCGAAAAAATCGATGCATCACCATAGTCCAGCCTGTAGTCTACAACCGGTGTGACGAACTTACCGATAGCGATTGAACAGGTGCAGTACGAGTGTCAGTAACAGCAACGCTTCCCGCCCATCCCCGCAATCCCCGTTACGGCAGCGGATTGTTTCGCCGCCGCATTCGCCTGACCCGGCAGCACCAGCAGGTGCTCGGCGAGTTGGAGGATGACTGCCACGGTTTCAAGGTGACGCTGCAACACGATGGCCACGTGGTCACCGCGATAGCGGGCGACGCGCTGCGCGTGCCGCTGACCAGTTGCGCCGGTGCGCTGCAACCGCTGCAGGCACTGGTCGGTTGCGCGCTGGATGCGTTGCCTTCCACCATCATCGCGCGCGCGAAGCCGCGCGGTAATTGCACGCACTGGTACGACCTCAGCCTGTTGGCACTGGCGCACGCGACGCAGTCCGAAGCGGTGCGTGTGTATGACGTGGAGGTCAATGATGCGCCGGCGGACGGCAGTGCGGCGCGCGCGGAGGTGTTCCTCACTGGCCGGTCTGTTCTTCGCTGGCAGTTGCAGGGGACCACCATCGTTGAACCGCAGGAGCTTGCGGGCAAGCCCGTGTTACCCGGGTTTTCCGCGTGGGCCGACGGTGCGTTCGAGGGCGCGGCGCGCGAGGCCGCATTCGTGCTCAGCAAAGGCGTTTTCGTCGCTTTTTCGCGTATGTTCGATATGAGCGGTATCGGCGGCCAGTCCGCCCTGGAGCACACCAACATGCTTGGCGCGTGTTACTCCTACTCCGCCGGTGTCGTCGAGACCGCCTACCGCCAGTTTGATACGGTGCGCGATTTCAGCGCGACGCCCGAACAGTTGCTGACGTTCCGGTAGCGGGGATGTATTGGTTGCCCTGTCGTGTCATGTCCCGCTTGCTGTTGTCGTGCCTGCTGCTGTTGCAGAGTGCCTGCCACTCACTGCCGGACCCGGCGGCGGTGTCCTTCGCGCCGCATGACCCGACGCTGTGGGTGGTTTATCGTGACTGGCACACGAGTTTACTGATCGACGGCGACCTGTTCCGGCGCTACAGCCAGGCGTGGCAGCGTGATCCGGCGTTGCAGCGCGAGCTCGGCGGCGCGCGCGTGGTTCGAGTAGGCTGGGGCGATGGCGATTACTTCACCGGCAAAAGCAAGAGTGCCGGCACCGCCACCCGGGCGCTGTTCGTTTCGCACTATTCCGCACTGCAGTTCATCGGCTACGAATACGACCCCTTGCCCACGATTCCCGCCGACACGCGAACCCCGCTCCGCGTGAGTGAAGCGGATATTGCCGCACTGGTGGCCTACATCGATGCGTCGCTGCTGGAGAGCGGCGGGGCGCTGGTGCCGCTGCGGTCCTATACCGAAAATGCGGGCGTGTTCTTCGAGTCGAGCAAGGCGTATGGCCTCCTCAACAATTGCAACACATGGACAGGCGAGGCGCTGCAAAGCGCGGGACTGCCGGCGAAGAGTGCGTTCAACCTGACGTCGCGCAGCATCTTCGAGCAGGCTCAGGCCATCACCCGGATGCAGAGCCCGGCGCCTGCGGCGTCTGGTGGCGTGACGCCAGCACTGGCGCATTACTGGCGTTTTTGGCCGGAGCTTTGAGAGCTCCGCGATAGGTTAGATTTACCTGCTTTTCTCCGCGGGCTTTGACGGAAGCAAGCCTTTCGCTTGGAATTCCGCCATCTTGGCTTGGATAGCAGGATAGTCGGGCTTCACCTGACTTGCCAGGTTCATCAGTTTCGCGGCCGCATTGGGATAAGCCTCTTCGATTTTCAGCGCGATGTCCTTCAGCATATGCATGTCCTTGTCGTCCAGTATCACATCTGGCTGCGTCTGAAGCGATTCGATTTTCTTCACCTTCACTGCATCATCGATACAGGTGGTTAGCACGCTCCAGAGTAGCGGGTAATCCTCGGCGCGCATGAGACTAATCCCGCTTTTTCGGATCATCGAGAGAATCAATTCCAGCGTGCTGAAAAAGTTCTGGTCGACTGCTGCATCCGGTGTTGCGACGTCAGCGGGTGGAGGAAAGAGTACGTCGATTGTGGGGAAAAACTTCAGGCGTATTGCTTCGTTGCTGCGTTGAAAGAGCTGGCAGATCATTTGTTTAGATGCAAAATCAGGTTGTTGTCCACGCCCGGCGAGTGCCTGTACAACCAATTCCATGCACTTCTCCCGAAACTCTCTTACTTTCGGCCTATCCGGATCGTCGGGGAACAGGACATTGAGCGTTCTCGCCAGCGCCTGTCCAGAGGGCACCAGTGACTCGTTGCCATCATCCACATTCTGATCCAGCGTCCCGACCAATGACGAATCAATCTTGGCGGCAAAATCATCCAGAAGGTTGCCGTTCAGAAAGTGGTTGCTGGAAAAGAGATTGATGTCCAGGGACTCGATGCCAAAACAGCGCTCCCAGTTTGCAAGCATGCTGTCGTAGTTGAAGTATGGGTTGCCTGGCTTGCATCGCTTCAGCACTTTCTTTAATGATTCCGTGCCGCCGGTCTTGATATAAGTCGAGTAGAACGAGGTGCAGGTCGCAGCCTGTTCCCGCAGGTAACAGATGATCCTTATTTCATCAAAGGAGGACGTCAGCAATTCATGGACCTTGTCCATCTCCTCGACTGACCTGATCCGCGAATGGAGATGTTCGCTGGAAATGATCACGGTATGGATGCTGTCGGGGAGTTCGCGGATTTCTTGCTCGAAATCCCGCCTGAACGTAGCCCTGAACTTTTCCTTGGCTTCCGCAGTCGTGATGCCATTATCCCGGAAAAAGTCATCGAACGAATCATCGCCGAGACAGTAGGCGGGGATCGCCCTGCTGTTCATTGGTCCCGCGCATTGCAGGAAATGAAAACCAGCCTTTCTGAGTTTTTTTCTATTCAGGTACAGTAAGCCCTGAATGGAGGTGGTACCGGTTTTTTCGGTACCGATGTGAACGATAGCTTTCAATTCCTTACATCCTTACTGCAGAGTAAAGCCATTTTGATGAAGGTGTGCCATCCCTATTCGAGGGATGCTGCCTGTTAGAGACCGGGAGTTGGTGGAGCAAGCGGGATCGAGCCGCTGACCTCAACACTGCCAGTCTTGCGTTACCCCAACTCAGCTATAGCCCCAAATTTCGCTGCATCTATTGATCGTATTGATGTTTTACCTAAAACGATTAGCGGTAAGGCAGGTACGCTAGTGATCCTGCATGCTCCTGTCAAATGCCATGATAGATCGCAATATCCTGCACCGGAATTCTACGATTGTACCCGCTGCATATTCTTGGCCAGTGCCTCCGCCCTACCGCGCAGCAACCGGGCGTCATCGGGCGAGACGTCAGCCAGCAAGGCTGTAAAATTGGCCAGAAACCGTAAAAACTCATCATGATTTGACTGTGGGGGCATGAACTCGAGTGACCAATGCAACACAGTTTGAAAGGATTCGCGTGTCAATGTAACGCCGCTCTTACTTTCCTCTCCCGAGTAAAAATCAGCCACCAATGGTGGATCTACCCGAAATTGCTCGTTGATCCAGCGCAACCCCTCGGCGCACTCGAGCCTGATGCGATCCACCACATGTTTGTCATACAATACCGAAGTTTTGAGATCCGGGTTTTGCGCGATCACGAAATCCGATATTGCCCCGGAAAAGCGCCCGTCATGCAGTGCGTTGATCCTTCGAAATACTTCAGCCTCCTCCAGTGTCAAGCTCCTGTTGACTCTTCGTTGGGGCGTTTGCAGATCGCGTGTATCGACACCGACAATGGCGGCAAACGACGAATATATATCGTGCTTGACGGCATCATAGTTGAGCACGCGGAAGCGGTCACCAAACACCTTGGAGTACCGTTTCAGGTTGTTGACGTTCCTGATGAAATTAGTGCCGACACTCTCCTCACTGAATGGGTCGACAAGCGCATTCCTTTTGACTTCCTGCAGGTAGGCAGAGTAGGCCTTTTCATAGATGCTTCGAGCGTAGGCGATGATAGTCACCTCGATATCATTTTTTTCGCAAATATCGCTGATCTGCTGGATGAAAACGGGGTTGATGCCCTGGAGAATCTCGCTGCTGATGATCGCCGTGTGATTGCTCTCGGAGTAAAAGTACACAGTGTTGATCAGTCGCTCCGCTTCCTCAATGCTCTCCCGCAATGCATGCAGAAGTTGATAACCGTTTCCGGAGGAGATCGCGCCGTGCTTGGCCTCCGGCGCAAGATCGGCATAGTCGATGCCTTGCCGACGCAACGCCTTGGCATTCAGCGACAACCAGGATTGCAGCGCGGAGGATCCCGTTTTTCCCGTGCCTATGTGCAAGTATAGTTTTTTCATTCAATAACGACCTTGGAGCTGGCTCCACTATATTAGTCACTTTTTGATTGCTGTTTTCGTACCGCAGGTGCCAACTGTGCGTTAGTTCCGAAAATGTCCGCATGAGGCAGTTCCACCCCGAAGCACTTTCGGGGTGCCTGCTGGAGGTGCGCGGGAATATCCCGCTAACCAGGCTCCGATGTTAGTGAAATCCCGGCGCCGGGGAAAGCAGCAATATCCAGCAGTGTTGGCACCGAATGGCTCGACACGACGGCGGTCGGGTTACCGTCCACTCTCACCTCTTCACGGCAGCGATGATCAGGCCATCACCCTCATGCAGAGCCCGGCGCCTCAGGCGGCTGGCGGCGATAACATTTGACGCCCGCCCGGGCGCGGTGAGACTGTTCCCATCCTGAATGCCAGACGGCGAGGATGCGAGATGGGCAGTACCGAGTGGACACAGCGCTACGGCGCGACTGCGCTGGTGACCGGCGCCTCCTCTGGCATCGGTGAGCAGTTTGCCCGGCAGTTGGCGCGCAAGGGCTTTAATCTCGTGCTCACCGCGCGGCGCGAACCGCAGCTGCAGGCACTGAAGCAGGCGCTGGAGGGCGAACAGGGGATCACGGTGACCTGCATCCCCTGCGATTTGAGTGACCCCGCACAGGTTGATCTACTGATCACACAGGTGTTGCCGTTGGACATCGGGCTGGTGATTAGCAACGCCGGCTATGGCGTCATGAAAGGCGCCTATCTGTCGGTCGGGATAGACGCGCTGGAGGCGATGTATCGCGCCAACAGCCTCTCGCCGGCGCGCATTGCGCATGCGCTGTTGCCGGCGATGGTTGCGAACAGGCGTGGCGGGTTTATTTTCACCGGCTCGATAGAGGGCGATGCGGTGTTCCCCTTCTCGGGGGCGTATGCCGCCTCGAAGGCATTCCTGCACAGCCTGGTGCAGGCATTGTGGTATGAGGTAAAGGGCAACGGGGTGGACATCCTGCTGTTGGCGCCTGGCGCCACCGACACGGAGGCGCCGCTCAAGCAGGGTATCGATCGCGAGCAGCTGCAAGGCGTGATGAGCCCGGCGCAGGTGGCGGAGCAGGCACTCGCGCATCTGGGAACAACCGCACTTCACGCCCGGGTTTCGCAACAGGTTGCTTGTCGGCCTGCTGCGGTGCCTGCCAAGGAAACTGCGATAGCGATGGCGGGCTACGGCATGCAGCGGGCGCTGGATAACTCCGGGTCTGTTTGACAAGTAGTCGGTCTCGCGAAACCTCTTCATTTCAGCGTGTCGATTACTTGCGGCGAACCTCCACCAACCCATTACTCACCTGCACCAGCGCGTCCGAGGCGAGCCAGGCGCGCGCCGTGTCACGCTGTTGCAGGGTGGCGTCGAACCAGGCGATGCCCGTGGCGCGGATCCAGTCGTGGAACTCGGTCGGCGCGTCGCTGTTCAGGTTGAAGGTGTCATGGGTGGCGCGCGGTTCATTCAGGAAGGCTTCCATCTTGTCTGGCACCGGCATTTTCTCGAAGGGCACGCGCCGATCCGGGCCGGCTTCGCCGGTGATAGGGTCACCGTCGCCGAGGCCGGTCTGCGTGAGTACGGGCAGGCTGATAGCGGCCCAGGAGTGGTCGTCGCCACCATTGTCGTAAAAGCCGAAGCGGCCCGGCCCCTGCGGCGAGAGCGCCATTGCGCTGACAATGCGTGAGTCCGCAAAAGACTTGCCCTTGAGCGTGCCCAGGTCGACTTTCGCACCCACTGCCGTCATCACGGTATAGGCCCCGAAGGAATGGCCTGCGACACCGAGGCGACTCGCATCGATGCGCTCTGACAAGTCGAACCGGGTGGCGATAGCCGGAATTTGCGAGATGACAGCACTGACATCGCCGGGGCGCAGGTAGAGCATCGCCATTACCTCCGAGCAGTTGGGTACACCCACGGCACTGCAGGCCATCGCCCGATCGGCGGCATTGATGCTGTGGGCGATGTGGATCACCACATAGCCCGCGCTTGCCAGCGCGTCACCCCACTGCGCGTTGCCGAAGCTGCACTCGCTGCGGGGGCCTCCGCCATGGGAAAACACGATGACCGGACGAGCGCCGGGGGCATCGCTGGGAATGCGAAGCTGCACGCTCAGCGCGCGATTGCCGCGCGTGGGGTCGGTGAAGCGATGGCAGGTGCCGTTGTTGCTGCTGGCCAGTTCAGGGACAAAGCTGTCGCCCTGGTAGAGCTCGGGCTCCTGCGGGGGCGCCACGGTCGGTGGCGAGACTGCCGTCGTCCCGTTCGAACCGCTGCCACACGCGGCCAGTGTCGTGCAGAGGGCCGTGCATAGGAGCATGCAGAGGGTCATTCCGCGGGCAAGCATGCTGGCGTGGCGGGGTAGGCCGCACATTCGCCTGCGGGCGACGGCGATGCTTTGTAGCAGGCCTGGCTCATGGTGGTGTCCGGGTTTGATCGTTGGATACCGACAGATTGGTGCAACAGCCCGCAACCCGGGGCTACGGCGGCAGGCAATCCGCTGCCTCTTCGATCGATTTACCCTCGGCGCAGGCGCGGATCGCCTCGCGCTGTTCGGGCGGCAGGCTGCGGGCGGCTTTGAAGCGCTTGCGAATAGCCTCACGCTCCTCCGGCGGGAGACTGCGCATCTCCTCGCGGCGCGCCATAAGCTGAGTTTTTTGTTCGGGTGTGAGCGCGTGGTAGCGCTGCTTTAACTGCTCGCGTTGCGCATCGGGCAGGCTCCGCCATTTTTGCAGGCGCGCCTTGATGCGCTCGCGTTCTTCGGCTGGCAGGCTTTTCCATCGTTGCACGCGTTCGCGCACTTGCTCCTGCTGCTGGGGCGTCAGGGTTTGGTAACGCTCGGACGCCTTTAGCAGTCGCGCCTTACGCTCGGCGGGCAGTGTTTCCCATTGCGACTGCAGCGGGGCCAGAATTGTCCTGTTGCGCGCTGGTCAGTTCGTCCCACTGTTGAGCATGGGCGATCTGGGTCGCGAGCAATAAACTGGAGTATGAACAGAGTACTTCTTGCGCATCGTAAGGGTAGTTTCATGGCGTTCTCCAGGGCGCGTTCAGCGCGTCGCAACAGGGGCAATAGGGCGTGGTCGTGATGCTCAAGCGGCGTCATGTCGCTTTCGCATCGCCAATCAGCCACAGGTAGAGATCGAGGTCCTCGTCCAGCAGCAACTCGGCCTCCTGCACTTCGACGGCGTCAAATTGGCTGGCTTCGAGGGTGGCCTGCAGCACCGCGGCCTCGGGCGTGGTAGTCGCCTGCGGCCAGAAGTGCATCCCGAGCGCCAGCAACAGGAGTGCCGCCACTGCACCGCTCCAGGTCGTCCACGCACGGCGCGCGGGTGCGCTCGATGCCAGCGCGAGCCTCCGGGCGGCGGCGAGACGCGCACGCTGGGTGGCATCAACGTCGTTCTCCCAGTCGCGCAGCGCTGCAACAACTTTTCTGGCGGTGGGGTCTTCCGGGGATTCGTTCATGGTGTGAGGCCCTGTTGTTGCAGCTGGATTTGCAGGCTGGCGCAGGCGCGGGGAGAGGTGCGTCTTCACGCTGCCCTCGGTACAGCCCATCGCAGCTGCGGTGTCGATGGTGGAAAGGCCCTGCCAGTGGCGCAGCAGAAAAGCCTGGCGTTGGCGGCCTGGCAGTTTTTCGAGTGCGCGGCGCACCAGGTGCAGGGTTGTCGCGCTGTTGAGCGCGGTGTCGGGGCGATCCGCCTCCGCGCCTGGCAGTGCATCAAGCGGGTCGCCAGCCTTGTCGTTGAACGTCCGCTCGCGCGTTCCCAGCCAGCGTCCCCGCAACACCTGTTTGAAGCGCCACTTGCGCAGGCGGTTGTCCAGTATTCGATAGAACAGCGGCGGCCATTCGGCGGGGTCGCGTCCGGCGTAGTGGCGCGCGAGTTGCAGCATGGCGTCCTGCACGCAGTCCATCGCCTCGTCGGCATCACGCGTGCCGAGTTGCGCCATGCGCAGGGCGCGTCGTTCGACGCTGGCGAGGAAGCCATCGAGCGACTGCGGTGCGGCGGCATCGGCACTCACGCGCGGGCCGTCATTACGGTGGTTGTTTGCCGAACACGCAAAAAAGCTGCGGGGCATGTGACTATCTCCTGGCCAGTGCCGGGAATGCACCGGTACATTCCTGATAAGTGAGGCAGCGACTGATCGGTTGACACGATACGACAGCATTCTCAAGGCCAGCACTGGCACCTAGGCTACCCCCAGTCCCCCTGGTATGGGTAGCGACGCCGCAGGTTTCCTGCGAGACTGAAAACATCATCACCGGATCTGTGCAATGGATATGAATCTGACGTCATACAGGCATCTGCTGCGCGGAATCAGCACAGCGTGTCTGTTGCTGTTGTTTATCCGGTCCGTCTACCAGTATCGGGCACTCGCGGCAGGCTTATGGTTTGCGATGCTTTGCCTCGGCCTGATGGCTTACGTGCTGTTGCCACTGCTGTTCGAAATCGCCTCGGCTGTATTATCCCGCTGTGGTGCTCGCTCTATTGGTGCCGCCTGTGTTCTGGTTATTTTGTGACGCGCTGTTTAACGAGCAAATGCACCGCCGACGCTTTCCTGTTGCCGCCGGTCTTGCGATCACTTTTTTATGCTGGTTTCGATGGGCAGCTTCCCTGTTCTTCCAACGTGACAGCGACAGTTTCGCGCGGATCTGATGTTCATTACATCCCCATGCGCTGCGCCTTGGCTTTCTGGCGCTGGCGATGTTCGCGCTGATCAGGTCGTGAGCGATGATCTGGTCGCCTCGCGGCGCTTCTGCGCGGACTGTTACTCATCTTTACGGCAGGCTATATCCTCGCGGTGCTGGTCGTGGAACTGACCTCGGCAACCGCGCAGCCCTCCGGTGTTGGAGACGTTGCACAGCGGCTCGATGGCCGCTGTGTTTTGATCATCGCGGTATGGTTCCTGATCGGCCAGAACCCGGCGAGCCTGTTTTGCCACGTACCGCCCGGTGGTCACTGAGGCGGCAGCGCTATCCAGGGGCCTGGCGCACAGCGAACAGGCGTGGCTTGAACAACTCGATCGTTTCATGCACGAGAACCACGGCTATCGCCGCCATGACCTGAGCATCGGGCTGCTGGCCACGGAACTTCGAATCCCTGAGCATCTGTTGCGGCGCCTGATCAACCAGCACCTGGGCTTTCGGAACTTTCGGCAGTACCTGAACAAGTTCCGGCTGCAGGAGGCCGCCGCGAGGCTGGGCGATCCTGCCGAGGCCAATCTGCCGATACTCACCATCGCGCTGGATACCGGTTTCGGGTCAATCACACCC
>JADJAL010000013.1 GCA_016704305.1 Haliea sp. | reverse complement strand
AAAGCGGACATGAAAGAAGTCATCGATCGCGGAGAAGATATTGCGATGATGGAGCCTCTCCAAATCAGCGATGGCTCCTCGCACCGAGGAAGCTTGATCGAGCTCGCCGTGGAGCTCGCGGCCAAATCTGCGGGATTCAGGCGCAGCTTGCCAGACGGTGTGGTGGGCGCACTTGCTGAATTGGTCCGCGCCATGAACTGTTATTACTCGAACCTGATCGAGGGCCACGATACGCACCCCGTGGATATCGAGCGCGCCATGCACAACGACTATAGCGATGAACCGCGCAAGCGGGATCTCCAGTTGGAAGCGCGCGCCCACGTGACGGTCCAGGAGTGGATTGATAAGGGCGGGCTGGCGGGCCGGGCCGCGACACAGGAAGGCATCTGTGAAACGCACAGGCGTTTTACGGAGTTACTCCCCGATGAACTGCTTTGGCTTGAAGACCCGAAAACCGGAGAACGCATTCACCTGGAGCCCGGTGTGGGCAGGAAACGCGATGTAATCGTGGGTGACCATGTCGCCATAAGCCCAGGGGCAATTCCCCGGTTTCTGGACCGCTTCGAGCAGGTCTATAGCAATCTCGGAAAAGCAGAGACGATATTCTCGGCGGCAGCGGCGCACCACAGGCTGCTATGGATTCACCCCTTCCTGGACGGCAACGGCCGCGTCGCGCGGCTGATGTCATATGCCATGTTGAAGGATGCGCTCGACACGGGTGGCATCTGGTCCATCGCCCGAGGACTCGCCAGACAAGAGGCCAGATACAAGCAACACCTCATAGGCTGCGACCAGCCCCGGCGTGGTGACCTTGACGGTAGGGGAAGCCGCAGCGAGGCCGCCCTTGTTGAATTCACGACATTCTTCCTACAGACCTGTATTGACCAGGTGACCTTTATGGAACAGTTGGTTCAACCCCAACAAATTGCGCGAGCGCATGCGGCTGTGGGTTGAAGAAGAAGTCCGCACGGACGGAATGCCACCACAATCCGGCAACGTACTGGAAGCCGTCCTCTATCGCGGGGAGCTGCCCCGTGGCGATGTGGCGAACATTGTAGGAACGGGAGATCGACAGGCGCGGCGGGTCGTCGCGGCGTTACTCGGCGCCGGCGTATTGCAATCCGACAGCACACGGGCACCGCTGCGGATTGCATTCCCGGCCAGGCTCGCTGGCCGCTGGATGCCAGGGCTGTTCCCGGAAGCGAACAATGGGTAAATATTTTACTTCTTATCAAACCCAATACTTCGCCTGGCAACTCACCCGCCGCCTGTATTCAGTATGTGACAGTGAATTGGATAGTCGGTTTGTAAAATCACATAAAATATACTTTAAGTATATATTCATCAGGATAAGTGAACTCTGGCATTGACGCTGTTTGATAAAAGTAATAAAAATAAACCATGAGTATACGAAAATACGAAAAGCTGAACCAGTTGACCCTTCAGATCCCGGAGGGGGTCGCCGTTCCCAGCACCTGGCTGACGGAAAACGGCTATTCACCCCAACTGGTTCAAAAGTATGTGCAGAGCGGCTGGCTGATACGCCTGGGCGGACGTGTCTACGCCCGCCCGGGTCACCCGGTTACCTGGGAAGGCGTCATCCTTGGGTTGCAACGGCTTGGGGGATTTCAACTGCACCTGGGCGGTGTAAGCGCGCTGAATCGTCAGGGGCTGGCGCATTACCTATCGCTTAGTGGCGATGCTGCCGTCCATGTCTGGGCGCGGGGCAGGGTGCCGGGCTGGGTGGAGCAGGTGCCGCTGGATGTGCGCTGGCATTTTCACCGGAGGAAGCTATTCGAAAGCGACGCGGAGGCAGCTTGGGTGCAACTGCCCACGCAGGTGCGCGACTGGTCAATACAGTGCTCGGCACCCGAGCGAGCGATCCTCGAAGTGCTGAGCCAGGTGGACGAAACAACAGCCTCCTTTACATTCGCCGCCGAGCTGTTCGAGGGGTTGACCTCGCTGCGGCCCGCTGTAGTGAATACCTTGTTGCAGACTTGTCTTCACAACGAGGCCAAACGCCTTTTCCTATTCTTCGCCACCCGCTATGACTATCCGTGGCTGAAGCGAGTTGATGTTGACGCGGTAGACCTGGGGCGGGGCAAGCGACTGGTGACTCGTGGCGGAAAGCTGGACAAGCGCTACCAGATAACGGTGCCAGAGGCTTTTCATGTTGGATAGAGGCAATCCCTATTTTCGCCAGGTGGCGCTTGTGGTGCGAGTGTTGCCACTGGTTGCGTCCGAATCCTGCTTTGCGCTGAAAGGCGGCACGGCAATCAACCTCTTCATCTGTGATTTCCCACGCCTGTCCGTGGATATCGATCTCACTTACCTGCCACTGGACAATCGCGATGATGCGCTCGCGGCGATTGAGGACGGCCTGGGCCGGATCGCCGACAACGTCCGTCGGGTAATCCATAGTGCGAAGGTAACGGCTGCGGCGGGCGAGGCCGGTCGGGTCCAACGGCTGCAGATAGCAGCGGGTGTCAACATCAAGGTGGAAGTCTCGCCGGTGCTCCGCGGCAGCATAATGCCAGCAGTACAAATGGCGATTAGCGATTCCGTGGCGGACCAGTTCGGGTATGTCGAAACACAGGTGCTCGCAGCGGATGAACTGTACGCCGGTAAACTGGTTGCCGCGCTCGACCGGCAGCACCCTCGCGACCTGTTTGACGTGATGCAGCTTTTGGCTGGCGGAGGAATAACGCCTGCGTTATTGGATTGCTTCCTGGTTTACCTGGTGAGCAGCAATCGGCCCATAGCAGAGTTGCTGGACCCCAATCCGCTTCCACTGCAGCCCGTTTTCGATCAGCAGTTCAAGGGGATGACCCTGCGAGAGGTCAGCGTGGAGGAACTGAATCAGGCGCGCGCCCGCATGATTCAAGAAATAGGCCAGCAATTAACGGACGACCAGAAAGCGTTTCTGTTGTCCTTCAAGTCGGGCGACCCGCAGTGGGATTTGCTGGAGCACGCAATCACCAGTGATCTGCCTGCCGTACAGTGGAAGCTCAGTAATATCAGAAAGATGAGCCCTGCAAAGCGTGCGAAGGCGCTGTCCAAGCTCGAAAAGGTGTTGGATCGGTAATCAGGTGCCGACCCACTGCGGGTGGGATGGCATTATCAATCGTGTACGTATGAATGCCCATCCCCCGTTAATGGGGTAGAGCCTCCCCGTTAATGGGGTAGAGCCATGGGGTAGAGCCCTGGGATGTGGTGTAAGTGGTAGCTACGGGTGGACTTGAACCACCGACCCCAGCATTATGAATCGTGCTGGATATTTTTAACCGATTGATTTTATTAACTTAAATCCGAGCACCCACAGCGCATTTTGCACCACGGAGCACAACAGATCAGGGTGAGTCCCGTATATCTCCGCACGCGGCGACTGGCTTGCTTCATGCGCCGGATTAAATGGCAAGACGCCACATCCCTAATTCGCATCCAAATTTTGGACTTACCGCAATCTTGGCTCGCAACGTCGATGGCGTGTCCACGCCCTGTAGGAGCCGAGTATTGTTCATCAATATGATGTGCATCAATTGAACGGCCGGAAGTAGTGTGACTACACTGTAAGAACATGCATCAACGGCGACATGATTGATCTGTAAAGCAGCCTCTCACGGCAGACCTCTGCCATACCGGTCGGTCAGAGGTACTATTGGGGGAGCCCGCAGAACGTCGACTCGTACAGGCAATCCAGTGCGCCGGCTGATGCGGGACGCCATAGCAGACGCAAGGTTAGATGGGAGTCTGGAATGAGCTCATATACGACGGCACTACTTTTTCACGTTCTCGGCGCCACCGTCTGGACAGGAGGTCACCTGGTGCTCGCCCTGGGTGTTCTGCCGGGCGCCCTCAAGGAGCGGTCTCCTGTCGCGGTCCAGGCCTTCGAGGTTCGTTTCGAACGAGTTGGCATACCCGCATTGTTGATCCAGGTGTTCACGGGGCTCTATTTGGCTACAACGCTTGCTCCCCCATCGACCTGGCTAGAGTTGGACAACCCCGCGACCCGCGCTATCGTCATCAAACTGGGACTGCTGGCGGCGACTGTGGCACTCGCTGCGCACGCGCGTTTGCGGGTTATTCCACATCTCACCGCGCAAAATCTGGGCACATTAGCCTGGCATGTTGTCGCCGTCACGATAATCTCCGTGGCATTCGTAGTCATTGGTGTTGGCTACCGGGTAGGGTTGTTATCGTAAGAGCCGAGGTGCAAAAGGATGACGGATGGCACGACGCGACAGCGTAGTAGTCAACTGATCTGGCAGGAGACGCAGCATCAGCGGCTATTCAGGCTTCTGGATGCCCTCGCGGGGAAGTGGAAATGGGAGCAGTGCTGACCGAATTGCATCGCTACGCAGAGGAGCATTTCGCAATTGAGGAAGCCTACATGGAGGTCCTGGCATTTCCAGAACGAGCGCCACACTTTCGTGCGCATGAGAAGTTCCGCGCTGAAATTGCGGCGATCAGTGCATCCAGCATGAAGGATCCTGCCGTCCGTGAATTAACCGCTATGTTCCTGCGCGAATGGCTGACGCGACACATTTACGGCATCGACAAGGTTCTGGAGGCTTTCATCCTGGAATCCGACCTTAAATGACAGTTCGGCGAAATCAACTTTTGCAGCGAAGAACCACTTTTTAAAGCGCCGTCCCCCACATCGGATTGTGGGTGTGGCCGCCGAAGCGCGCGTCTCTGGTTTTCCTTGCACCGAGCGCACATTCGAAGCTGGCGTCCAAGATATCTTCAAATTCCACGAGCCGCGCATTACCGAGCCTGGGACGTCGCACTGCACATAAGATCTATGCCGTTGATGTCGGCGCGGTCGGCGAGCATGCGCAGATATTGACCCAGGGCCACGTGGTGCACACTTTTGCGCAGGTAATGAGCGATTTGCTCCCTCACTGCGAGGAAATCCAGTTGTAATCCGTCGATCCGCCGATGCAAATGGATCACATGAAATCCGTAGCGAGTTTCGACCGGAATGCGGCTGATTTCACCCTGCTGCATCCGAAACAGTACTTCTTCGAATTCCTGTACTGTCTGGCCCTTGCCGATCTGGCCCAGACTACCGCCAGTTGTTTTAGATGGGCAATGCGACATTGCGGCCGCCAGGTCCGCGAAACGTTCGGGATCGTGCGCCAGTCGTTGAATGGCCACGCTCGCCTGTTCCCTTGCCACGGCGCGCGCATCTTCATCGCGCGGGTCGGCGGCTATCAGGATATGGGCTACCTCGAACAGGTCAGGGCTGCGGAAAGTGTCTCGGTGACTGTCGTAATAGCGCTGACACGACGCGTCGTCCGGCTCCGGAACGGCCAGCTCTCGCGCCAGAAGCTGGTCGATGACAGCGTCCTCATCGACATTATCTCTCCCGTGGCAGGCAGTTCCAGTTCGGCGGCGCGTTGCAGTAGCAGTTCGCGGATGACCAGGGCAATCGCGGCCTGATTCTGCCGTTCAAGAATAGTACCGCCTTCGTAGTTCGCGGATTCGATATTGATGTCCCGTTCCGATATCTCCACGGCATTCACCGATATACCGTGTGACGCGGTGTCGCGTTGATCCGTGCCCGACGCATCCGTGGCAATCAGGCTCTCGCGTGCGCGCTCTGTGTCGTTGATGCGCGCCTGGCTGCCGGTGCTGCCCTCGGGCGACCATGTGCGCACCATGTGTTCCACCAACTCGTGATCCTGCATCTTGTTAGCCCTGGCGTTGTCGCACGATTTGGTAACTGCGACCGATATACCCCCACGGCGCGCTCCAGATATGCACCAGACGGGTGAAGGGAAACAGCAGGAAAATCGTCAGGCCGACAAATAGGTGGATTTTGTACAGCCACGGCACACCCAACAGAAGCTCGGCCGCATCCGGTCGAAACGTGACGATACGCTGCGACCATTCGCCCAATACGAGCATGAGCGAGCCGTCCAGGTGTTGCGCCGAAAAGGGAATGGTAAGAAGGCCCAACAGCAATTGGGTATAGAGGATGACCAGAATAGGAATATCCATCTGCGAGCTCTGCGCCCGCACTCTCTTATTGGTCAGTCGTCGGTGCAGCAGGATCGTGCCGCCTACAAGCGCCATAATGCCAAACAGTCCACCCGAGACCATGGCGAGCAGCTGCTTGCTGGAAGCCGTCAGTCCGAAATAGGGATACCATGAGTGTGGCATCAGCAGGCCAATTAAATGGCCGAAAAACAGGAAAATCATGCCGATGTGGAACAGGTTGTTGGCCAGGCGAAAGCGCGGACTGGAATCCATGATCTGGCTGGAATTGGTCTTCCACGTGTATTGGCTCATGTCGAAACGCACCACGCTGCCTGCCAGGAATACCGTGCCTGCGATATAGGGGTAATAGCCGAAAAAGAAATTGTTCAGAAATTCGTTCATCGTCCTGCTCCGCGTTGATTAACACCGCCGCTGTCCTGCCAGCGCAGTGGCTGTGCTGTGTCCTGGTGTTGCGTGGCGCTGACCTGTTGATTCGTGCCGCACTCGCCCTCCTGTCCAAAGGTAACCGGTGCGTCCACCCAGGCGCGATCCAGCGCTTCGGGCGTATCGTCTGGCGCCTCCTTTGCAACCTGCTGTTGCACGGCATCTTCCGGCGCCAGTCCCGCGAGACGCACCAGCGGTTCCATGATCACGGCAAAGCGACTGTTGCGTGCGATAAGGCGAGCGTGCAGTACCTGCAGTACATGGCCAATTTCTTCCAGCCAGCCGAGGGCTTCGTCCAGCGGCAAGCTGGCTATAAATTCCAAAAAAAACGGCAGATAGTCCGGTAGCTCGACGGTGGCGATTTCAAAGCCATGCGCCCGGTATACCTGGGCAAGCTCCACCATGGCCGGACCGCGCTCGCGCGACTCACCATGCACATGTTCGTACAGGTATAGTGAGCGCGAACGCCCGCGATCAAAGGTCTCTACATACTCCGCCTGCAGATCCAGCAGGTCTGAGTCGCGTAGCCAGGCGATGAAACCGGCTACCGCCTCACAGCGCTCACCTGTGAGCAGTTGTTCGGCACGCAGTGCCTCGGTCAGCTCGTCGGCATGTTTCTGCAGCGCTTCATTCGGATAGTGGAGCAGGGCCGCCAGGATTTTCAATGTCGCCATAGTTTGTTTCCTCAGCCGTCTTCCTGCAGTCGGCGCGCTGCTTCGTCATGTGCAGGGCCGGAGTACTTGCGCTTGCGCGGACTCTTCGAGCCGAACAGGTTGGCACCGCTGACGCCGGTGGTGTTGCAGCCGTCGCCGAAGCTGAAGCCGCAGCCGCTGCGGTCTCCCCACGGGTCGTCGCTGCTCAGCTCGCGCTGATTCGTGGGCACTACAAAGCGGTCCTCGTAGTTGGCAATTGCCAGCGTCTTATACATGGCTTCTACCTGGTCGCGGCTCAAGCCAATCTGTTCGAGCACCGCCGTGTCGATGACGCCATCCACGGTCTGTTTGCGCTTGAAAATACGCATTGCAAACATACGTTTCAGGGCGTGAATGACGGGCTCCTCATCGCCTGCGGTCAGCATGTTGGCAAGGTATTTCACCGGGATGCGCAGTGATTCGACATCGGGGATCGCGCCATCAAAGCCGATATGGCCGGCATCCACCGCCGCGCTGATCGAGGACAGTGGCGGGATGTACCAGACCATCGGCAAAGTCCGATATTCCGGGTGCAGCGGAAAGGCAATTTTCCACTCCATGGCCATTTTGTAGACCGGTGAGCGCTGCGCCGCTTGCAGCCAGGAATCGGGTACGTCATCCCTGCGAGCCTGGGCGATTACCGCTGGGTCGTGCGGGTCGAGGAAGATATCCATCTGTGACTGATATAGGTCTTGCTCATGGGGCTGCGAGGCCGCTTCCTTGATACGGTCCGCGTCGTACAGCACCACGCCGAGGTAGCGAATACGCCCGACGCAGGTCTCCGAGCAAACCGTCGGCTGGCCGGCCTCGATACGCGGATAGCAGAAGGTACATTTCTCGGACTTACCCGACTGCCAGTTGTAGTAGATCTTCTTGTACGGGCAACCGGAAATACACATTCGCCAGCCGCGACATTTGTCCTGATCTATGAGCACGATGCCGTCCTCCTCGCGCTTGTAGATCGCGCCCGAAGGGCAGCTGGCAACGCAGGTAGGATTCAGGCAGTGCTCACACAGGCGCGGCAGGTACATCATGAAGGTGTTTTCGAAGTGGCCGTAAATCTCTTTCTGTATCTGCTGGAAATTATGATCCTGTGAGCGCCGGGCAAACTCGCCGCCGAGCACATCCTCCCAGTTCGGTGCCCATTCGATCTTGTCCATGGGCAGGCCGGTCAGCGCGGAATAGGGCTTGGCAGTGGGCTGCGCCTTCGATTCGGGTGCATTGTGCAGGCGCTGGTAATCGAAGTTGAACGGCTCATAGTAGGCGTCTATCTCCGGCAGGTCGGGGTTGGCAAACACATTGGCTAACACCCGCCATTTACCGCCAATGCGGGGGACTATCTTGCCGCTACTGGCAAGCCGCCAGCCGCCTTTCCAGCGGTCCTGGTTCTCCCAGTCCTTCGGATAACCGATGCCCGGTTTGGTTTCGACATTATTGAACCAGGCGTACTCCACCCCTTCACGCGAGGTCCAGACATTTTTGCAGGTCACCGAGCAGGTGTGGCAGCCGATGCACTTGTCGAGATTGAGTACCTTGCCGATCTGCGCACGTATCTTCATCGCGTGTACTCCTGAGCCAGAATGCTTGCATCGTCGCCTTCCAGCCAGTCAACATCGCGCATTTTGCGCAGGATAATAAACTCGTCGCGGTTTGAACCGACAGGCCCGTAGTAGTTGAAGCCGTAGCTGAGCTGGGCATAGCCACCGATCATGTGAGTGGGCTTGACTACAATGCGGGTGACCGAATTGTGTATGCCACCGCGCCTGCCGGTGATTTCCGAGCCCGGTGTATTCACGATGCGCTCCTGCGCGTGGTACATCATGGTTGTGCCGGGCGGAATGCGTTGTGATACCACCGCCCGTGCGACCAGCGCGCCGTTGCGATTAAATACCTCGATCCAGTCATTGTCGATGATGCCGCCATTGCGCGCGTCGGCCTCCGACAACCATACGACAGGTCCGCCGCGCGACAGGGTGAGCATCAACAGGTTGTCTGAATAGGTGGAGTGTATGCCCCATTTCTGGTGCGGAGTGAGAAAATTAAGCACCAGTTCCTTGTTCCCATTTGGGCGTTTTTCCAGCAGAAGCTCGATATCACGGGTGTCCACGGGTGGCCGGTAGGAGGTGAATCCTTCGCCGAACGCGCGCATCCATGAATGATCCTGGTAAACCTGTTGGCGACCGGTCAGTGTCCGCCAGGGAATCAGCTCGTGCACATTGGTGTAACTGGCGGTATAGCAGACCTCCTCCGACTCGATACCTGACCAGGTGGGCGACGAGATGATTTTGCGCGGTTGCGCCTGAATATCTCGGAAGCGAATCTTTTCGTCCTGCTTGGGCAGTGCCAGGTGCGCATGTTCGCGGCCGGTCGCTCGGGAAAGTGCCTGCCATGCTTTGACGGCGACATGACCGTTGGTCTCTGGGGCAAGGCTCAGAATCGCTTCCGCGGCATCAATCGCAGTCTCCAATTTTGGCCGTGCGTTGTTCGCACCCAGTGTGTGGTGCACGCCGTTCAACTCGCCGAGGAATTTCACCTCTTCTGCCGTCTGCCAGTTGATGCCCTTGCCGCCATTTCCCAGCTTTTCCAACAAGGGGCCAATGGAGATGAAACGCTGGTAAGTGGCAGGGTAGTCACGTTCGACCAACAGCAAGTTGGGCATCGTTTTGCCCGGTATTGGCTGACACTCGCCGCGTTTCCAGTCCCTTACGTCGTAGGGTTGACCCAGTTCCCCAGGGGTATCGTGCTGCAGCGGTAGTGTCACGATATCTTGCTCCACGCCGAGGTGGCCTTCCACGACCGTGGAGAATTTTTCCGCAATACCCTTAAAGATGTCCCAATCCGAGCGCGACTCCCAGGCCGGGTTTACTGCCTGCGAAAGCGGATGGATAAACGGATGCATGTCTGACGTATTCAGATCGTCTTTTTCGTACCAAGTGGCGGTGGGCAGCACGATATCGGAGTACAGGCAGGTGGTGGACATACGAAAATCCAGCGTGACCAGCAGGTCCAGTTTGCCGCGCGGCGCATCTTCGCGCCAGTTGACCTCGGTGCACTGGCTGCCGCCATTCCCGGGGCCGAGTTCCTCGCCCTGTATGCCGTCTTCGGTACCCAGCAGATGACGCATGAAATATTCGTGGCCCTTGCCGCTGGCGCCCAGCAGGTTGGAGCGCCAGACGAACATATTGCGCGGGAAATTGGCCGGGTCATCCGGGTCTTCGCAGGCCATGCGCAGTGCGCCGGATTGGAGATTCTCCACCACATACGCTTTCGGGTCCTGGCCTGCCGCCGAAGCGTCCTTCACCACCTCCAGGGGATTGCGCCCGAGTTGTGGCGCCGATGGCAGCCAGCCCATGCGCTCGGCGCGCACATTGCAATCGATCATGCTCATTTGCCACTCGCCGGGGTCGGCCAGTGGTGACACCAGGTCGTCCACCCTGAGGGATTCGTAGCGCCACTGGTCGGTGTGCGCATAAAAGAATGACGTACCGTTCATCTGCCGTGGCGGGCGAACCCAATCCAATGCGAAAGCGACGGGCAACCAACCTGTTTGCGGGCGCAGTTTCTCCTGCCCCACGTAGTGGGCCCAGCCACCGCCGGATTTTCCTACGCACCCGCACAGGATCAGCATATTCATGATCCCCCGGTAGTTCATATCCATGTGATACCAGTGATTGATACCCGCTCCCAGAATCACCATGGAGCGCCCCTGCGTTTTGGCCGCCGTGTCAGCGAACTCGCGGGCTGTCTGGATCACATTGCGCCGGTCAACGCCGGTGATGCGCTCCTGCCATGCCGGCGTGTAGGGCAGGTCGTCGTCGTAGCTCTTTGCCACGCCAGGATCATCCAGGCCGCGGTCCAGCCCGTAGTGGGCCAGCATCAGGTCGTAGACCGTGGCCACCAGCGTCTCGCTGCCATCCGCCAGCACCAGACGCTTCACTGGCACCTTGCGCCTGAGCACATCGGCTTGCGTGCTGTGGGTGAAATGATGGTGCTCGATGCCGCCGAAGTAGGGGAATGCGACCTCGGTGACTGCGTCGTGGCCGTCGATAAACGACAGGCGCAGTTTGGCCGCGCGGCCGTCCTGCCCCTCTTTCTCCTCCAGGTTCCAGCGTCCGCTGTCGTCCCAGCGAAAGCCGATTGAGCCTTGCGGCACGACCAGTTCATCGGCTTCGGTGAAGGCAACGGTTTTCCAGTCGGGGTTCTTCGTTTGCGCCAGTCCGTCGATGAAATCGGCGGCGCGCAAAAAGCGCCCGGCGGTCAGCCCCTTGCCTTTGTCCTCGAGTTGCACCAGAAACGGCATGTCGGTATAGCGCCTGCAGTAATCGGTGAAATAGTCAGTGGGGTTGTCCAGATGGAATTCGCGCAGAATGACATGCCCCATGGCCATGGCCATGGCGGCGTCAGTGCCCGCCCTTGGTGCCAGCCACAGGTCGGCGAACTTGGTGGCTTCTGCGTAGTCTGGCGAACACACGACAACTTTGGTGCCGTTGTAGCGCGCCTGGGTCATGAATGGAGCGTCCGGTGTGCGTGTTTGCGGCACGTTCGAACCCCACATAATAATGAACTTGGAGTTGTACCAGTCGGCCGACTCGGGCACGTCTGTTTGCTCGCCCCAGGTCATCGGCGAACTCGGCGGAAGGTCGCAGTACCAGTCGTAGAAGGATAAGCAAACCCCACCGATCAGCGAGAGATAGCGTGCACCCGCCGCATAGGACACCATCGACATGGCGGGAATAGGAGAAAAGCCGATAACCCGGTCAGGACCATACTTTTTGACGGTGTACACATTGGCCGCCGCGATTATTTCATTGACCTCGTCCCAGTTCGCGCGTACCAGACCACCTAATCCGCGTTTTGATTTGTATTCATGCGCTTTTTCGGGGTTCTCGACTATCGAGGTCCAGGCACCCACCGGGTCCGGGTGCGCGATTTTCGCCGCGCGCCACAGCCTGAGCAGGCGGCCGCGTATCATCGGATAGCGAAGCCGGTTGGCGCTGTAGATATACCAGGAGTAGCTCGCCCCGCGCGGGCAACCGCGTGGTTCGTGGTTGGGCAGATCGGGGCGCGTACGCGGATAATCGGTCTGCTGTGTCTCCCACGTGACGAGGCCGTCCTTGACGTAGATTTTCCAGCTACACGAGCCGGTGCAATTCACTCCGTGGGTGGAACGCACGATCTTGTCGTGCTGCCAGCGCTGGCGGTAAGACTTTTCCCAGGAACGATCTTCCAGCGTAGTTTGACCATGGCCGTCGGCGAACTCACCCTTGACCTTGCGAAAGAACATCAAACGATCGATAAAGTGACTCATTGCCTTTTTACTCCTTTGCGCTTTTCAGCACGGAACCTCGGCATTGTTGCGGGCGTAATACCACCAGGTTACGGCGATACAGATAAGATAGAAAACGACAAAGCAATACAGTGCAGTCTGCGCCCCGCCGGTGAGCGCGACCGATGTACCAAAGGACTTGGGTATAAAAAAGGCGCCGTAAGCGGCGATGGCCGAGGTGAAACCAAGAGTCGCCGCGGATTCCTTCTGGGCAGCGCGCCTGGCCTCCGCTAATGCCCCCTCGCCGCGCGAGGCTGCAGCGCGTTCATGCTCAGTTCTGAATATTGCGGGGATCATCAGGAAGGTTGACCCATTGCCAATGCCGGTAGTGGCGAACAACAGCAGGAACATCAGAAGAAAGCCGACAAAATTGCCGCCGCCTGCTTCATCGGGCAGAAATATGAGTACGCCGATTACGGCGAGCGTCATTACCATGAAGTTCACCATCGTCACGCGCGCGCCACCGAGCTTGTCCGCGACCCAGCCTCCGAGTGGCCGGGTCAATGCACCGACCAGTGGCCCCAGGAACGCGAAGCGCACCGGGTCGGCTATGTCCGGGAAGGAGGTTTTGATCAGCAACGGCAGTGCCGCCGAATAGCCGATAAACGAGCCGAAGGTGCCGGTGTACAGATAGCACATTATCCAGTTGTGCTTGCGCTTGAAGATGATCGCCTGATCCTTGAAAGATGCTTTTGCCGAGGCGATATCATTCATGCCGAACCAGGCGGCGGCGGTAACCGCCAGGATAAAGGGCACCCAGATGAAGCCGGCGTTCTGCAGCCATACCTGACTGCTGACGCCATCCTTTACCAGGGTTTGCGGCTCGCCGCCCAGCGCACCGAACAGGCCCACTGTGATCACCAGCGGCACAAGGAACTGCACGGCGCTGACGCCCAGGTTGCCGAGCCCCGCGTTCATTCCCAGCGCCGCGCCTTTTTTCGCCTGCGGGTAGAAGAAACTGATGTTCGCCATGCTGGAGGCAAAATTGCCGCCACCGAAGCCACAGAGCAGAGCCAGGATGAGCATGACGATATACGGCGTCTGTGGGTTCTGCACCGCGAAGCCGATCCAGATCGCAGGCAACAACAACGAGGCGGTAGAGATGGTGGTCCAGCGTCGGCCGCCGAAGATGGGCACCATGAACGAATAGAAAATACGCAGTGTCGCACCCGACAGGCCCGGTAAGGCGGCGAGCCAGAACAACTGGTTGGTACTGTAGTCAAACCCCAATGTGGGCAGACTGATGATCACCACGCTCCATACCATCCAAACTGCGAACGCGAGCAGCAGTGCGGGGATCGATATGAACAAATTCCGTCGGGCGATGTGTTTACCTGTCGCTTCCCAGAAGGCCTCATCTTCCGGATTCCATTCGGTTAGCACCAGCGATGGAGACGCCAGCTCTGGCAGGTCTTGCGAGACTTCGCCGGTTTGCGGCAGTGTGCGGCGATCCATCTGCATGATCGCAAAGTGCATCCACACCAGTGCTCCGCCCACCAGCACGAACAACAGCATGAAACAGCTTTGCCAGATGCCGGTAACATCATTCAACATGCCAAACGTCAGCGGCAGTAGAAATCCGCCGAGGCCACCGACCATGCCGACGACACCGCCGACCGCGCCGATATCATGGGGATAATATGTAGGGATGTGCTTGTAGACCGCCGCCTTGCCGAGCGACATAAAGAAGCCGAGTACGGCGGTCAACGTTACGAATCCCGCAACACTCCATGCCAGGCTAAAGCGAATATCGCCGTTAATGCCATGTACTACGTAGTCTGTAGACGGGTATGACAGAAGAAAGGTGCAGACAACCGCGGCGATTAAGGTCCAGTACATGACGGTGCGGGCACCGACCTTGTCAGACAGATAGCCGCCCAGTATGCGGAACAGACTGGCGCTGAGGGAATACAGCGCGGCGAGTGCCCCGGCGGTCTTGATATCCAACCCGTAAACGCCGATGAGATAGTGCGGTAGCCACAATGCGAGCGCTACGAAGCCTCCAAACACGATGAAGTAATATAGGGAAAACCGCCACACCTGAAGGTGCTTCAGCGGCTCCAGTTGCGCCAGAAAGGATGGGGGAGATTCCCTCGCCTGTTGTCGGGCGGTGTGTTCCGGATCTTCCTGGCTGAGCAGCCAGAACAAAACAGCGATAACACCCAGCGCTGCTGCCCATAGCTGCGCGACCGCCTGCCAGCCGAATGCCACCATAACGAACGGTGCCAGGAATTTGGTGACCGCGGCCCCAACGTTACCTGCGCCAAAAATGCCCAGCGCAGTACCCTGCTTTTCTTGCGGATACCATTTGGATACGTAGGTGACCCCGACTGCGAAGGAGCCACCGGCAATGCCCACGCCCAGTGCCGCCAGCAGAAACAGGTAGTAGCTGTCGGCGGTGGTGAGTAGCCATGTCGCTCCAGCGGCCGCCAGCATCACCAGCGTGTAAACCCGTCTGCCTCCAAATTGATCAGCCCAGATGCCGAAGAAGAGCCTGGTCAGCGAGCCCGTCAATATTGGCGTACCGACCAACAGGCCGAACTGGGTCTCGTTCAGTCCCAGATCCAGTTTGATTTGTATGCCGATGATCGAGAATAGGGTCCACACCGCAAAGCAAACGGTAAAGGCGACCGTACTCAGGGCAAGTGCGCGATGCTGCTGGTTAGAGGTTATATGGTCAAGAGCCGGTATAGATGACATTTGCCGACTCCTTGAATGTGTCGGAACAACGCTGCCGTGGGCAAGCTGCGGTCTGGAAGCTTATCACGTTAACTTATCCTGGGGTAGTCGAGTATGACCTGGATCAATCGTAACCGTACTTCAAACACTGCTTAGTGCGCGAGGAGTGACGCGTTGATGAGTTCGCCGAAAATTTGATTGGACGTTGATGTGTGAATGCGCGTGTCCGGTCATGCTCGTAAAGGGCAGTAGCGTGCCAGAAAGTCGTAGTGTCGTCGCTGCTTTCAGTGTACTTAAGGGCAATGCTCCCTGTGAACAGCTGAGTCAGCTTTTGTTTCCTCTTTTGTTTCTCTTGGAGACTGCATATCAACGATGACGAGACACTTTTCGCGCTGAGCATAGATTTTATCGGGTTCTGCCAATTTAACTGCTACATATCCGGAACAGCCAACATCCAGAACAGTCTAGTGCGAACGACCATTCGTTGCATGCACCTATCCTGAGAATACTGTAATGCTCTGCTGGCACCAGGTGACGACCAAAATTGAATAGATTGCAGACCTCGTCATGGCTGGCCGGGGATCTGCCAATGACGTTCTGGTCTTCGATCTAGGGGTTCGACGTATCGACGATTACTGCGGCAGTACCACCACGGAGGGTACAGGCCTCAATGCAGTGATCGTATCGCATGGCGGAAAAAATTCATCCCAGCGTGTGGTAACGAACTGAGCAAAGGCTCTTTTTGATTCAAATTGTAATTGTGCATAGGACTGTGCAATGCGTGTGCACCGCGAAGCTGCCGCAACACGTCGCAGAGCAGATAACCCACTTGGTTGACGAACTCAAAATGAATAGCGCATCGCCGGAAGAAGGATCGGATAATGAACGAAGAACAGCATGATGACTGGAATCCACTGGATGCATCGGTCCTCAGGGACCAGCGTCAGGCGTACGATGAAATGCGAGAGCGATGCCCAGTGGCACACAGCGAATTCTTGGGTTGGTCGCTGTTCCGCCATGAGGATATTGCTGGTGTTCTGGCCGATACCCAAACGTACAGCAATGAATCGCGCTTCATGGCCATCCCAAACGGAATGGATCCTCCGGCTCACGGGCGCTACCGTGAAGCGCTTGACTCCAACTTCGATCCGCAGCAAATGGCGAGCGCCGAGCCGCGTGCCCGGGAGATCGCGCAGACCCTACTTAAATCGGCGCTCCACATTGGCGAAATGGAGTTCATCGATGACTTCGCAATACCCTTCGCACTAAAGACGCTGTGCGCCCTTCTCGGATGGCCCGAGCATCAGTGGGAGTGCCTGAGCGGTTGGGTGCATGGCAGCCAGCAGGCGAGCTTTAACAATGACCCGGCTGCTGGCAAGGACCTCGCCATTCGATTCTCGGAGCAGGTAAAGGCCAACTTGAGTACGCACCGTGCCTATCCGAACGAGGTGGCCGATACTACCGACGTGCTGCTCTGCACCGAGGTCGACGGCGTGCGGCTTGAGGACGACCAGATCGTGAGCATCCTGCGCAACTGGACGGCCGGTCATGGCACCCTCGCGGCCAGCTTGGGTATTGTGGTTCTTCATCTTGCCCAGCAGACCGAACTGCAGGATCGTTTGCGGAGCGATCTATCGCTTATTCCCGCAGCGATAGAGGAAATCCTGCGGGCGGTGGTCCGCTGGTCGCCAACCCACGTACCACGACGCGGGAGGTCACTATTCAAGGTTGTTCCATTCCCAAGGGTGAGCACTTGACGCTGATGTGGATCGCCGCCAATCGCGATGCGCGCACGTTTGATCAGCCCAATGCGATCAATACAGAGCGCAACACAAGCGCTGGTTTGGTCTGGGGCCAGGGCGTCCATCTTTGTCAGGGAGCTCCTCTGGCGAGGCTGGAGATGCGGGTGGCGCTGGAAGAATTACTTTCGACGACGAAACGGTTCGAGATCGCCGGTGACGATGTTCCTTGTCGGACGGTCTATCCCAGTAACGGTCTTGCCGCGCTACCCCTGCGGTTCAGTTGATCCGTTCTTCTCGTGGCTATTGCGCGGATAATTCGTGCCGGTCGCATCCACGCCTAACCATCAACAATGGAGTTCGGGCTTGTGTACCTTAGGGAGACGTCACCCTCATCACGATTGCACCGTCCGAAAATGTTCTGCGCGACTGACCATATCGTTCATCTGTCTAGCCGCTTTGATGGTGAGCGGGTGTTGGATGAAGCCTGCTCGCGGCAAGATATAGGTCGCCATTTCCCGGCAACCTCCAGTTGTCGATCGGATCCTTCGGCGAGCAGCGTTATGATCAGGTTCTCCAGCGCAATAACACGAACCCGAAGGTGCACTAATTCAGTGTTAGTCAACTCCGGGATGTCAGTAGGGGCTTCGTCGGGAGGTGCACCGCCCTCGTTGTCCCAAGTCGATAGCGCCTTCTGGCGCTGCAGGAAAGCGGCATCCCCAGTGTTCGATTTTGAATCAGCCATCTGCTAGATACTCCTGCCATGATAGGCATGTCGTGAATATCGAATGTAGCTTTGCAGTGCAGGTGTGTCCAGCTTCTTCAGTTTCTTGTTGCCTCAATACTTGGGCAGCCAAGGTCCAAATAGCACTTGGACGAGATCTTGCGGTACCAGGCGGTCGGAACCGGTAGGGTTGCAGCTTGCGCCTATGTTCGCGAACGCACAGACCTTGATCAGCTCTATCAACAGACTGACCTCATCGAACGATGTCAACAATGTCGAAAGCACTCCGGATCCAGGCTTACTGCGTCAAGGATAGTTCTCGGCCACGCACTTTCAGGAGATCTATATGAACACCCACCCGTTTAGCAGTCGAGCAATCGCCATTGTGTCTTCACTTTTGATGGTGGCATTTATGTGCAATCCTGCCGCTGCGCATTGCGACAGCATGAGCGGCCCTGTCGTCAAAGACGCGCAAGCAGCCCTCGCCACCCAGAAGATTGACCCAGTTTTAAAATGGATAGGTGAAGACGACGAAGCGGCAGTCCGCGAAGCGTTTGAAATGACGCTGGCAGTTCGCGGTGAAAGTGATGCCGCCAAAAGCGTTGCCGACAATTATTTTTTTGAGACGCTTGTAAGAATACACCGCGCCACGGAGGGTGAAGGATTCACCGGGCTAAAGCCGACCGGGAGCGTTGATCCCATAATTGCCGCCGCTGACCACGCGCTGGCAGACGGTAAAGGTGATCAGCTTGCCGACAATACCGCAGCGGCAGTGCGAGAGGGGATGCAGAAGCGATTCTCAGACGCCTATGCTAAACGCCAGTTGGCTGAGCAGTCTGTCGAGCAGGGTCGGGAATATGTGCAGGCATATGTCGAGTTCACACATTTTGTCGTGGCGTTGGATCACCTCGTCTCATCAGGCGCCAGCCATAAGCATGTGGAGGCTGTGGTTGACGTAGTTCAGTAACCGATGCACCACGCGCAACCGCTAAGATCACCGGTCACTCTACCAGGCAAAATGTGACCCTTATTATGTAGCCTGTCTAACTTTCACTATCCGTGTTAACACATTTAGCATTGCAGTCGATAAAAGGTGCGCGCCTATGATTCAGGTACAGGTCTACCGCTACAACCCTGATGTGGATACAGAGCCACGGATGGAAACGTACGAGGTGGAGGATAGTTTCCGACAGCGCATGGTGCTGGATGTTCTGGAGCACCTGAAGGAGCGTGACCCCGGCATCACCTACCGCCGCTCCTGTCGTGAAGGTGTCTGCGGCTCGGATGGCATGAACATCAATGGCCAGAACGCGTTGGCTTGTGTCGCACCGGTTTCTGACGTGCTGGCTGGCATCTGGGTTGCCCAAAAAAGTAATTACGGCAGCGGGTCGCCACTGGTTGGCAAAAAAGCCGCTGATCGGCTGGTGATTCGTCCGCTGACCGGCATGCCGGTGATTCGGGATCTGGTGGTGGATCAAACGCACTTCTTCGACCAGTACCGTCACATCAAACCCTGGCTTATCAACGATGAGCCGCTGCCGAGTACGGAGCGGCTGCAATCTCCCGAGGAGCGCGCACGCCTCGACGGGCTCTACGAGTGCATCCTGTGCGGTTGCTGCACATCGGGGTGTCCGTCCTGGTGGTGGAATCCGGACAAGTACCTGGGTCCGGCGGTCCTGCTGCAGGCGCAGCGCTTTCTGATTGACAGCCGTGACACCGCCACAGCCGAACGGCTGACCGCCCTGGATGACCAGTTCAGCGTGTTTCGCTGTCGCGATATCCAGAACTGCACCACGGTCTGCCCCAAAGGGCTCAACCCGATGAAGGCGATCAGCGATATCCGGCGCCGGCTTCTGCAAGAGGGCGCATGAGGCGAGTCGTTATGACCAATCCCAGCCACCTGTTGGCACGATAGCACGCTATCACGGTCAAGGTGGTCAATGCGATGGATGTGCGGCGACAATGTCTGGCCCGAGGTGGTGTCCATCTGTGGCGATGGCGGATGTCGGTGTGACTACGGTAATCGAAAATTCCGGCACTACTTTGTTGTCGGGTGACCTGATGGATACCGTAGAGGTGCGTAGGCAAGCGCTGTCGACCACTCGTAATATCCGGCGGAATCCACTTTTTGTCTTTGTCTTCAACGCAGCTAGCGTACCCATCGCGACGGGCGTTCTGTATCCGTTAGCAGTATTCCGCACTCTCAGATCATTGTCGCGGCAGCAATGTCGTTGTCCTGAGACAGCGCCATTGCCAACGCACTTCGTTTATGGGTGCTAGAGTTCGGGAACCGGCTGGTAGAGTGTGCTAGTCGAAAACCGATGTGCATTAATGAGGAGATGTCACACTCATTCTGATTGCACTGTTCGAAAATGTTCTGCGCGCTTGACCATATCGGTCATTTTTTTGCTGCTTGGATGGTGAGCGGGTGTCGGGTGAAACCTGCTCGCGGGGAGATATAGGTCGCCATTTCACGTGCGACCTCGAGCTGTCGATCGGGCCCTTCGGCGAGCAGTGTTATGATCAGGTTCTCCAGCGCGATTACACGAATCCGAAGGTGCACGAGTTCGGCGTTCGTCAAATCCGCGATCTTAGCGTGTACTTCGTCTAAGCGTGCGCCGCCCTCATTGTCCCATGCCGATAGAGCTTTCTGGTATTGTCGGAATGCTGAATCCTCAGTGTTTGAGCTTGAACTAGTCATCTGCAAAGTACTCCTGCCGCAACATGTATTGTGCTATGCATAGAATGTGTCGCCGCAGTGGGGGCGAGTCCACTCTCGTGATCTCAAAGTTGGTGAAAAGTTGGGTAGCCACTTTCCATGCGATGCTCACTGGATATCTATCGATACTCGTCGCACAACAGGGTTATGCATCAGATTTGCTGCATCGAGTCTGATGTTGCCCTCCGACCTTGAAATTAACCATTTTGCCTAATTGATTAGACTTGTAAGGACAGGGCGAAGCGTGCAATTGGAATCTGACAGAGAACTTGAACTCAATCCAATCCTCATGTGACAATAATCAATTCAACCATCCTGTGCGGAAGGAGACGCCTGCGACGACAAAAAAACAGAAAAAAATGTAACCGGCACAATATGCCACGCCATTACCGAAAGATTTTTTTCCGACAATTTCGGGATAACTCGAAGCCGTGCGTCGATGGCAAAACCTACCGTCAGTATAAGAAGGCCAAGCTTTATCGCTATTACTTGAGAAATAGGGTTGGTCAGACTTAACCATTGACCTACATCTGGTAGCAGACGGTAAGCCAGAATGAACCCTGTTACAACTTGTACGATTAAAGCGGGCATTCCGATTTTTTCGTATACCGACTCGAAGTTCAGCAACTGTTCTGGGGAGCGTTCTCTGAGTACTCTCGGTAGAACAACCACGGATAAAACAATATGCCCGCCCGTCCAAATTGTGGCTGCGAGAATGTGTAATAACAACAAGATCCCGTACATGCCGGAGTTCCTTCGGTTCAGTGGACACCCTGATCTAACCAATCAGGAGATCTGTGATGCCAAAACCTGGACCCAGAATAACCTACAAATATAGCGATCATTTTAAGGCTATAGCTGTGCGGCTCAGCCAGCTACCAGGCGTTGAGATACAGGATGTAGCAGAATCACTTTACATCCATCCGTTCATGTTGTCTCGTTGGCGTAAGGAAATGCGCGAGGGCAAGATCATGGGCAAAGGGGCCGATGTCGATAGAGCGGTAGCCTATGAACTGAAGGAACTGCGCCGTATCAAGTAGGAATACGAACGCCTGAAGGTGGAGCATGACCTTTTAAAAAAGGCCATCGAGTTCACTTCAGCTCGAAAGCAGACAACTTCGCGTTCATCCACCACTACATAGAAGCCTACCCAGTGAAGCGGATGTGTGAATTGTATGGTGTGTCCAGAAGCGGCTATAACGCCTGGCAGGATCACGATTTAACTCGACGTGCCCGACGCAAGAGCAATCCGTATAAGGCCTAGGCCGGCGCGTCGAGTACGTCAGGTTCGTCGGGTGTTAGTGGATATAGTTTACCGGGAGCACCGTAATGAATGAATTGTAGTAGTTCAGACTTGATCTGACAGTTACCGGTTTGACGTCGGCATTTACCGTTAGTTCTTTCCAGATCCTTTTCCATCGAGCAGTATCCATCGTCCTGCCGCAGCACATTTTGCCCTGATGGGTTCGTTCATTGTTGTAGTAATCCAACCAGCTGTCCAGATCGGTCTGCAATTCCGCTATGGACGCGTAGATTTTCTTCCGGAATGTCACCTGGTAGAACTCCTGTAAAACGGTCTTGTGGAAACGTTCACAGATGCCGTTGGTCTGGGGTGACTTCACCCGGGTCCTGGTATGCTCGATCTCGTTCACGGCCAGATAGAGCTGATAGTCATGCCCTCGAGGTTGCCGCAGTACTCCGTTCCCCGATCCGTCAGAACACGCAGCACCGGCAGCGAGTGTTGCTCATAGAAGGGCAGTACCCGGTCATTCAGTAGATCGGCTGCCGTAATAGGCGTCTTGGTGGTGTACAGCTTGCACTGCGCCACCTTGCAGTAAGTATCCACATAGGTTTGCTGATAAATCCGGCCAACGCCCTTCAGGGTTCCCACATAAAATGTATCCTGGGAACCCAAGTAGCCAGGATGGACGGTTTCAATCTCACCACAGGCTTCATCGTCCAGTTTCTTTCTTTCCAGCGCCTGAACCTGGGCTTCGGTCAGGATAATGCCGTCTTTGGCGACCTTGGTCTCCAGTGCCTTCAGGCGGTTCTTGAAGTTTTCCAGCGCGTGCCGCAGCCAGACACCCCCCCCCCGCCCCCCCCCCGCCCCGCCCCCCCCCCCCCGGGCCCGGGGTATGCGCCCCCCCCGGCCCCCGCCTGCGCCCCCCCGCTCCCCCCCCCCCCCCCCCCCCCCCGCCCCCAGCCCCCTGAACTACTACAAATGAATACAGGCCGCAATACCTTGAACTACGTCAAGTGCTCAGCAACAGAACTAGGCTACCAATCCTTCGTCAGGACCAAAAAACTCATAGTGAATTTGACCCTCTGGTACTCCCAGCTCCGTAGCAATCTTGAATACGGCCCCCATAAATGGCTTGGGTCCCAGAAAGTAAAACTCCACATCGCGGTCTTCAGGTAACTGCGCTGCAATTAGGTCTGCTGTCACAAAGCCCTCTGCATCTGGCTGACAGTCAACACCGGGCTCACTATAAATATACAAAGAAGTAATTTTGCTGTTCGCAGCAGCCACTTGATTCACGTGAGCCTTGAAGGCGTGCATATCGCTATTGATTGCTGCGTGAATAAAGCGGATGTCTCGCGTTGATTGTGCTTCCACATTGAGCATACTGATCGCCGGAGTAATGCCCACGCCAGCCGTAAGGAGTACCAACGGCTTACCATTTCGTCGTAGTGTAAAATCGCCACAGGGGGGCAGGAGGTCAATAGTATCGCCAACGGCCAATTGATCATGCAGGTGGTTTGATACTGCGCCCTCAGGCTCACGTTTGACACTAATGCGGAAATATCCGGTACCCGGTGCATCGGATAGACTATAGTTGCGGCGCAAACTGACTCCATTTACGTTCAGTACAACAGTTACAAATTGTCCTGCTTCAAAATCAGGGACATCACCGCCCTCGGTTGGCTCCAGATAGAAGGACGTTATCACCGAACTTTCTGCTACTTTCTTGATTAGCGTGAATGATCGTTCACCGCGCCAGCCACCTGCACGTTGTTCAGTTGCGGCGTACACCGCCTCCTCAGCCCCGATTAATATTCCCGCCAGTTGTCCGTAGGCTTTAGCCCAGGCAGCGATAATTTCTTCGGTAGCAGCATCGCCCAAAACCTGGGCAATCGCCTGTAATAGGCAGTCACCTACAATATCGTATTGAGAAGGTTGGATGCCCAGCGAACAATGCTTTTGGACGATTTTATTGACAGCCTCACTGAGATTTCCCAGTTCATCGATGTTACTCGCGTAAGCCACCACGGCGTTGGCGAGAGCCTTTGGTTGAGTGCCTTTACTCTGGTGGGTTTGGTTGAAATAGGGGATCACCTCAGGATACTGTTTAAACATCAGCGGATAAAAACAAGCCGTGATATCGTCTGCATGAGCTTTTACTGCGGGCACGGTAGCTTTAATAATATTGATCGTGTCCTGGTCAAGCATGTTGGCACCTCCTGGTGCGATCTATAGGAATGTGGGGGGAGTTAATTTCTCGATACGCGATTGTAGTTAATCATCCAGTGATTCAAACAATGACCGCCGCTTAATTTGCCGATACGTCATCAGCTATTGGCACAGGACGGATGCCCTTGATGGCAACGGCCTCCCCGACCTCGAACTGGTGCTTTGGTGATCGAAATCGTTGCACATCTCCATCATCAGTCTTGATCAGGTAAGCATCGCCACTCGCGCCAGCGGCTTGCTGAACCTCGCCTCCCAACCATGCACCTACGAACCCGCCAGCAATCGCGCCGACTGGTCCACCTGCGGCGCCTCCGAGCAACACGGCGACCCAACCGCCAAGCATTTGTCCGCTCAGATTGTCGGGGCGGTGAGCCACTATCTCTGCTGCCCGCAGCATTGGAGTGGCTGATAGCAACATTAGTGAAAAAAGAACTGCGATTCTCCTGACGGACATTGCATTTACTCCTTGGAAATTAGTTCGGCGGACGAATAAGCGATGCTGCTCTCAGCAATGCGAGAACTGTGCCAATTTATAAATGATTGATTTTAATAACTTATTTTTATTCAGAGGTCAGTTGAAGCAAATAGACTGCTATCAAAATGATTCAGGGTGTCATTCTGATTGAGAAATTCATGATGTTATTTCATTCCTAGACGCCTCGCCAACCGGTGCAAGTTACCGCGATTGACCCCAAGGCTTGCCGCTGTTTTCGCCCAGTTTTTGTCAAACAGATTTAGGCGCTCTTCGATTAGTTGAACCTGGAAATTGTCGAGTAACTGCGAAAGAGTGAGGACTTCCAACGCTGCCGGATTTTGCCCGGAGCCCGATACGCGAACTGGCAACTCGAATGCCAGACGATCCAGGTCACTCGTTTGAATACTGGCGGGATTCTTGCCTTTTCGGGCCCCTACACGCAGCAATGCACGACTGATGACATGTTCCAGTTCGCGTACATTACCTGGCCAATTGTGGCGCTCCAATGCCTGCAAAGCACCAGTGGAAATGGTTACACCTCTCAATCCAAACTGCACCGACAACGCCTCAATAAAATGCCCAGCTAAAAGAGGAACATCACCTTCTCGTTCGCGCAAGGGAGGCACTAATATTGGAAATACACTCAAGCGATGAAATAGGTCCGCGCGAAACCGACCTTCAAGAACCTCGGTTTTCAAATTGCGATTGGTTGCAGCAATTACTCGCACATCGACGTGATATATTACTTCCGATCCTATGGACTGCACTTCTCCACTTTGTAACACACGCAGAAGTTTTGCCTGCAGACCTAGCGGCAACTCTCCTATTTCATCGAGAAATAGCGTGCCTTTGTCCGCGAGTTCAAATTTGCCACGATAATCTTTCGTCGCACCTGTGAAGGCACCTTTTTTGTGACCGAACAGTTCACTTTCGGCGAGATTTTCCGGTAACGTGGCGCAATTCAAATACACAATTGCCTGGGTTGAACGCTTGGAATGCGCGTGCACTGCGCGGGCAACCAATTCCTTGCCCACTCCGGTCTCTCCGGTAATCAGTACAGCAAGATCTGAAGCGGCCACCAGGTCGATTTCCTGCCGCACGGCCTGCAAAACGTCACTTTGTCCCACCAAATCGTGGCTGGCATGCAACAGTATCTGGTCGATCAGGTTACGATTTAACTCGTGCTCCCTGCTGGCGCTGCGCTCCAGCACCGCAATGTAATCGGCTGCAGAGGCTGCAGCAGCGGCAAAGGCAGAAAAAGCCTGGACGAGGTCATCCTCTATACCCTCAAAAGCATTTGACTGGAGGTCATCAAAGGTAATTGCGCCCCAGATTTTTTCCTGCACAATTAACCTCGCCCCCATACATGCGTGGACAGGTAACTCGCCCTCTACCGATTGCAGCAATCCGTCATAGGGATCTGGCAACTCACTATCAACATCAAAACGCGTGATGCCCGGATTTTCAAGAATGCGGGCAAAGCGCGGGTGACCTGCAATCTGAAAGTGACGTCCCATTACCTCGCGCTTTAACCCCATCGCCGCCAACGGGCGCAACGACCCGTCCTCAAGCTTTAGAATTGCGGCAGCTCCACACGGAATAACGCGTCGTGTCGCGGTCAGTAAGCGCTCGAAACGCTCCCCCGTTGACAGACTGGCGGCAAGATCTACCGCTATATCGAAGAGTGCAGCCAATGTATTTTTTGTTGTCATTTAGATTTTACTAGTGTCATATTAATAACATTCACTGTGCTCCATATTGATACCGCAGTCTATATCTATTTGTTTTTATTACAATATTAGCATGGCATATTCGTTGCTTCTCCTATTACAAGAGCCTTGGAGGCAAATCCAGCCAACATTCAATACGCCACGGAGATTTACCATGGAAGCGCGCACACTGAATCACATCGCCACAGTCTTTATGCCACTGTCCTTGGGAACAATGACCATCGGGGCCTATGTCGGTTTCGCCGCACACGATACCTTTGCACTGCAGGCGCAAGTCGGCGCCCACATCAGCATTCTACTGGGCGCGGCGGCACTCACGCTCAGCTATATCATGCACCTCATTGCCGGCAGGCAACTTGAAATCAATGACTTCATGCGCTTAAACCCCGGTGCCCCAATCCCTATGACCACCCCCTGCGAAAACATTGTCCATGAATGCTGCTTGGCAGGTATGCACCGCCTGTAATAGCTGCCATGACCGAAATCAAGGATCGAGACGATCTTAATTTTCTGATTCGATGTTTCTATGAGAAAGCACTGATAGATCCAGAAATTGGCTTCTTCTTTACTGAAATTGCCGAGGTGGATCTCGAGGTTCATATTCCCCGGATAGTCAGTTTTTGGGAAATGCTTCTTTTTCGAATCGACTCGTTCAACGGTAATCCCTATCAAACCCGCAAACCGCTGAACATGAGATCAGAAATGGAACCCCATCACGTTCAGAGATGGCTCACTCTGTTTCATCAATGCATAGATGCACATTTCGTGGGGGAACGTGGTGAGACACTTAAATTCAATGCGAAGTCCATTGCGACTCGAATGGCACATGCACTATCGACTGCCCGATTGTCATCAGAGTCCAGGGTATTGGGGACACCTCATTCATCGGCAAAGCATTTCCAGACTGAACGTTGGAATAATGAACATTCGAAAGGAGAAGAATCGTGTCAACACATCACGCGAAACCCAACGAAATCGTTGATTTAAAAACCTGGGCTCAGGATATAGCGGTTGAGAAAACCAAGGTAGTCTTGAGGACCAAGGAATTGGAAGTTGCGCGCCTGGTAATTCCGGCGGGAAGAGTATTCAAAGAGCATCAGGTCTCCGGGCCAATTACAATACATTGCATAGAGGGAAGTACAGAATTTACGGCAATGGGTATTTCCCAGATTTTGGGACCGGGGCAATTGTTGTATTTAGCACCCAACGAGCGGCACTCACTAGCAGCCATAGCTGATTCGATAATTTTGCTCACCATCATTTTCAAGCATTAGATTTTTGACTGCGATAAGGCCCGCACGCAGCTTGTAAACATGTGCTCAGGATCGCAATCGGTGGCTGGATTTTCGGCGCTGCATCCCTGACTAGCTGTTCGCAAGAGACAGGTGATTAGCCGATACGAATGGCCTGACATTTAGTAGTTCCTAATTGGGGGAACACTATGCCGACGCCAGCACAAATTGTTCGTTCAAAAATGATAAACGGCCGGGTCAAGCAATGCAGCGCAAATACCCTGGCTATATTACCTGCATATCGAAGTACAATCATTGCCGTTCGAAGCATGCCAGTGCGTGAGAGCGAAACTGACAATTGATAGTGAAAAAGTTGCAAAGCCCTATTCACTGGTACATGTGCCCGATGCCCCCGTCGCGGAAATGATTTTTAACACAGGCCCAGATGGCATCCTGTCGCATGCCTTGGCCAACCTTCGCCTACTTCGCGTATCCACCGCAGCACTGGCTCAAGATCAAGACCAACAATCCGGTGGAGCGGCTGCTCAAGGAGGCCCGGCGTAGAACGAAAGTCGTGGGTTCTTTCCCTGATGGCAACTCGGTACTGATGCTCGTTGTAGCCAGGCTCAGGCATGTTTCCAGCACTACGTGGGACACCCGCAAGTACATGAACAGCTGCCCGCCTTACAGTGGACGCTCCGCAATATCAGAACCATAAGTCCCACCCGGCGTGCGCAGGCGCTGTCCAGACTCGAAAAGGTGTTGTATCGGTATTCAGGCGAGCCCAAGTCACTGCCAGGCGCAGCGGGTAGTGACGTGGGCGCCCGTGCTCTATGGCAATAAACGCAGCAACACTTCTGTTCCATGTGTAATCAGGGGTGGTTCCACTGGACCCACTCCATCAAGCGCCTAAACTTGCGGATTTGTGGGCTCGAAATTTCCCTCGCTACCCCAGAAGTCGCTTCCCCGACGAGGTACTGACTACCAAAGCGCCAGACGTTCGATAAAAAGCACCTCCGATTCAGGTCGAGTTCTCTGTGACAGCCGTATTTTTGGTTCGTATTGTAGGCACCAACACAGAATTTTGTCGCGGCCACTGCGCTTAAAGTGGCAAGGAAGACCCCACCTTGCGAAAGCGAACGGGGTAGGTAGTTTCCGGCAGCATCGGAATCTGCTGAATGCGTCCCTTCGGACCTTTATTGACGCAGCGGTCAGTCATGACCGGGTCCATCTTCGAAGCATCGCGGTGCCGCATTGTCTGGGTGCCGTTCTTTTAAATCTCTCCCGCTTGTTACGGGGATCTGTTCCAAAACGCTGTTGATAGACGGGCGCGTGCCCCACCTAATCCTCAGTCTCTTCAACCCCGAAAACGCACTGACGGTCAGTGCGTTCTGCTCTTTTCACATAAGGAGGTAAATCTACCCCAGCCCCTGGCTGGATAACCGTTGGTTTGCACGGGCCAGTTTTCATTCGAAAACACACCGTGTTGTCTAGGGCCAGACACATTCAGGTCAACCGGGATTGGTGTCCCGTGATCGTACCGCTTGGCGGACCTGCGCAGCTTCTGTTGCCAGGTGATCAGAAACACTCACCGAAGGAAACAACACTATGCGAGACCTGAACTACCAACTGAAACTGTTATGCAAGCACAGCCATGAGGGCAGCTTTGAAACGCGCGTGGGCCGGGAAAGACAACTCAGTGCCATCGCCAACCAGTTACATGACCTGGGCTTCAGACAGCTGAAAGCCACGTCCCTCAAACAAAAGCATGTCCAGGCCCTGGTCGACCAGTGGCTGCAACAAAACCTCTCCCCCGGGACCATCAAGAATCGGATGAGTTGTTTGCGCTGGTGGGCCGAGAAGGTGAACAAACGGGCCGTCGTGGCCAGCGCCAATGACTTCTATGGCATACCGGACCGGCAGTTTGTGTCCCATGAGAGCAAAGCAAGGGACCTGGCGAAGGAACCGCTTTCTCAGGTTAAGGATGAACACGTACGCATGAGCCTGCGCCTGCAACAGGCCTTTGGGCTAAGACGAGAAGAAGCCCTCAAGATCCAGCCCCGGTGGGCGGATCGGGGTGATCACCTGCAACTGAAGGCCAGTTGGACCAAGGGCGGGCGGGAACGCACGGTCCCCATCCGCACCTCTGAACAGCGAGACTTGCTTGAAGAAGCCAAGCAACTGGCCGGCCTGGGTTCCCTTATTCCCGGGGGCCGACAATATATTGAACAACTGAGAATCTACGAGCGCCACACCGCCAATGCCGGGCTATCGAAAATGCATGGCCTGCGTCATGCCTATGCCCAGCAACGCTACCTGGAACTCACCGGCTGGCACTCCCCCCATGGAGGCGGGCCTGCCAAAGCGCAGCTCACCAAGTCCCAAAGGGAGACCGATCAGCGGGCTCGGCTGACTATCAGCGAGGAGCTAGGCCATGTCAGGGAACAGATTACTGCGGTGTATCTGGGGCGCTAGAACATGACCATTCTTCTCCCTCGATTCATCCGTTTGCGCGATGCTCCCAGCTACTTGGGCATGGACAAGAACCGATTTAACCGGGAAGTTCGGGCGAGTCTGACGGAGATTCCAATCGGTAAGCAGGGCATTGCATTTGATCGGCTTGAAATGGACGCCTGGGCGGAGCAATATATGAACCGCTGTGGGTGTTCGCCAAAGCATAGAGGAGATTTCCTATGTCAAAGCGAATCCCGGGCCTCTACAAAAGAGGCACCCAGGGCATCTGGCACATTGATAAATGCGTCAGGGGATATGGCCGACTTCACGAGAGCACTGGAACAAGTGAACTCAAGGAGGCGGAACAATACCTGATTCGACGATTGGAAGAGTTGCGCAAAGCGAATGTCTACGGTATTCGAGTTGAGCATTCTTTTCGGCAGGCGGCCACCAAGTTTTTGCTGGATTATCAGCATAAACGCAGTATTGGCCGCTACGCACAATCCCTGAAAATTCTGGACCAGCATATAGGCGATCTGCCATTGCGCCAGGTTCATCAGGGTACGCTGGCGGAGTTTATCCAGCACCGTCGTACGCAAGGTATGAGAGCCAATACCATCAACCGCGATCTGGCGGTGGTGCGGCGAATTCTGACTTTGGCTGCCCGATTGTGGCGGGATGAGTCCGGTTTGACCTGGCTTGAAACAGCTCCCTTGCTGCAGTTGCTCGATCGTGACGATGCCCGAAAGCCGTATCCCCTATCATGGGACGAGCAGGCGAGGTTGTTTGCGCGCTTGCCGGAACACTTAAGGGAAATGGCGTTGTTCAAGGTCAATACTGGAACGCGGGAGCAGGAAGTGACTTGTTTGCGGTGGCACTGGGAGGTATCGATTCCCGAGCTGAAAACCAGTGTATTTGTTGTCCCCGGTAATGGTGTTAAGAATGGTGAGGATCGATTGGTGGTGATGAACGCTGAGGCGCGAGCGGTGATCAATCGTCAGCGCGGCAAGAGTTCGGAGTATGTATTCACCTACTCAAAGGGTAAGCCAGTTGATCGCATCAATACCAAGGCTTGGCGCCGTGCGCGGGAGGAGGCTGGTTTGCCGCAAGTACGGGTACATGATTTGAAGCATACTTTCGGTCGCCGTTTGCGCGCCAAAGGTGTCAGTCATGAAACCCGGCAAGTCCTGCTGGGCCATAAAAACGGCCAGATCACCACGCATTACTCCGCTGCAGAAATTGGGGAACTGATAGACGCGGTGGAGAAAGTGAGCTGGTCGGGTAGTTCAGCACCGACGCTAACGTTGATCAGAAATGAAAACTCCCGCAAATCTCCCGCAATGGGGAGGAGGGAGAATCTGAAGACGGTTTGAGCTATCCGGAAGACGCTGATTTTTAAAAGGAAAATTGGTAGCTACGGGTGGACTTGAACCACCGACCCCAGCATTATGAATGCTGTGCTCTAACCAGCTGAGCTACGTAGCCATTGTCGAGAGTGGGGACCAGCGGTCCCGAAGAGGCGCGCATTTTCCGCATTTTGGCGGGGCAAGTCAAGATTCAGCAACCCCGCCCGGCTTTGCTCAGACATTGAACCGAAAATGGATCACGTCGCCGTCCTGCAACACGTATTCCTTGCCTTCCAAGCGCCAGCGCCCCGCGTCTTTGGCGCCCTGTTCACCGTTGTACTTGATGAAATCGTCGTAGGCGATCACTTCGGCGCGGATAAAGCCTTTCTGGAAATCGGTGTGGATGACGCCGGCGGCCTCGGGCGCGGTGGCGCCGACTTTCACCGTCCAGGCGCGCACTTCTTTCACGCCGGCGGTGAAGTAGGTTTGTAACTGTAGCAGCTCGTAGCCGGCGCGAATCACGCGGTCGAGGCCGGGCTCTTCCATGCCCAGGTCCTGCAGGAATTCGAGGCGCTCCTCGTTATCGAGTTCGGCGATTTCCGCCTCCAGCTTGTTGCAGATGGCGACGACGATGGCGTTTTCCTCTGCCGCTATCGCGTTCACCACATCCAGGTACGGGTTGTTTGTAAAACCGCTTTCGTCGACGTTGGCGATATACATCGTCGGTTTGCCGGTCAACAGGAACAGCGGCCGCATGAGCGCCTTCTCGCTGTCATTGAGCGCCAGCGAGCGCACGGGTCGCGCCTCGTTCAGGTGCGGCAGCAGCTTGTTTTCCAGCAGTGCCTTCAACGCGATAGCGTCCTTGTCGCCACCCTTGGCGGTGCGTATCACTTTCTGCAATTGCTTTTCACAGCTGTCCAGGTCAGCCAGTGCCAGCTCCGTGTTGATAATGTCGATGTCGGCCCTGGGGTCGATCTTGTTGGCCACATGGATCACGTTGTCATCGGCAAAGCAGCGCACGACGTGGGCGATGGCATCCGTTTCGCGAATGTTGGCGAGAAACTGGTTGCCGAGGCCTTCGCCCTTGGAGGCGCCGGCGACCAGCCCGGCAATGTCCACAAACTCCATCGTGGTCGCCACTTCTTTCTGCGGTTTGACGATGGCGGAAATCTTGCGCTGCCTCGGGTCGGGAACCGGTACGATCCCCGCGTTGGGCTCGATGGTGCAAAACGGAAAGTTCTCCGCGCCGATGCCCGCGTTGGTGAGGGCGTTAAACAACGTGGATTTGCCGACGTTGGGTAAGCCGACGATGCCGCAATTAAAGCCCATACTCTAGTCCTGTCTCTGTGGGCAGCCTCAGGCTGCGCTAAAACTGTGTAGGCGGGTCATCGCCTTGGTGCTGTCGCCCTCGAGCAGCAGCGGCAGGGCGGCGATCGCTTCATCGATGCAGGCGTCGATACGCTCCCGGTCCGCTGGCGACGGCGCGCCCAGCACGTAGCCTGTCACGCGCGACGCGTGGCCCGGATGGCCGATGCCGATGCGCAGCCGGTGGAAGTTCGCATTGTTGCCCAGCGCTGGCAGGATGTCGCGCAGGCCGTTGTGGCCGCCGAGTCCGCCGCCCTGCTTGAAGCGCGCACAGCCCGCCGGGATATCCAGCTCATCGTAGGCGACCAGGATGCTTTCAGGCGGGATCTTGAAAAACCCCGCCATCGCGGCCACCGCCGTACCGCTGCGATTCATGAATGTAGTGGGGATCAACAGGCGCAGGTCGTGACCGGCCAGCGTAAGCCGCCCGGTCAGGCCGTGAAAACGCGCTTCGGGTTGCAGGGTGGCGCCGCAGTGCCTTGCCAATGCCTGCACGAAATCGGCACCCGCATTGTGACGGGTACCCCGGTATTCGCTACCGGGGTTGCCCAGTCCCGCAACCAGCTTGATGGCAGTCAATGCGAATTAAGCACATGCGGTGAAGCGAGGGTCTACTTCTCGCTGCCACCAGCGGCGTCAGATGCATCGTCACCGCCTTTGGGTGCGATAACCGAGGCGATCGCGAGGTCGTGGTCTTCACCCAGTGCCAGCGCTACCGATGTCACGCCAGCAGGCAGGACCACGTCGGAGAGGTGGATGATCTGGCCGGTTTCCACGGCCAGCATATCCACTGCAATGAACTCGGGAATGTCGGCCGGCAGACACTGTACTTCGATGTCGGTCGCCTGGTGCTGGATCATGCCGCCCTGCGTCTTGACGCCGTAGCAGGTGTCCTCATTGAGGAAGTGGATCGGCACGTGCAGTTTGATCGCCACGTTGTCGTCGATGCGCAGGAAATCCACATGCGTAACGCGATTCTTGGCGGGGTGGCGCTGCATGTCCTTGAGAATAGCCTTTTCCGTTACGTCGCCGACCTTGACGGCCAGCACGTGCGAATAAAAGGCCTCGTTTTCCAGCGCCTTTTCCAGATCCTTGCGGATCAGGCTGACAGGCTGGGCCGCTTTGTCCCCACCGTAGATGATACCGGGTACACGGCCATCGAAACGACGCAGGCGGCGGCTCGCACCTTTCCCCAGGTCGGTTCGTACTTCTGCGATCAATTCAAATTGGTCAGACATTGTCGTGACTCCTTTGATAAGTCATTGCCCCACCCGCGACCGGTGCTGCAATGCGTTGGTGTTTACGCTGCCTCTACTGAAACAGCGCGCTGATGGATTCCTCATTGGCGACCCGCCGCATGGACTCGGCCAGCAGGTCAGCAATCGTGAGCTGGCGAATTTTACTGATGTGCTTCGCCTCGGCCACAAGAGGAATCGTGTCTGTTACCACCAGCTCATCGAGCTGGGAGTTCCTGATAGTTTCCAGCGCATTGCCGGAGAGTACCGCGTGGGTACAGTAAGCCACTACTTTTGAGGCGCCCCTGTCCTTCAGTGCGTCGGCGGCTTTGCACAGCGTTCCTGCGGTATCGACCAGGTGGTCCACCAGCAGGCAGGTGCGGCCTTCGACCTCGCCGATCACGTTCATCACCTGGGCTTCGTTGGCCTTTGGGCGCCGTTTGTCGATGATTGCGAGATCGGCTTCGTCCAACTGCTTCGCAATCGCCCGCGCCCGCACCACGCCACCGATATCCGGCGACACCACAATCAGGTTTTCGTGGCCGCAGGCTTTTATATCGTCGATCAGCACCGGGGAGCCGTACACGTTGTCCACCGGACAGCGGAAAAAGCCCTGGATTTGTTCGGCGTGCAGGTCGACGGTCAACACACGGTCCACGCCGACGATCGCCATCATGTCCGCGACCACCTTGGCGGTAATGGGCACCCGCGCCGAGCGCACGCGCCGGTCCTGGCGTGCGTAACCGAAATACGGCACCACCGCCGTAATGCGCGTGGCGGATGCCCGGCGCAGCGCATCGATCATGACCACCAGTTCCATCAGGTTGTCATTGGTCGGCGCACACGTTGATTGCAGGACAAAAACATCCTTGCCGCGCACGTTTTCGTTCAGTTCGACACAGACTTCACCGTCGCTGAATTTGCCGACATCTGCCTTGCCCAATGACAGATACAACCGGCTTGCGACTTTCTGGGCCAGCTCCGGGTTGGCGTTACCCGTAAAGACCATCATCTTTGAAGACACTGCGTTCTACCTTCAGGTGTTTCACGAAAAACGTCGGTAAATAAATGCAGCGCCATAAGCCAATAGCTTATCGCGCTGCCGGTATGGCTGGGGTGGGAGGATTCGAACCTCCGCATGCCAGGATCAAAACCTGGTGCCTTACCGCTTGGCGACACCCCAATAATCTGTCGGATTAGTCCAATTCTGGTGGTAGAGGCGAGCGGTTGATGCCACGCGCCAGGATGCTCGTCCACTCTTCCGGCAACTGCTTACGGGCCGCCCTGGCCAGCACTTCATCGTCAAAGCTGACGAAGGCGCAGGCTCCCGTGCCGGTCAATCTTGCTTCGCCGAAATTCCCCAAAACATTCAATGCTTTATCAACTTGAGGGTAGAGACACCTGACAAGTTGTTGGCAATCGTTTCGGGTGTCACCCCCAAAAAAGGTCGCCATTTTGATGGGGATGGTGTTGCGTGTCAATTGTGGATGGGAAAATATTTCAGCGGTGGAGACGTGGCAGTCGGGCACCAGAATCAGGTACCAGCGCTGGGGAGCTCAACGCTCGTCAGTATCTCCCCGACGCCTTCGGCCCAGGCCGTGTGGGCGCCGACAAACACCGGTACATCGGCGCCCAACGTTGCGCCCAGTGTTTGCAATTGCATGCGCGGCAATCCGCATTGCCACAGATAGTTCAGCGCGAGCAGCGTAGAGGCTGCATTGGAACTGCCGCCGCCCAGCCCCGCGCCGGCGGGAATGCGTTTTTGCAGCACAATATGCGCACCCTGCGAGCCGCGTTGCAGCAGACGCGCGGCGCGAACAACGAGATTGTGCTCCAGCGGAATACCCGCCGCGTTGCTGTCCAGCGTGATCGCGCCCGTTTGGTTTGGCGTGAACGTGAGCTCATCGCCCCAGTCCAGCAGTTGAAACAGTGTTTGCAACTCGTGGTAGCCGTCGTCGCGCCTGCCGGTGATGTGCAGGAACAGGTTCAGCTTGGCTGGCGACAGCAGGGACAGGGAGGCGGGCATCAAGGGTCGGGCATCTGCCATTGCGATATCACAACCTTGACGAGCGTCGCGCCGCGCTCGATACGCAGGCGCGTCGGCAGGATGTAGCCCTGGAATTGGCCATACGACTCGAAGCGGATATCCCAGTCGTCCTGTTGCAGATTTTGCAGCAATTGTGTCTGCGTGTTCAGGTCGAGCCTCTGTATGTCGGCATCCGGCGCAGGCAGGCCCTTGAGCCAGTAGGTCAGCGCATGCAGCGGCAGGTCCCAGCCGGTGTTGAGCATAATGGCGTCCGGAGTAGAGATGTCCAGCGTTTGCTGCTCATCGCCCCGGCGAATGTCCAGTTGCTGGCCGTCGCTCTCAATCGTCGTGGCGCCCATGCCAAGTGGGCCGCTCAACTGCAGGTGCGTATCCCGATCATGTTGCTGCCAGACCATGCTGGCGGAGTCCGAGGCATCTGCAGTGCGCAGGGCCAGCTTGCCATTTGCCGTCCAGCGTTGCAGCTCGGCTATTTGTGCGCTGTGCGCCTTCCAGCCGGCGGAAGTGGGCTCGCGCTCGGCCAGCCCGGCACAACCGGCAAGCAATGCCAGCGACAGCCACAGTGTCAGTTGTCGGGCAATCACCGGATCAGGACTGTGGCTGCGCGGGGGGAACTTCGAGCGGCATTGCGGGGGGAGCTTCGAGCGGGATTGCGGGCGGAACTTCGACCGGCAGTGCGGGTGGCAGTTCTACTCCCAATCGGTGCAACGTTTCCAGCAGTACCGGATGCTGCGCGTCGCGCGCCAGGGCGGCCCGCCATACTGCGATGGCACCTTCCTGATCCCCTTTGACCCACAACACTTCACCGAGGTGCGCCGCCACCTCGGGATCGGGAAATTGTGCGTAGGCACGAGTCAGGTACGCCACGGCTTCGTCATACTGGCCAGTGCGGAATAGCACCCAGCCCATGCTGTCCATGATCGCGGGTTCCCCGGGTTGCAGTTCCAGTGCGCGCGCGACCAGTGCCTGCGCCTCCGCGTAGCGTGTCGTGCGATCAGCCAGCGTATAGCCCAGGGCATTGAGCGCGGTGGTGTTGTTCGGGTCGGTCGCGAGAATTGCGCGCAGGTCCTTCTCCATGGCGACGAGGTCGTCCTGCTGCTCACGGAGCATCGCCCGTGCGTAGCGCAGCGATACGCTGCCGGGCATTTCCTTCAGCGCCTGGTCGAGCACCTGTTCGGCTTCCTGCGTGGCGTTGGCGCGGGTGAGGATGTCGACTTCAAGGCCGTACAATTGTTCGCGCAGCGGAGGTATGTTTTCGCGTTGTTGCTCAAACCAGGCATGGCTGCGCTCCAGTTCCCCTTGCCCAGCCAGAATCAGGCCGATACGCGTGTTTGCCGCAAGGTATTCCGGGCCGATCCCGACCTGCATGTAAGCGGTTACCGCCTCCTCGGGATTGCTGTCGTCCTCAGCGATGCGGCCCAGGTAATAGTAGGCTTCATTCCTGCGCTGCCCCAGTGCGATGGTCTGCTGCAGATACTTGCGCGCCGCCGCGCTGTCGCCCATCTCGCGGTTGATCAGCGCCAGCGAGAATATCAGGTCGCTATCCTGTGGCGCCTGTGCCGAGAGAATCTCAAACTGCTCGCGCGCCGCCGCCATGTCGGTGGTGGCCAGCATGCGGGCATACTGCAGGCGCAGCCTGCTGTCGTCGGGATGTTCCTCCAGCGCACGCTGCAGGCGCGCAAAGGGATTTTTGGCTTTCTGTTCCATCAGGATCCTGGCTTCCAGCAGCAGGGCCTGCGGTTGTTCAGGCTCCAGTTCCAGAACAGCCCGAAGCTCTTCCAGCGCCTGGTCATACTGTTTGTTCTCTGTATGAAAAAGCGCCTGGGTTAACATCAGTTGCGTATTTTGCGGATATTGGGCGGCCAGTTTGTCGATGTCCTGCACCAGTTCCATGCGCTGTTGTTCGTTCAGCTGGGGATAGCCGCTAAACAGCATGGGGAAATTGGCCGTTCCCGCCTGCTGTTCTACCATCACGAGATAGGGGAGAGCATCGAGGGGGCGGCCCTGCTGCGCGAGCAGGCTCGCCATGGTGCTGTTCGCTTCGGCATTGTCCGGTTCCAGTTCCACCCATAATTGCGCCGATTGCAGGGCTGCCTCCGGGCGTTGCAGGAACTGGGCGAGGTGCGTGGTATGCGCGCTGATGCCGGGGTCGCGCAGCACCGGCGCCTGCTTCAGGTACATGTCCAGGGTCACATCGTAGGCCTGGCGCCGCAGCGCGAATTCGGCGACCAGCAAGTCGTAAAGGCTGTCGGCAGGGAACGGCTTTTCCGGCACGGTCGCCGCCTGCTCGGCCTTGCTCGCAGCCTCCTGCTCGACGCCCTTATCGGCAACGGGTGTCTGGGTAGCGCAGCCGCTGAGCAGCGCGGAAGTGAGAGCGAGGGCAATGAGTCGCGACATGGTGGTTAAAGGCGAGGAGATCCGGCGGTGAGAGAGCCGGTATGATGACACAGACTGGGTCCGAAACCCACAAAGCGGCGCTTTCGATGGCCTGATCGCCATGCACATCACACAATGCGCCACGCAACGCATCACGCCGCGGTAAGGCTGTCATTCATGGCCCGAGTTGTTAAAATCGGCCGGTACATTTGTGAACCGTGTTAAGGTGCGCCCGTTTTCAGGATGCCGTGTCCGCGGCAGGTGAACGCCAATACAGAACGAGATGGAGCCGCAGCAGCTGCCATGAATTTGATCGCGTTGGGAATCAGCCATCACTCAGCTGCCGTGGAAGTGCGGGAGCGGGTTGCGTTTGCGCCCGAGCAGGTCGGTGAGGCGCTCGTGGATGCCTGTGAAGTCACCGGTGTCGAGGAAATTGTGATCCTCTCCACCTGCAATCGCACGGAGCTGTACGCCATTGTCCCTGAAGGTGTTGCGGCCAGCGACCAGGCGCAGCGCCTTATCGATTGGGTCGCCAATTATCACCACCTTTCGGCACGCGAATTACACCAGTTCGCCTACCTGCACGAGAATGTGCAGGCGATGCGCCACCTGGTGCAGGTTGCCAGTGGGCTGGATTCGATGGTGTTGGGAGAGCCGCAGATCTTCGGGCAGATCAAGTCTGCGTATGCGGTGGCGAGCGAGGCCGGCACGGTCAGCAGTGAGCTCAACCGCCTGTTTCCGCGCGTGTTCTCCATCGCCAAGCGTGTGCGCACCGATACGGCTATCGGCGAGAATCCGGTGTCCGTCGCCTATGCCGCCGTGGATCTTGCCGGACATATTTTTTCTGACCTGACGCAGTGTAACGCGCTGCTGGTGGGTGCGGGGGAAACGATCGAACTGGTGGCGCGCCATCTTGTCGGCGCGGGCGTGCGGCAGATCGTCATCGCCAATCGCACGCTCGGCAGGGCGCGCGAACTGGCGCAGAAATTTGGCGCGGAAGCGGTGCTGCTCGCGGAGATTCCCGCGCAGTTGTCGGATGCGGATATCGTCATCACCTCCACCGCCAGCCAGTTGCCAATCCTGGGCAAAGGTGCGGTAGAGCAGGCACTGAAGGTGCGCAAGCACCGCCCATTCCTGATGGTCGATATCGCGGTGCCCCGGGACATCGAGTCGCAGGTGGGTGAGCTGGGTGACGTCTATTTGTATACCGTTGATGATTTGCGCGAGATCGTCGACCAGAACCTGCGCAGTCGCAGCAGCGAGGCGCGCAAGGCCGACGTGATTATTGATGAAGGCGTGCGGGCTTACACCGAAGAGGTGCGCAGTCTCGCGGCGGTGGACAGCGTCAGGGAGTACCGCATGATGGCGGAACAGTTGCGCGAACATGAACTGCAGCGTGCGCAGCGTGCGCTCGCGCGCGGCGACGATCCCAGGCAGGTACTGGCGCAGTTGTCGCGCGCCATCACCAACAAACTGATTCACGCGCCCACTACCGGGCTGAAGCAGGCCAGCGTCGACGGCCGCCAGGACCTGATCAACAACGCGCGCAAATTGTTGGGTCTCGAGGGGCATCGCAATCTCTCTCTGCCGAGCCTGACCTCGATGAAGCGGAACTTGATCCGCCGTTATCCAAGGCGGAATCCACACGACGTACATTGCAATGAAGCCATCCCTGCTTACCAAACTGGAAACGCTCAGCGATCGGCACGAGGAAGTGTCCGCCCTGCTCAGCGACAGCCAGACCATCTCGGACCAGAACAAATTTCGCGAATTGTCGCGCGAGTATGCCGAGCTGGAACCAGTGATTACCTGCTACACCCGCTATCGGCAGGTTAACGCCGATCTCGAGGAGGCGCGGCAGATGCTGGAAGACGCCGATCCGGAGGTGCGCGAAATGGCGCGCGAGGAACTGGAAAGTGGCGGAAAGCAGCTCGCCGCATTGGAAGACGAACTGCAGACGCTGATGTTGCCGCGCGATCCGCGCGACTCGCACAACGTCTTCCTGGAGATACGCGCTGGCACCGGCGGTGACGAAGCCGCAATCTTCTCCGGCGACCTGTTCCGCATGTACTCCCGCTACGCGGAAAACCAGGGCTGGAAGGTGGAGGTATTGTCCGAGCGACCCGGCGAGCACGGCGGCTACAAGGAAATCATCACGCGCGTGGAAGGCCGCGATGTGTATGCGCAACTCAAATTTGAATCCGGCGCCCACCGCGTGCAGCGCGTGCCCGACACCGAATCGCAGGGGCGCATCCACACCTCGGCCTGCACGGTGGCGGTGATGCCGGAGGTCGAGGAAGTGGATGAGATCGAAATCAACAAGGCCGATCTGCGCATCGATACCTTCCGCGCCTCCGGTGCCGGCGGGCAGCACGTCAACAAAACGGATTCCGCCATACGCATTACACACGTTCCCAGCGGCGTGGTGGTGGAGTGCCAGGACGAGCGCTCCCAGCACAAGAACCGCGCCCGGGCGATGTCGCTGCTGGCCGCCAAATTACTGCGCAGCGCGCAGGACAAGCAGGCCAGCGAAACGGCCGAGACGCGCAGGAACCTGGTGGGTACCGGCGATCGCTCCGATCGTATCCGCACGTACAATTTCCCGCAGGGCCGCATGACGGACCACCGCATCAACCTGACGCTGTACAAACTGGACGAGGTCATGGAGGGCGATCTCGACGCGGTTATCGGTCCACTGCGCCAGGAGTACCAGGCGGACCAGCTGGCGGCACTGTCCGACAGTTGATGGTGACCGTGCGCGAGCTGCTGCGTTCGGGCGCTGATCTGCCCAGCGACAGCGCGCGCCGTGATAGCGAAATCCTCCTGTGTCACTCTCTCGGAAAATCCCGCACGTGGCTGTATACCTGGCCGGAGCACGCGGTAGCGCCGGAGTGCGCGCAGCGCTTCAATGAATTGCTGGCGCAGCGCAGGGCGGGCGTGCCCGTTGCGTATCTCATTGGTGAACGAGAGTTCTGGTCGTTATCGTTGGCGGTCAACAGTGCCACGCTGATTCCGCGCCCGGAGACGGAAACGCTGGTGGCCTGGGCGCTGGAGCTTGCGTTGCCCGACGACGCAAGAGTGCTGGACCTGGGCACCGGTTCGGGTGCCATCGCTCTGGCAGTCGCCGTCGAGAGACCGCTGTGGCAGGTGACGGCGCTCGATAGTAGCGCCGACGCGTTGCAGGTCGCCCGCGCCAATGCGGATACATTGGGCCTGCAGCGCGTGAACCTGCTGCAATCGGATTGGTTCCAGGGTGTTGTGGGGCAGCGCTTCGATGCGCTGCTGGCAAATCCGCCCTACATCGACGGTGACGATCCGCATCTGGCACGCGACGACGTGCGCTTTGAGCCGCGCTCCGCGCTGGTCGCGGCGCAGCAGGGGCTCGCGGACCTGCAGCATCTGGTCGCGGGAGCGCCTGCGCACCTGTGCAGTGGCGGCTGGCTGTTGCTGGAACACGGCTTTGAACAGGCCGATGCAGTGCGCCAGATGCTGGCCGCTGCCGGCTTCGACACTATCAGCACCCGCCGCGACGTCGCGGGACAGGAAAGGATCACCGGGGGCCAATGGCATGCTGACTGATGCGCAATTGCTGCGTTACAACCGGCAGATACTGCTGCACGATTTCGACATCGCGGGGCAGGAACGCTTGCAGCAGTCCAAAGTGCTGGTGGTGGGCCTGGGCGGCCTGGGTTGTCCGGCGGCGCTGTATCTGGCCGCGGCCGGTGTCGGTGAGCTCGTGCTGGCGGACGGCGACGTGGTGGAGCTCAGCAACCTGCAGCGCCAGATTGCGCACACGGATGCCGATATCGGCCGCAATAAAGCGCGCTCGGCAGCGGATGCGATCGCCGCGCTCAATCCCGAGGTCTCTGTGCGGGTGGTCGAGCAATCACTGGTTGAATCTGCGATGCCGGCGCTGCTGGCGGGTGTTAACGTTGTGATCGACGCCACCGATAACTTCCCGGTGCGTTTTGCGCTGAACCGCGCCTGCATCGCCGCAGGCGTGCCGCTGGTGTCCGCGGCGGCGGTGCGCAGTGAAGGACAACTGGCGGTGTTCGACCCCACCCGTGGCGGGCCATGCTACGCCTGTTTGTACACCGAAGGAGAGGCCGGTATGCATGCGGATCCTCGCACAGACACTGCGCTCAGCTGCAGCGAAAGTGGCGTGCTTGCGCCGCTGGTAGGCGTTCTCGGTTCACTGCAGGCGATGGAAGCACTGAAAATCCTCTCGGGCTATGGCGAGCCAATGCGCGGCAGGTTGCTGGTGATCGATTTGCGCACTACCGAGTTTCGGGAATTGCGGCTGCCGGTGCGGGTGAACTGCCCGGCGTGTGCGCAGGTGCATCGCTAGGGCGTCATATGCTGTCGCTCGGGAAGCGGCTTCTGCAGGGTTTTCAGTAGCCTGACACCGAGCACGACCGCGGTCAGTGCGATGCCGACTATCATGCCTTTCCAGAATCCCATGGTTCCCTGCAGCGGGTCTTGCGTGACGATGAAGCCCAGCACGTAACCCAGCGGCAGCGTCACCAGCCAGTAGGCAGAGCACAGCACGATGAAGGGAAAACGCGTGTCCTTGTAGGCGCGCAGTGCGAACGTCGTGGTGACCTGAACCGCGTCCACGGCAATGAAAAGTGCCGCCAGCCGAATCAGTGTGATCGCCATGTCGTGTATCGCGGCGTCATCGGTGTACGCGGCAACGATCAGCCCGGGCACGCTCAGCAGGACCGTCATGCAGGCCAGGCCCACCAGGAGCGTGATGGACGCGCCGCAGCGTATCGCCAGACGGACGCGTGTCTTGTCGCTACCGCCAATGGCGTGGCCCACCCGCGTGGCGAGCGCCGACCCTATGCTGATCAGCACCATGTACACCACATCCCACAGGTTGAACGCAATCTGGTGCGCGGCCATCGCCGTGTTGCCCAGCGTGGCAATGAGCAGGGCAATCACGGAAAACGCCGCTACCTCCAGGAAAAAGGACAACCCCATCGGCAGGCCGAGGCGGCAGATCTCGCGCAGCACAACCCAGTCCGGTCGCACCAGTTGCAGTGGCGGCAGGTAGGGCTTTAGCTGTTTGGCCCTTGTCATATACACGCCGATAAGAATAGGGCTCAACCACATCGCGATGGCCGTTGCGACACCGCACCCGGCGGCACCGAGTTCCGGCGCGCCCCACTTGCCGTAAATGAACATGTAGTTCAGCGGAATATTGGCGAGAAACCCGATAACACTGGCGACGGCAAACGGACGGATAATGCCGATGCCCTGGTTATGGCAGCGCAGCGCCTGGAATAGCGCGGCAGCCGGCAGGCCGAAAGCAACCGCCTGTAGATAGCCGTGGCTCTTGCGCTGCGTATCGGCGTCCAGTTGCAGCAGATTGAGCAGTGGTTCCGAGAAGTAGCACAGCGGCCCGGCGATCACGCCGAGCAACAGCGCGAGCCACAGCGCCTGCGGCAGTGAATCGCGAATCTGCTGCACCCTTCCGGCGCCAAAATCCTGGGCGATGATCATTGTGGCGCCCAGCATCACGCCGGTGAACACAAGATACAGCGGCAGCCAGATGTTGTAGCCGATTGCGACCGCTGCCAGGTCGGCGGCATCGTAGCGTCCCGCCATGATGGTATCGACGACACCGGTGCCCACTTGCGCGAGCTGAGCGATCAGCATCGGCCACGCGATCGCCAGCAGCGCACGGCATTCGTGGATATAGTCCTGCTTTGTTGTATTGTGCATACAGGTCAGTCCGTTGCGGGGCGCAGGTGTCGCGTGGACTGGCCGTCGCGAAACCTTTTTAATAGTCGTGTTGTCACACCGGGTAACCCGACCAAGAGAGAATGCCGATGGATACGCTAGCGCAGAAGTACTACATCATACACAACGCTATTTTTTCGCGCCTGAAGTATCTGGACGGCCTCGCACCACTGGCTTTGCGGCTCTTCCTGGTGCCGGTATTCTGGATGGCCGGCACGCAAAAAATCGCCGGCATGGAAAACACCATAGAATGGTTCGGCAACCCCGACTGGGGGTTGGGATTGCCTTTCCCCGTCCTGTTGGCGCATCTGGCAGCCTACACCGAGGCGATCGGTGCGCTGTTGCTATTGCTGGGGTTGGCCACGCGCTGGATATCCATACCGCTGATAATCACGATGCTGGTCGCCATATTCGCCGTGCACTGGGGTAACGGCTGGGCCGCCATCGCCGACTCGAGTGCGCAAGAGGTCGCCATACGATTGGATGCGGCCCGGGGCATACTGCGTGAGCACGGTGACTACGCCTGGCTCACGGAACAGGGCGGCTTTGTGATCCTCAACAACGGCATCGAGTTTGGCGTGACCTATCTGTTGATGCTGGTCAGCCTGCTGTTCACTGGCGGTGGTCGGTTTACCAGCGTGGACTATTATCTCGCCAAGCTGTGGCCGCCGAAGGCCTGAGCACCCGCTCGCCGATAGTCTCCACTTTTAATCCCCGGAAGTGGTAGACTAGCGCGTTTTTTGGGCGCGCACAGGGTAATTTGAATTGATCAAGGGTTTAGTCAATCGCCTCTCGGGCAAACGCGTAGCTGACCGTAGTCCCGGTGTAGCCGCATCGGGTCACGCACAACCGCCGCGCCACGAGCCGTCACACAAGCCGGCCGCGGAGCACGCAGCGCCGGCAGAAAAGCCGCGCGACGATGCGCAGGCGCCATCCCCGTCGGAGGAGAAGGGCAGCAAGCGGCGTCGATCGCGCAAACGTGAGAGCACCGCAGCACCGTGGTCACTGGATGAATTCAAGGTGGCGCCCAAGGAGGGAGAAACGCGGTTTCACGATCTGGGCCTGCGCGACGAGCTGATGCACGGCATCGCCGATCTGGGCTTTCACTATTGTTCACCCATCCAGGGCGCCATCCTCCCGCATACCCTGCAGGGACATGATGCCATCGGCAAGGCCCAGACCGGTACCGGCAAGACGGCTGCGTTCCTCATCACCATTTTCAATGACCAGTTGTGTAATCCCCCGCAGGGCGAACGCTTCGTGGGCGAACCGCGCGCGCTGGTGATCGCCCCCACCCGTGAGTTGGTGATGCAGATCGCCGCCGACGCCGAGCAACTGGCGCAGCACACAGGCCTGCAGGTCGCGACCCTCATCGGTGGTATGGATTACCAGAAGCAGCTGAACCGATTGCAATCCACGGTGGTGGACCTGGTGGTGGCGACTCCCGGCCGTCTGCTGGATTTCATGGGACGTCGCGACCTTTTCCTCGATCACGTGGAAATCCTCGTGCTGGATGAAGCCGACCGCATGCTGGACATGGGTTTTATCCCACAGGTCAAACGTATCGTGCGTGAAACCCCGCCCAAGGAAAACCGCCAGACGCTGTTGTTCTCCGCCACCTTCACCCAGGACATCATCAACCTGTCCCAGCAGTGGACGTACCAACCAATTACCGTGGATATTGAACCGGCCAGCGTGGCCACCAGTTCCGTTGACCAGAAAATCTACCTGGTCAGTGAACAGCGCTACAAGGTGCTCAACAACCTGTTGCGCAGTGAAGGCTGTAGCTGTGTGATCGTGTTTGCCAACCGGCGCGACCAGGTGCGTCGCCTGCATGAACGCCTGCGAAAATCCGGTGTCTCCGCCGGCATCCTGTCCGGTGAGATTCCCCAGGCCAAACGCACGCGCACGCTAGAGCAGTTCAAGCTGGGAGAGATCAAGGTGCTGGTTGCCACGGACGTCGCCGGGCGCGGTATCCATGTCGATGGCGTGAGCCACGTGGTGAACTACAACCTGCCGGAAGACCCCGAGGATTACGTGCACCGCATCGGTCGCACCGGGCGCGCGGGCGCGACTGGGGTTTCCATCAGCTTCGCCAGCGAAGATGACGCGTTCCTGTTGCCGGACCTGGAGAAATTGCTGGGTACGAAGCTGGAGTGTACGCACCCGCCTGCGGAACTATTGCTGTAATTCCTCGCACCACAACAGCGTGGCGCCCACCACTGCGGCGGGCACCACAAAAAAGTTGACCAACGGAATCGCGGTGCACAATGCCACCAGGCCGCCAAAGCCCAGGCTGCTCAACCTGCGCGAACGCACCGCTCTTTTAACCTCAGAAAAACTCAGCTGGTGATTGTCCATCGGGTAGTCGACGAACTGTATGCTCATCATCCAGGCGCCCAGCAGCAGCCAGGCGACGGCACCGACACCGGGAATAAACGACAGTAGCAGCACCAACAACGCCATCGGGATGTAGTACAGCAGCTTGACCAGCTCACGCAGCACGCTTCGGGGTATGGATGCCAGCGCAGCACTGAATCCCTCCAGCGAGTTGACAGGCCTGCCGGTAATCAACTCCTCCGCCTTCTCCGCCAGCAGGGCGTTGAAGGGCGAGGCGATAATCAGCGCCACGGAGGTAAAGAAATAGCCCGCTATCAGGCTCACGGTGATAACGATAAGCGGCCACAGAATCCATTTGATGAACTCCAGCCAGGCGGGAATGCCGGATAACATCGAATCCATCAAATCGCTGAGGTAGCTGAAGCCCAGCGCGAGCAGGGCGCCGAAGATCAGGATGTTGAGCACCAGTGGCACGACGACAAACGCGCGCAGCGAAGGGTGCTTCAGCAATCCGGCGCCCCGCGTCAGGTAGCTGGCGCCGCGCGCGAGATTACCCCGCATTCTGCACCCCGCCGGTGGGTTGGCCGCAGGCGGGACACAGGCAGCGTTCCGTGGCAGTATCCGCCGCCTTCGCTCGGGCCTCAGGGCTGATGGTCACCGTCTGGCACCAGCAGCTCTCGCCGGATTTTCCCGCCGCGATCGCACATTGATTGTCGTTGCCGCACAACGGGCAGATCGCTGCTGCGGGCCTGGAATCGCTCATAGGTGTGCCATCGTGTGCCATGGATAGATCTGCCATATTTTGCGGTGCCAGGCGTTATACTACCGGACTGCGGCAGGCGTGGGGAATGATGAGCAGTGAGGGCGACAAGGTTTTTTCGGATGCGATGTCCGATGTGGTGCGCCTGAAGCGCGAGCCGCGGATCGATCCCGGGCGTATTCCGCGAACCGACAGTGATCCCTCGCTTGAACACCGCAGGCGCGCGGCGCAGGAAGCGGCGGCGCGCGACGCCAATCCGTTGAGCCATGCCGGGATTGAGCCGCTGGATGCCTGGTACGTGCTCGAATTCAAGCGCCCGGGTGTGCAGAACGGCGTGTTCCGCAAACTCAAGCAGGGTCGTTACGAGGCCCAGTCGAGGTTGGATCTGCACCGCATGACCGCGGAGGTTGCGCGCAAGGAGATTTTTGAGTTCATTGCCGAGTCCTATCAGTTCGGCCTGCGCAGTGTCCTGGTCATCCACGGCAAAGGGGAGAGCAAGGCCGAGCAGGCGCGCAGCTCGATCCTGAAGGGCTGTGTCGATCACTGGCTGCGCGAATTGGAACCGGTGCTGGCGTTCCACAGCGCACAGCCGCGCGATGGCGGCACGGGCGCGGCGTACGTCCTGCTGAAAAAGTGCGAGGAAAAAAAGCGCGAGAATCGCGAAAAGTTTTCCAAGGGGCGGGAAACGGGGATAAGCCCCAAATAACTTACGAGGCCAGATACATGACGAACCTGCAACACCCGGACCGCGATCTGCTGGAGCGCTGGCTCGAAGACATCCATGTCGAGAATTACCTCTGCGGCCATTGCGACGGACTGCATATCAGCGCACTGCACGCGCTGGAGGGCACGGTAAACAGCCGCATCTACCTGGAAGACAGCATCCTGTTCTTCAGCACCGCGCTTGAGATTCGCCCCACTGCGCTACTGCCACTGGCCGCTGACCTGGGGCGCTTGAACATGGAGTATCCCACGCTGAAGATCTTTCCGGACGTGGTGGACGACAACACCCCGCAGTTAATCGTCAGCGCCTCCATGTTGACCAGTTCGCGCATCACGGAGGACCAGTTCGCGGAGTTCGTGGTCAACACACTCGACGGCACGCGCCTGCTGGCGGAGGAATGCCTGCAACTGAATTACCTGTTTCTCGATGCGGAACACCTGTCGCCAGAGGGTGGGCGTTCACTGCATTGAGCATAAGCTCAGGGACAGACCGCGAATAACGACCACTGACAATTGTGACAGTGCACCAATAGTTTATGGGCCAGCCCCGAATTGTTCTCGAATGCCCAGGTTCTGGTTCAAGGTTTGTAAGCGCATCGCGCCAACGGCTGGGTCGTGTCAGTGCCGCCCCAATGCGCGATAGGGACGGCCGAAACTGAATTCTTGGGTGAGCCTTCGATGATTTTATCGCTGTACACCAGGTACACGATGACATTGCGGTCGGTATCGCAGAAGCGCAGCACTTTCATGCTTTTGAATATCAGCGAGCGCCGTTCGCTGAACACGGGCTCACCCTTCTTGAACGGTTCGCGTATCGTAATCGGCCCCACTTGCTGGCAATTCAGCGACGCGTCCGACGAATCCTCGGCGAGACCCATCGCGCCGCGGTAGCCGCCCGTTTGTGCGCGACTCAAATAGCAGGCGACGCCGCTCACTTTCTCGTCATCGAACACATCCAGAGTGATCGAATCGTCCGGTGACAGCGCGCGCCATTTGGTGTCGACGCTGCCGATCTCATCCGCCGAGGCAGTAGAGGATAGCAATAGGAAAGAAAGTACCAGCAGGCGAAGCGTCATAGTATTCAACCCGGTTACCCTGTCAGTTGCTCACGATGCGCCAAGGTACCGCATCCAGCAACGCATCAACAACCGCGTGATAGGCCGGCTTGGCCTGTAGTTGCCCATCGAACAACAACGGTCGGTTTGGCGCGTTGCCGGCGGTGATCACAAAGCTGTCCAGCCATGTGTGCGCATCATCGACGCCCCAGACCGTGATCCCGCTGCACAGCGGGACAGCCAGGCACGCATTGAACACATCGGCATACGCCTGGGCCTGCGCCGCCAGGGGATCAGGCGTCGTGTCAAACAGCGGCAGGGGTATATCCAGTTCAGTAATCTCTGCCTTGAGCCCGAGTGCGGCGATGCGCCGCAATTGGTCGCGCAGGACCGCTTCATCCGGAGCGCGCAGGAAGAAATGACCCTGCAGGCCAATCCCGTGCAGCGGCGCGCCCCTTGCCAGCACCCGCTGCGCGAGTGCGATCAACGCGTCAAACTTCTGGGGCTGGAACTCGGTAAACGTCTCATTGATGAAAAGTTCCGCGGACGGATCGGCAGCGTGTGCATGCAGCAGCGCCAGGTCCAGGTATTCCTCGCCCAGCAGCTGATAAAAAATATTCTCGCGATCAAAGTCCCCGCTTGCAATACCGAGGGGCTCGTTGATCACGTCCCACTGCGCTATCCGCCCCGCATAGCGACCGACAACCGTGGCGGTGTGATCCGCCATTAACTCACGCAGGCGCGCAGCCGGGTCACTGGCGGCATCAAGCTCGGCGTGAAGCCAGGAAGGTAATCCGTTCAATCGATGCCAGAACAGCGTGTGACCACGCAGGCGCTGGCCATTGGCAAGGGCAAAGTCCACCAGTTGGTCAGCGCCGCTAAAATCGTATTCATCGGGAGCGGGCGCAAGGCTTCGCCATTTCATGCTGTTTTCTGGCGTAACGGACGTGAACTCACGGGACGCAACCTGCATTTGTTCCTTGGAGGCATGGTCTCCTACGTCAAATGCGACGCCGACCTGCAATTCTGCTTCGCGGGCCGCGCCAGCCAATCCAGAGGGGGTGTCTTGCTGGTTCTGATTGTCGCGTGAACTGTCGCTATGTTCGGCGCAGGCCGCAGTAGCAGGAGGGACGAAAGCCGATACTGCTTATGCAAGGCAGCGAACAGAAAGCGCTTGATGCCACCCCGATTGCCACTATTCATACGCTCATAATACCGTCGCTCAGCGAGTGTCGCGGAGCCTTTGCGGCTTGCGTCCAGCGCGTCTAGCGGGCTCCGGCCGCCTTCAAAATATCCGCGTACGGAGCCCCGTGCCGATGCGTAGCGATGACCGCTAATACCGTGCGTCCATCCTTGCCAATGGCGTTCAGGTCCCGCCCTTCCGTGCAGAAAAAATCCACGAACAATTCAAAATCCTCGGCCTTCATGCTCTGGTAGGCCTTGATCAGCATGTGGTAGTCCTCGGCCGTGCCGTCGTGTGAGCGCACATTGAGATAGCTCTTGATATGGTCTTCGGTCCAGACTTCATCGATGACCTTTTCCTTGTCCTTGCGCATACGGCTGCTTCCCCTATACCAGCTTCTTCGCCAGCAAATCATTGACCATTTGCGGATTTGCCTGGCCCTTGGATAGTTTCATTACCTGGCCGACGAAAAAGCCCACCAGTTTCTTGCGTTTTGCGTCATCCGCGTCGAGGTATTGTTGCACCTGCGCCGCGTTCGCGCCCAGCACGTCATCGACAATGGCCTCCAGCGCGCCCGTGTCGCTCACTTGTTGCAAACCTTTTGCCGCGATAATGGCATCGGCACTGCCCTCGCCCTGCCACATCGCTTCGAACACCTGCTTGGCGATCTTGCCGGAGATGCTGTTGTCCAGGATGCGGCGAATCAACGCTCCGAGGTCGGCAGCGGATACCGGGCAGTCTTCTATGCCGCGCTCATCCCGATTGAGCTGTCCGAGCAGTTCCACCTGCACCCAGTTGGCGGCGATCTTCGCGTCGCCGCACTCGGCGACCACCAACTCGAAATACTCGGCCAGCGCGCGGCTGTCCGTCAGTACACTGGCGTCGTATTGGCTCAGGCCGTACTGCAGCGTGAAGCGAATGCGTTTGGCGGCGGGCAGTTCGGGCAGCGCAGCGCGGATGGCCTCGATGTAAGCGTCGTCGATAACCACCGGCAGCAGGTCGGGTTCGGGAAAGTAGCGGTAGTCATTGGCGACTTCCTTGCTGCGCATCGGGCGCGTCTCGTCGCGGTCTGCATCGTACAGGCGTGTTTCCTGCGCGACCTTGCCGCCGTCATCGAGAATGTCGGACTGGCGTTCAATCTCGTGGCGAATCGCTTTCTCCACAAAGCGGAAAGAGTTGACGTTCTTGATCTCCGCGCGCGTGCCGGTGTGTCGGAACCGGCAGGGCGCAGCGAAATGTTCACGTCGCAGCGCATGGAGCCTTCCGCCATGTTGCCGTCGGAGATGCCCAGGTACGTCACCAGGCTGTGCAGCGCCTTGAGATACGCCACGGCCTCAGCGGCGCTGCGAATCTCCGGCTCCGACACGATTTCCAGCAGCGGCGTGCCGGCGCGGTTGAGGTCGATGCCGCTCTGGCCGTGAAAATCCTCGTGCAGGGATTTTCCGGCATCCTCTTCGAGGTGCGCGCGCGTGATGCCGATGCGGCGACTGCTGCCATCCTCCATCAGGATCTCAAAGCTGCCCTTGCCGACGATAGGCGCCTCGAACTGGCTGATCTGGTAGCCCTTGGGCAGGTCGGGGTAGAAATAGTTTTTGCGGTCGAACACCGAGCGCTTGGCAACCTCGGCGCCGATGCCGAGGCCGAAGCGCACGGCGAAACACACGGCCTGCTCATTGAGGACGGGCAGCATGCCCGGCATGGCCAGGTCGACCGCGCTCGCCTGCGTGTTGGGTTCGGCGCCAAAGGTGGTGGGCGAGCCGGAGAATATCTTGGATTGCGTGGCCAACTGCAGGTGTACTTCGAGGCCGATGACAGGTTCCCATCGCATCAGGCTTGCTCTCCCGTGGCAGATCCTTTAGCGGATGCGTTGCTGGAAGCTCCGGTGGCTAGCGTGGCGGATTCCGGCCGCCGCAAGTGCCAGTCGGTCGCCTGTTGCAAGCGGTGCGCCACATTGAGCAGGCGCGCCTCGTCGAAGTGACGGCCGATCAGCTGCAGCCCCACGGGTTTGCCATCGACAAAGCCTGCCGGTACTGACATGCCGGGCAGGCCGGCGAGGTTCACCGCGAGCGTGTAGACATCTTCCAGGTACATCGCAATCGGGTCGTTGCTCTTTGCACCGAGTGCGAAGGCGGGGCCGGGCGTGGTGGGGCCGGCGATGACATCGACCTGCGCAAAGCAGTCCATGAAGTCCTGTTTGATCAGGCGGCGAATCTGCTGGGCTTTCTTGTAATACGCATCGTAGTAGCCAGCGGACAGCGCATAAGTGCCTACCAGGATGCGCCGTTTGACCTCGTCGCCGAAGCCCTCCTGACGTGTGCGCGTGTACAGGTCGTGCAGGTCGACGGGCTTGTCACAACGGTAGCCGTAGCGCACGCCATCGAAGCGCGACAGGTTGGTGGAGGCCTCCGCGGGCGCGATGATGTAGTAGGTGGGAATCGTCAGCGCGCTGTGCGGCAGCGACACCGGCACCAGCGTGGCGCCCTGTGCTTCGAGTTCTTTCAGCGCGCTGTCGATGCACGCGCCGGTGGCGCTGTCCAGGCCTTCGCCGAAGTATTCGCGGGGCAGGCCGATGCGCAGCCCCGCCAGGCTGTTGCCCAGGTTCTGGCAGTAGTCCTCGGTGCTGGTGGTGGATGAGGTGGAATCCAGCGGATCGTGTCCGGCCATCGCATTGAGTAGCAGCGCGCAGTCCTGCGCGCTGTGCGCCATCGGCCCCGCCTGGTCCAGGCTGGACGCAAACGCCACCATGCCCAGGCGCGATACACGGCCGTAGGTCGGCTTCAGGCCAGTGATGCCGCAGAACGCGGCGGGCTGGCGAATCGAGCCACCGGTGTCGGTGCCGGTGGCGGCGGGGGCCAGCAGCGCGGCCACGGCGGCGGCCGAGCCACCGGAGGAGCCGCCGGGCACCAGGCGTGTATCCCACGGATTGCGCACCGGGCCGTAAAAGCTGCTTTCATTGGATGAGCCCATCGCAAACTCGTCCATATTGGTTTTACCCAGCAACACCGCGCCGGCTGCTTTGAAGTGCTGAATCACGGTGCCGTCGTAGGGCGGGACGAAATTGTCCAGCATGCGCGAGCCGCAGCTGGTGCGCAGGCCATCGGTGCAAAAGATATCCTTGTGGGCGATGGGAATCCCGGTCAGCGCGGCCGCATTGCCAGCGGCGATGCGCGCATCGGCCTGTGCCGCAGCGGCCATGGCGGCTGTTTCGTCCACGCTGATAAAGCTGTTGTACTGGCTATCCAGCGCAGCGATGCGATCGAGATAGGTACGTGTCACCTCGACGCTGGAAAATTGACGTTCACGTAGCCCGGCTATGAGTTGGGCAACTGATTGTGTGTGCATTACAACAGTCCTGATGCGGCGTAGGCCGCCTATTCGATGACTTTGGGAACCAGGTAAAGGCCCTTTTCGACGGCGGGGGCGATGGCCTGGAAGGCATCGCGGCGGTTGTGCTCAGTGACAATGTCCGCGCGTAAAAACTGGGCTGCGTCCAGTGGATTGGCCATTGGCTCCACGTCGCGGGTATCCACGGCCTGCAACTGATCGACCATGTGCAGTATCTCGGCGATGCGCGCTGTGACCTGGCCGATCTCCTCGTGTGAGACGCGGATGCGGGCCAGTTCGGCGATCTTTTCTATTTCGGCTTGCTCGATACTCATGGTGATAACAGCGCGGGGTGCGGGCCTCAAATTCGCGGGGGGCGTAAACTTATCACATTTGCGCCTTGCCCAAAATCCCTGTGGTTGGTACAGTTGCACAATTCTGCCAACTCCCAATAATGCCGGTCGCGCGACGCTGTAATCCGTCAGGGAAGTGGTTTAGTACTGATGCAAAAAGAACTCTAACACGGGGTTCCCCGTTGTTTTCACAGGGTAGCAAAAATTCATGTTTAAGAAGCTGCGTGGGGCGTTCTCAAGTGACCTCTCCATTGATTTAGGTACGGCCAATACACTGATCTATGTACGCGACAAAGGCATTGTGCTGAATGAACCATCGGTGGTCGCGATCCGAATTCACAATGGCCAGAAAACGATCGAGGCGGTTGGCACCGAGGCCAAACGCATGTTGGGCCGTACGCCCGGAAACATCACGGCCATCCGTCCGCTGAAGGACGGCGTGATCGCCGATTTCCTGGTGACGGAGAAAATGTTGCAGCACTTTATCGCCAAGGTGCACCAGAGCAAATTCATTCGCCCCAGTCCGCGCGTATTGGTCTGCGTACCGTGCATGTCAACACAGGTGGAGCGCCGCGCAATCCGCGAATCAGCGCTCAGTGCCGGCGCCAGGGATGTACGCTTGATAGAAGAGCCAATGGCGGCCGCCATTGGCGCCGGGCTCAGCGTCGACGAGGCCACCGGTTGCATGGTGGTGGATGTGGGTGGCGGCACCACCGAGGTCGCCATCATCTCCCTCAACGGCGTGGTCTACCGCGATTCAGTGCGTGTTGGCGGAGATCGGTTTGACGAAGCGATTGTGTCCCATGTGCGACGTCGCTACGGCAGCCTGATTGGCGACGCGACGGCCGAGCGCATCAAACTGGAAGTGGGTTGCGCATTCGCCGGCAGCGAATTGCGTGAGATCGAGGTCCGTGGCCGCAACCTGGCCGAGGGCGTGCCGCGCAGCTTCACCCTCAACAGCAATGAGATCCTGGAATCGCTGCAGGACCCGCTGGCCGCGATCGTGCAGGCGGTGAAATCCGCACTGGAACAGTCGCCGCCGGAGCTGGCTGCGGATATCGCGGAAAGCGGTATTGTATTGACCGGGGGTGGCGCCCTGCTGCGCGACCTGGATCGCCTGATCTCCGAGGAGACCGGGTTGCCGGTCATCGTCGCGGATGATCCCCTGACCTGCGTTGCCCGAGGCGGCGGTATCGCGATGGAAAGAATGGATCGGCGCACGATAGATTTGCTCTCTACAGAATAATACACACCGGTGGACTCGGTGCTGTGCGTGCAGCTGCGGAGCCTGTGCCACGCTGCGGTCAACAGCGTGAGCTGGCCGGTGATGCGTGTCGATACCGGCAGCTGAGGAGCGGACATCAAGCCATTATTTGTCAAGGAATCCTCCCTCGTCTGGCGCGTGCTGCTGGCGGCTGTGATTGTCGTCGGTCTGATCGTGGCCGACCTGCATTACAACAAGCTGCAGGCCGCCCGCGCCATGCTCGATACGCTCGCCTCTCCTATCTTCTGGATCGCCAACCTGCCCACGCGTTTGGGGGAGTGGAGCACAACCCACATCCAGTCGACAAGCCAGCTGCTGGAGGAAAACGAACGCCTGCGCAGGGAAAACCTGGTGCTGCAGGGGCGTTCACAGCAGATGGCATCGCTGCAGGGGGAAAATGTGCGGCTGCGAAAACTGCTGAATTCCAGCGCCCTGTTGCGCGATGACGTGCTGGTGGCGGAGCTGGTCGGTGTGTCTCCGGACCCGGAGCGCCTGCAACTGGTCTTGAACAAGGGAGAGCGCGACGGTGTTTTTGTCGGGCAGCCCCTGATCGACGCCGATGGCCTGATGGGACAGATCGTGGAGGTCAGCAGCGGGACGTCGAGGGCGCTGCTGATCACCGATGTCACGCATTCCGTGCCGGTACAGGTCAATCGCAACGGCGTGCGCGCCATTGCCGAGGGCACCGGCGAACTGGGGTCGCTCGAAGTGCGCCACGTATCGTCAACCACCGACATCCAAAAGGGCGATTTGCTGGTGACGTCCGGTCTCGGTGGGCGTTTTCCCGAAGGCTATCCGGTGGCGGTGGTCACGGAGGTTGAGCGCGACCTGGGCGAGCCGTTTGCCCGTGTACTGGCTGTACCGAGCGCGGCGCTGGATCGCACCCGGCACGTGCTGCTGGTATTTACCGCACGTCCCACCCAGGAAAATTGATCGGTGGCGAACCGGGATGCGCAGGGCTATCCGGTCATATTGCTGACGTTTGTGGTGGCCTACGTGCTGGCGGTTTTGCCGCTACCGGTGTGGCTGCAATGGGCCAGGCCGGACTGGGTGGCCATCACGCTGATCTACTGGTGTATAGCACTGCCGCAACGTGTGGGCATCGCCGCCGGACTGCTGCTGGGTATTGGGCTGGACGTGTTGGAAGGCGCGGTACTTGGGCAGAACGCGTTTGCGCTGGTGGTGGTGGCTCTGTTGTCCCGGATGCTGTACCAGCGCATGCGTGTGTACAGTCTGTGGCAGCAGGCTGGCGTAGTCTTTATCCTGGTCGGCATCAATCAACTGATCTGCCAGTGGGTGCAGAATATTGAAGGGGTGAGTGTGCTGCCCCGTCTGTTCCTGTTGCCGGCCTTGTCCAGTGCGCTGTTGTGGCCGGTTGTCCTGCACAGCCTGCGCAATTTGCGCCGTTACTACCAGGTGAGCTGACATGGTTGAGCGCCGCTTGATACTGGCTTCTGCTTCACCGCGCCGACGTGAACTGCTGGACCAACTGGGCGTGCGTTACACCATTGAGCCTGCCCATATTGACGAAGCGCAACGCGCGGGCGAAGACGCGTCTGGCTACGTGCAGCGGCTGGCGCAGGAAAAGGCGCAGGCGGTTGCCGCGCGTTTTCCCGCCCCCGAGTTTGTTGTGCTTGCCGCTGACACCACCGTCGTGATCGATGCAACGCTGCTGGGCAAGCCGCGTGATAAAGACGAGGCCATGCGGATGCTGTCGCGTCTCAGCGGGCGCTGGCATACCGTGTTGACCGGTGTCTGCGTGCGCAGTGCCAGTGCCACGCAGTGCCTGGTGGTCGCGACCGAGGTGGAATTTGTCGCGTTGAGCCCGGCGGTTTGCGAGGCTTACCTTGCGACCACGGAAGCCTGGGACAAGGCCGGCGGCTACGGCATCCAGGGGCTGGGAGGCGCTTTCGTGCGCGCCATTCGCGGCAGTTACTCCAACGTCGTCGGATTGCCCTTGTGCGAGACCTGGCAACTGCTCTGCGCCCAGGGCATCGCAACAAAGCTGACACCGGCACGCAGCGCCTGACGGGCAATGCCCGACTGGCAATGACCGACCAAAGAGAACCGTGCAGTGAGTGAAGAAATCCTGATCAATTTCACGCCGATGGAAACCCGGGTGGCATTGGTGGATAACGGTGCCACCCAGGATATCCATATCGAACGCTCGGCCAAGCGCGGCATCGTCGGCAATATCTACGCCGGCAAAGTGGTGCGTGTACTGCCTGGCATGCAGGCCGCCTTTGTCGATATCGGCGTCGAGCGCACGGCGTTTATTCACGTCTCCGACATTTTAATGAGCGACAGCCAGCAGCACGATGACAAAAGCCGCGCGGCGGCAAACATCGTCGACCACGTGCGCGAAGGCCAGCAGCTCATTGTGCAGGTGATCAAGGACCCGCTGGGCAGCAAGGGTGCTCGTGTTACAACCGAGTTGTCCGTCTCCACGCGCTATCTCGTCATGCTGCCGCAAACCAGGCATGTCGGTGTTTCGCAGCAGATCGAGAATCCGCAGGAGCGGGCTCGCCTGCAGCAGGTATTGGCACAGGCCGTGGCGGCCCAAAAGCTGGACGAATCCCGTGGCTATATCCTGCGCACGGCAGCCGAGGGCGTGGGCCAGGAAGAGCTGGCAGCGGATTTGCGCTTTCTGCACCGCCTCTGGGCGGTGGTGTCCCGGCGCGCTGCGGCAGCCACCAAAGCGCAACTGCTGTATGAGGAGTTGCCGTTGTTTCTGCGCATTGTGCGGGACATGGTGAGGCCGTCAGTGGCGCGTGTGCTGATCGACAGTCGCGAGTGCTTTACGGCAATGCAGGCTTTTTGCAACGACTACATGCCGGAGGTGGCCGGCTTGCTGGAGCACTACAGTGGCGAGCGCCCGCTCTTCGAACTGCACGCCGTGGAGGATGAAATCCAGCGCGCGCTGGAGGCGCGTGTCGAGCTCAAGTCTGGCGGCTACCTGATCATCGATCAAACCGAGGCGATGACGACTATCGACGTCAATACCGGTTCGTTTGTCGGCGGTCGCAACCAGGCCGAGACCATCCTCAAGACCAACCTGGAGGCCGCCACGGCGCTGGCCAGGCAGCTGAGGCTGCGCAATCTCGGTGGCATCATTATTGTCGATTTTATCGACATGGATGATGCCGAGCACCGTCGCCAGGTGCATCGCACGCTGGAAAAGCAGATGCAGCGCGATCCGGCGCGCAACCAGATTACCGGCGTCTCCGAGCTGGGGTTGGTGGAAATGACGCGCAAACGCACACGCGAAAGCCTGGCCCGCATGCTGTGCGAGGGCTGCCCCGTCTGCCATGGGCGCGGCATCGTAAAGACGGCGGAAACCGTGTGCTATGAAATTTTTCGGGAGATCATGCGCGACGCCAGGGCCTATGATAATGCCACGTTGAGAGTGCTGGCCTCACAGGCCGTGGTCGATCGCCTGCTGGACGAGGAATCCGCCCATCTGGCAGACCTGCAGGAATTTGTCGGCAAGTCGATCAGCCTGCGGGCGGAACCCGGCTATAGCCAGGAACAATTCGATATCATACTGCTCTGAATCGGCAGTGCACGCGGAATTGACGCTTGGAGAATCCCTTTTTCCACAGACTAGGCAGAGTGCTCTGGGTAGGCCTGGTCATCCTGACAGTGACGTTGGCGACCTATGTCGGAGCCGGGCGGCTGCTCACGGCCAATCTGGCCAGTTTTCGCATCGACATACTGCAGGCCCTTAACGCGCGGTTGCCATTTGCGATCGAGGCGCAGGCGGTGAGCGGCGAGTGGCAGTCGTTCAGTCCGGTTATTGTGTTGACCGGTTTGCGCATCACGATTCCCGGTAATGCCGATGCACCGCTGGAACTGGCGCGCGGGCGCATCGGCGTGGATGTGCTGAACAGCCTGCGCACACGGTCGCTGCAGATGACCCGGCTGGTGCTCAACGGTCTGAGCCTGCACGGCGAGCTGTCGCGCGCGGGTGGTTTCAGGCTGACCGGATTTGACGCAGCGGCCTCGGGCCCGATGGCCGAGCCGCTGCGGGAATTTTTGCTGAATATCGAGCGGGTTTCGTTGCGCGATACCCGCCTGATCCTGGCGCTGCCAGGCGGTGGCGTGCGTAATCTGGGGCTGGACCTGGAGTTGTCGCGCGACGGCAGCCAACGCGACGTGCAGGCGACGCTGTCCTCCTCTGCCGGAGGGCATATCGCCCTACTGGCCAGGGGGTTGGGCGATCCCTTCAAACCGGACCTGTTCTCGGGTCAGCTCTATCTCGACCTGCAATCGGCCGACCTCGGTGCAGTGCAGGAGATGTTTGCCGATCGGGTGCTGCCGGTGTCGGTGGATGGCGCGGCCGATGTGGAACTGTGGTTGAACTGGGAAAAGGGCGAGCCCTTTGTCGCGGCCCGCATCGAGGGCGGGATTTGCGCGTATCGACGCAGGGCGCTGCAGCGTCGTTGCCTGTTCAGAGTGTGGACCTGCAACGCGTGGCCCTGGAGGCGCGCTTGCTGCAACGCGGTGAGCGCTGGACCCTGTTTGTGGCAAACCTGCAGGTAGCGCAGGACGATGTCTTGTGGACACTCCCTCGTCTGCAACTTGACACCTGGGGCAACGCACTGCGGCTGCGCACAGACCGGTTTGCGCTGCAGCCGATCAACACCATCCTCACCGCGCAGGACGCTTTCACCTCGAGCGTGCGCGAGGTATTTGCCGCGTTGCAGCCGCGCGGGGATGTGTCGGCGTTGCAGCTGCGGATCGGCGATGTTTTCCACGCGGCAGACGACTGGCAACTGGAGGCGAATTTCGCGGATGTGTCCCTTGAGTCGCTGCACGGCGCACCCGGGGCCACCGCTGCCACCGGGTATACCCGGCTCACGCCTGGCGGCGGCGTGGTGATTCTAGACGCTCGCGGCATGAGCCTGGATTTTCCCTCCGTTTATCGCGAGCCATTACTGTTTGATGAGCTGCACGGCAGCTTGCACCTGGATTGGGACGCGCAGCGCGTCAGGCTGGCCAGCGGCCTGCTGACCACGCAGGGCGCGGAGGGTACCGCCAAAGTGCTGTTTGCGCTCAACATTCCGCTGCAGGCAAACGACATCGGTATCGAGATGGACCTGCTCGTGGGCCTGCAGGACACCCATCCCGTGCATCGCGGAAAGTTCATCCCCTATATTCTCGATCCGACGCTGCTGACATGGCTGTCCGAGAGTATTGGCGAGGGCGTTATTGAGCAGGGCGCGTTCCTGTGGCGCGGCAGCCTGAGGACAGGGGCGACCCCGCTGCATACGGTGCAACTCGCGTTTAACGTCGCGGATACGCAGTTGCGCTACCACCGGGCGTGGCCACCCGTGTTGGTCGAGCAGGGCATCGTCATCATCGATGACAGCAACGTCAGCGTGTGGGGGGAACAGGCCAGCCTGTTCGCGTCCCGTGTTGACCGGTTGTCGGTGGAAACGCGGTTGAATGCGGCCGGTCAAATCCTGCTGGACGTGCAAGGCAGCGTCCACGGCCCGGCGGGCGACGGCTTGAAGGTGCTGCACGACTCGCCGTTGGCGGGAATAGTCGGCACGACCTTCGCAGACTGGAGCGCCAGCGGCAATCTGGACACGGACCTGCAATTACACCTCAATCTCAGTGACGAATCCGTGCCGCCGCAGGTGGCCGTTGCCACCCGCTGGCACGACGTGGACCTGCTGGTGATGCCCGGGAATTTGCCGCTGCAAGCCGTCAACGGCGAGTTTGCCTACAGCACCACCACCGGCTTCAGTTCGAAGGCGTTGGTGGGGACGCTGTGGGGCAATGCGGTCAGCGCCACGTTGCAGCAACATCACGGTGGCGATGGCGCTGCTTACAGCCCGGGCAGCACCGTGGTGGACGTGATACTGGCCACGCAGGTGGATATGGCGGATGTGCGCCGCTGGCTGCAACTGGAGAGCCTGGGATTTGCCACTGGCGAGACGGCGGCGGATGTGGCGATTCGTATCGCACCGGGACTCCCGCCGCTGCTCACTGTCACGAGCGAATTGCAGGGTGTCAGCCTCGACCTGCCCCAGCCGTGGTACAAGCAGGCGGATGAGTCGCAGCACTTGCGCGTGGAGGTTCCGTTGGCTGGCGGAGTAATGCCGCTGTCACTGGATCTTGGCGAGCAACTTCACTTGCGACTGGATGTGGATGCCGGTGTAGTGCGCAGCGGCGCGATCGGAGTCAACGTGCCGCCGCCGCCGCTGGAAGAGGGTGTGCTGCAGGTCATCGGACACGCAGCGCTGATACAGGCCGACGAATGGTTTGGCCTCGTGAAGCAGTATTTTGGCGGGCTTGGCAAAGACTCTGGCCAGCAGCCCGAGGCAGTCGGCGCGGCGCCTCAGGTGCGTGACGCGCTTGAAATCGCGGTGCATGACTTGCGCGTCGATAGCGTACAGATTCTCGCGCAGGAGTTGCATAACGTGGTGTTCAACCTGGCGTTGGACAGTGAGCAATGGGAGCTCGCTCTGGCGACAGACTGGCTGCGCGCCCAGCTATCGCATGTGGCAGCCGGAGACCCCCTTGCAACTCGCTATAGAATACCTCGATCTCGATCGTCTGCCCGCTATCAAACCCTCCCGCGCGGGCGCTGCCACCTCCTGGGACATGCCCGCCGTGGATGTCGCGCTCAGCAACCTGTTCCAGTCCGGGCAGCGCCTGGGTGAACTCCGCTTTTTGCTGCACGGGGAGTCGAACGTCATCACGGCGGACAGCATCACCGGCGAGCTCGCCGGACTCGGTTTGCGCACAGGGAAGCCCGGCCGACTGGCATGGCAGCGGGGCGCGGACGCGTATACCGAGTTACATGCCGAATTTCACTTTGCCGATCTGGGGCAGACTTTGTCGTACTTCGACTACCAGCCGATTGTGGAAACCGAGGGCGGCGAGTTCAGGGTGGGATTGCGCTGGCCCGGCGCGCCGCAAGACTTTGCCCTCGCGCAAGCCGAGGGCAGCATGCAACTGGACATCGGCAGCGGCAGCTTTCTGGAAGCCACTGCCGGCGCCACCGGGGCATTGCGGGTGGTCAGTATCCTCAACCTGGCGGATATCGTGCAGCGCCTGAGCCTGTCGCAGATGTTTGAATCCGGAATTCCCTTTGACAATGTGCAGGGTGAGATCGAGGTGGCGGACGGCGTGTTGACGATTGCGCGCATGGATGTGCAGGGCGGCTCCAGTTTTCAGTTCAGTGGCGTATCCGATTTACAGGCCAAAAGCCTGCAAGGCGAACTGGTGGCGACGTTGCCGGTCGTGAATAACCTGCCGTGGATAGCGGCGCTGGCTGCCAGCCTCCCGGTGGCGGCGGGTGTCTATGTTGTGAGCCAGGTGTTCAACAAACAGGTGAACCAGTTATCCAGTGCCGTCTATACGATTGGCGGAACCTGGAATGACCCGGAGGTGAGTTTCGATCGCATTTTCGACAACACGCCGGAAATTCCCGCCGCAGCCAGCGAAACGGCTGCGCCCGCTCAGTCCGGTTCCCCCTGAGACGCCTGTAACTCCCTGAGGTAGGCAAACAGCTTGCGGCTGGCAGCAGGCGGCTTTTGTTGCTGGATTTCTCGTTCATGCTGCAAAACCAGTTGCCGCAGGTGTTGCCGGTCCGCACCGGGGAAGCGCGTCATGGCCAGTTCCACGCCAGCGCTACCCGCGGCCAGTATGGCGGCACGCAATTGTTCAAGTTCATGGAATGCCGCGTTGCTCTGTTGGTGCGAGCTGTGCAGGGCCAGCAGTGCCTGTTCGATCGGCGCGGGATCAATGGTGCGCATCAGTTTGCCGATAAACTGCAGGTGGCGCTTGCGGGCGTTGTTGCTGCGCATCGCCCGGCATTCGCGGATCGCCGCGAGCAACCGATCGTCGTCGATGGGAATCCGCGCGAGTTGCTTGTCGTTCAGGTTTACCAGTGTCTCGCCCATGTCCTGCAAGCTGTGCATGTGGCGTTTGCGCGCACTTTTGCTCGGGGGCTCGTCGGAGTCGTCAGTTTCGTTGTCAGGCAGGTATTCAGGCATAGAACAGGGTCGCCAGTCCGAGGAAAGAGAGAAAACCTACCACATCGGTCACGGTAGTGAGGACCACGCCTCCGGCCAGCGCCGGGTCAATCCGTATGCGCGTCATGAACAGCGGCAGAACTGCCCCTACCAGCGCGGCGGTTACCAAATTGATGACCATCGCGGCGGCGATGAGCCCGCCGATGTTCCAGTCGCTGAACCACAGTGATGCAGCGACTGCCACCACTGCAGCCCACAGTACGCCATTCATTACTCCGATCAATAGTTCCCGGTTGATCAGCCAGGCCTGGTTGGTCCTGCCGATGTGTCCCATCGCGATCCCGCGCACCACCAAGGTCAGCGTTTGGGTCCCGGCGACGCCGCCCATGGAGGCTACGATAGGCATCAATACCGCCAGCGCGACCACTTTCTCGATCGTGTCCTGAAACAGGTTGATGACGGAGGAGGCAATGAAACAGGTGATCAGGTTGATACCCAGCCAGATGGCGCGGCGCGGCGCGGCGCGGGCAAACGGCGCGAACGTATCCGCATCCTCGTCCAGACCCGCCATCGACATCAGCGAGCGATCGGCATCTTCGCGGATCACGTCCACCACGTCGTCGATGGTGATCCGCCCCAGCAGCTTGCCGCTCGCATCCACCACTGGCGCGGATACCCAGTCGTTGCGCTCGAACAAACGCGCCACCTCGGTGTCCGGAGTATTCACGGCAATCGGATCAATGTCGGTGACCATCATTTCGCGCACCGACGAGGCCGGGTCCGAGACCAGCAGCGTGCGCAGCGGCAACAGGCCGATGTACTGGTCGGAGCGGTTCACCACGATCAGGTTGTCGGTCATCTTTGGAATTTCACTGTGGCGGCGTAAATAGCGCAGCACGACGTCGAGCGTTAATGCAGCCCTGATGGTGATGGTGTCGGTGTTCATAAGGCCGCCGGCGACATCTTCCGGGTAGTGCATCACCCGCTCCAGTCGCGCCCGGTCCTGGTGGTCCATCGCGGTGAGCACTTCCTGCACCACGCGGCCAGGCAGCTGCTGCAGGATATCGGCGATGTCGTCGTCTTCCAGGTTTTCGGTGAGTTGCGCGACCTCTGTCGCGTTCATCTCGCCCAGGAATTGCGCCTGCAGGTCGTCTCCCAGTTCGCCGAGAACCTCGCCTTCGCGCTCGGCATCCACCATTTGCCAGATGAAGTGCCTGAACCTGGGTGGGGAGGATTCGATGAGGTGTGCAACGTCGGCGGGAGGCAAGCCATTCAGCATGCGGCCTACGTCGACGAAGGTGCCGCTGTCCATGGCGGCGGACAGTTTGTCGAGCGTTTGCGGCGAGATTTTCTGATTCTGAACCATGTGAATTCCCGGAGAAGCCGCCCTGGACAGATTGCCCGCCGGGAGGAATTATCCGGAAAAGTTATGCCTGCAACAATGGAATTAGTTACGGATGGGATTAGTTACGCAACGGTACTTTACTCGGGTTCGTCGAAGCGGTTTTCCACCAGCGCCTGCAGCGCGGCCAACGCGTCGTGTTCGTCGCGGCCGTCGATTTCAAGGTCCAGCACAGTGCCTTTGCCGGCCGCCAGCATCATTACCGACATGATGCTTTTGCCGTCGATCAACTGACCGTCCTTGCCCGTGTGTATGCGACTGGAGAAAGCCGATGTGCAGGCGACGAACTTGGCTGCCGCACGCGCGTGCAAACCGAGTTTGTTGATAATGGTGACTTGAGTCCGGATCACGCGCTGTCCTGTCTACAGGAGTTCTCTGTGTCTTATGTGTATCGCCGGGTACTGCGTCTGGTAGTGCTTGAAGAGGCGATCCGCCAAATATACTGAACGATGTTGGCCTCCGGTACAACCCAGTGCAATGTTCAAATAGCTGCGATTGCCTTCGCGGTAACGCGGCAGCCAGTTATCCAGGTAATGGCTGATGTCGCCGTACAGTTCCGCGGTCATCGGCTGGTTTTCGAGAAATGCAGCCACTTCATGGTCAAGGCCGGTTTTTAGGCGCAACTCCTTTACCCAGTGCGGGTTGGGCAACATCCGCACGTCGAACACGAGATCGGCATCGGCCGGCACGCCGCGTTTGAACCCGAAGGACTGAATCAGTATCGACATGGTCCCCGCGCTGCTGCCAAGCAGGCGCTGCTTGATCTCGTCGCGCAACTCGTAAACGGTCATCTGGCTGGTATCTAGCACCAGGTTCGCGCAGCTGGAAATCGGCTCCAGCAGCTCGCGTTCTCTGTCTATGGCCTCCGCCAGCGGGATGGATTTTGTGCTGAGGGGATGTCTCCGGCGCGTTTCTCCGAAACGCTGCAACAGCGAGTCGACCTGCGCGTCAAGATACAGTACCTGGGTCTCAACTGTTGCCGGGAGTGAGTTCAGTATGTTGCGGAAGTTCTCCAGGTCTTTCCAGGCATTGCGGGCATCAATACAGACGGCGGTGCCCTGGAACAGTCCGAACTCCTCGTTGCTGACTTTCTCCATCAGCGCTGGCAACAGGGATACGGGCAGGTTGTCGATGCAATAAAAGCCCTCATCCTCCAACTGGTGCAGCGCGGTACTCTTGCCGGATCCGGAGCGTCCGCTGATGACAATTAATCTCACCCGATACCTCCCGCTTCAGGCTGTTGCGCTACAGGCAATATCATAGAGCATGCGGTCGTCTCTGGCCGCGCGCAGGCGCTCACAGAAGTCTGCCTTATTGAACAGGCGCGCAACCATGGCGAGAATATCCAGGTGTTGCTGATGGGCCGCCGTCGGCACCAGCAAAACAAACAGCAGGTCCACCGGTTGGTCATCCGGCGCATCGAAAGCAATCGGCTTTTCCAGCGTGAGCAGCGTGCCGATGGGCTGCGCACACTCGCTCACGCGACAGTGAGGGATGGCAATCCCCTGGCCGAGGCCGGTACTGCCCAGTTTCTCGCGCGCGATCAGTTGATCCAGAACCTCGTCATACGGGAGGTTGTGTTGATCATCGCAGACAATTTTTGCGATGGTTTCAAACAACCGCTTTTTGCTGATTCCCGGCGCATGGCGGACTGTGCGCGCCGGGGTTAATATTTCACTGAGGGCATTCATTTTGGTGTATTAGTGCCCCCTGTGCTTTTGTTTGTGTTTTATCAGTTGGCGGTCCAGTTTATCGGCAAGGGCATCTATCGCTGCGTACATATCCTCTGACTCAGCGTGCGCGAACAAATCGCCTCCTGCAATGTGAATAGTGGCCTCCGCGCGCTGCACCATTTTTTCCACGGTAAGAATCACATGGGTATTGGTAATCTGGTCGAAATGGCGTTGCAAACGCTCCAGCTTGTTGTGCACGTACTCCTTTAAGGGTGTGGTAATTTCAAGGTGGTGACCAGTGATGGTGAGTTGCATAGATAGCTCCTTTCACAGGGTTGGGAAGGGTGACGCCGGATGCCGGCAAAGCCGGGTACTGCTCTTTTGATTCTAGACCAATCGCTTGCGCTCGTTTGACGGTGGTATAAACAGCGCGTCGCGGTATTTGGCGATGGTGCGCCTGGCGATTTCTATACCCTGATCTTTCAGTAGATCGGCGATCTTGTTGTCACTCAGTGGTCTGCGCGGATTCTCTGCCGCCACCAGCTTCTTGATCAGCGCCCGGATGGCCGTGGAGGAACACTCGCCGCCGGCGGTGGTCGACACGTGGCTGGAAAAGAAGTACTTGAGCTCAAAGATTCCCCTGGGCGTATGCATGTACTTGTTGGTGGTTGCTCGCGAGATAGTGGATTCATGCATCTCCACGGCCTCCGCGATTTCGTGTAACACCAGCGGCTTCATCGCTTCTGTACCGTACTCGAGAAAATTTCGCTGGTGCTCCACGATTCTGCTGGCAACCTTCATCAGGGTTTCATTGCGACTGTGCAGGCTTTTCAGGAACCAACGGGCCTCCTGCAGGTTGTCGCGCAAAAACGTGTTGTCGGCGCTGTTGTCGGCGCGCTTGATCAAATTGGCATAGCCGGTGTTGATGCGCAATTTGGGCGCAATGTCCGGGTTGAGCTCCACCAGCCAGCGACCGTTCTTCTTGGTGACGAAGACATCCGGCACGATGTACTCGATACTTTCCGGCACCGCCGTATGGCCCGGGTTTGGGTCGAGCGACTGAATCAGGGCGAGAACGTCCTTGAGTTCGTGTTCCTTGAGCCGGGTACGCCGCAGAATTTGTGCGTAATCGCTGCTGGCGACCTGGTTCAGGTAGCGACTGACAATCAACTTGGCGTGCTCCAGCCAGGGCGTGGCGGCGGGCAGTTGGTCCAGTTGTATTATCAGGCATTCCTGCAGGTCGCGAGCGCATACCCCGGCGGGTTCAAACTGTTGCAGCCGGTGCAGCACTGCAATCACTTCATCGAAGTCGATGTCGAGATCCCTGCACAGGTTCTCATAAATATCTTCGAGGCTGGTCAGGATACGACCATTGGCGTCCGTGGCGTCGATAATCGACAGGGCAATCAGGCGGTCTGTATCGGAGAGTCGCGTGAGCCCGAGCTGCCACAGCAGTTGCGCGCGCAGCGATTCGCTGGCGGAATTCTGCGCGGCGAAATCACCGTCGTTGTTATCGTCGCCTTGTGATGAGGGTGCCGACGCCGAGGGGAGCAGGTCGTCCCACTGGATATCGACGGGCAGGTCGTCCGCCATGCTGCTTGAGCCATCCAACTCCTGCGAACTCCAATCGGGGCTTTCTTCAAAACTCTCGCCGCCAGACGTTTCGCTGCCGGGTGCTGGATCGCTGTTCCCGGCGCTGTTGTAGTCGTCCAGTCGATTATCTCCGGACGGGTAGGAATCCTCCTCTGACATCTCCAGTAAAGGGTTACTGTCCAGCGCCTGCTGTATCTCCTGTTGGAGGTCCAGCGTGGACAGTTGCAGCAGGCGGATAGCCTGTTGCAGCTGCGGCGTCATGGTCAGTTGCTGACCCAGTTTGAGCTGGAGTGACTGCTTCATTTGAAGGCTTGATCGTCCCTTGTTTAACGCGTGTTGCGGTCCCTGCGGTCAGGGGTAGTCGTCGCAGTGTATCGCCCGCTACCGGCGAGTGGCAACTGCTTGGCGTGGAAATTGCTAGGATTTGTGAGGTGGTCGAAAAAGTCGGCGCCAGGGCGCGGCGAAATACGTGCGCCGCGTGTGTCCAGAGCGATGAATCAGGCGGAATTGCCTGTGTGTGCCGAGCCTCGCGGCCCGACCTACGCGGCCCGACCCCTACATACGGAACTGTTCGCCGAGATACACCTGTCGAACATGCACATTGTTCAGCACCTCCTCGGTTGTCCCCGAAGCGATGATGCGGCCCTCGCCCACGATGTAGGCCTTTTCACAGATATCCAGCGTATCGCGCACATTGTGATCGGTGATGAGTACGCCGATACCCCGGTCGCGCAGATGCAGGATTATCTGCTTGATGTCGGTCACGGAGATTGGGTCCACGCCGGCGAAGGGCTCATCCAGCATTATAAAATCCGGCTCCGTGGCCAGCGCCCTGGCGATTTCGATGCGCCGCCGCTCACCACCGGACAGTGACTGGCCGAGGCTTTCACGCAAGTGCTGGACATTGAACTCTTCAAGCAGTTCATCCCGTCGCGCCACGCGCTGCTTCTTGTCCAGATCACGACGGGTCTCCAGTATGGCCATGATATTGTCGCCAACCGTCAGTTTGCGGAATATCGAGGCTTCCTGTGGCAGGTAGCCAACACCGCGACGCGCCCGCTCATGCATCGTAAGCGCCGTAATCTCCTCCCCATTGAGAGTGATCTCTCCGCGGTCGGCCGGGATAATCCCGATTATCATGTAAAAGCAGGTGGTTTTTCCCGCGCCGTTGGGCCCCAGCAAACCGACAATCTGGCCGCTGTCGATCGCCACTGAAACATCGTGTATGACTTCACGCCCGCGATAGGCCTTGGCCAGGTTATTCGCTCTTAGTTGTGCCACTGTCGTCCTTGCTTTCTAGTTCGTTGGGAGGGATAACCACCACTACCCTGGTGTCCTTGCTGTTTGGATCGGCTATCGCCTTGGTCAATTGCTTCTCTATAAAATGGTCAATCGAGTCGCCAGTGACGACCAGGCCGTCCTGCTCAACATAGCCGTCAGTTTGCAAGTGCACGCGCTCTTCCGATTTATAGTAGGTGATCACCCTGGCCTTGGCGTACATAATCGCTTTGTCCACTTCCGGTCGCTGCTCCATCTTGGCCGGGTTGCCCTCGGCGATAATCTCGCGCGGCTCTTCCTCTGTGTGGTAAATCGTCAGCTTGTCCGATTCCAGCTTCAAAATACCCTGAATCAATACCACGTTGCCGGTATAGATGGTGACGCCGCTGATGTCATCGCGCTCGGCCTTGTCTGCGGTAATCCGCATGGGCAGATCCCGGTCTTCTGGCAGCGCTTGTGCCAGCGCGGCGAACAGGCTTAGTGCCAACGCCAGTGTGCTGACCAAGAATTTCATCGGTCTGGTGTAACGGTTGGTGTAAAGCGCCGCGCAGCGAATTGACATAGATATACTCCACAATGCGTTTTGGCTGGAACTGGGTAAACCCGGCCGCACCGATTTCGGTAGCGGGCGAGTGGTGGGTGCGCGATTCTTAAAGTAACGCATCGAATGCCAGTGTCGTCTCAGGCGATGCCTGCATGCAGCAGGTCTTTCAGGTGAAGCACGCCCGCAAGCATGCCATTTTTGTCGAGTACAACCAGGGAACTGATTTCGTTTTCTTCCATAATGCGCATCGCTGCGGCTGCCAGCATATCGGCCTCGATGGTCTTGGCGCCGGTACTCATCAGCTGTCCAATAGCAGTTTGATTGATGTCGGTGCGCGCATCCAGAGCGCGGCGCAAGTCGCCGTCGGTAAATACGCCAGCGAGTTTACCGTCTTTGTCGACGACGGTGGTCATACCCATGCGCTTATTGCTGATCTCCAGCAGTGCTTCGGACAACTTGATATCCTGCGTCACCACCGGAATGTCGTCGCCGGTTTTCATCACGTCCTGCACTTTTAGCAGCAGTTGCCTGCCCAGGGTACCCCCCGGATGGGAAAAGGCGAAATCATCGGCCGTAAAGCCGCGCGCTTCCAGCAACGCTATAGCGAGCGCATCCCCCATGACCAGCGCGGTAGTGGTGCTGGATGTCGGCGCCAGATCCAATGGGCATGCCTCTGTTTCCACGCCGGTGTCCAGATGGACATCGGAGGATTGCCCGAGTGGGGACTTCGCATTCCCGGTCATGCTCACCAGCGGAATGCCCAGACGTTTCAGCAGCGGCAGCAAAGTCAGGACTTCGGCAACCGCGCCGCTGTTGGAGAGGGCAATAACCGCGTCATCCGCGGTAATCATCCCCATGTCGCCGTGGCTGGCCTCGCCGGGATGGACGAAAAATGCCGGTGACCCGGTGCTGGCGAGCGTGGCTGCAATTTTGCGGGCGATATGGCCCGACTTGCCCATGCCCGTCACGATGATGCGACCGCGCACCTGCAGCAGTAATTCGCAGGCGCGCGCGAAATCCTCTCCTATTCGGCCTTCCAATGCCGCTACCGCAGCAGCCTCCATGCGGATGGTGCGCTGCGCCGAGCTGACGTAACTGATGGAACTTTGCTCCGGCATAGGATGGTCCCAAACCTACAGTGCTGATTGCAGCGAATAATAGTACAGCGCACAGGAGGACACGAACAGCGTTACCAGCGTGCGTTCCAGATAGGCGTGAACAGGCCACATACCCGCATTTTTTGCTGCGGGCGCGGCGCCCCAAACAAGGATGTCCGCGCTGCGTATGAGGGCAATAAAGCCTGCTAAAATCATCGACGCCGCTAACAGCATGGGAACGAATTTCCTGTTAAAGTGTGCGCCGCCCGATGCCGGGGAACCATAAGCTCACGGCAGATGTCGGAAATATGCAGCAACATGGAATAAAGAAGTGATAAACATCCTTTGACAGCAGGGTCCAAGTATACAGGGCATTGCGCGTTGGGATGGTAACAAATTGAGTACGGGAGCACGGCTATGTCAATTGGCAAATTTACAGTAGGGGTGATGGTGGGCTGGTTGCTGACGCTATCAGGCAGTATGGCGAGTTCGGCGCAGCAGCTAACGGCCTACGAGCTGGTGCAGGATACCACAAGGAAAGTGATGGACGTGGTAGTGGCTGCAGATGCGTATGTCGAGACGGATGCAGAGCGCTACTATCGGCAGATACAGGCGTTGCTTGATCCGCTAATCGACTACCGCGGGTTTGCACGTAAAGTGATGGGGCCCTATGCCAGCTCAGATCGCTATCGAAGCATGGATGAGGAAGGCAGGCAAAAATTGAAGGACCAGCTCGACCGTTTCACCGCGGTGATGCGGGCGTCCCTGGTGCGCACCTATAGCAAGGGCCTGCTGGCCTTCGGCGGATCCCGAATTGAGCTCGTGCCACCGGATGCGGATGCGGGCACTTCGGTTGTATCGTTGCGTCAGTTGATCCATGCCGACAGGCAGCAACCTTATGTCGTGCTGTACCAGATGGGCAGGGAAGATTCCGGCGAGTGGAAACTGAGTAATGTCATTATTGAAAGCGTGAACCTGGGCGAGGTATACCGCGATCAGTTTCTGGCATCGGCACGGGAGCAGGACGGCAACCTGGACACCGTCATCGAGAACTGGTCGACGGTGGTCGTCGATGTGGACAAAGAGGCGGAAAAATAGCCAGGCGTAACGGCGGTGGTCGCTATCGGCCCGCTTTTCTCATAAAATGCCGCGTTTTTCGAGGGTATTCCTGGGCGGAGCAGTCTGGCCCTGCCCCAGGAAAATAGAAGTCACATCGACTGGCACCAGTCTCAAGCATCCGGGGAGATTTAGAATGGACGCAGCCAAAGTGAAGGCTCTGTTACAGAATCACATGCGCGATTGTGAGTTCCATGTTCAGGGAGAAGGCAGCCATTACGATATCGCGGCGATCGGCAATGTATTTGAGGGTTTGCGTCCCGTGAAAAAGCAGCAATTGGTCTATGCGGCGTTGAGCGACCGCATCGCCGACGGCAGTATTCACGCGGTCAATATCCGCACGTTTACGCCCGCTGAGTGGCAGGCGCGAGCGCCAGGCTGATAAGCCGGTGCGATTGCAGGAATTTTTCTGGATGTTGGAATGTGATTGTCGCTGTGACTTGCGCAGTCGCCGTCAGCCGCGGGCAGCGCGATGGATACCATGAATGACAAACTGACCATAGCGCTTACCAAGGGGCGTATTCTGCAAGAGACGTTACCGCTGCTCGCCCGCGCCGGTATCGCATCGCTGGAAGATATCAGCACCAGCCGTAAACTGGTCTTTGCGACGAACCGGCCCGACGTGCAGCTTGTGGTGCTGCGCGGCACGGATGTTCCAACCTACGTGCGTTACGGCGCAGCGGACATGGGTATCGTGGGCAAGGACATTCTGCTGGAACAGGGGGCGGATGGTCTTTATGAGCCTTTGGACCTCGGTATTGCGCGCTGTCGCCTGATGACGGCGGCGAGAGTGGGTTGGAAAAGCAATGGCGCGCGCATTCGGGTTGCGACCAAGTTTGTAAACATTACCCGTGATTATTTTGCGCAACAGGGCATACACGCCGACCTGATCAAGCTATACGGTGCGTTGGAGCTGGCGCCGATCATGCACCTGGCCGATGTCATCGTCGATATTGTCGATACCGGGAATACGCTGCGGGCAAATGGCATGGAACCACTTGAACAAATAGCTGCGATCAGCTCCCGCCTCGTGGTGAACAAGGCGGCCATGCGATCCCGCTACGCTGCCATTACGCGAATTATTGCGGACCTGACAGCAGCGGTTGGGGAGTCTGCAAATGCGACGCCTTGATACCGCCAGCGCAGATTTCGACAGTGCCCTGGCGCTATTGACAGCGTGGGAGGAGGAATTCGACCAGGCGGTGAACCAAACCGTGGCGGCTATCATTGCGGACATCGGCCGGCGCGGCGATGCCGCGCTACTTGAGTACACCGCGCGATTCGATCAACTGGTGGTGGACTCGGCGGCGCAACTGGAGGTTTCCAGTGAACGGCAGGAGCATGCGCTCAGGCAGATAGAACCGGCTCAGCGCGAGGCACTGGAGTATGCCGCGCAGCGCATTCGCAGTTTTCACCAGCATCAATTACAGCATAGCTGGCAATATGCTGACGATGCGGGAAACTTGTTGGGTCAGCAAATTACGCCGCTGGAGCGAGTGGGCGTCTATGTGCCCGGCGGCAAGGCTTCCTATCCCTCCTCGGTGTTGATGAATACACTTCCTGCGAAAGTGGCCGGGGTGGAGGAAGTCATTATGGTGGTGCCGGCGCGCGCCGGCGAGATCAGTGACATGGTGCTGGCCGCAGCCCGGATTGCCGGCGTAGACAGGGTCTTCACGATCGGCGGCGCCCAGGCGATTGCAGCGCTGGCGATGGGTACGGCCACGGTGCCTGCAGTGGATAAGATTGTCGGACCTGGCAATGTGTATGTGGCCGCCGCCAAGCGCCAGGTGTTCGGGCGGGTGGGTATCGATATGGTGGCAGGGCCATCTGAAATCCTGATCATCTGCGACGGTAAAACCAATCCTGATTGGGTCGCGATGGACCTGTTTTCCCAGGCGGAACACGATGAAAACGCGCAGTCGATATTGCTGTGCCCCGACAGTCGCTACCTCGATGCCGTGCAGGCGAGTATCGAGCGCCTGCTGATCGGCATGGAAAGGGCGGACATTATTCGTGCCTCTCTGGATGGGCGCGGTGCGCTGGTGCTGACCCGCGATCTGGCCGAAGCGGTGGCGGTGAGCAATCGCCTTGCACCCGAGCACCTTGAACTATCGGTGGCAGATCCTGAGAGCCTGTTGCCGCTGGTGCGCCATGCCGGGGCAATTTTTATGGGCCCGTTTACTTCCGAAGCCCTGGGTGATTATTGCGCCGGTCCGAATCATGTATTGCCGACGTCGCGCAGTGCCCGATTTTGTTCGCCACTGGGCGTGTACGATTTCCAGAAGCGCAGCTCAACGATTATGTGCAGCCAGCGCGGCGTGCAGGAGTTGGGCGCAATGGCGTCGAGTCTCGCACGGGGTGAGTCGTTGACGGCCCATGCGCGCAGCGCCGCGATGCGCCTGCAGGAAAAGCCACAGTCCTAGGGGTTTACCGCTCCCGGGCCGGTCGAGTGATTCAGCGCGCCCACCACGGCATGCAACTCTAGGCTTTGGCGGTTGCGTTGTAACTCTATGGACACTTGCTCGCCAGGTCTGAGCATCGCAATGCGATGCATGGTCAACCTGCCGTCCTGAACGGGTTCCCCATTTATGCTGGTGATGATGTCACCCACCTGCACACCGGCTATTTGTGCCGGACCATCCGGGGCAACTTCAAGCACCGACAGCTTTTGGTTCCTGTCCCCGGAGGCGGGCGTCGCGCCAATCGGTTCCACGCTTACGCCGAGCCAGCCGCGGATGACCTCTCCATAGTCGATCAGGTCCTGCATTACGAAAATGGCGAGGCTTTCCGGAATGGCGAGGCTTATGCCAATGCCGGTGCTGGCGTTTTGTGCCTGGTTTGGGCTGGTATAGATCAAGGTGTTGATGCCAAGTAGTCGCCCCCGCGTATCAATTAACGCCCCACCTGAATTACCAAGGTGAATGATCGCATCAGTCTGGATGTAATCTTCGTATGTGTTCAATTGCAGGCCAAAACGCCCGAGGGCAGACACGATACCCTGCGTGACCGAGTGCCCGAAACCCAGTGGATTGCCAATTGCGAGCACAACATCGCCAACTCTGGCGGCATCTGAATCACCGAGTTCAATTGGCTGCAGGTCCGGCAGCTCCACCTTGAGCACTGCAAGATCGGTGGCGGAATCGGTGCCGATCACCACTGCATTGGCTGAGCGACCGTCGTACAGCATCACCTGGATCGCATCCGCGCCCGCAATCACGTGATTGTTGGTCAGGATGTGGCCCTGCACCGTCATGATGACGCCCGATCCCAGCGAGCGTTCTATGCGTCGGCGCTCGGACGGGTGCTGCGCCAGACCGCGCAGGAAGTGGTTATCCAACAGGGGACGCCGCCCCTGCACAACCAGCTTCGCGGTATAGATATTGACGACGGAAGGGGTTGCCTCGCGCACTGCGGCGGCATAGCTGACGGGGTCCGACTGAGTCTGTTGTGCATCAGGCGCGCGTGGCAGCACCCAGCGATCCAGAATAAGGAGTGCGGCCAGCAACCCGGCCAGAGCTGGCCAAACGATGTACGTCAGATGTTGTTTCATGGCCGACCGTGTTTATTGTGTAGGGCCGCATTGTATATGATGCATGGCCTGGCCTGCCAAGTTGGTCGCGCCGGTCTTGACGTCTGCGAGTGTCGATAAAGTGAGTATAAGTCTTAACGAACTGTGTCAGTACCTGGACATGCTTTTGCAACCGGAGCGGTATTCCGATTACTGCCCTAACGGTTTGCAAGTGGAGGGCCGGGCGAGTGTTACCCGTATCGCCACCGGTGTGACGGCCTGCCAGGGCCTGCTGGATGCGGCAATAGCGTGGGGTGCGGACGCGGTGCTGGTGCATCACGGCTACTTCTGGCGTGGCGAGGCGCCGCAGATAGTGGGCATGAAGCGGCGGCGACTGGCCGCGCTGCTCACCAGTGAGGTCAGCTTGCTGGCCTACCACCTACCGCTGGATGCGCATCCGCAACTCGGGAACAACGCCAGCCTGGGTCGATTGATGGGTTTTGATCCTGCGCAGGTGGGGTCGTTGCAGCCGGGCGACGCAGGTGGTTTGGGCAATGTGGGCGATTTGCCAGTGGCGGTGCCGGCGCGCGAATTTGTCGCCAGACTAGCGCAAATCACGGGGCGACCACCTTTGCATGTGGGAGACCCTGACGCGTTGGTGCGGCGTATCGCGTGGTGCACGGGTGCCGCGCAGGAATACATTGGCGCCGCATTGGCGGCAGGAGCGGATCTCTTTATAACGGGGGAGGCGTCAGAGCAGACCGTGCACACGGCCAGGGAGGAAGGCATACAGTTTGTTGCCGCAGGCCATCACGCCACGGAACGCTACGGGGTGCAGGCGCTGGGTGAGCATCTCGCCAGGCAGTTTTCCGTGCAACACCGCTTTATCGATATAGACAACCCGGTCTGATGCAACCGGCGTATTCGCCTCAGTGGACTTTTTCAGGGGCCTCGCTCAATGGCTTGCGCTCCAGGCCGAATTCTTCATTGAGCATACCTTTTTCGTCCGGCGAGGTCTTTGGTGCGTAATCCAGCGGGGGTTGGATATGTGCGAGGTGAGCCGGGATATCCGCGCTATCGCGTTTGTTTTCCAGGCGTTCCAGCGAGATCGGTCCGGCGCCATGACACAGTTTGTCGGCACCCTGGGCGAGATGGTTGTGGACCTCGCGATAGCTCTCCGTCAATTCGTTCAGCAGCCTGCCGGTTTTGGTAAAGTGCTCGACCACTTCGGCTTCATAGGATTTTTTGTCCTGCATCACCTGCTCCAGCTTGAGCGCGACATCGCGGTATCGCCTTGCAGCGCCCGATGTGCGCCGACCCAATAACAAGCCAACGATCAAACCTGCAACAATTGCCACGATCGCAATAGCCAACACAAATCCCACGCTGTATCCGGCTGGTTCCACTCACAACTCCTCATGACTTCAAAGCGAGGCAGGGAGTATACCCTTAATGGTGCAGGGGCAGTAGGGTTGGGTGCTCAAGTGCAATCACGTTGCCAAGCGTTGAGGCTGTGGTTAAAGTGGGCCGCTTGCAAGTAACGCGGGACTGGGCAGCCCAGACATGACAACACCCTGGCAACGCTATCAGTCTGATCTGCAGCGCGAAAATTTTTCCCACGATCCAGCTCAGGAGCAGGCTGTGATCCTGCTGCAGGACCTCTACGAGCGCCTCGTGGCCAGTTCTCGGAAGCACGATGGCGGATTGCTGCGCTGGGTCCGTAAACTCCGTGGCGCTGATATCGCGCCGCAGGTCGGACTCTATTTTTGGGGCGGTGTCGGTCGGGGTAAAACCTATCTGATGGATACCTTTTTTGACTGCCTGCCCTTTCGGCGCAAATTGCGCGTGCATTTCCACCGTTTCATGCAGCGGGTGCACGCAGACCTTGCAAGCCTTTCCGGAGAAAAAAATCCCCTGGAGAGTGTTGCTGAGCGACTGTCGCAGGAAGCGCGCGTCCTGTGCTTCGATGAGTTTTTTGTGACAGATATCGCAGATGCGATGATCCTTGGCGAGTTGATGAAGGCGCTGTTCGCTCGCGGCGTGACGCTCGTTGCAACGTCCAATATTGAACCGGCGCACCTTTACGAAAATGGTCTGCAGAGGCAGCGCTTCTTGCCCGCAATCGCGCTGTTGGAAAAATACACCAAGATAGTGAATGTCGATGCCGGTATCGACTATCGTCTGCGTACACTGCAGCAGGCGCCGCTTTACCATTTTCCATTGGATGAGGCGGCGGCCATTAGCATTGAGCAGAGCTTCAGGAATCTGGCTTCGGACCCGGGTGAACACTGGGAGCGACTGCAGATCAACCATCGCTACCTGACCTGTAGACGGGTTGCAAAGGATGTTGCCTGGTTTGAATTTGCGGAGCTGTGTGACGGGCCCCGTTCACAGAATGACTACATTGAGCTGGCGCGTATTTTCCAAACGGTACTGATCTCCGGTGTGCCACGTTTTTTGCCGGACATGAATGACCAGGCGCGACGGTTTATCAACCTCGTCGATGAATTTTATGATCGCAATGTCAAGCTGGTGCTGACCGCAGCCGCGCCCCTGCTGGACTTGTATGGGGGTGGACGGCTGGAGTTCGAGTTCCAGAGGACTATCTCGCGCTTGCAGGAGATGCAGTCTTTCGAGTATCTGGCGCGGGAGCATCGTCCCTAGATATGGCCGAGCAGCGGGGACCGCATTTATCCATGAGCGCGACAGCGTTCGGGGTGAAGTTTTCGAGCAGGCACGACCCTTTTGCGTCAGAAGTGCGTGGACATCAGCACGTAACCCGGGTTTAATAGCGGCCCTTCCAATGGGCGGAAATTCCCGCGGAGCTTGGCCATCAGTGAAAATTAGTGGATTCTCTGCTTGAAAAGAGTGAGTCCATTGCTTTAGTATGCGCGCTCTCGAAATTGGACTCCTCCAAGAGGCAGTTATTCATGAAAACTATCAGTGCCAAAGCGGAAGATGTGACCCGCGACTGGTTTGTCGTGGACGCCGCAGACAAGACTCTGGGGCGCCTGGCCAGTGCGATTGCGCACCGTCTGCGGGGCAAGCACAAGGCTGAATTTACGCCGCATGTCGATACCGGCGATTACATTGTGGTTGTCAATGCGGAAAAAATTCGTGTTACCGGCGCCAAGGCAAAGGACAAGATGTACCACCACCACACCCTTTATCCTGGCGGCCTCAAATCCATTTCATTTGAAAAATTGATCGACAAAGCGCCAGAGCGGGTTCTCCAGACTGCGGTGAAGGGTATGTTGCCCAAAAATACCCTGGGTCGTGCCATGTTCAGCAAGCTGAAAGTCTATGCCGGCGCCGAGCATCCTCATGCGGCGCAACAACCTCAAGTTCTGAATATCTAACGGACAACACTTTATGGCAGCTACCCAATACTACGGTACAGGTCGTCGCAAGACGTCTACCGCTCGCGTTTACCTGAAGAATGGTGGCGGCAGCATCACCGTTAACCAGCGTCCACTGGATCAGTATTTTGGACGTGAGGTGGCTCGCATGATTGTGCGTCAACCTTTGGAACTGGTTGCGTTGGCTGAAAAATTTGATGTTAACGTCACTGTTGCCGGCGGTGGTAGCTTTGGCCAGGCCGGAGCTATTCGCCATGGCATTACACGCGCGTTGATGGAATATGACGAGTCCCTGCGCGGCAGCCTGCGCAGTGCCGGATATGTTACCCGCGATGCGCGGGAGGTCGAGCGTAAAAAGGTTGGATTGCGCAAGGCACGCAAGCGTCCCCAGTTCTCCAAACGGTAATCTGGTGGAATGTCTCCCCGGAATTGGTGGGGATATGGACACAACAAACACGCCCGGGTGCTGTGCATACCGGGCGTTTTTTTGAGCAGTGTAATGGTGGATGGTTATTGCTTTGATTTAGCGCAGGCATTTGCTGAAAACGCAGTCAAATCAAGGAGTTTTCCTTGTAAGAAATCGACAAAATCATTACCATTTGCACCTTTTTGAGATCTGTGAAGCGCGTCGTCGCCGACCTGCTGAAAAGCGATCTGTTATCTGGGGAGATTAAGCATGAGTAGCGATGGCGTTAACTCCACACGGAGGAAATTCCTGACGGCTGCCACCAGCGCGGTAGGCGTTGCGGGTGTGGTCGGTGTGGCTGTGCCGTTTGTTGGGTCATGGAACCCGTCCGCCAAGGCCAAAGCAGCTGGAGCGCCGGTAAAATTTGATTTTAGCAAGCTGGAACCGGGCCAGATGACCGTGGTCGAGTGGCGCGGCCAACCGGTCTATGTGGTCAATCGCACGGACACTCAGTTGGCAGCTCTGCCCGGCCTCGATGCGCAGCTGAAAGATCCAAATTCCGAGAACGCAGCGCAGCAACCCCTTTATATCACGGGCGTCGAACGCTCCATCAAACCGCATATCCTGGTCATCGTCGGCCTTTGCACGCATCTCGGTTGTGCCCCCAAATTCGTTCCAGAGGTCGGCGTGGCGAACTTGGGTGGCGCCAGTTGGGTGGGAGGATTTTTTGTCCCTGCCATGGTTCCAAGTTCGATCTATCCGGTCGGGTTTATGCAGGCGTGCCGGCCTCGGCCAACCTGCTAGTTCCTCCGTATGCGTTTGAGAACGAGAAGGTATTGATAGTCGGCGTGAACCCGGAGGATGTCTGATGAGTAATCTACTGATTGGTTTACGCGATTGGGTCGACGCGCGCCTGCCCATCATGAAGGCGTGGAACACCCATATGGGCAAGTACTATGCGCCCAAGAACTTCAACTTCTGGTACTTCTTTGGCGTGTTGTCACTGCTGGTGCTGGTGAACCAGCTGCTGACTGGTATCTGGTTGACCATGAGCTATACACCCAGCCAGGAGGGCGCGTTCGCATCGGTGGAATACATCATGCGGGATGTCGATTTCGGCTGGTTACTGCGCTATATGCACTCCACCGGCGCGTCCGCCTTCTTCCTGGTCGTGTACCTGCACATGTTTCGCGCCCTGATCTATGGCTCCTACCAGAAGCCCCGGGAGCTGATCTGGATATTCGGGATGCTGATCTTCGTCGCATTAATGGCAGAGGCGTTCGTGGGTTACGTGCTGCCCTGGGGACAGATGTCCTACTGGGGCGCGCAGGTAATTATATCGCTGTTCGGGGCCATTCCTGTTGTCGGTGAGGACATTGTCACGTGGATTCGCGGCGACTACCTGATATCCGGGATCACGCTGAACCGTTTCTTTGCGCTACATGTCGTGGCACTGCCGATAGTGTTATTGGCGTTGGTGGTATTGCACTTGTTGGCGCTGCATGAAGTGGGTTCCAACAATCCGGATGGCGTGGACATCAAGAAACACAAGGACAAGAACGGCGTACCACTCGACGGGGTCGCGTTCCACCCGTACTACACCGTGCACGACCTGCAGGCGATCGGCGTGTTCCTGTTTATCTTCTGCGGCATCATTTTCTTTATGCCGGAAATGGGCGGTTACTTTCTGGAGTTTGCCAATTTTGAACAGGCCAATAATCTGAAAACGCCGGCACACATTGCGCCCGTCTGGTATTTCACGCCGTTCTATTCCGTACTGCGAGCCGTGCCTGACAAGTTCTGGGGATTCATCGCCTTTGCAGCCTCAGTGGCGATACCTTTCATGCTGCCCTGGCTGGATCGCAGCCCGGTCAAGTCGTGGCGCTACCGCGGTTCCATTACCAAGTTTATGTTGGTGACTTTCGTCGCGTCCTTCCTGATTTTGGGTGTTCTCGGCGTGTGGTCTCCTACCGATGCCCGCACGACTCTGGCGCGGATTTGTTCGGTGATCTACTTCGCCTTCTTCCTGTTGATGCCCATCTGGACGTCGATCGACCGTACCAAGCCGGTACCTGAACGGGTCACGACTGATGGCGGCATAGGCTTCTGGGGCAGTATGGCCGCCCTGTTGCTGATACTGGCACTGACGATCGTGCCCTTGAAAGCGGTGGCTGCGGAATCAGAGCGCGCTTGTGGCACCATTGACTGCGCAGAGTTTGTCGCCGATCCCCAGAACCAGGCATCGTTACAACATGGCGCGAAGATGTACATGAACTATTGCATGGGGTGCCATTCCCTGCAGTATTCTCGCTACAACCGTGTGGCGGCGGATCTCGGCATCCCGGAGGACCTGTTTCAGGCCAACCTGATGTTTGATCCGAACGTTAAGATCGGTGCACTAATGCACAACGCGATGGACAAGGGTGAGGCTAAAAAATGGTTTGGTGCCGCGCCACCTGATCTGACCCTGGTGTCGCGCGCCCGCCAGCCGGAATGGCTGTACACCTATCTGTTGTCATTTTATCGCGACGACACCCGTCCCTACGGTGTCAACAACAAGGTGTTCAAGGATGTCGGGATGCCCCATGCATTGCTGGAATTGCAAGGTATGCAGGAATGCGCGCCGGGTCCCGTTCTAGCCCATAATGGTGGCGTCAAGCGCGATCCACTCACCGGTGAGGACATTCTTGACGATCCATGTGGCAGGTTTGAAATCACCTTCGCCGGAGCAATGACGCCGCAGGAGTATGAAGGTGCGGTCTACGATCTGGTAAATTTTCTCGCCTATGTTGCTGAGCCGATGAAAACTGACCGTCAACGAATAGGCATATACACACTGCTCTTCATAGCTTTATTTACTGTATTTGCATGGCTGCTCAATCGAGAGTACTGGAAAGACGTTCACTGAGTTTGCGCGTGATAGTGGTAGCGCTGGGGCTGTTTCTACGCCGCATCGTTTTCGATAGGAAACAACTGAGGAATCCCTAATGGGTGTCGTGGCAAAACGGTCTTCAATGACATTTTTTTCTGATAGCACCAGTCACTACAGCCACCGGGTGCGAATCGTCCTGGCGGAGAAAGGTGTCACGGTCGACCTGGTCGAGTCCGATGCCGCCCATCCACCGGCTGAACTCGCTGATCTGAACCCTTACAACAGCCTGCCCACCCTGGTCGACCGCGAACTCGTGCTGTACGAGTCCAAGGTCATGATGGAGTATCTCGACGAGCGTTTTCCGCATCCGCCCTTGCTGCCGGTATATCCGGTGGCACGTGCAGAAAGCCGCCTCTTCATCCATCGCATCGAGAGGGACTGGAGTTCGCTGGTGGACGCGATTCAGCACACACGCAGTGAAAACGTGGTAAAAAAATCGACCAAGGAACTGCGTGAGAGCATTGTCAGCGTCGCGCCGATTTTTGCGGAAAAACCGTTCTTTATGAGCGATGAATTCACACTCGTGGATTGTTGCATCGCGCCTATTTTGTGGCGACTGCCTTCACTGGGCGTGGAAATTCGTCCCAGCAAGCAGACCAAACCGCTTTTCACCTACATGGATACGCTGTTCAATCGGGAATCCTTTCAGGAGAGCCTGACTGAGCAGGAGCGGGAAATGCGCCTGTAAAGCAGTTTGCATTCGCTACCGCAGTGTCAAAGTCGAAGATGAATTCCAGTCGCCCCTATATCATGCGCGCACTGTACGAGTGGATTGTCGACAACGATTTCACTCCCTATGTGCTGGTGGATGCATCGGTGGCTGATGTCATGGTTCCCCAGCAATTTGTTAAGGACAACCAGATTGTCCTTAACATTTCTCCCGATGCGGTTGTGGATCTGAGTATTACCAACCAGGCCGTTGCATTTAATGGTCGCTTCGGTGGTGTCGCCACGGATGTGTTTGTGCCGATAGCCGCAGTGGTGGGCATCTACGCCAGGGAAAATGGCCAGGGCATGGTGTTTGACCCCGAGGAAGTGACCAGTCCACCGGACGATTCTCCCCCAGATCCCAGCAAACCCGAGAAGCGGCCTGCCCTTAAAATCGTGAAGTAACATATCGCTAGAGCACAGCTGTAGCCCCCTCGGGAGTACCACGACGAGCAACCGCATGCCCTATTCCTGGTGATAGCTGCCGAACAGGCTGTGGTCGATCAACTCACAGAAGTTGTGGATTGCCATGGTATGAAGCTCGACCACACGCGCCTGTCGCGTCGCATTGACCTGCAGCGCCACGTCTTCTGGTCGCATGACAGCGCCCAACGTGTTGTCGTGCATATGGGTCATTACGATGACGCCCATATTGCGCTCCTGGGCGGCGCTTACTGCGCGCAGCAGGTTGCTGGCGCCGTCGGCACTATTGATGCACAACAGCACATCCCCCGGTTGGCCCAGAGCGCGCAACTGGCGGGAAAATATGTCGTTGTATGCGCCGGCCTGGGCGATGGCCGTAAGGCTGGCATTGTCCGCTGCCAGCGACAGTGCTGGCAGTGCCGGGCGGTCCTGTTCAAAGCGATTGAGCAGATTACAGGTAAACAACTGAGCAAGCGCTGCGTCCACCCCGTTGCCGCAGGCGATTATTTTGCCTTCGGCCACCAATGCGCGTGCCATGAGTTGACTACCGCGTTCTATCGTGGTCGCCAGGTCGTCGGCAGACATGGCGATCGTCTCGATAGTGCTCTGGAAGTTATCGGCAATGATCTGGTAATAGGCCATGCAGGTGGTTCCGGATATTGGTGTCAGGCCGAAAATGCCCCGCGGATCCAGCTAATGCGGGGATGCGACCCGGATTGTGGGGGGTCGAAGGTGATCACGTCAAATCGGCAGGGCGAATCCGCCCATTGTGGTCGACGCTGCAGAAATAATTGTGCTGTTCGTATGATGCGCTGTTGTTTTCGTGCGTCCACAGAGCCTGCGGCGCTGTCGAAGTGGCGGTTGGTACGTGCCCTGACTTCGACAAAAACCAGTTGCTGGCCATCTCGTGCAATGATGTCGATCTCACCGGTTTTTCCCCTGAAATTACGCTCCAGCAAGATCAGCCCGCCATTCTCGACCAGGGCTGCAGCCTTGTCTTCGTAATCGTCGCCCAGCGCTTTCATGATGGCAGCGTAGTGGTCTCGTGGTGATGGCACGCCCGGTGACGTGCCAAATAGCAGGGCAACCAGTTTAGCTATAGCGGCTTGAGCGCGCCTCCATCGAATGTGGCCGCCGGCAGTTCGCGCTTTATGGTGAGGTTGGGGTCCATCGTCAACAATCCGGTGTTGCCGCGGAACACCGCGTCCGCACCGCTCTGCAAGCGAGTGAATTCGGATTGCACCATGAAGGCGTCGGCTCCCAGTGCATTAAGCTGGGTAAGACTGTCGCTGCCCAGATCGCCTGCGGCCAGTGTCACGCGCAGGCCGGGGTTGGCACCCAGTAGCCAGGGTGTCTCGGCCAGTATGATGCCGTTCAGGTCCTGGTTGCGTTCATCCGGCACGCCGCTGTAGATGCTGGAGAGCGCATAGACAGGAATGTCGCCAGCGTAGTGGAAGGCGAGTAAGGGTTTCATTGAGCGCGCCTCGGTACCGTTGCGACTCAACAGGAAGATCACGTCAGCGTCCTGGCGTCGACGCGGCGCAAAATCAATATCGGTTACCAGCACGTTGCGCAGCTCGCTCGCGCGCTGTTCGCTGGCATCCAGGGCCAGTAGCGACGTCACACTGCTGGAGTAATCGTCATAGGTGGTGTAGGTGACGCTGCCGGCGATGGTCCCGCCCAGTGTGGTCCAGCGTTCGCGCAAAACAGGCTCCACCTTGCTGCCCCAGTCGCCGCCCGGGCTGATAATCAGAGCGCGGCGCGCGCCGGCGCCGACCGCCAGGTCGGCGATACTCACAGCGTCGTCTTCCGGCGCCAGTGACAGTTGCACCAGCGCGCTGCCCGAAGCCGGCAGTATCTGGTCAATGCGATTGAGAGCCAGGATTGGCACCGGGCGCTCCAACTGGGTTGCCATGTCGGCCAGAGCCTCTTTGCTCAGGGGGCCGACAACCATGGACACGCCCTGTCGTACCGCCTCCTGATAAGCGCTGCTGGCAGAGGGTGACTTGTCCAGGTCGATGACAATCAGTTCGCTGACTGAACCGCCTGCGCCGCGTTCCTCGTAGTACGCCGCGAGAAAGCCGTTCAGCACTGCTTTGCCTGCACGCCCCAGTTCACCGCTGAGCGGCAAAAGCAGTGCAACTTTGCCGCGCTGCGAATTCTGGTCCAACACAAAATTCAGGCCGCCTGGCAATGCCTTTGCGGCAGGGTGGCCGGGATGCTCAGTGCGCCAGCGCGTCAATTGACCGGGCAGGGCCACGGTGCTGTCGCGGCTGATCAATGCGAGGTCCAGCCAGCCGCGCCACTGGGTGTCGCCGGTACTGGATAGGGCAGCTGACAATTGTTCAGCATCGGTCTTTTCAAGGTTGCGCCACACGCTGCGTTTCCAGGCGGCGGCGGTATCGCCAGGAGCGATGCGCAGGAGTTGATCGGCGAGTTGCGCACAGGCAAGTGAGTCGCCCTGCATGTCCAGAATGTAATGCTTGAAGCTGAGAACGCGGTAGCGCAGGGCCGGGTTGATGCCTGGGGTGTCCAGTCGCTCAAGTTGAGAAAGGGCGCCTTGCTGGTCGCCGCGAACATAGCTGATGCGGGCTTGCAGATAAGCCAGGTAGACGCTGTCGTTGGGCGACAATCCAGTCTTTGGCAGTTTCTCCAGTTCGACGCTGGCTTGCATCCAGTTAAACTGCGCGAGCGATTGTTCCGCGCTGTTGAAGATGGCGCTGTAATTACTGGAGGGCAGCGTGAGTGATGTCCCCTGCGGTTGCGCGGGTTGTTGTTTCTCGGGTGGTGGCTTGGTGGGCTCCAATTTTTCCTTCGCGGGCTTGTCGGCGCAGCCCGAGAGAACAAGTGTCAGCAACAGCAGTGCTACCAGCACCGGGTAGCTTTGGGGCCTGGAATGAGTCGCTCTCATGGTATGCTTCGACACGTTGGTAGGTCTCGATAGTCCGGGATTTACGCTGTGTGGATAGTATAAGGGGAAAATGTGAATTCCGGGCTCTATGTTGTGGCCACGCCCATCGGTAACTTTGGTGATATGTCGCAGCGCGCGATCGAAGTCCTGCAAGGTGTCGACCTCATTGCGGCGGAGGATACCCGGCACAGCCAGCGATTGCTGCAGCATTTTGCCATCCATACTCCTGCCATGTCCTATCACGACCACAGTGATGAACGCGCCCTGCAACGCATTGGCAAGTGCCTGGCTGACGGTGGCAGCGTGGCGCTGGTGTCCGATGCGGGCACCCCGTTGATCTCCGATCCGGGGTATCGCCTGGTGCGCTATGTGCAGGATGCCGGCTTTGCGGTGTATCCATTGCCCGGGCCCTGTGCCGCTATCGCCGCGCTCAGCGTGTCCGGTTTGCCTACCGACCGCTTTCTGTTCGAGGGATTCCTGCCCGCCCGTGAGGTGGCGCGCAGCAACCGCCTGGCGGCATTGGCAGCAGAGCCGATGACGTTGATCTTCTACGAGGCACCGCACCGTATCGAAGCCTCCTTGCAAGCCATGATCGAGGCCTTCGGTGGCGAGCGCGAGGCGGTACTGGCGCGTGAAATTACCAAGACCTTTGAGACGATCCGGCGCGGGGCACTGGCAGCGTTGGCGCAGTTCGTCAGCGCGGACAGCAATCAGCAGAAAGGTGAGATCGTAATTATCGTCGCGGGCAAGCCCAGGGGTGAGCAGGAAATCAGCTCGGATGTGTCCACATGGCTGCTGCGCCTGGCGCAGGAATTGCCTGCAAAGCAGGCCGCGGCGGTGGTGGCTGATTGCACCGGCTTACGCAAAAACCAGCTCTACGAGCAACTGCTTGAGCTTAAGCGCGAGCGGGGCGGCTAAGCGTTTATCTGGTTGACTCTCACTTGGGGCGTCTATAGAATGCCGCCTCCTCTTTCCCGGGGCGGTTTTGCGTATTCCAGTTGTAAGGAAGCGGCCGCGTCTGCTCGAGACAGGATTTTGGCCATCAGGGTCATGAGAAGAAACTAATTTTGGAGTTCAAAATAGATGGCAACGATCAATCAATTGGTTCGTAAGCCTCGGAAACGTAAAGTAGAAAAAAGCGGCGTGCCTGCCCTGCAAAGCTGTCCTCAGCGACGCGGCGTCTGCACTCGCGTTTACACTACTACGCCGAAAAAGCCGAATTCTGCGCTGCGTAAGGTTTGCCGTGTACGCTTGACCAATGGTTACGAGGTCTCCTCGTACATCGGCGGTGAAGGGCACAACCTGCAGGAGCACAGCGTTGTGCTGATTCGCGGCGGTCGTGTAAAAGACTTGCCTGGTGTGCGTTATCACACCGTGCGTGGGAGTCTCGACACCTCTGGAGTATCCGACCGTCGCAATGGTCGCTCCAAGTACGGTGCCAAGCGGCCCAAGTAAGCGAGTTCTACTGGCGTAACCACGCTGACGAAGTTGTGGAGTTGTAAGTAAGGCTGGATCGCTGCCTCCCCCGCAAATGTGGCAGGTTGGTGTCCAGGTCACCTGAAGAGAGAAAGGTATCAATCATGCCAAGAAGACGTATAGTCGCCAAACGCGAAGTATTGCCGGATCCCAAATTCGGCAACGTGACGTTGGCCAAGTTTATGAATCATGTAATGGTCAGCGGCAAGAAGTCCGTTGCTGAAACCATTGTTTATGGCGCGCTCGAAATTGTTCGGGAACGCCTCAAAACCGACCCCCTGGAAGCATTCGATCAGGCGCTGGAAAACATCGCGCCGATGGTGGAAGTCAAGGCCCGTCGGGTCGGTGGCGCAACGTATCAGGTGCCGGTCGAAGTGCGTCCCTCCCGCCGCGTAGCGCTGTCCATGCGCTGGTTGGTGGAGTATTCGCGTAATCGCGGCGAGAAGTCCATGCGCCAGCGTCTGGCAGGTGAAATTATCGATGCCTCACAGGGCAAAGGCAATGCCGTCAAGAAGCGTGAAGACGTGCACCGTATGGCGGAAGCGAACAAGGCATTCTCGCACTACAGGTTCTAACTTTTCACCCTACACTTTTTATTGGGGATCCAATCGTGGCACGTAAAACTCCTATCAGCCGGTATCGCAATATTGGCATCTGCGCGCATGTGGATGCGGGTAAAACCACAACAACCGAGCGTGTACTTTTTTACACTGGCCGATCGCACAAGATTGGTGAAGTGCACGATGGCGCCGCGACCATGGACTGGATGGAACAGGAGCAGGAGCGCGGCATCACTATCACCTCAGCGGCAACCACCTGTTTCTGGAAAGGCATGAATGCCCAGTTCGATGACCATCGGATCAATATCATCGACACTCCCGGACACGTGGATTTCACCATTGAAGTGGAGCGTTCGTTGCGCGTGCTGGATGGAGCGGTGGTTGTATTGTGCGGATCTTCCGGCGTCCAGCCACAAACTGAGACGGTCTGGCGTCAGGCGAATAAATACGAAGTCCCACGCCTGGTGTTTGTCAACAAGATGGACCGCGCAGGCGCCGATTTCCCAAAGGTTGTAAAGCAACTGAAAGATCGCCTTGGAGCCAATGCGGTGCCGCTGCAAATGACAATCGGCGCTGAAGACGAGTTCAAGGGCGTTGTCGACCTGGTGAAAAACAAGGCTATTCTTTGGAACGAAGCGGATCAGGGGATGACCTTTGAGTACGGTGACGTGCCTGAGGATATGCTCGACGAAGTGGCGGAAATGCGCGAGTTCCTCATGGAGGCCGCAGCCGAAGCGAACGACGAGTACATGGAGAAGTATCTCGAAGAAGGCGAACTCTCCGAGGACGAAATCAAGAAGGGAATTCGAGCGCGGACCCTGGCTAACGAAATTATTCCCGTGCTGGGCGGTTCTGCATTCAAAAACAAAGGCGTGCAGGCAATGCTGGATGCCGTGATCGAATATATGCCTTCCCCGACGGAAGTCAAAGCTATCGAGGGCACCTTGCTGGATAAAGAGGGCACGGTTGAGCGTCGCGAAGCGGATGATGATGCTCCTTTTGCTGCCCTGGCGTTCAAGATTGCAACCGACCCGTTCGTGGGCACGCTGACATTTTTCCGCGTGTATTCAGGCAAGCTTGAAAGCGGTACCGGCGTCTACAACTCCGTTAAGGAGAAGAAGGAGCGCATTGGCCGTATGGTGCAGATGCATGCCAACAGCCGTGAGGAAATCAAGGAAGTTCTGGCAGGTGATATTGCCGCCGCGATTGGCCTTAAGGATGTGACCACGGGTGATACGCTGTGTGATCTGGACAAACCTATCGTTCTGGAGCGCATGGTATTCCCCGAGCCGGTGATTTCAGTCGCCGTCGAGCCCAAGTCCAAGCCTGACCAGGAAAAAATGGGCATCGCATTGGGTAAATTGGCCCAGGAAGATCCTTCGTTCCGCGTCAGGACCGATGAAGAATCTGGCCAGACCATCATTTCCGGGATGGGCGAGTTGCACCTTGATGTTCTGGTTGACCGCATGCGCCGCGAGTTCAGTGTCGAAGCCAATATCGGCAAGCCTCAGGTCGCCTATCGTGAAGCGATTCGCAATACCTCCGAGATCGAAGGGAAGTTTGTGCGTCAGTCCGGTGGCCGCGGCCAGTATGGGCACGTCTGGATACGTTTTGAGCCAGCCGAAGACCAAAATGCGCAGAAGCTGGAGTTCGTCAATGAGGTAGTCGGCGGTACCGTTCCCAGGGAATATGTACCCGCTGTACAAAAAGGCATCGAAGAGCAAATGAAGAACGGTGTACTCGCTGGTTATCCCTTGCTGGGACTGAAGGCCAGTCTGTTCGACGGTTCCTACCACGATGTGGACTCCAATGAAATGGCGTTCAAGGTCGCAGCATCCATGGCGACCAAGAAACTGGCCCAGTTGGGCGGGGCTGTGTTGTTGGAACCCATAATGGCGGTTGAAGTGGTTACTCCCGAGGAAAACATGGGTGACGTCGTTGGCGACTTGAATCGTCGTCGCGGCCTGATCGGCGGCATGGATGAGAACGCTTCCGGTAAGGTGATTACTGCGGAGGTTCCGCTGGCAGAAATGTTTGGCTACGCGACAGACCTGCGTTCCGCGACACAGGGTCGCGCTACCTATACCATGGAGTTCGCCCGATATTCGGAAGCCCCGAATAATATCGCCCAGGAAATTATTTCCAAAAATCAAACCAAGTAATATTCAGGCAAGCATAAAGAGGGGAATCGAAGTGTCAAAGGAAGCATTTGCGCGTACCAAACCGCACGTTAACGTCGGCACGATAGGTCACGTTGACCATGGCAAGACGACGCTGACAGCAGCGCTGACTCGCGTGTGTTCAGAAACGTGGGGCGGCCAGGCGGTCGCTTTCGACGGTATCGATAACGCGCCGGAAGAGAAAGCGCGGGGTATCACCATCGCGACCTCGCACGTGGAGTACAACTCGGCCGAGCGTCACTACGCGCACGTGGATTGCCCCGGACACGCGGACTATGTGAAGAACATGATCACCGGTGCGGCGCAGATGGACGGCGCGATCCTGGTGTGTGGTGCTACCGACGGCCCGATGCCGCAAACCCGCGAACACATCCTGCTGTCACGCCAGGTAGGCGTACCCTACATCGTGGTGTTCCTGAACAAGGCCGACCTGCTGGCCGACGACTGCGGCGGCGCCGAGTCGGAAGAATACGCCGAGATGAAAGAACTGGTTGAAATGGAGCTGCGCGAGCTGCTGGACCAGTACGACTTCCCCGGTGACGACACGCCGATCATCTGTGGTTCCGCGCTGATGGCGCTGAACGGCGAAGACGAGCACGGTCTGGGTACTACGGCGGTGAAGACGCTGGTGGAGACACTGGATTCCTACATTCCCGAGCCGGTGCGTGCGATTGACCAGCCCTTCCTGATGCCGGTAGAGGACGTGTTCTCGATCTCCGGTCGCGGCACGGTAGTGACCGGCCGTGTGGAGCGTGGCGTGGTGAAGATTGGCGAGGAGATCGAGATCATCGGTATCCGTGACACGCAGAAGACGACTTGTACCGGTGTTGAGATGTTCCGCAAGCTGCTGGACGAGGGCCGTGCGGGCGAGAACGTGGGCGTACTGCTGCGCGGCACCAAGCGTGAAGACGTCGAGCGTGGCCAGGTACTGGCGAAGCCGGGTTCCGTGAAGCCGCACACCAAGTTTGAGGCCGAGGTTTACGTTCTGTCGAAGGAAGAGGGCGGTCGTCATACGCCGTTCTTCAAGGGCTACCGCCCGCAGTTCTACTTCCGCACGACGGACGTGACGGGTGCGTGCGAGTTGCCTGAGGGCGTCGAGATGGTGATGCCGGGCGACAACGTGCAGATGGTAGCGACGTTGATTGCACCGATTGCGATGGAAGAAGGCCTGCGCTTCGCGATTCGCGAAGGTGGTCGTACGGTTGGCGCCGGTGTGGTAGCCAAGATTATCGAGTAAGTTCTGCGACAACTAAGTGTAAAAAAGCCCGGCCTTGGAGCCGGGCTTTTTTTTGCGCCAAATATCTAACCTTTGGCAACCACTAATAGTGTGTTGGCGAAACGGAAAACATTGCGATGAGTATTTCCGAGTTGCGCTGCTTTTCAAATTTCGCTGTTAACGTCGGAGAGCTGTTCGTTCAAGGTCAGGAAGTCATACAGAACCCCGACAAGAAATAGTCCACCGGTAAAAAGGTAGAGCAAGCCGGTGAAGATCTTTCCCATATAGAAACGATGAACCCCGAATACGCCCAGGAAGGTCAGCAAAATCCAACTCAAATTGTAATTCACAGGCCCGCCGATATATCGCCGCTCGGCCTCCCTCTCCATAGAAGGAATCAGGAACAAATCAATTATCCAGCCGATGAACAGCAACCCCAAAGTGAAAAACCAGATGACGCCAGTGATTTTCTTGCCGTAATAAAAACGATGCGCCCCAATAAACCCGAATATCCACAACAGGTAGCCCAACAATAGGGAGTGTGTGCGTTGGGTTTGTTCCATGTGCGGTTCCCCGGATGCAGTCAGGCCAGAGTGCCAATGCTCTGATTTTGCCGCGCTTAGGTCAAGAAGAGCAATGCAAGCTCAAGCATCCTTTTCTGACATGGATCATGGAAACGCTGTGATCGCACGCTAAACTGGATCAAACATATTGTTTTGTATGGGGGGTATTAGATGTCAGTAGAACACCATGACCTTATTCACGAATTTCCAGAACTAAAAGCGCGGATACATGAATTGAAAGTGAGTGATGCGCATTTTCGAAGATTATTCGACGAATACCATGACCTGACCCGAGAGATCGAAAAGATGGAAGATGAGGTCACTCCTGTCGCAACGCATACCGAAAAAGATGCCAAGCTGCGACGCATACACATAAAGGACGAGCTATACCGTCTCTTGACGGCGGCTTGAGGCCTGAGGCGCTAGTATTTATGTCGCATACCGCCATTAAACACCAGTTGGAACAACGCTTGGCAGCGCTGCGGGTGCGTCTGGCAAGCCTTAGGAGCGATGCTATCCAGCCGCATTCGGACGACTCATCTGAGCGGGCGCAGGAACGTGAAAATGATGAGGTGGCCGACGCAATCGGCAATGAAACAACCATTTCGATTCGGGCGATTCAGGCGGCGCTTGAACGCATAGAAAACGGTACTACGGCACGTGTGACGGTTGTGGAGAGGCCATTGGCGAGGCGGATTGAAGGCGATGCCCGAGGCTGCGAGCTGCCTGAACTGTGCCCGCTAGCGGGATTTCCTGAATCGGGTTCGCAAGGTAGCGTTTAACGGCTTTTTTAACGCATCGGGTGTATCGGTCAGATTCCTCCAGTAATTAATTCTGAGTCCTGCTTGACAGGGCAGTGTGTGGTCATTAATATTCGCGTTCCTTTTTCAGGGGGTTCCCTCGCGGACCTCTGGCTTTTTACTGTTTGGAGTTAGATCAGGTGCAGAGTCAACGTATTCGAATTCGCCTAAAAGCTTTTGACCACCGACTGATAGATTCTTCGACTCAGGAAATCGTGGAAACAGCGCGCCGCACCGGTGCAATTGTAAAAGGCCCGATTCCCCTCCCTACGCGGAAGGAAAAGTTCACTGTGTTGATTTCGCCACACGTCAACAAGGACGCCCGTGATCAGTACGAGATTCGTACCCACAAGCGTTTGTTGGACATAGTGGAGCCGACGGAGAAAACTGTCGATGCCTTGATGAAACTTGATCTGGCAGCAGGTGTGGAAGTACAGATTAGTCTTGGTTAACTACAGAAAATCGTAGCAAGACCTGCTTGGGGCAGGAGTCCCGAGTGTGTAACGCCCAGCTCTTATTTAAGAATGCAGGGCGGCCATAGAGGGTACAGCCCCGTACACTGAGAGGTTAGTAAGATGACTATTGGTTTAGTCGGTCGCAAGTCCGGCATGACGCGTGTTTTTACCGAAGACGGCGTTTCAATTCCAGTAACCGTAGTGGAGGTCACTCCAAACCGCGTTACTCAAATCAAAGAAATCGATAGTGATGGCTATCGAGCGATACAGGTTACAGCAGGCACTCGCAAAGCCTCAAGAGTGAGCAAGGCGCAGGCTGGGCAGTTCGCCAAGGCAGGGGTCGCAGCGGGCAGAGGCATGTGGGAGTTTCGACTCGGAGATGCTGATGAAGCACCTGCGGTTGGCTCTGAGCTCACGGTGGAACGTTTCACAGTTGGCCAAAAGGTCGATGTGGCGGGCAAGTCCAAGGGCAAGGGCTTCCAGGGTGTTATAAAACGCTGGAATTTTTCCATGCAGGATGCGACGCACGGTAACTCGCGCTCGCACCGTGCACCTGGATCTATTGGTCAGAACCAAACACCCGGAAGAGTTTGGAAGGGCAAGAAGATGGCCGGCCATATGGGTTCCGCAAACGTCACAACCCAGGGTCTGGAAATAGTCCGAGTGGATGTCGAGCGAAATTTATTGCTTATCAAGGGGGCTGTACCTGGTGCTCCCGGCGGTGACGTGATTGTCCGTCCTGCAGTCAAAGCATAAGGTTAGGGGGTCTCTAACGTGGAATTAAGTGTTTTTAAACCGGGTAGCAGCGATGTAGGCAAGGTGTCTGTTTCCGACGTTGCGTTCGCTCGAGAATACAATGAAGACCTGGTGCACCAGGTGGTTGTCGCTTATTTGGCGGGTGCACGACAGGGAACCCGGGCGCAAAAAACCCGCTCGGAAGTAAGCGGCGGTGGCAAAAAGCCCTGGCGTCAAAAAGGTACTGGACGCGCTCGTGCCGGTACTACGCGATCCCCGATCTGGCGCAGCGGTGGTGTGACATTCGCGGCAAAGCCGCAAGACCACACCCAGAAAGTGAATCGGAAAATGTACCGGGCGGCGATGCAGTCGATCATGTCGGAACTGGCGCGCCAGGATCGCTTGATGGTGGTCGAAAGCCTGGATCTGGAAGCCCCCAAAACCAAGTTGCTGGTGCAGCAGCTCGGGGCATTCGGTGTCGATAACGTATTGATTGTGTCCGCAGAAGTAAACGAGAACCTGTATCTGGCAGCACGCAATCTACACAAGGTAGATGTGCGTGATGTCGAGGGGATCGATCCACTCAGCCTTATTGGGCACGAGAAAGTTATCGTCACAGTTGATGCTGTGAAAAAGCTAGAGGAGATGCTGGGATGAACCAGGAACGCATATTCCAGGTACTGGTAGGTCCACATGCATCGGAAAAAGCTGCAATTGTGGCTGATGCAAGCAACCAGTATGTGTTCAAGGTGGCAATTGATGCCTCCAAGGCAGAGATCAAGAAATCTGTTGAGCAGTTGTTCAAAGTGAAGGTCAGCGACGTGAATACCTTGCGTGTCAAGGGTAAGGTCAAGCGCAACAAATTTGGCTTCAGCACGAAATCGACCTGGAAAAAAGCATACGTGAGACTGGAGCAGGGTCAGGACATTGACTTTGCCGTGGCAGATTAAGGAGCAGGCGCGAAATGGCCGTTTTAAAAAGTAAGCCCACTTCCCCGGGTCGTCGCCATGTCGTCCGGGTAAGCAATGAGGATTTGCACAAGGGTGCCCCATATGCACCGTTGTTGGAAAATCAAACCAGGAATGGTGGCCGTAACAACAATGGGCGAATCACTACGCGTCACGTTGGTGGTGGCCACAAGCAGCACTATCGCATCATAGATTTCAAGCGCACCAAAGACGCTATCCCCGCAAAGGTGGAGCGCCTTGAGTACGATCCCAACCGCACTGCGCACATTGCATTGTTGTTGTTCGCTGATGGGGAGCGCCGCTATATCATCGCACCCCGCGGGGTAAAGGCTGGCGACATTCTGCAGTCGGGTTCTGCAGCGCCGATCAAGGCTGGTAATTGTCTGCCACTGCGCAATATCCCCGTGGGTTCCGTGGTGCATTGTATTGAACTGAAGCCGGGTAAAGGGGCGCAGATTGCACGTTCCGCCGGCGCATCTGTGCAGTTGGTGGCCCGGGAAGGTCAGTACGCAACGTTGCGCTTGCGCTCCGGCGAGATGCGTAAAATCCTGGCTGATTGCCGCGCAACGCTGGGTGAGGTTTCGAATTCCGAGCACAACCTGCGCAAGTTGGGTAAGGCGGGCGCTGTCCGCTGGCGCGGTGTCCGTCCCACCGTACGTGGTGTGGCGATGAACCCTGTTGACCACCCGCACGGTGGTGGTGAAGGCCGTACATCTGGTGGACGTCACCCCGTAAGCCCCTGGGGTACCCCCGCCAAAGGGTATAAAACTCGTAAAAACAAACGTACGGACAGTTTGATCGTACGTCGTCGTGGTAAGAAGTAAGACCGGTCGTTAGAGCCAAGAGACTAGAGGAAGACATTGTGCCGCGTTCACTGAAAAAGGGTCCATTTATCGATCTTCACCTGATGAAGAAGGTTGAAGCTGCAGTAGAGAGCAATGACCGTCGACCGATCAAGACGTGGTCGCGTCGCTCTATGATTTCACCCGATATGGTTGGCCTGACTATCGCAGTGCATAACGGTCGCCAGCATGTGCCTGTTCTCGTCAATGAGGACATGGTCGGGCATAAGCTTGGGGAGTTTGCGGCAACCCGTACATTCCGCGGTCACGTTGTGGATAAGGCAGCCAAGCGCTAGACGCTAATCTGTATCGAGGTTTAGGAAATGGAAGTAGCAGCAAGATTGAAAGGCGCACAGATTTCTGCACAGAAGGTTCGTCTCGTGGCGGATCAGGTGCGAGGTTTGCGCGTGGAAGAGGCTCTCGGCCTATTGGAATTCAGTACCAAGAAAGCCGCCCACATTGTCAAGAAATTGCTCGACTCAGCGATCGCCAATGCTGAGAACAATGAAGGTGCGGATGTCGACGAATTAAAGGTGTCCAGCATTTTTGTAGACGAAGGTATGACCATGAAGCGTTTGCGTCCGCGAGCTAAAGGCCGCGCGGACCGTATATTAAAACGCAGCTGCCATATCACTATAAAAGTTGCAGACAGCGACCGCTGAGTTCAGGAGAAGACTACATGGGTCAGAAAGTACATCCAACCGGCATCCGCCTGGGTATTGTCAAGGATCATACGTCGATCTGGTACGCCGACAAAAACTACGCCAAGCAGCTGATTACAGATTTGGAAACGCGTGCTTACATCGCAAAGACGCTGGATCATGCTTCCGTCAGTCGCATTGTGATAGAGCGCCCTGCACAGACAGCGCGCATTACCATACATACCGCGCGACCGGGGATTGTGATTGGCAAGAAGGGCGAGGACGTGACAAGCTGCGAAAAGACCTGACCCAAAAAAATGGGTGTCCCGGGGCATATCAACATCGAGGAGATCAGTAAGCCTGATCTGGATGCCAAATTGGTCGCACAGAATGTCGCCCAACAATTGGAGCGACGTGTCATGTTCCGTCGTGCAATGAAGCGGGTGGTACAAAACGCCATGCGCCAGGGCGCAGAGGGAATCAAGGTTCAAATCGGCGGACGCCTCGGCGGTGCTGAAATTGCACGCACTGAGTGGTATCGCGAGGGCCGAGTGCCTTTGCATACTTTGCGAGCAGATATCGACTATGCCACTTACGAAGCTGTCACCACATTCGGCATCCTCGGCGTAAAAGTTTGGATATTCAAAGGCGAAGTCATTGGTACCGACGGACAGGTCGACGGTGCCAAGAAGTCAGCCACTAATTAAGGGTTACGCAGATGTTGCAACCAAAGCGTACAAAATTTCGCAAGATGATGAAGGGCCGCAATCGCGGCCTGGCGAATCGCGGTAGTAAAGTCAGCTTCGGCGAGTATGGACTGAAAGCAGTCAGCCGTGGCCGCCTTTCCGCCCGTCAGATTGAAGCTGCACGACGTGCCATGACGCGGCATATCAAGCGCGGTGGGAAAATCTGGATTCGGGTGTTCCCTGATAAGCCGATCACTGGCAAGCCGTTGGAAGTGCGTCAGGGCAAAGGTAAAGGGAACGTGGAATACTGGGTAGCCCAGATCAAACCTGGCAAGGTGCTCTACGAACTTCAGGGTGTTTCCGAGGAATTGGCGAGGGAGGCGTTTGCGTTGGCAGCTGCCAAGATTCCCATCGCCACTCAATTTGTAAAACGGACGGTGATGTAATGAAAGCCAGCGAGTTACGTGCGAAGTCATCTGACGAACTGACCAAAGAGCTTCTGACTCTGCGTGAAGAGCAGTTTAAATTGCGTATGCAAAGGGTAACTGGCCAGTTGGGGCAGACGCATCTGCTGCAGCAAAACCAGCGCGACATTGCTCGTGTAAAAACCGTACTCACTGAGAAGGCAGGTAATTAGAGATGTCAGTTGCAGAGAAGCGTGCGAGAGTAGTAACCGGTAAAGTTGTCAGCAACAAGATGGATAAGACGATCACTGTGTTGATAGAGCGCCGGGAAAGACACCCTGTGTACGGTAAATACATCACTCGTTCGTCAAAGATCCATGCCCATGACGAAAACAACCAGTGTGGTATCGGAGATACGGTGACTGTTGCTGAATCGCGCCCAATTTCCAAAAGCAAAACCTGGAGATTGTTGGAAGTAGTAGAGAGCGCCGCTCAGGTCTGATCAATAGTTCAGCAGTTAGGGGTTAGCGGCGTGGCCGCAAGTGGGAGTAAAAAATGATTCAGACACAGTCGTATTTGGAAGTCGCCGATAACAGCGGTGCCCGTCGTGTGATGTGCATCAAGGTTCTCGGTGGTTCCAAGCGCCGTTATGCGCGGGTTGGCGACTTAATTAAAGTTACTGTTAAGGAAGCAAATCCTCGCGGTAAGGTCAAGAAAGGACAGGTGATGACTGCCGTTGTTGTGCGCACGAGAAAAGGTGTTCGTCGTCCCGACGGCTCGCTGATCAAGTTCGATGACAACGCAGCTGTTCTTCTCAACGCGCAAGAGGCGCCAATCGGCACGCGTATATTTGGGCCGGTTACCCGGGAACTGCGTGGTGAGAAGTTTATGAAGATTATTTCCTTGGCACCGGAAGTCATTTAGTCCACCGGATAGGGATGGGTAGAACAATGTTGAAGATTAAAAGTGAAGACGAAGTCATTATCCTTGCCGGTAAGGACAAAGGTAAGCGCGGTAAAGTGCGCAGGGTATTGGATGACGGCAGGGTGCTTGTCTCCGGTATCAATAAGGTAAAAAAACATACCAAAGCCAATCCCCAGGCGGGAGTGGCAGGCGGTATTGTTGAGAACGAGAGTCCCATTCAGATTTCCAACGTGGCGATTTTTAATCCAAGCACTAACAAGGCCGATCGCGTCGGCTTCAAGATAAGCGGCGAGCGTAAGGTTCGAATTTTCAAATCCAGCGGCGAGGAGATTGGCTCCTAGGCCATTGGTCGCTGAACTAGTCAACAGGTAGAAGACATGGCAACGTTGAAAGACAAGTACAAGAACGAAATTGTTCCCCAGCTCAAAGAACAGCTCGGTCTGGCGAATGTTATGGAAGTTCCGCGCGTTACCAAAATCACGCTGAATATGGGCGTTGGTGAGGCGTTGGGCGATAAAAAGGTATTGGAAAATGCCGTCGCGGACATGGAGAAAATTTCCGGTCAGAAAGTGGTGGTGACCAAGGCGCGAAAGTCTATTGCGGCCTTCAAAGTGCGAGATGGCTGGCCAATTGGTTGTAAGGTGACTTTGCGCTCTGATCGTATGTATGAATTCCTGGAGCGTCTTATCACGATCGCTATACCGCGTATCAGGGACTTCCGCGGCGTAAGCCCGAAATCCTTTGACGGTCGTGGCAATTTTGCGATGGGGGTTTCCGAGCAAATCATTTTCCCCGAGATTGAATACGATAAGGTGGATGCTCTGCGCGGCCTGGACATCACGATTACCACCTCCGCTCGTACGGACGATGAAGGCCGCGCCCTGCTGCGCGCTTTTAACTTCCCACTGAAGGATTAAGAGGCTTTATACATGGCGAAGAAATCAATGATTGCGCGTGAGAAAAAGCGACTGCAGATCGCGGCAAAGTTCGCAGTAAAGCGTGCGGCGCTGAAAGCGACCCTGGTCAATGTAAGCGCTTCTGACGACGAGAAGTGGGAAGCGCAGATTATGTTGCAGAAGCTTCCTCGTGACGCCAGTCCTACTCGCCAACGGCGTCGCTGCCAGGTTACCGGCCGTCCGCATGGGGTGTATCGCAAATTCGGTCTTTGCCGAAACAAATTACGCGAAGCTGCAATGCGCGGCGACGTACCCGGACTTGTTAAGTCGAGCTGGTAGCCGGCGCGATTTTCTACGGAGATGAATAGATTATGAGTATGCAAGATCCGTTGTCAGACATGCTGACCCGTATTCGAAATGCACAGATGGCTGGCAAGACACGCGTGGAAATGCCCGGCTCCAAGCTGAAGAACGCTGTAGCCCAAGTGTTGAAAGACGAAGGTTATGTCGATGGTTTCAGTGCTTCGAATGATGACGGCAAGCCGCGGTTGGCTATCGATTTGAAATACTATCTTGGCAAACCTGTTATTGCAGAAATACACCGGGTTAGCCGGCCTGGATTGCGTCAGTACAGCAGCCGAGGCGAGCTGCCGTCGGTCCGCTCAGGCTTGGGAGTAGCGATTGTTTCGACATCGAAAGGCGTGATGTCCGATCGCGCAGCACGCGCAGCTGGCGTCGGTGGCGAAGTGCTCTGCACTGTTTACTAAAATCCGCTTTGATTTAAAGAGTGTTTCGAAATGTCTAGAGTCGCAAAGGATCCAATACAGCTCCCCAACGGCGTAGAGGTAAAGCTAGTAGGTAGCGACCTCACGGTAAAAGGTGGCAAAGGTACTCTGGCGCTTTCGCTGTCCGAGGGTATCGAGATTAGCCAGGACGACAATGTCCTGAGTTTGTCGTATGCCAATGCCAGCCAGGGTGCTATGGCCGGTACAACGCGCGCGCTGGTGAACAATATGGTGAAGGGCGTGAGTGAAGGCTGGGAGAAGAAATTGCTGCTGAATGGCGTTGGCTATCGCGCCAAGGTCACAGGTGATGTTGTCAATTTGACGGTTGGCTTGTCACATCCGGTTGACTACCAGTTGCCCGAGGGGATTTCTGCCGAAAGCCCTAGTCCGACTGAAGTGATCCTGAGGGGCATAGACAAGCACGCTGTAGGACAGGCTGCGGCAAAGCTCCGTAGTTTCCGTCCGCCGGAGCCGTACAAGGGTAAAGGTATTCGCTACGCCGATGAAGTTATTCATCGCAAAGAAGCCAAGAAAAAATAGGTAAATGATATGAGTGCAAAAAATGATTCAAGGCTACGCCGCGCTCGCCGTGCTCGTACCCGGATACGTGATCTGGGCGTAAACCGCCTGAGCGTGCACCGCACACCCAGGCATATATACGCTCAAATTATTGCCCCGGCGGGTGACAAGGTGATCGCCAGCGCATCCACGCTGGATGCGGAATTGCGTAAAGGTGCAACTGGCAATATCGCAGCAGCGGCAGCGGTTGGCCAACTGGTGGCCAAGCGAGCCAGGGAAGCGGGTGTAGAAAAGGTTGCCTTTGATCGTGGTGGATACAAATATCACGGGCGTGTCAAGGCGTTGGCTGATGCCGCTCGCGAGACCGGACTGGACTTCTAGGGTAGAGATATGGCTTTCAACGATCAGAAAAAGCAGCAGATAGAAGGTGACCTCCAGGAAAAACTGGTTCAGGTCAATCGTGTCGCCAAAGTGGTCAAGGGCGGACGAATCTTCAGTTTTACAGCCCTGACGGTAGTTGGTGATGGCAAGGGGAAAGTCGGCTTTGGTCGTGGTAAAGCTCGCGAGGTTCCAGTTGCAATACAAAAGGCAATGGAAGCAGCGCGGCGCAACATGATTCACGTCGAATTGAACAACGGCACTATTCAATACGCGGTGAAAGCGGCTCACGGAGCATCCAAGGTTTATATGCGACCGGCATCTGAAGGTACGGGCGTGATTGCCGGTGGGGCGATGCGGGCTGTGCTTGAAATAGCCGGCGTGCATAACGTGTTGGCTAAATGTTATGGCTCCACAAACCCGGTCAACGTGGTACGAGCAACATTCAATGGTCTTCGCGATATGTCCTCGCCCGAGAAGATTGCCGCAAAGCGTGGCAAGACCGTCGAAGAAATTCTGAATTAACTATTAGGTTGGCTAGTCATGGCTAAAGCATCTATTAAAGTAACCCAGGTCAAAAGTACCTACGGGCGACTGAAAAACCACCGGGCGTGTATTGCGGGATTGGGATTGCGCCGTATCGGCCATACCGTTGAGGTCGAGGATACGCCTTCGGTTCGAGGGATGATCAACCGGGTGCACTACATGGTCAGGGTAGAGGAGTAATTTATGTCAGATGTAATGCGACTGAATACCCTGAGCCCGACTCCGGGTGCCAGGAAAAGCGCCAAACGCGTTGCTCGCGGTATTGGCAGTGGCACGGGTAAAACGGCGGGACGGGGTCACAAAGGACAGAAGGCACGTTCAGGCGGCAGTGTCAGGCCAGGTTTTGAAGGCGGCCAGATGCCGCTGCAAAAGCGGCTGCCGAAGTACGGTTTTACCTCGCGTATCAGTCGTACCACCGCTCAGGTCCGTCTGAGCGAACTGAATGCAGTAGAGGGCACTACCGTGGATCTGGCCGCATTGAAGAGCGCCGACCTGGTCAAAGAGAACGTGCTGCGTGCACGCGTGTTTCTGTCGGGTGAACTGCACAAAGCCTTGACCCTTAAAGGATTGACCGTCACCAAGGGTGCGCGCGAGGCGATTGAGCGCGCCGGCGGGAAGGTCGAGGAATAAATGGCAACTGGACAGTCGCCTACAGTAAACAAAGCGGGTCTCAGCGAGCTATTTTCGCGCCTCCGTTTTGTGTTGCTGGCCATTCTGGTGTACAGGATCGGCACACATATTCCTGTTCCCGGGATTGATCCCAATCAGTTGGCAGCGCTGTTCAACCAGAACCAGGGGACTATCCTGGGCCTGGCGAATATGTTTTCCGGCGGTGCGCTGGAAAGGATGAGTATCCTGGCGTTGGGGATCATGCCGTATATTTCTGCGTCCATTATTATGCAGTTGATGTCGGCAGTTACCCCGCAGTTGGAGCAGCTGAAGAAAGAAGGTGAGTCTGGGCGACGCAAGATCAGCCAGTACACGCGTTACCTGACTGTCGTACTGGCCATCGTACAGGCCACCGGTATGACCGTGGGCATGGCAAACCAGGGTATGTCCTACGATACATCGTTGGTCTTCTATGTGATCGCGATTACCTCCCTGGTCACGGGCGCCGTGTTCATGATGTGGCTGGGAGAACAGATTACCGAGAAAGGTGTCGGCAACGGGATTTCCCTGCTGATCTTCGCGGGTATCGTGGCAGGACTGCCTGCAGCGATAGGGCAGTCTCTGGAGCAGGCCAGGCAGGGCGAACTCAACATACTGGTTCTGCTGTTCATCCTGACATTGGCGATCGCTGTGATCTACATGATCGTGTTCATAGAGCGTGGCCAGCGTCGTATCACGGTGAACTACGCCAAGCGGCAGCAGGGACGCAAGATGTACCAGGCGCAGAGCTCTCACCTGCCGCTTAAAGTGAATATGTCGGGTGTCATCCCGGCAATTTTCGCCAGCAGCATACTACTGTTCCCTGCATCCATTGCGCAGTGGTTCGGTTCCAGTGGCTCGGCGGACTGGTTGCAGGATCTGGCAGTGGCGATAGGCCCTGGCCAGCCCTTGAATATTTTGTTGTTCACCGTGTTTGTGGTCTTTTTCTGCTTTTTCTACACGGCGTTAATGTTTAATCCGGTAGAAGTTGCCGACAACCTGAAACGCTCAGGAGCGTTTGTGCCTGGCATCAGGCCGGGTGAGAAAACCGCCGACTACATCGACGGTGTTCTGACCCGATTAACGGTGTTCGGCGCGGCGTACATTGCGCTTGTCTGCCTGATGCCGCAGTTCCTGGTTGTAATGTGGAACGTGCCCTTTTATCTGGGTGGAACGTCGCTGTTGATTGTGGTGGTGGTGGTGATGGATTTCATGGCTCAGGTGCAGAGCCACCTGATGTCTCACCAGTACGAATCAGTGATGAAAAAAGCAAATTTGAAGAATTATGGTGGAGCGGGGCGAGTCCGGTAGCGAGTTCCGGTCCACCCAAAAGGAGTAGGTGTAATGAAGGTACGTGCATCAGTAAAGAAAATCTGCAGGAACTGCAAAATAGTTCGCCGCAAGGGTGTTGTTCGAGTGATCTGCAACACTGATCCGCGACACAAGCAGCGCCAGGGCTGAGGTCGACCGGTAGCGGTTGATTTTTACTAACGATATCGCTAGACTGCTGCGCCTTTTGTACGGCCCACGATGCGCGACGGAGTCGAGTGTTGGGGTAGACCAGAGTTGTAGCTTTCAGCGACGACAAATGATTGGAGAGAGTTGAATGGCCCGTATTGCCGGCGTCAACATACCCGATAACAAGCATACTGTTATCGCATTGACATATATTTTTGGTGTGGGTCGTAGTCAGGCCCGCCGCCTTTGTGCAGATACCGGCGTTGCCGAAAATGCCAAGATCAGCCAGTTGACTGAGCAGGAGATGGACTCTCTGCGCACCAAGGTGGGTGAAATGGTGGTAGAAGGCGATTTGCGTCGTGAACTCTCCATGAACATCAAGCGTCTGATGGATCTGGGTTGCAATCGCGGCCTGCGTCACCGTAGAGGTCTGCCCTTGCGAGGGCAACGCACCAAGACAAACGCCCGTACCCGTAAGGGACCGCGCAAGCCGATTCGCAAGTAAACACTGATTTTTGCGAATCCTTTTTTAGTGTAGCTGCACCCTAGTGCAGCGATGATATTAAAGCAGGAAATTAAGTATGGCCAAGCCAGGTGCAAAGAGCACTCGCAAGAAAATTACCAAGACAGTGGTCGACGGAATTGCGCATATACATGCGTCTTTCAACAACACTATCATCACCATCACTGACCGCCAGGGCAACACACTGAGCTGGGCAACTTCCGGTGGTTCAGGTTTTCGCGGATCGCGCAAAAGCACCCCGTTTGCGGCGCAGGTCGCCGCAGAGCGCGCGGGCGAAGCCGCAAAAGAGTACGGCCTCAAAAACCTCGACGTTCAGGTAAAAGGTCCAGGACCGGGCCGCGAGTCTGCGGTTCGCGCCCTGAACGCCTGCGGTTACAAGATCAGCAATATCACAGACGTTACGCCGATTCCGCACAACGGCTGCCGTCCTCCCAAGAAACGTCGCGTATAACGCCTACAGGATTGAATTGACATGGCTCGATATATTGGACCCAAGTGCAAACTTTCCCGTCGTGAAGGAACAGATCTGTTCCTGAAAAGCGGGGTTCGCGCGTTGGAAAGCAAGTGCAAGGTAGAGACGATTCCTGGTCAGCACGGTGCTCGCCGCGGTCGTCTGTCTGACTACGGTGTACAGCTGCGCGAGAAGCAGAAGGTACGTCGGATTTACGGCGTGCTGGAAAAGCAGTTCCGCAACTATTACAAGGAAGCTGCCCGTCTCAAAGGGGCAACAGGTGAAAACCTGTTGCAGCTGTTAGAGAGCCGTCTGGACAATGTGGTGTACCGCATGGGCTTCGGTTCCACGCGCGCGGAATCCCGCCAGTTGGTATCTCACCGCGCTATCATGGTCAACGGCGCAGTGGTTAATATTCCCTCGTTCCAGGTCAAGCCAGGTGATGTTGTGTCCCTGCGTGAAAAGGCCAAGAAGCAGCTTCGCGTGCAGTCTGCGCTGGCACTCGCGTCTCACCGCGGTGAGACGGAGTGGATTGAAGTGAATAGCGAAAAATTGGAAGGCGTGTTCAAGACAGTTCCGGATCGTCAGGATTTGTCTTCGGAGATCAACGAAAACTTGATCGTCGAGCTTTACTCCAAGTAATACACTGAAGGACCAACCTACAAGACAGGTGCCCCAATGCAGAGTGCAGTGAACGAATTTTTAACGCCCCGTGTAATTAACGTCGATGAGAAAAACAGCACGCGTTCCCAGGTAACCCTGGAGCCACTTGAGCGTGGTTTCGGTCATACCCTGGGCAATGCGCTGCGCCGGATATTGTTGTCGTCCATGCCTGGTAGCGCGATTACCGAGGTGGAAATTGATGGTGTGTTGCACGAGTACAGTGCGATCGAAGGTGTACAGGAAGATGTCATCGAAATCCTGCTAAACCTGAAAGGTGTTGCGCTGGTAATGAGCGGCAAGGAAGAAGCTGAAGTCAGCCTCAGCAAAAAGGGCCCCGGTGTTGTAACCGCTGGTGACATTCAGGTCGATCACGATATCGAAATCCGCAATCCTGAGCATGTTATTTGCCACCTGAACGACGGTGCCCAAATCAACATGCGTTTGACAGTGGCACTGGGTCGCGGCTATTCGCCTGCGGATTCACGTGTCAGCGCCGACGATGAAACCCGTTCTATTGGTCGTTTGCAACTTGATGCTTCCTTCTCTCCTGTTTACCGGGTTTCCTATGTGGTCGAGGCCGCTCGCGTGGAGCAACGCACCGACCTTGATAAGCTGGTGCTGGATCTGGAGACCAATGGCACTATCGATCCCGAGGAAGCGATTCGTCGTGCCGCGACCATTCTGCAGCAGCAGTTGGCTGTCTTCGTTGATCTGGAGAGTGACACGGAATCCGAATCTGTAGTGGAAGAGGACGAAGTTGATCCGATCCTGCTGCGACCAGTTGATGATCTTGAGTTGACCGTACGGTCTGCCAACTGCCTCAAGGCTGAGAATATTTATTACATCGGTGATCTGGTGCAGCGCACGGAAGTCGAGCTGCTGAAGACGCCGAACCTGGGTAAAAAGTCACTGACCGAAATCAAGGACGTACTGGCTTCACGCGGTTTGTCACTGGGTATGCGACTGGATAACTGGCCGCCAGCCAGTTTGAAAAACGACGATCGGGTTCTTGGCGCCTGAGCGCTAGAAATTTCGACCAGACCAATAGCTAGCAGTGCTGCGATAGCACAGTAGAATAGGAAAGCAAACATGCGTCATCGTCACAGTGGACGTCAACTGAACCGCAACAGTTCACACCGTAAGGCTATGTTTCGCAACATGGCGGTTTCTCTGGTGGAGCATGAACTGATCAAGACAACCCTGCCCAAAGCCAAGGAACTGCGCAGCTACGCTGAGCCGCTGATCACGCTGGCAAAGAAGGACAGTGTCGCCAATCGTCGCCTGGCCTTTGACCGGACGCGTGATAACGCTGCCGTAGGCAAGCTCTTCAATGAGTTGGGACCACGCTACCAGGCGCGTCCTGGCGGCTATATCCGCATCCTAAAGTGCGGCTTCCGCTCAGGCGATAAAGCACCCATGGCCTACGTGGAGTTGGTGGATCGTCCGCAGCCCGAAGTTGTAGACAGCGAGGATTGATCGTTCCTGACCGCTCCCGCATACAACCGTCTGTGTTGTGTGCGGAGCGATCTCCCCAGTGTACTAACCCGTCAAATTAGCAAGCCCTCAAACTATTCAAGCCGCCTTGCGCCGATTGCGCTTCTTCAGGACCGGCAGCAGAAACTGTCCAGTATAAGAACCTTTGGTCTTCGCCACGTCTTCCGGCGTGCCTGTGGCAATGATCCGCCCACCGCCACTGCCACCCTCAGGACCCAGGTCCACGATCCAGTCCGCGGTTTTGATGACATCCAGATTGTGTTCGATGATGACGACGGTATTGCCGTGATCGCGCAGGCGGTGCAGTACTTCCAGTAGTTGCTTGATGTCCTCAAAGTGCAGGCCGGTCGTGGGCTCATCGAGGATGTACAGGGTTTTGCCCGTGTCGCGCTTCGACAGCTCGCGCGAAAGCTTCACGCGCTGCGCCTCGCCGCCAGACAATGTGGTGGCCGCCTGGCCGAGACGAATGTAGGACAGGCCGACGTCCACCAGGGTTTGCAGTTTGCGGGCGATGGCTGTCACCGGGGCAAAAAAGGGCAGGGCGTCCTCTACCGTCATTTCCAGTACCTCGTGGATATTCTTGCCTTTGTAGCGCACCTCCAGCGTTTCCCGGTTGTAACGTTTGCCTTTGCAGATATCGCAGGGCACATAGATATCCGGCAGGAAATGCATTTCCACTTTGGTCACGCCGTCGCCCTGGCAGGCCTCGCAGCGCCCGCCTTTTACGTTGAAGCTGAAGCGGCCAGGCTTATAGCCACGAGTGCGCGCTTCCTGGGTGCCGGCGAACAGTTCTCGCACCGGAGTAAAAATGCCGGTGTAGGTCGCGGGATTGGAGCGCGGCGTGCGTCCGATAGGGCTCTGGTCGATGTCGATACACTTGTCGATCAGGTCCATGCCCGTGATCGACTCGTAGGGCGCAGGTGTCAGCGTGGTGGCCCCGTTGAGTTGTGTGGCGGCGATGGGAAAGAGCGTGCCGTTAATGAGTGAAGATTTCCCGGAACCGGACACGCCTGTGATGCACGTGAGCAGGCCGAGCGGAATCTCCAGCGTAACGCCCTGCAGGTTGTTGCCGGTAGCGCCCTTGAGCACCAGCTGTTGCTTGGCGTTGCGCGCAGTGCGCTGCGCCGGAACGCTGATTTCCCGCCGGCCGGACAGGTAGGCCCCTGTCAGTGATTGCTCGCAGTCGAGAATATCCTCGAGCGTGCCGGAGGCGACCACCCGGCCGCCGTGTATGCCGGCCCCGGGGCCAATATCGATGATGTGATCGGCACTGCGAATGGCATCCTCGTCGTGCTCCACCACCAGCACCGTATTGCCCATGTCGCGCAAGTGCGTGAGCGTTGCCAGTAGTCGTTCATTGTCGCGCTGGTGCAGTCCGATGGACGGCTCATCGAGGATGTACATCACGCCCACCAATCCAGCCCCGATCTGCGAGGCCAGTCGGATACGCTGAGCCTCGCCGCCGGACAGCGTCTCCGCGCTGCGACTCAAGGTCAGGTAGTTCAGCCCGACGTCGACCAGGAAACGGTAGCGGGCGCGCAATTCTTTCAGGATTTTGTCGGCGATTTCGCCGCGTCGTCCGTCCAGTTTCAGCTGGCCGAAATACACTTCCGCCTCACCCACCGGCATCGCGGTAATACTTGGCAGGTCGTGGTTATCCATGAAGACATGGCGGGCATCGCGGCGCAAGCGCGTGCCCTCGCACTCCGGGCAGGGCTGAGTGGCCAGGAATTTGGACAATTCTTCGCGCACCGATTGCGACTCGGTATCGCGATAGCGACGCTCCATGTTGGGGAGAATACCCTCGAAGGTATGGGTGCGTTTGAACACATCGCCGCGGTCGTTGATGTAGGAAAAGGCAATTTCCTGCTTGCCGCTACCGTGCAGGATGATGTCCCGATGCTTCTTGCTCAAGCGATTGAACGGCGCGTCGATGTCAAAGCCGTAATGCTCGGCCAGCGAATTCAGCATATGGAAGTAATACACATTGCGCCTGTCCCAGCCGCGAATCGCGCCTTCCGCCAGGCTTGCTTCCGGAAACAGGATCAGGCGCTCTTCGTCGAAAAACTGCTTCACGCCAAGGCCATCGCAGCCGCTGCACGCGCCTGCCGGATTGTTGAAGGAAAACATCCGCGGCTCCAGTTCATCGATGCTGTGGCCGCACTCAGGGCAAGCGAAGCGCGCTGAGAAGCTCATTTCCTGGTCCTTGCTATCCATGTAACTGATGGATGCCAGCCCGTCCGTCAGCGCGAGCGCTGTCTCGAACGATTCCGCCAGCCGGGTGGCGAGGTCCGGGCGCACCTTGAAGCGGTCGACCACGACCTCTATGCGATGCTTTTTCTTCTTGTCCAGCAGCGGAACATCGTCGAGATCCGTCACGATGCCATTGATGCGGGCGCGCACGAAGCCGCCCGCGCGCAGTTCCTCAAACACATGCAGGTGTTCGCCTTTGCGATCGCGCACCACCGGGGCCAGCAGCATCAGTTTTGTATCTTCCGGCAGGGCCAGCACCGCATCGACCATCTGGCTGATGGTCTGGGCCTGCAAATTCAACCCGTGGTCGGGGCAGCGGGGCTCCCCGACCCGCGCGTATAGCAGGCGCAGGTAATCGTAGATTTCAGTGATTGTACCGACGGTGGAGCGCGGATTGTGCGACGTCGATTTTTGTTCGATGGAAATGGCCGGTGAGAGCCCCTCGATATGGTCTATGTCCGGCTTCTCCATCAGGGAGAGAAACTGCCGGGCGTAGGTGGAAAGTGATTCCACATAGCGCCGCTGCCCCTCGGCGTACAGCGTATCAAATGCCAGCGAGGACTTGCCTGACCCGGAGAGCCCGGTAATCACAACGAGCTTGTCCCGGGGGATATCAAGGTCAATATTTTTGAGATTGTGCGTGCGTGCACCGCGTATCTGGATGGTGTTCATAAGACCTCTGGCGCTGCGCTAAAACCGAAACCGGGCAGTATATGCCCTCAGCAGCATGCGTGGCAAAAGCGGACCGATTTTTCCGTGCAGCGATCAGTGGAGTGAACTGTATGGTGTCCCCAACGTGGTGGAACTGTTACCATTGCCGGCTGTTTTTTCCGCAGCGTCCCGGTGAAATAACCCTTCGTGATTACTGACTGTGATTACTGAACATCCCATGACAGCGCAGGAACGTCGCTCCGTCGGTTCGCTGGCGTTGCTGTACTGTTTCCGCATGCTGGGCCTGTTCATGGTGCTGCCCCTGCTTGCCCTTTATGCGGCAGACCTGCCCGATGCAACTCCTGCGCTGATCGGACTGGCATTGGGTATGTACGGCCTGACCCAGGCGATGCTGCAGTTACCGCTGGGCTGGCTGTCGGACCAGATCGGCCGCAAGCCCGTCATCATAGGAGGCTTGCTGGTATTTGCGATCGGCAGCGTCATCGCAGCCACAGCGGACAGTATCGGGGGCATCATCCTGGGTCGCACGATACAGGGTGCGGGCGCGATAGCCAGTACCGTGATGGCGCTGGTGGCGGACCTGACGCGCGAGGAGCAGCGCACCAAAGCCATGGCGATGGTCGGGATGAGCATTGGCCTGTCGTTTGCCGTGGCGCTGGTACTGGGTCCGGCAGTGGCGTCTTTTGGCGGTTTGCCCGTCGTCTTCTGGTTCACCGCTGCGCTGGCGTTCACCGGTATTGCCATCGTGGTTCTACTGGTGCCGTCGCCACCGCGAATCGTCGTTGAACATACTGAGTCTGGTGCCAGACTCGGGTCGCTGCGGCGTGTCATCGGCAACTCGATACTACTGCGGCTCAACTTTGGCGTGTTTGTTCTGCATTTTATTCTGACGGCCAGCTTCCTGGTGGTTCCCGGGTTGCTGGAACACACCTTTGGCGTCGACCGCGAGCATCACTGGATGGTGTACCTTCCGGTGCTGTTGCTGTCCCTCGCCGGGATGGTGCCATTGATGGTGTTGGCGGAACGTGGCGGGCGCTTGCACCAGATGTTCCTGCTGGGCATCGCTTTGATATTTGCTGCTACCGCTGCGCTGGATTTCGCGTCGAGCAGCCTGTTGTTCTATGGCGGATTGTGGCTTTTCTTCGTCGGCTTCAATTACCTGGAGGCGACACTCCCGTCGCTGCTCAGCAAGGCAGTGTCCGCTGACGGCAAGGGAACGGCGATGGGTGTGTATCCACCTGCCAGTTCCTGGGCGCATTCGCCGGCGGCGCCGGCGGCGGGTGGTTGCTGCAACATCTCGGTGCCTACGTGCTCACCGGCGTGTGTCTGTCGCTGGCGGCAGCGTGGTGGCTGGTGGTGTTGCGCGCGCCTCGTATGGCGGGGGTAAATTCAGTGACGCCCAACCCCTTGCCGGGCATATGAGCAGACCTTAGCCCTGCGCATCCGCAGCGGCTGAGCAGAGACGGATAATGGTGAAGTTTTGGCGGGCGATGCTGTCGCAATTGCCCGAGTGGGTTGATATAGTCAGCCCCCACTCCTGTAGCAAAAATCAGTGGAAGAAATGAGGGCAATCTATGGCCACACGGGGCGTTAACAAAGTGATCCTGGTAGGCAATCTTGGTAATGATCCGGAGGTCCGGCAGACACCGGCCGGCGTTACTATCACAACCATCTCTGTCGCCACGTCAGAATCATGGAAGGATAAGCAGACGGGGCAACCACAGGAGCGCACTGAATGGCATCGCGTGGTGTTTTTTAATCGCCTGGCGGAAATTGCCGGGGAGTATTTGAAGAAGGGCTCGAAGGTGTACGTGGAAGGCAGCTTAAGGACGCGAAAATGGCAGGACAAGGAGGGCCAGGATCGCTATACCACCGAAATAATGGGCAATGAAATGCAAATGCTGGATTCACGTGCTGCCGGGCAGGGTGGCGGTTCGCCTTCCCACCAGGATTATCCGCAGCATGCTCCCCGCTCCAGCGCCGCTGCGCAATCCATTGGTAGTGCGGCGCCAACAGCGCCTGCGGGTGGCTACCCGGATTTCGATGACGACATCCCGTTCTGAAGGCAACTGCGAAAAATGACAGGACAGTAGGGTCCGGTGGGTGGAGCAGCGGGGTGCGTGTACTCATACTGGGATCCGATACGCCTCTGGGCATGGCGCTGATGCAGCGTCAGGCGCTGCTGGGGCGGCATGAAATAGTTCCTATGAGTCGATCGGCGTGCCGCTGGAAAAGCGAGCGCCAGGCCAAGAAGAGCCTTGCGCGGGCCAAAAGCGATATTGTAGTGGACGTGCGCATTGAAGCGGCGGGCGATGGTGGCCTGCAGATTCAGGAGCTGGATTTGCAGCGCTGCCACTGGGTCGCGAAAGGCTGCCATCGCGCCAATATTGCCTATCTGTATGTGTCCAGTTCCAGGGTGTTTTCCGGTCAGTTGGATCGCCCCTATGACGAGCAGGATGTGCCGGATAATGAGGAAGCTGTAGGCCAACTGCTCGCACGTGCCGAGGGCATCGTGGCTGAGGCTTGCGCCAACCACCTGATTCTCCGGCTGGGCCCGATCTTTTCCTACGAAGGCACAAACCTCATTACCCAGATGCTGGGGCCCCTGCGAGAGGGCGACAGCCTGATTCTGGACAATAACCTGCGCGGCTGCCCGGTGGCGGCTGATGATGGGGCGAGGGTGATATTGGCCGTGCTGGATCAGGTCAGCACCGGGCTGAAACCCTGGGGAATCTACCACTATGGCAGTTCCGACACGGCCACTTACTATGAGTTCGCGGAAGCGCTATTGGCGGCGGCTTCCCAGTTTTCTGAATTCAGCGCCTCAGCGGTTCAGTTGGAGCGAGAACCGGAGGGCTTGCGGCCGCTGAGCCGGACACTGAATTGCGGCAAGATTCGCAATACATTCGCTATCAGGCAGGTGCCCTGGCGCAGTGCGATCGGGGATCTGGTGAAGCACTATTATGAACAACAGCAGGGAGCCACGCATGGCTAGTGTGGAGGGCGACAACGTGCAGCGCTTGTCGATAGCAGTGTTGACGGTATCCGATACGCGCAGCAGCGAAGACGATACATCCGGGGACTACCTCGCGCAGGCGTTGCAGGCAGAGGGGCACCGCACGGCCGCTCGGGCGATTGTCCGAGACGATATCTACCAGATACGCGCCACCCTGTCCGCCTGGATTGCGGATCAGAGAATCAACGCAGTGCTGATTACCGGCGGTACGGGCTTTTCCGGGCGGGATTCCAGTCCCGAGGCAGTGAGGCCGTTGTTTGACAAGGAAATCGACGGCTTCGGTGAAGTGTTCCGGGCACTGTCACTGGCAGAGATAGGCTCTTCCACCATTCAGTCCCGCGCCGTGGCAGGATTTGCCAACGACACGGTGATTTTTTGCATGCCAGGCTCCACCGGCGCCTGCAAAACGGCCTGGAACGGGATCATTCGCGAACAGCTCGATAGCCGCCATCGGCCCTGTAATTTTGTCGGCGTGCTCGGGGTGAGGGCCGACAGCGAGTGAGGCGAATGCTGACCGTCGCTGAGGCGTTGGCACAGGTTCTGGCGACGGCACGTCCGGTCACAGAGCGCATCGAAGTACCCCTGATGAACGCGCTTGGCCACGTGCTGGCCGCCGATGTGGTGTCCTCCGTGGACGTCCCTCCATTGGACAACAGCGCCATGGATGGCTACGCACTGCGCGCCAGTGACGCTGGGCAGGCCCTGCCTGTCAGCCAACGAATTCCTGCGGGTGCCATTGGCGTTGCCCTGGCGCCGGGAACTGCAGCGCGAATTTTCTCAGGCGCCCCGGTTCCCGCAGGCGCGGATGCGGTGGTGATGCAGGAAGATTGCACGGAAGTTGCCGGAGTGCTGACGGTGTCCGGCGCGGTCAGTGCGGGACAGCACATTCGCCCACGCGGCCAGGATATTTCCGCAGGGGAGAGCGTGTTGGTTGCAGGGCGTGTGTTGCGCCCGCAGGATTTGGGCTTGCTGGCGTCGGTGGGATGCAGCGCGGCGCAGGTGTATCGACCGCTGCGGGTGGCGGTGCTGTCAACGGGCGACGAATTGATAGAGCCGGCCAGCGGCACCTTACGTGAGGGCGGCATTTACAATTCGAACCGCTATACATTGGCCGGACTGTTGCGCGGCCTGAACATGGAGTTAATTGACTGCGGAATCGTCGCTGACACGCCGGAAGGAACGGCAGCGGCACTTCTGGATGCCGCCGCGCGTGCCGACTGCGTGATCACCACCGGCGGGGTGTCCGTCGGGGAGGAGGATCACGTCAAACACCAGGTCGAGCGACTCGGCCGGCTGGACCTCTGGCGGCTCGCGATCAAGCCGGGAAAACCACTGGCATTTGGTAGCATTGGCGAAACGCCTTTTATCGGCTTGCCCGGCAATCCCACGTCCGTATTTGTTACTTTCTGCCTGATCGCGCGTCCGTTTCTGTTGGCATTGCAGGGCGCGGATGAACCCGAACCACTGCGTCTGCAGGCGCGTGCGTCGTTTGTAGTCGGCAGCCCCGGCACCCGGCAGGAGTACCTGCGGGTGACGCTGGAAAACACGGAGAGCGGTTTGCAGGCAGTCTCCTACGTCAACCAGAGCTCCGGTGTGCTGAGTTCCGTGAGTCGCAGCAATGCGCTGGCGATCATTCCGGTTGGAGCAACCGTGAAGCGGGGTGATGTCGTGGACGTCTTGCTGCTGGATACGCTTGCGTGACGGTGGAGGCGTTGGCAGGCAATCGCTTCTGCCAACGCCGCTCTGTCACAAAACCCTAATCAGAATACTTCTGGAATACCAGCGACGCGTTAGTGCCGCCGAAGCCAAAGCTATTGGACATGACGCGCTGCAGGTCGACATTGTCGTGGCGGGTGAGTGCAATGGGTAATCCAGCCGCCTCGGCGTCCAGCTCTTCGATATTTGCAGAGGCGGCAATAAAACCGCGCTGCTGCATCAGCAACGAGTAAATGGCCTCCTGTACGCCGGCGGCGCCGAGAGAATGTCCGGACAGTGATTTGGTGGAGCCGATCACTGGAATGACGGACCTGTTCTCGAACACGGTACGCACCGCCTTGAGTTCCTGAATGTCCCCTACCGGTGTGCTGGTGCCGTGCGCGTTGATGTAATCTACTGCGCCTGTGACCGTGCTCAACGCCTGTTGCATGCAGCGCACAGCCCCTTCACCCGAGGGCGCCACCATGTCGTAGCCGTCGGAGGTGGCGCCATAGCCCACCAGTTCTGCGTAAATTTTCGCGCCCCTGGCTTTGGCGTGTTCGAGTTCCTCGACCACCAGCATGCCGCCGCCCCCGGCAATGACAAACCCGTCGCGGTTGGCGTCATAGGCGCGGGAGGCTCGCTCCGGTGTTTCGTTGAACTTGGTGGATAATGCGCCCATCGCGTCGAACAGGCAGCTGAGCGTCCAGTGCAACTCTTCGCCGCCACCGGCAAATACCAGATCCTGCTTGCCCAGCTGAATTTGTTCCATCGCGTTGCCAATGCAGTGCGCGCTGGTGGAGCAGGCCGATGAAATGGAGTAGTTAACGCCCTTGATTTTGAACGGAGTCGCGAGGCACGCCGAAACTGTGCTGCCCATTGTTTGCGTGACCCGGTAAGGACCTACGCGGCGCAGGCCGCGCTCGCGCAAAATGTCCGTTGCTTCTGTCTGGCTGGAGGAAGATGCGCCGCCGGAGCCTGCTATTATTCCTGTCCGCACGTTCGAGACGATGTCGGGTGCCAGTTCGGCGTCAGCGATGGCCTGTTGCATCGCGATATAGGCATAGGCAGCTGCGTTGCCCATGAAGCGCAATTGCTTGCGGTCTATATGTGCCTCGATATCGATCTGCGGCGCGCCCGATACGTGCGATCGCATACCGACATCAATCTGTTCCTGGCTGCGCGTGATGCCCGAGCGGCCCACATAAAGCGCCTGTGCCACGGTGTCAGCGTCGTTACCCAGGCAGGAGACAATGCCCAGTCCTGTGATGACTACTCTTTTTGCCATAGGTCTAGAAGGACTCCGTTGATTTGAACAGGCCGACTCTCAAATCCTTTGCGGTATAGATTTCCGTCCCGTCGACCGAGAGGCTGCCATCGGCAATTCCCATGATCAGCTTGCGTTCGATCACGCGCTTGACGTTTATGCGATAGACCACTTGTGTTGCGCTGGGCAGTATCTGGCCGCTGAATTTGACATCGCCACAGCCCAGTGCGCGCCCGCGTCCTGGATTGCCGCGCCAGCCAAGGAAAAAACCAACAAGCTGCCACAGCGCGTCCAGACCCAGGCATCCGGGCATCACCGGATCGCCTTCGAAATGGCATTTGAAGAACCACAGGTCGGGATGGATATCGAGTTCGGCAATGATTTCACCCTTGCCGAAACTGCCACCCTCGGAGCTGATATGGGCGATCCGGTCGATCATCAGCATACCGTCAGTAGGAAGTTGGGCATTGCCGGGGCCGAACAGCTCGCCTTTGCCGCATGCGATCAGTTCGTCTTTTGAGTATGTGCTTTTACCGATCATAGGGTTTCCAGTGGGCTGGGATTCGGGTGTCGCGCCGGGGCGCATGCCCAAGGGTGCGTCGCCAGGGCCAAGTGCCCCAGACTGCGCGCCCCGAGCTACGCGCCCCGAGCTAAAAATGAAGTCGTGCCAGCGTGCGTATTGGAAGACGGTAGGCGAAACCATTCTAATAGCTGTGATAAACATGTCCAGTGCTTTGAAATATTTTCCGAAAGAGGCGCGTGGCTGTCGGACCTCGGTGAGTTTCATGCGCGTAAATTCAAGCGTTCGTCACGGCTCGTCACATCGCGCTGATCATGATTGTCATTATGCTGTCATCCCGCGCAGGTACATAGAGCAGTCTGTTAATACGCACTGTCAGTGCGAACCTTGCGCCACCTCACGTTTGTGCCTTTTGTGACAGGCTTTTACTGGCCAAAAATACTGCCTTCGGATAGTATGCGAACCCGGTATTGCTTAACTTTTGCGCAATGGAGCGCGCTAACAAAAGAAATTATTTTGGCATGCTTCAGGGGATCAAAATGTTAACACCCGTACTTCTTTCCGGTGGCGTCGGCAGCAGGCTATGGCCGGTCTCCAGGTAGGCTCATCCCAAACAGTTTTTGCCGTTGGTCGGCGAAATAACCATGCTGCAGGAAACCTTGCGGCGCACCGTCGGTCTGGCGGCGAACCCGCCGTTGGTGGTCTGCAATGAAGAGCACCGCTTCATGGTCGCGGAGCAGTTGCGGCAATTGAATGTGCAAGCGGGTGGACTCATCCTTGAACCGCAAGGGCGCAATACCGCACCGGCAGTCGCGCTGGCTGCGCTGCACGCTGTTCGCTCTGACCCGGAAGCGATTTTGTTGGTATTGCCCGCAGATCACATTATCAAGGATGTCGACGACTTCGTTGCAGCTGTCGGCAGGGCACTGCCGCTCGCCAGTCAGGGGCGGTTGATGACATTTGGCGTGGTACCGACTGCGCCTGAGACGGGTTACGGCTACATCAAGTGCGGTGCTGCGCTGGCCGACGATCTGTACGATCTGGAACGCTTCGTTGAAAAGCCGGACGTCGTTACGGCACAAAGCTATCTCGACAGCGGCGGCTACCTTTGGAACAGCGGTATGTTCCTGCTGCGGGCGCAGAGTTTCCTTGATGAGTTGGGCGAATTGGCGCCCGGCATACTCTCCTCTTGCAAGGAGGCGATGCACGACGCCACTGTCGACTCGTATTTCGTGCGCCCCGGTGCCGAGGCATTTGCGCGCTGCCCGAGCGACAGCATCGACTACGCGGTAATGGAAAAGACCAATGTCGGTGCTGTGGTTTCCCTGAATTGTGGCTGGAGCGACGTCGGTGCATGGTCGGCGTTGTGGGAAGTCGAGGAACGCGATGCCGAAGGCAATGTCTGTCGCGGGGATGTGATCGCAGACAACTGTCGCGGCAGCTATTTCCGCAGTGACTCCCGTTTGATCGCCGCAACCGGCGTAGACAATCTCGTGGTGGTGGAAACCACCGATGCGATACTCGTTGCCGATCGCGGAAAAGTGCAGGATGTGAAGCGTATTGTGAATCTGCTCAAGCAGCAGCAGCGCACGGAAGTCTCGCTGCACCGGCGGGTCTATCGTCCCTGGGGTTCCTACGAATCACTGGTCAGCTCGGAACGCTTTCAGGTGAAACGTATCGTCGTCACGCCGGGACAGCGGCTATCGTTGCAGATGCACCACCACCGCGCGGAACACTGGATAGTCGTCAAAGGCACCGCCGAGGTGACCTGTGAGGACAAGGTGTTTATGCTGGCCGAGGATCAATCCACGTACATTCCGCTAGGCCACAAGCATCGGCTCGCTAACCCGGGTCATATTCCATTGGAAATTATAGAAGTACAGACCGGGGCCTATCTGGGCGAGGACGACATTGTGCGCTTCGAAGACGTTTACGGCAGAAGCCAATAACGGGAACCAGAGCCGGGAACCAGAACCGGGACCCAACACGGAGAGTGATAGATTGATTAAAAAATGCCTGTTTCCGGTAGCCGGCTACGGCACCCGATTTCTTCCCGCCACAAAAAGCATGCCGAAGGAAATGTTGCCAGTGGTCAACAAGCCGCTGGTGCAGTACGGCGTCGAGGAAGCCATCGCCGCCGGCATGACAACCTGTGCGATGGTCACCGGTCGCGGCAAGCGCGATTGCCGATCACTTCGATATCAGCTATGAGTTGGAGCACCAGATTTCAGGTACCGGTAAGGAAGCGGCACTTGCCAGTATTCGCAACGTGCTGGACAAGGGTATATTCACGATGGTGCGGCAGCGGGAAATGAAGGGCCTGGGCCACGCAATCCTCACCGGTGAAGCACTGATTGGGCATGAACCCTTCGGCGTGCTGTTATCGGATGATTTGTGTTTGAACGAGGGCCCCGGAGTACTGGCCCAGATGGCGGAGTTGTACAAACAGTTTCGCTGTTCCATCGTGGCGATCCAGGAGGTGCCCGCCGATGAAACCCACAAGTATGGCGTTATCGGCGGCAAGAGCCTGAAGGAAGGCATTTACAGCGTTGAGGAAATGGTGGAGAAGCCCCAGCCGCAGGACGCACCCTCAAACCTCGCGATCATCGGTCGCTACATCCTGACCCCCGATATTTTCGATATCCTGCGCAATACGGGGCCGGGCGCAAATGGTGAAATCCAGATCACCGATGCGCTGCAAACCCAGGCCCGCAACGGCTGTGTCATTGCCTACAAGTTCAAGGGTCGGCGCTTTGATTGCGGCAGTGTGCCGGGATTTGTAGAAGCGACGAACTTTGTCTACGAAAACTATTACCAAAACAGTTGAGCGAGAGCCAAGTGCAAGAAATTACCTGTTTCAAGGCCTACGATGTGCGCGGGCGCGTGCCCGATCAACTTAACGAAGAGATCGCTTTCCGTATCGGACGCGCCTTTGCCGAAGTCGTGAAGCCGCGGCAGGTTGTGGTCGGTCACGATATCCGCCTGAGCAGCGAGTCGATCAAGGCTGCGGTGACCCAGGGCCTGCTGGAGCAGGGTGTCGATGTCTATGACATCGGCCTGTGTGGCACGGAAGAAATTTATTTTGCCACCTCGTATGCGGGCATGGATGGCGGTATTGCGATCACTGCCAGCCACAACCCCAAGGATTACAACGGCATGAAATTCGTGCGCGAGGAGTCACGTCCGATCTCCGGGGATACCGGCCTGTTCGATATCAAGGCGCTGGCTGAGCGCGATGAATTTACTCCAGCGGCGCAGCCGGGAAAATTGTATCCGCTGGACACCTCGGAGGCGTATGTCCAGCATTTGCTGTCCTATGTCGATGTCGCGAGCCTGAAGCCGCTTAAAATTGTGGTGGATGCAGGCAACGGCGGCGCTGGTCGTGTGGTGGATTTGCTCGAGCCACACCTGCCGTTTGAGTTTATAAAAATCCATCATGAGGCCGATGGGCATTTTCCCAATGGCGTGCCCAATCCGCTGCTGCCGGAAAATCGCGTCGCGGCAATAGCGGCCGTGCGAGAGCATGGCGCCGACCTGGGACTAGGCTGGGACGGGGATTTCGACCGCTGCTTTTTCTACGACGAGCAGGGTGAATTTATCGAGGGTTACTACCTCGTGGGACTGCTGGCGGAAGCCTTCCTGAAACAGCAGGGACCCGCCCGCATCGTGCACGACCCGCGCCTGACCTGGAACACGATTGATATCGTGACGGCTCTCGGCGGTGAGGCCGTACAGAGCAAAACCGGACATGCTTTCATCAAGGAGCGCATGCGCCTCGAAAATGCGGTGTACGGCGGTGAGATGAGCGCACACCATTATTTTCGCGACTTCGCCTATTGCGACAGCGGCATGATCCCCTGGCTGTTGGTAACACGTTTGATCAGTCGCAGCGGGCAGCCATTGTCGCAACTGGTGGCAGCGCGGATGGCGGCCTTTCCCTGCAGCGGCGAGATCAATCGCACGATAGAGCGTCCGGCCGACGTTTTGGCGAAGATAGAAGCAAACTATGCCCCACAGGCACAGTCGATAGAGCGTGTCGATGGCCTCAGCATGTCGATGGGCGACTGGCGCTTCAATTTGCGCATGTCCAACACCGAGCCGGTAGTACGCTTGAATGTCGAAAGCCGTGGTGACCAGGCCCTGATGGCAAGCAAGACAGCCGAGTTGCTGGCGTTGATCGACGCGTGACGTTGTAGTAGCAGCATTAACAAGCAGCGCGATACTTTGCCATTCAGCGCTGCGCGTCCCTGAAGGCACTTATCAGTCCCTCGGTGGAAGCATCCATCGTGCTGCCATCGCTTGCGCCTGCCAGTCGCGCCAGAATGTCCGTGCTGATTTCCTTGCCCAGTTCCACGCCCCATTGATCGAAAGAGTTGATGCGCCAGAGTTGGCCGCTGCAGTAGGTGCGGTGCTCGTACAATGCCAGCAGTGCACCCAGAGTGCCGGGGTTCAGCGATTCCATCGTGATGATGCTGCTGGGGCGGTTGCCCGGCATGACCAGGTGCGGTGCCAGCGTGGCCGCATTATCATCGTCAAACCCCCTTTGCAGCAGGGCAGCGCGAGCCTTTTCCAGTGAGCGCCCCACCATCAGCGTGCGGCTCTGCGCCAGGCAATTCGCGACCAGCATACGGTGCTGCTCTACCGCACCGGTGTGCGTGGTCAACGGCAGGATAAAATCCACCGGGCATAGCCGCGTTCCCTGGTGCAACAGCTGGTGAAAGGAGTGTTGTCCCATCGTGCCCGCTGATCCCCACAGTACGGGCGCGGTCTGGTACTGCAATTCCCGGCCGTCGCTACTGACGCGCTTGCCATTGCTTTCCATTGTCAGTTGCTGCAGGTAGTCCGGGAAGCGCTGCAAACTGTGGTCATAGGGCAACACGACATGATTGCTGGCGTGAAAGAAGAGGGAGTACCAGATCTCCAGCAGACTCATCAGCAACGGCATGTTGGTGTGTGCTTCACTGCCGCGAAAATGCCGGTCCATGGCCTCCGCGCCGGCGAGGAACTGTGCGAATCGCTCCCAGCCCACCGCAATGGCGCAGCTCAGTCCCACGGCAGACCACACCGAGTAACGCCCACCCACCCAGTCCCACATTGGCAGGCAGTTCGCCGCCGGTATGCCAAACTCCCGCGCCGCCGGCAAATTCGTGGTGACTGCCAGGAAATGCTTATCCAGATCCGCTGTGCTCGCGCCAGCGGCCAGCATCCATGCGCGCGCCGCCAGGCCATTGGCCAGCGTCTCTTCCGTGCGAAATGACTTGGAGCAAATGATGAATGCCGTCGAGGCAGGGTTGAGCTGTGCCAGTGTGTCCAGCAGATCCGCCGGATCCACATTGGAGACGTAGTGACATTGCACCTGGCCGTGAAAGGGCTTTAACGCCTGTGTCACCAGTCGCGGACCGAGATCAGAGCCGCCGATGCCGATGTTCACAACGTCCGTTATGGTCGAGCCGGAGTAACCCGTGTGCCCGCCGCAGTGCAGGCGCTCGGCGATCTCCCGCATGCGCGCCTTCGCTGCCACTACTTCCTGGAATCGCAGCTGTTGGGCACCGCCGTCGGACGCCCGCAGCAATGTGTGCAGCGCGGGGCGGTCCTCGGTGTTGTTTACATGCGCGCCATTGAAAAGATCCTCGATGCGCTGCCCCAGTCCGGCCTGCTCCGCCAGTTGCAGCAGCGACGATAACGCCTGCGCATTCACCCTGTGCTTCGAGTAATCCAGATGCAGTCCCGCAGCCGACACCGTGAACGCGCGAGCACGCGTGTTATCCGCGGCGAAAAGACCTTCCAGTGACGCAGATGCAAGCGTTTTGGCATGCTCTGCCAGCGCGGCATAGGCGGGCAGCTCGGGCAGGAGTGTGCGTGCAGTCATTGTTGAATTCCGCTGGGTGGATTCCGAGAGTCGAGTATAGAAACAGCTATCAAGTGACGCAATCGAAAGGCACCGCGCGGCATGGCAAACCCGCTGGCGTTCAATCAATGTTCGCGATTGATCGCCAGCGCGGTCACGCGGGCCAGTGCCTCGCGAGAATCACCGGCGGGCAGTTGTGCCAATAGTGCTAGCGCCAGGTCATGGTGGTGTCGTGCGCGCGTGCGCGTGTAGTCGAGCGCGCCACAGCGCTTTATCGCGGCGGTGATTTGCTCGATCCGGGCAGCGTTTCTGGATGTGATCGCCTCTCGTACCAGTGCCTGGTCGGCTGCATCGCCCGCACGCAGCGTATGTATGAGCGGCAGGGTGACTTTGCCTTCCATCAGGTCGTCGCCGACGTTTTTGCCCATCTTCGCCGCATCGCCATCGTAATCCAGCGCGTCGTCGATCATCTGGAACGCGATGCCCAGGTTAAGGCCAAATTCGCGCAGGGTGTTGCGGGTCTGCTCGTCCTGGCTCGACAGTGTCGCGGCACCGTAGCAGGCCGCTGCAAATAGAATCGCGGTCTTGCGTGTGATCACGTCCAGATACTGTGCTTCGCTGGTAGCAGGATCGCCGGCGCGTGTCAGTTGCAGCACCTCGCCCTCGGCGATGGTGTTGGTGGTTTCGGCCATATGGTTGAGGATATCCATGTCACCCAGCCGCACCATCAATTGGAATGCGCGGGTGTAGAGGAAATCGCCCACCAGAACAGAGGGAGCATTGCCGAATTCTGCATTGGCGGTGGGACGTCCTCGGCGCAGCGTCGAAATATCCACCACGTCATCGTGCAGCAAGGTGGCCGTGTGGATAAACTCAATAATCGCGGCGAACGTGATATGGGCGTCACTGCAGCGGCCCAGTGCGGCGGCGCTCAGCAGCACCAGCATCGGACGCAAGCGCTTGCCTCCGGCGTCGACGATGTAGTGACCGACGTTCTCCACCATCTCAACGTTCGAGTGGAGCTGTTCGATGATCAGCTGATTGACTCGCTCAAGTTCCGGAGCGACTGTGGCGCGTATCTGGTGCATAGGGAAGGAGGATTCAAAAGTGCCCGCGCATGCTAGGATGCGACCCCTTGCGTGTCAAGCCGCACATTGTTGCCTCGCATTGTTGTACGTGTGGCATGCCCCTATACTGGCGGGCCGGTAAAATGCTGATCCAGCAGATCGGTTCAGACCCCACGCAGTGAACAGGTACCCATGAACCAGATTAAACACATTATCGCAGTCGCTTCCGGCAAGGGCGGTGTAGGCAAGTCCACCACCGCGGTGAATCTCGCGCTGGCCCTTAAGGCGCAGGGCGCACGCGTCGGTTTGCTGGATGCGGATATTTACGGGCCGAGCCAGCAGTTGCTGCTGGGCATCCCGGCCGATACGCGCCCGGAACAACAGGGCGGGCAGTATCTGTTGCCCGTTGCCGCATATGGCCTGAAAACCATGTCCATGGGATATCTGGTCAACGATCGCACGCCGATGGTCTGGCGCGGCCCGATGGCCGGCGGCGCGCTCGCGCAGATGCTGGAGCAAACCTTGTGGGGCGAGTTGGACTACCTGATCATCGATATGCCGCCGGGAACCGGTGATATCCAGCTGACGCTGACGCAGAAGGCCAAGGTGTCCGGTGCGGTGATTGTCACCACGCCACAGGACATCGCGTTGCTGGACGCGCGCAAAGGGATCGAGATGTTCCGCAAGGTCGATGTGCCGGTGTTGGGGATTATCGAGAACATGGCGGTGCATGTGTGCAGCCAGTGCGGGCACCATGAACACATTTTTGGTGAACACGGCGGCGATCGCATTGCCAGCGATTACGGCGTGCCGCTGCTGGCCAGCCTGCCGCTGCAGTTGTCGATACGGGTGCAGAGCGATGCCGGTCGCCCCGCAGTGGTCGCCGAGCCGGATTCCGACGTGACCAAATGCTATCTCAAGGCTGCGACTGCCGTGCGCCAGGCGCTGGCCGGGCAGGGCGATAGCGTGGTCCGGCAATTTCCCGAAATAAAAATTTCCGACGACTGAACCGAACTAAATCCGAACTTGAACTGAGCTAAAGGCGAGCGACGCGTGAGTATCAAGGCAGACCGATGGATTCGAAAAATGGCGACCGAACACGGCATGATCGAGCCGTTTGAGCCGGGACAGGTGCGCTCCAATGGCGGCGAGCGCCTCATTTCCTACGGCACGTCCAGCTATGGCTACGACGTGCGCTGTGCCCGCGAGTTCAAGGTATTCACTAACATCAATTCCGCCACGGTCGATCCCAAGAACTTCGACGAGGGAAGTTTCGTGGACGTGGTGGGCGATGTCTGCGTCATTCCGCCAAACTCGTTCGCGCTCGCCAGCACCGTGGAATATTTCCGTATCCCGCGCAACGTGTTGACCATTTGCCTCGGCAAGTCCACCTACGCCCGCTGCGGCATCATCGTGAACGTCACGCCGCTGGAGCCGGAGTGGGAGGGCCACGTCACGCTGGAGTTCTCCAACACCACGACGCTGCCGGCAAAAATCTACGCCAACGAAGGCGTCGCCCAGATGCTGTTCTTTGAATCCGACGAGGTCTGCGAGGTCAGCTACAAGGATCGCGGCGGCACCGGCCCCCGGCCCCGCCAAGGCCTGATGCGCTGGATTTGCCAGCGCGGCGTTCCGCTTGATAGCCAAGGCCTGATGCGCGTTGCGCTTCGCATCAGGTTGGTAATCGTTTCTCGCTGACGACTACCTGCCGCTAGACAAGCATCCCGCTGCTGTACTGGACACCTGTCGCCGGCAGCGGCTTGCCATCCAGTGTCGCACCCGACTCCGTCAGCGCCAATCGTCCCTGCGCCAGCCAACGCGCCGCGAGCGGAAAGATGATGTGTTCCTCCCCCGCTACGCGCGCAGCCAAGCTGTCGGCGGTATCGCCCTGCAGGATCGGCACGCGGGCCTGCAGCACGGGGGGGCCGCCGTCCAATTCCTGTGTGACGAAGTGCACCGTGGCACCGGCTTCGGCATCGCCGGCATCCAGCGCGCGCTGGTGCGTGTCCAGCCCCGGGTATTTCGGCAGCAGCGAGGGATGGATATTCAGCAGGCGCCCGCGATACGGTTCGATCAACACCGGCGTCAGGATGCGCATGAAACCCGCCAGTATCACCAGATCGATTGCACTGGCGCGCAGTTCATCCACCAGCGCGTGGTCGAATGCCTCGCGGCTTAAGTAGTCGCGGTGATTGATGCAGCGCGTCGCCAGGCCGGCCGCGGTGGCGTGCTGCAAGCCGGCAGCGGCAGGGTTGTTGCTGATCACCAGGCTGATCTGTGCCGCCAGTTCACCCCGGTCGCAGGCGGCGATAAACGCCTGCAGATTGGAGCCGCGCCCGGAGATCAATACGGCCAGGCGGGGTTGCTCCGGCGCGCTCACGACAGCAGTTCGACCCTGTTGTCACCGGCGGCGATGCGGCCGATTTCCCAGGCCTCGTGCCCGCCGGCATTCAGCAGGTAGAGCGCCCTGTGGACGTGCTCCGGCGCAACACACAGCACCATGCCCACGCCGCAGTTGAACGTGCGGTACATCTCCGTGGTGTCGACATTGCCCTGGGCTTGCAGCCACTGGAAGATGGCGGGCCACTGCCAGCTATTGGTGTCGATACAGGCGTTGCAGTTCTTTGGCAGCACGCGCGGCAGGTTCTCCAGCAGGCCGCCGCCAGTGATATGGGACAGCGCCTTCACCGGTACTTCGGTGAACAGGGCGAGCAGTGACTTGACGTAAATCGTGGTGGGGGTGAGCAATGCCTGCCCGAGTGTGGTGCCATCCAGCGGCTGCTGCAGGTCAGCGCCGCTGACTTCGAGTATTTTGCGGATCAGCGAATAGCCGTTGGAATGCGGGCCACTGCTGGCGATGCCGATCAATGTATCGCCGGGGACCACCTTGCTGCCGTCGATGATCTCGGATTTTTCGACCACGCCGACACAAAATCCCGCCAGATCGTAGTCGTCGCCGTGGTACATGCCAGGCATTTCGGCGGTTTCCCCGCCCACCAGAGCGCAACCGGCGAGTTCGCAGCCCTTGCCGATACCGGTGACGACCGCTGCCGCCGTATCGACATTGAGCGCACCTGTGGCGTAATAATCGAGGAAGAACAGCGGTTCCGCACCCGCCACGACCAGATCGTTGACGCACATCGCAACCAGGTCAATGCCGATGGTGTCGTGAATGCCCATATCCATTGCGAGGCGCAGTTTGGTACCCACGCCATCGGTGCCCGATACGAGAACGGGCTGGCGGTAGCCGGCGGGAATTTCGCACAGCGCGCCAAAGCCGCCGAGCCCGCCGAGTACTTCCGGTCGCGCGGTGCGGGCCGAGACACCCTTGATGCGCTCGACCAGCGCGTTCCCGGCGTCGATATTGACACCTGCATCCTTGTAGCTGAGGGCCTTCTTGCCGTTGTCATCGCTCATTGCTGTAGCTCATTGGTATGTCTCATTGCTATCGCTCTTTGGTATAAAGCCAGTGCCAGTGTGGATCGGGGCGGGGCCAGCATTTTATCGTGCATGCCTGGCAAGCGCACTCCCGAATTGCCGCTCGCGGTGTCATCGCGCGGGTTTTCTTCTACAATGCGCGCAGGTGCGAGACAGTGGGGGAGACGTCTGTGAGAAGAACGCGTGTGGCGCTGATGTGGGTGTGGCTGGCCTTGGTTCCGGCAGGGGCTGGCGCAGGTGCTGGTGAAGATTTCGGGCACCAGGGATGTACTGCAGAATCCGGCCGTCGCTGCTGCCCTGGGGGATGCACGTGGTCACGTGCGCCAGTATGCCTACGTGCAGGGTAAACCCCCTGCGGCACCGCTCTCACTGCGCTTTGAGTTCAGCGACCCGGATGTCACTGGCCTGGTGGAACGGTCCGGTGCGCCCTTGTGGACGGTCAATCGACCCAGGGTATTGGCCTGGGTGGTGGTGGAGGACGAACAGGGCAGGCGCTTCGTTACCCAGGATGGCACGCCGCAGGAGGCGTATTGGCTGCTTGAAGAGTTTTCACGGCGCGGTGTTCCAGTGCAGTTACCGGTCTTCGACCTGACAGACACTGCTGCAATCAGTATCGATGACGCGTGGGCAATGAATGCGAATACGATACTGGCGGCCTCGGCCCGTTACAACGTTCAGGATGTACTGGTGGGGCGCCTCGCCAGAACGAGTGGTGGACAATCGCTCGGTGACTGGAGCTACCTGCGCCAGAATGAGCAGATCAACCGCTCCGTGACCGTGCCCGACGTGCAGGACTTCATGCGCAATGGCGTCAATATCGTCGCCACGGATATGGTATCGCGCTATGCCGTGGCGCCCACCAGTGGCAAGGGAGCCGGTGTGCGCCTGTCGATTACCGGCATCACAAATTATGCGGATTACGCGGCGCTCGTCAGCTGGCTGGAAAAACTGGAGCTGGTCGACTATGCCAATGTGGAGCAGGTACAGGGCGATCGCGTTGATTTCGTCGTGCAGGCAAAGGTCGACGCCACACAACTCGCTGCTATTGTCGCGCTGAATAACCGGCTCGTGCCGCTGCCGGTGGCGGGTGAAGGCGCGCAGTTGAATTACCAGTGGCGGAAGTAGACTCCAAAGCCAAAACCGCAGGGGCACTCCACCCGCACCAGCTGTCGCTGGCGGTGCAATTGCGCGACGATGCGACGCTGGATAATTTTCTCGCGCTGCCGTCGGTGCTGCCGCTGGTGGATGCGCTGCAAGCGCAGATGCAAACCGGCGGTGAAGCCATCATCTATTTGTATGGACCGCCCGGCACCGGAAAATCCCACCTGTTGCAGGCGAGCTGCCATGTCGCCCAGGCGCGCACGTTATATCTGCCTTTGGCACAGTTGCGCGAGTATCCGCCGGCGGACGTGTTGCAGGGGGTGGAGAACCTGGACCGGCTGTGCCTCGACGATGTGCACGCGGTGCTCGGCGATGCCGACTGGGAGCTCGCGCTGTTCAATCTCTATAACAGTGCGCACCAGCGCGGATGTCGGCTGGTCGTGGCAGGCGACGCCGCGCCGCGCGCGCTGGCGGTGAATCTCCCCGACCTGCGCTCGCGCCTGTCCTGGGGCATTGTCTATCAGCTGGTCGCGGGTGATGACGAGGACAAGTCCGCGATCCTGCAATTTCGCGCTCAGCGCAGGGGCCTGTCGCTGCCGCCTGCGGTCGCCAGTTACATTGTTGGTCGCGCGCCGCGCGCGATGGATCAGCTACTGGCGGTGCTGGATCAACTCGATGCGGCCTCGCTCGCCCAGCAACGCGCGCTGTCCATCCCGTTTGTCAAACAGGCCTTGGGTTGGTGAGTGATTCTCCGTCCGCACTAACCGCGTGGCGCGTTCAGTCACCCAGGATACTCACTCCAGCTGGAAGCGATCCGCATCGAGATGGCAGGGGAAACCCTGTCGATAGTGCAATAAGGCTGCGCCGTCCAGCACGACCTGTGCGGCGCCGCTGTCGTTCAGTCTGTCCAGCAGCAGCGTGCCATCGCCCGCGATTGCCAGGCTGTCGCCGCTGTAATCCAGTCCCCTGGCATCGGAGCCGATGCGATTGACGCCGACCACGCAGGCGAGGTTTTCAATCGCCCTGGCGATCAGCAACTGGCGCCAGTGATAGCGGCGCTGTGCCGGCCAGTTGGCGACATACAGCGCCAGGTCATAGTCCTCGCGGTTGCGGCTGAATATGGGAAAGCGCAGGTCGTAGCACACCTGCAGCAGGATGCGCCAACCGCGCCACGGCACGATCACCCGCTCGGCGCCCGGCTGGTAGCGCTTGTCTTCACCGGCCATGCGGAACAGGTGGCGCTTGTCGTAGATGCGCACGTCGTCCGGGGTGGCGAACAGCATGCGATTGTAGACGCCCTGTTCCACACGCACCGCGATACTGCCGGTGAGCGCGCAATCGTATTGGCGGGCCAGCTGTAGCATCCACTGCTCGGTCGGCCCGCCGGGTTCTTCCGCATTGGCCAGCGCGTTCATCGAGAAGCCGGTGGTAAACATCTCGGGCAGCACGATCAGGTCGGTGGCGCTGCCCATGCCGGCGATAATATCGCCGATCTGGGCGCGGTTATCCTCGGGTTGCTCCCAGGCCAGTTCGCACTGCACGAGGGTGACGTTTAGATTTTGCATAGTCGTTCCGCCGCCTCCAGCAGCACCTCATCGCGCTTGGCGAAGCAAAAGCGCAGGTAGTGCTGCTCGGGCGGCGCCTCATAAAAAACGGAGATGGGAATGGACGCGACACCGTGCTCACGGGTCCAGTCCTGGGCCAGTTGCAGGTCCGGCGATTGGCTTATCGCACTGTAGTCCAGCAGTTGGAAATAGGTGCCGGCGCTGGGTGTGATCCCAAATCGTGAGGACTTGAGCGCGTCGCAAAACAGATCGCGCTTGCGCTGGTAGAACGCCGGCAGCGTGGCCGGGTAATCCGGTTCCGCTGCCATGAAATCGGCCACCGCAAGCTGCACCGGGGTGACGGCGACGAAACAGACGAACTGGTGCACCTTGCGCAATTCCGCCGTCAGCGCCGGCGGCGCGACGCAGTAGCCCGTCTTCCAGCCGGTGACGCTGAAGGTCTTGCCGAAGGAGAACAGCACAAAGCTGCGCTGGCGCAGCGCGGGAATTGGAACGCACTGTGGTGCTGCTGCCCGTCGAACACCAGGTGCTCGTACACCTCGTCACTGATCACCAGCAGGTTGTGTGCTTCCACCAGCGACTGCAGTTGCCGCATGTCGTCGTCAGACAGCGTCGCGCCGCAGGGATTGTGCGGCGAGTTGACCATGACCAGACGGGTGCGGGGCGTGATGGCCGCTGCCACCCGTTGCCAGTCAACGCGGAAGCTGTGTGGCGTCAGCGGCACGTGCACCGCGCGACCACCGGCCAGCACAATGGCGGGTTCATAGCTGTCGTAGCAGGGGTCGAGCACAATCACTTCATCGCCCGCGCGAACGCTGGCCATCACTGCGCAATAGATCCCCTCAGTCGCGCCGGGAACCACGGTGATCTCGCTGTCCGGATCGCAAGTGATACCCCGGTGGCGCTTAAGCTGCGCGGCAATCTGTTCGCGCAGAGCGAGCACGCCCGCCATCGGCGCATACTGGTTGTGGCCGCCCAGCACGTGCCTTGCCATTGCCTCCAGCAGTGCCTGGGGCGCGTCGGAAATCGGGGAAGCCCTGCGACAGGTTCAGTGCGTTGCATTGCTGCGCCAGCGCCGACATCTGCGTGAAGATGGTGGTGCCCACACGGGGTAATTTGGAGGCTATCATCGCCTCTCAGCTCTCCCTTCTGGCCGAGGTTGGCATGCAGTACGGCGCCGTTGATCACCGGGTTGTGGTGCGCCCAGCGGATCAATTCGGCAATTTCCTCCGGCGCGATGAAGCGACTGAAACTGTTCATGCCGGCGATTGCCGCCGCCACTGCGGGTCACTGCCCAGATGCGTGCGCAGCATCTCCGTGTCGGTAAAACCGGGGCAGATCATCGCGGTGTGAATACCGCTGCCCATCAGGTCCTGGCAGGTCGCGCGCATCATGCCCAGTTGCGCGTGTTTGCTGATCACATAGCTGAACGAGTTGCGCACGGCTTTCTCCGCCAGCGTGGAACCCACATAGAGCACGCTGGAACCTGCCGGCATCAGCGGCAACAGCCGCTGGTTGAGGCTGTTGATCGCCACCACGTTGGTCGCCAGCACCTGCTGCAGGCTGTCGCTGTCGCACGCGGCGGCGCTGTCCTTGCGCATCTGGCTGGCGTTGTGCACCAGCGCGATTTCGCTGCTTTGGGCCAGCGTCGCCTGCAGCGTGTCAATGCAGCGGTCAATGGTCTCGGCATTGGCCAGATCACAGGTGAGATTGGTGACCGCTGCAATCGGGCAGGCGCGCCGCGCCAGGTTGAACACGGCAAAGCCCTCGCCGAGGAAGGCCTCGGCAGTGGCGCGTCCGATACCCACGCTGGCGCCGGTGATGATGGCTACTTTCATGCTCTGGATCCTTTGGGTCGCTCGGGCGAGAAAGCCGGGCGGGGGTGCCTGTTGCAGAGCAAGAGGCTCCGCGATTTCCGCAGTGACGTCAAGTTGCTCCTTGGTTAAACTGTGGCGATGGAACAATTGACCACACTGTACATCGACAAGGAAAGCCACAAGTTTTCCGCCGCCCATTACACGATATTTTCCGCCAGCGAGCGGGAGCGTCTGCACGGCCACAATTATTCAGTGTCGGCAAAAATTGTCGCGCCGATGGGTGGCAACGGTTTCTCCGCGGACTACAACCTGTACAAGAACCGGCTCGCGGTGCTGTGTAATGCGCTGGATGAATACATGCTGCTCGCCGGCGACTCGCCGCACCAGGTGATCACGGAGCAGGGCGCTTATTACCGCGTGCAGTTCGCGGGTGAGGAGATGCTGTTTTTGCGCTGCGATACGCTGGTGCTGCCGATACGCAATGCCACGGTAGAGGAGTTCTCGTACTACCTGCTGCAGCGATTGTTGCAGGACAGTGCGGCGGACGATCTGCGCGAAATCGAGCTGTGTGTCGGTTCGGGGCCGGGGCAAAAAGGCTGTGCCGTTTGGCGTCGATAATATTGACACTAGAAATGCCAATATGTAAACCTTATCCCCTGTTGCGCGCCAGCCCAGGGTGGAATCCACGGTATGTATTCAGGAACTTATACCCTCATCGGCAATGAGCTGAGCCTGTTTACGCGCAAGCTGGAGGCCCAGTTGCGCTTCCAGCAAATCCCCTGGCGGTGGCAGTTCAAGACACAGGAGCGCGGTGCAGAGCTGGAGGCGCGCGCCGGCACGCACTTCATTCCCCTGCTGTTGACGCCGGAAAAGTGGCTGCTGCATGACACCATTGCCATTGGCCCGCTGCTGAACGACCGCTTCCGCGAGCGCCCGGTGATCCCGGATACGCCCATGCAGCGCGCCTGCTGCTTCATTCTTGAGGATGCCTGCAATCACTGGCTGGCGAAGCACGCGGTGCACTCACGCTGGTGCTACCCGGATAACGTCGCGTGGGTAGGTCCGCGTTTCGCCGCCAACATGTTGCTGGACCGCTCGATCGAGCAGCCCTTGAGCGAGGCTGAACTCGCCGAGTACGCGCCCATGGGGGCAATGATGTACGAGGGTTTCGGCGCGAATGCGTGCGCGGTCAATGGCGTGGGCGCTGACCAGGCGGGCGCGGTGCAGGGCGACTTTGCACGCCTGTTGGACGCGCTCGCCACGCACTTCGCCAATGCTGATTTCCTGCTCGGCCCCCGGCCGTGCCTTGCGGACTTCGCACTCGCTGGCGCCAGCAGGGCACATTTCCTGACTGACCCCACGCCGCGCAGCTGGCTCGGGAAGCACGCCGCAATGCTTGAACAGTACACCGCGCGCGTGTTCGAACGCAGCGCCGACCATTGCCCGTCTTGGCCGGCTGATGACCACGTGCCGCAATCCTTGCAGGCGGTAATCGGGTATTTCGCGCGCAGCTACTTCCGCTACGCGCGGCCCAACATCGCCGCAGCCCTGGCAGGCGAGCAGTACTTCGAGTATGACTACGGTTTTGGCGCAACCCGCGCGCGTTCACAACGTCGCCTCAATCTTGCGCGGCTGCACGTGCAGGACGAACTGCTGCGCCTGGGCGCCGCTGACCACCCTGGCATCCATGCGCAGTTCGCAGGCACGGACGTTCTGGCGTATTACCTCGAATAACACGATAACGCAGTGCTAGCAGGACAGTGACGATGAAAACCCGAACCAAACTCTGGCTGGTGCCGGCGGTTATCTACGCCGCATTCACACTCTGGTACACCGATTTTGGCGGCCCGCTGAGCGAGGCTGAAATACAGGCGAACGTCGACGCCCTGCGCAGCAACGGTGCGCCGGAAGAACGCATCGCCAGCATGACCCGCTTCATGCGTGAAGACACTGGCAGGCAGCTCCTGATGATCAACGCGCTGGACCTCAACCCCGATCCGCCGGACGTGCCAGGCGCCGAACCGGGCGAGACCGGAGAGCAACTCATGGCGCGCTATATGGCGCATATGCTGCCCGCCCTGTTGCGGCGCGCCTGTCACCCGGTGCTGGTCGGCGACGCGGCGTTCAGTGCGATAGACGTCGTCGGGATAGACAACGCGGAACAGTGGCAGAGCGGCGCGGTGGTGCGCTACCGCAGCCGGCGCACGCTGATGGACATCGTCATCGACCCGACGTTCAAGGGTCCACACCATTTCAAGATTGCATCACTGACGAAAACCATCGCCTTCCCGATCGAACCCCAGCTCAACCTGGGCGATCCACGATTACTGTTGGCGCTGTTGCTGGTGGCGATTACTGCGCTGCTGGATGCATTCCTGCTCAAGCCCGCGCGTGGAATTGAAGACTAGAGTGGACGCCTGAAGTGCACGAGTAGCGTTGTCGAATACCCGGTACAGGGCCAACAACACGCGAATACAAAAAAGTGTATGGCGTCGCTTCAGGCTTTGCGGAGCGGCGTTTGCCTCGTGATACGCTTGCGTGCGATCCTTTTGGCAGCAAAGCGCCCGATCAGAGGAGCGAGACGATGGAAAAGCGCCAGCCAATCCTGCGGGATTTTTTGTCCATGTATGGCCTGTTCCTGCTGTGTTACACGGTTACGCACCTGCGGTTTGAGTGGAATTTCTGGATGGGCGACGACTTCGCCGTGTTTGCAAAATACGCGCAGGGCGACAGCGCCGAAGCGCATCTGGCGGTCGCCAAGCTGGTGTACTTCAGCAAGGCGACCTGGATGATCGTGCTGGTCTGGCTGTGCGCGCTGCGCTTGCCCTTTCGCCGCGCGCTCGCCATCAGCTTCGTGTACTACGCCGTTGCGCTGATGTTCCTGTTCCCCATCAATGTGTATACCGCCCTGAATTTGCTGCTTGCCGCAGGCTTTGGCTTTGAGGAATGGCGACTGGCCAGAACCTCCGGCGGTCGTGCGGGTGTCGCCGGAGCTGCATAAAACTCAGTGACGCACCACGATTAGTGCATACAACACCTGCAAGCTGGAACTTGGCAATCCGTTCCTCGCTTCCCTGTCGCCCTCACTGCCTGCCGCTTATCAACTCATCAGTAACCAAAGGCATCCGCTCGACACGCACAGTTTCGCGCTTGCCGTCGCGCAGGCGCGTAACGGAGATCGGGGCATCCTCGAGCCGAACTGCCCCAGTCAGTTCAACAGGTTGCAGACCGTCTCAGAAATCGGGCGCCGTGGTGTCCCGCCCATTGATCTCCGCAATTGATCGCCGAGTTTCAGCCCGGCGTTCTCGGCGGAACTTGCGTGCCAGAGCGCGCTGACAACCAGCTGGCCATCTTTCAGTCGCGGTAAGAAGCCATACGTCGCAAAGTCGGCGTAGAGTGCGCTATGCGATTCGCGGCGCTCAAGGTAAAGATCGTTGTTTACCCAGTCGAGCGTCACGCGGAAATGGCGCAGGAATTCGATCCCGACATGGAAATCGGACACGGCCGTCCCGGTGACGACGGGAAAATCCTGCAGGTGCAGATCGCCAATGCGCAATTCACGCAGCCGGGCAATGCGCACTTCCGACGGCTTGTTGCCGAACACTGTCGACGACGCCTGTCCCACTTCAGTCGGCGCCGTGTCGGCGATGCGATCACCGGCGCTTTCCAGCAGCGCCATCGGTATCGCAACGGAGCCGTTGAAGCCGAGGTCAATGAGCAGGGACACGTTATCCGCATCGCTCACGCCGACCAGGATGCGCGGCGAG
>JADJAL010000012.1 GCA_016704305.1 Haliea sp. | reverse complement strand
GATGGTCCCCATCTTCAATCAGGATAACACGTGTCCCTGACCTACTTGTCGCAAGCTCAGTACCACCACCAGGTTTTCGTGTACGGGGCTAATCACCCCTATCGCCGGACTTTCCAGACCGTTCCACTAACCCAATGACTATCACTTGCAGGCTACTCCCGGTCGCTCGCCGCTACTGGGGAATCTCAATTGATTTCTTTCCTGAGGGTACTTAGATGTTTCAGTTCCCCCGTTCGCCCTTACACCTATGTATTCTAGTGCAAGGTACCTGGCTTACACCAGGTGGGTTTCCCATTCGACATCTCCGGATCAAAGTCTGTTGGCCGACTCCCCGAAGCTTTTCGCAGGCTACTACGTCCTTCATCGCCTCTGACTGCCAAGGCATCCACCGTATACGCTTAGTCACTTGACCATATAACCGAAGTTATCTGTTTCTTTTAGACCTCAAACCGCAAGACCCAAAAGACCGTTCATTTCAAGCTTTTGCAAACTTAAAAAAAACGTCAAGAAGACAGTTCCCGACCCCTTAACACAGGCCAGGTACTTAGTAGATGTACACCGATCACAGTGCACACCTGCCGGATGTTGTGACGCTTAAGTCACAGTGTTTATTACAACTCGTCGTGGCAACGGGGGAATTGAAACTCCGCCACCACTGAATATTCATCTATGGATTTCCTTACCACCCACCGGATCTTGTGACCCCGCCAGTGCTAAGCTCAAATCCAAAGACTCAGCTTGATTTACCTTGTTAAAGAACCGTCCGGTAGTTAAAACCAGAACAAAACCCATTGCAACAACAGGCTTTTGTTCTGATCTCAGTGATGCGTCTTCTTACTTACAAGAAGTGGTGGAGCTAAGCGGGATCGAACCGCCGACCTCCTGCGTGCAAGGCAGGCGCTCTCCCAGCTGAGCTATAGCCCCAAATAAGTTCCGTCAGCAACCACGAAGCTCGCCAGTAAAACCAAATCGTTCTGAGAGCCCGCCCCGCTGTACCGGGCATCGAGGCGAATGCGTAGCGTATTAACACTACGTGAACGCTCGCAACGAAGAACAGGGCGATTTGGTAGGCCTGGGCAGATTTGAACTGCCGACCTCACCCTTATCAGGGGTGCGCTCTAACCAACTGAGCTACAGGCCTGTTGAACAGATCCGCACACTCGTGATTTCTTTCGCATCAACCGATTAGATGAAGACAAATGTGTGAGCACTCATCAGGTAGCGCCAACATCGTTTAAGGAGGTGATCCAGCCCCAGGTTCCCCTAGGGCTACCTTGTTACGACTTCACCCCAGTCATGAATCACCCGTGGTGATCGCCCCCCGAAGGTTAGGGCTAACCACTTCTGGAGCAACCCACTCCCATGGTGTGACGGGCGGTGTGTACAAGGCCCGAACGTATTCACCGCGGCATTCTGATCCGCGATTACTAGCGATTCCGACTTCACGGAGTCGAGCTGCAGACCCGATCCGGACTACGAAACGTTTTGTGGGATTTGCTCCAGCTCGCGCTTTGCTGCCCTCTGTGCGTTCCATTGTAGCACGTGTGTAGCCCAGGTCGTAAGGGGCATGATGATTTGACGTCGTCCCCACCTTCCTCCGGTTTGTCACCGGCAGTCTCCTTAGAGTTCCCGACATTACTCGCTGGCAACTAAGGACAAGGGGTTGCGCCTCGTTACGGACTTAACCCAACATCTCACGACACGAGCTGACGACAACCATGCACCACCTGTCTCGATGTCCCGAAGGACTTCATGCATCTCTGCACTATGCATCGGATGTCAAGACCTGGTAAGGTTCTTCGCGTTGCATCGAATTAAACCACATGCTCCACCGCTTGTGCGGGCCCCCGTCAATTCATTTGAGTTTTAACCTTGCGGCCGTACTCCCCAGGCGGTCTACTTATCGCGTTAGCTGCGCCACTAAGAAATCAAGTCTCCCAACGGCTAGTAGACATCGTTTACGGCGTGGACTACCAGGGTATCTAATCCTGTTTGATCCCCACGCTTTCGCACCTCAGCGTCAGTATCGAGCCAGGAGGCCGCCTTCGCCACCGGTATTCCTCCATATATCTACGCATTTCACCGCTACACATGGAATTCTACCTCCCTCTCTCGTACTCTAGTCGGCCAGTATCAACTGCAGTTCCCAGGTTGAGCCCGGGGCTTTCACACCTGACTTAACAAACCGCCTACGCGCGCTTTACGCCCAGTAATTCCGATTAACGCTCGCACCCTCCGTATTACCGCGGCTGCTGGCACGGAGTTTGCCGGTGCTTCTTCTCAAGGTAATGTCACGGCTGGCCGCTATTAACGACCAACTTTTCTTCCCAAGTGAAAGTGCTTTACAACCTGAAGGCCTTCTTCACACACGCGGCATGGCTGGATCAGGCTTGCGCCCATTGTCCAATATTCCCCACTGCTGCCTCCCGTAGGAGTCTGGACCGTGTCTCAGTTCCAGTGTGACTGATCATCCTCTCAGACCAGTTAAGGATCGTCGCCTTGGTAGGCCTTTACCCTACCAACTAGCTAATCCTACGCAGGCTCATCCGATAGCGCGAGGCCCGAAGGTCCCCCGCTTTCCCCCTTGGGGCGTATGCGGTATTAGCTTGAGTTTCCCCAAGTTGTCCCCCACTACCAGGTAGATTCCTACGCGTTACTCACCCGTCCGCCGCTCTACTCAGCCCGAAAGCCTTTCGCGCTCGACTTGCATGTGTTAGGCCTGCCGCCAGCGTTCAATCTGAGCCATGATCAAACTCTTCAGTTTAATCTTTTACCTCTGCCTGCTCCCTGTGACAGGAACACACAAGAGGGGAAGGTTACGCGAGTACCTCGCTTTACCCTCCAAATCATCAGCTCAGATACAATTCGAAAATCAAAAATTACTATGAATTAATGAGTCACTTGTTGTACCTGAATAGTTGTGACAACTATCCCAACAAGTGCCCACACATCTGTCTTCATCTGATTGTTAAACAACATCCAAACCGCAGGGGCCAGGATTACCCGGAAGCAACTGCTGCCTCATCGGGGAAGCGCATTATACGCATAGGGCCTCCCCCTGCAAGCGCTTTGCTGAAATTTTTTAATGATATTTTTCCGGCCCCTGATATTGCTTAAAACTTCGCCGATAAAGGCGGCGATAGAACGCCTAATGACCCAGGTATTTTACGTTCGCGCGGGCATCGCTGCTCGTTACTTCAGGCTATGACGTCTCACTCGCCAACCCAACAGCAGAGCAACAACAACGATGTACAAAAGTGCTTCACCTACATCAGATCGCACTCGCTACAGCAGGTGCAGGCACGCAAGCCCAACGGCGGGGTAGATGAGTCGATGCAAGCGCTGCCAGTTGTGGCGCAATCGACGCTGCATACAGCGCGTTGAAGTGAAAGCCAGCGGGAGCATCAGTAACCAGGCAGAAAAACCGAGCGTTATATAAGGGCGTTCCGCCAATTCTTCGCAACATTTGTGTGGGAATGCGGTTGGGACGAAACAGCGTGGAGGGCAATCGACGCTCAGACGCCTGGCTCCAGCGCGGCTGATCCACCTGCGGATTCACGTTGGCGTAAAAGCCGTATTCCTGCGGTGCGAGTGATTGCCAGGTTGTTTGGGGCTGCTCTTCAGTCACGCGAATACGGACGATCGACTTGATGCTTTTGAAGCCGTATTTCCACGGCACCACCAAGCGGATCGGCGCGCCGTTCTGGTTCGGCATCGACTTGCCATAGAGACCCACCACCATCAGGGTCAGTGGATGCATGGCTTTATCCAGATGAGGCCAGCGGGCTGCCGACAGTGGCGACCGCAGCAGCAGCTACGGTAGCTCAGAGCGGGAAACCGCAGATGGGTTCCCCACACCACGCTGCCGAAAACTGCTCAGGTGTTAAGACGGTTGCGTCGCCGCCTGACGCCCTGCATCACAGGCCCCGAAAGAGCATAGGCCAGGAACCCTGCCAGCAGAATGCTCGGTGGATCGAGCGTGATAAGGCCAAAGATCAGTACCACCGCAATCATGACCACAAACGGCACGCGGCCGCGAAAATCGATGCCCTTGAAACTGTAGTAGGGGAAATTGGCAATCATCAGGAAGCCGACAAGCGCGGTAAGTATGCCCACCACGATGGACAATTCGCGAGGCAGCTCGGCTCCCATCAACCCCAGGTCATGGCAGACCCAGACTGTGCTGGCAAGAATCGCCGCCGCTGCGGGACTCGCCAGGCCGGTGAAGTAGTTTTTATCCGCTGTATCGATCTGTGTATTGAAGCGCGCGAGTCGCAGCGCCGCGCATGCAACATAAATGAACGCTGCGCTCCACCCGAACTTGCCAAGCCCGCCCAGTGCCCAGCTGAAGACGACCAGCGCTGGCGCCACGCCAAATGACACCATGTCCGCCAGGCTGTCGAACTCCGCCCCGAACTTGCTGCTGGTGTTGGTGAGGCGTGCAATGCGACCGTCCAGCCCATCCAACACCATGGCGAAGAAGATAGCCACCGCAGCATTCTCGAAATCACCGCGCATCGCGGCGATGATGGCGTAAAAACCGGCAAACAGAGCGGCCGTAGTGAACAGGTTCGGCAGCAGGTAGATGCCCCGCTGGCGCACGGTGCGGCCATCTTCCGATACCTCTTCTTCGTGCTCGTCCACCGGCAAATCCAGGCGCGGCGGAACCGTGCTGGCAGCGGCTTCAGGCTCCGTCGCCATGGCATCGGTCGCCTGCCCGGACTCGTCGTCTTGTGCGCTCATGCTATTTCCCACTGTTTTGTCTGCTGCGTATGGTATCAAACACCCTGACTGTAGGTCTGCCCTGCCACGTCCCAGAACGATTTCACCAGCGGGCTCGCCAGACGTTGGCCCAGGCTACATAAACCCACTGTTAGCGCAGGCAAACCCAGCGGCACGCTGATCTGGCTGATACGGGAGGCCATCCCGCTCGCTTCGATGACCAACTGCGGCGCAATGCCGACACCCAGACCCAGGCTGACCATCGCGACTATTGCCTCATGCCCCGCCACCTGCGCGTAGATACGCGGCCTGATGCCCTGCTCCCTAAACCAGGCGTCCAGCATCTCCTTGGTGATCCCGCGCTCTGGCACGATAAACGGAATTCCGCTCCAGTCGATCTCACCATTGTCCTTGTCGGCGGCGAGCACCATATCACGCACCGCACACTCCGCCGCTGGTATACAGAATTGCAGCGGTGATTCCAGCAGCGGCAGGAACTCCATGCGCCGGGGCATCTGGCTGGGACGCCCGCTCACCGCCACATCGTCCCGGCCCTGCAAAATCCGGTCGATGCCGTCCGCCTGGTCACCGGTGTGCATTTTGATCTCGACGGCAGGATGGCTGGCGCGAAAGGCCTCCAGAATCGGCGCCAGCACGCTGTAGGTCGCCGTCACCGAACAGTAGAGACTGACCTCTCCGGCCAATTCATCCTCATTGCCCAATTTGCGGCGCAACTGCTGCCACTCGGCGACGCTGTGGCGCGCATACTCCCTGAACTCGCGCCCGGCGCCGGTCAGGCGGACACTGCGATTGTCCCGCTCCAGCAGCGGCTGGCCCAGTTCATCCTCAAGCCGCTGCACAGTCCTGCTGACGGCAGACACACTTATATGTAGCAGTTCACTACTGCGACTGAAGTTCAGCGTGTCGGCGACGCTCAGGAATACCGATAAAGCCCTGATGTCCATGCAGATCACCTGTATTGCACATTAAGCAATACAGTATTACCAATATAGCGTTTTACGCAAGGATTCAATTGCCGTATCGTGCTCTCCACTTTCATTCACCCACGCGAGGACTTCCATCATGGGACACAATTATTTCAACACGCTACCGTTGCGCCTGCAGCTCGACCAACTGGGACGCTGCCGATTCATGGATCGTTCCGAGTTCGCCGACGGCGTCGATATCCTGCGCGGCAAGAAGCTGGTAATCGTGGGCTGCGGCTCACAGGGCCTGAACCAGGGCCTGAACCTGCGCGACAGCGGGCTGGATGTCTCCTACGCGCTGCGCGAGAGCGCGATCTCGGGCAAGCGCCAGTCCTGGAAAAATGCCACGGAGAACGGCTTTACGGTAGGTACGTACGAGGAACTGATTCCGCAGGCCGATCTGGTCCTCAACCTGACCCCGGACAAGCAGCACACCAGCGTGGTCAAGGCCATCATGCCGCTGATGAAGCAGGGCGCCTGCCTCTCCTACTCGCACGGATTCAACATCGTCGAGGAAGGTATGAAGATTCGCGACGACATCACCGTGATCATGGTCGCGCCCAAGTGCCCCGGCACGGAAGTGCGTGAAGAGTACAAACGCGGCTTCGGCGTACCCACGCTGATCGCGGTACACACCGAAAACGATCCCAACGGCGACGGCCTCGAACTCGCCAAGGCGTACGCTGCCGGCACCGGCGGTCATCGCGCAGGCGTGCTGCAATCGTCCTTCATTGCCGAAGTGAAGTCCGACCTGATGGGCGAGCAAACCATTCTCTGCGGCATGCTGCAGACCGGCGCGATACTGTGCTTCGACAAAATGGTGGAAAAAGGCATTGATCCTGGCTACGCGTCGAAGCTGATTCAGTATGGCTGGGAGACCGTCACCGAAGGCCTGAAACACGGCGGCATCACCAACATGATGGATCGCCTGTCCAATCCGGCGAAAATCCGCGCGTTTCACCTGGCGGAAGAACTCAAGGGCATTATGCGTCCGCTGTATGAAAAGCATCAGGATGACATCATGACCGGTGAGTTTTCGCGCACCATGATGGCTGACTGGGCCAATGACGATGCCAACTTGCTGAAGTGGCGCGCCGCCACCGCCGAGACGGCGTTTGAGAAATCCACAAACACCAGCGCGGACATCCCCGAGCAGGAATTCTATGACCACGGCATCCTGTTGGTGGCGATGGTCAAGGCTGGTGTGGAACTGGCGTTTGAGGTGATGGTGTCAAGCGGCATTATCGAGGAGTCGGCCTACTACGAGTCACTGCACGAAACACCGCTGATCGCCAACACGATTGCACGCAAGAAGTTGTACGAGATGAACGTGGTGATTTCCGACACAGCGGAATACGGTTGCTACCTGTTCGATCACGCCTGCCGCCCGCTGCTCGCGGATTTCATGAGCAAGATCGATACCGACGTAATCGGCAAGGGAATCGAGGGCGACAATGGCGTCGACAATATCGAATTGATTGCAGTCAATGACGCGATACGCAGCCATCCCGTGGAGATTGTCGGCAAGACACTGCGTGGTTACATGACTGCAATGAAGCGTATCGTCTAGTTGGCTGGCGGGTTGCTGATGGCGATCAAAGCCCGCTTTTTAGTTCTCGATGTTGCCGGCGGTGGCCTCGCCTGCTTCCTGTATCCATTCACCAATGCTGGACCGTGGGCATGGGTGCGCAGTTTGACTCTGGATGGCACGAGCGTGTCCGGCAGTGGTGAGCAGGATTCGCGAGTATCGCTGGCCCTCACACCGCGAACAATCCGCCGTGAGTCGAGGGTAACAGGTCGCGCCAACAGATCCAAAGGCTGAGAACCTTCTCCCCGCGCGAGATACCGGCGACTCCGGAGCGCACCACTTCGAGAATTTCCGCACCCGCCATCGCCGCCACAAAGGCATCGAGCTTGTCACTCGTGCCGGTAAGCTGGATGGTGTAAACGGTGGGGCCGACATCCACGATCTGCCCGCGGAAAATATCGGTGGTGCGTTTCACTTCTTCGCGCGCGATGCCGGTCGCGCGCACCTTGATCAACATCAGGTCGCGCTCGATATGCGCGCCATCGGTCAGGTCGGCCAGCTTCACCACGTCCACCAGCTTGTTGAGTTGCTTGGTGAGTTGTTCAATGCGCAGGTCTGTGCCTACCGTGGTCAGGGTAAGTCGCGACAGCGTCGGATCATCGGTGGGCGCGACGTTCAGGGTCTCGATGTTGTAGCCGCGCTGCGAGAACAGACCGACCACGCGGGACAAGGCCCCGGGCTCGTTTTCCATCAACATAGAAATTATGCGTCGCATGTCAGGTCCTCTCGTTCTTGCTGAGCCACATGTCCTTCATCGAACCGTTGGGCGCGATGTGCATCGGATAGACGTGTTCCATCGGGTCGATGAAAATGTCGAGGAATACGAGCCTGTCTTTCAGCGCAAACGCCGCCTTCATCGCGTCGTCGAGATCCGCCAGTTTTTTTACCTGCATCCCAACATGGCCGTAGGCTTCAACCAGCTTGACGAAATCGGGCAGTGAATCCTCGTAGGTACTCATCGCGTAACGGCCCTCGTACTGCATGTCCTGCCACTGCTTGACCATGCCGAGATAGTTATTGCGCAAATTGATGATCTTTACCGCGGAGTTGTACTGCGTGCAGGTCGACAGCTCCTGGATGTTCATCTGGATACTGCCCTCGCCCGTGACGCAGGCAACTTCCATATCCGGGAAGGCCAGCTTCACGCCCATCGCTGCGGGCAGGCCGAAGCCCATGGTGCCGAGGCCGCCCGAGTTTATCCAGCGACGCGGCTTGTCGAAGCGGTAGTACTGCGCGGCAAACATCTGGTGCTGCCCAACATCCGAGGTGATGTAGGCATCCCCGTTGGTGGCGCGATACAGACTTTCGATCACCTGCTGCGGCATGATCAGGTCGCTCTGCGCATAGCGCCGACCAGTGAACAATCCATGCGCTGAACGCCATTCCTCGATCTGCTCCCACCACCGGCCCAGTGCCGCTTTGTCGGGCAGGGCGCCATCTTTTTCCGTCAGCACGTCTATTTGCGCCAGCATTTCCGCCAGCACGGACTGAACCGGACCCACGATGGGGATATCGGCCATCACCGTTTTGGAAATCGATGCTGGATCGACATCAATGTGAATGATCTTGGCGCCGGGACAGAACTTGCTCACCGTGTTGGTCACCCGGTCATCAAAGCGTGCACCGACAGCCAGAATGCAATCGCTGTGGTGCATGGCCATATTGGCCTCGTAAAAGCCGTGCATGCCCAGCATCCCCAGGAACTGGCGATCAGTGCCTGGATAACCACCGAGTCCCATCAGCGTATTGGTCACCGGATAATTCAATTTGCGCGCCAACTGTGTCAGCAGCTCGCTGGCGTCGCCCAAAATCACGCCTCCGCCGCTGTAGATGACAGGACGCTTGGCTGCGAGCAACAGTTTCGCGGCCTTCTTGATCTGCCCGGTATGGCCGCGCTGTGCGGGCGCATAGGAGCGCATCTTGACCGTCTTAGGGTAGTGGTACTCAAACGTCGCATCCGGCCGGGTAAGGTCTTTGGGAATATCGATAACCACCGGGCCGGGTCGACCGCTTGCCGCGATGTGGAAGGCCTTCTTGATAATCATCGGCAGGTCTTCCGTGCGCTTTACCATAAAGCTGTGCTTCACGATGGGCCGCGATATGCCGATCATGTCCGTTTCCTGGAAGGCATCCTCGCCAATCAGGTGACTCTGCACCTGGCCAGACAACACCACCATCGGGATCGAATCCATATACGCCGTGGCAATGCCGGTAATCGCATTGGTGGCACCCGGGCCGGATGTCACCAGCACCACGCCGGGTTTGCCGGTCGCCCTGGCGTAACCATCAGCCGCATGTGTGGCGGCCTGCTCGTGGCGCACCAGGATGTGGGGCACTTTGCAGCCCTTGAACAGCGCATCGTAAATATGCAAAACCGCGCCACCGGGGTAGCCGAAAATATACTCTACGCCTTCATCTTCCAGTGCGCGGGCGATCATTTCACCGCCGGATAACAACTCCACAATCTCTCTCCACGAAAAACGCCCGATGCGTAACCCTCACCGGAACATTCCAAGTCATGTGTGGTCGTTGCTGAAAAATACCTGAACAGGTATTTGAAGAGCCCCACCACCCCCTACAAGCTCAATACACCGCCCGGAATCGCCCCAAGGGGGAATACGATCACGAACTGCCTGTGTATCGGTCGCCCTGCGGGGTAGCGCAGTGTCTGGCCCTCAATCTGGCCGGTACGGCACAAATTGAATACGGGACTTACATACAGCTGCATCCAATAATGGAATCGATACAGTGGGCCAGAGGCCGAGGGTACTCGACGTTATCCGTTGCCATGTGCAAGACGCGCGTATTGTTGCTTCCGGGCATGGCTAAAGTCAACCTCAAGCAAGGAATTCAACGGCGGGAATGGGGCAGCAGTCACATTCGCCACATTGCCTCAGGAGGGGATGTGGAGTATTTTTGCGGCAGGCAATTTAACTGGAGAGACACTATCTTGAAGCGTGTATTGACCGCCTGTGTGCTGGCGCTGGCCGTGGTAGTCCCGACTCTTTTCGGCTCGCTGGCCAATGCCGGGGAGGTTGTTTACCGCTGGATGGATTCGCAGGGCAATCCGGTGAACAGTGACCGTCCGCCACCCGTAGGTACCGAGTACGAGGTGATCTCGACCAATTCCAGCATGGTGCGCGCTGTGGATGCCGACGAGGGCGCAGTACCGCTCAAGGTCAAACCGAGTCCTGGCAATGAGTTTGAACCGGTGGAAACTGCCACGCCCAAGATTGAGAAAAACCAGGAATACTGCCAACGCGCGCAGGAAAACCTGACGGCGCTGGATTCAAAAGTGCGCATTCAAATGCGCAACGAGCAGGGCGAGGTGTACTTCCTGACGGAGGAAGAGCGGGATGTCCAGCGTCAAAAAGCCCTGGACACGATCAAAGTCCACTGCGAGTGACTGTGAGTGAGGGCGGGCCAGCGCACGCTAGCCCACACTGAACACTGTTTTCCCGTCCTGCACATCTGCCCGTATCACATCACCGGGCGCGAAGTCGCCCGCCAGCAGCTGCTGCGCGAGCGGATTTTCCAGCTCGCGCTGGATTGCGCGCTTCAGCGGCCTGGCGCCGTAGACCGGATCGAAACCGGTCGTTACCAGTTTGTCCATAAACGCTTCGCTGATCTGCAACTGCAACTCGCGCTCGGCCAGACGCTCCTGTAATCCCTTCAGCTGGATCACGGCAATACCGCGAATCTGTTCCTCGCGCAGTGGATGGAACACCACCGATTCGTCCACGCGGTTGATGAATTCAGGGCGGAAGTGCGTACCGACGATTTCCATCACCGCTGCTTTCATCGCCTCATAATCGTTTTGCGCCGCCATTTCCTGAATCAGGTGGGAACCGAGGTTGGACGTCATCACCACGACGGTGTTGCGAAAATCCACGGTACGGCCCTGGCCGTCGGTGAGCCTGCCATCTTCCAGCACCTGCAATAGAATGTTGAACACATCCGGGTGTGCCTTCTCCACTTCATCCAGCAGCAACAGCGAGTAGGGGCGGCGGCGCACGGCCTCCGTCAGGTAACCGCCCTCCTCATAGCCGACGTAACCCGGAGGAGCGCCAATCAAGCGCGCCACGGAGTGCTTCTCCATAAACTCTGACATATCGACGCGCACCATCGCATCGTCGCTGTCGAACATGAAGCCCGCCAATGCCTTGCACAATTCAGTTTTGCCGACGCCGGTGGGGCCGAGAAACAGGAACGAACCATTGGGCCGTTTCGGGTCGGACAAACCGGCGCGCGAACGGCGCACGGCATTCGATACTGCAGTGATCGCCTCGTCCTGGCCGACCACGCGCTCGCGCAAGGCGTCTTCCATGCGCAGCAACTTCTCCCGATCACCTTCCATCATCTTGGACACGGGAATCCCGGTCCAGCGCGAGACGACTTCGGCGATCTCCTCGTCCGTCACTTTGTTGCGCAGCAGCACGGTATCGGCAGACTCAGACTCCTGCGCCAGCGCGAGCTGCTTTTCCAGTTCCGGAATGCGCCCGTACTGCAGTTCCGACATGCGCGTAAGGTCACCCGCGCGACGCGCGGTTTCCAGATCCAGTTTCACCTGCTCCAGGTCGCTCTTGATCTGGGCCGCGCCCTGCACGGACGCCTTCTCCGCTTTCCAGATTTCCTCCAGGTCGGAGAACTCGCGCTCCACCTTGTCGATTTCCTCGCTCAGCCTTTCCACCTGCTTTTTCGCGGCGGGATCGCTGTCTTTCTTCACCGCTTCGCGCTCGATTTTCAGCTGGATAAGACGACGCTCCAGCTTGTCCATCACCTCGGGCTTGGAGTCGATCTCCATGCGAATACGACTCGCGGCCTCGTCCACCAGGTCGATGGCCTTATCGGGCAACTGGCGGTCAGTGATGTAGCGCTGGGAGAGGCGTGCAGCCGCGATGATCGCGCTGTCGGTAATATCCACGCCGTGGTGAACTTCGTAGCGCTCCTTCAGGCCGCGCAGGATGGCGATCGTGTCCTCCTCGTTGGGCTCATCGACCAACACTTTCTGGAAGCGGCGCTCCAGTGCGGCGTCCTTTCCACGTACTGACGGTATTCGTTCAGGGTGGTGGCGCCGACGCAGTGCAGTTCACCACGCGCCAGCGCGGGTTTGAGCATGTTGCCCGCGTCCATCGAGCCCTCGGCCTTGCCGGCGCCGACCATCGTGCAGTTCGTCGATGAACAGGATGATGCGACCCTCCTGCTTGGAGAGCTCGTTGAGCACCGCCTTGAGTCGCTCTTCAAAGTCGCCGCGAAATTTTGCACCGGCCAGCAGCGCACCGAGATCCAGCGACAGCACGCGCTTGTTGCGCATGCTTTCCGGCACTTCGCCGTTGACCACACGCTGCGCCAGGCCCTCGATGATGGCCGTCTTGCCGACGCCGGGCTCGCCGATCAACACCGGGTTGTTCTTGGTGCGACGCTGCAGGACCTGAATGGTGCGACGGATTTCGTCATCGCGACCGATGACCGGGTCGAGCTTGCCCTGCTCGGCGCGCTCGGTCAGGTCGATCGTGTATTTGTCCAACGCCTGGCGCGATTCCTCGGCCTCCGGATTGTTCACAGCTTCACCTCCACGCATCGCGTCTATCGCCGCCTTCAGATCCAGCGGCCGCAGACCACTGGCTTTCATTAAATCGCCTGCCGATGTTTTGCTCTCCAGCATGGCCAGCAGCACCAGTTCACTGGAAATATAGGTATCGCCGCCCTGCTGCGCCAGTTTGTCGGTGACATTCAGGATGCGGACAAGATCGTTCGACATATGGACATCGCCCGCGGTGCCGGTCACCGTCGGCAGCGCATCGATTGCCGCCTTGGTGCGCGCCGCCAGGCCCGCCACGTCCGCGCCCGCTTTTTGCAACAGCGGCCGGCACGCGCCACCGCGCTGCTCGAGCAAGGCGCTGAGCAGGTGTACGGGTTCAATAAAATTATGATCCTTGCCCAGCGCCAGGGACTGGGCATCCGCCAGTGCTGTTTGCAATTGGTTGGTTAATTTGTCCATTCTCATTCGACATTCTCCTCACTGGGTACCCCATGCGGAGGTACGTCGCGCTCATGGCAAGGATAAATGGGGCCAATTCACCCTATTTCAAGTAAGGAGATAGGGATGAAGCAAATTTAACGAAGCAGGATAATGCTCGCCATGCGGCCGGTCTGGCCGTCCCGACGGTAGGAAAAAAAACGCTCGCTGTCGCTGTGGGTGCACCAGTTGCCGCCGAACACGTTCGTCACGCCCGCCCTCTGCAGGCGTGCGCGGGCCAGCGCAGGCAAATCGGCAAGGTAGTGGCCGGGATGCACAGGCACAAAGCAGGCCGTGGTCGCAGCAACCTCGACCGGGGTGGCCGCGGCAAGAAACCCATCGCGCACCTCTTCGCCCACTTCAAACGCCGCCGGGCCAATCGCGGGGCCCAGCCACGCAAGCACGCTTGCCGGGGGCGTGTCCATCGCCATTACGGTGGCTTCCAGCACACCCGCCAGCAATCCGCGCCAGCCGGCGTGCGCCGCAGCCACCACATCACCGGCGGCAGAGCACAACAAGACCGGCAGACAGTCTGCCGTCAATACGGCACAGGCAACACCCCTCGTGCGGCTCCACTGGGCATCCGCGAGCGGCGGCGGCCCGCCCTGTCCCGCCTCCACGACGGTAGTGCCGTGTACCTGCGACAACCACGACACGCTGGCACCCTGCGGCAATGCAGCGGCCAGTAGCTGGCGATTGGCCGCCACGGCACTGCCATTATCCCCTAACATGATCACCCAGATTGAAACTCGCATACGGCGCCGCGCTGTGGCCGCCCTGGCGCGTGGTGGCCAGGGCGCGCACAGCAGGCGGGGCCGGCCAGTCAACGTCAATAAAGCGTGGTGTCACGGGCGTGTGGCGGATCTTCCGCCTCCAGAACAGCGATCAACGCGCGAATATCGTCAGGCAGGGGGCACTCAAATTGCACGAATTCCTCGCTGTCGGGATGGATGAATCCCAACGCGCGGGCGTGCAACGCCTGCCGCGGAAAGTTGCGCAGGGTGTTGATCAACAGGTCGGACGCGCCTTTGGGGATACGCGGTCGCCCGCCGTACAGGGGATCGCCGATGAGCGGGTAATTCCGGTGCGCCATATGCACGCGAATCTGGTGCGTGCGGCCGGTCTCCAGGTTGACCGTGATGCGGGTATGGTGCCCGAAGCGCTGTGCCAGACGGTAGTGCGTAATCGCGGGTTTGCCGCCCATGGCGATGACCGCCATTTTCTTGCGCTGCCGAGGATGGCGACCAATCGGTGCATCAACGGTGCCGCCACCTGTCATCGCGCCTATACACAGAGCGCAATATTCCCGTTTGACGGTGCGCTCCTGCAACTGCTCAACCAGGTGGTGGTGCGCCGGCAGGGTTCTTGCCACCACCAGCAACCCTGATGTTTCCATGTCCAGACGGTGCACGATACCGCCGCGCGGCAGCAGTGCGAGTTCCGGCGCATGGGCCAACAGGGCGTTCACCAGGGTACCCTCGGCATGGCCGGCAGCGGGATGGACCACCAGCCCCGCCGGCTTGTTGATGACCAGAATCGCCTCGTCCTCATGGACGATATCCAGCGCGATGTCCTGGCCCTGCCAACCGACTTCCGCTTCCAGTACCGCATCGATCTGGACGTTGGCCCCCTGCGTCACCTTATCCCGCGGCCTGCATTGCTGGCCGTCCACGGACACCGCCCCGGTCCTGATCCATTCCTGCAACCGCGAACGGGAATATTGCGGAAACAGCTGGGCCGCGACCTGATCCAATCGGCTGCCGTGCATCTCCTGCGGCACATTGGCCTGCAGCTCCACCTTTTCAGTCATCACAATTCCTGTTTATGCGCCCGCCAGCCTGTGGTTAAATACCGCAGCATTAAACACCCGCGCTGTGTGGGATATTAGCACGCTGGCGCGAGCCATTAGGTGGAAGCATGAATTACATCCTGATCTTTCTACTCAGCCTGACTCTGATCGGTTGTTCCAGCAACGAAGAATTGCCGGACATCGCCGCCGATGCCGGCGAAGAGCAAATCTACGCAGACGCGCAGCGCTACCTGCGTGGCGATAACTACGACCTCGCCGTAAAGACACTGGAATTGCTGGAATCCCGTTACCCCTTTGGCAAGTATGCGGAACAGGCGCAACTGGAACTGATCTACGCGCATTACAACGCCTATGAACACGAGGCAGCCGTGGAAGCTGCGGATCGCTTTATACGCCTGCACCCACAGCATCCCAACGTGGATTACGCCTATTACATGAAGGGCCTGGCGGCCTATTCCGCGAATGAAGACATCTTCGCCCGCTTTATGCCCATCGACCCCACGCTGCGCGATACCTCCGGCGCGAAGGAGGCCTTTAGCGAATTTGGACAACTGGTTTCGCGCTACCCCAACAGCCCCTACGCCGCGGATGCCGAGGCCCGCATGATCGCCCTGCGCAACCTGCTGGCGCACCATGAAATCATGGTCGGCAATTACTACATCCGGCGCGGCGCCTATTTGGCTGCCGTGAACCGGGGCCGCTATGTAGTGGAGAATTTCCAGCGCACGCCAGCTGTGGCCGATGGACTGGCGATCATGGCGCAGGGGTATATTTTTCTCGGCATGAATGACCTCGCCCAGGAATCCATCGCGGTGCTGGCCGCCAACTATCCCGACTATCCCGCACTGGACAGGAGCGGGCAGTTCGCGACTGAGTACACGCTGGATGGCCAGCAGCGCTCATGGATCAACAAGCTGACCATCGGCCTGTTTGATCCGCCGTCTCCACCCCAGTTCGACACCCGCCCGGACATTTAAACCCCGCCCTGCGCCGGCGCGCTAACCACCCAGTCGCCAACCCGACGTGATCGGGTAGCGCCGGTCACGGCCGAAACCACGCCGCGTGATGCGTATGCCCACGGGTGCCTGACGCCGCTTGTACTCGTTGATATCCACCAGGCGCAGCACCTTATGTACCTGTTCGCGATCCATGCCGGTCGCAATGATCGCCTCCGCGCTGTAATCCTGCTCCACGTACAGGGCGAGTATGCGATCCAGCACATCGTAGGGCGGCAGGCTGTCCTCGTCCTTCTGGTCGGGCGCCAGTTCCGCCGACGGAGGGCGATCGATCACCCGTTGTGGAATACACGGGCCCAGTGAATTGCGGTAACGGCTCAATGCAAACACCAGCGTCTTGGGCACGTCCTTGAGCACATCCAGTCCGCCGGCCATATCGCCGTACAGCGTGGAATAACCTACCGCCATTTCACTCTTGTTTCCGGTGGTTAGCACCAGGCTGCCCTTCTTGTTGGAGATCGACATCAACAGCACACCGCGACAGCGCGCCTGCAGGTTCTCTTCCGTGGTGTCCGGTCGGGTTCCCGCGAATTCATCCTGCAGGCTGGCCATAAACGCGTCATAGATGGGTTCAATCGAGATAACCTTGTGCGTCACGCCCTGCGCCCTGGCCTGCTCTGCCGCATCCTCGACACTCATCCGCGAGGTGTAGCGAAACGGCATCATCACCGCCTCCACCCGCTCGGGACCCAGCGCCTCCACCGCCACCGCGAGGGTCAGCGCTGAATCGATGCCACCGGATAATCCCAGCACGACGCCGCGAAACCGGTTCTTGTTGACGTAGTCGCGCACGCCCAGCACCAGCGCCTGCCAGGTGGCGTGCAACTCCTGCTGCGGTGGCGACGGCGCCGGACCGGTGATGCGGGCAGGCTGTGCGCCAAAGTCCAGCTGCAACCAATATGCGCCCTCCTCAAAGCCAGGCGCGGCCGCCGCGACGGTGCCATCGGCGGTCACCGCGAACGAGCCGCCGTCGAACACCAGTTCATCCTGGCCACCCACCTGGTTGACATACACGATGGGAATACCAGCATCGCGCGCGCGGGCCGACACCGTGTCCCAGCGCTCCTGCCGCTTGCCCTGGTGATAGGGTGAGGAATTGATGTTGAGCAACAATTGCGCCCCGGCCTGCGCCGCCTGCACAGCGGGTGCCTTCTCCCAGATATCCTCGCAGATGGTCAAGCCCACGGCGACGCCTGCAATCGTCACCACGCAGGGTTCACTGCCCGGGGTGAAATAGCGCTTCTCATCGAAAACCTGGTAGTTGGGCAGGCATTGCTTGCGGTACTGCGCAACGATCTGCCCTCGGTGCAAAACACCCGCTACGTTGTAGAGCGCGCCGCCCACTTTCAGCGGGTAGCCGATAACCAGGTAGGCAGATCCTTGCATCGCCGCACACAGCGTCGTCAGTGACTGCTCCACCCGCAGCGCAATACTGGGCCGCAACAGCAAATCCTCCGGCGGATACCCGCTGAGGGTCAGTTCGGGGCAGACAACGATCGGCATTTCATGCTCGCGTTCCGCGAGCGTTAGCGCGTCGATGATTTTCTGGGTGTTGCCTTCGAAATCGCCCACCAGGGTGTTCATCTGGGCCATCAGGATATGCAGGGTGCTCATGAAACTCTCGGATGCTGTCATTGCGCAGGGCGCCATTGTGCGAAAAAGTGCGGTCCATAGCCAGTGCGTTGTATCCAAGCGCTGAATCGAAGCGATGTATCGCCAGTCCTTGCACGGACCAATACCTGTTACACTGGCTCGCAACCCTGTTTGCACGACATAAAAGCGATAAGGCCAGCGCAGTTTGAATCGTCCAGCCATTCTCACCAATCCCGAAGCTCACTCGCCGAGCCACCAGAATCTGGCGCTGTTTCGGGTCTACGTCGGCTACCGTTCGCTGTTGTCCGTCGTGCTGCTCATCATGCTGGTAAGCCCCAACACACGGCAACTGGTGGGCACGCTGCACCCGGCGATGTACACCACCGTCGCGCTCGCCTATCTCGCCACCAGCATCCCCCTGGTGGGTTCTCTGTCCACGCGACTGAACCAGAGCCAGCGACTGATGTTCCTCGTATTCCTGGTGGACATCGTGGCGATCACCTTGCTGGCGGACAGCAGCGGGGGAATGATCAGCGGCCTGCCGGTACTGCTGGTGATTACAGTGGCTGCGAGCGCTGTATTGATCGCCAATCGCACACTCGCCACGCTGATTGCCGCGATCAGTGTCATGGCCATCCTGCTGGATACCGTGTGGCTGATGTTGCACAACGTGCTCGACAGCAGCTCGCTGTTTCCGGCCGGGATACTGGGCTTGTTGATATTCGGCGTCTCGCTGATGGTGCAGCCAATTGCGCATCGCCTGGGTCGCGCGGAAGAGCTGGCGCGCAACCGTGCGAGCGACCTGTACAGCCTGCAGCGGCTTAATGAACAGATTGTGCAACACATGCAAACCGGCATCCTGTTGGTGAACAACGAGGGCGTGGTGCGGATCATGAACAAGGCGGCGATTGGCCTGCTAGCGCCGGAGCGGCCGGTTACTGTGGAACAGGGCAGGCAACTGGCGGACTACTGCCCGGAACTTGCCTACCAGTTCGAGCACTGGAAAAATTCCGGCGTACACCGGGCCAAGCCGTTCATCGTCAACGAGGGCGCGCTGCCGGTGATCGCCAATTTTCGCGAGCTGCATCCCAATGCCGACCGCGAATCCCTGGTGTTTGTCGAAGACTATTCACCCGTCACCCAATATGCCCAGTCCTTGAAACTCAATTCACTAGGCCGACTTACAGCCAGCATCGCGCACGAGATTCGCAACCCGCTGGGAGCAATCAGTCATGCCGCCCAGTTGTTGCAGGAATCGCAGGAGCTGTCACCCGCCGATAGGCGCATGGCGGACATCATCCTGAGTCACTGCGAACGCGTGAACCAGATCGTGGAAAGCGTCATGCAGATCTCGCGCCGCGAGCCGCCGAAACCGCAATATTTGCTGTTGGCGCCGTGGTTGACGGAGTTTGTCGGCGACTACCTGAACGCCCTGAATCGCCCAGCGGAAGTGACCATTGATTGCGACTACAAGGAACTGTTGGTGGAATTTGATCCGGAGAACCTGCAGCGCGTGTTTGCCAATCTGCTCGACAACGCGCTGCGTCACAGCAAGCTGGCGACAGGACGGGAGACCGCGCGTATTGTCGTCGACCTCGATTCATCACTGCACCAGTGCCAGGTCGATATCATCGACGCGGGCAGTGGAGTGCCATCGGCGGATCAGGCAAAATTATTTGAGCCGTTTTTTACCACAATGCCAGAGGGCAGCGGCATGGGCTTATACCTGTGCAAAGAACTGTGTGAAATCAACAACGCGGACCTGGACTACCGTCCGACCCGAAAAGGTGAGAGCTGTTTCCGTATTTCCATGAACCAACGAGCGCACTAGATGCCGACCCAAAGCGTATTGATCGTCGATGACGAGCCGGATATCCGGGAGTTACTGGATATCACGCTCAGCCGAATGGGCGTTGTCACGCACAGCGCAGCCACGCTGGCGCAAGCAATGGAAATGGTCGAGCGCGTACAGCCGGACCTGTGCCTGACCGACATGCGCCTGCCCGACGGCAATGGCATCAGCCTGGTCGAGTATATCCAGCAGTCATGTCCTCACATCCCGGTGGCGATGATCACCGCGCACGGCAGTGTGGAAACCGCAATCTCGGCGCTCAAGGCCGGTGCATTTGATTTCATCAGCAAGCCCATCGAGCTGGAACATTTGCGCCGACTGGTCAGCTCGGCCCTGCAACTGGAGGGCGACCCCAGCCGCACACAGGACGCCGTCGACCAGGAACTGATCGGCTCAGCGCCGTCGATTCAGGTCTTGCGCCAACAGATATCCAAACTGGCGCGCAGCCAGGCGCCGGTGCATATCTACGGCGAATCCGGTAGCGGAAAGGAAGTAGTTGCGCGCCTGATACACAACAACGGCGCCCGGGCCAATGGACCCTTTGTCGCGGTCAACTGCGGCGCGATCCCGCCGGAGTTGATGGAGAGCGAGTTGTTCGGACATAAAAAAGGCAGCTTTACCGGTGCCAGCCAGGACAAGGTCGGACTGTTCCAGGCCGCCTCGGGCGGCACGTTGTTCCTCGATGAAGTGGCGGACCTGCCGCTGGCCATGCAGGTCAAACTGCTGCGGGCGATACAGGAAAAATCGGTGCGTCCGGTGGGCGCAAGCGAAGAACAGCGCACCGATATCCGACTGCTGAGTGCCACGCACAAAAATCTGGAGAAGGAGGTTGAAGCAGGGCGCTTCCGCCAGGATCTGTACTACCGGATCAACGTTATCGGCGTCCAGGTGCCCAGCCTGCGGCAACGACTGGAGGATTTGCCGGCGTTGACCACGGCAATCCTGCGGCGCATCTGCGCAGGCGACAGCAAGGCCGCCTATCTGGACAAATCCGCGCTCACGGCCCTCGGCAACTACAGTTTCCCGGGTAACGTTCGCGAACTGGAAAATATGCTGGAGCGGGCGCTGGCCTTGTCCGATGGCGAGAAGATTACGGCCCACGACTTGCAGTTTTCCAGCAACAAGGCAACGGCCAGCCCGGACAACGAACCGCAACTCGTCGAGCGCACAGGCCAGGGTCGCGCCCAGGAAGCCTACGGTGATCTGGAGGGCTATCTGGAAGATATCGAGCGCGAGATTATCAGCGCCGCGCTGGAGGAGAGTCGCTGGAACAAGACAGCGACGGCAAAACTGCTGGGTATCAGCTTCCGCAGCCTGCGCTATCGGCAGAAGAAACTCGGGCTGGAGGACTGATCCCTGACTGTGCTCTACCAGCTGCCCAGACACCTGCCCAACGAGCATCTTAACCACCAGAATCGGCTCAATGTGAGTCACCAGCAGCTGCGATCACCTCGGCCCGTCGCGCGTTTTACGCCGCTGGATTCCAGGCTCAGCGTACCGCATGACTGGTCCGCCGCCTGATCCAGTTGGGGCGTGGCAATCACGGTGTAGGCACGCGCGCTGGTAGCCAGCTCAATAAGATAAATCCTGTTGTCCGCCTGCCCGGAAACGATGAAGCCGTGTGCGTCGATAGCATAGGGATGTGCTGGATACGACAGTTCCGTCAGTGATTCGGCATAGCGTTTATGATCCAGAAAGAACTGCTCCTGCCGCATCACCACCTCCAGCAACGCCGCGCCGCCTATGCTGCGTCGCGTATCCCGCAGTTGCCGCAGGTAGGCGGGCAAGGTCAGTGTAAACAGAATCGCCATGATACAGATGACGACCACCAGCTCTATCAGGGTAACGCCTGCCTGGCGCTCGCGTCTCATTGCTGACCTCCGTCAAGTCTATAGGGGATCGGCACCCGGCTCCCGCCAGTAGGTGCGGTAGAGCTTCCCTGCTTCGCTGGGCAAAAACTGGCTGGCATCGCGCTCGCCATCTCCGTCCAGGTCATGCAGTTCGATGCCGCCTCCAGGCAGGAAAATCACCTCGCCCACGGGCATTGCCGCTGCCGGGATGCCGTCGCCAAGTTCATAGTGCTTGACATGGTTGGCGGCGGCTGCCGCGTCACGCAGGCGCAGTACATACAACCTGCCCTGCCCTCGCCTGGGGAAACATGGCGACGACGGCGCGGGTGTAAACGTGGATGCCAGGACCCTGCCGCCGTCCGTGAGCGGTGTGGACAGCCCCTTTCGCCCGGCTGTTCAAAGCGGAATTGCCAGCCCCGCTCGGTGCTGCCTCTGGCACAGTCGCCACTGTCGTCTCCCGTCTCCTCGCCTGAGTCGTCCATGCAGTGTGTGCGATCCGGCAAATCCGCTACCCGGTATCGCCCCGCAGGCGTTTCGACATCGTTCTCTGCGCGCACGTCGCCACTGCCGGAGACAACCTCCCTGTCCTTGAGGTAAAACAAGGCATTCGCAACCAGTGTTTCGTTCGGATCCTCGCGGTTGCCGCTCTGTATCAGCACGCCATCAAAGTCCCCGGCAGCGTCGTAGGATTGCACGAGATCCGGTGCGTGGAAGAAGCGTCTGTCATCGTGCACGCTACCGCCGGACTCCGCGGCATCCGCTCCCAGGTCCGCCAACTTGGTGATGAACCAGCGGTCCCTGCGGTGCGCCGTGCGGCCGTTCAGATTGGGCGGCAGGTCGACGCGCCACACCGCGCCGCCGCTGTCTCCCACATAGAACCGGTGAATGATGCCCGCGGGCGTTAGCAGCGCCGATACTGCCGAGGGAATGCTGTCCACCATGCCCGCGTGCTGGTACCGGGTGTCGGAGCTGGTACCCGTCTCACCCCTCACTGCTTTCCAGACCAGTTCGCCGGTACGGGCGTTCACGATATAGATTGCGTTGCCGACCGCATCGTCATCGGCGCCAAAATCCTTGCCGCGCCGTGCGCTGTAGTCTTCATTCCAGCCGCCGTCATAGCCGCCGGCGAAGACCAGCACATCCACGGGCACGCCGCTGTAATTCACCTTGCCCACCAGCGGCGTTGCGAATGTCAGCCCCAGTTCGTCGAAGTCTCCGCCATTGCTGCGACTGATTTTCCACTTCAGCGTGGGAACTGCCTCCGGGTTGCTGATATCGAGGGCAAAGTAACTGTGGCCACCGCGCCGCAAGCCAAAATAGGCGTAGGCTTCATCGCCGGCGGCGGCATCCAGCGTACCATCGCCGTTGAGGTCGACACGTAGCACCACGGGGGCACCGTCAACGCCGTAGCGCCTCGCAAGGCCCGAGTTCGCGCTTGTCCCTGTGCTTGTACCTGTGCCTTGCCGCCGCCACGGGATTATCGACAGCGTTTCTCGCGGGAAAAATCCGAATACCTCCCGGCCTGACTCGCGCCCGCTGGTAGCGGTATTCTCGACAATATGAAATGCGCCATCCCCGCTGCCAAACAGCACGCGCACATTGGGGTTTTCCTCGCTATAGCCGCGTGTCGCGCCGTAGTTCAGTGCGAGCGGTGTGGAGTGCACCACCTCTCCCAGCAGCCAGCCGCGCGCCGTGGAAGTTCCGTTGTCCACGTCCTGCCCTCGCGCCCACTTGACCAGGTCAAGACGCTGCGCTTCGGTCATCGCATCGTCGGGGTCAAGCAAGGAACCGAGCTCCGTCACGGTCGCCGCATTTGCATCAAACGGCTGCAGTTCCTGCCCGCTCTGCGGCTCGTAGAAAAGCTGCCGGGGGCCGTACCCATCAACCGACGTATCGGCATTGGTATCGCCGATGAAATGCTGCGCGAACTCACCCTGCGCCAAGCTGTAGCGGACGAAACCATCGATTTTCTGGCCGGCGCCGCCACGGGTGACCACCGGGCCGTCAGCCGCATCAGGAACCGTCTCCCCGTTGCCGCGCGACAGGGTAGTGGGGTCCGTCCAGAACGTCAGTGCGTCCTTGCGCAATTGCCCCTTCTGCTCGCCCAGCGTTTCATACGCGGGCTCACCATGCGCGTCGACCACCTGATCGAACTGGCCGTCACCACTGCCGGAGTCGCCACCGGGGGATTTGTGCAATTTCAGCTTCTTGAGATTGCCAGGCCAATTCGTGTGCGACCGCGGCAGGAATTGCGGTACAAACACGGTGTCGAGCACTTGCCCCTGATTAAAAACATCAGTGGCAAATACTGTTTGCAGGGACACGCCTGCAACAGGCATCGACTCCACCAGGGCGCTGGTCAGGCGCTCCTGCAGTGCCACCGGCTCGTTCACATACAACGGCGCCTCGCTGCCGCCGGCGACGGCGAACTCTGGCGCCATGCCAGCTCGATCACGACTGCTCACCACCCAGGTTTTCTGCAACGGCACGCTGGCATCGACCTGTGAAAGTAAGTCAGTGTCGCCACCGTGCAAGTAAGACAATAGCTGCGTAAAGGAGACCTGGCTCAAGTCCGGAAATTGCGCGGCGATTTCAGCATCGAGGTCGTTGTCCCGGTTCGAGACGCCCTGGGTAAACAGGATGGAGTACAGCTTCGGACAGGTCAGCGTTTCCGTAAACGGCGTCAGGTATTGGTCATTGTCGTTGATAATAGAGCCGTCGTAGTCCGGTTGCGGCACCTGTTCACCAAAATTGCCGCGCGTGTTTCGCCCCAACGCCACATCACCCGCGCCGATGTAACGCAACCATTCAAAATAGGTTTCCGCAGGTTGCAACATATGCGTGTTGCCAGTCGCGAGTATCGGCACGGACTTGAGCGCGGCGATCAATTCAGCCCTGTGCGTCTGCAGGGGCAGGTATCCCTGCAGTAGGGTGCCTCCGCCTGACCCCGGCGCTGGATCGCCGATAGAGGGATCACCCTTTGGGTTGTCCTGGTGATTGGAGATAAGCAGTGACAGGTGCAGATCATCCAGTAACGGGTTCTCCAGAACGGCCGCTAATACAGCCCTGAACACACCGGGTGCCGTCACGGATTCACCCTCGCCATACATGTCCCCGAGGTGGCGATACGCCTCCGCTGTCATGAATGGCGGCCCGCAGTTGACGCCCAATGTACACAGTGGCGCATCCACCTGGCTGTCTCCCAGATCCATCACCACATGGACGAAAGTGCTCTGCGTAGTGCCCGGGTATACATAGGCCTCCGTATCATCTGCTGCGGCAGGCAACGACCACACCAGCAGATAAAGCAGTAACAACAGAAGACTACCTCTCATGGCCACTCACCCCCGGTTCTACCGCATCACCGGCACACGCACTACCATGCCCTGCACGACATGTGCGCTGCCCAGTCCGTTGCCACTGCCATCCAATTGCACTTCGATTTCAAACAGCGCGGCATCAAATCCAGTGCTGCTGGACGCCAAGTGCTCCGCCTCCCGGACAGGAAAGCCTTTCCACAGCAGGGGCTCCTGCCTGACAACGCGATAATCGAGTGCATAAGCGTCCAGCGTGGGCACCGACGCGGGAACCTGCAGCTGGCTCTGGTCACAGCCTGCGTCCTGCCGCCCCGGTGGGCAGTTGCCGTCACCCACTTCGCCCGTCAGCAAAAAATTGCCCGGGTTGAGCGACAGTTCAGCGGCAATGGCCTGCGCCAGATGCTGCGCCTCCTCCATAAACTGGTCGTTGCCCGCCATGCGCAATTGCAAAATGGCTGACTGCATGACCGTTGCGGCAATCACCGACAGCAGCAGCATGAATATCAGCGCAATCAGCAGCACTGCACCACGACTCGACCACAACGGTAATTTTCGGCTGATGGTTGTCACCGTTGCCTCCCTCAACCTGTGAAGGCGATATGGTTGCGCAGCAGCACGGTGGAACTGAGTACACGCCGCAGGTAGGCATCGTGTGTGGCGGGCAAGGCCTTCACGCCGAGACGGTAGATTTTGTCATCCCGATGACCGGGCAGCGTGCCGATGCTGCGCAGCAACAGGTGGATTTTTACGGCAACGGCGTGTTGCAACTGCGCGGCGGTGGGGGCGGCAATGTAGCGGTTGGGAACACCGTCTTCGTCTGTATCAACACCAAACTCGACCTGCAGGTTCTCCACGCCCTCGACCAGGCAACGCGCTGTCAACGCATCGCCTGCCAGTGTTTCCATACACAGGCTGGGGATGGCATCGCCGCGCTCTTCCGAATACTTACGAATAAAAAAGATGCGGGAAATTGCTTCCCAGTAACTCAGTGAGGGCAGCGCTCTGGATGGACTGCGCAGGTCAATCGGGCGCAGTATTTCCCACGTTGGCGCAATACCGGAGACAACACGAAGATACCAGGCTTCAACGGTAGACGACGTCAGGGATTCGGCGGGTATCCCGCGTTGCAAACTGGCCTCGGCGGCGGTGCGCTTTATCGCAACGAGATCCGTATTCCATGCGATAGCCGTGCGATCCAGGCAACTGAACGCCGCAAGGTGCTGCGACACCGGCGGCGATTGGCCGGCGTAGTCATTGATCAGGTCCAACGGATTGCGCACGTCCAGCGCCCAATCTCCCGCGCTGCAGTCGGTTCCGACAGATGCGGCGGGGATACCCACGGAGGATGGCATCCCGCCATAAAAGCCTGCCATGGCGAATTCGCGTGACAACAAACGCATCGCGTAGCGGCCATTCTCCTGCATACGGGCCATTTGTTCTTCATAGGCATAATGACGGCTGGCACTGAGATACGCACTGATCATGCCCGCGATGAGAAGCAGCCCGAGCAACATCGACACCAGCAGCTCCACGATCGTCATTCCACTGGAGCAGGGATAACCGCTGGTGCACTGACGTGTATGCGCCATCATCGCCTCGCAATAAATGTGGACACGGTCAGCCGATGGCGGAGCGATGCTTCGTCCGTCTCTTCCAGGGAGATGTCCTCGATACCCACATCGCACACCGTGGGTGCCGCGGGCTGGGCAGACATAACGGCGCGCGTCACACCCTGCCAACTCACGACCACGTCGACCGCGCCATCGGCACTGCGAATACAGGCCCGGGGCGCGACCAGCCCGCCGGCGTTACCCGCTGCATCCCGTGCCGATTCTCCCACCAGCAGGGATTCCCACTGCCACAGGTCAAAGGCCGCCAGTTGTTCCGCGCCGCAGTCCGTGACACCGCAATCGGCATCGGGCGGTGGCAGGCGACTGCCCTCATCGCCAGCTCCCACTACCTGATACGCCATCGCCTGGCCGGGATTTGCGCGCATACGCTCCACAATATCGCGCACCAGCGCGGTTGCGTTTGAGCGCTGGATGGCATCAAAGCTGGCCTTCTTGCCTGCCAGTTGGGCCGACATCAGGCCGATCATTCCCACCGAGAAAATCAGCAGTGCGACCAGGAACTCCAGCATGCCCACGCCACTCTGTGTGCAGATAGCGCAGCGCCTGCGCGTGCTTGCTGCCCCCGCTGCCCCATCCTGGGCACGCAAGGCGGCAATGGCATTGCCAATCAAACCGCCGGACATTCGCCCCAACCCTCTACCAGCCGCGCCCGGCCAACAATATTCATAACGATGCTGAGCGATTGCACCGCGGACTGCTGTGGCGGACAGAACATCAGCGTACGATTACTGTGCGACGACCCATCGGGCAGGTAACTGATCAGCTCGAATGCATCGCGTGTGCCCGTGCGGTTGGTGAGCACGAACCCGGCCGGCAAGCCCTCGAAAACCCGGAGTACTTCATCGGTACCTGCATCGACGATTTTGTCCTTGTCGGCATTGGCGAACACCATCCAGCCATCGGCAAACACGCCAGCGCATTCAGGGATACCAGTCGTCGCCATCGCGGATGGGCAGATACTGACCGGCAGGTTTCGCATGACTGCTTCACTGCGCGCCAGGTTGATCGCATGCAGAAAGCGGCTCGATTCAGCGCGCAGGCGATTGCTGTGCAACTGGCTCTGCATCAGCGGCGCGCCCACTGACAGCAGCGTGGCGAGCACCACCAGCACGATCATCAGTTCTATCAGCGTAAATCCCCTGGCGGGGTCACGCAGCGACATCCTATCCACGGCTTTTCTCCTTGTTACTCCAAGCTTAGAAAAGTGCGTGCAAAGTGCCAGTGAATGGCTGGATATGCCGGAAGGGTGTTGTGTCGATTGGGTGTTACGGGAGCGGCGGAGGTGCCTTTAAAACTGCGGATGCGTTTCTGGCTGTTGTGCCAGGTCTGCTGCTAGATATTCTTCGCCGCGATACGCAATGCGCGCGGCAGTGAGAACGTGACATTCTCTGGTCGGCCGGCGACTTCAATCGGCGCGCTGGCGCCCAGCGCGCACAGGCCGTCCAACACCTCCTGCACCAGCACCTCCGGTGCCGAGGCACCGGCCGTCACGCCGATACGGGTTTTGCCGATCAGCCAGTCGGGATTTATATCCTCCGCGCCATCCAGCAGGTAGGCTTCTGCGCCCATGCGTTCAGCCAGCTCGCGCAGGCGGTTGGAGTTGGAACTATTAGGGGAGCCCACCACCAGCATCAGGTCACAATCGGCCGCCAGCTTTTTGACGGCATCCTGGCGGTTTTGCGTGGCGTAACAGATGTCGTCCTTGCGCGGGCCCTCGATATTGGGAAAGCGCGCGCGTAGGGTATCTATGACCTTTGCGGTATCGTCCATGGACAGCGTGGTTTGCGTGACATAGGCCAGGTTATCGGGATTCTTGACCACCAGCGCGGCGGCCTGTTCGTCGTCTTCCACAAGATAGATATCGCCACCGGCACTGCGGTCGTACTGCCCCATCGTCCCCTCGACTTCGGGGTGCCCGCGATGGCCGATCAGCACACACTCCCGGCCCTGCAGACTGTAACCGGCCACTTCCACATGCACCTTCGTGACCAGCGGGCAGGTGGCGTCAAACACCTTGAGCAAGCGTTGGCTCGCTTTCCTGCGCACGGCCTGTGATACGCCGTGCGCACTGAATATCACGATGCAGTTGTCGGGCACTTCATGCAGGTCGTCGACGAAGATCGCGCCGCGCGCGCGCAGATCTTCCACCACGAATTTGTTGTGCACGACTTCATGGCGCACATAGATCGGCGCGCCGAACACCTCCAGCGCGCGGTTTACGATATCAATCGCTCGATCCACCCCAGCGCAAAACCCACGGGGATTAGCCAGTCGAATTTCCATTGCCACAAATTCTCCTCAAGCTCCGGCGTTCTAGTGCAGCTCTGCCGGTTCTACCCTGTGGATCAACACATCGAACAGGATTGTACGCCCGGACAAGGGATGATTGAAATCCACAGTGACCTCGTCCTCGTCAAACGCGATAATCATGCCGGGCACCTCGCCGCCGGCGGCGTCCGCAAACGAAAATACCAGGCCGATCTCCAGCGCCACGTCGTCGTCAAACTGGTCGCGCGGCAAGTACTGCACATTGTTGTCATTGGGCTGGCCAAAGGCATCCTCGGGGGGAACCACGAACATCTGTCGTTGACCGGGAGACATGCCAAACAACAGGCGTTCGAAACCGGGCAACAGGCTGCCGTCGCCAATCACGAAATTGACCGAGTCGCCGCCAAAATTGGTATCCACCTCGGAGCCATCCTCAAGACTGACCGAAAAATTCAGGAACACTCGCGTGCCTTCGCTGACGGGTACCGTATTCGTCATTCTGAGCCCCCGGTTGTGCTACTGGTGCCGACGGCTGGCTTGTCGCGATGCAAAAAGCTGTCCAGCAACAGACAGGCCGCACCTACTGAGATCGCCGAATCCGCGATATTAAACGTGGGAAAGTAATGGTTGTCGTAGTGCACCGAGATAAAGTCCACCACATACCCGAGCGTCACGCGATCCCACAAGTTGCCGAGCGCGCCACCCAGGATCAAGCCGAGGGCCAGCGCCAGCAATCGCTGCCCGCGCGGCATCACCGTCAACCAAACGGCCAGCGCAATACTGATCACTGACGCCACGGCAGTAAAAAAGTAACGCTGCCAGCCGCCCGCATCGCTGAGGAAACTGAACGCCGCGCCAGTGTTGTGATGCAGCGTGAGATTGAACCACCAGAACACGCGGACCGGCTGCGCGTACTCGAGGTGACTGACGGCCAGCGCCTTGGTGTACTGATCCAGCAGGATCACCACCAGTGCCAGGCCAAACCACGGCAGCGCGCGCAGTCCGTTACGCAAAACGGCGGCGCTCCCCGTCGCCGTCGACATTTTCGACACAGCGCTCGCACAGCGTGGGATGTGCGGTGCTGCAGCCAATCGTGGGGCTACGATGCCAGCAGCGTTCACATTTTTCGTCGGTCGAGGGGGCGATCTGCAGCTGCAATTCCGGCAACTCCGTCGTGACGGCGTCGGCACCGGCAGCCGAGAGCGGCAACACCGTCGCCGCAGAGGTGATCAGCACGAAACGCAGCTCATCGCCCAGCGCCAACAGCGTCTCGCGCAATTCATCGGCGCAGTACAGCGTCACCGTCGCATCGAGTGAGCCACGCAGGGTGCCCGCAGCGCGCTGCACTTCCATCGCCTTGTTTACCACGGTGCGCACGGCCATCATGCGCTGCCAGAAACTTCGGCCCATGGTGTCACCTGGCGACAGGCTCTCTAACCCGCCGTACCATTGCTCCAGCATCACGGAAGGGCCGCGCTCGCCCGGCAGGTTCTCCCAAATTTCCTCGGCTGTGAAACTCAGGATGGGCGCGATCCAGCGCACCAGCGCCTCGCTGATCTGGTACATCGCCGTTTGCGCGGAGCGCCGCGCCAAACTGTTCGCGGGCGTGGTATACAGGCGATCCTTGATAACATCCAGATAGAAGCCGCCGAGATCATTGGCGCAGAAGGTGTGTAATTTCTGGTAAATCTGGTGGAAGTGGTAGCCGCGATACGCTTCGATGATCTCCTGTTGCAGTTGCGCCGCGCGATCCACAGCCCAGCGATCCAGCGACAACAGCTCAGAATTCGCGACAGTATTTTCGACGGGATCAAAACCATTGAGATTGGAGAGCAGGAAGCGCGCCGTATTGCGAATCCGGCGATACGCGTCTCCGGTGCGATTGAAAATTTCATCGCTAACCGTCACCTCACCACGGTAATCCGTGGCCGACACCCATAAGCGCAGGACATCAGCACCCAGATCATCGAGAGCTTTTCGCGCGGGCACGATATTGCCCAGCGATTTCGACATCTTGCGACCATCGCCATCCACGGTAAACCCGTGAGTAAGAACCTGCTTGTAAGGGGCGATGCCATGAATGGCGATACTGCTCAGCAGCGAAGACTGGAACCAACCGCGATGCTGGTCGGAACCCTCCAGATACAAATCTGCCGGAAACTGCAGCTCCGGGCGCTCCTGCAATACGCAGGCGTGCGTAACCCCTGAGTCGAACCAGACATCCAGTGTGTCGGTCACCTTCTCATAATCAGACGCTTCTTCACCCAACAATTCGGCCGCGTCCAGGTCGAACCAGGCATCCACCCCGGAGCTTTCCATGCGCCGTGCGACTTGCTCCATCAGTTGTGAAGTGCGCGGATGCAATGCGCCGCTCTCGCGGTGGATAAAGAGCGCGATCGGTACGCCCCAGGTACGCTGGCGCGAAATGCACCAATCCGGCCGCTTGGCCAGCATCCCCTCGATGCGCGCCTTGCCCCAGTCCGGGACCCAGCGCACTCCCTCAACCGCCAGCAGTGCCTGGTCCAACAGGCCTTGCTGCTGCATGCTCACAAACCACTGGGGCGTCGCGCGAAATATGATCGGTGTTTTGTGCCGCCAGCAATGCGGATAGGAATGCTCGATCTCCTCGTGGTGCAACAACACGCCCCGCTGTTGCAGCAGCGCGATGATCTGCGCATTGGCCTTGAGCACATGCTGGCCCGCGAACAGTTCCGTGTCGGGCAGGAAAACCCCATTGCCGCCTACCGGGTTATACACCTCAAGGTTGTACTTCTGGCCCACGATAAAGTCTTCCTGGCCATGCGCTGGCGCCGTATGCACAGCGCCCGTGCCCGCGTCTGTCGTCACATGATCGCCCAGAATCACTGGCACCTGTCGGTCGAGGAAACAGTGCTGCAACAGCAGGTTTTCCAGCGCAGCGCCCTTGCATCGGCCCAGTATATCGAGCGTTTGCAAGCCATAGCGCGCGACGCAGGATTGCGCGAGCGGTTCCGCCACCAGCAGCGCCCGGCCCTCACCCGCTAGCAGTACGTAATCCAATTGCGGGTGCAGGCTGACAGCCATGTTGGCGGGCAGTGTCCACGGCGTGGTAGTCCAGATCGGCACAGCAATCTCGCCGTCGTAGTGCGAGCCACAGGCGGCATTGAAGGCAGCCGGATCGACCGCGACAAACGCGACATCAATCGCCGGTGAGCGCTTGTCCTGATATTCCACCTCCGCCTCGGCCAGCGCCGAGCCGCAGTCCATGCACCAGTGCACTGGCTTGAAGCCCTTGTGCAAATGCCCGTTCTCAACAATGCGTGACAGTGCGCGCACGATGTCTGCTTCAAATTTGAAATCCATGGTGAGGTAAGGGTTCGACCAGTCGCCGATCACGCCCATGCGCATGAAATCCGCACGCTGCCCTTCGATCTGGCCGCGCGCGTAGTCACGGCATTTCTGGCGAAATTCAGTCGGTGTGACTTTGCCGCCGGGCTTTCCAACCTTCTTCTCGACATTCAACTCGATGGGCAGGCCATGGCAGTCCCAGCCGGGGACATACGGCGCATCAAAACCATCCAGGGTCTTCGATTTAACAATCATGTCCTTCAGGATCTTGCCCAGCGCATGCCCCACATGCAGGTCGCCGTTGGCATAGGGAGGGCCATCGTGCAGGATGAACTTCGGCCGCCCGGCACAGGCCGCGCGGATTTTCTCGTAAAGGCCCATGTCCTGCCACTGCTGCAGGCGCTGCGGCTCGCGCTGCGCCAGGCTGGCTTTCATCGGGAAGGCCGTCACCGGCAGATTCAGGGTGTCTTTGTAATCGCTCATAATGTTGTCATCGAATTCTCGCTCCGGCCAAACCAGGCCCGGGCATTCTCAATATCCCTCGCAATGTTTTCCTGCAATTCCGCGATGGAGCCAAACTTGATCTCCTCGCGCAACTTGTGGCGGAACGTCACCTCAATGTGCCGACCGTACAGGTCGATCGACCGATCCAGCAAATGCACCTCCAGGTTGGCCTTGATGCTGTCATCCACTGTGGGCCTGACTCCAACATTCGCCACACCGTGCGCATTGAGAAGACCACCACCACTGACTTCCACCGTGTAGACGCCGGATAACGGCGCCCGCAGTCGCCGCAGTTCCACGTTGGCGGTGGGCGTGCCGATCGCAGTGCCCAAATGGCGCCCGTGAATAACGCGACCGGAAATACTGTAGGGGCGACCCAGCAGCGCTTGCGCAGTACCAAAGTCCGCCCACTCCAGCGCCTGCCGAATGCGTGTGCTGCTCACACGTTCGCCGCCTATCGTAAGCGTGGGAGTGGAGCCCGCTTCAAACCCGTAGCGCAGGCCCTGCTCGCGGATAAACGCAATATCGCCCTGTCGGTCCGCGCCAAAACGGAAATCATCCCCCAACACCACATAACGCACACCGAGCCCCGCGACAAAAATCTCGTCGACGAAGCGCTGTGGCGACAGTACGCGAAACTGCTCATTGAAACGGATACGCAACAGGCGATCCACCCCGAGCTTCTGCAGTGCGCGGCATTTCTCCCAGAAACTCATAATTCGGGCGGGCGCCTTGAGCGGAGCGAAATATTCGCGTGGCAGCGGCTCGAATACGATGATCAGCGAGGGCAAGGCAAACTCTGCCGACTTCTCCAGCAGATGATTGATGACCGCCCGATGACCGAGATGCACACCGTCAAAAGCCCCGATAGTGGCAACACAACCGTGATGTCTGGGCCGCAGATTGTGCAGGCCTCGAATCAATTCCATGAGGTATGAATGCCCGATCAGACCAAACGCGGCAGTATAACGAAATTGCTCCGCATAGCCTACGATTTGGTCACAGTATGGCGCCTGATTTGGGCGCGTTACTACGAGTGAATCTGCCTCCGCGCCCCTAAAACGTTGCCGGAGCGCGAAGATGTGACATCCGGGTACCCAGCAAACCGAGAGCGGCAAAGTAAACGATAACACCGACCGTACACAGCAACAGCAGCTCCCCGACCCGGCGCTGCCAATGCCACCCCAGCCATGTTCCATGCTCAGGCACCAGCCACAGGATCGCTGCAACCATGCAGGCACAGGCGAACAGCAAACGCCAGAGATACGACACCCAGCCCGGCTGGAACTGATAAATGCCGTTGCGCAACAATCCCCGCAGCAGCAGACCGGCGTTGAGGATCGCGGCAAGGCTGGTCGCGAGCGCAAGCCCCAAATGCCCGACGTTCCACAGGTACATCAACGGTACTGCCAGCAAAACGTTCATAAACATATTCGCGACCATCGCGATGATACCGATTTTTACCGGGGTGGCCGTGTCCTTGCGCGCGTAAAATCCCGGCGCCAAAACTTTCACCAGCATGAAGGCGACCAGGCCGAGACTGTACGCCTGCAGGCTCAGGGCGGACATACTCACGTCGTTCGAGGTCAGCTTGCCGTACTGGAACAGCGTGATCAGTATCGGCTGGGCCAACAACACCAGTGCCAATGCCGACGGCACGCCAATCAACAACACCCAGCGCACCGCCCAATCCAGCGTGCCGCTGAAATGTGACTCGCGCGCCGCCGCGCGGTGCGCCGACAGGTTAGGTAGAATCACCGTCGCGATGGCGATGCCGAAAATGCCCAGTGGCAGCTCCGCCAACCGATCAGAGTAGTACAACCAGGACACACTGCCGGTGGGCAGGAACGACGCCAGCACTGTATCCAACAGCAGATTGATCTGGCCGACTGACACACCGAACAACGCCGGCACCATCAGCTTCAGGATGCGCCGCACACCCGCGTCCTTCGTGTCCCAACGCGGCCTCGGTACCAGCTCCAGTCGGTACAGCACTGAAACAATAACTGGATGACTCCGGCGAAAAAGCACGCCCCAGGCCAGCGCAAACACCGGCACCTCAAACCACGGCGCCGCCACCAGCGCGGCAAAAATCAGTGAGAGGTTCAGGAATACCGGGGTGAACGCCGGCACGGCAAAGCGACCGTAACTGTTCAGTATCGCGCCGCAAAATCCCGTCATCGAAATGAGCAAAAGGTAGGGGAAGGTGATGCGGATCATTGCCGCAGTAAGCTCGAATTTTTCCGGCTGGCTGACGAATCCCGGCGCAAAAATCATGGTGATCATGGGTGCCGCGAGCATCGAGATAGCAGTGATCAACAACAGTGAGCCGCCCAGTACGCCGGATACGCGATCGATCAACGCTTTCACCGCAACGCGACTACCATCGGCTTTGTAATCCGCCAGCACCGGGATGAATGCCTGGGAGAAAGCTCCTTCCGCAAACAGGCGACGCAGGAAGTTGGGGATCTTGAAGGCGACGAAGAAAGCGTCTGCGTTGGCAGTGGCGCCTACAAAGGCGGCCACGACCACATCGCGCAACAAGCCCAATACGCGCGAGGTCATCGTCATGCTGCCGACCAGCACGCTGGAGCGCAGCAGGCCGGGAGCTTTTTTGGCAGGTGTGTTTACTGTGTTGTCAGTCATGGTGTGATCAGGCTTCAGCCGCGAGCCTCAGCCCCAGCGCTCCCGCAGGGTGGCACCGTGAATGTGCAACCACTGCAACGCGATCAGCGTGTGACCATTCGGAATGCGATTCTCGGCGAGTAGTTGCAGGGCATCCGTGCGGGTGATCGAATGCACGAGGATATCCTCACCCTCCTCCTGCAAACCGTGCAGACCGCCTATCGCGGCCCTGGTGACACGCCCGCAGAACAGGCGAACCTGCTCGGTGCAGGCGCCCGCGCTCGGGAACACCGTGGCTATGGGCACCAGCTCCGCCAATTCGCAGGCCGCCTCTTCCATCGCCTCGCGGTGCGCCACGTCTTCATCGCGCTCGCCGGCTCCGACAACGCCTGCGATCAACTCGAGCATCCACGGGCTGTCATCACCGCGAATCGCGCCCGGGCGAAACTGTTCAATCATCACCAGGGTGTCCGTGACGGGATCGTAGGGCAACACAGCCACGGCATCACCGCGCTCAAATAACTCGCGCACAAGGGGGTCGCTCCAGCCGCCGGCAAAACGCCGGTGCTGCAGGGTCAGTCGACGCATCGAAAAGTGACCTGACCAGACGATCCGATCCTCCAGCAGCCGGACATCCTGGGCGCCAAACCGCAATTCCGGCACGCTCAAAACCGCCCGCCGGTGTACCAGTTCACGTCGCGTGCGTGCTTGTCCACCTGGTCCACCACATCCAGTGTCAGTGCGAACAACGCCATGCGTACCAACAGGCCGTTATCGGTCTGGCGAAAAATCGCAAGATTGGGATTGTCGTTCAGGTCGTCGTCCAGTTCCCGGGCGTTGGCCCTGGAATCGCGCGGCAGCGGATGCATGATGACGGTGTTCGGTTCGCAGTGCCTGGTATAGATACTCTGGTTCAGGCGAAAGCGCCCGCGGTACAAATCCGCTTCTTCCTGCGAACTGAAGCGCTCCTCCTGGATACGGGTGGAATAGACGATATCCACGTGGGAGATGCTCTCCTCTAGCTGGTCTGATTCCACTACATGGTGCCCGGTGCTGCGCAGGCTCTCGACGATCTCTGGCGGCATGCGCAGTGCGTCCGGCGACACCAGTACGACCTGCACGCCCTGGAAACGGCACAGCAGCTTGCACAGGGAATGCACCGTCCGCCCGTAGCGCAGGTCCCCGACCATCGCGATACGCAATTGATCGATGCCGCGCCCGCTGGCGGTGATTTCACTGCGTATGGTGTACAAATCGAGCAGGGCCTGGCTGGGATGTTCATTGCTGCCGTCGCCCCCGTTAATCACCGGGACGCGACTGGCCGCCGCAAACTCGCTCACCGATCCGACCTCGGGATGCCGCATGGTGATGACATCCGAGTAGCCGCTCAGCACCCTGGCGGTGTCGTACAGGGATTCGCCCTTGGCTATCGCGGAATGTTCAAACCCGGTAGTTTCCCGAAACTAGCCACCCAGCAGGTTGAAGGCACTGCCAAAGCTGACGCGTGTGCGCGTGCTGGGCTCGAAGAACATCGACCCGAGGATCGCGCCGTCGAGCACGTTCGTGACGCGCCGGCGCTGGGCATAGGGTGCCATTCGGTCGGCAACGGCGAATATCCGTTCAACATCTTCCCGCTCAAACTGGGAAACTGAGAGGATATGGCTGCCGGCAAACTGCACGCTGGTTCTCCTGGGTTGAAAGCGGGCGCTACACGACTTGCTACACAAGGTGTGGCACTAGGTGTGGCAAGGGTTAGACGCACGACATTATAAGGGCGACGCCGGGCGCTGCCCATGTGCGTAATACCATAGAAAATTACCGCGCCTTCAGGCTAACAGCGAATCAGCGTAATCCTGCAGTTGCTCCAGCAGGTGCTGCTGCTGTTCTGTAAGTTCGCCGCCGGCGAGCAGGGCCTCGATGTCGGCCTGAAACGCTTCCATGCAGTAACCGGCCCCAAACTCCGGCTCGGTGAGCCGCTGGAAGCGATAATCTTCCCAGGTCGCGTGCTCTTCTTCCGTAAGGCTACCCGGGTAGTTGCGCGCGCGATAGCGAAACAGCATTTGGGGCAGGCGGCGGTCTTCAAAGACAAACGTTGCGCTGGCCAGCTGTTCGGGTGTCTGCGCGCGCACCCGCTCCAGCGTCCGCTTGTCGTGTTCAGAGAAGAAGCCGCCGCTGTACAGCATCAGGTCCGGATCACTGGACGCCGGGAAGGTGCGGCCCGCGACGACAGTTTGTACCTTGGCGGTGAACTGCGCGGCATCGCGATCGCGGTATGCGCGCAGTGCGAGCAGGTGCTTGCGACAGAGTTCTCCGCTGATACCCAGGCGCTGCGCGGTAGCAGGATCGGCCATCTTTGGCGTCAGCAGTACCGGGCAGCGATTGAGGTGGACTGATTTAAGGCCGAGCCGCTCGGTGCCCGGTGGCAGCGCGTCGCTGCGTGTATAGAGCAGTTCCTGCAACTGCGCGACGGGCAGATCAAACAGCGCCTGCGGATCGGCATTCAGGTCGTAACAGATGATTTCATTGCGATTGCTCGGGTGCGCCGCCAGCGGCACTACCAACGCAATATTGTGGCGACTGGCACCAAACATGCCGGACACATGCAGCACCGGTTTCATTGCTGCGATGTCGAGTTGCGCCGAAACCCAGCGTTTGTCGCGAGATTGCAGCACGTATTCATACAAGCGCGGTTGCCGCTCGCGGATCAACCGCGCCAGCGCGATCGTGGCGTGCACATCGGACAACGCATCGTGGGCAGCCGCATGGTTGATGCCGTTGGCGCGGGTGAGGTCCTCAAGACGAAAGCTGGGCAGCCCATCCTCGCGCGATGGCCACGCGATGCCCTCCGGTCGCAGCGCGCAGGCCGTGCGCACCATATCGATGATGTCCCAGCGGGAATTGCCGTTCTGCCACTCGCGCGCATAGGGGTCAAAGAAATTGCGATACAGCGTGTGGCGGGTGATCTCGTCATCGAAGCGCAGCGAGTTGTAACCGACGCCACAGGTTCCCGGCGAAGCGAGTTCGCGATGTATGCGCGCAATAAACTCGCACTCCGGCAGGCCTTCGGCAAGCGCCTTTTGCGGCGTGATGCCGGTGATGAGACAGGCCTGTGGATGCGGTAAATAGTCGTTGGCGGGGCGGCAATACATCACCAATGGCGCGCCGATGACGTTCAGCTCCGCGTCGGTACGCAGCCCCGCAAACTGCACCGGCCGGTCCCGTGAGGGATTCGCACCGAAGGTTTCGTAATCGTGCCAGTAGAACGTATCAGGCAACTTCTATCGCCTGCTCGGCGATCTTCGCCTGCCAGATCTTCGGGCCTATTTCATGCACCGAAGTGCCGTTGGCGTCCACGGCCACACTGACCGGCATGTCTTTCACTTCAAATTCGTAAATCGCCTCCATCCCCAGTTCAGGGAAGGCGACTACGCGGGCCGAGGTGATTGCCTTCGATACGAGGTACGCCGCGCCGCCCACGGCCATCAGGTACACCGCGCGATGTTTTTTGATCGCCTGTATCCCGACCGGCCCACGCTCGGCCTTGCCGATCATGCCCAGCAGGCCAGTGTGCTCAAGAATGAAGTCAGTGAATTTGTCCATGCGCGTGGCCGTTGTCGGCCCCGCTGGCCCCATCACCTCATCGCGCACCGGATCGACCGGGCCGACGTAGTAGATGAAGCGCCCCTTCAGGTCCACTTCCGCCGGCAGGCCCACGCCGCTTTCAATCAGCTCTTTCATTTTCTTGTGGGCCGCATCGCGCCCGGTCAGCATCTTGCCCGACAGCAGCAGCGTATCGCCGGGCTGCCACTGCGCCGCTTCCTCACGCGTGATCGTATCGAGGTTGATGCGGCGTACATTCTCACCAACTTCCCACGTGATATCCGGCCAGTCATTGATGTCGGGCGGCGTCTGCAGGGAGGGACCGGAGCCGTCCAGCACGAAGTGCGCATGCCGAGTGGCCGCACAGTTGGGAATCATCGCGACGGGCAGTGACGCCGCGTGCGTGGGGAAGTCCCGGATTTTCACATCCATCACCGTGGTGAGGCCACCCAGGCCCTGCGCCGATACCCAGTTTATTGACGGCCTCCATAATTTCCAGGCGCAGTTCCTCCACCCGGTTGGACGGGCCGCGCTCGCGCAATTCATGGATATCGATAGGATCCATCAGCGCTTCTTTGGCCATGACTGCCGCCTTCTCGGCAGTGCCGCCGATGCCGATCCCCAACATGCCCGGCGGGCACCAACCAGCGCCCATCGTAGGAACGGTTTTGACCACCCACTCCACGATGCTGTCCGATGGATTCAGCATCGCCAGCTTGGATTTATTCTCCGAGCCGCCACCCTTGGCCGCCACCTGCACATCCACGGTGTCGCCCTTCACTACCTCCATGTGAATCACTGCCGGGGTATTGTCCTTGGTATTGCGGCGAGCACCCGCCGGGTCTTCCAGGATGGACGCACGCAGCACGTTGTCAGGGTGCGTGTAGGCCCGGCGCACGCCTTCGTTCACCATCTCAGACACCGACAGTTCGGCGTCCCAGCGCACGTCCATGCCAATCTTCAGAAAGACAGTGACGATGCCCGTGTCCTGACAGATAGGGCGATGCCCTTGCGCGCACATCCTGGAATTGATCAGGATCTGTGCCATTGCGTCGCGGGCGGCGGGATTCTGTTCTCGCTCATACGCCTCATTCACCGCCTTCACAAAATCCAGCGGGTGGTAGTAGGAAATGAACTGCAGCGCATCGGCGACGCTATCGATGAAGTCGTCCTGTCGAATAACGGTCATGGTAGTAGTCCTTGTGGTGCGGAGGTAGAAAAAGGAGGGGTATCATACACCCAGGAATTGATGACTACAGACAGCCAATTCGGCCGATTGTGTAGTGCCTGTGCTATTTTAGTTCGGCGCCTACTGGCTTCTGCCTGCGGCTTGTAACTCGCTGATACTGGTATTGATCTGTTTGCGGAAGGTATTGATCGAGGCAACCCATTCCTCGTTACTCGCCACGCGCTTGTCCAGTTTGGCCAGTGAAAGGTTGATCTGGTTCAGGGTATCCGCCACACGCTCTACCTCCGCTTGATTGGCCTTGGCGCTGCTAATAAGACGCGCCATATCGCCAGCGATACTTTTGAGTTCGGCGTTATCACCCTTCAGCCCCGCGAGCTCAGCCTTTAGCGCTGCAACCTCGGCGGACATTGCTTTTGCCTGCGACTGCGTGGTGGACACACTGCCATGCACCGCACTGATGTTTTTATCCTGGCTGGCATTGCCTGACTCCAGTTTGCTCAGCCGGTCCTTGGTCTCCTTCCAGACGTTGTCCCAAAGCTTGCGCACTTCTTTATCCAGCTCTGTGAGTTTTGCTGCCTGCACCTCAGCATTCTGGTTCATGCCTTCATCGGTATCGGACAATCTCGCCTCCAGATCGCCAATACGCGTGGCGTAGTCAGCAATATGTTCATCGGCCTGCAGTAATTGCGTCTGCAACCGCCATGCCCAGGCGCAGGCCGCAACAGCGACTATCAGGGACACGAAAATAAAGAGGCGGGGCAAAACCCCTGTGCCACGCTCCTTGACCGCAGGCTTTTGCGAATTCGGCTGCCGACTTCCCTCATTGCGGCTGTTGGCCCTGGCTCGGGCATCGCCGCGCTCGGGCATGCCGTCACGGGTCGGTACTATCGAAGGAATATGATCAAGATCGTCGTGTGGCATGCGGCAAATACACTGCGTAAATGGAAGTCCCGATTATACATATCGCCTACGGGAGCGGAACAAAAAAAGCCGGGGGAGACCCGGCTTTGGCGTAGCTGAATTACAAACGACTTACAGGTAGGCGAGGAGCGCCCACATCACCACTGTAAGGCCCAGGCTGCAGTGGATCACACCCTTGATGGTAGTGATGGGACCCAGCTTGCCAAACAAGGCATTAGCCTCCAGAAGTATGATGATGGCCAAACAGGCATAAAGGCCTGTGTTGCTAACGTCCTCTATATACAGATGCTTCGAACCCAACATGCCGAACAGCATGGGAGCGGATAACAGGGTATTGGTGCGCGATGCCAACCCCGCTTTCGCAGCGCTGGAAGGGCCATCACCCTGCTTTAGACCCAGCACGACTTGCTGGTTTGGCCAAATAATCAGCCAGACGTTGAGGAACATAATCGTACCTGCCAACGCTCCCATGGTAATCAGCGGCATGCCCATGAAATTGGTTGTAGCGCCGATCAAATGTAATAAAACAAGACCCGTGAGGAAGGTAAACATCGCACCCCAGCGAAACCACCACAGAGCCCGCGGAGCCAGCTTCTTGATCGCATCCGCCTTGGCACTGGCTTCAGCTTCCTTGAAATATTCAGTTTGAACAAAATTGAAGTAGTACAACATGCCTATCCAGACTATACCGAACAAGACATGAGCCCACCTGAAGGCAAATTCGAGAATCATGGTTTTCTCCCTTTGTTGTTGTAAAAAAACAGTTGCCATTGTACATAAAAAAAGCGGTTAAGCGCTTCCAAAAAAACCTTGCCCGCCCTTTTTCAGGCACAAAAAACCCCACCTCTCGGCAGGGTTTCTCGCGGTTAACCGGTCAGCCTGATTTACATCATGCCGCCCATGCCGCCCATGCCACCCATGCCGCCCATATCAGGGCCACCATGTGTGCCACCTTCCTCGACAGCTTCACAGATCATCACCTCAGTGGTGATCATCAGGCCGGCAACGGAGCCAGCAGCTTGCAGAGCAGTGCGCGTGACCTTGGCAGGATCCAGGATGCCCATCTTGATCATATCGCCGTACTCGCCGGTCGCAGCGTTGTAGCCGTAGTTACCCGTGCCACCATGCTTCACTTTATCCAGAACCACCGAGCCTTCATCGCCGGCATTTTCGACGATCTGGCGCAGCGGCATTTCCATGGCGCGCAGAGCGGCGTTGATACCGTGAGTCTGATCTTCGTTGTCGCCCTTCAGACCAGCGATTTCCATCAGCGCGCGAACCAGCGCAACACCGCCGCCCGCCACAACGCCTTCTTCCACGGCAGCGCGGGTTGCATGCAGGGCATCTTCAACGCGAGCCTTCTTCTCTTTCATTTCGATCTCGGTTGCAGCTCCCACCTTGATGACAGCAACACCGCCAGCCAGCTTGGCCACACGCTCCTGCAGTTTTTCACGATCGTAATCAGAAGTGGTGTTTTCGATCTGCACTCGAATCTCGTTTACACGCGCCTTGATAGCATCGGCATCGCCGGCGCCATCAATGATGGTGCTGTTATCCTTGTCCATGGTGACACGCTTGGCGTTACCAAGGTGTTCCAGAGTCGCGGATTCCAGGTCCAGACCGACTTCCTCGGAAATCACGGTGCCGCCGCTCAGGATAGCAATATCCTGCAGCATCGCTTTGCGACGATCGCCAAAGCCGGGTGCTTTACACGCAGTGACTTTCACGATGCCGCGCAGGTTGTTCACCACCAAAGTCGCCAACGCCTCACCTTCTACGTCCTCAGCGATGATCACCAGCGGCCTGGAAGACTTGGCAACCTGCTCCAGCAGCGGGAGCAATTCACGGATATTCGAAATTTTCTTCTCTACCAACAGGATCAGGGGATCGTCGATATTGACGCTCATGTTCTCCTGGTTATTGATGAAGTAGGGAGAGAGGTAACCACGGTCAAACTGCATGCCTTCTACGACATCCAGTTCATTTTCCAAACCGGAGCCTTCTTCAACCGTGATAACGCCTTCTTTACCGACCTTCTCCATGGCCTCGGCAATGATCTGGCCCACGGCTTCATCGCTGTTGGCGGAAATTGAACCGACCTGTGCGATGGACTTGCTGTCTTCGCAGGGAATGGCTTGTGCCGAAATTTTTCCACTGCTGCAGCAATCGCTTTATCAATGCCGCGCTTGAGATCCATGGGGTTCATGCCGGCGGCTACGTTCTTGAGGCCTTCATTTACAATTGCCTGCGCCAGAACGGTCGCGGTAGTCGTGCCGTCTCCCGCTACATCAGAAGCTTGCGACGCGACTTCCTTGAGCATCTGCGCGCCCATGTTTTCGATCTTGTCTTTCAATTGGATTTCTTTCGCGACGGAAACGCCGTCCTTGGTCACGGTGGGAGCACCGAACGACTTGTCGAGAATGACATTGCGGCCTTTGGGGCCCAGGGTTGCTTTAACAGCGTCAGCCAAAATGTTCACGCCATTCAGCATGCGCTGACGAGCGCTACTACCGAAAATTACGTCTTTTGCCATGGTGAAAATTCCTTACGTCTTAATCTGGTTTAAACTCGAGAGAAACAATAACTTTGCGGTCTTATTCGACCACTGCAAAGATTTCGTTCTCACCCATGATGATCAGTTCTTCGCCATCGACTTCGATGGTATTGCTGCCGGCATACTGGCCAAATACGACCTTGTCGCCGACTTTTACAGTCAGTGCGCGCAGTTCACCGCTATCCAGAATCTTGCCGTTGCCTATAGCAACAACTTCGCCCTGATTAGGCTTCTCTTTGGCGGAACCAGGCAACAAGATGCCGCCTGCAGTAGCGGTTTCTTCTTCCCTTGCGACGAACGACCACGCGATCGTACAGCGGACGGATTTTCATTTGTGAAGCTCTCCAAAGTAACAGTGTTATGTGGACCCCGAAACGAGGCTTAGCCTGCTTAATTGGGGCATGAATGCGGATTTCAAGACCCAGTTAGCACTCTTTTCAAGAGAGTGCTAATTCTAGCCGGGAACATGGGGACGTCAAGTGCTTGCAGGCCGAGCCCGCAGTCGACTGCAATTTTAATTTTTCTTTTTATTTACAAAGACTTAGGAATTTTTATCGTCAGTAACGTGGCGGTAGTCGCCTTCGATAGTCTCGTGAGGGCCCGCATGCCGCTGCGAGGTACGCACAACCACCTGCGGTCCCAGAATGGACCGTGCAAGGCGACGTCGCAGCGGGCCCACCATCACTATCAGCGCGAAAAGGTCGGTGATCATGCCTGGAACCATCAATAACAGGCCAGCAAACCCCATTGCCATGTCATCCAGGAACAACTCAGGGCCAAGTACCCGCCCGTCCTGCGCTTGTCGCAGGCGCTCAAACATACCCCTACCCTGGCGACGCAGTATGGCCAGGCCAATGAACAGGGTAGCGAAAACATACGCGATGGCAGTCAGGGCGCTGGTTTTAATGCCCAATTCGATAAGGGTGAAAAGCTCCAGCCAGGGCAGAAGCAGAATAGCAACTCGCATGTTGGGACGTTCTCCATTGTGCTTCACAGATTTGGGGGCGATTGCGCGATTTTAAAGCAAAACATCAACGCAGGCGCTCCAATACAGGCGTTACCTCGACCCTTGGCGCGCCCTCTGCCACACTAGTGATGAAACTGGCTGTGGCAAAGTGACATGACAGACAGCGAATTAGGCTTAAATCAGCGCATCTGGCAGGTTGTCGCGGCAATTCCGCCAGGGCGGGTGGCGACCTATGGCCAGGTAGCAGAAAAAGCCGGTCTGTCTCGTGCGGCCAGGCGGGTTGGCTACGCCCTGCGCGGATTGCCGACCAACACTCGCATCCCCTGGCATAGGGTGGTCAATTCGCAGGGCCGGATTTCACTCCCCGAGGGTTCAAAACCCCACGCTACCCAACGCGACCGCTTGGCGCGAGAGGGCGTTGTGTTCAGCGCCACCGGCACCATTGACTTGCGTCACCATGGCTGGTGAATCACCAGTTCGCGCGCAGTGCCACTGCCTCATTGGCTACAGGCTACCACCGCAGTCGGTGTATCTTGGACGCGTCAGTGGGCAAATGGCCCATAAAATGGAATGATTTATCTGTCATGATTTTGTCGTGCCCGCGAATCTCGGCGTATTCCTCCCTGAACCGCTGCACCCGCGCATTGCGCTCTTCCGGAGTGACATTGGTCGTTGTCCCTCCGTGCAGTTGGTGAAAACTGCCCTCACCGATCAGTTGCACTGGCGTCACGCCATTCACATCGGCTGCAGCGAAGATATCCGAGTTGATCAGGCCACCTCCGGGCGAAGCGAAGCGCTCTTCCGCTCCACCTATTCACAGAATAGCGATCGCTTCATAAACAGGCAGTTCGATTCGAACATGCGGTTCAACCAGTTGATATTTTCTGCACAGCGCGCAATGGAGTGCCGACCTCATACAGCCGATACCCATCTTCCGGCCAGTGTATCCTGCAATAGCTGATCCTCGACACTCTTGCTGTATCCGCGGGTAATCCAGATCGTTCTGCGTGTCTGGGCCGAGCCAGAAGTAGCGCGTCGCCACAACAGGGTTTTCAAATGCGGCATAGGAAGCCAGAACCATACGAACGCGCGGGGTCAGCGGGTGTGAACCGTCTATCATCAGGCAGACAATCTCGCCGACTGATTGCTGCAGCGCGACATTGATAGCCCTGGCGGGGAGAATGCGAAGCATCGGTCAGTTGAATCAGTCGCACCAGCATCCACGTGCGACCAGGATGCGGGATTCAATGGGATCGGGAACCGTTGTCGACCAGGAGGACTTGTCTCCAGGTTTTCATTGCCGAGTTGGTAACTACGCGATGGCAACAGGGGTGCGAGGTATTTCTCTCGCCATGTTGTAGGCGATAAATGATGGACCATTTTCATGGAGGTCTCATAGGTGGATGCGCGGGCATTCAGGAACTGACGTCAGAATAACGCGTACCCACATAGTAAAAGAAATTCGCTGCATTTGGCAAAGTAACGCCGGGCCAAAAACCAGGATTCTCGAACAAGTAAATTGCAAATGCGCGAAGCTTCCAGATCACTGATCAACCAGCTTTCCTGCAAAGGCGTGCCCGTCGGCGTTCCACTGCAGTGATATTTGAAGCGACCGTAGGCATACTTGGCCCATATAAATAAATGGGACCTTTGCCGCGAAGTTCAGTGTGGCCGCGAATCCGCGCGTACTGCTCGCGATACCTCTCCAGCAGAGCTGCACGCTTTCCGCTGTCACTATTGGTCGTTAGACCGCCGTGCAACTGGTGAACTGCCTTCACCGATAATTTGTATCGGAGTAACACCCGCCGCCTCAACAGCACGCTTGAAAGTATCCAGGTTCAGGAAGCCACCACCAGGATGATCGAAGCGCTCATCTGCGCCACCAAGTTTCCAAAAGCGACTTCCTCATGAAAAGACAATTTGATTCAAACATGCCATTGAACCAGGTAAACTTCTTCGCCCCTGAGCGCAGTGGCGTGCTGATCTCAAAGAGCCGGTAGCCATCCCTGGGCCAATGAATGCGTTCCAGCAGTTTGTCCTCCGCCTGCTTGTCGCAGCCTTTGTTCACAGACACAGTTTGCTCTTCGACCCCAAGATAAAAAGTACCGAATTGCAACAACTGCATTATCAAAAGCCTGATAGCCGGAAATCGCCATGCGAAACACACCTGGGGTCCACAGGGTGCGCGCCATCTATCATCAGGCAGACAATTTCGCCCCTTCGCCTCTGCGAGATGCAATATTATCGCCTTCGCTGGGGAGGGCGGGGGCGTCACCGGCACGCAAATCAACCTAACAGGCATCGATTCCCGCCCATGTAGCCTCATCCAGTGGAACAGGTGAGCCATTGTCGATCAACAGCACTTCATAATTAAGATCGCGAGCACCGTGTTGGTAGTCGCGCGCCAAACTCTACAGGTGCGGGGAATTTCTCGCACCATATCATAGAAACGAGATTACTGAAAGTTTCATCGGATTATCCTGATCTAGCTCTGCCCCGGAAAAACAAGGTATCCCGCCTGTGGGCACAAACTGTTACCGCAAATAATAACTGAGTATTTTTGTAAAATTCAAACAGTTAGATAGAATAACATTTTCCGATGCGCAGTTACTATGACAACGTCGATTCCTATTTGAATAACGCTGCATAGAACCCTGGCCAACGAAGATGTCAATTTAACTGTGTAAATGGTCATCGAACTTTACTGCACACAGGGGCAGCGATGACCAAGCCAACAAAAACAAGAATGTAACCGCCCAGCCATCACACCTTGACCGGCGCTTTCCAATTGTGCGGCAGCAGCTCATCCAGGTCTGATCGCCTGGCTGTGGGCATACGCTCAAGTACATCGCGCAGATACGCCTGCGGATCAAGGCCATTGATCTTTGCCGACTGTATCGGGGTCATCCCGTAAACTTCACGTCAAATGCACAGTTCAAAACTAGGGTTTCCGGCGGCTTGTTTTCTCTTTCCAGCGGCGTCAGATCGCCCAGCGCATCGTGCGGTCGCTCCTCGTTGCACTCGATCATCCAAAGCCATGTGCCTCGCACATGGTCGAGGGGATAAACAGATACTGATCCAGCACCTCTTCACGATACGTTCGATTGAAGCGCTCTATGTAGGCGTTCTGGTTAGGCTTACCCGGCTGGATGTACTGGATTGCCATGCCAGCCTCTCTGGCCCAGGCCGTAAACGCCTCTCCGAGAATTCCGGCCCCGTTGTCTGTCCGTAGCACTTCGGGCAAGCCGTGCTCACGCCGCAACTGCTCAAATACCCACGAACCAGACGCTCGGACGTGATGGAGGTGTCGATCTCGATATGCAATGCCTCGCGGTTGAAATCGTCAGTGATGTTAAACGTCCGAAAACGCTTTCCGGTCAGCAGTGCGTCGGACATGAAGTCCGCAGACCACACCGTATCCGGTAGCGCAGGCACATAGAGCTCAACCCGATGCCGTTTCGGTAAACACTGCTTCGCCCGGCGCCGCAAGTGCAGATTCATCATCTTGTATACCCGGTAAATGCGCTTGAGATTCCAGGGGTGCCCTTGGCGCCGCAGTTGCTTGCGGCACTTCCAGAAACCCCGACTCGGTCGACCCTCCGCCAGTTCAGCCAGCGCGGCGGCGTCGTCTCGGCGTCTCGCACGGTCCAATGCTCCGGTGGCCGATAATAGGCCGATCTGGAAAGTCCCTACACACAGACAGGAGCGGGCGACGGACAGCTTCTGATCCTTCACCCGAAAGTCTGCCGCTGCTTCGCCGCCGGTGTCAGAGCTTTTTTGTAATGAGCTCCTTCATGGCGGCATTTTCCAGCGCAAGGTCGGCGTACATCCGCTTGAGCTTGGCGTTTTCGTTCTCCATCTCCTTCATGCGCTTGAGATCGGACGCCTCCATGCCACCGTACTTGGCCTTCCAGGTGTAGTAGGTGGCATCGCTGATGCCGTGCTTTCGGCAGATGTCCTTGACCAGCATCCCCGCGTCGGCCTCCTTCAGGATGGCGACGACCTGGGACTCGGTGAAACGTGATTTTTTCATGTGAACCTCCTGGCTATAAAATGCCAGAAAGCTCTAGTTATGTCCTGTTGCTCAATTGGGGAAGCTTACGCTCCTTAAGTGTTATCAGGGATGGTTATCAAAACTCGGGTGCCGTTTTCGCCGGAGTAGTGCACACTTCCGCCATGTCTTTTGACAATGGAATGCACCATAGCGATCCCGGAACCTTCTCTTGCTAGTTCTTCAATGTCATCGCGCACACCTATACCGCTGTCATGAACAGATAAGTACAAATAGCGAGAGTATTCTGTGTCAGTAGTTCTAGGCTCCAATTTCACATGAATATAATTCGCCGGGAGTCGTCCACAAAAGCGTGTTGTACGCTATTTTCCAACAATTCGTATAGTATGAGGAGATTGGAGATGCTAGGTCGGCTGAAAGTGGAATCGCTGTCACTTCGTTGATGGCCACAATCGTTTCCCGTTCACAGGAGTATTCTCAAGTAGGACATGTAAAATATCATCTGTGTACTTATGAAGATTTGCGACCGGACCACCGGCCTGATAGCTAATGCAGTCTTCCAGGCTGGATAAAGCAGAAATGCGCCTGATGCTACTCTGTGTCGAACTATGTCTTAATTTATCTGGTAGATTGACGCTTCGTGCGTAAATACAGTCGTTGACTAATGATAGTGTCGTAATATTGTGCTGATAAGTCGATTTAACAATCTCGTCCTGAAGTTCGAGCTGTTCCTGCATCGTCATCAGCTTTGTTTTCAGCCTCGAACATTTCTCGTGCCATTTGTGCGGACAGTCTATCGATGGCATAACTGCGATAAATACGATGCAGTCCCCAAGAAAGTAATAGCAATGTCGTGCAATAGATTATGTAAGCCCACCAAAGAGCGCCACGGGGAGGAAGCACTTGAATGCCAAGTTTAATTCCTTCACGATTCCATATACCTGCAGAGTTGCGCCTTGAACCCGCAGCACATATAGTTGCCGGCGGGGAGGTTCTGCGTAGGTTGCAGTATTTCTTGTACCGCTTTCTATCCACTGAGTGTCAAAGTTTTCGAGTTTGTAGCGGAATTGGTTTTTTTCGACATCAATAAAATCGAGAACGCTAAATTGGAATGTGACAACTTGGTCCTTATATGTTAATTGCAAATTCTTGACGTCAGAAAGTCCTTTCGTGCTTCTGTTGTCGTCTTGTTCTGGAAAACTAATGCCAGTCATTCGCATGGGAGATTCAGAGCTATCAATTTTGATTTGGTTCGGATCGAATCTGTTTGTATCATTCATCCCACCGAAGGTAGATGAGACCTGCTTGGCTGGTGAATGATGCTCCAAATGAAAAATCGCCGCCCTGCAGCCCATCCGCCATGGTAAACCTCTTGATCGGCTGACCACTTGAACTAAGTTTTAATACCCCGCTTTGAGTTGAGCACCATAAACTTCCTGTCACATCCGAAGATATTCCATAAATGGTTGCATATTCTAACTCAGTTCCCTTACCAACATGATTTAGTCTGAATATCTTCGATTTTTGATCGGAGTTTCGCCATTGAAACAAGCCCCCGGGGGGGGTGGTCTTTGGTGCCAAACCAGATGTCTCCGTTTTGACTTTGGCTTATGCTAAAAATAACGGTTTTATCTAATCCAAAGCCAAAGTCGAAATCCAAAATGGAGAATCTATTAGTATTATAATTATATTCATATATTTTGTTTTTAGTTGAGACAACTATGAGCTTGTCTAATCCGGAGAAAATTAAAGACACACCTTTTTCAATAAGTATGCCGCTACTATAATAATAGTAAATTTTGTCGGAAGTTACTCGAATCAAGCCGTGTGTTTGCGTTGCAATCCACAGATTTTTAGCTTTGTCTTCAAACAAGTCCATTACAAACATTTCGCTCGCATTTTCAATTTTAGGTGCATATGTTTCCCCCGTCATAGTATTTATCGACTGAAGCCCCCCTCGATAAAAGCCTACCCAAAGTTGCTGACCTTTAGAAGCAGCTAGTGCGGTTACTCGCTGATCAACTAAAACAGCAGATTCAAATTGAATTTCAAATTTACTATTCGACTTTCGGCTCTCATCATAAAGTATAATCCACCGTAAGTACCAACCCAGATGCGACCACTAGAATCTTGTTCAAACGAAAGCACATCGTTATTTACGCCGCTATTTTTATTATTGAATAGTTCGAATGGAGCCGAGGATAAAATATCTAGTCCGTTATATGTTCCTACCCATACATGATCAGCGTCTTGATAAAGGCTTGTTACATCGCTACTAGAAGCCCCGCGCCTTCTAAGCTTATGTCGGAAATGTTCGAGAGATCTGTGTCCGACAAATAGAGGCCTTCGTCAGTTGCGATAAGCAACTTATCGTCATGAAACGCGAAGTCAGATACTAGCTTTGGGGAATTTCTTCCCAAAGTGGCGTGGGCAACAACAATGCCACTAGCCAAATCTAAACAGCTAAATCGCCAGTATCAGTTCCGATTAAAAGGTTCCCCGCAATATCCAATTCGATTGCGGTAACTCCAAAGTATCCTTGAATGCCTAAAGGTGATAGGTCATATTTTGTGACTGTTTTGTTGTGGTTTGATAATTTTGCTAGACCAAAACTGCTTCCCACTATAAGCTCGCCAGGTTCAACTTCTATAAAAGTATATGGTGTTCCCACAGTCTTTGTAATGTACGAGACTCCATGCCAATTCGCAGAAAAATGGAAATCTTTGCCATAGCGAATCACCTTGTCCTTAGTTCCTGTCCAAATATTACCGCCATTGGCTACATGGAGATAGGTGAGCTGGTAATCCTCGTCTGAATTCAAGTAACGACTTGGTACAAATGCGTTTGTGATCGTGTCCCAGCGCAGTCCCCACCGTATGTTGCGAGGGTAGGTTCCATCACCATCTTCAGCAATTCCCCTAATGTCTGAAGAGGGGATCCAGTTTTCGTTGTTTCAAATCAGGAGATTGGACAGAACTAAGTTCGCGCCATCGAATTTCTATGGAGCCTTCCTGAGTGCCTATCAAAGCCTCCCAATCTATCACGAAAGATCGCGGCTATGACTGGTTGATCAATCAAAATGGACAGAGTGGACTGAGATAGTCGCGCTTGTGATGCATAGGCTGGAACATGATGGCAAAACAAAAGTACAAAATTTAAAGCCGTTATTATCAATTTCATTCATAAATGCCTACTATTATGATGTAAAAAATCTTATACAACTCCCGTATTTTGTGCAGGCCGGAACCATTATGCTAATTTATATATACCCATGATCCAATCTTTTTTTGCACTGGCGACGACTCAAGTAAAGCTGATTCAGAGGCGGGCGGTCAAGACTTCTGTGAAGTTGGCGGCTGTTCCACAACTCTCCGAGTCAGGGTGGTTGTCGTGTCTAATTTTTCGTCAATATGAAGCGATAATATCCAGAGGAACGCAAGCAAGCGGCGCTTAAGAGAATGATGCCGCCCAAAGAACCTGTCAAGTGCCAGTGTTGTCCCGTGAAGCATGGTATCCCCCGACATCACCCTGTTTCATTGGCACAAAACAAGCCCGAGGAGGGTTTAACAGTGCGGGTGGATGGCAAGAATCCGGCGCATTAGTCGCCAGAAAATAAGTTGGCTTGATCCTGCCTAATGATAGACGCCCTGTGACTGTGAGGAGTTCGCCGACATCATTGCATGTAAATTTCGGGATGGCGAACAAGTCGGGGCTCCGGGTGGCTAGTGATGTTAGAATTTCAGGGGCGGCGTTCAAAATTCTGTGTCAACCAATTGCGTGGAATACAGCGAAGTCTGCACATGGTCCCTAGCGGTTGAGTTCGAGTCCCGCGCTTTACCGTGCCATGCCAAATAGATAACTAGATGGAGAGACAAGGCGTGCACTGCACAGGACCGCAGTGAAATATGGTGGCAACAAGCCGTTGAGATCGCTACCCGCCTTGTACATCAATTGGCCGAGGTGGCGGAGTACCTCGCCATCGTTACAAGGACGGTCATATACTCCGCCAAAAGCCTGAAGTGAAGTTTGTGTTTATGGATCATGCACCTACATTCCGGTGACGACCATTTGGCCAGTGCTGAATGTGGCGCAGTGACGTATATTGGCGAAGTAAGCAGCGGCGACAGAGATCGCCTTGGTGGGAGGAGCGGCACCGGCTGGAAAAGAGTCGTCAGGGGCCTTTGAAAATAAGAAAGGCCGCTCTGGATTGCTAATTAAATTTGAATCTGGTCAATGCTGACGCACTGCCATGAGTGCAAAGGTTGCCAGCAGCCTGCGGCGACGGAAGCGCGGGGACCAAGGCGACAAGAAGTTCTAGTCGACCACTTACTCCCGCTATAATTTGCCGATGGCCCCTAATCTGCTGAATTATAGTTTTACCGCTGCGCAGTCAACCATAACTACGTTAGCGACCATCTCCCCTACCTGCGGACCGAGGAGGCTGATTATACTTAGCTACCGTGTTTGACCTGTACTCTCGCAGGGTGATTGGCTGGGCCGATGTCCCGCAGACCGCAAAAATTGGTCTGTGACGCGCTCACGACGGCGCTGTTGCGTTCGCAGCATGCCGACCGGTGCCTAATCACAGAAGCCATTATTGAGGGGCTTCCCAGAGTACTGCCGGACGAGCATGAAATGATCTGCAACATGAGTAGTATGGGGAATCGATGGGACAACGTCTGGGCAGAGAACTGCTCAAAGTGGAGCCAATTCACGGAGAACAATTCGCTACTCGGAAGGAGATGAGGCGGAAGTTATGAATCGCCTCGTTTTGCGTGGAGGCAATTTGAATTAGATCTGGGCCCACCAGCTTTTACTTCTCAGCCAGTAACCGCTAGTGGTTTGCTCACCTTCTGCCTGGCGGCCTACCCGATTGTTTTCCAGCAGTCGGTGATGGTTGAACCAGTGTACCCGTCGCGGGTTCCCCATCTCCACAGACTCCGCGTTTTCCATGACCATCGCCGCGGTGGATCGCTTCGGTCTTGTCAAGCCGTTGATGGTCTCGGCTAGGGCATTGTTATCTCTATCCCCTCGACTGCCGAAGGACAGTTCTATGCCCGCTTCGGCAAGCTGCTCCCGGTAGCGAACGGAGAGATAATGCGATCCTCGGTCGCTGTAACTTATCCCCTGTGGGGCGCTGGTGATACAGTGACGGCTCCAGCGCACCGAGCACGAAGTGGGTCTGCATGGAGCACCTTATCCGCCAACGCACAATGCGTTTGGCAAATACGTCTATAACAAAGGCCTCACATTAGCTGCAGGCCCAAGGTTTGCGCGCTTGTTCGAAAGTGCTGCGTGCCCAGGGTTGCGCTTGCTCCGAAGAAACTGCTGCGTGCCCAGGGGTTGCGCGCTTGCTCCAGAAGCTGCTCCGTGCCTAGGGGTTGCGCTTGCTCCGAGAAGCTGCTGCGTGCCCAAGGGTTGCGCGCTTGCTCCGAGAAGCTGCTGCGTGCCCAGGGGTTGCGCGCTTGCTCCGAGAAGCTGCTCCGTGCCCAGGGGTTGCGCGCTTGCTCCGAGAAGCTGCTGCGAGCCCATGGATTGGGTGCGTCTTTCGCATATCCCGCCATGCCAGCGACGCTATTTTTGACTAGCGCTATGACTACGCCATTTGTATCCACTTTGTGGTATTGCAGATTCGCTCCAATATGAGCTTGATTCTTCGGCATGACCATGTTTCTTTTGCGCCCATTGTTACCGACAGAGGTTACCGTGTACTCTGTATCGTTTGCCAACTGTAACTGATCCGGTGGACCAATTTTGCCGACGCTGTTAGCCTGTGGCGTACGCCGCATGCGCTCTATCTATAGGAATGAGATAAGACAAACATGAAAAGAGCCGTAATACCCTTGGTTCCCGCACAACCTATGATCTTAAAGCTTTCATATTTTAAATTCCCGTCCTTTAGCTGTTTCAATATGTGATAACCCTCTCTCCTAAACGTTATCATGAGGGTCTAGATCACACTTTTTATTCCTAGCACTTGACGTATTTATACGAGCTCCCGTCGACAAGAAATAGGTAGACACATACCCTTTTTGGGGCAATCGCATTTCTAGCCGACGTAAAGCGGCGGGAGGATAAACCAGCCGCTATGTTTCTGACGGGGAAAACATTAGATGTGCGTAACAAGCGGGGCTAGCGCACTGCTAACTGCGTAGGGTCATTCGCCGGAAACTAACAAGGCGGTGAGCTCGGGGCGGATTGACAGGGTGTTTGACGAGAGGGTTTTCGATGACATCCCCTTTCTTGCAGATAGAGAGCCATCAATCAATGGGTGGCGTGCTGGGCGAGATTTGTCACTAAACTTGCTATTCGGTCGCTCTATGTGGTCTTTAACACCCCATTTGCGGTATTACTCATCCCCCCGTATTGCTAGGCACGGACGAAAGAATCGATTGAAGTCCTGGCAGCGTCGGGCCACCTTCATCATCAACAATTGCGGGACCCAAGAAATGCTGGGCGCTTTCCAATTCCGCGTGTAAATCAAAATCGGTGTTTCCGCATCCTCTTTGGCCCAAGGTAACCGCACGGGTGGCGGTCACATATCCATAACCCTGCTGAAAAGGGCTATAGGCGAAGCTTTCCATTTCGATTGATAGCGCGCTCGACACTGCTGATTAACTTGCGCGAGGGTCATCGGGGTGAGATCCGGTTCCAGCTGTATCAGAGGCGAGGATTCCGGTGACGAATGCGCTGGCTTGGAGGATCCTGTTGAGACAAACTCTCCCGTTCGAAGTATGTCCTCTGGTTGCTCAACAACGATGGCAGACTCAGGGTGAATAAGGCCTGTCATTGGCCTCCCAGCGCCACCACATCCGGCTTGACGTGCCCGCTGGGAGTAGGACCGGGAGGAGAAAATCGGGGATATAGTCATCGTCGCGGTATCGAGGTTCAGGAATCTGTCACGGCTCCCACGGTAATAAGGTATGGCGGATTGCCAGGTGAACCTATCGTTTCCGGATCTGGCCCATCGTTCCCAGCGGCAGCCACTACCTCTCTGCCCGCCGCCCAAGCCCGCATTGCCGCTTGATTAACCCGGGTCTTCCCAATAGGACCGTCGGGGCTTTGGCGCAAACGAAAGATTGAGCACGCGGATCTTCTCTTTTCGCGATTATCAACAACCCGTTGTATGGCGCGCACGATTTCAGTACGTGCGTCCCTCCCTATCCAACACCTTCACCGCAACCAAGCCAACATCTGGCGCAACGCCTTTATGTATGCCCGTGGGTCCCGCCGTCTCTAGTCGTTTCGCCACTGTGGGCAATGATGCTTGCCATGTATGGGTTCCATGTCCACTTTCATCAACTACTTCGTGATCGACAACATCAGTAAGCGCGTCATATCTGGCGATCAACCGACTTTTACCCTCGGTATC
>JADJAL010000011.1 GCA_016704305.1 Haliea sp. | reverse complement strand
CAGCGAATAATCCAGACCCCCACCGAGCTGAAAAAGGCCCTCATGCAGAAGCTGTTCACCGAAGGCCTCCGCAACGAGCCCCAAAAACAAACCGAAATCGGCCCCGTCCCCGGAAAAGTTGGGGGGTGACCACCGTTGATGAAGTCACTGCGGTCAAGGGTGGGAAACGTTTATCGAAAGGCATGAAAAACTCGTGGAGCGGACACGGGATTCCCTTATATTCGCGTCACCGACTTCAACGAATTCAGCGTTGACGAGCTGGACTTCTTTTCCTAACGAAGGAAGCTCAAAGACAGATCTCACGCTATATCATAAATCGAAATGACGTCTACATTTCGATCGCGGAAGCATCGGAATTACAGGAATGATCCGCCGAATTTGGAGGAGCAAATCTGACCGAGAATGCCGCCCGTCTGATAGCGAACGATTCGTCACAGCTTTACCCCAGATTTCTGATGTATTGGCTGGCTTCGCATGACTGTCAAGCCGAGATCAAAGCTCAAACGGTTAAGAACGCCCAGCCGAAGCTGGCGTTGGCGAGAATCAAATCCCTCAAGATTCCGCTTCCCTCGCTTAACGAACAGGTAGAAGTGACCAATACCTTGGATCTCGCTGGGCGAAAAACCGAATACGCACGCGCGAAGCGGGACCAACTCCAAGACCTCTTCCGCACTCTGCTTCACGAACTGATGACCGCGAAAACCCGCGTTTACAAACTGGAACTCCTGACCGCAGACTAGATGGCTCTCCTCAACGATATTTTAGCGTGGACTGAAACCCTTCCGGCATGGCAGGGATGCCTGTCGACGATTGCTCCAGAAAGAGGAGGGACTGGAAGATTCCGATCACTCTGAACTCTACGCACTTCTCAAAAATGAGAGTGGAATAGAGACCGAGAATTTCGTCGACGCATTGCCACTGGCCAGCGAGCACCTCCCCGCCGAACTCGCTACGGGCGAAACAGTCATTCTCGTCGCGTTGCGTGAACTGGAAAACGTCAATCAGATACAAAGGACCACACACTAGCATTCTCGGAGACTGGGATAACGGTGATCTACGGAGGGAATGGATCGGGCAAAGTCGGGTTATGCGCGGGTAATGAAGAGGGCCTGCCGGGCGAGAGATCAGTCAGAACCTATTCATCCAAACGCAAATGATCCCGCGGCATCGTCGAAGATTCCCACTGCCAAGTTTGATGTCAAAGTCGCTGGAGCGTTAGAGGAAATTCGCGGTCACGAGATTCGACATCACCAAATCGCCTATCCACCATTTCCGTCTTCGACTCAAAGTGCGCTCGTTCATACATCACTGCTGAGCAAGACGTTGCCTACCTCCCTTATGGGCTTGATATCGTTGAGAACTTGGCAAATCAAGTCCTGCCGAAACTCACGGAGATGCTCGAAGCTGAGATCGTCGGCATCAACGTCGATACACTACCGTTTCAGCACTTGATCAATAAAACCGAGGTGGGCGAAGCAATCGAAAACCTTTCGTTCAAGTTCCTGACGCTGATACGATTACCTCGCTGGGAACGCTAACGGAAGATGACACCAAGAGAATGGTAGACCTCGAGAAAGCGCTCAAGGAGGCAAACCCGTTAGCCAAGGCAGAGGAGTTCAGAAGGTCAGCGATTCGCCTGAAGACATACGCCACTAGTTGGCGAAACCACTGGTATGGGTTAGTGATGATGCAGTGAAAAAGCTGCAAGGCATCGCCGAGGATAGGAAAGTCGCGGAAGACGCGAAGTTAAGGCTGCCGATGCCTTGCGCTCTGGCGAAGAATTGCTTCCCGGAACCGGAGATCAGGCTTGGAAGCTGCTATTCGAAGCAGCCAGGCGCTATTCAATAGATGCAGCATATCCGGGCGAGGAGTTCCCAAAGTCAGCAGACGGCAAAGTCTGCCCCCTGTGTCAAGAAAAAGCTGCCTGAATCCGGAACTCAGCGCCTCGGGCGGTTTGACGAGTATATCAATAATGATGTCGCGAAGACCGCAGACGCAGCTCGCAAAAAGGTCGAAACAGCAAAGACCAAGATTGACGCGGCCGATCTGCAGGTTGTTCCAGAAGAAGCTCTCAGCGACGAACTCACGACACTAGATGCCGCGATACTTCAGGTCATAGCCGACTTTCAGGAGTCCATAGAATCTCGAAGGGCGTCGATGCTCGATTGCCTGGAGAAATCAAAATGGGACGAAATCCCCATCCTTTCTCAATCCCCGAGGGCACGAGTTCGTCAGATTGCTGCCCATCAGCTTAGGGCGCACCGGACGCTGGTGAAAGCTGCGGACGAGGAGAATCGGAAGAACTTGGAGGACGATCTCAGGGAGCTTTCTGCGAAGGCAGAGTTTGGCGAAGAGCTGCCCGCCGTCATTGCATTGCTTGTGAGGATGAAAAAGAAGGCCGCTGGAGAAGTGCCGGTCGAGCCTCGAAGACCCGTCCAATTTCTGACAAATCGAAGGAGTTTGCCACCGTGGCGGTCACCGACGAGCTCCGAAAGGCTCTCGATGCAGAATTCACCGCAATGGGCATCGGCCACATCAAGACGAAACTCAAAGAGCGCAACGTCCGGGGCAAGATGTTCCATCAACTACTGCTAGACCTTCCAACCACGAATCGGATCGACGAAATTCTGAGCGAAGGTGAGCAGCGTGCGATTGCATTGGGCTCGTTCTTTGCTGAGTTGGCACTCGCGAATCACAAATGCGCAATTATTTTTGATGACCCTGTATCTTCGCTCGATCATAAAAGGAGAGGGAGAGTCGCAAAACGCATGCTGCGAGAAGCCAAGACTCGTCAAGTGATTGTCTTCACTCACGATGTCGTATTTCTGGAGCAACTACGGACCGAATGTAAGCGCACGGAAATTGAGCCGACAATTGCAAGCCTTGATCGTGCGGGTGCGAGCGCAGGTCTTGTCACGCCTGGATTGCCTTGGGTACACAAAAGCTTTGGGGAGCGTCTCGATGCATTGGAAAAGGCTCAAAGAGCCTTCGAAAAACTGCCGTGGCCCGACGGGCCGTCTGAGGAGCTTTCGGCCAAATTACCCGACAATACAGCTTTCCGCGCGACGATTGAGCGTAGTCCAAGACCATTTCCTCAGCGGGACAGTCCAGCGATTTAGGGACTACATTGGAGGTGAAGCGCTTGGCGGAAGTGGTTGGGCTCCAGCAAACGTAGGTCGATGAGTTATTCCGGACTCAATCAAAGATGCCATGACGTTGTTGAAGCTCATGATCCAGCCTCCGCAAAGGACGAGCCTCCACCCACGCCAGATGAGCTCAAACAGGATATTGCTGACCTTCGGACGCTAATAAATACCGTCAATGCTCGACGAAAAGCGGCCAAGTCTGGAGGAGGCAGCAGCAAAGTAGCCATGCCCACACCCGGAGTACACTAAACCGTCCAAGCCCGCTTTCTCGAATTCGCCGGTGATCAATTTAGGTTTTGAGTCCCGTAAATAAGCTCAGCAGCGGCACGAGTCTGCTCCCATCCCCAGCACCGGAAAAAACCCACCCTCACTCCCGCCTAATCAACCCCTCCACCGCCATCCCATCATCCATCCTCTCCCCACACCAGTACGGCACCCCCGTCCGCGCCCCAATCTCAACCCGCTCACGCCGATTCCCCGTGGTGAGCGCAAACACGTTTCCGCGGAAACGTGTATCGGGGCCGCCCGGGATCAGCCTGCCGTTCGGCGCGGTGAATACCGGCTCGCCGCCCACAGGCATTGCAAGGCCGTACCCACCTTCGTGCACCAGGCGGTGATGGTGGCGGCACAGTAACAGCAGGTTGTCGAGTTTGGTCTCGCCGCCGTCGGCCCAGTGGCGGATGTGGTGCGCGTCCACGTAATGCCGCGCGGTGCAGCCGGGGAAGCGACAGCCGCCGTCGCGGCGCTCCAGTGCGCGGCGGATGGCCGGCGGGATGCTGCGTGTGCGGCGGCCGATGTCTAGCGCCGTGCCACTGCTGTCCTCCAGCCAGTGCACCACGCCGCAGTCGCAGGCGAGGCGGCGTGACGTTTCTGCGGAAACGTTTCCGCCCTCTGCGAGTTCGGACACGGCGCCTTCGCCGCCTGCTTTCAGCGTGTTCATGTCGGTATGGATATGCAGGGTGCAGCGGTCGCCGCCGGTGACGTTGCTCTTGTCACTGGTGAGGAAGTGGTCGGCGATGCGTTCCAGTGCGTCGGCGCGGCGTGCCGCGATCGGGGTTGCTTCTTGAGCTGGGGTTTCCCGATGGAAAGACGTTTCCGCAGAAACGTTTTCAGACTCCATGGCCACCTTCAGCGCCTGCATAATGCGGGCACCTTGCTCTGGACCGAGGCGCGCCTTGAGCACGTAGCTGCCGTCGCTGTCGATGTACCAGGTGAGTTCGCGCAGCGCGTGGCGCGCGTTTTCCCGTTCCAGCGCCTCGCTGCGTTTCACCTGGCGGTACTTGTGCACCAGGCGTTCGACGTGGGCGGCGGTGCCGTGGTTGGCGATCATCAGCAGGTAGTCCTCGTTCTGCGGCGTGGCGACGCGGGTCATGGCGCGCACCTTGGAGAAGCTGACCCGGCCTGCCCGCAGGGCCGAGCTGATTTTTGGCAGGGCATCGAGGGCATGGGCGACGCGCACTTTCTCCCGCGCCGTGCCCAGGTCGATGCCGCACTTCCAGTTCAGCCAGTGGGCGCAAGATTTCATGCCGGCGCCGCTCCAGCCGTGGCGCTCGTCGAATTCGCGGATCAGGGTTAGCAGACGGTAGGTGGCGGCGTTCAGGTGGGCCGCGAGTTCGGTGATTTCGTCTTCGAGTGTGGCCAGGTCGCGGGTGGGATTCTTGTCGGATATGGCGGGGAGCTGGGGCATAGCGGCTATCCTTTTCCGGTAACTTTTGTATATGTACATATATACAATATAAATTCAATATATTCAATAAAACAATAAGTTGAATATACGAAATTCTCGCTTCTACGAGCGTAGGTTGCGGCCTCTCCGCCTGACAAGCACCCCTGATCTGAGAGATTTATAGTTGCCCATTCCCATTTTGGGAATTAATATTCCCAAAATGGGAATCAACAAGGCAGAGACTGTGACCATCCAAAACGCGCTGTTCTCCAGCGTCCAGCAGCGTGTTCTTGGAATTCTGTTCGGCCAGCCCGACCGCAGCTTCCAGGGAGCCGAGTTGATCAACATGGCAAAATCCGGCACCGGGGCCGTTCACCGGCAATTGAAAAACCTTGCCGCCAGCGGACTGGTCAACGTAGCTCGCATCGGCAACCCGGAAGCACTACCAGGCCAACCCCGATTCCCCCGTGTTCGAGGAGTTGTGCGGACTGATTCGCAAGACCGTCGGCATGCGCGAACCGCTGCGGAAAGCACTTGATGCAGTCAAAGGCCTGATCCAGGTCGCCTTCGTATATGGTTCAGTCGCCAAAGGGTCTGATACGGCGCGGAGCGACATCGATCTGATGATCATTGGTGACGAACTGGATTACCTGAGAGCGTCTACGAGGCCCTGCAACAGGCCGAGACCGAACTGGGCGAACCGGTCAATCCCAACCTGACGACACGCGGGGAATGGAACAAAAAGATCGCAGATAACAATTCATTTGTTGTTAAGGTAATGGAACAACCCAAGCTCTTTATCTATGGAACGGAAAATGACCTTTGCGTGAACTCGACAATCTGGTGCGGATTGGCAAACTCAAAACAGAAGCAAGAGCGCAAAAAGGAGTTCGACGGACTGGTAGACTCCGGTAATAAGCGCCTTGATGACGCCCAGAATAATTTCAATTCACTGGAAAGCCGGTTTGATCTTGCCTACAACGCGGCCCATGCACTGAGCCTTGCAGCCCTGCGTTGGCACGGTTACCGATCCAGTAATCGCTACATTGTCTTTCAGGCGCTGCCTCATACGCTGGAGCTTGACGCATCGGTATGGCGGGTGCTGGCCAAGGCGCATGAGTGCCGCAACCTCGCTGAGTACCAGGGTTATCTGGAGGTGGACGAACAGTTGTTGTCTGATGTGATTCACGCTGCAAAAGAATTTACGCGGCAGTCACGGCGCTCGGTTTTAGTGCGAGCGCGTAACAGTCATGCCATCCCCATCTGAACACAAAAAACGTGCAGGCTCGTATCCTCACCTATGCCGAGGCCATCGGTTGGACGGTTGTGTCACGCGAGGAAGCGGAGGCGCGGCGCGGGTTTGATCCGCAGGCGCTGCCCGGCGAGCGTGCCAAAAACCGCTCTCTGTACTTCGATGATCTGCTCGACGCCAAAGTGCGAGAGTTCAACCCGCGCTATGCCGAAGCGGAGGGCGCGCTGCTTGGCAAGTTCCGGCACCTGCACACCGACATTCACGGCAACCGGGAATTCGTCGAGTACCTTCGCAACTGGGGCAAATTCTTCGACCACGAGGACAGGCGCGAGCGCGACCTGGTACTGATCGACTACGGCGTTCCTGCGAGAAATGTTTACGAGGTGACGGAGGAGTTTGCGTTTCACAACGGCCACTATGGCACGCGGGAGGATGTGGTGTTTCTCATCAACGGCATCCCGGTGCTGGTGATCGAGTGCAAGAACGCCAACAAGGACGAGGCCATTTCGCTGGGGGTGGACCAGGTTCGCCGTTACCACCGCGAGACGCCGGAGCTGTTCGTGCCGCAGCAGTTGTTCACCGCCACCGACGCGATCGGCTTTGCCTACGGGGTGAGCTGGAACACGGTGCGGCGCAATATCTTCAACTGGAAGGACGAGACGGTCGGCAAGCTCGAAGCCAAGGTGAAGAGCTTCTGCGCCATCCCCCAGGTGCTTGCCTTCCTGAAGGACTACATCGTCTTTGCCGAGAAGGACGAGGAGCTCAACAAATATATCCTGCGCCAGCACCAGACCGGCGCGGTGGATGTCGTCGTCGAGCGCGCCCTCGATCCCGGGCGTACCCGCGGCCTGGTCTGGGACACGCAGGGATCCGGCAAGACCTTCACGATGATCAAGGCGGCGGAGCGGCTGTTCCGCGCGCCGGAAGCGGAGAAGCCGACGGTCCTGCTGATGATCGATCGCAATGAGCTGGAAGACCAGATGCTGAAGAACCTCGCCGCGCTGGGCCTCAGCGATTGGAGCACGCCAGCAGCATTGCGCGGCTCAACCAGTTATTAAAGGACGATTACCGGGGGCATCGTCGTGACGATGATCCACAAGTTTCGCGACATGCCGGCCGATCTCAACACGCGCTCGAACATTTACGTGCTGATCGACGAGGCGCACCGCACCACCGGCGGCGACCTCGGCAACTTCCTGATGGCCGGCCTGCCCAATGCAACTTATATCGGGTTCACCGGCACCCGGTGGATAAGACCGTCTACGGCAAAGGCACTTTCAAGACCTTCGGCTGCGAGGACGATGCGGGCTACCTGCACAAGTATTCCATTGCCGACAGCATCGAGGACGGCACCACGCTGCCGCTCTATTACCAGCTTGCCCCCAACGAAATGCTGGTGCCGCACGAGACGCTGGACGCGGAGTTTCTGTCCCTCGCCGAAGCCGAGGGCGTGGCCGACATAGAGGAGCTGAACAAGATTCTGGAAAGGGCGGTGAACCTTAAGAATTTCCTGAAAGGCAGGGAGCGGATACAGGAGGTGGCCCGGTTTGTCGCCGAACATTACCAGCAGAATGTGGAGCCGCTGGGTTACAAGGCATTCCTCGTTGGTGTTGATCGCGAGGCATGCGCCCACTACAAGCACGCCCTCGACCAGTTCCTGCCGCCCGAGTATTCCGAGGTCGTCTACACCGGGAACAACAATGACTCCAAACTGCTGAAAGAATTCCACCTCGACCCGAAGCGCGAGCGGCAGATCCGCAAGAGCTTTGGCAAGCTCGACCAGCAGCCGAAAATTCTCATCGTCACCGAGAAGCTGCTCACCGGTTTCGACGCGCCCGTGCTCTATGCCATGTACCTCGACAAGCCGATGCGCGACCACACGCTGCTGCAGGCGATCGCGCGGGTGAATCGCCCATACGAGAACGAGGCGCAGGAGATGGTGAAGCCACACGGCTTCGTGCTGGATTTCGTCGGCATTTTCGACAAGCTGGAAAAGGCGCTGGCCTTCGACAGCGAGGAGATCAATGCCATCGTCAAGGACCTGAAGCTGTTGAAGGTGCTGTTCCAGAACAAGATGGAGACCATAGCACCGGGGTATCTCGGCCTGATAGCGCGGAACTTTGACGACCGGGATGTAGATACCCTCATAGAGCATTTTCGCGATCCCGAACGGCGCAAGGAATTTTTCAAGGAATACAAGGAAATCGAGATGCTCTACGAGATCATCTCGCCCGATGCGTTCCTGCGCCCATTCATCGCGGACTACGGTACGCTGTCAGCTATCTACCAGGTGGTGCGCAAGGCTTACACCAAAACGATCATGGTGGATCGCGACTTCCAGGCCAAAACCAACCAACTGGTGCAGGAGAAAGTGGGCAGTTACGGCGTGGGTCATCTCGCTGATCTCATTGAAATCAATGCCGATACCATTGAGCTGATCAAGAACAGGGAGGTGGTGACGGCACCAAGGTCATCAACCTGATCAAAAGCATCGAGAAGTTGGCTGATGAAAGCAGTAATGATCCTTACCTGATCGCCATGGCCGAGCGCGCCAGGGCGGTACAGGAGAGTTTTGAGGAGCGCCAAACCACCACCGCCGAGGCGCTGGCAGAATTGTTGCGCGAAGTTGCGGGCAACGAAGCACGGAAGAAAGTGCAGGCGGAAAAATCTTTCGACGGATTGACCTACTTTGTCTATCGCACGCTGCTCGATGCGAAGATTGCCAATGCGGAGGCTGTCAGCCGGAAAATTCGCGATGCCTTCACCCATTTCCCGAACTGGCGGCAGAGCGAGAACGCGATGCGCGAATTGCGCAAAAAGGTGACCTTCGCCATTTTCGCTGAAACAGACGACCTCGTTCAGGTCAGCACCATTGTGGATGAACTGTTCTCATTACTGGAGAAGGCAAATCGTCTCTAAGGGTTCCAAGCTGCTTAACAGAAAGCAGGCATTCAAGCGCCGCGTACATGAGTGGGCCGTGAAGCTCGAAGTAAACATTGTCTGGCTGGGCGTGCGACCCATGCACAACAAGTGGGCCTCCTGTTCTACCAACGGTCACCTGAACTTCAATGCAGAATTACTCGACCTCGACCAGGCGCTGTGGGATTACGTGATCGTCCATGAACTCCTGCATTTTTTCGTGCCCAATCACGGCAAACTCTGGAAGAGTTTGATGCGAGCGCACCTGGGAGACTATGAATCCAGCGCAGCGCGGCTCAGCACCGTGCGGCCTGGTATTGATTGAACTAAAAACGCTTTTCCACCTCGTTTCAACCCACCGCCAAAATACGTTCCGTCCTGGGCTGCTCGAACTCCTGCAGCAGCACCGGCAATCTGGCCAGATAACGCTCCACCGACGCGGCCTTGACCGGACCGTAGCCCGCGATATCCGAGGCCGCTCGCGCCAGCTCGATCGCCGCCGCGAGATTGTCTAGGTCCAGTCGGTCGACGAGGCTTTCGATCAGCGCGCGGTACTCCTGGATCAGGCGTCGCTCCAGTCGGCGCTCGGGGAAATAGCCGAAGGGATCAAACGGTGTCCCGCGCAATCCCTTCATGCGGCGCAGGAGTTTGTAGACTGACATCACCCACGGTCCGAACTGGCGCTTTTTCGGTCGGCCAGAGGCGTCGCGTCCCGGCAGCATCGGCGGGGCGAGGTGGAAATGCATCGTGAAATCACCGGCGAATTGCTGCTTGATGCGCTGCAGGAATTTGTCATCGGCGTACAGTCGCGCCACCTCGTATTCATCCTTGTACGCCATCAGGCGGCCCAGCGTCAGGGCCACCGCGCGCACAAACGCCTCGCCATCGGGCAATGAATGGACGCTGACGCGGCGGCGAATCTCCTGCACGAATGCGCTGTAGCGCTCGGCGTACGCCGCGTTCTGGTAATCGGTGAGCAGCTGTGTGCGACTGGCCAGCACCTCGTCGGTGGTGTCCAGGCGCACTGGCGTGGCGTCGCCTCCCAGTGCTGTCGCCAGTGCGCCGGCATCGTGCGCGGCCAGGCGACCGAGGTTGAAAGTGCGCAAATTGCCTTGCACGAACGTGCCGTTCAGGCGGATGGCTTCCTCGATCGATGCGCTGGACAGCGGCAGCAGACCTTTTTGCGCCGCGTAGCCCAGCATCAGTATGTTGGTGGCGATGCTGTCGCCGGTGAGTTCTGTGGCGAGCCTGCTGGCCGGGAGTTCGAAGACCTCGCCACCGTCCATCGCGGCGATAATCGCCTGGCGCAGCCGCGCTGCCTCACCAGGTCGATCGCCTTGTTGGACTGGAACTGTCCCGTCGGTGCGACATCGGTGTTCAGTATTGCCGCGGTATGGCCCGGCGCACGGTTTTCAGTACTGCGGGCCCCGCTGCCGACGATCATGTCGCAGGCCACCAGCAAGTCCGTCATGCCTTCGCTCAGCCGCGCGGTGAATATCTGTGCGGGTCGTTGCCGATGCGGATATGGCTGGTGACCGAGCCGCCTTTTTGCGCCATGCCGGTCATGTCCAGGATGGAACTGCCCTTGCCTTCGAGATGTGCCGCCATGCCGAGCAACGCGCCTATCGTGAGGACGCCGGTACCGCCGATGCCTGCCACCAGGATGTTGTAGCCAGCGGCGGTAATCGGCAGCACCTGCGGATCGGGCAGGGTGGAGATCAACTGGTCCAGGCGTTCGCTATCGCCGCCGGTGCGCACGGCGATTGTCGCGCCCGTGACGGTCACGAACGACGGGCAGAAGCCGTTCACGCAACTGTAATCCTTGTTGCAGGTGGACTGGTCGATCCTGCGCTTGCGCCCGAATTCGGTTTCCAGCGGCACTACGCTGATGCAATTGGATTGCACCGAACAGTCGCCGCAGCCTTCGCACACCTCCGGGTTGATGAACACGCGCTGCCGTGGTTCTTCCGCCAGGCCGCGTTTGCGGCGGCGGCGCAGTTCGGCGGCGCAGGTCTGTTCATACACAATGGCGGTGACGCCCGGCATTTCACGCAGCTCGCGTTGCAGGCGGTCCATGTCGTCGCGGTGATGCACGCTTGAGTGCTGCGGCAGCGCAATACCGGCGTACTTTTCCGGATGGTCGGACACCAGGTGCACCGGTCGCACGCCCTCGCTGAGCAACTGCCTGACCATGTCCACGGGCGTGATGTGCAGCTCGACGGGTTGGCCGCCGGTCATCGCCACGGCGTCGTTGTACAGCACCTTGTAGGTAATCGTTGCGCCAGCGGCCACCGCCGCGCGAATCGCGAGTATGCCGGAATGCGAATACGTGCCATCGCCCATGTTCTGGAATACGTGTGGCATGTCGACGAACTGGCTCACGCCATTCCAACCCGAACCCTCGTGGCCCATGGGAAGGAACTGCATTGTGTTGCGGTCCATCACCACTGCGACCAGGCCGTGGCAGCCGATGCCGCCCATGGCCTGTGAGCCGTCGGGAATTTTCGTGCTGGTGTTGTGCGGGCAGCCCGAGCAGAAATACGCCGGGCGCACCGCGTCGGCGCCGACCGTCAACGCCTGTGCGTGCAGCGCGCTGAACTTCGCATGCCGCGCGTCGACACCCGTGTCCTGTATGCCGAGTTGATCGAGCAGGATTTTTATCGCGTCGCGTACCGCGCCGACCGTCAGTTCACCCACCGATGGCAGCAGCGCGGCGCCGCGCAGATCCTGCTTGCCGGCGAGGGCAGGGCGCTGGGCGGCTTGCATGTCGTACAGGTGGCGAGCGATTTGATCCTCCATCACCGGCCGCTTTTCCTCCACCACCAGTACCGCGCGGGAGGACGCTGCAAACTCGCACAGCCGAATACCGTCCATCGGCCAGACCAGGCCGGGCTTGTAGAGGCGCACACCCAATCGGCGGCAGGTTGCCTCGTCCAGCCCCAGGTCCACCAGCGCCTGGCGCACATCCAGATACGCTTTGCCGGCACTGACGATGGCGAGGTTGTGCAGCTCGCCGTCGATCACCACGCGGTCGATGCCGTTGGCCCTGGCGAACGCGGTGGCGGCCGGCAGGCGGTGATTCACCAGCGACGACTCTTCCACCAGCGGCGGCAGGTTCTGTTTGAGATTGAGGCCCTCTGCAGGAAGTTGCACGTCGTTGGGGAGTTGGTAAGCACGGTACGGGTCGGGCAGGTCGACAGTCGCGGAGATGTCCAGCGAGTCGGTGACGGCCTTGAGGCCGACATAGCACCCGCTGTAGCGCGACATGGCCCAGCCCAGTAGCCCGAACTCGATGAGTTCACCGACCGTCGACGGATACAGGATCGGCACCATCGCCGCCATCAGCGTGTGCTCTGACTGGTGCGCACTGTCGGACGACTTGCCGCCGTGGTCGTCGCCGGCCACCACCAGAAATCCGCCTTGCGCCGCGCTGCCTTCGAAATTGCCCAGCTTCAGCGATTCGCAGGCGCGGTCGACGCCGATGCCCTTGCCGTACCACAGCCCGAATACGCCTTCGAATTTCGATGCGCCGAACCACGCCAGTTGCTGCGTGCCGCGAATCGCGCTGACGGCGAGTTCCTCGTTGAGGCCGGGCTGGAACACGATGTTGTGCTCGTCCAACAGTTGCTGCGCGCCCCACAGCGCCGAGTCGTACACACCCAGCGGCGAGCCGCGATAGCCGGAAATGTAGCCGGCGGTGGCCAGGCCCGCCGCGCGGTCGCGACGCGCCTGCTCCAGCGGCAAACGCACCAGCGCCTGGTTCGCGGACATGAACACGCGCCCGCTGCTCTGGAGGTATTTGTCGTTGAGGGTGGTGACGGATTTGGTCACGGGCTAGCGGATGACAGGTGGCAACGCCGCCAACGGAAACTCGCAATGCTCCGCCGTCTGCTGGATCTCGATCAGGTTGCCTTCCGGGTCCCTGCCGTAAATGGTTTTCACGTGGCCGACATCGATCGGCGCTGGTTGGCTGAAGGTCATGCCCAGGGCCTTGAGCCGTGTGTACTCCTCCTCGATGTCCGTCGCGTCCACGCAAAAATGCGTGTAGCCCTTGTCGTAGGGTTGCAGTGGTTGGTCGGAGCGGGGCGCAGGCTGGCTGTACTGGAACATTTCGAGATAGCAGGTGCCCGCGCGCAACATCGCGCCGCGCGCGGCCGAGTTGGGCACGTCCACGATGGAGTCGATAAATGCATTGTTGCTCCAGTCGAACGCTTCGCCCACCAGTTCAAAACCAAAGGCCTGACGGTAAAAATCGATCATGCGGTCGAGGTCGTGAACGTGCACCGCGACGTGATGTATGCCCCGAATCATTAAGTTGTCTCCCAACGCTGTGAAAAAGCGAAGATTAGTGCAGTTTAGCGGCCTTGCACACCCGTTTCAGGAAGCCTGTGGAAGCAGGCAAATGGGTGTGCGTTCACAGTCATTTTGGCATTTGCAGGCGGGTGGCATAATGCTGTGGAAGGCATGGGAGAAGACGTATGGGCAATCAGTCACTGGAAATAGCGCAGGCACTCCCCCCGGGAGCAGCCCGGTGTCCGCAGGAACCCAGCACGCAGGACATCATCGCGCGCGACCGGGTCGCGGCGCCTGCGTGGGTGCGCTGTGAATCCTATGAATTCCTCGGCGACGAGGACATCTCCATCGATCGCTACATCGATCCCGCCTTCGCCAAACGCGAGTTTGACACCCTCTGGAACCGCACCTGGCAGTTTGCCTGTCGCGAGGAGCATATTCCTGAGGTGGGCGATTATTACGTCTACGATATCGGCCGGCACTCGTTCATCGTCACCCGTGTCGCGAAGGACGACGTGCGCGCGTATTACAACGCCTGCCTGCACCGCGGCACCAAGCTGCGCCCGTCCGGTACCGACGGCTGCGCGAGTGAATTCCAGTGCAGTTTCCACGGCTGGAGCTGGCACCTGGACGGCAGCCTGAAGGAGAGCGTCTGCGCCTGGGATTTCCCGCATGTGGACGCAGGGAAGTTCTCGCTGCCGCAGGCCAAAGTGGAGCGGCTGGCCGGCTTCGTCTTTATCAACATGGATCACGGCGCGCCTGCGCTGGCCGAGTACTTTGGCCCCGAGTTCATGGCGCATATCAATGAGTGGGGACTTGAGAATCGCTATATCTATTGCCACGTGGTGAAAAAAATTCCCGCCAACTGGAAGCTGAACATGGAGGCTTTCATGGAGGCGTACCACGTCATTCACACGCACCCGCAAGTGGCTGTCTCCAACGCGGATGCCAACTCCCAGTACGACATTTACGGCGAGCACGTGAACCGCTTTATCTCGTCGCTCGGCGTGCTCAGCCCGCACCTACGCGGCCAGTACACGGAGCAGGACATCCTCGACCAGTTCACCATCGGCGACAGCTCCATGCTCGGCGGTGCGGATCGTACACTCGCCCCCGGCGAGACCGCTCGCCAGCGCATGGCCGATATCATGCGCGTGATGTTTGAACAGGGGACGAACACGGACCTCAGCGGCGTCTCGGACGCGGAGCTTCTCGACTGCTTCTCGTACACCCTGTTCCCGAACACGTTCCTGTTTCCGGGTATTTCCCTGCCGATGGTGTACCGCTTCCGGCCGGACCGCGACGACCACCGCAAGAGTATCTACGAGGTGTTCTTCCTGCGCCCGCTGCCCGTCGATGGCATTCGACCTGAGCCGGTCGAGACGGTCTATCTCGACGACGATCAATCCTTCACCGAGGCCGAGGGCATGGACCCGGGTTTTGGCGCGATTCTCGACCAGGATACGGATAACCTGCTGCTGCAGCAGGAAGGGCTCGAGGCGAGCGCGAAGCCCGGCATCACGCTGGGGAATTACCAGGAAATCCGTGTCCGGCACTTCGAGCGCGCGATCGACAAGTACCTGCAGGGCGGGGCGTAAACCTTGCAGGCAAACTTTACGCGGTTCTGCAAGCTCGATGAGGTGCCGCCAGGCGGCAAGAAGGCCCTCAAAATCAACGAGACCTGGGTGCTTGTGTGCAACGTGAAGAGCAATGTGACGGATCGCCTGTTCGCGGTGTCCGGTATATGCTCACACCAGTTCAAACCGCTGTTTAACGGGCGAGTGCGCAATTGCAGGATCACCTGCCCGGTGCACGGTGCGCGCTTCGACCTGGAAACCGGTGCAGCGCTCGATCTGCCTGCCACCAAACCCATAGCGGTATACGAAGTGCGCGTGGTGGACGATTGGATTGAAGTAAAAATCTAGCCCCTTACCCAGAACCCAGAGCACAGCATACACAGTGAGAGATTGCATGGTTGCAGAGGATTCTGCTCAAATTTTGCGACAGCAAGTGCGCGCCTGGCTGCAGGCGAATGTGCCCGTGGGCTGGCGCCAGGCGATGACCAACTCCGAGCAGGCGGCCTTCGTGCAACTGCAGCGGCAGTGGTTTGGGAAGCTGTCCGCTGCCGGTTATGCGACGCCGCACTGGCCCAGTGAATGGCCCGGCGGCGGGCGCTCTCTGGCAGACCAGAAAGTGATTTACGAAGAGGTCGCCCGCGCCGATGCGCCGCGCCTGATCCTGTTTTTTGTCGCGCTGTACCACGCGGCGTGCACCTTGCTGGAGTGCGGTTCCGACGCGCAGCGCCAGACATATTTGCCGAAAATCCTTGCGGGTGAAATCTGGTGCCAGGGCTTCTCCGAACCCAATGCGGGTTCCGATCTCGCCTCGTTGAAAACCCGTGCTGAGCGTCGCGGCGATAACTACGTGATCAATGGCCAGAAGACGTGGTCGACGATGGCGCAGTACGCCGACCGCTGCCTGCTGCTGGCAAGGACCAGCAAGGCCGAGGTTCCGCAGGCCGGATTGACCTACCTGCTGGTCGATATGCACGCCCCGGGCGTGACGGTCAGGCCGATCGCGCAGATTACCGGCGACGATGAATTTGCCGAGATATTCTTCGACGATGTCGAGGTGCCGATTGAGGAGCGCATCGGCGAGGAGGGCGAGGGTTGGGCCGTGGCGCAGGCGACGCTGGCCTCGGAGCGCGGGCTTACGCTGGTCGAGTTGAGCCACCGCATGCGCTATGCGCTACCGTTGATCGCCGCGCAGATGCGTGACAGCGGTCGCGAGCAGGACGCCGCGCTGCGCCGCGACCTGGGCAGATTGATCGCCAGGGTCGATGCCACCTGCGCGCTGGCGGATCGCTACCTGCTGAAGCGCATTTCCGGCGAGGAGGCGGCTGGCGATGCGTCTGTCGTCAAACTGTATTACGCCACGACACTGCGCGAGTTCAGCCTGCTGGGTAGCCGCATCGCAGGGCTCGCAGGACAATACGACCGTGGCTTCATGCGCGGTGCCACGCAGGAAACCGGCAACTGGCCGGTCGATTTCATCAATTCCTTCAACTGGTCCATTGCCGGCGGCAGCAATGAGATCCAGCGCAATATCATCGCCGAACGCATGCTGGGCATGCCGCGCGAGCCGCGCTCGTGGCAGATGACGGCGCGCTGATGATTCCCCATATGAACAATGACGTGAGAGAGTTACAGGATTCCGCCCGGCGGGTGCTAGCCGGGCTTGGGCTTGCCGCGGACGAAGCGGCCAGCTGGCCACGGATTGCCGATCTCGGCTGGCTGATGATTTCGACCACCGAGGAGCTGGGTGGGCTGGGCATGGGGCTGGCCGGTGCCTGCGCACTGCAGGTCGAACTGGGCAGGCAATTGGCCACGGTGCCGTTTTTGCCTGCGGTGCTGGCCATCGAGGCGCTCGCACACGGCGCGCTCGCCGACAAGGTGCAGTGGCTGGAGCGTTTGACCGCTGGAGAGATTTACGTGGCGGTGCCGTTGGCGGATTGCGCGCTCAATGTGCAGCGCGATAGTCGAGGTGCCTTGCTGCTGACGGGCACGCTGCTCGCCGTGCCCTCCGCCGACAATGCCAGTCACGTTCTGCTGTCCACACTTAACGGCGAACACGTCGGACTGGTGGCCACTGCACAGCCCGGCGTCACAGTGATCGAGCGTGCGACCTGGGACACCACGCGGCGTTTGTTCGATCTGCAATTCGACGCCGTAGAACTTGAGGAGCACCACATCGTCGCCTCCGGGTCGCAGGCGCAAGCCCTCGCGATGCGGCTCGCCGTGCAGCGCGACTTTCTGCTGGCTGCCGATGCGGTGGGGGGCGCGGCTGCGCTGTTGCAGATGACGGTCGACTACCTGCAGGCGCGCACCCAGTTCGGCAGGCCGCTGGCGTTGTTCCAGGCGCTCAAACACCGCTGCGCCGATTTGAAAGCGCAGACGGAAGCTGCCGAGGCGCTGCTACTCGACAGTCTCGGGCGTGAACAGATGGATAGCGCCGACGGTATCGCGTCTGCGGAGCTCGCCGGCAAGGCCGCGAAGCAGTTGGCCTGTGCCGCGTTTGCGACCGTTGCGGAGGAAGCGCTGCAACTGCACGGTGGCATCGGCATGACGTCCGAGCACAACTGTCATCTGTTCCTGAAGCGCGCGCTGTTGAATGAACACCTCGGTCGTGCGCCGGACAGCTACGAAACGGGTATTGCTGATGCGTTCCTGGCGAGCTGTCAGCCAACCTGCGCGTCAATACAGACACTATAACGAAGGAGAGCCGCCGCATGAGCGCCCAACCAGACAAGGCAGAATCCGTGCAACTCGACATGAGCGATGTCGACAAATGGGTCGGCAAGCCGGTGATCTTCGCCGAGATGCTGGACCCGTGTTACGCGACGGACATCCGGCGCTGGGTGCAGGCGATGGACTACCCCAACCCGCTGCACTGGAACCAGGAATTCGCCGAGGCATCCCGATTCGGCGGCATCGTCGCGCCGCAGTCGTTCACGGTGGCGATGGACTACGGCCACGGCTGCCATCCCGCCTGTGTCGGCAAAATACCGGGTTCGCACCTGATTTTCGGCGGCGAGGAGTGGTGGTTCCATGGCGCGCCCATTCGACCGGGCGACAAGTTGTTGCAGCAGCGCCGTTTTGACGGTTACAAAATCACCGACACCAAGTTCGCCGGGCCCACGGTGTTTTCCCGTGGTGATACCGTGCATCGCAACCAGCACGGCGCGCTGGTCGCCAAGGAGCGTTCCACCGCGATTCGCTACCTGATCGAGGAAGCGCGCAAGCGCGGCATGTATGACAAGGCACAGCGCACGCCGAAGAAGTGGACGTCGCAGGAACTGGAGGAGGTCAATCGCGTGCGCCTCGACTGGATACTGTCCAATCGCGAGGGCGTGTCGCCGCACTACACAGCGGTCAAGGTCGGCGACAAGCTGCCACGGCGCGTCATCGGGCCGCATTCCGTGGTGACGTTCGCGCTGGAACGCCGCTCGCCGCGCGAGAATGTCTGGGGCACGTGGCGCTGGAACGTGCCGGAGGGCGTGCACGATCCCGCGATGGAAGACGCCGGCTTTGCCGGGGACATGACCTATGACTATGAGGCGCGCAAGGTCGATCCGCGCATGGGCGATGGCCTGTTCCACGGCCCGTCCAGCGGTCACATCAATGCCGACAAGGCGGAGAAAGTCGGCATGGGTGGTGCTTACGGCTACGGTATCTCCATGAGCGCCTGGTTCCACGATTATGTCGCCTACTGGGCTGGCCACAACGGCTATATCTGGCACTCCAAATCCAGCTTCCGCAGCCCGGCCTTCGAAGGTGATGTGACGTTCATTGACGGCGAGGTGATCGACAAGATCGATATGTCGCCCTACGGCATGCCGGTGGTGGTCGTCAAAGTGACGCAGGCCACGCAGGACGGCGACGTGATCCTGAGTGCGACGGCAGAAGTGGAATTGCCCTTCTGAATGGGTACTGCAAGGGCCTATGTCGACGACCTGTCCGTGTCGCGCGTGCGCGGGACGCCGCTCGCTGACGAACCGGGTATCGGCGCGCTGACCATCCCCGGCTACCTGCGCGAAGTCTGTACGCGGTACGAAGGGCGTGAAGCGTTGGTGCTGCACCATCGCGATGGACACATCGAACGCTGGAGCTACCAGCAACTGTGGGAGCGCTCGGTCGATGTTGCAAAGGCGTTGATCGCAAGCGGTGCCGGCAAGGACAGCCGAATCGGCATCCTGATGACCAACCGGCCGGAGTACCTCTCCGCGCTGTTTGGCACGGCGCTCGCCGGCGGCGTCTCGGTGGCGCTGAGCACGTTTTCCACACCGTCGGAGCTGGAACACCTGGTCGCGGCGTCCGGCATATCGACGCTGCTGTTTGAAGATGCCGTGCTGAAAACGGATTTCGCCGCGATGCTGTTGCAACTGGAGCCGGGGATTGCCGAGGCGGCACCGGGGGGGCTCCAGTCGACGAAATTTCCGTTCCTGCGCCATCGCGTGCGGCTGGCGGGGCTGACCGGGAGCGCGGACATTGCCAGACCTGCGGATGAAGCGTTCGGTTCCTGTGAAGCCTGGGACACCTTTATCGCCAGAGGCGCGTCGGTGCCAGAACAGGTGGTCGCAGCGCGCGCCGCCAAAGTGTGTCCCGCCGATACCGGCGGCCTGTTTTTTTCCTCGGGCACCACCAGCCTGCCCAAAGGTATTTTTCATGCACAGCAGGCATTCGCCATCCAGTGGTGGCGCTGGCCGCGCGTGATGGCGGTGCGGGAGCCGGCGCGCGCTTGGACTGGCAATGGCTTTTTCTGGTCGGGCAATGTGTCGATGATCGTCGGCGTCGCATTGTCGACCGGCGGCGCGGTGATACTGCAACCGCTGTTCGACGCCGAGGCCGCGCTGCACCTTATAGAACGCGAACGCATCACATTCATGAGCGGCCGCCCGCACCAGTGGGCGCGCCTGCAGGCGGTGCCCGGCTACGACACGGCGGACCTCAGCAGCCTGCGCTATGTGACACGCAATGAACTGCTGCTGGATCATCCCACGGTTCACATCGACTGGCAGTTGCCGATGTCTTTCGGTACCACCGAGACGATGACCATCAACACGTCCTACGATGCTGACACCAGCGTCGAGGAGTACGCCGGGAGTTGCGGCGTGCCGCTGCCTGGCAACCTGTTGAAAATCATCGATCCGCAGACGCGGGCACTGGTGCCGGTGGGCGAGCGCGGTGAAATCTGCATCAAAGGGCCGACGCTGATGCAGTCCTACCTCGGCAAGACTGTCGAGGAGACGTTCGACGACGAGGGCTACTTCTGCACCGGAGACGGTGGCTACGTCGACGCGCAAGGCAGGCTGTATTGGGAAGGGCGGCTGAATGACATCATCAAAACCGGTGGCGCGAATGTGTCTCCAGAGGAAGTGGATGCGGCGATTGCCAGTTACCCCGGCGTCAAACGTGTGCAGACGGTGGGTGTGCCGCACGACACGCTGAGCGAGATGGTGGTGTCGTGTGTCGTTGCGATCGATGGCGCTGCGCTGGACGAGGCGGCGATCATCGCGCATCTGAAGGCGACGCTGGCCAGTTACAAAATTCCGCGCCGGGTGCTGTTCTTCGAGGAGAGTGAATTTGCTTGGTCGTGCCCAGTTGTTAGTTGGTTCCGTCGAGGAGAAGGCGACTTGAACTTACCGCCGGGACCCGCCAAAAAGCGCACATCCATGTGCAGGCTCGCGTGGCGACATCCATGTCGCCACACGGTCCCGGCAGTAAGTTCAAGTCGCCTTCTCCTCTCTCAGCTATCGCTCCAATCCCCCGAGAAGTGCTCCCATATCCTGTGTTTCCCACAGATTGAGAAAAACTGTCATGATTTGAAGTTGAGCCCGCGCGGTTTCGTTGTCGCTGATGCGCTTGTCGAAGCGGTCTTCGACATCAGCAAGGTTCGGCACCAGACGTTGGATCAACGGCGGTGCGTCCAGCAGCCAGGCGAGACCCATGCTGCTCGCGTAGAGCAGGATATGTCGCAGCAGTTCGCGCGTATCGAGCGCGCTTCCGCCGCAGTTGGCAAACTCGTGTACGAATAGCGCTAGCAGTTCTTCGAGATGATGGTTCCAGATGTCGGTCTCCGCCGCGCTCAATGCACCCCACAACGCCATCGCGACATTCATCTGGCTGACGTTGCCCCAGTCCATCAATCCGCATTCCAGCGCGCCGTCGGCGTTGCGCCAGAACCACGCGTTGTCGACGTTGGCGTTCCAGTGGCACAGGGCGATCATATCCGGGTTGCGGGTGAGCGCAGCGGCGGCGGCAGGCGCGCAGGCGATAAAGCGCGGCGCTTCGTCGGCCAACCGCGCCAGGAATGCGGGTGCGCGAATGTTGTCTGGCAGCAGTTGCGGGAAGTTGCCGGCAAATTCGCCGTAGCGCGCCACGCGGTTGCGGATTTGCTGCGCGCTGTAGGGCTCGCGTTGTCCGACGGATAGCGCGTCGGTGTCGTAGGGAAATGTGCGCTCCGCAATGCCGCAGAGGCGCGGCGCCTTGAAGGTTCCGGCCAGGCGCGCGAGTGCGGTGACCAGCGCGCGGTAATGTTGCAGCGGATCGGGCATGCGGTAATCCAGGCATTTCTCGTAGTGCGGTTCGATGCCGGATAGCCCATAGGGAACGCGCTCGGTGATCAGTATGCCGGTGCCTGTCTCGCGGTGGTAATCCGCGAAGTAACAGCGGGGCACCACGATTGGAAATTTTGGATCGCGCGACAGGAGAGCGAATTGCACTTCACGCGCCATCTGTGTGCGCGCGCGGTCGCGCATCGCGTCGCTGAAATCGCGCGAGAATTTTACGAACAGTGCTGTGTGCAGGTCGGGCGACGGCTGTGCATACGCCACGGACAACAGCAATTTGCGTCCGGTGCTGCCACCCGGGCAATCCGCAAACTCGGTGATCTGCGTAATGTGGTTGCCAGCGGCGAGCGCGCCGCTCGTATGCAGCGCCGTCGTCAGGAACGCCGGTCCTGCGCTGCGCAGCGCTTCGGCATGTGCGGGAAACTCAATCCCCAGTGCGTCGCCGCGAATCCAGTCGATCACGTTATCTCCTTTCTAAGCAACTATTAGAGCATTGTCCGCTTTCGCAATGCATCGGTATACTTTTAGTCCGCAGTACTCGCGCAGGCAGGAGCAGTCATGGCCACACAACTCGACCACTACCGACTGTTGGGGCGTTCCGGCTTGCGCGTTGCGCCGCTCTGCCTCGGGACGATGACGTTTGGCGTGCCCGCGCAGTGGGGATGCGATGCCGCCGAGGCCGGGAAAATCCTGGATCACTACTTGGACGGCGGCGGCAATTTCATCGATACCGCGAATTTTTATGCCGGAGGTGAGTCCGAGCGCATCGTCGGGCAACTGGCGCAGGGGCGACGTGAACAACTGGTGATCGCCACCAAGTATTCTTTGACGTTGCGGCCGGGTGATCCCAACGCCAGCGGCAACCAGCGCAAAAATATGGTGCAGTCGGTGGAGAATAGCCTGCGCCGCTTGCAGACCGACTATATCGACCTGCTCTATCTGCACGTGTGGGATGCGTGCACACCGGTCGAGGAGATCCTGCGCAGCTTCGACGATCTGGTGCGCGCTGGCAAAGTGCTCTATATCGGCATCTCGGATTCACCGGCATGGCAGGCCTCGCGCATGCAGGCCATCGCGGAGTTGCGCGGCTGGAGTCCGCTGGTCGCGCTGCAGATTCCATACAACCTGACCGAGCGCACCGTAGAGCGCGACCTCATCCCGATGGCGCGTGAAATGGGCATGGGCGTGCTGCCCTGGTCGCCTCTGGCCGGCGGCGTGCTGTCGGGCAAATACTCCGAGAAGGACCTGGAAAGCGCATCTGGTGCAGGCCTGGGCGGCCTGAATTCGCGCAAGGCTATCAATCTGGCGACTGGCAGGCTCTCGCAGCGCACGCTCGCGATTGCCAGCACGCTGCAGGAGGTGGCGCGGGACATCGGGAGCAGTTCGGCGCAAGTGGCGCTGGCCTGGACCCTGCTCAATGGCGCGGTGACGTCCACCATCATCGGGGTGCGCAATTTCGCGCAGCTCACCGACAACCTGGCCGCGTTGGCGATTGAATTCACCGACGCACAAATTGCGGAGCTCGATGCGGCCAGCCGCGTGGAACTGGGTTTTCCACACGACATGCTTAACTCACCGGTTGCGCACGGTATGTTCGGTGGCGTGACAGTCGAAAAGCCGGTGCGATGAACCGATGCAATGAACCGTTGCAAAGAGCTGCTCGCGTTCAGAGACCTTCCACCAGGATGACGCGATAATTCGCGGCCCGCATGCGGTGTTGCAGCGCCGCCTGGTAAGCCGGGCTGTAATACCAGGTTTTGGCGTCTTCGACGGTAGGGAATTGCAGTAGCACCACGCCGTCCGGTGCCGCGCCTTCCAGCGTTTCGAACTTCCCGTACACGACCAGCGGCTGCAGTTTGAAGTCCTGCTTATTGGCCTTGGTTGGACTTGCTGTACGCTTCCATCTCCTGCGCGTTGAACACCTCGCCCTCGCGCAAAAAAATCATGAATGCTGCCATGTTAATCCCACGCTAACTTAAGCCCTGACCGCGATCGCTTTGGTCTCGAGGAATTCCTCGATGCCTTCGCGTCCCCATTCACGACCGATGCCGCTGCGCTTGAAGCCGCCAAATGGCAGGTCGCCCGTGATGCTCATGCCGCCGTTGACGCTGATCGCGCCCGCGCGGATGCGCCGTGCGATGCGCATGCCGCGCTCCTTGTCGCCGGACACGACAGAACCGCCGAGGCCGTAGTCGCTCTCGTTGGCAATGCGGATGGCGTCCTCGTCATCGTCGAATGGTATCACCACCAGTACCGGGCCGAATATTTCTTCCTGCGCGATGCGCATGTCGTTGCGCACATCCACGAAACAGGTCGGCTCGATGAAGAAGCCGTTGCCTTTGTCGGGCCGCGCCTTGCCACCCGCCAGAAGGCGCGCGCCTTCCTGTTGCCCTAGCTCGATGTAGCCCATTACGCGATCCTGCTGGCGTTTGAAATGACCGGCCCCATGATTTGCGTGGGATCGTCAAAGTCGCCCCACTTGGTGCTGAAGCCGGCATAGGACATTTCCAACGCCTTTACGGCCTCGTCATACCGGCTGCGCGGCACTAACAACCGCGTGGGCATCGCGCAGCCCTGGCCGGCATGGAACACCGCCATGGAACTCATCACCGCCATGGCAAAGTCCGGCGCATCCTCGAGGATAATGTTGGCGGATTTGCCGCCGAGTTCGAGGAACACCCGTTTCAGCGTCGCGGCGCCTTTGTCCATGATGTGTTTGCCGATGCCGGTGGAGCCGGTGAAGGAAATCACGTCGACGCGCGGATCGGCGACCAGCATTTCGCCGGCCATGGCCGGATCGGCGGAGGTGACGACATTGAACACGCCCGGCGGGAAACCTGCCTCGCTCGCCAGCTCACCCATGATGGAGCCCAGCAGCGGCGTGTCTGGCGCGGGCTTCAGCACCACCGTGCAACCGGCCAGCAGCGCGCCGATCACCTTGCCGACGTTGACGTACAGCGGAACGTTCCACGGCGTGATCGCGCCGACCACGCCCACCGCCTCGTGGATCACGGTGCGGTCGCTGTCGAAGCCGTATTCGTTGCGGCGCCCACGATCTTCCTCCCATGTGACCTCGTGGAAGCAGCGCAGCAGGTCGTCCATCCCACTCAATGCACCGTTGACATGCGCGCGGGCGGCCGCGCCGATAGCGGCACCCGCTTCCAGGCGGGCGATATCGACCAGTTTGTCGTGGTTGGCAAACAGCAGATCGCGAAATTTCGTCAGCACCGCGTGGCGCTCGGCGTGCTGCCTCGGCCAATCGCCCTGGTCAAATGCGCGCCGCGCCGCGGCGATCGCAGCGTCGACATCCGCCGCCGAGGCATCCGCCGCGCGGCCCACGGGCGCGCCCGTCCAGGGCGAAATATTCGGATAGGTTTTATCGCCCTCGGCCTGGCGTATCACGCCATCGATGTAGAGCAGGGCATCGGGTAACTGGTTCATGCGTGTTCCTCGGGGTATTGGTCGATAGATTGTTTGATAGTTTGGTTGATCAGTTGTCGGACAGGACGGCGTGCTTCGCGGCGACGAATCCCCAGGTGAACGACGGGCCGATACTGCCGCCTGCGCCGGGTGCAATGTATCCCATCACCGACGCCGTGGAGGTTCCTGTAGCGTACAGGCCGGGGATCACAGACCCTTCGTCGCGCAGCACGCGCGCGTGTTCGTCGGTGAGCACGCCGCCGAAGGTGCTGACGTCACCCGGATAGACTTCAATGGCATGGAAGGGACCTTTCTCCACGGTGCCGAGCGTCGGCGAGGCGGCATCCAGCGTGTCTCCCAGCCAGCGTGAATAAATATGGTCGCCGCGCTGGAAATCCTCGTCGCGCCCGTTGCGCACAAAGCCATTGAAGCGCTGCACCGTGGCCTCCAGGCGGTCCGCCGGAATGCCGCAGGCTGCGGCCAACGCCGCGAGGGTGTCGCCGCTGCGCAGGAAGCCGGTTTCCGTCCAGGATTGCGGTTTTTTCGCACCGGGCATGCTGCCGGCCAGCATGAATTTCTCCAGGTACTGGCTGTCGACCACCAGCCAACTGGGGACCGCTGGCGCCACCGTATCGCGCTCCAGCATCGCGCTGCCGATCTCCATGTAGGAACTCGATTCGCGCATGTAGCGCTCACCGTTCTGGTCCACGACAATCGAATGCGGTTTCGCCATGTCACCCTGCACCACCACTGGCTTCGGCGGTGTCTCGCCCGGTGGCAGCGCCATCGGATTGCCCACGCGCGCATCCATCTGTGCAATCGCCGCGCCGATGCGCGCCGCCTCGGTAATCATCTCGCCGGTATCACCCGGTGCAGTGGTCGTCCACGCGGTCGAGGTGCCGGGAATATATTGGTCCAGCATCTTCTGGTTGCGCGAAAATCCGCCGGCATTGATCAGCACGCCGAGGCGCGCCCCGATCGTCCAGTCGGCGCCGTCCTTTTTAATCACCACGCCGCTGACCCGGCCGTCCTGCAGCAGCAATTCCCTGACGCCGGCATTGACGCGGATGTCGACGCCCGCCTGCAGTGCGTGGTGCAGCATCTGTCCCTGCAGCGCCTGTCCCGCAGTGACCAGATGCTTGCCTGACAGCCTGCTGATGAGCGTGCGACCGATTACCCGCGCGAGCGTTTTCTTGCTGGTCCAACTGCGTTTCATGTACGGCAGTTGCATGGCCTCGTCGAGATTGGCCGGGACCGCGAGGAAACCGGGCCGCAGTCTGGATTTCCATTCCCCCAGTTGATTGATGTCGAACAATTGCGAGACCACGGTGCGCCCGGGCACGGACTCGCCCGGCGCACAGTAGTAATCAGGCCAGGAGGGGAGTCGCCGCAGCGCGACGCCTTCGCTCGCCAGGAAATCAATCATCGCTGGCGCCTCTTGCACGTAGGCGCGGCGGCGCTCGCGGCTCGCACCGGGTGTGTCGTCGCGGTCGCCCAGTACGGCGTCCAGGTAAGCGTTGGCTTGTTCAGCGCTATCTTTTACGCCCTCGGCTTGCATATAGCGATTATTCGGTATCCACATCACGCCGCCGGAGATCGCGGTAGTGCCGCCGAGCAGGTCCGTTTTTTTTCCAGCACCAGCACGCGCTTGCCGGCACGGCGCAGCACCAGCGCCGCGCACAGCGAGCCGCCGCCGCTGCCGATGATGACAAAGTCGAAGGACTCATTCATGGTGCTGTCTCCTGTACTTGCTGCAGGCCCGCAGGCGAATTGAATCAGGGCTTGCGGCCATGCAGTCCAATCGTCACTGCATGCAGATCGGCGGGAAGATCTATCAATGCCCTGAAAATGCCGGTAACCGACGTGAACTGCGACAGCGGCTTTTCCGGCAGGTTGATGCCCGCGGCCATGGTCGCCTTGGCAAACGCCATCGCCGCCTGCGGATCGACATCCCAGCTCTTGCCCTCTTCATACATGGAGCCGGCGCGCACGCTGGTGACGCGGATGCCGCTGGGGTCCAGTTCGCGGTACAGGCTGGCGGAGAATCGCTCCAGCCCCGCCTTGGAGCTCTGGTAGACCGACAAGTGGGCGAAGGGCATGTCCACGGATTCACTGCTGACGTTAATAATGTGCCCGTCGCGTTTCATCAGCGGAATCGCCGAGCGCGCGCACAGCATCGGTCCGCCCAGGTTGGTAGCGAGCGTGTTCAGTATCTGTTCGTCGGTGGCGTCGACGATCTGGAAGGGTTCGAAGATCGCGGCATTGTTGATCAGCACGTCGATGGTAGCGTGGCGCCGCGCGATTGCCGCGAAGGCGGCGCGCACGGAATCCGGCGATGCGACGTCACAGTGCAGCGCCATTGCTCGATCCCCGATTTCCTGCGCCGCGGCCTCAACCTTGGACAGTGTGCGCCCCAGCAACACGACGAATTCGCCATCCTTCGCAAATCGCCTGGCCAGCGCGCGCCCCAGCCCGACGCCGGCGCCCGTGATCACAATAACTTTGGACATACCTTGAACTCCCTGGAACGCTAGGATTTCTCGCCGTAGACGGATAGGTCGCCGCCGTAAGCGACGCCGCCAGGCCAGAAGCGCGTGCCGCTGATCTTGTTGAAATAGTGCACCGTGCGCGCTGTCGAGCCGGAGGAGGAGCGCGGCTCCATCGCCACGCCGCTCGGACTCACGCCGCGCGCGCGCGCACTGAAATCCCGGATCGTGAACAGCAGGTCATCGGTCTGTTGTGCGCACAGCACGAGTTGATCGCCCGGGCAGTAGTGTCGCGGTTCAATCTGCAGCGATGACAATTCGCCGCGCTTCATCGCCACGTGCCCCGGCACGTTGATGACTTCCACGCTGTGCACGTCTTCGTACCAGGTCTGGTACTCCTGGAACCGGCCGGGTATGTAATTGGCGAGAATCACACTCACCCCTGAAAACGGCTGATCCCGCTGCCAATTCGGGCTGGTCTTCCAGTTGGAGTACAGTCGGTAGGAGTAGAGCCGCTCGGTTTCATCGTCCGCGATCATGCCGTTGTCGCGCGCCTCGGCGAGCAGCGGCCCGAGCGCGGGAAGGTCGATTTCCGGTGACGGCAGATCGAAGTCGTAAACACTCAGGTAGCGCCACGGCTGGGGTATGTCGGGCATGATCTGGTGCGCGGCGACTTCATAGCGATCCGCCGTGATAAAGCCGCGCAAATGTCCGAGCGCGGTGCGATGTGGTCCGTCGAACCACTGCGCATAGTTGGCCTCGTCGCCGGCCGGTGTGATGTGCAGATGTAGGGTGGTATAGAGAGCCATAGTGCAGCTGCCGCCATATTGTTATTGAACACCATTGATGTATAATACAGCACGCTGCACAGGAAACGCCAGCGGGAATCCAGCAGCGATCAATCAGGCAGAAAGTATCTACATTTTCCGGGTTGCCGGACAGTAGGGGTTAGCTATGAAAATCCGCATCAACAAAGCGGCCTGCGTCGGCAATGCGCGCTGTTGGGCTGTCTCGGAAGCGCTTTTTCCGTTGGATGACGATGGCTATATCGAGGTCGAGGAAGTCGACGTGCCTGCCGGCATGGAAGCGCTCGCCAGGCGCGGCGCACGCGCTTGTCCCGAGCGTGTTATCGAGATCATTGATGAAGACGGTGATCCCAAATAAACGTACCTGACAGAACTTTGAACATTAGGCGCGAAGATTAAGCGCGAACATTAAATAATTTTAACGGTATGGACTGAGCGATGGATTATCTGGGTTACAAAAACAAACGAGTCATTGTCAGCGGCTGTTTCTCCGGCATGGGTGAAGCGACGGCGCGCCAGTTGGTGGCGTTGGGCGCCGAGGTGCACGGCATGGATTACAAGGAGACAGCGCTCAAGCTCGCATCTTTTACGCAGGTGGATTTGCGTGATCCGACCGCAATAGACGCGGCGGTAGCCGGGATTGGCGGCAAGGTCGATGCGCTGTTCAACTGCGCGGGCCTGCCGCAGACTGCGCCCGCGCTGGATGTGATGAAAGTCAATTACGCCGGCACGCGCCGCGTTACCGAACAGGTGATGCAACTGATGTCCGCGGGCGCGGCCATCGCCAGCATTTCCTCCACCGCCGGCATGGGCTGGAGCAGGAAGATTCCGGTGCTGATGGAGTTAGTGCAAAGGACAGCTACGAGAGCGCCATCGCGTGGTGCGAGGCGAACATGGAAACCGTACACGAAGGGTATTCCTTATCCAAGGAAGCGATGATCCTGTGGACCATGCTGGCGTCGTCAAAAACCATCAAGCGCGGTATTCGCCTGAACTGCACGCTGCCGGGCCCTACGCAGACGCCGATGATGAATCACTTTGAGTCGCGCACCGAAGCCAAAGTGCTCAATACATTCATCCAGCCGATTGATCGTCGTTCGACACCCGAGGAACAGGCCGCTGCGCTGATCTTCCTCAACAGCGACAAATCCAGCTACATCAATGGCGTGGCGCTGCCGGTGGATGGCGGATTCCTCGGTGGCGTGGCAACCGGCCAGCTCGACTTGTCTGCGCTCATGCCCGCCGCCTGATTAATGATCGCCGGTAGCGGGCGAGGGCAACACACCCGCGACCGACCTATTCCTGTTATACGTGTTTGGAAATACCTATGAGCGAAGCAGCGAGCCTGAGCAAGGCAGTACCCACCCCGGATCACATTACCGATGCGGTGTTTTACGATTTTGATATGTTCTTTGATCCGGCCTATCTCGCCGACCCGCACAAACGGGTCCAGGATCTGCTCGACAATGCGCCGCCGGTATTCTGGACGCCGCGCAATGGCGGACACTGGATGCTGGTGAGCCATGCCGCGAATTTTGAAGCGGCGCGCGACACGGAAACCTTTTCCAGCGAGGTGATTCCGCACGCGCAGATCGAGGCGATACTGGCGCAGCTGCCGCCGGATACGCCGCCGATACCGCGCGCGTACCCGATCAATCTCGATCCACCACTGCACGCCAAATATCGACAGCCTGTACAGGGCGTTTTTTCGCCCAAGGCGATCAACCTGTTAAAGGAGAGCATTCGCAAGCTGGCCGGTGAACTGATTGATGCCGTGCTCGACCAGGGAAAATGCGAGTTTATGTCGACGGTGGCGCAGCCGCTGCCGGTGCAGGTGTTCCTCAAGCTGCTCGGACTGCCGGTGGAGAAGTTCCAGACGTATAGCGCGCTGGTGAAAGCCCACCTCAGTGCCACAGCAGGTGATGCGGGCAGCGCGATTGCGCGGATGCAGGATGTCGCCCTGGCCATGCGCGATACGATCATCGCGCGCCGCGATGACCCGCGCGACGACCTGATCAGCCTGCTGTGGACGGTGAAGATCGATGGCCAGCCCACGACGCAACAGGACATCGAAAACTACGGCGTGCTGATGTTCATCGCCGGGCTCGATACCGTGATGCAGGGCATGGGACACGGAGTGCGCCACATGGCCATGCACCCGGAGCTGCAGAGTGAGTTGCGCGCGAACCCCGCGCTGATTGCCGATGCCACCGAAGAACTGCTGCGCCGCTATACGTTTACGGTGCCACCCCGACGGCTGAACAAGGACGTCGTGTTCGAGGGTGTGCAGATGAAGAAGGACGACCGGGCGATGCTGTTTTTGCCGGGCGCCGACCTCGATCCCAAGGAATTTCCCGACGCTGATCGCGTCGAGCTGAATCGCGGCGGCAAGCCGCACATCGCGTTTAACGCAGGTCCGCATCGCTGTCTCGGCTCCCACCTCGCGCGCGTCGAGCTGAATATCCTGTACGAGGAAGTGTTGGCGCGCATGCCGCAATTCCGGCTGGACCCTGAGCGTCCCGCGACATTCAGCGGCGGGCATATCATCGGCGTGCAGGAACTTCACCTGGTCTGGGATAAGTAACGGCGATGCGCACGTTACCCCGGCTGGATGCAGATAATCGCGCGTTCTGGACAGGTGGCAAGGACAACGAGCTGCGGCTGCTGCGCTGCAAGGATTGCGCGCGTTTTATCCATCCGCCGCGCCCGGTGTGCCGCTACTGCCTGTCCGAGAACGTAGCGCCCGAGGCCGTGGCGGGCACCGGGGTGATCGATACCTTCACCGTCAATTACCAGAAATGGCATCCGGCAATGGAAGTGCCTTTCGTGATCGCGCGGGTGGCCATCGACGGCGCACCGGGCGTGATTCTCACCACCAATATCGTGGGTTGCGCCGTGGACGCTGTGGATATAGGCGATCGCGTGCGCGTGACATTCGAGCAGCAGGACGACGTGTACCTGCCGCTGTTTGAAAAGATTGCCTGATATGAACCGTATATGAGCCGCAGCGACGCCTATATCACCGGGATTGGCCAGTCAGAGGTCGGGATGCGCCTCACGCGCCACCCGCTGCTGCTGACCGTGGACGCCGTGCGCGAGGCGCTGGACGAGGCGGGTTTGTCGATAGCGCAGATCGATGGTGTATCGACGTATCCCGGTCGCTCTCCGGCGCTACTGGGTTTTTCACCGGTCGGGGCGGACGAGTTGATCGACGCGCTCGGCATTCGCGCCACCTGGTGGCGCCGGCGGCGCGGAAATCACGCTTCGCAGCTGGGTGCGGTGGTTGCCGCAGCGTTGGCAGTACGCTGTGGCCAGGCGCGCCATGTGATCTGCTATCGCACTGTGTACGAAGCGGCCGCACTGGCCCGCCCCGACGAGTATCCGATGCAGCGCCGTGATCGCGTGGACGGTTTCTCGCAGTGGACGGCGCCGTTTAACGCCTTGTCCGCCGCCTGCTGGACTGCCCAGTACGCGATGCGCCATGTCAAGAAATACGGGCTGACGCGCGAGCAATTAGCGCAGGTAGCGTTGACCGATCGCGCCAATGCCATGCTCAATCCGCGTGCGCTGGTGCGCGAACCGCTGACGCTGGATGAGTACATGTCCGCGCGCATGATTTCCACGCCGCTGTGCCTGTACGACTGCGACCGTTACACCGATGCCTCTACAGTGCTGATCGTATCGGCGGGCGACGCGGTGGATGAAGTCTCGTGCACGCCCATTCGCATCGCAGCGATGGCCGGTAGCGTGGAGCGGCACAGTTGGGACCAGGCCGAGTGGATGGCCTGTTATCCGACGGGCGCCGACCTGTGGAAACACACCGATTACACACCGTCCGACGTGGATACCGTGCAGCTGTATGACGGCTTCAGCTTCCAGGTGATCACCTGGCTGGAAGCGCTGGGATTTTGTGAACTGGGCGAGGGTGGACGTTTTATCGAGGGCGGCGAACGCATCGCGCTGGACGGTGAATTACCGCTCAACACGTTTGGTGGCCAGCTTGGTGCCGGTCGCCTGCACGGCTTTGGCTTCGCCCATGAAGCGGTGGTGCAATTGCGCGGCAAGGGTGGTGCGCGGCAGATCGCCGGCGACCCGCGTGTTGCGGTGAGCACGTCCGGCGGCGGCCCGCTGGCCACTGCGCTGCTGTTGGCGCGCGACTGAGGTATTGCACATGCATGCTGCGCAACAGCCTCCCGGCTTCAGGCGGCGCATCAGGATTACGCCGATGCCAGGCAGTGTGTGCAGCGAGGTGGAAGACGATTACCACCACATGCGTGTGACGATTAAGCACGATGGAAGCACCGCGCATGCGGTGAAGGCACAGTTGTTGCGCGCGCCGTGGACAACCTGCCCGGGTGCTGTCGACAAGTGTGAACAGACCTTTACCGGAATGGAACTGGCGGCTTTTCCCACGCGGCGTGAGAAAGCCAGTAATTGCACACACCTGTACGATCTTGCGTTGTTGGGTGCGGCGCATGCAATGGACCGCGCGGTACTGGTTTATGACGCGTATGTGTCCGATCCAGTCGATGGCAGGCACCACGCGCGGATCTGGCGGAATGACGAATGTGTGCTGGAATGGTATGACCGGGATTACAGGATAGTTGCACCCGCCGGGCCCGCCGGAAAAAAGTTGCATGACCTGCGAGCCTGGATAGATGCGCTTGAACCCACGCAGCAGGAAGCTGCCCGCATATTGCAGTGGGTGAGCCTTATCGCGCACGGGCGCATCATTCCAATGGAACAGCAATCGGATGCCAGCCGCATGCCGCCGACGTGTTACACGTTCCAGCCGGAACGGGCGGTGGTGGCCAAACGAGTCGGGAAGACACGGGATTTCAGCGTCGGCACGGCGCAGCCGTTGGACTCCCATCAGGAAACCGTGTGAAGTCGCAGACAACATTGAAGAGGAGTGTATGGCTATGAACAAAACAAGTATGAGTATGAACGACATGGTGCTTATCAGCGTGGATGACCACATCACCGAACCGCCGGATATGTTTGACAAGCATCTGTCGGCGAAAGACCTGGCGACGGCGCCGAAATTCTGCACGGACGAGAAAGGCAAAGCCTACTGGTCCTACCAGGGCATGTTCATGCCGTCGGTCGGGCTCAACGCGGTCGTGGGTCGTCCGCTGGAAGAATACGGCATGGAACCGACCTCGCTGGAGCAGATGCGCAAGGGCGTGTACGACGTGCACGAACGCATCAACGACATGAATGCCAACGGCGTGGCCGCATCGCTCAATTTCGGCACTTGTGTCGGATTCGACGGAGGCCGCTTCCACAAGGCGCCGGACAAGTCCCTGTCACTGATACACATGCGTGCGTATAACGACTGGCATATCGATGAGTGGTGTGGCGCCTACCCGGGTCGCTTCATTCCCTGTGGCCTGTTGCCCACATGGGATATGGATGCCACCGTGGAGGAGATCAAGCGCATCGCCAAAAAAGGCTGCACGGCGGTGTCGCTCAATGAAAACCCAACATCGCAGGGCTTGCCCAGCGTGCACAACCCGTACTGGGAGCCGCTGTGGAAAGCGATCACCGATCACGACATGACCATGTGCCTGCACATCGGTGCCGGCAACCCGGTTCCGCACGCCTCCATGGAAACCCCCATCGAAGCCTGGATCACCACGATGCCGATGTCGAGCGCGATTGGCGCGGCTGACTGGCTGAATCTCTCCGCGTTGGAGCGCTATCCGACGATGAAGATCGCGCTGTCCGAATGCGGCCTCGGCTGGATTCCCTATTTCATGGAGCGCGCCGACTTCAGCCACGCGCGGCACAAAGCCTGGACGCACTCAGGCTTCCAGGGCAAGAAGCCCAGCGATATTTTCAAGAAGCATTTCATGGTGTGCTTTATTGACGATGCATACGGGCTGAGGAATCTTGACCTGATGAACCAGGATCTCGTGGCCTACGAATGCGATTACCCGCACTCCGATACGCTGTGGCCGGAAGCGCCCGAGCACCTGTGGAAAACGTTGACGCACCTGTCCGAAGAGCAGATTGAAAAGGTGACGCACCGCAATGCGATGAAATTCTTCAATTTCGATCCGTTTACGCAGCACAAGCGCGCGGACTTGACGGTCGGTGCGCTGCGCGCGAAAGCCGCCGCTGATGGCGTGGATACCACGCCGCAATCATTTGGTGGCGACAAACCACTGGATGATGCCGAGGGCGTGCGCCGCATTACGTCCGGCGATTTGATGAAAATGTTCGCGCATCACGCCACGCAAAAAACGGGTACCTGAAGCAGGGGGTGTATCGCCCATTGGCTGCGGCCGATGGGCGAATGCGGGCAAACAGTGTAGGCGAGGTTAGCCCAGTGCATCGGCATCGGCGACGACGGGGTGGCTCTCCCTCGTCGCACGCACGCATTTCTCGGGTTCACCGTAGTCGCTTATCTCGATGTAATCCTCGTGCACCGCCTTGATCTCGGCCGCGAAGGGAAAGTCTCCCAGTGAAGGCACGCGGTAGCTTACGGTGTCGCCCACCTTGAACGTCGTCGGATCAAAGTTGAACTTGTACGGACACGAGCCGTCGCCCATTCCCATCATGTGTTTTCCTCCTGTGCAATGTTCCGCTATGTTGGCTCGGGGAGCGTGTGCTGCTGCGCGAGCCGGACCTAACCACCGGCAATCCGCGTGACGAAAACCAGCTCGCTGTCATTTCCGAAGCGTTCCAGCAGCGGCGTCTGGATGATCGCGCCATCAATCGCCAGGCCATACCTGCCGATGATCGTATCCGTCAGTGCCGGGAAGCGCTGCTGCAATTCCGCGACCAGTTGCTGGTAGCTGCCGGCGGCAACCTCGACTTCCCGTGCACCGCCGGTGAAGCGCTGCAGGTCCGATGTGAAGATTACTTTAGCCAAGTATTCACTCCTCCACTGGGCGGCGCCAACGGATATTACCGCGCCTCAGCATGTGCCGCGTCGATGGCCGCCAGTATTTTCGGCGGTGACAGCGGCAGGTCGCACACGCGCACACCTGCAGCCTGGTTGACGGCGGTCACCACCGCTGGCATGGGCGGGCAAATCGGCACTTCACCCACGCCGCGTATCCCGTAGGGATGCAGCGGGTTGGGTACCTCGACAATCACCGTGTCGATCATTGGCAGATCGGACGCGACAGGGATGCGGTAGTCGAGGAAGCCAGCGTTCTCCAGCTCGCCTTTGGCGTTGAAGATGTACTCCTCATTCAGCGCCCAGCCGATACCCTGCACAGCACCGCCTTGCATCTGGCCTTCCACGTAGGCCGGATGCACGGCTTTCCTGCGTCCTGTATGCAGGTGTAGCGCAGGATCTCGACCTTGCCGGTCTCCTTGTCCACTTCAACATCGCACATATTCAGCGCGAACGAGGGCGCGGCGTTGTGCGCATTGTGTGATGCCACGGCGCACAAGGGTCCGCCGGTGACGCCTGCCTGCGCCGCCAACTGTGCCAGCGTCAGCGATTTTGCCGCCGTGGCCGGTGCATGCCCATCGTTGGCCCGCGCTTCGTTCAGCGTCTCCAGTCCCGTGCCCGACCTTGCAACTGCGCTGCCGTCGATCCAGTCAACCTCCTCGACGTTTATTCCCCACAGCGCGGCGGCGCGTTTGCGCAGTTCCGCGACCAGCGCCTCCGCCGCCTTGATGACCGCGCCGCCGGTGGCCAGGGTGGTGCGACTGCCGCCGGTCAAATCGCTGTAGGCGATCGAATCCGTATCGACGACGGCCGGTCGAATCGTATCCACGGGTATACCCAGTACTTCAGCGGTCAACAGTGCCATGGATGCGCGCGAGCCGCCGATGTCAGGGTTGCCGGTGAGCACGTTGACGCGGCCGTCTTCCGAGACATTGATCGTGGCGCTGGACTGCATGCCGGCGTTGATCCAGAACGCGCAGGCGACGCCACGGCCCTGGTTTTCACCCAGCGCAACCTGATAGTTGGGGTGCTTCTTCGCTTCCCGCAAAATCTCCTGCAGGCCGATCGCCTGGAAGGGTACGCCGAACAGTGGCAGGTCGCCTTCGTTCACCGCATTCAGCTGGCGAAATTCGATGGGGTCCATCTGCAACTGCTGCGCGATTTCGTTGATCACGCATTCCACCGCGAGTATCGGCTGTGGCGCGCCGGGGGCGCGATAGGCATAGACTTTCGGTTTGTTGGTGAGTACCTCGCGCCCACTGCTGCGGATATTGTCGCAGCGGTAGCACGCGGTGCCGAACATCACGGCGGGAAACAGCGGACTGCTGGAGAACGCGCCGGAATCCATGATGATGTCGGTGTCCATCGCGGTAATCTTGCCGTCCTTCGTCACGCCGATTTTTACGCGCGTCTCCGAGGAGGAGACGGGCCCTGACGCGCGGAACACATCCTCGCGGCTCATCACGATTTTCACCGGGCGGCCACATTTTTGCGCCAGGATCGCCGCCACCGGTTCGATGTAGATCGTAGTCTTGCCACCGAAGCCGCCGCCGATCTCCGACGGTGTCACCTTGATCTTGCCCAGTTCAATGCCGGTCACGGCCGCTGTCAGTGTGCGCACCATGAAGGCGCCCTGGGTGCAGCACCAGATTTCGACCTTGCCATTCTCGTCAAACTGCGCGACGCAGGCGTGTGGTTCGATGTAGCCCTGGTGGCACATCGGCACACTGTAGGTGCGCTCTATCACCAGGTCAGCCGCCGCGAAGCCTGCGTCCAGATCGCCCATCTTCAGTTCGATCTCGGCCGATACATTCGATGGCCTCGTCGGGACAGGATCGACACCCTGGGTAAAGACATCTTCGTGCAACAGCGGAGCATCGTCCCTCGCAGCCTCGTGTATATCCAGCACATGCGGCAGCACGTCGTATTCGACTTTCACCAGTTTCGCCGCCGCAGCCGCGATACTCGCCGTCGTGGCAGCCACCGCCGCGACCGACTGGGCGTGGAAGAACACCTTGCCGCGCGCCATCACAATCGGCGAAAACGCCTTGAGCTCGAAATCGACCTCGCCGCCGGGGATTTTCTTGTCGCCCGGCTCCGGCAGGTCGGCGGCGCTCATCGTGGCCAGCACGCCAGGCAGTTTCATTGCCTCCGAGAAATCGATCGACTTGATAACCGCGTGCGCGTGCGGACTGCGCACGATGTGGCCGTACACCATGCCCTGCAGGTTGAGGTCCGCGCCGTACATCGCGCGGCCAGTGACCTTGTCGAGCCCGTCGGGTCGAATGGGGCGGGTGCCTACATATTTAAAATCTGTTTTTACTTTCATCGTTTCACTCCCCTCGCATCGTCGCGCCGGCATCCATTACTGCACGGATAATTTTGTCGTAGCCCGTGCAGCGGCACAAATTCCCGGCCAGCCAGTAGCGCACTTCTGATTCAGTGGGGTCCGGATTCTTCTCCAGCAACGCCCTGGATGCGATGACAATGCCCGGCGTGCAGATGCCGCACTGCAGGCCGGCATGTTCCAGCAGTTTTTGTTGGATCGGGTGCAGCTTGCCATCTTTGGCGACACCTTCAATGGTTTCGATGCTGCGGTCCTGCGCTTCCACCGCAAGCACCAGGCAGGCGCATACGAGCGCGCCATCGAGCAGCACGGAACACGCGCCGCAATCGCCGGTGTTACAGCCTTCCTTGGTGCCGGTAAGATTCAGGTTGTTGCGCAACACCTCGGACAACACCTGCCCCGGCTCACATAAAACTCGCAGGCCTCGCCATTGACCGTGGTGCTGACGTGGGATTTTTTCAGTTTCGACATTGTGTGCTCCTCTCAGCTGTCTGCTTCAATGCGCGCTTTGGCGATCAACGCCGCGCGCCGAACCAATACGCCAACCACTTTTTTACGGTATTCCGCCGTGCCGCGTTTGTCCGTGATCGGCGACGCTGCCGCGCTGGCCGCCGCCGCAGCGTTGGCCAGGGCGGTGTCATCCAGCGCAGTGCCAATCAGCGCTTCGGCGGCGGCTGGCACCAGCAGGGCGGTGGGTGCGACCGCGCCAATCGCCACTCGCGCAGCGGTGCAGACACCGGCGGCATCCAGCGTCAATGCGACTGCGGCGCCCGCCACGGCGATGTCCATTTCCGTGCGCGGAATGAAGCGCAGATACGCGTCGCTGCTGCGTGGCGCGGGCAGCGGCAGGTCTATCGATACCAGTATCTCGCCGCTGCCCAGGCAGTTTTTTCCCGGCCCGGTCGTGAACGCCTCCACCGCAACGGAGCGCTCTCCCGCAGGGCCAAGGATATTGCAGACGGCCCGATTCACGATCAACGCCGGGACAGAATCTGCCGCTGGCGATGCGTTGCACAAATTGCCGCCGGCGGAGCAGCGTCCCTGCACCTGGCTGGAACCGATTAGCCCCAGTGCCTCCATAAAGCCGGGATAACGCGCCCGCACCTGCGCGTCGTCATGGAGTATGGCGCTGGTTAACGCAGCGCCCAGGTGCAAGCCATGTTCGCCGAGGGTGAAGGCCGTCAGTTCCGGGATGCGCTTGATATCCACAATCAACCCCGGCTCGCGGATGCCGAGCTTCATCTGCACCAGCAGATCCGTGCCACCTGCCAGTATTTTTGCGTCGCTCGCGCCCTGTAGTGCCTGCGTGGCCTGCGCTAACGTCGTCGGTGCTGCATACTGCACTGACTGCATAAGTTCCTCCCATGGGAAATGCGTTTCGGCGTGCGAAAAAATGATGTCGATATGGTGACACGAAATGCAGAATTAGACTACAGTGCCGCTGTAAAAAATAGGGATTGCTAGCGCCATGCAGGCATTGGACCACGACGTATTGCGACACGCACTGGCATGGCTGGCACAAACGCGGCCGTGGCTGTGTACTATCGTGCGCACGCTGGGCTCCTCGCCGCGACCGGTCGGCTCGGTTGTCGTCATTACCGATGACGGTCGCCAGGTGGGTTCAGTCTCGGGTGGCTGTGTTGAGGATGACCTGGTGGAGCGCCTGCGCGCTGGTGTATTTCGTGGCGAGTTACCCGAGTTGCTGGAATACGGCGTCAGTGCCGAGGAAAACGAACGGCTGGGCTTGCCCTGTGGCGGCCGCCTGACCCTGCTATTGCAGCGCCTGGACGTTGTGGATTCAACCTGGTTGCAACAGGCGCTGCGCGCGCTGGAACAACGGCATTGTATCCAGCGGCAAGTGGATTTACGCACGGGCGCTACCAGCACTGTTGCGGTAGACCACTTCGATCCACTGGAAATTGACGACCATCACTTGCGCCAGTGTTTCGGGCCGCGCATGCGTATGTTGCTGGTGGGCGCCGGGCAGTTGGCGCACAATCTCGCGGAACTGGGCCTGGCGATGGACTTCGAGGTCATTGTCACCGATCCGCGCCAGCACTTTCTCGATCAGTGGGAAGGACCATCCGTGGCGTTGGTGCAGGGCATGCCTGACGATGTGATCCGCGCGCACGCCAGCGACAGGCACTCGGTGATCATCACGCTGACGCACGATCCGCGCATCGACGACATGGCGCTGATGGAAGCGCTCGGCACTGACGCCTGGTACGTCGGTGCGTTGGGCTCGCAACGCACTACCGAGAGGCGCCTCGCGAGGCTGCGACAACTCGAGCTCAGCGAGGAACAGATCGCCCGCCTGCACGCGCCGGTAGGGCTGGACATCGGCAGCAAGACACCGATCGAAATCGCGGTGGCGATCATGGCCGAGTTGACCCAGTTGCGCCGCAAGCGCGCACCGGAATGACCGTCGGCGTACTGGTGCTGGCAGCGGGGCGGGCGCGGCGCTTCGGCGCCGACAAGCGCCAGGCGCTCCTGCCGGATGGTCGGCGCGTGATTGACGCAACACTCGCCAACATTTCAGCGAGCGGATTGCCGTTGCTGGTCTGTGTCGCCGCTGACGACGATGCGCTCATCCAACACATTGCAGCACAGGCCGTGCCTAGCCAACGCTGCATGCGTGCAGGCGAGGGCATGGGAGCGACGCTGGCGGAGGGTATCGGCCATGTGCAGCACTGGCGTGGCGTGCTGGTGGCGCTGGCGGATATGCCGTGGATAGTGCCCGCTACCTTCTGCAACGTGGCAGAGCAACTTGGCGATGAACGCATCGTCGTCCCGGTCTACAACGGCCAGCGCGGCCACCCGGTGGGATTTGCACGCGCGTTTTATCCCCAACTGCGCGCATTGCGCGGCGATGCTGGCGCGCGCAGTGTACTGATAAAAAACGCCGCAGATGTGGTGGAAGCAACGGTGCCAGACCCGGCGATTCTGCGCGATATTGACCTGCCGAAGGATTTGTCGATTCGCGGTTGAGCATGCGGGTATTGCGCGCAGATATCAGTCACGTCATGTGTCGTGATTGCCCACGACCGAGTACGAAGGATCGGTGCGATCACGCTGCGCAAGCCCATGCTGTCCCATCGCGGCTACCTCCCGTATCTCATCAAAGTCGATGACCAGGGTGCGTTTATCCAGCCCCCAGCGATTGTCGCGCCGCGACCAGCTGTCGATGTAGCGGCCCCACACACTGATCTGTTGCAGCGTCTGCTGGTGCTGGAGTCTTAGCGTGACCTGCACATAGGATTCACTGCCGGCGTGATCGCCATCCAGCTCGATAAGGACATTGGCCACCTGATGGGAATGGTGCAGCATCAGCAAGTGATTTTCGCAAATCAGATCGATAACGCCTTTCCCCGGTCCCTGGTAATAACCCGCGCCGTAATCGGCGATGCCGTCTGCGTGCCAGATGGAATGCCCGAGCGCAATATCGAGCCGATCCACCGCGCGGCAATAGCGATAAATCAAATCGGTAATTGCCTGGTGATCCATCAGTGCCTGAAGCGTGGTTGTCGCAGTCATAGCATTACTCCTGTATCGGACTGTGTTGCCGTAGTTAAACAATAGTGAAGCCGTAGTGACGTATTAGTGCAGCCTCAGCGAAGCCGAGACTATGAACGATAAAATACACTTTACACAGCCCCCGTCCCTCGTCTTACTACGCACTCAATCGCTCGAAGGAGACACGACATGGAATTAATCGATCGATACGGCCCCTGGGCTATCGTGGCAGGCGCCTCTGAAGGCACCGGTCGCGCTTTCGCGTTGCAGCTCGCTGCCGCCGGCATCCACTGCGTGCTGATTGCGCGTCGACAGCAACCGCTGCTGGAGCTGGCTGGTGAGATCCAGCGTGCATATGCTGTGGAGTGCCTGACGGTGTCGCTGGACTTGTCGCTGCCGGACGCCTGTGAGCGGATCGTCGCGGCGGTGGGGGAGCGCGAAGTCGGCCTCTATATCAGCAACGCCGGTGCGGACCCGAATGGCGCGCACTTTCTCGACCTCGAGGTCTCGGCCTGGGAAGCCCTCGTCAATCGCAATCTGCTGACGACGTTGCGCTGTTGCCATCATTTCGCAACGTTGATGCGAGAGCGTGGACGCGGCGGCATACTGCTGGTGGGCTCTGGCGCCTGCTACGGTGGTGGCAGTAATCTCGCGACGTACTCCGCGTGCAAGGCGTTCGATCTGTGTTTTGCGGAATCGTTGTGGGCGGAACTGCGCCCCTGTGGCGTCGATGTGCTCTACCTCGCGCTGACAATGACCGACACGCCAGCCCTGCGCGAGTTGCTGGCCGGGCAGGGCTTACCGGTTCCTGGCAGGTTGTCTGCGCCCGAGGCGGTGGCGCGCGCCGGACTTGAACGCCTGCCTTGCGGCCCGGTACACAATTTTGGACAGGACGATGCGATCGCTGGCTATGCGCCGACCTCACCCGCGCAGCGACGTGAACGCGTGTTGTTCATTGATGAGATGAGCAAGGCGATTTTTGCCGAGCGCGAGTAGTCGCGAATCAACGCTTGAGCTTGTAGGCCATTACCGAATCACCCAGCGTCGATTGGTACATGCTGTGTCCGCCGGCCGGGATGACGATGTACTGTTCGCCGCCGGCTTCATAAGTCACCGGGACTGCCGTTCCGGCGGCGGGCAAATCGGCCTGCCACAGCACTTCACCGGTACTCACGTCAAATGCGCGGAACCGGTCGTCCAGTGTATAGCCGATGAATACCAGGCCGCCCGCCGTCAGCAAGGGGCCACCCGCGCCGGGCGTGCCCAGCGACAGGTCCACCTCCCAGGGCAGGGAGACGGGCAACATTTTGTCGATGCTGCCCAGCGGTACTTCCCAGAGGATCTCGCCTTTTTTCAAGTCCACGGCGGTCAACGCTGCCCACGGCGGCGCCGAGCAGGGCGAGCCGAGCGGGGAGAGCAGTGGCTCCACCCGGTAATGGTAAGGCGACCCGGTGAGCGGGAAGGTCATGGCCATCAGGCTTTCGGCGCCGGGATAGTCGCCGGACTTGCCTTCCTCAGCCGGAATCAGCGTCAGCACCATCGGCACTCGGTTCGTCGGCACGACCATGACATGGCTCTGCGGATCGTAAGAGGCACCACCCCAGTTCGGGCCGCCGCCCGCGGAGGGTGAAAAGATCGTGCCCTTCTCGCTGACCGGGGTGTAGATGGGACCGTAGGTGAGTTCCTCGACCCGATTTTTGCACAACCACTTGTCGATGAAGGTAAAGCCCCAGGCATCGTCGGGTGAAAAGCCCTGTGGTGCCAGGGTCGGCATGCCCACCGGGAACGGTTGTGTCGGCGACAGCTTCTCATGGAGTAAAGATTGTCGCCGGGCCGGTCGCCGCCATAGAAGTCGCCGGAGACGCTGGTGGTTGGCAGGTAGACCAGGTCAAGTGCCTGGTCGGCTGACATATCCGACCACACATTGCCGCCACCGTGGCCGGCAGCGCTGCCGTTGTCCCAGGTTTTGGCGGCAGGGTCTGCAGGGTCGCGTGGCAAGGGGTCGAATTCCCACACCGGCCTGCCGGTGCGCGCATCGAATGCCAGCACCCGACCGCTCGGTGCGTCGACGCGCTGGTTATCGGCGACTGCCGATCCGACCACGACCACATCATTCACGACGGTAGGGCGCGAGCCGATCAACAGTTCGCCCGGGAACATTTCCGGCTTGGTGGGTTGTATCTGTACGGCGCCGTGCTCTCCGAAGTCTTCACACGGTTTGCCGTTCCTGGCATCGACAGCCACCAGGCGATTGTCGGTCGTGCCGACAAAAATGCGCGTTTTACAGCTGGCACCCACCTCGGCTGATGTGTCCTCCCAGCTGGCGACGCCGCGGCATTTTTGCATGCCGACAGTCCGTCCTTTGGGGTCGTACACCCAGCGCTCCTTGCCGGTTTGTGGATCGAGTGCGATCAGCCTGCGCGACGTTGTGCAAACCACCAGGTTGCCCGCGATCAGGCTGGGTTGATCCTCAAACGCGATCAGCGAGCCGCTCGTGTCCTTTGGTGGAACATCACCCGTATGGTATTCCCAGGCTAACGCGAGATCGCTCACATTTTCCCGGTTGACCTGCGTCAGCGGCGAATACTTTGCTCCCAGTTGGAGTTGGTCTGTCGTGGGGTTGGCTGTGGCGACCAGCGGGGTAGCAAGTGCGAGCGCGAGCAGTGCGCAGCGCCGTGTCATCGCGGAAAACCCGGGCTGACTGGCAGCGTTTATTATTTTCATATGCAGTGTAATCCGCTCAGAATTGGCTTTTGGGCAGGTGGACGACGAGTCCGTCGAGTTCGTCTTTGATGACAATCTGGCAGCTGAGGCGGCTGTTGGGCTGGGGGTCTATAACGAATTCCAACATCTGTGTTTCCACGTCGTCCGCTGTCCCGACTTTGGCTTGCCAGGTTTCGTCGACATAGCAGTGGCAGGTGCCGCAGCTGCAGGCGCCGCCGCAATCGGCCAGCACGCCAGGTATGCCGTTGTCGGCAGCGGCATGCATCAGCGTGGTGCCAGAGGCAACGTGGACTTCCTGTTCGCTTCCGTCGAAGCTGATAAAAGTAACTAATGGCATGTGTATTTCCCGGTGTTTAGCTCAAAAATGCGTGTTGTATGTCGATGGACTCGTCGGCCAGTTTTGCCGGGTCAGCAGAGTGACCCGCAGCCAGTGCCCGCCGCACGGCCATGAATTCCTTCGGCCGGTTGACGGCATCCACGGCCAGCAGGCGCTCACCGCTGAAATAGAACGCGGCAAAACTGCGCCCGCTGGTGCTTGCGCCGCGCAGCACGACGCGATCGAATCCCTGTGACAATCCGGCGATCTGCAGCTTGAGATCGAACTGGTCCGACCAGAACCAGGGGAGTGCGTGATAGGCCTCCAGTTTACCGCACAGGGTATTGGCCGCTGTCTTGGCCTGGTCGGTGGCGTTCTGCACGGATTCCAGGCGCAGGCGGCGATCGTAAATGGGGTTGTAGTGGTTGGTGCAATCACCGGCGGCGACGATGTCAGGGTCCGAGGTGCGCGCAAATTCATCGACCACGATGCCGTTGTCCACGGCGAGGCCGGCCTGTTCCGCGAGCTCGGTCTCGGGTATCACGCCGACGCCGATGACGACCACGTCCGCGTTGAGGGTGGTGCCATCGGCCAGTTTGACTGCGGTCACGGCACTCTTGCCTTCCAGCGCTTCCACAACGGCATCGGTGATGATACGCACGCCCTCTTCGCCGTGAACCCGGCTGTAAAAGGCGGAAACTTCGGGGGCTGTTACCCGCTGCAATACGCGCGGCAGGGCTTCCAGTACGGTAACGTTCATGCCCAGTTTGCGCATGGACGCCGCTGTCTCCAGACCAATATAACCGCCGCCCACAATCACTGCGGATTTGCCGTGGCCTATGAATCCGCGGATGCGATTGACGTCATTGAGATCGCGCAGATAGAACACACCGTCGAGGTCGCAACCCGGTAGCGACAATTTGCGCACCCGGGCACCGGTGGTGAGGGCGAGTTTGGAATAAGGTATCGTGCCGCCGTCGTGCAGCGTGATGCATTTATTTTTAGGGTCAACGGCGGTGACACGCGTGCCTAGCAAAAGATCGATAGACGATTTTTCGTAAAATGTCGCCGGGCGAATCAGCAGTTCGTCGCTGTGTTTCTCGCCCGACAGATAGGCCTTGGACAGTGGAGGCCGATGATACGGCGGGATCGCCTCATCCCCGACAACAGAAATTTTTCCGTCCCAGCCGCTCTGTCTTAGCCCGGTGGCCAATTGCGCGGCTGCGTGGCTGGCACCGACGATGATGGCGTGCTCGCTGCCCATGTATTCTCCTGTCGCTATTTTGTCCAATGCGTACTCGATTCCAGGTGGTGCGGTGCTGCCTGCGGTACTGCCTGCGGTGCAGTCTGCGCTACTGTCAGGCGGGCGCTAATGGTAAGAATCGCGGCGTTATTTTATAGACAACGATGTTGTCCAACGATACCAAGCCGACCCTGAAATGCAATTTCCGCTGGACTGTCGGCACCCTTTCGTGGCTGGCGCGTGGCCAGTGTAATGGCGAAAGCGTGCCTTGTGCTCTTGCTGGGTTGACTCATCCACCTATCGCATTTGACGATCAGGTATATTGGCGACACCATTATGACGCCAATTATGATGGAGGGGTGGGTATGAAGGCAAGTGCCTTAGCTGGGAATTACTGCGGGTTGTAGCTGTGCTTACGCGTCGAGGTCCGGACGATGACCGTCCTGGATGGCCTGCGCAAGTACCTTGATCACCCAGGTGAGCGCGCCAATCGCACGACCAGAGTCAAAGCCCCAGGCCAGCATCAGTCGTTCATAAGGCGGATAATTCCAGAGAATATCGAGCACTGCTGCCGCGTTTTCCCGCTCCTGTTCCGTCCAATCCGGTGTTGCGCGTACCACCGCGCCAAACAATGCGTCGCGCCGAAGCGTGTCCATCGATTCAAACGTGGGGTCGGTCACCGGTTGGGGTGCGACCGCGAACGAGGACAGATAGCCGAACATTCGTGCGGTGATATCCGCGAAATTGCCGAGCTCCAACTCGTCCAGGCCGATGCCAGATTCGTCGTACACACCTTGCAGTACGGCATCGCGCAACTGGCGCTCGGTAGGAAAATGACGCTGCACTGTGCGCTCGCTGACGCCGGCGCGTTCTCCCACGGCGAGCGCCGTCAGGTTGGTCCAGTCCCAGGCGGGGTAGCTGTGCACGAGTTTTACGCCTGCGGCGATTATGCTTTCGCGCGTCCTGGCGGCCTGCTGTTGTCGCAACGGACTGTTGTAGCGTCGTCTCGTCACGCGTTGCTCGGTCGCGGTCGCTGCGGTGCCTGGCTTATTCTTTTTCATATCGCCCGATTTCAATTGTTTAACAGCGAAAAGCTTAACAGAGGTTGCGGTGGTGGGTCATTGCCGCCTTGGATGTTGGCATTGAGGCAAATAGCGGATTCAGAGGACGGGCGCGGCGCTCATTGAATGCGTAAGCTTATAGACAACATTGTTGAGTGATACAGGCTTGAAGTGTATAGTCACAGCGCTTGAGCATGCAGCCAGAAGTAGTGTCGTTAATCCCTTGAAGGAGAACTCGAATGTCCGAAGCATTCATCATTGATGCGGTGCGCACTCCGCGCGGCGTTGGCAAACCCGGCAAGGGCGCGTTGGTAAATCTCCATCCCCAGCATCTGGCTGCGACAGTGCTTACGGCGCTGCGTGAGCGCAACAATATCGATACCGCTGATGTGGACGATGTCATCTGGGGCACCAGCGCACAGAAGGGGATGCAGGGTGGCGACATGGGGCGCATGGCTGCGCTTGACGCTGGATTCGATATTCGCGCCAGCGGCGTCACGCTGGACCGCTTCTGTGGCAGCGGTATTACCGCTGCAAGCCTGGCTGCCGGACAACTGATGTCTGGCATGGAAGATCTCATTATTGCCGGTGGCACCGAAATGATGTCGCTGATTACGGCAGTCGGCATGGAGGAGGCGCAGGCTGGATTGAAGCGCCTGAGCATGGGATCGGGCAATGCGCGCTTGCAGGAGCGACATCCACAATCGCACCAGGGCTTGTGCGCCGATGCCATCGCGTCCATGGAAGGTATAAGCCGCGAGGCCCTCGACGCATTGTCACTGCAAAGCCAGCAGCGCGCGGCACGCGCTATCGCCGAAGGGCGTTTTGATCGCTCCCTGGTGCCGGTAGTGGACGAGTCGGGCAAGCTGGTGCTTGCGAAAGATGAATATCCACGGCCGCAAACCACTGCGGCAGACCTGGCGGCGCTGGAACCGAGTTTTAGCAAGATCGCGGATATGCCCGCCCCGGGCGGTGAACTGACTTTCCGGCAGCTGATCAACAAGCGCTACCCGGATCTTCAGATAAGGCACTTTCACCATGCCGGTAGTTCCTCGGGCGTGGTCGACGGCGCGGCGGCGCTGCTCATGGCGTCGGCAAAATACGCGCGCGCCCACGGCCTGAAGCCGCGCGCGCGAGTGGTCGCCGCCGCCAATATCGGCGACGATCCCACGCTGATGCTGAACGGCCCGGTCCCAGCGGCACGCAAGGTGTTGGCAAAAGCGGGGCTGTCGGTCGACGATATCGATCTGTGGGAAGTCAACGAAGCGTTTGCCGTCGTGGTGGAGAAGTTCATCCGCGACCTGAACCTGGATCGCGATAAAATCAATGTGAACGGCGGTGCTATCGCGTTGGGCCATCCCATCGGCGCCACCGGCGCCGTGCTTATCGGTACCGTGCTCGATGAACTTGAACGCCGCGATCTCAAACGCGGACTGATCACGATGTGCGCCGCTGGTGGTATGGCGCCGGCCATCATCATAGAGCGTGTATAGCAGCAGTCGTTTACTGGCCGGCAAACGCTGACTGGATTTCGGGAGACACCACTATGTCCGACAAGCCTACCCCCATGTTGCCCTGGCCCGCGGAGGATCTGTCGGCGTTTGGACCTGTCGAGACGCAAAAATTGGGCCGTGTGCAGCACTATGTCGGGCGGGTGATGCATCGCAACTGGGTTTCGATTCCCCACGTCACGCACCACGATGACGCCGATATCACGGGGTTCGAGCAGCGCCGTAAAGCCTGGAACAGCGCTCACCCCGCGCAGAAGCGCGCATTGCTGCCGGCGCTGGTGAAGGCATCGGTTGATGCATTGCGCCGCTACCCGCAGTTCAACAGCGCACTCAGCGCGGATGGCGCTACGCTCTACGCGAGGCAGTATTTTCATATCGGGATCGCGGTGGATGTGCCTGCGGGATTGCTGGTGCCGGTGGTGCGCGACTGCGACCAGAAGGACAGTGCGCAAATCGCCGCGGAAATTGCCGCCCTGTCGGACAAGGCGCGCGGCAAAGGACTGTCGATGGACGAAATGTCCGGGGGATGTTTTACGCTTTCATCGCTGGGTCACATCGGCGGCACCGGATTTACGCCGATCATCAATGCCCCCGAGGTCGCCATCCTCGGCATCTGCCGCGCGCGCAGCCAGTTCCTGCCGGACAAGGCAGGTAATCCCGAGTTGCGCCTGTTGCTGCCGCTGTCGCTGAGTTACGATCACCGTGTCATCAACGGCGCGGATGCCGCCCGTTTTGTGTGTGCGATCGGCGAGTCGCTGGCAACTTACGAGTTCAACTAGCGAACAGCGTGCGCACTTCGCGCCGCAATAATTTTCCCATCTCGTTGTAGGGCAAGGCATCCACGACACGGATTTGCTCGGGAACGCGCGACGAGCGCAAGCGATCCCTGATCAGTGCGCGCAGTTCATCGGCACTGGGCGCAGCGTGGTCGGGTCGCACGGTGATGGCGATGCCCACGGCTTCACCCCATTCGGCTGAGGGGACACCCACGGCTACCGCATCGGCGATGGCGGGGTGCGTAAGCAGTACGTCCTCGATTTCCCCCGGCGAGATATTTTCGCCGCCACGTACGATGACGTCGTCGGCACGACCGGCCAGGAACAAATAGCCTTCTTCGTCCAGCCAACCGGCGTCGCGCGTGGGAAACCAGCCGTCGCTGTCGAGGGCAGAGCGCTCGCGGTACTCACCTGATACCTGATCGCCCCGCACATAGATTTCGCCGCGTTCACCTGCGGGTAGCGGTTGGCCAGCTTCGTCCCTGATCTGCAGTTCAACAGTCGGCAGCGGTTTGCCAACAGAACCGAGGCGCGCGCACGGCTGCATCACTCGATGCGTGCGCGCTGCGGTGATCGTCTGGTCCCAGAGCAGGGCGATGGTGGAACTTGTTTCGGTCAGGCCGTACGCGTTGGTGAACCCGGTATCGGGAAAGCGTTGCAGTGCGCGTTCAACCAGCTCCAGCGGCATGCGTCCCCCGCCGTAGGCGACGGCCTTCAACGCAGGCAAATCCACGCTGTCGCTGGCATCCATGCGTGCAATGATACGCGCCAGCATCGTCGGTACAACGAACGCATTGGTGACGCGCTCTGCTGCGGCCAGTGCCAGCCAAGCATCGGGATCTCCGACTACACAGGCCGGCGCGATGCGCGCGAGCAGCGCGGCGAGGTCTGTGTCAGCCAGCCGATAGTTGAGTGGTACATAGGGCACTCCAGCGAGTGCCGCGCCGAACAGCGCTATCGGCGCTGCTTCACTGCTTTCGTCAAGCAGGGCGACATGCGAGCAGGCGCTGTCCCTGATCAGCACAGCGGCGCCGCGTGCGGCACGCAGCAGGGCTGCATAGGACCAGCGTCGTCCATCACATACCAGCGCTGTGCGTTCGGGCTCGGCGTCGGCGGCCATCTCCAGGAAAAGCGAAATCTTCATAAAAGTCAGTCAGAGGAGGGAAGTGTTTTTGCGTCCTTGGTCTGCAGGGCGACACCGCCGATCGATAGTGAGCCCTTGCCGGGTTTTACGCACAGTAATTCAATCGTTCCCGCGCTGTCGACATAGCGCTTCCCGATCTGTGTGCCTGCCGCGAAGTCGGTGTTAACGGGTGCCATCGCGGCAGGCCGTTCCTCGCCCATTGCAGCACCGCCACATTCGACGATGACATCACTGCCGCGAATGACCATAACCTCGGTGTCGCAGACGGCGCTTTTAAGTTTTGTTCCGGGTTTCATGTCGTTCCTACCTCGTCTGGTCAGGCGATGGCGCCGACGGCTTTCAGGCTTTCGATACGATCCCACTCGAGGCCGAGCTCCATCAGGAAGGTTTCGGTGTGTTCCGAGGCCTGCGGCGCGCGCGTGGTTTTCACCGGCTCGTGATTGAACTGTACGGGGCCGCGTACTAGTTTGATAGGTTTGCCGCCGTCAACGGACTCGACCTCGAACAGCATATCGTTGGCCAGCGCCTGTTCATCACTGCCAAGATCAATCAGGCTTTGTACTGGCGCCCACTGTCCCTTCATGGTTTTCAGATGCTGACGCCAGTACTCGAAAGGATGTTTGGCAAAAGCGGCAATCATGAGTTCGCTCGCCGCTTGCCAGTTGGTCATCAGCAACTGCGCGTCCGCAAAGCGTGGATCGTCTGCAGCTTCCGGGATGCCCAGATGCATGAAGGTGTCGCGAATACAGGGCCCCGGCGTGAGGATACACAGGTTTATCGTTCCTTTGTCGGACGTGTAATAGTTGCCATTGAACGGGTTGCCCGGATTGCCGCCGGACGTGGGCATGCGATTGCGCATGGTTTTACCCTGCTCAATGCCGATATCGACGGACGTGCCCGCCGCCCACCACGCCGTGCTCATCAGCGACACATCCAGCTCCAGCGCCTCGCCGGTTCGCTCCCGGTGAAACAGGGCCGCTGAAATGCCGCCGGCGATATTCATGCCGCCAATCGAATCGCCAAACGCCGGAATGCCCTGCGAGAGCGGGCCTCCCAGTTCCTCGGGTGACATCGCGTGACCGATACCCCCGCGCGACCAGAACGCCGTGCCATCAAATCCGCCGATATCCCTCTCCGGGCCCTTGTCGCCGTAGGCGCTGCCGCGTGCATAGATGATGTTGGGGTTGGCCCTGCGAATATCCTCAAGGTCGATTTTCAACTTCTTGCGTTGCGCAGGCAGGTAGTTGGTGAGGAATACATCGGCTGTTTTCGCTATTTCATAGATCAGTGCTACACCTTCGGGAGTGGAGACATCGATGCCAACACTGCGCTTTCCGCGATTCGGATGTTCCATCAACGCATTGCGTACCGGATCGAGTTTGATGCCCCCGAGATTGATGAAGCCGCGCTGCGTGTCGCCGCGCACCGGGTGCTCTATCTTGATAACATCGGCGCCCCAGTCGGCCAGAATGCCGCCGGCAGCGGGTACGAAAGTGAACTGTGCAACCTCCAGGACCCTGATCCCCTTCATTACCTGAGACATAATTACTCCTGCGAATTAACCGGGGACTAATTATACCGGTAAACAACAGTGTTGCATAGTTGTCAGGGAGGCGCGCATGGCGCGCGATCACCTGCGCTAGCGATGATACACCCGGGCCGCCGAGGTTAAATCGCTGATACGGGGTGTTCAGTTCTTATGTTGCAGCGAGGGGGCGATGCTGTGAATCACGCCGTCCTTCATGATCATCACCAGTCGCGCCTTGTCCGTCAGTACGGCCGCATCCTTCAGCGGGTCGCCATCGACCAGCAACATGTCGGCCAGCATGCCTTGCTGCAGCGTGCCGAGATCGCCTTGGCCCCGCATCGCGAGGCCACCATTGCGCGTCGCGCACACCAGCGCTTCTGCGGCTGAATAGCCGTAGTAGTCGATAAAGTGCTGGATGTCGCGGGCATTGGTGCCCTGCATGTTCCAGGTGAATCCGTAATCGCCGCCAATCACGTGGCGAATGCCGCGCTTGCGCAGGGCCATGTGTGTTTTCACGGATTCCTCGATCAGCGCCGGAATACCCATGCTTTCTGCCACAGCGCGTGGCATGCCGTGGGCTTCGCCTTCATTCAGCATGGTATGGAATAAGCTGATCGAGGGAGCGACGAACACCCGGTCCTTTGCTTCTTCCAACATATCCAGCGTTTTCTCGTCTGAATACTCGGCGTGGTAAATCATGTCGACGCCGGCGATCAACGAGTGCTGGATAGATTGTATCGAGCGCGCATGGACATTCACCTTCTTGCCGAAACTGTGGGCGGTGCGCACCGCCATCTGGATTTCCTCCAGCGACATCGTGGTGCAATCGGCGGGGGTGGCGGGGTAGAACGGATCGCCAGAGACATCCAGTTTGATGTTGTCGCAACCCTCGCGACAGGACAGCCTTACCGCCTTGCGCATCTCCTCTGGGCCGTCGATGATCATCGACGGGGCATTGCGCTGATTGTGCAGGCGGCTCTCGTCGCCCAGGCCCCTGTCACCGTTATCTCCAGCGATCCGGCACGTATACGCGGGCCGGCTAAACGGCCAGCGTCCACTTCGTTGCGCACGGCAACACCGAGCCGCAATTTGGCTTCCGATGCGCCGTAGGCGCTGGTAAATCCGTGGTCGAGCAGGGTTTTGGCGACACGCGCTGTCAACAGCGTGTGTTCTTCGGGTGGTGGCGTGATGAGATCTTCGGTCGCCGTGACCGAGTCGAATGACAAATGCGCATGCCCCTCGGTCATGCCCGGCATCAGGAACTTGCCGCTGCCGTCGATGTAATCGTCTGCCGTTACACGGTTTTTTCCTTTACTGACGGACACAATGCGATTGCCATCGACCAGGACTGTGCCGACGAAGGGTTTACCCCCTGTGCCGTTAAAAATAGTGGCGTTGGTAATTGCGATCTTCACGGGTTATGTCCCTTTTTCATGCGTTATAGGATTCACAGCGATCAGGATTCGCCATGATCATAGTAGCGCCACGGCATGCACCAAATGACTGCTCCTGCACCCCTGCTTGCCTCTGGTGGTGAAACGGTGGGCGGCGACTCGCTGCGCAGTGCCGCCAGTTGGCGCCTCGCATATATTACGCTCACTCAACCGGCAATCACTGGCGGGAGCAAATAAAGGACAAGGGCTGTTTTCTGTGGCCGCACAATTGAAACCAAACCGGATTCCCACGCAGTGGGAGCAGGTCACGCCGCAGTGGATGAGTGCGGCCATCGCCAGCCATCATCCTGATGCCGCGCTTGCCGCTATCGCCGTTATGACGATCGACGATGGCACCAACCGGAGAGCGCGTTTTGCCCTTGATTACGCCGCTGGATCGGGGCCGCGGCAGCTATTCCTGAAGGCGCACGCGCCGGGTCACCGTATCGTCCACCTGCGCAATGGCAACTTGTTCAACGAAGCGCGTTTGTTTGCCAGCGGCGTCGCTCTGCCGGTGGATCACCCGCTGGTGTACAAGTCCATCGTCGACTACCTGCGCCTGGATTTTCTGCTGGTGATGGAAGACTTGACCCTGCGCGATGCCGATCCCAGGGATGCGACACGCCCATTGAGTGCAGAACAGGTGGCAAACGGACTGCGCGGACTGGCCCGGTTGCACAGCCAGTACTGGGGGCTGTCGCGGCAAACCCACCCGCAACTGCGCTGGGTGAAGACGTGGAAAGCCAGCAAGGGCTGGCAGGTCGGCTTGCGCAGACGCATTCCCATCGGCCTGCAGCGCTGTGCACAAACGCTTCCCTCCGCAGTGTGCAAGCTCGATGGCGATAGCATCGTCAGGTCATGGTCCGACTATGTAGGCACCCTGTCGCGTGGCCCGATGACGTTGCTGCACGGTGATGCGCATATCGGCAACACGTATGTGTTGCCCGGCGGCGACATGGGCTTTCTCGACTGGCAAGTGGTGCGCCGTGGCAGCTGGTCGCAGGACGTTGGTTATTTCCTTGTGAGCGCGTTGACCGAACAGGACAGGCGCGTTCACGAACGGGATTTGCTGGAGGAGTATCGCAGTCATCTTCAGATACCAGCAGATCAAGCACCCACCGCCGCGCAGGCCTGGCTGCACTATCGCGCATCACCGGCCTACGGTATGGCTGTCTGGTTGTCCACGCTGGGCACTGATGGCTGGCAATCGCGGGACATTTCCATGGCGTTGGCCGAGCGCTTTTCCGCGGCATTTGTGGAGCTGGATACGGTGTCGGCCCTGCGTGCCATGCGCGGATAGCCATCGGGGCAACCGCATGGTCAGGCACGTTCACTGTGCAAAGGAATAACCCCCATTAACCGGGTAAGTCTGCCCGGTAATCCACGAGGCGGCGTCCGAGCAAAGGAACAGTGCCATATTGGCGACGTCCTCCGGCTTGCCGAAGCGGCGAATGACATAGCGCGACAATTGCGCTTTGGTGCGTTCGGTCGCCATGAATTCCGCCATTTGCGCGTCGTCGAAAGGCGGCTCCAGCGTCGACAGGGAAATCGCATTGGAGGTGATGCCATAGCGACCCGCTTCCCTTGCGATGGCGCGCGCAAATCCCGCCGCACCGGCTTTGGCGGCGGAGTAGGCGACGAGGCCCGCCTCGCCGATCCGCCCTGCATCGGAAATTACTGTAACGATCCTGCCGCGGCCGAGTTTGACCATGCCGGGCAACGCCGCGTGGCAGCAGTTCATCACGCCGTGCAGGTTGGTGCGAAAATAGCGGTCCCAATCGTGCGGCTCGGTCTCCCAGAACGGCGGCGACAAACCCATGGTGGCCTGCGGCCCCGCGTTGCCGGCATTGTTTACCAGCAGTGCCACGGGTCCGAGCTCCTGTGCGGTAGCGGACATCAGGGCGGTTACCGCGCGATGATCGCCAACATCGCCGGCAACCGCTATTGCGGGTACGCCAAGCGCGCGAATCTCTGCAGCCACCGCTTCGGCGCGCTCGGCGACAAAGTCGTTCACTGCGACGCCGCCGGCATTATGGCGCGCAAACGCGTGGGCGATCGCGCGCCCCGCACCCTGGCCAGCACCTGTGATGAAGGCGATCTGGCCTTGCAGATCCAGTGGGTCATGTTCATTCATGCGGTTATTCATTCGGGTATTCCGGTGCGTTAACTGGTGGTGTTCAGCCCGCTACTGTGCAATAGCCGTCGCGACTATCCAAAATTGTGTAATCAACAATACTGTTTACTTGACGTGTGGGCAACTATTCGCGATAACTGCGCACGGTTCTGCGACTGACGTTAAAGGGAGATATACCTTGTCGACTTATGTTCTGGTACATGGTGGCGGCCACGGTGGCTGGTGTTATCAACGTGTCGCTCGCATCATGCGCGCCAAGGGGCACGATGTGTATACGCCGACACTGACCGGTCTTGGCGAGCGTGAACACCTGGTGAGCAAAGCCGTGGATCTCGATATGCACATCACGTACATTGCGAAAGTACTGCAATTCGAGGGGCTGCACGACGTCATCCTGGTAGGGCACAGCTACGGCGGCATGGTGATTACAGGGGTCGCCGATCGCGCCACAGACAGGATCGGCCATCTCGTTTTCCTGGATGCGGCCAATCCCGAAAATGGCCAGTCGCTGGCAGACCTGGCTGGTGAGATTATCACCATGACGCGTAACGACGGCCGCATGGTCGACGGTATTGAAATGGTGCTCTATCCCGGTACCGACCCGATGAACTACTTCGGGGTGACGGATGCCGAGCAACTGGAGTGGATGAAGCCCAAACTCACCCCGCATCCGTGGCCGTGTTTTGAGCAGAAACTGTTGCTCACCAACGAAGCGGCCATGCGCAGGATTCCGCAGACGCATATCGTCTGCACGATGACCCTGCCGTTTAGGGATGTGGAAGCACTGAAAGCATCATCAGAAGGGCGTGTCTGGGATGTGGATACCGGTCACGACCTGATGATTTCAGAGCCTGAGGCGGTCGCCGAACTACTGATGCGCCTGGCGTCTTCCTGAAGGGAAGGGGCTGTAGGCCGCAGCCCGCACATCAATCAAGCGATCTCGCCAATCTCGGTACCCACCGGATAGGTCTCTCCCGCTGGCACCTTTTGTGTCAGCCGGCCCGATGCCGGTGCCTCGATCTCCTGCACGGACTTGTCGGTCTCCAGGCAGTAGATGGGCTGGCCTTCCTCCACCTCTTCACCGTCGTCCACCAACCACTCAGCCAGTGTCCCCTCGGTGGTCGACATCTGCAGTTTTGGTATGGTCAATTGTGTTGGCATCGCTATCCCTTCCAGTGCTATTTGACTAGTTCGCGAACCCTTGCGGCGATGGAGCCGGCATGGGGTATTTGTGCGGTTTCAATCGTTTTCGAGTACGCGATTGGCGCGTAGGCCGCGCCAAAGCGTGAGGCCGGCGCCTTCAGTTTGTGGAACATCGCCTCGTTGATCGTGCTGGCAATCTCCGCGCCGAGGCCACAGAACTCGGTTGCCGCGTGCACTACCAGCGCTCGCCCGGTTTTCTCCACGGAGGTCAGTATGCGGTCATAATCAAGCGGCATCAGCGTGCGCAGGTCGAGCACCTCGGCGCTGATGCCTTCCTTGGCAAGTTCCTCCGCAGCGGCGAGGCAGTGCATAACCTGCCAACCATACGTGATCAACGACACATCGCTGCCTTCGCGTTTCACTTTCGCGACACCCAGCGGAATGCGGTAGTCACCCAAGGGCACTTCTTCACGCGTCGCGTAGGTAAGCATCATGGATTCAAACTGAATGCAGGGGTCCTCGTCGAAAATACAGCTCAGCAGAAGGCCTTTGGCCTCGGTGGGCGTGCTGGGGTAGACAATTTTCAAGCCAGGGTAGTGCAGTAGCGTAGCTTCAGTAGACTGGGAGTGCTGCTCTCCAAAGCCACCGATGTCGCCGCCCGCGATGGTGCGAATGGTCATCGGTACAGTCGTCGCGCCACCTGACATATAGCGCTGCTTGGCAGCGTGGTTCATGATCTGGTCCAGGCAGACGCCGACAAAATCACAGAACATGATTTCGGCGACCGGACGCATGCCCACGAGCGCGGCACCGGTTGCCGCGCCAATGATGGCCTGCTCGGCTATTGGTGTCGGGCGGATGCGTTCGCCCCATTTGGTCTGCATGCCCTTGAAGCATTTGAAGACGCCACCGGCGGGCTCGCCGATGTCTTCACCGAGGAAGAACACCTGGTCATCGAGTCGCAGCGCCAGTTCCTGCGCGTCCTGCACCGCCTCGAACATGGCCATCTCGCGGGTTTCGCCGGTGTGCGGCGCTTCTGCCGCGCGCTTCTCGCGCTGGCCGCGTTTGGGCACGACCCTTGGGTCGCCATAGACATCCAGCAGCATTTCGTCGGTGCCGGTGATTGCGCTTTCCAGCGCGAACGCCACGGCTTCCTGTACTTCGGTCTTGGCGGCACTGTCGATTGCCGCAAGCTCCTCCTCGGTACAAATGCCGCGTTCCAGCAGCAGGGCGCGTGTGCAGGGTACCGGCCAAGCCGCTTTCGCCGCCGCCAGATCCTCTTTGGACAGGTGGTTCGTGAAGCCAACCCCGGCGTGCAGGCCCAGGCGCATTGTGACGGCCTCGACAAATATCGGGCCGTTGCCGGCGCGCACTTCGTCGATGACTGACTTCATGCCGTTGTGGAAGGCTACCGGATCGTTGCCGTCGAGTTTGACACCCTTGAAGCCGTAACCGGCGGCGCGACTGGCGAAGTCCTTGCTCGCGGTGTATTCCGGGATTGTCGTGTATTCGCCCATCTGGTTGTTCTGGCACAGGAAGATCACCGGCAATTTCCAGACGCCGGCGAGGTTCATCGCCTCGTGTACGGCGCCGATGCTGGTGGCGCCGTCGCCGAAGTTAACGATGGTGACGGCCTTGCTGCCGCGCATTTTGCTCGCTAGGGCCAGGCCGTTGGCGATCGGCGTGCCGGCGCCGACGATGGCGGTGGTCAGCATCGAGCCGGAGGCGGGATCGGAGATGTGGGGTGATCCACCCTTGCCTTTGTTGACGCCGTTTTCCCGTCCCAGCGCCTCGGCAAACAGGCCTTTCAGCGGCACGCCTTTGGCGACCTGGTCGTGAATGCCGCGATAGATGGTCACCATGTAGTCGTCGGACGTAATCAGAGGGGCGATGGACGCGGGTATCGCTTCCTGTCCGGTCATTGGCCAGTAGGTAAACTGGAACTTGCCGCTGGAGAGCCCGGCCTGGATTGCCTTGTCCACCTCGTGGATGCGCGACATCTGGCGGTATATTTCTTTCAGTGTAGCGCTGTCTATGTCCAGGTCTTTTGGCATAACGTCAGCTCCCATCAATTCATCTCCTGATTGGAATCGCTCTCGGTCACCGGCACAGAATGGCCTGCTGGCAGGCGATGGCGACCGGACGAATTAGAAAAGCAAGGTTGTTCATTATTGGAGTATGCAACAATGGTGTTCATTATTATCGCTATTGGGCCGCATGTAAAGCGTGTGTGATCCTGCGCGCCGCGCTCAGCTGGCCTGGCGCTGCTGATGTTGCAATTTCGACACGAAACCACCATCCACCAGGATATCAATCCCCGTGATATAGGCAGCTGCATTGGAGATCAGGAAGAGGGCGGTACTCGCGATATCTTCCGGTTCACCGAGGCGGGTGAGGGCGATCAAACTGCGCATTGCGGCAAAATTCTCCATCGCGGCGTTTTCCAGTCGACCCATTTCCGTATCGATCAAGCCGGGCGAGATAGAGACAAGGCGCTTGCCTTCCTTGCCCCAGTTCGAGGATTGGTCGGCCACGTACTGCTTGAGCGCCCGTTTCGCGTAGGCGTATGCCATCCCTGAATGTGTCAGCCCATAACCTGCATCGTTTAGCGCCTCCAGTTGGGTGCTGAAGTCCGCTGCGAGTGGATTGGCCAGGGTTTGGTCGATCTGTGCGTGTGGCGGCACCATGTACGCGCTCATGGACGCAATGGCCACGGTACAGCCGCCAGTTTTAAGACAGGGGCGTGTCTGCTCCAGCAGTGCGACGGTGCCGACCAGGTCAACGTCAATGATGTGCCGCCAGTCGGCCATTTGTGGCGAGAGTCCCACGGTGTGGATGATCGCATCGACGCCACCGGCGCTATCGAGCGCGTGCACCAGTGTTGCAATGGAATCGGACTGCGTGACATCCAGCCAGACTGCGCTGGCGAGCACGCCATGGGCCCGGCACTCCGCTGCCAGTATCTCCAGCTTGTCCGGCGACAGATCGGCCAGCACCAGATCGTAGCCCTGCTTTGCCGCGAGCACTGCGCTGGCTCGCCCCATGCCACCGGTAGCGCCGGTGATCAGAAGTTTTCTTGCCTGTGGTTTTTTTGCCACCGTATTTTCCTCATCAGTTTTGTAGCTGTCGATACTTAGTATACTGGCGACTCTACTCGAAGCAGGATGCGAAAGCATGCAATCGCAGATACCAATCGAACGCTGGCAGCACTCCCATGTGTTCGATGAGGGCAATCCACTGGCGGAACGCAATACGCGGTGGGCGGTCATCCTGACAGCGGTAATGATGGTTGCCGAGATAGCTGGCGGCTGGGTCTACAACTCCATGGCGCTGCTGGCCGATGGCTGGCACATGAGCTCACACGTGCTGGCGCTCGGCCTCTCGGTACTGGCCTATGCGGCCGCGCGTCGCTATGCGCACGACACCCGTTTCGCCTTTGGCACCTGGAAGATTGAAATCCTTGGCGGATACACCAGCGCAATATTCCTGGTGGGTGTCGCCGGGTTGATGCTCTACCAATCGGTGGAGCGCCTCATCTCCCCGACGCCGATCCAGTATGACCAGGCCATCTCTATCGCCGCCTTGGGATTACTCGTCAACCTCGCCTGCGCGTGGTTGCTTAGCCAGGGGGATGCGCATCACCACGGCCATCATCACGGCCATCATCACGATCAGCATAAAGGCCATCAACCTGAACATGGCCAGCACGACGCGCATCATCACGGACATCACCACGACTTGAATTTGCGCTCTGCCTATCTGCATGTGCTGGCGGATGCGGCAACCTCAGTGCTCGCGATAGTGGCGCTGACCGGCGGCAAGTTCTGGGGGGCCAGCTGGCTGGACCCGGTGATGGGAATCGTCGGCGCGGCCCTGGTTTCAGTGTGGGCCTACGGACTGCTGCGCGACACCGGCAGGGTGTTGCTCGATGCCGAAATGGATGCCCCGGTAGTGAAGGAGGTCAGGGAGGTGATTGCAGCGTCGCCGATCAAGGCGACCATTGCCGACCTGCATGTGTGGCGAGTCGGCAACGGCAAGTACGCCTGTATTATCGCGCTCGCTAGCAGCGAAGACTGTACCCCTGACGACTTCAAGCGCCAGCTCAGCATCCACGAGGAGCTGGTGCATGTCACCGTCGAGATTCACTCCGGCTGCGGTCGGCAAAGCTAGCTCACTGGCTTGCGCACGCTCACCACGGTGAACATGCCGCCCATCACCAGCGGGCCGAACAGGCCCTCGTCGCCCATCATTGGCAGCGTGTTCAGCACGCCAGAACGCGACGCGGGGGTTTCATGCCTAGAACGTTGAGGTGCAGTTCGGGCAGCGGGTCGCCTGGAGGGGAATCGTACTGCAACAAAAAGGGCAGTCCTTGGTCGCCGCAACCTCGGGTTCCGGTACTTTGGGCTGTAATTTATTGATGCTCTTGATCAGCATGAAGACGGCGAATGCGACAATCATGAAGCTGATGACCGAGTTGATAAATAACCCGTAACTGAGCGTGACCGCGCCGGCCTCCCGCGCAGCAGCCAGTGTGTTGTAAGGGCCTGCCATGGCGCCATCCCTGAGGGTGATAAACAGGTCGGAGAAATCCACACCACCCAGCAGCAAGCCGATGGGCGGCATAATGACATCGTCAACGAGGCTCTTGACGATTGTACCGAACGCGCCGCCGATGATGATCCCCACGGCCATGTCAACGACATTGCCGCGCATCGCGAACTGTTTGAATTCCTGTAGCATGACTCTGACCTCGGTGCGTTAATTGTTGAATGAAATGCGTGTTGCGGGCTTAGCATTGACCACGCAGTTAGTATTGTCAATTCCAGCCTCGCTGCGCATCAGAGGCATGCCGTCGCCCGTCTTGTGTGCCGGAGCATGGACATTTGAAAGACCGGAAAAAGTGTCCTATAAAAAAGCGACACGGTTTAACATCCAGTAATAGCCGGCCTTACCGCCCGAGAGGGGGAGGAGCCAGCGGTTCAAGCAGGCGATGTCGATGAAAAAAACATCCAGCGGTCCGTCTTTCCTGTCCAGCGTACTTTCCATTTTTAGTCGCAAGGCAGTCAAATCAACCAGGAAAGTCGCGCAGCAGGTGAGTCCGCGTCAGCAAGCAAAGCACGACCGGCAATCGTTTTCGGGGGTGAAGTACCCTTACCGCGCGGTCGCGATCATGATTGGCGACTGTGCGTGCGAGCCGGTGCAGGCACTCGCGGGTACTCGATTCCTGGTGAGTGATGCGCCGCATGTCCCACTGCCCGGGTGTACTGTTCGAAAATGCGCTTGCACGTACGAGCGCTACCTTGATCGTCGCAATCAGGACGGGGACAGGCGCGCCGAGTACAGTGCCCTTACCAGCGTATACACCACCATTGGCAATACGGAGCGACGACGCCGCAGGGAGCGTCGCGCTGCTGATCTGGCGCTGGGTTAGCGGCCAAGCGTATCACCCTGTCGTTGCCGGTAAGCTCGGTAACCAGCCATGGAGCCGCTGTCAAAAACGGTTGCCAGGTCGCATTTTCCCCGCACTATCTCGACTTTTCTCCAGTAATTCGTTGACCGGGTATTGACCCAAAGGCCTACTGGCTCTGAGGACGGCATTGCGACCGTTCTGCTAAACGCTAAAAGGGCAGTAAAAGCCTGGGCGTGGGGAGGGGCACTTTGTTCAAGTACATGCGAATTCTGGGGCTGTGCACGGTTGCGGGGTATCTGCTTGCAACTTTGTTCATGACGCCAGGCGGGGCCAACATCGGGGCAGCAAAAGGGCTGTTGATTGGCATCATGGTGGCGTGGGGAGAGTGGAAGTCAAGGCACCCTAAACCTGTGCGGATACGCCCTGCCAGCATAAGGCTGGACACTGCGGAAGGTTTGCATGAACAGCGTGAGTTGCGGTTGCGTCGTTCACATTGACACGAGTTCCTGCTTCACAGCCAAAGCCACAACGTTAGGCCCAGTGATTTTTGAAGGTACCTTCGGGCGCACTCCTGAACGCCGATAAGGGGGTTGCCAGTAAGGCCAGCCCTTGCACTTCGCAGTCGCGATCACTTATGCTGCCCGCGAACTGAAGCAACAATAATTCAAGCCCCGAGGTGTTCGCGTGATCAAACCTATCATTCCAGTATTGGCTGGTGCCTGCGTGCTGTTATTCGGCTGCAGTGACAGCAACGATAACAACAACATCAGCGACCCGGTTGCGCTGTGCGCCGGCACGCAGGTACAGCCGGTGAGGTTGTTCCTGCAACAGCTGACTTCTGAAAGTGTCATCGTCAAATGGCGCGGCAACGCTGATGGCGGCGCGGAGGCAACGAGTGTGTGTTTCGGCGCTGACATGGCTGCATTGCCGGCGAGTAGCGAAACCGACGCCACGGTGACGGCTACCGGGCACAGCGAAGTATTGCTGAGTGGACTTGAGCCCGACACCACGTATTACTACTCAGTGGGTGGCGCCGGTGCCGCTGACGCCGCGCATCATTTTCGCACTGCGCCAGCTGCTGGTGAATTGCCGGCCGATGGCAACACCCGCATCCTGATTCTCGGCGATTCGGGCGTCGCCGGGAAGGGCTCGCCGGATGCAGGTTTTGTGCTCGAAGGTGGCATGAAGTACGTCAAAAATCAGGGCGATGAGCCCGTCGACCTGTTTCTGATGCTCGGGGACAACGCATACAACCAGGGCACAGACATGGAGCACCAGCTCGCGATCTTTGATGTGTACCCGGACCTGCTGTCCACGACATCGCTGTGGCCTACCATCGGCAACCACGAGATGGGCAGCTTCGGTATATCCACCACGACAAGTCCCAATGACTACGCCATTATCGGTGACGGCGCGAACGGTGGTCCCGATCCGGCGCCGGACAGCCCCATGCCTTACCTGAATATCTTCACCCTGCCTGCCAATGGCGAAGCGGGTGGACTTGCCAGTGGCACGGAGCAGTACTACTCCTTTGATCACGGCAACGTGCATATCGTCAGCCTCGATTCACAACTGGCCATCCGCGATGCCGACAGCCGCGCCACCATGCTGCAGTGGCTGAAGGATGACCTGACGGCCAATACCATGGATTGGACGATTGTCATTTTCCACCACCCGCCCTACACCATGGGCAGCCATGATTCCGACAATGACCTTGGCGGTATCGACCAACCGATCTTCGCGATACGCGAAGAATTCACGCCTGTTTTTGAGGAGTATGGTGTCGACCTGGCGTACGCAGGACACAGCCATATCTACGAGCGCTCTTACTACATCAACGGTCACACTGGCCTTTCCGCCACGTATAACGCTGCGACAATGGCTGAATTGAACGACAGCAACCTGCCCGCCACAGGGCAGGGCGACGAGGCCTATACCCAAATCGCTCGCAATGGAATGGATGACAAGGTTGTCTATACAGTCGCTGGTAACGGCGGCCAGGTGACGGTCACATCGCCTGGATTCCCGCACCCGGCTAATTTTTTCAGCGAGTTGGAATTGGGTTCTGTCGTGATCGACGTCAACGATAGCCGACTCGAAGCCAGTTTCGTGGATGTCGATGGCGCCGTGTTGGATTCCTTTGTAATGACTCGATGAGCGTATCTTGTGCGCGGATGCCTGCTTCCGGCATCCGCGTAAAGTTTCCTGTACCGATGAACCCCTGGATACTCCTGCTTGCGCTGTTTATTGCGCCTGTCGCGCCGGTAAGCGCTGATGCCGGCGTTTCCAAGCGGATCAAGCTACTGACAACCCACATCGACCAGAGTCCTGAAGACCAGGCGCTGCGCCTGCAGCGCGCGCTGGCCTATGTGGACGATAACGAGCCTGAGCTGGCACTGGCCGATATCAAGGTGGCCCAGACGCTGGGTGATCCAGTGACTGCTGACTATACCTACGGCGTTCTGCTCTATCGGCAGGGCGATAATGCCGCCGCCCGGCCGTACTTTGATCGCTACCTCCAGGCGTATCCCGAGGATTGGGCGCGCTTGGCTACCGCGCGCGATTGCTGCGCGACCTTGGTGAGAACCGCCTGGCCCTTGCCGATTATGAAACGCTGATGCGCCTGAATGACGCGCTCGATCCCGGTTATTACGTGGCGACCGCCCGCCTGATGGCGAGCCTGCCGGAGCGCGGCGTCGATGAGGCACTGGCGCTGCTGGACCGGCGCATTGCGCAACGTGGAGCGATCAGCACGCTGCAGCGTTATGCCATTGATTTGGAAACACAGCGCGGCAATTACGCTGCCGCTATCGCGCGTATGGCGACGCTGGATGAAAAACTGCGGGCTTCGGCGCAATGGCAGCTGGATGTCGCGAAATTGTTGTTGCAGGCCGGTCGCGCAGAGGAAGCGCGCTCCTATCTGGCGGTGGCGCAGGAACAACTGCAGGCGGGGCGCATGACAGCGATCAACAGGCAATTGCTGGAGACGGCGCAGCGCCTGCAGGCGCAGGCCCTGACTCCGACCGAGCAGGTCGACGAGGCCTCCCCGGCCCCTAAGTCGTAGGCAGCGCTCGAGATGGCGCTGGCCGCCGGCTTAGCACTGCGCGCCAACCGGGTACTCGCCGTAGTTCACGCCATCGATGATCGCGGCCTCATCGCGCAGCCGCTGCAACGCCTGTTCTATCAATTTGCCGCTTTGTATTTTCTGTGTGCCGGTGAAACTCAAATCGCTTTCGCTGAACAGCAGGATTTTGCGCGGCAGTTTGTACGCGGCGAGCTTGCTTTTCAGGAATGCGAAAATCTGCTGTTCATCCAGCACCTGCCCCTGCATGGCCACCGCGCATAACACAATGACTTCACCGAGGCTGGGATGTGGCGCGCCGAACGGTATGCCGATGCGCATATTCGGGTAGCTGAGCAGGGCTTCCTCGATTTCCAGCGGTGAGACGTTGGCGCCGCCCGTTTTGATGATATTGGAGAGGCGGCCTGTCCAGTGCAGATAGCCGGCCTCGTCGATGTGGCCGCCATCCTGGCTGTGGTAATAACCATCGCTGTCGAACGTGGCTTCCGGTTCGACCTTGTAATAGCCGCGCATCAGCGTCAGTCCCTTGACCGCTATTTCTCCCTCTTCGCCGGCCGCCAGCGGGGCACCCGTTTTAGTGTCGAGAATGCGTATGCTCATGCCGGGCAGCGGCTTGCCCGCCGTGGCGTTGCGCAGCGCCACCGGCGCATCCGTGGGCAGGTTGGAGGTCAGCGTGAAGGTCTCGGTCATGCCGAAGGAGCCCTGGGTGCCCCAGGTGTCCTGCGCGGGATCGATATCGGGCTGCATGCGGCAGACTTCCTTGTCGATGCGCGACAGATCGAGCGTTTTGTACAGCGGATGTTCAGCCATCGCCTTGGCCTGGTGCGGCCAGCACTGCGTGGCATTGGCCCGCTCATCCACCAGGCAGCGCAGTGCAGCCTCCGGTTCAAACGTCTCCTGCAGCACCAGCGTCGCGCCGGCAGCCAGGGTGGCGCCCAGCGCCATGCAGATACCGGCCGACCAGAAGAACGGGTAGGTGGTCCAGATGCGGTCCGCGCTGGACAGGCGCAAATCGTCGGCGAAACGCCAGCTCTGGATAACCGCGGCGCGCTGCAGGTGCAGGACGCCCTTCGGCCTTGCCGTGGTGCCCGAGGTGTAGATGATCAGGCTGTCATCGGATGGAAACACTTCCGCGATCATCGCATCGAGCAGGGCATCGGGGATGGCGTCGCCGCGCGCGAGGAAGGCATCCCAGGCCTGCACCTTGCCGTGCGCTTCATCCAGCCCCAGCGCGACGACCTGCGCAGCTGCGGCACCTTGGTGTTGAACAGCGGGACGTGATTATCCTCTGCCAGTTCCGGAAAACATCAGCAATAGTTGCGCGAGAAAGTCGTGCTTCAACAGCGTGCGCTGGAACAACAAAAGCGCCGCATCGCCATGGCGCAGGATGTATTCGCGCTCCACCTCCGTCGCGAAGGTATTCACCGGCACCATGACGGCACCGAGCATGGCGATGGCGAAAGAGGCCACTGCAAACTCGGGGCGATTGGCCATGTGCACTGCCACGCGCATGCCCTTGGACACGCCGCTGGCCGCCAGTGCCTTGGCCAGGCGGCGGGCATCCGCCTGTATCGCACGTGCGCTGATGTCGCGCCCGGCAAAACGCATCACCGTGCGCTCGCCATGGCGCGCGACCACGTCCTCCAGAAAGGCCGGCCAGGTGAGCCGCGAGCTATCCGGCTGCAGGCGCAGTTGTGGATCGAAGCTCATTTGCGCGGGTGTTCCGCGCGCGGCAGCTCCTGCGTGGGCAGGCGCACTTCCGCGCCACCGGTGGCCAGGGTGGCGTCGTCCTGGTTGGTCATGCGGACCTGTACGACAGCCAGTGGCTGGCCGGTCATCGGGTCCTCGCGCACTGAAGTGACCTCGCCGTTGAGAATCGTCAGGTCGCCTGTCATCGCCGGCGTGCGGTAGGAAAACTTGCAGTGGATGACATCGCTCCAGATGCCGCCCCAGTTGCCGATGTAGTCCAGCATCCATGCGCCCATCGACGCGCCGTAGCCGTACGCCCTGGGCAGGCCGATCAATTGGGCGTATTCCTGCTGCACATGACCGCGCGACGGACCGTGGTATAGACCGTCGAGGTGGGTCGGGTCGATCGCGCCCTTGTCGAAATCGCGCGACATCTCCGGCAGCCAGCCCGCGTCGTACAGGGAGGAGGGCAAGCCGTTGGGTCGAAACGTGTGCCAGGTGGTGAACGGGTAGGCGCGCCACTCGGTTGTAAAGCTGGCGATGGAGTGTGGACCTATCAGGCGTTCAGGCAGTTGTTCGCCCGCCTGCGCATTCAGCTTGCGCTGGTTCTGCTGCGCGTGCACCTGCTCAAAATAGGCCATCTTCTTGCGCTCGATTTCCAGCAGTTGCTCGTGGCTCCAGGTGGGGTCTTTCTCCTCGCTGAATTGCGCGCGCTTGCGCGCTTCCTCCGCGATATAACGGATGGACGTGGAGCGTTGCTTGCAGACGAACTCCCCGCGCTGGTTGGCGTACTCGGTGTCCCCGCGTGAGAACATCGTCGGGCCGGCAAAGCCGGTCTTGGTCACCTTGTAATCAAACAGCATGCTGGAGCGCGTAATTTTGTCGCCCGGGCGAATGCGCGGCCCGTAGAACCACCACTCATCACCTCCGAACAGCATGTGCGTGCCCGGGATATTGCCCTGAATGGCCGGCCCCGCGCCGTGGCTGTCATCGGTACACACGGCGAACGACTGTGGCGCTACGAGTTCGCCAAACCGGCTGCCTTCCGCCTCGGCAACGGTCTCATCAAAGTACACCGGGTTGCTGTTCTGCATGCCCTGTACCCAGCGCCGGATATCGTTGGGAGCGACCGGGTCCTTCATCTGCCCGAGCCCCAGCGGCACGCCTACCCAGATGTCCACCGGGGTCGTATCGAGTTGCACGGTATCTTCATCAGTCTGTTTCATTCAGTCTCTCCGGTCGTGGGAGCAGCTTGCCCCGCGTGTGCATCAGGTTGTTGCGCGAATCAACTCGTAGTCACCTGCGTCATCCAGGCAGGGCATTCCAGCCGGGATACACGACGATGGTGGTAAATTTTTCTTCGATGATGGCCGGGCCCGGCACATGATGACCCGGCACCAGGTCAGCTCCACGGTAGATATCCGTCGCGCAAAAGCCCTGCCCGAGATTGGCGCGCCGTTGTTTGGCCGGCGTCGCGGTGCGGCGCTCTGCGGTCAGCCCGCCGGTAAAATGAGGCATGGGGATTTCAGTGGAGGCGACCAGGCGCACGCCGGTGATTTCCGGCGGCTCGCCCTTGCGGTCGTGGCCGTACTCGTCGAAGTGCAACTGGTGAAAGCGGTTCATCATCGTGGCGATCAACGTCTCGTCCGCAAACGACAGGTCCCGTGCGCCGGATTGCGCTGCGGCGTCGGCGGTCAGCGACCAGTTCTGGCCCGGATAGCGCAGGTTGAGTTGGTAGCGGCAATGTATGTCCGCCCGGCTAAAACCCGCCGCCAGCAGGAAGTGTTCCGCGCGGCTGTCCAGCTCTTCCCAGAACTGGCGCAGGCGAGTTATGTCGGCCTGTGTGCCACAGACGATGTAGGAGCGCTCCTCGTCGATGCACGGTTGTGCCGCCAGTGCACCGGTAGCGGAAAAGCCGGGCGAGGTACGCGGCACCAGCACGCGCCTGATGCCGAGGTCCTGCGCCTGAATCGCGGCGAACACCGGGCCGTTGCCGCCATAGGCGAGCAGGGTGAGGTCCTCGGGATTGCAGCCTTTTTCCGCCGTGAGGCGCCTGACCGCCTGCGTCATGTTCGCGTTGACCACGCGCCAGCAGTCAAAGGCCGCTTCCTCGACGCTGCAGTTCAGCGGCCCTGCAACATGCGCCTGCAGCGCTGCATCAACGCCGGTGCGATCCAGCCTGAAACTGCCACCGGCGAAACCCGCGTCATCGCTCAACAGGCCCAGCACGAGAATTGCGTCGGTCACCGTGGGCAGGGTGCCGCCCAGGCCGTAGCAAATTGGGCCCGGCGCGGCACCGGCGCTGGCGGGGCCCACCTGCAGCCTGCCGGAGGCCGCGCTGCAGATGGAACCGCCGCCCGCGCCCAGTGTTTCGACCTGCACCATCGGCGTCGCCACCAGGTAGCGGTGGTGCCAGTTCCAGCCCGATTGTGCTGGGGCCGCGCCGCCGCGAATCACCGACACGTCGTAACTGGTGCCGCCCATGTCCACGCACAAAAGGTCAGAAGCGCCTTTGGCCGCGCCAATCGCCGCGCTGCCTATGACGCCTCCAGCCGGGCCGGAGGCGAGCACGCGAATCGGGCTGCCCGCCAGGTATTCGCGCGTCATCACGCCGCCGTTCGATTGCATCAGCAGCAACTGGTGCCGGTAGCCTGCGTCCTGCAGTCGCTCGCACAGGCGATTGATGTACGCGGTGACGCGCGGGCCGACGTAGCCGTTCACCGCCGTGGTGCTGATGCGCTCGAACTCCGGTGACTTCGGCAGTACCTGATGCGACAGGGAGATGTACGCACCGGGTATTTCCTCGGCGACCAGCTCCGCGAGGCGCAGTTCATGCGCGGGATTGACGAAGGAAAACAGCGTGGCAATCGCCACCGATTCCACACCCTGTTTGGCCAGGCGCTGGATGGCCTTGCGCGCGGCAGCCTCGTCCAGCGGCGTGTGTACGGAGCCGTCGAAGCGTATCCGCTCTGGCACGCCGAGGCGACGGCGACGCGGGATGATGGGCGTCGGCGGGGGCAGGCGCACATCCCAGATGTCTTCCTTGTAACCCCGGCGCAGTTCCAGTTCGTCGCGAAAGCCCGCCGTGGTCAACAGGCCGGTACACGCGCCGTTCATTTCGATCAGCGTGTTGTCGGCGACGGTGGTGCCGTGAATGATCGCGTCGACGTCACTCAGCAGGTGCGCGAGGGTTTTGCCTTCGGCTTTGGCGAGGTGTTCAAGGCCGTGGATTACACCCAGTGAACGATCCTGGGGTGTGCTCAGGTTTTTGTGCAGGATCAGCTCCTGACCCTTGAGCAGCGCGAAGTCGGTGAAGGTGCCGCCGATATCAATGCCGATGCGGTAGTTCATCGCGCGCCGCCGGCGGCTCTTGCGGCGAGGCGTGCGCCCCGCAGCTGCGCGGTTTTGTCGACGTCGATGGCAACGTTCCAATCGTCCAGCGAGCCAGTCAGCACCACGCCGTAGCGCTCCCTCGCCGCGGCGATACTCACGTATTCGTCGAGTACGTCTTCCTGCACGGCCGTGGGATCGCGCAACAGCGGGTCTTCAAAACCGGCGCCGCCGCCATACTGGTAGCTGGTGATTGCGCCGGCGGGCAATTGCGCGTTGACCGCGTTCTCGACTTCGAATTCCTCGTCCGTGCCCAGCAGGAAGATATTGCAATACGGCGGGGCATCGTCGCCGCCGTTCAAACCGCGCAGCGGATGTTTGCGCGACACCATCCAGGTCATCGCCGACACCGGCTCCAGCACCTGTTTGATGTTGCGGGTGCCGGGCTGTCCGCGCCAGCGTCCGGCACCGCCGGTATCCGTGGTCATCTCGCGGCTGAGGTTCAGCACTGGAAATCGGCTCTCGGCATCTTCGGCGGTGGCCAGTATCAGGTTGCCGAGACCCGCACACATCGCGCCCCAGCCATCCAGCCCCTGCGTGGCGGAGGCATCGGAGGCCCTGACGTCCACGCCCTGGTCCATCCACATTTCGCCCGCCTCGTTGAAGCCGATTACGGCGCTCGGCATCCCGAGTTTGTACACCTGCGGCGCCGAGCGCTGCGGCAGTATGGGCGACAGCGCGATACAAATGGCCTCGCCCACTTCGACTGCCGGGTGGAAAGAGCCTAGTGCAGCCGGCTTGTTTGGCGCAGGCTGCAGGATAGAGCCCTCGGGGATGATCATCTCCACCGCGTAAAACAGGCCCTCGTTCTTGTTGATGTCCGGGTCGACCATGGAGGCCAATTGTGCAATCGCATAGCCGCGCGTGTTGGCGAAGGTATTCCAGACGTTGACCAACTCCGGGCGTGAGTCGCTGCCGGTCATGTCCACGGTGAGCTGGTCGCCGCTGATGCGGCACGTCACCTGCACGTGGACGTCGGGATTGCCGGCGGTATCCTGGTCGATCCACACGTGCGCCGGGTACTCGCCGTCCGGCCACTGCGCGACCGCCTGGCGAAAACGGGCATTGGTCTGGTCAATGTTGTAGTTCACCGCCGCTTTCACCGTCTCCACGCCGTAGCGCGTCAACAGCACCTGCAGCGAGCGGACGCCAGCCTGCACCGCGCTGATCATCGCGGCGATATCCCCGGCGAAAGAGGGGAAGCGGTTGTTGCGGATCAGCAGGTCGATCGCGTCGCGCCGGGGTTTGCCGCGGTGCACCAGCTTGAGCACCGGAATGCCCAGGCCCTCGCCGAAAATATCGCGGCTGTCGATGGAGAACCCGCCGGGGTCCTTGCCGCCGGTATCACCCTGGTGCGCCTGCAGCGCCTGGATCAGCACCAACTCGCCGTGTTCGTCAAACAGTGGCGCATAGACCGTGTAGTCGGGCAGGTGGCCCCCACCGTAGTCCGGATCGTTGCCGACGAAGACATCGCCCGGCCCCCAGTCATCCTCCACGAAATTTTCCAGCCCCCAGCGCACCGCCAGTGGCGAGACGAACAGCAGTTGCGGAATGCCCACGGACACTGCCGCCAGACGGCCATTGGCGTCGATCAGGCTGGCATTGCGTTCGTTGGACTGGTTGATGATGGCGGAGGAGGCGGCGCGCCCCAGGTGGGTGGCGACTTCAAAGCAGATGGTTTCAAACGCGCCGTTGACGATGCTGGCTGTCACCGCATCAATTGTGGTGCTGGTCGCAAGAGCGGGGCGCCTGGCGACCAGGCGGCGGTTCAACTCGAATGACATGACGGCACCTCGTGCTGGCTGTAAGGATTATTTTAAGACACGCACCTTGTCAAAAGTTTAATCCAATACAGCCCGCGAGCAAAGCGCTATTGCGGGGTTATGCCTGAGCTTCGCCGCCTCGTTCCGGGATCAGCGCCGAATGGCACTACTTAAGCTAAGTGGCACGCGGTAAATCAGGCTTAGGGGGTGAGGCCGCCGAGCTCAAGCCCCCATGGATGGGTTTACGGCGTGTCCCGCCCCTAAGCCATTCGAGTTGCCGCCGGTCTAGAAGCTTGAGTAAGTGCCATTTGTGTCAGCGCCCTATTTTGACCAACGTGTGACCCACGGGTCCGCCGGCAAACAGGGTCTCAAGCGCTGCCGGGACGTGCTTCAGCGTGATCTCATTGTTCAGCAGCTCAATCGCGGGCAGTTTGGCGGCGCGTGCCAATTGCTTCCAGGCCGCCTGTTTTTCGGACTAGCGGGATTTCGACCGAATCCACGCCCAGCAAATTGACGCCGCGCAGGATGAAGGGCAGTACCGTCGCCTCGAATGAAGGCGATTGCACCAGGCCGCAACAGGCGACGCTGCCGCCTGCCTTGAGCGACTTGATGACATTGCCAAGCGTGTCGCCGCCGACGACATCCACGGCGCCGGCGAAGCGTGCTTTCAGCATCGGCCGCTTGTTGAATTCACCGAATTCCGCGCGGTCGATGACCGAGCTTGCGCCGATGGACTTGAGCATATCCGCCTGCTCTGCCTTGCCGGAGCTGGCGACCACCGTGTAGCCGGCATTGGCCAGCAGTGCGACGGCGATGCTGCCGACGCCACCGGTGGCGCCGGTGACCAGTATCTCGCCCTTTTCTGGCGTGACGCCCATGCGCTGCAGTTTGTTGATGCACAATTGCGCGGTGAGGCCAGCGGTGCCGAACAGCATGCTGCGTTTGGGGTTGAGGCCACGCGGGCAGTGCAACACCCAGGCTGCGGGGACGCGGATGTACTGGGCCAGGCCACCTGCGGTATTCATGCCCAGGTCATAACCGGTGACGATCACCCGGTCGCCGGGTTTGAATTCGCCACTGCTGCTTTCTTCCACTTCGCCGGCGGCATCGATGCCACCCTGGTGCGGGAACTCGCGGGTGACGCCCTTGTTGCCGTGCGCCGACATCGCATCCTTGAAGTTGAGCGAGGAGTATTGCACCTTGATCAGCACCTCGTTCGGCGGCAGATCGCTGGTATCACGCTGCACGATCGAGCGCTTGAAGCTGCCATCGTCGTTGGGTTGGATGTAGAACGCTTTGTATGAGGCCATGCGAAAATCTCCGTGTGTGCTTGTGTAGTGTGTTGTGATGTGTCACCCGTCCGGATTGCCAGCCGCTGTCCGGGGAAAATGCCGGGTGATGCCTACCGCATTCTCCGCACCCAACGCGGCAGGGGGATTTCGTCGTTGATACGCTCGAAAACGACTTGCACCGCCTCGCCAATTTCAATCTCCTCGTAGGCGATCGCGTTGATGGCTGCGCCGGCCTCAGGGACCAGGTTGCCCACCAGGCGAATGGTTGGATCCGCGTCCAGTGCCACGACGATGGCGTTGTAGGGCGCTAAATCAGTGAAATCCAGCATCAGCGGTGGGTGAGGCGCAATGACGGACCAGATTGTGCCGGTACTCGACACTGTTGTCCATAACGCTTTGTCGCGCGGCGACCACGGGTTGACCGGGCGCGGCGGAAAAATCAGTCGCCCGGTGACCGGGCACTGCTGCAATCGCAACTCGCCCTCGCGGCAGCCGCGCCAGAACGGTTCATTGACGTCATCGATATGGGGTAGCAGCGTGTTGTCGCTCGTGGAGGGCAGTCCTTCGGTCAGCGCCGCAAGATCAACGCGCCGGTGGGCACGCCTTCGCCGGCAGTCACCAGGCAGCTGGCGGCGCCCGGTACCTGGTTGCGCGCCGTGCCGCGCAGTTGCCGCACACCTTCGGTGAGCAGGTTGAAACCGTGCACATACGCTTCCGACAGCCCGCCGCCGGAGGTGTTGACCGGCAGCTTGCCGCCGAGCTCGAGATTGCCGTTCTCGGTAAACGCCGCGCCCTCGCCGCGCGCGCAGAAGCCGTAGCCCTCCAGCGATAGTGGAATCAATGGGGTGAACGCATCGTAGATCTGCGCCACGTCGATATCCCGTGCCTGGATATCCGATTGCCGATAGAGCTGGCGCGCGGCGACCCAACTGGGCCCGCGCAGTGGGTCATCGCAGAAAAAATTCTGCATGGTCTGGTGCTGGCTGTGGAAACCCTGCGCCCACGCATGGATCAGCACCGGCCGCTGCCGGCAGTCGCGCGCATGTTCGGCGCTGACGATCACGGCGGCCAGCGCACCGTCGGTCTCCAGGCAGTTGTCGAACAGGCACAGTGGTTGCGATATCCAGCGCGCGTTCATGTAGTCTTCGCGACTCAGGGTTTTTGCAAACATCTGCGCATTGGGATTGTTGTTCGCGTATTTGCGCTGCGCCAGCGCGACGTTCGCCAGATGCTCACGCGTGGCGCCGTATTCGTGCATGTAGCGACGGGCCAGCAGCGCGATCTCATCCACCGGCCGAATCACGCCAAACGGCCGCGTGTAGTTGACCGCAATCTCTTCCTGCAGCGACGAGCTGCTCTTTGACCAGGGCCTGCGCACCGCGCCGGATGCACGTTTGCGAGAACGCCACGCGACGCCCACGCGGCACTGGCCGGTGGCCACCGCCATCGCAAGATTGCCGATGACGCCGGGGCCGGCGCCACCGCCGTAGCCGACCTGGCTGAAATACGTAATATCGCCCAGCCCCAGGTTGCGCGCGAGCTCCACTTCGGAATTCGATTCCTGGGTGTACGAGGCCAGGCCGTCCAGCTCCGCGCGATCGATACCTGCGTCATCCAGCGCATTCAGCACGGCAGTACAGGCAAGTTCGAGTTCCGACTCCGGCAATTTTTTGCCGAACGCTGTCTGGCCGATGCCGACGATTGCGGTCTTGTCCTTGATCATGGTGTCTAGGGTCCGGATGGTTTCTGGTTCACTAAGTATTGGGCCAAGCGCCGCTTGTCGACCTTGCCGCTGTCCGTGAAAGGGATGTCTTCCTGTGCACAGAAAAAGATGTTCACCGGCACCTTGTACGCGGCAAGTTGCTGCCGCAGGCGCTCGCGCAGGGTCGATGCATCCAGCGCTGCCCCGTCATTGAGGACGATCGCGGCCGCGACCTGTTGCCCGCGATCCGGATGCGGCAGTCCCACGACATAGGAACAGCGCACCTCGGGCTGTTCGTCGATAGCCAGCTCCACGTCGCGAGGTGCCACGTTGGCGCCGCCGGTTTTGATCAGATCGCCGAGGCGGGCTTTGAAGAACAGGACGCCATCCTCGTTGAAATAGCCGCTGTCGCCGCTGTGATAAAAGCCCTCGGCATCAAAACAGTCCTCGCGCTCCACTTTGTACAAGTCCCTGTATCACGTTGTAGCCGCGGATGCATATTTCTCCCTCGGTGCCTGCAGGCAGGCGCTCACCCGACGCAGGATCGACAATTTTGTGCGCCACGCCTTCTGCCGCCCGGCCGAAGGAGCCGCGCAGCGCTTCCGGCAGGTCGTGATCCATGCGGTCTATCGTGTGCGGCCCGCAGGTCTCGGTCATTCCCAGTGCATTGGAGCGCAGCTCGGGGTCGGCGGGGCGCTCGCCGGGCGGCAGCAGCGGATAGATATTGCCGCTGCGAATCGACGACAGGTCGCGCTTGGCGTACGTGGGATTCTCGACCATGGCGGTGCCATAATGTGGCCACCCCGTCACCAGCGTGACGCGTTCTTCCTCGAGCAGGCGCAGAGTCGATTCAGGGTTGAATGCCGCTTCGCAGATCAGCGTGCAGCCCTTGTGCATCGCACAGTGCAAAGTGAATACCAGTCCGCCCACCCAGAAGAAGGGCATCGGTGAAAAGATGCGGTCACCGGTTTGTATGTCGCGTCGGTCGTTGAGATTGTAGGCGTGGCGTATCACGCTGCCGTGCGTGTGTACCGCACCCTTGGGATCGGCCGTGCTGCCGGAACTGTAGACGATGGTCAGCGGGTCGGCGGGACAGACGCAGCGCTCCGCTGCCGCCAGAAAGTTCTCGTCAAGCGCGGCAGCGGCGGCAAACAAGCGCTGCTGGCTCACGCTCCACGGCCGGCTCGCAGCGCCCCAGACGTAGATCTGGCGCAGGCAGGGAAACGCGGGTGAAAACAGCGGTGTCGGCAGGTCGCCGCTCTGTGCCAGGCCCGACAACTGCGGGATGCAGCTTTCCAGGCGCTCGAGATAATCGTTGCTGAGGAGCTTGTCGACGGTCAGCAGCACCTGGATATCCGCATGCCGCAGCACGAAGGCGAGTTCCTTCGGCTTGTAAAAGGTATTGATCGGAATGATCACGGCGCCGATCCGCGCTGCCGCCAACCAGGCGATGACAAAGTCCGGGCTGTTGGGCATCAGCAGTCCGATGCGGCTGCCCTTGCTGATGCCGCTGGCCAGCATGCCGCGAGCGAGCAGGGCAGATTGCGCCGCTGCCTCGCCGTAGGTCAGTCGTTGTCCCTCGTAGACGATCAGGTCAAGCGTCGCGAAACGTTCCTGCAGCGAGCGTATGAAGGCCGGGGTACAGGGTTCGAAATCGGGGAAGGGCATGCCTGCTTGCCTCTTGCTCTGAGGCGGCATAGATTATCAGACAGCTGGCTTGTATAACAGTATGCGCCCTTGTTCCAGTCGCTCTGTTGGCGCGCTCCCGTGGCTGCCGCTGGCTGGCGGAATCACTCCGGAGAACAATCCTGTTAACAATAAAGCCAATTGTCTTATAATCGAAGCATTCCATGGCGCCCCCCTACACATTGCAGGTTTTACTGATGCCAAAAATTGTTGACCACGACGAGAGACGCGAACGCATTGTGGAGATCGTGGCCGAGATGCTGGCCACGGTCGGCGCGGAGAAAACCACCATTCGTGAAATCGCCAGGCAGTCGGGTTATTCGCGCGGCTTTATCGAACATTACTTCCATGACAAGGAAGAACTGATCAGCAAAACCATCCGCTGGATCAATGAACGCTCGCTGCAACGCGTGAATGAAGCGCTCGACGGCAAGACCGGCCTGGCCGCGCTGCGTACCTTTAATGAGTTGACCCTTCCCATCACTCCGGAAGCGCGCAATGAATGGAAAATCCGCATGCAGTTCTGGGGTTTGGCAGCTGTATCGGATGAGCATCGTCGCGAGCAGTCAAAACGTATCCATGTATCGGAAAAAATAATCATCGGCTACCTGGAGCAGGCGCAGGAGAACGGCGAGTTGGAGAAGGGCATTGATCTGGAACCGCTGGCCCATAGCATGTTGCATCGACTTTACGGCCTCGGTTGCAACGCCATACTGCGCCCCACCTATTTTACCCGCCAGCGGCAGTTGCAGGCGCTGGACCACATCATGGCCGAATTCGTGAAGGCGCGTTAATCGGGGTCCCTGCCGATGACTAAAGAGGCAGAACAGGGTGCTGGCGCGACGGCAGTTCTGCCGTACGGCGCGGTGATGACCGAACTGGCCGCCCTCGACGCCGACCGTATAGCGCTGGTGTGCGATGGACCGAACGGCAGCGAAGCGTTCACGCGCGCAGAACTGGATGCCTGGGCCAATCGACTTGCCCGCAGTTATGTTGAGTTGGGCTTGCGCCACGGCGATTACGCCACGGTGGCATTGCCCAATTGCCCCGAATTTTTCGCCGCCTGTCTCGCCATTTGGAAAATTGGCGCCGTTCCCAACCCCGTCTCGCACCGTTTGCCGCCGCCGGAGCGGGCCGCGATTATCGCGCGCGCAAATCCCGCGCTGGTTATCGGCGTGGCGGAAGGTAGTTACGAGAGCCGCGTTTGCGTGCCCGCCGATCTCAAGGTCGAGCATTACTCGCCCGAACCACTGCCCGCGCAGACCTCGCCACACGAGCGCGCGATGGCATCCGGTGGCAGCACTGGCCTGCCCAAGTTGATTGTCGCGGCCAACAGCGCCATGTACGACCCGCAGCAGGCATCGCCCCTGTTCAAGGGACGCCACGCCGTGCTGGTCCCCGGGCCGCTCTATCATGGCGCGCCATTCAGCGCCGCGTTCGGTGGATTATTTTCAGGCTGCAAAGTGGTTGTCATGCAGCGCTTCGATGCGCTGCGCTGTTTGCACTTGATAGAACAACACCGGGTGGACCGGATGACCGTGGTGCCTACGATGATGCAGCGTATCTGGCGTCTCCCAATTGAGCAGCGTGCGAGTGTGGATGTGTCTTCGCTGGAATTCGTGATGACGGGCAGCGCACCGTGCCCGCCATGGCTGATGCGCGCCTGGATCGAGTGGTTGGGCCCGCAGGTGATGCACGAGGCATTCGGGCCCAGCGAGCGTACCGGTGGTACGTTCATCACTGGCACGGAGTGGCTGGCGCATCCCGGATCGGTCGGTAAACCCTCTGCCGGTGCCCGGATCAGGATTCTCGACGACAACGGCCGCGATCTCCCTCCGGGTGAAATGGGCGAAATTTACGTGATGCCGCCGGGCGGCGCCGGTTCCACGTATCGCTATGTCGGCGCCACGGCGAAAGTCACGCAAGACGGTTGGGAATCCGTGGGGGATATGGGGTATTTCGACAGCGACGGCTACCTGTACCTGGGGGACCGGCGCAGTGACATGGTGCTGTGCGGCGGCAGGAATATTTATCCGGCCGAGGTGGAGGCCGCGATCGATGCACTCCCGGGCGTGCGCTCCAGCGCCGTTATCGGATTGCCGGATGACGATCTCGGGGCGCGCCTGCATGCCATCGTGGATGTGGGTAGCGAGGCGAGTCCTGTGAACGAAGCGATGATCCGCCAGCATCTGGTTGAACAACTCGTGCACTATAAAATCCCCGCCACCTTCGAAATCGTAACGACGCTCCTGCGCGATGATGCCGGCAAGATGCGACGGTCGGCGCTGCGCGCAGCGCGCCTGCCATGAGGCTCGCAATAGCCTGGAGTGCCTGTGCTGATCACTGACGTGCAAGTTGCCGGTCAACGCGCACTGGTTGACGTGCGTTGCACACACGGCCTGGTCAGCGAGATTGGTTCGCCGCTGCAGCGAGTACAGGGCGAGCAACTCCTCTGCGGCGTTGGCGCTGCGCTGCTGCCTGGGCTGCACGATCATCATATCCACCTTCTGGCGCTGGCTGCGCTGTATAACTCCGTGCAGTGCGGTCCGCCCGATGTGGCGAACGCGGAGCAATTGGCACAAGCGCTGCGCGCCCATGTTCGAAAAGGCGGTCGGACAGGCGGGCAGTCTGGTCATCAGCCTGAGTGGCTGCGCGGCGTGGCCTATCACGAATCCGTCGCAGGGCCGTTGGACCGCTGGCGGCTGGATGAAATCGTCAGCGATCGACCGCTGAAAATACAGCACCGCAGCGGCAAGCTGTGGATCGTGAACTCCGTGGCTGCGGAACTGCTGGCCCTGGATGAAAATGCGAATCTGGCGGGCGTGGAGTCGGACAGTCGTGGCAGGCCAAATGGCCGACTCTTTCGACTCGACGGCTGGATGCGCGCACAACTGGCGCAGGATGCGCAGGCAGGGCCAAGCGCGATGCCGGCGCTGTCCGCCGTGTCGCGACGCCTTGCGAGCTACGGCGTGACAGGCGTCACCGATACCACGCCGGATAACGGTGAATTTGCGCTGCAGTATTTTGTCCGCGCTGCGGCCGCCGGTGATTTGCTGCAGGACGTGCGTGTGATGGGCGATGACACGTTGCCACAGTCCGATTGCATGCAGATACAGCGCGGCGAGCGCAAGGTGATGCTGGACGAAAACACACTGCCTGACTGGGACACATTGCTGGCAATTTTTGCGCGCGCCCATCGTGAGGGCAGGGCAGTGGCGGTGCACTGCGTCACACCTGCTGAACTCGTATTGACGCTGTCGGCGTTGCGCGCGGTGGGCGTGCGGCGTGGCGATCGCATCGAACACGCTTCGCTGGTGCCTGCGGAGGTAATGCCGCTGTTGCGCGAGGTCGGCGTGCGGGTGGTTACCCAGCCGGGTTTTATCCGTGAACGCGGCGACCAGTACCTGCAGGCGATTGCAGCGTCCGAGCACGGCGATCTGTACCGCTGCCACTCACTGCTGCACGAAGGTATTCCACTCGCCGGGAGCACGGATGCACCGTACGGTGATTGCGATCCCTGGGCGGCCATGCGTGCGGCGGTCCAGCGCAGCACTCCCTCGGGCATGTTGCTTGGTGAAGCCGAGCGATTGAATCCAGAGCAAGCGCTGGCGCTGTTTACCAGCGCCGCCGATGATCCGGGTGGTGACAGCCGTGAAATTGCGGTCGGCGCGACGGCGGACCTGTGCCTGTTGGATCGTGGCTGGGAGAGTGCGCGTCTGCGTCTTCGCAGCGACGATGTCATGGCGACGATCAGGCGCGGCGAATTGATCTATCATCGCGAGCGACAGGACATCGCGGGCCTGGTGATTTGTGAACGGTAACGCGTTCATGCAGCACGCTGTCCCCATCGCGGATATGCTTGCCCTGTGCCAGACACCCTGCGCGCTGGAGTCGTATTCACCGCTACTTGAACACAACTATCTGTTGCTCGACCTCGAAATTGGCCAGGCGTTATTTTCCGGCCAACAGTGGGCGCAACTCGCCACCCGATTGCGGCAGCTGCCGTGCCCGGTGATTGCCGTGGGTGATGTGCCCGCTCTTGAACTGTTGCGCGGGCTCGATGTCATCGTTGCCACTGCCGGGGAGGCCGCAACTTTGGTTCGCAATATCGACGCGAATCCGCTGGCCGCGATGACGCTGGTGCAATTGCTGCGCCACAATGAAGACATCACGCCGGAACAGGGATTGTTTGCCGAGTCGCTCGCGTATGCGAGTTTGCAGGCCGGAATCGAATTTTCGCAGGCGATGAAAAATGTACCGGCAGCACCGCGCATCGTTGAGCAATCTGATCCAGTTGTATTGGTCGATCGCCGTGACAATGCATTGCATATTGCGCTGAACAGGCCGCACGCGCGCAACGCGTATTCCAGTGCGATGCGCGACAGCTTGTACGAGGCTCTCCAGTTGTTGCAACTGGATACTGGATTGCGCAGGGCGATTGTCAGGGGTGAGGGCAGCTGCTTTTGCATCGGCGGCGACCTGAATGAGTTTGGCACGGTGACGGATGCGTCCACGGCGCACGCAATTCGCTCCACGCGCAGTGTCGCGCAATTATTGCTGGAATTGCATACTCGGCTGGAGTTTCATTTGCAAGGTGCATGCATCGGAGCGGGGATTGAATTGCCTGCCTTCGCCGCGCGTGTGGTGGCGAAAAAATCGACGTTTATGCAATTGCCTGAGATCAGGCTTGGACTGCTGCCGGGCGCCGGCGGTACCGTGAGTATTGCGCGTCGTATTGGTCGACATCGCACGGCCTATCTCGCGCTGTCGGCGCGCAGGATTACGGCGGAAACTGCGCTGCAATGGGGGTTGATCGATGCGATTATCTGAGGCCGGATACGGCCACTTTAAACTGTAAATAGAGGAGTTTTCGGCATGAGTCAGTATAAACCGGGTTCGCGTTTGCGCAGTGCGGTATGCACAACAGAAGTCGTCATCATCGCTGTGCCAGCAGGGGAAGTTACGTTGAGTTGTGGCGGTGCACCCCTGTTGGCGGTGGGCGATACAATGCCTGAGGGCGTGACGCTCGATGCCGACGCCGCTGCAGGTACGTTGATGGGTAAGCGCTATACCGACGATTCCGGCAAACTGGAGTTGTTGTGCGTGAAGCCTGGGCAGGGATCGCTGGCGTCAGGTGGTGTCGCACTGGTGGTGAAAGGCGCCAAACCGTTGCCATCGTCGGATTGAGACGGTAGCGGCAGGTATTTATTGTCGCCCTGCCTCGATGCCCCGTCGTGCGTTTAAAAAATATTGCTAATAAATTCAACAAGGTACTAGACAATCATGATAATTCACGAGAATATACTGGTCAGGCACGGCTCAAGCGCGTCGTAAGCGGCTGTCATAACAAGCGTCAAACAGTATTTACGCGGGGGGGACACGACTTGAAAATCCTGACAAGACTTCAGCTCGTAATCATTTTGTTGGTGTGTGGGAATCTGGCGCAGGCGCAGACACTGAAAGGTTCGCGCGAGTCAATGCAAAAACAGTATCGCACTGCTATCTCCTACGGGTTTGCGTTTGTGCAGACTGCGAGTTCGTTGAACTCCGTTATCGGCACTAACCGATTAAGCCGTGTGTCTCCGGATCGCTACCTGGATCTGCATGATGTGTCCTATCCCTATGCCGTTCCCGGCACCAAGTTGTTCTTGTCCCGACTCAGCGCACAGTATTACAGCATGTGCGGAGAGAGACTGATCGTAACCAGCCTGCTGCGACCGAGGGATCGGCAGCCAGCCAATTCCGTTGCCAACTCGGTTCACCCGACTGGCATGGCTGTCGATTTGCGAATTCCGAAATCATCGAAGTGTCGTTCCTGGCTGGAAAATACCTTGCTTTCGCTGGAGCGCGAGAACGTGGTGGATGTCACCAGGGAGCGCTACCCGCCGCACTATCACGTAGCGGTATATGCCAGGGATTACGAAACCAGGGTGGCTTCACTTGGAGACTCCAAATCTGTCACTCCGGATACTACTGCGAGCACTGTCGCCGCGATTCCCGATGCAAGCCCCGCCACGGTCACTGCGCAGGCCGCCTCCGAGGCACAGGTCACATCTTTCGCGGGTTCCTACCAACGTTATGTGGTTCGCAAGGGAGATACCCTGTCTGAAATCGCCAAGCGCAACGGCGTGCAAGTGGCGCAGTTGCGGGCCGTCAATACGCTGCGTGGCAATCTGATCAACGTCGGACAGAAGTTGCGCATACCTTCGACTGGTTCCCGCTCCACTGCCGTCAATACTATGGTTGCTGCGAACGGAACTACGCATCGTGTCAATCGCGGTGACACCTTGTGGCGAATCGCCAGTCGCTACGGCATGAGTGTGCAGCAACTGCGGCGCGTGAACGGCAAGAGCAGTGACGTTTTGCAGGTCGGCCAGGTGTTGAAGATTTCCAAAGGCTAGCAAGCAGCGTTGTGTTCCGGCTCAGTTCAGGCAGTCGGTTTTAATGTCGATGTTCGTGCCAGCAGGTGCGCCCTGCTAGCCATATCCAGCACGACATCGCCGAACATCGCCATTTTCGGGTTGTCGGCACCACCCTGTACATAGCGGGCGTAGCCGGCTTCCAGCACGCAGGCCATCTTGAAGCGGGCCAGCACGATGTAGTAGTCCATCTCATCAATCGGCAGCCCGCTGGCGGCGGCGTAGCGCTGCATTAACTCAGCGCGCGACGGCATCCCGGTGAAATCGACATAATCGCTGCTGCGGTCTTCATCGGGATCGGGCCAGGTCATCAGTATCCAGGCGAGGTCCAGCAGCGGGTCGCCGATGGTCGCCATCTCCCAATCGACGATGGCGGCGAGCTTTGCCTCGTTCCCATGATGAAACATGACGTTGGCGAACTGGTAGTCGCCGTGGATGATCCCGGGTTTGAAACTGCGTGGCGTGTGCCTGCGCAGCCATTGCGCGGCCTCGCTCAGCCCGGGCAGTTCGCGGAACTGGATGTTGGCCAGGTGCGCCAACCAGCGGTCGACCTGGCGTTCCAGGAACCCCTGCGGTTTGCCGAAGTCCCCAAGGCCCGCCGCGCGCCAGTCGACCTGGCCCAGTTTGGCGATGGCATCCACCAGTTCATTGGCCATCGCGGCACGCAGTCGCGGGTCTGTGTCAAACGGCGGCGGCAGGTCTCCCATCGGCGTCCAGCCGTCGATATGCCCCATGATGTAAAAGCAGGCGCCGAGCACGGCGGTATCCTCGCATACCGCAATGCCTTCTGGGTGTGGTACGTCGGAATCGTTCAGCGCGGCGAGCACCCGATATTCACGCAGCATGATTTCGTTGCGCCCTTTGGGCACTTTGGAAGGCGGCTTGCGCAGGGCCATGTGGATGTCGCCGCGCTGCAGCGCAAAAATTTCGTTCGAGGCGCCGCCGCAGATGTAACGGGCGGTCAGTGGCTCACCGCTGCCGGGCAGGTGCTGTGCATCCATCCAACGCGCCAGCGCCTCGGTGTCGATGGTGGGTTCGTTGTCCGCCTGCTGTGTTGCCTGTTCGTCCATTACAGGTTCCCGACGGTGTCGTCGAGGTAATCCGCGAACTTGCGCCGCGCCGCGTCGATTTTTGCCGGCAGCCATTCGCTGGGCCACAGCGGGTCGGGCGACGCCGTGTAGTGTCGCAGTACCTGTTTCGCCACCGTGACACGGTGCACTTCAGTGGGGCCGTCCATCACGCCCATCATCGGCACCGCCATCCACAGTCCTGCCAGCGGCGTCTCGTTGGAACACCCCAGCGCGCCATGCACCTGCACCGCGCGGCGCACGATATCGTGCAGCACTTCGGCGGCCTGCACTTTTACGGCAGAGATATACGCGCGCGATTTATGGCGGTCGCCCTTGTCGCACCACCAGGCGGCGTACAGCACCAGCAGGCGAAACTGCTCCAGTTGGATGAAGGAGTCGGCGATGTAATTCTGCACCGTCTGCTTTTCGGACAGCAGGCTGCCCTGCGTGTGCCTGCTCAACGCGCGCTCGCACAGCATGTCCAGCGCCCGTTTGCAGTAGGCGACGGTGCGCATCGCGTGGTGAATACGGCCGCCACCGAGGCGTTTCTGCGCGAGTTCAAACGCCTTGCCCGGTTCGCCGAGCACGGCATCGGCTGGCAGGCGCACACGGTTATAGCGTACCCAACCGTGGCTGCCCGGTTCGTCCAGGCTTTCGTGCATCAGGCCGACGTTGCGCAGGATCTCGATGCCCGGCGTGTCGCGCGGCACCAGGAACATGGTTGCCCCGTGGTGCACCGGCACGTCGGGGTCGGTGATGGCCATCACGATCAGGAATTCCGCAAAATCGGCGTGCGAGGAAAAGTATTTCTCACCATCGAGCACCCAGTCATTGCCCTCACGCCATGCGCGACAGCGGAACTCCGCCGGATCAGAGCCCGCCTGTGGTTCCGTCATCGAGTAGCAGGACACGATCTCGCCATTGAGCAGGGGTTGCAGGTAGCGCGCTTTTTGCGCCTGCGTGCCGTAATGCGCGATGATTTCTGCATTGCCGGTATCCGGCGCCTGCGTGCCGAACACGCGCGAGGCCCACTGGCTGCGTCCGAGGATTTCGTTCATCAGCGCCAGCTTGACCTGCCCGTAACCCTGTCCACCGAGGTCCGGCGTGAGATGGCAGGCCCACAGTTCGCGTTTCCGGACCTCCTCCTGCAGCGGCTTGATCAGCGCGCAGGTGGTCGGATTGCGCACATCAAACGGATCGGTGCCTTTGTTCCAGATGAGTCCGATGGGCTCGATTTCCTCGCGCACGAAGGTGTCCATCCAGTCCAGCTGCCGTTGGAAATCAGCGTCGGTCTCGAAATCCCAGGCCATGGTGATGCTCCAGTATTAACGCAAATGCCACTCGCTCGAGGCGGGAAAAAAGCGCTCAGCCGCCCAGCCCCAACAACTGCCGCGACACCACGCTGCGCATGATTTCCGAGGTGCCACCGCCGATTGTTTCCGTGATCGTCTGGCGCCACAGTAATTCAGGTCGCGCGCCGCTGACCAGTGCTTCCGGCCCGCCGAAGTCCAGCACCGCGCGGGCAATGTCCTGGCAGGCGAGCGTGTGGCTGATCTTGTTCATCGCGGCATCCACCGTGGCGTTGACCCCCTTGACCATCGCCTCCAGCACCTTCAGCGCCAGCATTTCCGTTTCCATCACCTGCACGGTCAGTTCCGCCAGGCGCTGGCGCACCACGGGGTCCGCACCGAGTCCGTTGGCGTTCAGCCACGCCACCATGTCCTCCAGGTCGCGGCGCACGCGTCCGGGTGGAAACTGGATATGGCGTTCGTCGGCGAGAGCCTCGCCGATCATCGGCCACGCGCCGTTTTCCTCACCGACGCGCTGCGCCAGCGGGACTTCGACGGCATCGAAAAACACCTCGTTCAACTGGTCGCCGTCGAGTGTAGGCAGCGGCGATACAGTCACGCCAGCGGCGTGCTTGTCACAGATGAACAGGCTGATGCCGCGACCGCGACTCTCCTGGGTGCCACTGCGCGCCAGCACCCACAGGTAATCCATGTCCTGGGCGTAGGATTGCCAGCACTTCTGGCCGTTCAGCACGTAATGCGTGCCCGCCGCGTTCTTGTCGGCGCGCAGGCGCAGCGCGGCGAGATCAGAGCCCGCTTCCGGTTCGGAGTAGCACAGGGAAAAATGTATTTCGCCACTGCGAATCCTCGGCAGCCAATCGCGCTGTTGCGCACTGCTGCCGTAACGGATCAGCGTCTGGGCGACGATACCAGCGGCCAGCGGATTTCTTGCCGCGCGCGCATACGCGACTTCATTCCACAGGATGAATTCGTAGACCGGTCCGAGCGCCATCCCGCCAAACGCTTTCGGCCAGCTCAGCGCCAGCCAGTTCTTTTCCGCCATCGCGCGAAACATCGCGCGTACTTCAGGCCACTTGTGGCCCTGGCAATAGAATCCGTCGAGCTCGCGATAGTCGCCGAGGAACTCGCGCACCTCGTCCTGGAAAGCCAGTTCGTCTTTGGAGAATGCGGTATTCATGGTGCTTCACCCCCCAGTCCAATCTCGTTGAGCAGTATGTCCCGTTCCCTGCCACCACCTGGCGGCGTGGAGGCCACTTGCCGGATGCGACGCGAAACGTGATATACCGGACCTTCCAGTGTAATGCCGATGCCGGCAAACACCTGGTGGCAGGCGAAGGCGGTGCCGAGGCTGGCGCGCCGTGCTGACAGCGCTGCGGCGGCGGCCAGGCTTCTCGCCTGCTGCAGCGCGCTATCCGTGGCGCGATCATCAAAGCTGCAGGCCGCTGCGCGCGCCAATGTCTGCGCTGCGGTCAGGCCAATCGCACAGTCCGCCAGCGGATGCGCGACCGCCTGGAATTCCCCCAGGGTTTTGCCGAACTGCTTGCGCGTGGCAGCGTGATTGCTCGTGGCCCGCAGCAGTTGCCACGCGGCACCCGTGAGGTACGCGGCGGTGGCGATGTTGGCGATAATTAATGCACGCGCAGACGCTGGCAATGTCGCATCGGGTTTCAGTCGTGCGCGACCCCAGGTCTCACCTCCCAGTGTGGCAATCGGTTCCGCGGCGTCCGGTGTCTCGCCGCGTGCGATCGTGTCGCCGTCCACGACGAGGAACAGGTCTGCTTCCGTGCCCCAGGGCAACAGTGTGCTGCCCGCGCTGCTGAGCGAGACCAGTGCGTGGCCGTCCATCACAGCGCTCGCAGCGTCGCCGTGCAGTACCTGGATGGCGCAATAGGTGGCGGCAATGGGACCGGGAAATACATGCTGGCCCAATGTCTCGGAGATCGCGCAGACGGCCAGCGCACCGCCGGCCTCGGGATGCTCGGGAGCGGCGGGGTAGAATACGCCAAGTTCCGCCAACTGCCGCCACAAGGTGCGCGGGAACGCTTGCCCCGACAGGCGGGCTTGATCCTCTACCGCATGTTGAGTGCAGAAACGATCAACGGCGCTGCGAATCGCCTCCTGATCCTCGTCGTACGCAAGGTCCAGCCCGGCGCTCATCCGCCACCGCCCCAGCGGGCTCTCACCAGGGCGCGGCGCGCACCGCCCACGCCCTCCAGTTCCTGCCGCAGTGCCAGCAGGCGCATGCTCCAGACGTGCAGATTGAATTCGCAGGTAAAGCCGATTGCGCCGGACATCTGGTGCGTTTCCGTAAAGACCTGGTCGGCGGCATTGAGTGCGAACGCGGCTGCGGCAGCGACGGCCTCATCCTGCGCGCCGTGATATGCGGCCTCCCGCGCCAGCCAGCGGCTGGCTTCGACCTGTATCGCGCACAGTGCCAGGCGATGCTGGATCGGCTGGAAAGAGCCGATCGCGCGCCCGAATTGCCGGCGCTGCTTCAGGTAATCCACCGTGTGTTGCAAGGCCGCGTCCATCGTGCCGACCGCTTCCACCGCCAGCGACAGCCGCCACCAGCGCGTCATCGCCAGCGCCGCCTGCGGCCCCAGGGTGTCGCCGCGGCTGAGCAGTTCGTGCGAGCGTTCTGCACTTCGCAAGCGTCCCATTGGATAGCCGAAACTGCTGCGCACGGCTTCCATGTCATCGCTTCCCAGCGGGATCACGTGGACGTCGCCGTAACCCAGCACCAGTAATGTGCTGGCATGCGCACCGAAGCGCAGCGGCACCGGTTTCGCCAGGTTGTCCATCGTGCAAAGTGCGATTGGGCCAGCGATGGCCGCCGCGCTCACTGCGGGTGCGACCAACATTTGCGCTGCGCTTGCCACGACGCCGCCGGCGCGGGCGATGGCTTCCACGATCAACGCCGCTTCCAGTCCCGCGAGGCCTTTGTCGCGGGAAAGGTCGCTGGAATGGTCGCTCGCAAGGTCGGTGGCAATCGTGCTGAATCCCGCAGCCGCCAGAGCCTCGTGCAGGTGCTCATCGTAGCGGCCCTCGCGATTGAGTTCGATGGCGCGTGCTGCACCGGCGTGCTGCGCGAGCAGGCGATCTATCGCCTCTGTGATGGCCTGCTGGTCTTCATTCAATTCAAAGTCCACGCCGCTCCCCTTATTCTTTCGGCAGATCAAGGAAGCGCGCGGCAATCAGGTTGAGCTGCACTTCCGTGGCGCCCACGGCCACGCCGGCGGTCATCGCCAGCCGGAAATTGGTATCGGCAAAGGAGGCGTACTCGCGCGACTGCGGGCCACAGATTTCCAACGCAAGCCGGCCAATCGCATTGTCGCAGCTGGTGCTGAGTACGCGGGCCAGCTGCGTGTCCGCGGTAGGAGCCCTGTCCTTGGCGCGAATATCGATGACTTTATAGACCAGCACGCGCGCCGCCTCGCACAATGCACGCGCCTCGCCGAGGCGATCCACGATAATCGGGTCATCCAGCAGGCCGCGCTCGGCGGCGATTTCAGCGAGCTTGTCCAGCGTGACGGCTGCACGTGCATAGCGCGCCGCGCCAATGCGCTCAAACTGCAGCGCGTAATTGACCACATTCCAGCCGTTGTTTTCATCGCCCAGCAGCACCGAGGTCGGCACCGTCACGTCGGTGAAGAACACCTCATGGAAATACCGTTCGCCCACCACGGAGGGAATTTCACGTACTTCAATACCGGGTGTGTTCATCGGCACCAGCAATACGGATATGCCGTGATGACGACTGCTGTGCGGATCAGTGCGTACCAGCAAAAAATAAAGTCGGCGTGGTTGCAGTAGGAGGTCCAGATCTTGGAACCGTTGATGACGTAGTGATTGCCTGTTTTCTCCGCGCGCGTGCGCAGTGCGGCGAGATCGCTGCCGGCCTCGGGTTCGGAAAACCCCTGGCACCACAGCACCTGGCCGGCGGAAATCTTGGGCAGGTGGAAAGCTTTTTGCTCCTCACTGCCGTAATTCATGATGGCGGGACCGATCCAGTTGACGTTCATGTACTGCGAGCCGCGCGGCTCGCCCACAGCCCACATCTCCTCACCGACGATGGAATGGCGCCACGGTTCGCAGTCGCGGCCACCGTACTCACTGGGCCAGTGTTGCGTTAGCCAGCCTTTTTCCGCCATCCGGCCGCAGAAGTAGCGGCTGAACTGCGACTGTGAATCGCCGCCGGGGCCGTGTTGCGACATCTCCTCCCAGTTGTCGGGCAGCTCCTGCTGCAGAAACTCGCGAATGTCGCTGCGGTGCTGGATGTCGTCGGCTGACCAGTCAAATTCCAAATTGGGCTCCTGAAAATTGGACTTGGTTATTATTGGCTTTTTCGTCCTGACGAGCCTGGGAGACAGAGCCTCGACGGGGCGCCGCAAAAGCGTACGTCCCTGTACAGGCTCGGGTGGCGACATCCATGTCGCCACACGGCCCCGCTCGTGCCTCTGCCTCTCAGGCTCTTGTCCTCCAGTCCGAGCGTATACTCATAACATTTACAACAAAAGACTTAACCTATGGACAATCTTACATAAGGACCGTCTTGGTCGTCGCGATGCGGGAGGGGCCTGATACATACCATTATGGGCGGGACCGTGTGGCGACATGGATGTCGCCACCCGAGCCTGCACATGGATGTGCGCTTTTTGGCGTGTCCCGCCCATAACGATGTCTATCAGGCCCTACTCGAAATCATAAAGGCCAATCCGCGCTACAACATGCGCGGACAATACATTGCCAAACCGAGAATGTCAGAAATATACTGACTAAACAAGTCAGGTGCCTGATATAAAATGCTACACTCCCCGGCGCCCCATAATAAAGCCCCAAGGAAACCCCGATGTTCAAAAACCTGTTCAGTTACGAAGGCAAGCGCGTGGTCATCACCGGCGCGAGTTCCGGCATGGGGGAGGCGACCGCGAAGCTGGTGCATGAACTGGGCGCCGAGGTGGTGGCAGTGGATATCCAGCCACCTAAGTACGATTTTGCCAGCTATGTCGAAGTGGATCTGCGCGACCGTGTGGCGATTGAGCAGGCCGTGGCCGAGATCGCAGCGTCGCGCGTACACAACCTGTTTTACTGCGCCGGATTGCCCGGACACAAGTTCTCGGCAGTCGATGTCGTCACGGTGAATTTCATCAGCCAGCGCCACATGATCCACCAATTGCTGCCGCACCTTAAGCGCGGGCGATGCGATTGCCAGCGTGTCCTCGGGCGCCGGTATGGGTTATGCGTTTTTCGGCAAGCATCTGCAGCCGTTCATGGCCATCACGGATTTTGCCGATGCGCAGGCGTGGGTGGCGCAGAATGAAAAAGAAGCGTGGTTTGAGCCGTATTCCTTTTCCAAGATGTGCAGTATCGTGTTCACCCTGCGTGCCGGTGGCGCCATCACTACCGAGACCGGCGTGCGGGTGAACTGTATCGCGCCGGGCCCGACCGACACCGCGATGATGCCGGCCTTCGTGGAGCAGACGGGCGCTGATTTCTTCGCGCGCTACCCGAAACCGGTAGGGCGCAACTCGACGGCGGAAGAGCAGGCCTGGCCGCTGGCATTTTTGAACAGTGATGCCGCCAGTTACATCAGCGGTGAAAATCTGTATACCGACGGCGGCGCGTGTTCCGGCGTACTGAATGGCTCCATCGACGCTAGTGCCTGTGAATAAACCCGCCAAACGTCCGCTGCCGATGCTGACCGAGAGCAACCGCTTTTTCTGGACTTCCGGTGCCGACGGCAAATTGCGCTTCCTGCGCTGCACCGCGTGCCGCAACTATATCCATCCGCCCTCGCCGGTGTGCGACAAGTGCCTGTGCAGGGAACTGGCGGTGGAGGCGGTGTCTGGCCGGGCAACGCTCGCGGCGGTCACCGTGAATCACCAGATGTGGATGCCAAACATGGAACCGCCCTACGTGGTGGGCATTGTCGAGATCGAGGAGCAGGACAGTGTCCGCCTGACCACAAACATCGTGGCGTGTGATGAAGCGGACCTCGCGATCGGCATGTCGCTGCAAGTGGAATTCCAGGAGTATGAAGACGTGTTCCTGCCGGTGTTCAGGCCGGTGTCCAGTCCGCCAGGGGCAGACGGCAAAAACCCGACGGGGGACGCGTGATGGACAAGTTTGAACACAGCGCCGTCGTCTCCGGCCTCGGCATGTCCGACATCGGCCGCCGCCTGATGCGCGACCCGATGGCGTTGACGGTGGATGCGTCCCTTGCCGCCATCGCCGATGCCGGATTGACGCGTGACGATATCGATGGCGTGTGCACCTACCCCGGCAACGTTCCGGGCGCGGGCGGGTTCAGCGGAGCCGGCGCGCACGACCTGATCGACGTGCTGCGGCTCAAGCCCAACTGGCATAACAGCGGGCTGGAGCAGGCCGGCCAGCTCGGCTCGATCGTCGCGGCGATGATGGCGGTGGCGACCGGGCTGTGTCGCCATGTGCTGTGTTTTCGCACGGTGTGGGAGGCGACCTATGTGCAGTTGCAGCGCACAGGGCAGATTCGCTACTCCGGCGGCGGCGGGCGTTTGTCCGGCGGCATGGAGTGGCGCATTCCCTACGGCGCGGCGTCTGCCGCCAACTGGATCGCGCTCTACTGCAGCCGCTATATGCACGAGTACGGCCTGACCCGGGAGCAGCTGGGGCAGATCGCCGTGAACAACCGCAAGAACGCCGCGCTGACGCCGTATGCGGTATATAAAGACCCGATGACACTGGAGGACTACCTCAATGCGCGCATGGTTTCCACGCCGCTTGGCCTCTACGACTGTGACGTACCCTGCGATGCCTCGGTGGCGTTCGTGATTTCGCACAAGGACACCGCCAAAGATTGTCGGCGCGGCCGCGCGGTTGGCTTCGAGGCAGTGGGCACCGCCAACACCGAGCGCGTCTCCTGGGACGAGGGTGACCTGCGCTACCTGACTGGTATCGAGGGCGCGGCGAACATGCTGTGGTCGCGCACCGACCTCAAGCAGAAAGACATCGACATGGTGCAGTTGTACGACGGCTTCAGCTTCAACGCGCTGTGCTGGCTGGAGAAGCTCGGCTTCTGCGGCGTGGGCGAGGCGGGCGCCTTTCTCGAAGGCGGCCAGCGCATCGCGCGCGATGGGGAACTGCCGCTCAACACCAACGGCGGGCAGCTCTCCGCCGGACGGTTGCACGGCTATGGGTTCCTGCATGAAGCCTGCGTGCAATTGCTGGGCGAGGCCGGTGAACGGCAGGTGCCGAACAATCCGCAGACCGCGATTGCGACGTCCGGTGGCGGCGTCCCCGGTAGTGCGCTGCTGTTGACTGCCCCCTAGTGTTCGATTACGCGGGCCATGGCTTGCTTGCGTCCGCGGTCAAGCGCCCATTGCCGGGTGACGGGCCGCAGGCCATCGGCGCAATTCTGGATCGACAGTTGCGCCTTGATCCGCACCGGCTTGCGCTGGTCGGTCGCAGTGCCCGCTACACGTACGGTGAACTCGACCAACAGGTGGCGCGGGCGGCGGCGGTCTTTCACGCGCAGGGCATCCGCCAGTACGATCGTGTCGCCGCCTGCCTGCCCAACGACGTGGACATCATCGTCGCGTTGCTCGCCTGCGCGCGCCTCGGTGCAATCTGGGTGGGCGTCAACCGGCCGCTCGCCGCGCCGGAAAAGGCCTACATACTCGCGGACTGCGGCGCCATGTTGTACCTGACGGATACGCAGGGCAGTGAGGAGATCGCATCGCAACGGCCGGAGTTGCCAGCGCTGCGGCGCGTGATCTGCGCGGAAAGGGAAGCAGCGGCCTGCGAATGGCGCGAACTGTTGCAGGCAGCTCCGCCGGAAAAATCTCCTGCGTTGGAAGTCGATCCCTTCGCGCCGGCCGCCATCGCCTACACCAGCGGCACCACCGGGCGCCCCAAGGGCGCGGTGCACAGCCATCACAACATCCTGCTGCCCGGTGTCATCAAGGTCGAGCAACGCGAGTTTGGGCCGGAGGACACGCAGGGCGTGATGTTGCCGCTGACAATCCTGAACCTGGTGGTGCTGGCGCCGATGGTGGCGTTCCAGCTCGGCGCCTGTTGCGTGCTGATGGACAGCCTGAAGCCACAAGACATCGCCCGCTGGGTGCGCGAGGAGCGCGTGCGGCATTTCGCCTCGGTGCCGACGGTGATACAGGATTTGCTGACGTCGCCGCTGGTGGCTCCCGAGGATCTGGCGACGCTCGGGCATCCCGACATCGGCGGTGCGAGCATTTCCAGCGAGTGCCAGCGACTGTACCGCGAGCGCTTCGGGCGGCCGCTGACCGTCGCCTACGGCATGACAGAGGCGCCGACGATCGTGGCGCGCGTCGCGCACGCACACGCTGGCGCGGGCAGCGAACCGCAGGAAGAACTGTGCGGCACGGCGGTGGAGCAGGTCGAGATCGTCATCGTGGACCAGGATGACCGACCGCTGCCGCAGGGCGAACTCCGGGCAGATATGCGTCAAGCCCGCCAGCAGCGGGCGCTATGCCCACGTGTACACCACGATGCTGGGCTACTGGAACCGGCCGGAGGCCACGGCAGCCGCGCTGCGCGGCGGCATCTACCACACCGGCGATATCGGCTATCTGGATGCCGCCGGGCAGCTCTTCATTCGCGGCCGGCAGAACGACCTGATCATTCGCGGCGGGGCCAACGTTTACCCCGCCGAGGTGGAGCGCGTACTGTCCACGCATCCCGTCGTTGCGGCGGTGGCGGTGCTGGGAATCAGCGATGAGCGGCTGGGGCAACGCGTGGCGGCCGTGGTCGAATTGCAGGCGGGTGCCAATGCGGATGATGAGCCTGCTCTGGCAGCTGCGCTGCAAGCCCATTGCGCGATGCAGCTTGCGCGGTACAAGGTGCCGGAGCAGATCCGCTTCGTCGATGCGCTGCCGCGCAATGCGATGAACAAGATTATCAAGCCACAGCTGTTACACTTGTTCGGATAAGCCTGTGCTGAATGCCGGCATAAATAAAGGGAGACGTGAGTGAACTGGTTGAACAGCGGTACCGATCATCAATCCACGATAGCAGTGTTACCCGACATTGCCGCAGCGTATGACACGCTCTATCAATCCCTGTGGACGCAGCCGCACCTGCCTGCACAAACACTTGAACTCTGCCGGTTGCGGCTGGCCCAGCTTCACCGCAGTACAGTTGAACTGCAGCGGCAGGAGTACCCAGTGCAGGAGGGCAAGCGCGAACATCTCACCCACTGGGATACCGATAGCCGTTATTCAGCGTTGGAACGCGCGTGCCTAGCGTTCACCGAAGTCTATGCCATGGATACGCAGGCAATCACCGACGAGCTGGCAGAGGCCGTCAAACTGCACGTAGGTGATGCGGGTCTGGTGCTGCTGGTGGAGGCGCTCGGCATCCTCGACGGAAGAACGCGCCTGAGCCTGCTGTGGCAATTGCCAGCCAGTATTCATCCACCCACTGCGGAAGGAGCATAAGCATGGCCAGTCGCCCTCGCGCCACCAACCCACAGACGTCCACCGGCAACATGATCGCCGATTCCGCGCTCGGCCTGGTGCCGGAAACCCTGTCCGCATACATGGCGCTCAACCGGAAAATCTGGGAGAGCGGGCCGCTGCCACCGGCCCAGATTGAAATCGCTCGCCTGCGCAACGCGCGCAAGGTGAACTGCGTGTTCTGTAAAAGCGTGCGCTATGACATCGCCCGTGCCGATGGCCTCAGCGAAGACAAGGTGGCGATGATCCAGGATGACTTCAGGGACAGTGCGTTAAGCCAGCGCGAAAAATTGATCATCGCGTTTACCGATCAGATTCTAATCGACCCCGCCGGCGTGAGTGCAAGCTTCAAGGCAGAGTTGCTGGCGGAATTTAAGGTCGAGGAACTGGTTCACCTGTCGCTGGCCGTCGCCCATTTCAGCGGGTTTTCGCGCTGCGCCGTGTCGCTGGGTGGCATGCCGGACGAATTGCCTATAATGGAAATCCCGCTTCCACAGTAACTGAGTTCACAGTAGAGGAAACACACATGCCCGCATTGCGCTTCAACCACATGGAACTGACCCTGCCGACCGGTGCGCTCGCGCGCGACCGCGAGGCGATCATCGCGTTTTACAGCGAGGTGTTCGGCTTTGATGCCATCGACGTGCCGCTGTTCGACTCATCGGGATTGCTGTTGCGCACAGACACTGACACCAGCCAGTTCCTGTTGCTGATGGAGCAGGATATACACCTGCAATCCCCGGGCTACGACCACCTCGGTTTTCTGTATGAAACGCGCGCGGAGGTGGATGAGAAGTTGGCCCTGTGCAAACAGTGGCAGCAGAAGGACGAGCGCCTGCGACTGAAGGAGTACGACGACCTGGTGATCGGCTCAACCGTCACCCACGCGTTCTACGTGCAGTACCTGCTGCCGATCTGGTTCGATATCCAGATGATCGAGTACGGCGCGGATGTCGCGCCCAAGCAGGGTTGGGTGTACCGATGAATGTAATCCGACCTCGTTGCGCCGCCTGCGGCGAATTCGCGTGAGGCCATCGCCGTGATACGCAAAGTGGTGTTGTCCGTATTGGGATTCGTGCTGGTCAGTGGCGTGATCCTGCTCGCTGCAACCGTGCCCGCGCGCTGGCAAATACAGCATATCAATCCGCAACTCCCAGACTGGACGGCACTGGACGCGGCATTGCACCAACCCGGCGGTCCGCTCAGCCTGGCCTATATCAACACCGCCAGCCAGGCGACCACGCTCGGTGAGCTGGGGCATCCGGCGATAGTGATCGACTGGCCCGATGGGCGGCGCTTCCTGATCGACACCGGCATGCCACCGGCCGAGGCGCAGGCATTTGGCGAGCCGATGGAGTTACTTGGCGCCGGCCCCACGCGGACTTTCGGCGCGGTGGACGTGCAATTGGGCAACGCGGTGCAGTCCGTCAAGGGCATCGCCTTCACCCATTTGCACAGCGATCACACCGCAGGCTTGCCGGGTATCTGTGTCGCGCAGTCGCAGGCAGCGACCGTGTACCAGGCGCCGCTGCAGCAAAAGGAACTGAACTATACGACCGAGATCGGCCTGGCGGCGCTGGATGATGCTGTCTGCCCGCGCGCGGTACTGGGCGAGGACGTGATCATGCCGGTTCCTGGCTTCCCCGGTCTGTTGGCAGTGTCGCTGGGCGGGCATACGCCGGGTAGTACGCTGTATGCCGTCAGGGTGGCCGGCAAGACCTGGATATTCTCCGGCGACATCACCAATGACCTGCGTTCGCTGCAGGAGGATATTCCAAAACCCTGGTGGTACAGCACGCTGGTCGTGCCGGAAAACGTAGGTCGCACAGCGGAGTTGCGCGCGTGGCTCAAAAATCTGGATGCACAACCCGAAGTTACCGTGCTGCCAGCCCACGATGTCGTGGCGATGGCGGCAGCGGGATTGCGAGGCTTTGACGAATAATAATTTTTACGGAGGCTGTATGGAATTCGAAACGATACTGTTTGACGTGAGCGAGCACATTGCGACGATCACGCTCAACCGCCCGGAGCGCCTGAATGCATTCAACCAGAAAATGGCGATGGAATTGAAATCCGCCTGGGAGGAAGTAAAACGCGACCAGAATATCCGCTGTGTGATCCTGACGGGCGTTGGCGAGAAAGCGCTGTGCACTGGCGTGGATATCAACGGCTTCCTGGAGGATGGCGACTTCCAGTTATCGAAAGACGTCGCCGAGAAGCCGGATTTCCTGACGTTGACCGCCATCCAGAACCATTGCTGGAAGCCCGTGGTCACCGCCGTCAATGGCATGGTGTGCGGGGGCGGCCTGCACTTCCTGGCGGACAGCGATATCACCGTGTGCGCGGACAACGCCACGTTTTTTGACACCCACGTCAAGTGGGGGAAAGTCTCCGGGCTGGAGCCAGTCAGCCTGTTGCGCAAGATTCCGTTTGAGCACCTGATGAGAATGGCACTGCTCGGCGGCTCGGAGCGAATGAACGCTGTGGAGGCAAAAAGTATTAACCTCGTCAGCGAAGTCGTGCCCAAAGAGCATTTGATGGAGCGCGCCCGCGAGCTGGCCACGATCATCGCATCCCACTCACCCACGGCGGTGGCCAGGACCAAGCAGGCCATCTGGGAGGGCATGAACCTCGGCCTGGAGGAAGGGCTGGACAATGCCTGGGACATACTCCGAGAACACAACCTGCATCATGACAATGCCGAAGGCTTCCAGGCGTCGTATGAAAAACGCCAGCCGCATTGGGAACCCTACGTCCATCCCTGACAGCGCGCGGTTTACAGCCCGACCTTCGGCTCTCTTTGCGCCTGGGTGTTGTAGAGCGCATCAAAATTTGACAAGATGTCAAAATTGGCTATCAATACAGATTAACTCTGCAGGCAAGCGCTGCAGGCCAGCTCTGCAGAGCACCAAAGCCGAATACCAGTAGTCGCCATCTGTCCAGCTGTAAGGGAATGTAACAATGAATGAAATTCGATACGACGACCGCGTGGCGGTGATCACCGGCGCGGGCGGCGGCCTTGGGCGCAGCTACGCGCTGTATCTCGCCGCGCGCGGCGCCAGCATCGTGGTGAACGATCTGGGCGGGACTACCGACGGCCAGGGCAATGACCGCAAGGCCGCTGATTCGGTGGTCGCGGAGATTCATGCGTTCGGCGGCAAAGCCGTGGCCAATTACGATTCCGTGGCCACCGCAGCGGGTGGAGAGCGTATTGTCCAGACCGCGATGGACACATTCGGCTGCGTCGATATCGTGATCAACAACGCGGGCATCCTGCGCGACGCCTCGCTGGTGAAAATGTCGTCGGACAGTTTCGATACCTTGATCGACGTGCATTTGAAAGGCGCGTTCTACGTCACGCAACCGGCGTTTCGCGTGATGAAGGAGCGGGGTTATGGCCGGGTGGTCTATACCGCATCCGGCGCCGGCCTGTTTGGCAACTTCGGCCAGGCCAACTACGCGGCCGCCAAGATGGGCCTGGTCGGCTTGTCCAGCGTTACGGCCATCGAAGGCGCGAAATACAACATCAAGTCAAACGTCATCACGCCCATCGCGCGAACACGCCTGACCGAAGACCTCATGGGTGTGACGGGCGACATGTTCGCGCCGGAATTCATCGCCCCGATGGTGGCTTACCTGGTGTCGGAGGGTTGCGAATACAGCCATGAAGTATTCAATGTCGGGGCCGGTCGCTACTCGCGCATCTTCGTCGGTTCAGCGCCCGGCTGGAACGCGCCGCCCGGCGTGACGCCCAGCGTGGAAGATGTCCGCGACAACCTGCAGCAGATTTACAGCACCGAGGGATTCAAAATTCCCGGCAGCGCCACGGAAGCCTGACCAGTGAAAGCGCGAGCGATGAAAGACAAGGCAGGCCGTCAACTGGGCAATCGCGCCCAGAAAACCCGGCAACGTTTCCTGGACGCCACGGCAAAGCTACTGGCTGAACGCAGTATCCTCGAAATCTCCGTCACCGAAATTGCACGCGAGGTGGATACCGCCTCCAGCCTGTTCTACCACTATTTCAAGGTGTCGAGGATGCGGCGCGCGAACTGGCGCGCCTCGCATCGGCGGAAGTGCCGGATATGACGGCACTGATCGACGGCAGTTGGGACGGCGAACAAGGCCTGCAGCGTGCCGAGGCACTGTCGACCGCCTACCTGGAACACTGGGAGCGCAATCACGGCGTATTGCTGCTGCGCAACCAGGCGGCGGATCGTGGCGACAAGGCATTCCTCAGCATACGCAAGCACGCGCTTGAGCCGCTGATCCTGAAGCTGGCTGAACTGATCAAGCAATCGCAACAGCAAGGGCGCGTATCCGCGGATTTGCACCCCTTTCTCGCGGCGTCCGCACTGGTATCCATTCTGGAAAAGCTTTCGGCTTACGCCCAAACCCTGCGCAATTTCAATGCCGGGCGCGACGACCTGGTGCGGACCTGTGCTCGTATTATCTGCACCACAGTGACAGGACGTTAGCGCACTATTTTCAAACAATAATCGAGGGGGTAGATACAACATGGGTGTATTGGATGGCAAGGCAGCGGTAGTCACCGGCGCGGGTCGCGGCATCGGCAAGGGCCACGCCTTGCAACTGGCCAAGGCTGGCGCCAGCGTGGTGGTGAACGATATCGACGCGGACGTGGCGGCGGAAGTGGTCGCAGAGATAAAAGCATTGGGCGGCAAAGTCATCGGCAACACCGGCAATGTCGGTGACAAGGCCGGCGCCGACAGTATTGTTGCCGCTTGCGTGGCAGCGTTTGGCAAGATCGACATCATGATGGCCAACGCCGGGATCGCCAGGGACAAAACCTTCCTGAAGATGACGGAAGAGGATTTCGACAGCGTGATGAACATCCACGTGAAGGGCACGTTCCTGTGCCACCAGGCCGCCGCGTTGCAGATGAAAGAGCAGGGCACCGGCGGAAGCCTGGTATCGACCGTGTCCGCCGCCCACTTCGGCAACTTCGGCCAGGTGAACTACGCCGGCGCCAAGGGCGCAATCGCCTCGATGACCTACACGATGGCACTGGAGCTGGCCCGACACGGCATTCGCGCCAACGCGATTTCACCCTCCGGCACCACGCGTATGTCTGACACCTACGTCGGGCCCGATGGCAAGAAGCACCCGATGCCGTTTATCGACCCGGAACTGAACGGGCCGGTGCTGGTGTACCTGTGCAGTGACGAGGGCAATTATATTTCCGGGCAGATCTTCGGTACCGGCGGTGAGCGCATTGCGCTGCTCGAACAACCGAAGTACGGGCATACGCTGTTCATGCCCGGCGGCTGGACGCTGGAGGCCGTGCAGAAAAACTTCAAGCAGAACCTCGGCAACAAGCTCGAATCGCTGGGAATCACGAAGCCGCCGTATCCGTTTGCGAGCGGCATTCATCCGCCAGAAGCCAAGTAACGATCGCGCCCGGCGCCTGTGGCGTAGAGACTATTCAACGAGTGCAGTGATATGAGCGATCAACCGGTGGGCATTGTCGCCTACGGCAGTTACATTCCCCCGACGCGCCTGCCGCTGGCGATGATCCATGGCGGCAGGGCAAAGGAGGGCGGGCCGCAGAAAGCGGTCGCGGGTTTCGATGAGGATGCGCTCACGATGGCGGTAGCCGCCGCGATCGACTGCCTCGCCGGCGTGGATCGCGGCGCGGTGGACGGCGTGTACTTCGCCACCACCACCTCGCCGTTTCGTGAAAAGCAGGCCGCGACGTTCATCGCCAGGGCGCTGGATTTGCGCAGCGACATCAGCAGCATCGACTTTACCGGCACGTTGCGCGCCGCCGCCGCCGCACTGCAGGCGGCGGTGCATGCGGTGCAGGCTGATCCGGGTAAAACGATTCTGGTGATTGCCGCTGATGCACGAATCGCCGCGCCGAGGTCGCCGCTGGAAATGAACCTGGGCGATGCGGCCGCCGCGTTTCTGGTCGGCTCCGGCAAGGTGTTGGCCGTGATCGGCGAAGCGTACGCGCACATCGATGAGCTGTACGACGTGTGGCGCTCCGAGCACGACGACTACCTGCGCGCATGGGAAGACCGTTTCAACGTGATGCACGGCTACACCGACAATATCCTCGCGGCCTGTCGCGGCCTGTTCGCGAAGGCCGGGACCGACGCGGCGGCATACAGCAAAGCGGTGCTCGGCGGGCCGGATGCCAGGAGCATCGCCGACGCAGGCCGCAAGCTCGGCTTCGCGCACGATAAGTTGCAGGACACGCTGTTCGGCAAGGTCGGCAACTGCGGCGCGGCCTTCACGCCGCTGCTGCTGGTCTCGGCGCTTGAATCCGCGCTGCCTGGCGACAAATTGTTGACGGCATTCCACGGCGACGGCGTCGAAGTGCTGGTGATCGAGGTGGTGGCGTCCGGCTTCACGCCGCAGCAGACCATCGCCTGGTACCTCGCGCGCGGCAGGTCGCTGCGCTCCTATGACAGCTATCTGAAGTCGCGCCATCTCGACCGTGGCGAGCACGACCGCCGCGGCGGCGAAGGCGTGCCGGCGACGATCCACTTCCGCGAGCGCGACGCCGACATCAATTTCCATGCGCAGCGTTGTACGCAGTGCGGCACTATGCACTTTCCCGCCACGCGCGTGTGCTATGGCTGCTACGCCAAGGACCAGTTCGAGAACGTGCGTCTGTCCGACCGCCAGGGCAAAGTCCTCAGCTACAGCTTCGATTATTTTTTCCCGTCGCCCGAGCCGCCGGTGATCGTGGGCATGTGCGAGGTGGACAACGGCGCGCGCGTCTATGTGCAGATGACCGACGCCACCACCGACCAATTGCGCTGCGACCTGCCCGTGGAATTCGTCTTCCGCAAATCCACGACGCGGGTAACAAACCCAACTATTTCTGGAAAAGCCGACCGCTTGCCGCAGGCATTGCCGGCGCGGAGGTGGCAGCATGAGCGTTGGTAAGAGCGGCAGCATTCGCGACAAGGTCGCGATCGTGGGCGTGGGCTGTTGCAAGTTTGGTGAAAACTGGCACCAGAGCCCCGAGGACATGATCGTCGAGGCGGCGTATGAAGCCTATGCGGACGCGGGCATCGACAACCCGCAGCAACAGATCGACGCGGTGTTCTGCGGTTCGGTGTATCCCTCGCGCGGCACGGCGGAAGTCGCTGAATCGCTGAAGCTGTTCGACCGTCCCGTCTCGCTGGTGCAGAACTATTGCGCGACCGGCACCGATGCGTTTCGCTACGGCGTGGCGGCGGTCGCCTCGGGGATGCACGATACCGTGCTGGTGGTGGGCTACGACAAACCGAAGGATCGCGGCGTCTCCGGGCCGAGCATCCACATGAACACGGCGCGCGGATTGCCGATGACCCCGGCCGGATGGTTCTCGCTGTGCTGCGCGCGCTACTTTGAAACCTACGGCGCAGGGCGCGAAGATCTCGCGCGCATTGCGGTGAAGAACCACCACAACGGCACGCTCGCACCTAAGTCCATGCTGAAGAAAGAGATCACCGTGGACGATGTGATGAACGCGCGCATGATTTCCTGGCCGTTCACGCTGTACGATTGCGCGGCGCAGTCGGATGGCGCATCGGTCGCCGTCATCACCCGCAGCGATCTCGCCAAAAACTTTCGCAGCGACCCTGTATATGTCAAGGGCGTGAGCATCGCGCTCTCGGCCAACCCGCAGTCGGACCCCACATTCGATTTTCTCGCATGGAAACCCACTATCGCCGCCGCGAAGGACGTGTACCAACAGGCCGGCATCACCGACCCGATGAAACAGATCCACCTCGCGCAAGTACACGATTGCTTCACGATGACGGAACTGCTGACGTACGAAGACCTCGGCTTCATCGAGAAGGGCTCCGCGCGCGACCATATCAAGAGCGGTACGTTCGCGCTGGACGGCGAATTGCCCGTGAACACCGATGGCGGGCTGAAGACATTCGGCCATCCCACCGGCGCGACCGGCGTGCGCATGATTTACGAAAACGTGCTGCAGCTGCAGGGCAGGGCGGGGGAGCGACAGGTCAAGGGCGCGACGATGGCGCTGAGCCACAATCTGGGCGGCGCACCGCAGACCTGCGGGCTCGCCATCCTGGGTATCGAGTAGCGCGAGCGCGAGCACAGCAAGGACGCCGCCAATGTACACGCTTATCGATTATGAAATCGCCGACCAGATCGCGACCATTTTTCTCAACCGGCCTGAGAAGAAAAACGCCTACACGCCGAACATGGGCGTGGAGATCGTCACCGCCCTGGAAGCCGCGATGGCCGACAGCGACGTGCGCGTGGTCATCCTCACCGGGCGCGGCGCGGCATTCTGCGCGGGTGTCGACCTGGATTTCATGAAGGCGTACATGGCCGGGGAAGATACCGGCCCCGGGCCGACGCTGGCGAGGAGCACCTGGTGAACGGCTGGCCACTGGATGTGGTGGCTTATCCCAAGCCGGTGATTGCCGCGCTCAACGGCACGGCCTATGGCGTCGGCGTCACGATGACGCTGGGCTGCGACGTGCGCTATGCCGCCAGCGGCGCAACGCTCGGGCTGAACTTCACGACGCTGGGCGTGCTGCCCGGCCTCGGCAGCACCCACCATCTGCCGCAGTTGGTCGGCATCGGCAAGGCACTGGAACTGATCCTGAGCGGCGCGAAAATCTCTGCCGAGGACGCCTGCGCGATGGGCCTGGTGCAGCGCGTGTGCGCGCCCGGTGAGGTGTACTTTGATGCGAGGAATCTGGCGCTGGCGATGGCGAAGGTGAAGCCCGCGGTATTAGCCGCTGCCAGGAAAGCGCTGCGGCAAGGCGCCACCTCCACGCTGGCGGAAGCCATCACGACCGAGAAAGCGCTCAGTCGTGAACTCGGCAACCTGCGCTAGGCATTCTCGTGAATCTCGCGTTCTCGGCAGCAGACCTGGCCTTTCGCGACGAGCTACTCCACTTTTTGCAGCAGCACTGCCCGCCCGAAGCGCAGGTCACGCGCGACAGGATCGGCACGGACGACGTCGATGACAACGGCGTGATGGTGATCCCGGCGTGGGCGAAGGCCTGGCAGGCCACGTTGTTCGACCACGGCTGGATGATTCCCTCCTACCCGCCGCACCTCGGCGGTCGCAATGCGACGCCGACGCAGACACTGCTCTACCTCGAAGCACTCGCACAGCGCGGTATCTGCCGCTCGGTGCATTTTGGCGGCTATGCGATTGTCGGCCCGTCGCTACTGGAATTCGGCAACGCACAGCAGCAGGCGTTGGCGCCCGCCGCGATTCGCGGCGACACCGTGTGGTGCATCGGCATGTCCGAGCCGGGCGCGGGGTCCGACCTCGCGGCGCTCAGCACCCGCGCGGAGGACGCGGGCGATCATTTCGTGGTGACCGGCCAAAAGGTGTGGACCAGCTACGCGATGGTCGCCTCCAGGTGTTTCTGTTACGTGCGCACCGACAAGGACGCGCCGAAACACCGGGGCATTTCCGTGTTGCTGATCGACCTGGATTCTCCCGGCGTCGAGATCAGGCCGCTGCGCCACCTCACCGGCCAGGCGGAATTTGCCGAGGTGTTTTTCGATGCGGTGAAAGTGCCGCGCGAAAACCTCATCGGCGAATTGAACGGCGGCTGGCGCATCACGATGGGCTCTCTGGCGCATGAGCGCGGTGGCCTGTGGGTGGAAGGCGTGGCGAGCTGCCTGCGCGCGGTGGACGATATCATCGCGATGGTCGCGCGGCTCGGCCTGCAGGGCGACAGCGCAGTCACCACGCGCGTCGCCCGCTTGTATTCACAGGCGCGCAGCCTGCGCGCGATGGGCTGGAAAGGGTTCGCGTCCTTCGCGCAGGGCAGCAGTGCGCCGGAGCATTCCTACATGAAGGTCGCGATCTCCGAACTGCAGCAGACGCTGTACGAGTTCGGCATGGATTTGCAGGGCAGTGGCCTGGCGGTGACCGACCCGGCGATCGCACAGGAAGCGGGGCGCTGGCAGAGCGCGTTCCAGAACGCACTTGCCGCGACGATTGGCGGCGGCACCTCCGGAAATACAACGCAACGTGGTTGCGCAGCAGGTGCTCGGCCTGCCGCGTGGCTGAGACGATACGCATGGACTTTTCCCTCACCGACGAGCAACGCATGATCCAGCACACGGCGCGCACGCTGTTGGGCAGGGAGTGTCCGCTTGACCTCGTCCGCGCAGCCTGGGACAACCCGGCGCTCGCACAGCCGCTGTGGCGCGACCACCTGCAGGATTGGCTGGGGCTCGCGGAGCAGTCCACCTGCGATGTGTCACTGTTCATGGAGGAATACGGCCGGGCTCTTGCGCCGGGTGTGTATTTCCCGTCGCTGCTGGCCACCTTCGCCGCCGAGGCAGTGGAGACAACGCTCAGCGGTTCCGCCACGGTGGCGGTTGCCGGGTACGATGGCTTCTGGACGGTGAACGACGAGGCCATCAAGCACTATGTGCCGTGCGCGGCGCAGGTCGATGACATTGTCGTGGTGCATGGCTCGCAACGGCAGCCGCGCGTCGCCATTGTTGCCGGTGCAAGCGTCGCGGTGACGCCCGTCGACCAGATGGACCGCCTGCGGCCGCAGTACCAGGTGCACGTGGCTGGCATCGAGCCCGGCAGCGCAATCAGCCCGCAGGCCTGGCAACGGGTGGTGCGCCGCGCACTGGTCGCCACGTCGGCGGAACTGGTCGGCGTCGGGCGGCACCTGCTGGACAGCGCGGTGGCCTATGCCAAGGAGAGACAACAATTTGGCCGCGCCATCGGCTCCTTCCAGGGCCTGCAGTGGAAACTGGTGGATGCCGCGCTGGAACTGGAGCGCGCGGCGTCCGCCGTCGCGTGGGCCGCGATGTGCGTGGACGCCGATACCGCCGATGCCGACGCGGCCGTACACAGCGCCAAACTGGAGGCGGGAACTGCCGCGCGGCGCTGCGCACGCACCAGCCTGCAGGTGCACGGCGGCATCGGCTACACCTGGGAGCACGGTTTGCACTTCTGGTTGCGGCGCGCGTATGCCGGTGATGCATTCATGGGCTCGTCGGATTACCACGCGCGGCGTCTCGCGGGATTGTTATTTGTTGCATGATTGTATTGATCGGGCGGTTTGCCCACTTTGTTTTTGTTTGTAACTGTCATCACTTGTAGAGGAGAGAAGTAGATGGAATTAAAAGACTATATCGGCAAGCCCTCCGGCGCCGGCAATATCCACCTGGAGCGCGGCTCGGTGAGCCGCTTCGCCCGTGCCGTCACCGACGAGAACCCGGTGTACCACAACAAGAACGCCGCGCAGGACGCAGGATTCGACAACTGCCCGCTGCCGCCCACCTGGACATTCGCCTCGGAGTTCCTCGGCGTATGGCCCGAAGACAAGCCGACTGATCCTACCAATGGCGCTGGCAATCCGCTGATGAAGATCATCGGCAACCTGATGAAGTCCGGCGGCCTGATCCTGCACGGCGAACAGGAATTTCGCTACCACCAGGTACCGCAGTGCGGCGAGACGTTGCACTGGGAGGGCAAGATCACGGATATCTACACCAAGGAATCCAAGGGCAAAACGATGACCTTCATCGTGATGGAGAACGAGTTCACCAACAGCAAGGGCGAGCCCGTAATCACCGAGATCTTTAACCTTATTCACCGCGGTGCCTAGGCGAGGCGCCAACCACGCGCCTTATTTTAGAAAGAGAAAGAGAAGGGAATAGTCATGTCCAACATCAAGCCAAAATTACAGTACGACGCAGTTACAGTAGGCGATGAAGCGCCGGTGATCAGCCACGAACTGAAGCGCATGGACCTGGTGCGCTACTCCGGCGCATCCGGCGATTTCAACCCGATGCACACCGACGAGGTAGCGGCGAAACAAGCCGGTTTGCCCAGCGTGTTCGGCCACGGGATGTTCTCGATGGGCCTGCTCGGCCGCGCGGTCACCGACTGGGCCGGCGTCGGCAACCTGAAGGTCTACGGCGTGCGCTTCACCAAGCAAACGTGGCCGGGTGAAACACTGAGCACCAAAATCGTCGTGACGGGCAAGGAGGAGACGCCGGAGGGAAAGATCATCGTAGCCGCGCTGCAATTGCTCAACCAAAACGGCGAAGTAAAACTGGAAGGCACCAGCCGCGTACTCGCGGCATAACAGAGAGATAACGGCAATGGGAAACTTCAGCAAGGTGTACGTGATCGGCGTCGGCATGACCGACTTCAAGCGCTGCGAAACCGGCATCAAGGAGGTCGCGCAAACGGCGGCGAAGGCCGCGCTCAGCGATGCCAACATCGAGTACAACAAGGTGGAACAGGCGTACTGCGGTTACATCAACGGCATGAGCACGCTCGGCCAGCAATCGCTGTACGGCATCGGCATGAGCGGCATCCCCGTGTTCAACGTGCACAACAACTGCTCCACCGGTTCCACCGCGCTGTACCTGGCCTACAACGCGATCCGCTCCGGCATGAGCGACTGCATCCTGGCGCTGGGCTTCGAGAAAATGCAGAAAGGCGCACTGGAAACTCAGCTACCGGGCCTGGAGGAGATCGCCAAAGACACGGCGAAGGAAAAGAAAGCGCCGATCGCCGCGCGCATGTTCGGCGACGCCGGCCGCGACCACATGCAGAAGTACGGCACCAAGGCCGAGACCTTCGCGAAGATCGCGGTGAAGAACCACGTGCACTCCGTCAACAACCCGCGCTCGCAATACCAGGAAGCGTGCACGCTGGAGGAAGTGCTGGAATCAAGAATGATCCACGACCCGCTCACGCTGCTGCAGGCCTGCCCCACCAGTGACGGTGCCGCTGCGGCAGTCGTTGTCTCCGAAGCCTGGCTTAAAAAGAACCCGCACCCCGGCGCCATCGAAATCGCCGGCATGGCGCTGACCACCGACCGCATGGAAGACTTCAGCCGCGGCCCCATCGGCATGGTCGGCATGGGCATGTGCGAACGCGCGGCGCAGGCCGTGTACGAGCAGAGCGGCATCGGCCCGCAGGACGTGCAGGTGATCGAACTGCATGATTGCTTCAGCACCGCCGAACTCATCGCCTACGAAGGCCTGGGCCTGTGCGCGGAAGGCGAGGGCGAGAAACTCATAGAGGATGGCGCCACCACCTACGGAGGGAAGTGGGTGGTTAACCCGTCAGGTGGATTGCTGTCGAAAGGACATCCTATCGGCGCGACCGGGCTGGCGCAGTGCGCGGAGCTGGTGTGGCAGTTGCGGGGGCAGGCGCAGAAGCGGCAGGTGGAGAACGTGCGGGCGGCGTTGCAGCATAATCTGGGGCTGGGCGGGGCTTGTGTGGTGGGTGTGTATCGGCGTGCTTGATGCCCCCACATATTGAGATTCCAGATTTATAGTGGTCTATTCGACGACAGAATTAAAAAGGACCTAGCTATGTCTTACGGTGAAGATTTTCAGAATATTGACCCTAACAAAATTACTGCGGAATTTATAAGCTCAAATCTCAACAAAAATTGTCGAGAAGGCCTATAGCCTGCTTAGGATACTGTTCACTACAACGACTCTGGCAGGCCGACGGCATGCTCCTAGGAGCCGCTCATTCTACTGTCCAATTTACGGGGTCCATTACTTGAGCCCTGCTTTACTACTACATATTATTTAACTCTATTAGTTCATCGTTGATGCTCTCGGCCCTGTTGGCGATCGATTGCCTGTTGAGCTAGACGATTTTTTTCCATTCTTAAATGGACTTCTTTCAGGCGCGCTGCTGCTTCTTGTTCGATTTTCGCTTGTTCCGCAGAGCGAACATACGGTTGATTATTTGGGAGAGCTCCCTCTAGCGTGAGATTTGGAGAAGGAGATGTGGCGGCGCGTGCGCTGGTTTCCATAGTGTGGCGCTCAGCCTGAGCTTCTTTTTTCAAAGTACCTTGAGTGCTGGACGCTAACTTGAACTGACGCCGAGCGTCAGGTGTCTGTTCGTTCACTTTTGTTCTCCCTTGATGTAAAGTTGATCGTAGTAGTCGATTTGAACCCACATTTAGGCTAATAAATAAAGGCGATTTAGGTCAAGAGCGCAAAAGGTCGAAATTTAGGTTCTATCCCGTTGCAGCCAGTAAGGAGACGTTATGAGGAATCAGGAGAAGGCGGCACAATCCCGGGATACTAGGCAAGCGGGTGAGCATACTCTCAGGTTTGGTTCATTGCTGATGGCATCGTTGTCGCAACTGGTGGTCACGCGGCGCTCAATGTAGCCACGCCAAAAGCATCAGAAGAAGAAATACTCTTTGGTGCTGTAGGGCTTGTCTTAGTCGTAGCTTTTCTGCTGTTTCGATATATAGAATCAGTTTATGCTTTTTGGTACATTGGTGAAACACCGTCACTAAAGCCTGTCATATTTTTGGTGCGCGGTTGTTTTTTTGTTGGGATAGGTGCCGCCATTGGGCTTGTTCCGCTACAACTGCATGAAGTGCTTGCGTTGGCACAGGTATATCTTGCGTGTGGCCTTGCATTTGCTGGTATTTATGACCTTTACATAGCAGCGAAAGCTTACGGTTTCCGTAGGGCCACGGTTAAGTTGAGGCACGAGGCAAACCTGACTTCAAAGCACCTCGATACTAATAAGTTACTCGGTAATGCGGAAATCAAAGCGCTTTCAGAATCGGTCCGCGAGGACCATATATTTTTAGGGAGCCTTGAAAACGGCGCCGTTTTCGCGAAACCTACCCATATGATTACCTACGGCGGGCCGGGGTCGGGAAAAGGAACAAGCGCTGTAATACCCAACCTATTGATGTGGCAGGGTTCTGTTTTTGTAACTGATCCGAAAGGTGAAAATGCAGCCGTTACCGCGAAGTACCGTCGAGACTCATTAGGACAAAGAATCGTTTATCTAAATCCATGGCATGAACTTGGCCTGCCAAATACAAACTTTAATCCTCTTGAGATAATTGTAGAATCAGTTCGGCGCACTCGCGACCCAAATTCAGCACAAAAGGAGAAGAACAATGAGCTTTCAGATGCTCGCGCCATTGCTAGTATTCTTGTGCCTGAGCCGCTTGATCCAGGGCAAAATCAGTGGGTGCGAGAGCGAGCGCGGACACTGATTGCCGCTTTTATTCTTTATCTCGCGTATATCAAACCAGAAAAATGCACTTTACCAACCATTCACAAGTGCCTAATGCAGGCAGAAAAAGAATACCTTGCGCATTTTGAATACATGGTATATCTCCCCCCTAACCTTGCAAAAGGTGCGTTGCAAAAATTTGGTAGTTCACTGCTTGACGACTATTTCAAACAAGCAAGGGAGCACCAAACAGGCCGTAACGAAGCTACAGAGAAACTCGCTATATTTGATGAGGCTGACAAACTTGCTGATTCGATAACCAGTACGCAGGTATCACTTCGCGAATTTGTGTCATCTGGCAACGTTACCATTTACGCAATACTCCCGCTGAAATATGTCCAATCGCATGGCAGATGGGCCGGCCTCGTTGCTGCCAACATATTTGAAGCAATTGGAAGTTGCGGTAAGGGCCGTCCCGTACTCACGCTGCTGGACGAATATTGCAATCTCGGTCGCCTTCACACGTTGGACAAGTTGGCTGCTTACAGAGGACATGGTCTTCGAGCTTGGTTGATTGTGCAATCGCAGGCGCAATTGCAGGCCCTTTGCGGTGAAAAGGAAGCAACAGCATTGGAAGACATGTGTAACGTAAAGCAGTATATGCAAGTAAGCGGCAATACCGCGCAGCAGCTATCAAACCGTATTGGCAATAAGACGGTTAAGTTAAAGACCGCAACGGGCATGCATGGTCAGTTCGACCCAACATATCACACTGGGTCGGAAGCTGTAGCGGTACATGCTGTGCCAGCAATGTCTACAGCTGAATTAGAGCACCTTGGCGACGATCAAATTGTATTTGTAGATGGCCGCCCGATGCGTATTCAAAAATGCCCGTATTGGAATATCGATCCGTGTCGTAAGTATGCAGCGCCGAATCCATTTGAGCAGGGTAGAATGCCTGCTGCAGCGAAGCGTATGGTGCGGATTTGATTCGTCTACCTATACTTGCGGATCTGGAAGATCGAATCAGTATACGCACTATCATGTTACTTACGCGGGGAGGGCGACAGCGATATTACCCAGCACTCTTTGCAACTTCTACCGCGATACTTAGGCTAGAGTATGATCCCTTAAACGGTTTGCCATCTTTGTGAACATAAAACTTTGTTCCGAAGGTGTCGCTCTTTTTTATTACCTCGTACTTGTGATATTTACCGTATACCGTTTCTACCACTACTTCTCTGCTCATATTTGATCTCCTGTTCCTTCAGTATAGTCTGATACATAGGGTCCGGAGGCACTGTAACCAGCCGGTTACAGTGCCTTTCTAACTATTCTATACAGCGGTCACACAACTTATCAAATTATGGGCATTTGCTTTCTTCCAGAACCCTCAAGACCCTCAGAAGTTGCTTCTCGCCATCATTATTCACTCCGTCAGCAAATATTGCGGCATTGAGCAACCTGAAGTGGTTGAATAGCTGTGACCAGCCTAGTTAAGGAATAATACACTGTAACTGGAGACGAAACATGACCACAAGAAAACGCTATTCGAAAGAATACAAACTGGACGCTATCAGCCTAGTGCTGGAGCGCAATGTGCAGCAGGCGCTCGGCCCGGGTGTTCCTGCGCCAGCATCTGGAAGCGGCCCTCGTTCGCGCGGTAGGCGGACAACGGCAGGCTCGGGCGCAGGCAGTCCAGGGTAAACGGCACGCCGCCTTCGTCGCGGATGACCGGGTTGTAGCGGATCAACGGCCAGTGGCCGCAGGCGACCGCGAGCCGCTGCTGCTGCAGGCCCTGTTCCATGTCGATGTCGTGCGCGATGCAGTGCGAGTAGGCGATGATCAGCGAGGGCCCCGGGTAGGCTTCGGCCTCGCGCAACGCCTGCAGCGTCTGCTGCGGGTTGGCGCCCATGGCGATGCGGGCGACATACACATTGCCGTAGGCGATGGCCTGCTGGGCGATGTCTTTCTTGCCCACGGTCTTGCCGCCGGCGGCGAACTTGGCGACCGCGCCCAGCGGCGTGGACTTCGACATCTGGCCGCCGGTGTTGGAATACACCTCGGTGTCCAGGATCAGGATGTTGATGTCGAGGCCCGACGCCAGCGCGTGGTCGAGGCCGCCGAAGCCGATGTCGTACGCCCAGCCATCGCCGCCGACGATCCAGATCGAGCGGCGGATCAGGTGGTCGGCCATGGACTTGAGCTGCTGCGCGGCGTTGCTGTCGAGCAATTCGAGCCGGTACTTCAGCTCGGCCACGCGTTCGCGCTGCGCCTGGATCTGCGATTCGACCTGCTGCGGGGCGTCGAGGATGGCGTCGACGAACGCATCGGTGAGTTCCGCGCGCAAATCACCGAGCGCCTTTTCGGCCTGGCGGCGATGGTGGTTGGCGGACAGCCGGAACCCCATGCCGAACTCGGCGTTGTCCTCGAACAGCGAGTTCGACCACGCGGGCCCGCGGCCGTCGGCGTTCTTCGACCAGGGCGTGGTCGGCAGATTGCCGCCGTAAATCGACGAGCAACCGGTGGCGTTGGCCACCAGCATGCGGTCGCCGAACAGCTGGGTGATGATTTTCAGGTAGGGCGTCTCGCCGCAGCCGGCGCAGGCACCGGAAAACTCGAACAGGGGTTGCAGGAACTGCACGCCGCGCACGTTGGAAAAGTCGATCTGTGAACGACTGTTCCAGGGCAGCTGCTCGAACCAGTCGAGTTTTACGCGCTCGCGCTCCAGCACCGGCTGCTTGTCGATCAACCGCAGCGCGCGGACGTCATTGCCGCCTGCGTCCTGCGCGCGCACCGGGCAGGCGTCCACGCAGAGATTGCAGCCGGTGCAATCGTCCGGGTACACCTGCAGCACATAGCGCGTCTCGGGGAAGCCGCGCGCGTTGATCGGCATGGACTGGAAGTCGGCTGGCGCGCCTGCGACCTGGTCCTCGTGGCAGAACTTGGCGCGGATCGCCGCGTGCGGGCAGACGAACGAGCAGTTGCCGCACTGGATACAGTGTTCGTCCAGCCACTCGGGAATGAACTGCGCGATGCTGCGCTTTTCCCACTGGCTGGTGCCGGTTGGGTAGGTGCCGTCGTTCGGCAGTTTCGACACGGGCAGGGCATTACCGCGTCCGGCCAGCATTTCGCCGGTGATGTCGCGCACGAAGATCGGTGCCATGGCAGGCACTACCGGACGCTCCGCGATGCCGCTGTGGATGGCTGCGTCGACGTTCACCTGCAGCAGGTGTGCCAGCGCCTGGTCCACTGCCGCGAAGTTGTTCTTCACCTGGTCCGCGCCCTTCTTGTGGTAGGTCTTTTCGATCGCCCGTTTGATCGCCGCTATCGCCTCATCCGTGTCCATGACACCGGCCAGCTTGAAGAAGCACACCTGCATGATGGTGTTGATGCGCCGCCCCATGCCCGTGTCCTGCGCGACCTGGTAGGCGTCGATGGTGTACAGGCTGATGCCCTTGTCGACAATCTGTGCCTGCAGCCGCTCGGGCAATGTCTGCCACAACTTATCGGGAGGATAGGGGCTGTTGAGCAGCAAGGTCGCGCCGCGTGCAGCCCGCGCCAGCAGGTCGATACTGAACACGAAATCGAACTGGTGGCAGCTGATGAAATTGACCTCCGCATACCTCGTGCGAAACTCAGGGGACTTCAGCATCTCTTCCGAATTCGCCTTTGGATCGATAACCACGTGCACCACGCCGGCGACGCAGACCAACGGCAGCTTGCAGCGCACTGCGGTTTCCAGGTCGGCGATGTGGAACATGAATGACGAGTTGCTGGTCAGCAGCCTGCCGGGGCGTTGCTTGCCGGTGGCGGCTTGGTCCGCCAGCATCGCGCCGGTCGCATAGTGCAATCCGGTGCCGATGTGGCTAGAAGTTCTGGTTCCAGATCACATCGAGCGGTTTGTATTGCGAGTAGGAAGGTAGTGATGTGATATAAAGCGGGTAGTTAAAATCAGCGCTTGCAGTATAGGTGTCGTATTATGTAGTCTTAGCCTGTGATAGAATTTTAAGTAAATTGATGCTCTTAATTATAAAATTAGTATAAATGGAATTGACTATGTTGGCATTATTCCTGCGGAAAAGAGAAATCGGCGCAGCCATGAAGGCAAACCGCCTTACATTTGGCGAAATCGTCGGGCGAAGTAAGGCTTCGCTTCGACGCAAGGCTTCGCTTCCACGCAAAGTATGCTTTTCACCCTACCTGAAATATTCTCGATTCAAGTTATAGGTCAATACTCCGGAGATTTTGATCTCACTTATTAAAGCCAACAGTGGTGTGTCAAGTGCCAGGATGGTGCTGCTGCCAAGTGTAATTACTGAGGTTTCTGACTGTGACGTTATTGTTAAAGGATTTTCGCTATTCACTCCTGATTACGTTGCTGTGTTTAGGGCTTGCCTTCTATTACGGAATGGGGATGGAAGAGGGTTTGAGGGGGCTTTGGCGGCGGTGACTATTGTTGCGATCTTGGGTGTCATGGAGATTTCGCTTTCTTTTGATAACGCAGTGGTAAACGCCAGCGTTCTTAAAGACATGGACGAGAAGTGGCGCCAATTATTCCTTACAGTCGGTATCTTGATCGCTGTGTTTGGCATGCGGTTACTTTTTCCTTTGGTAATTGTTGCGGTTGCTACTAGTCAGGAACTGGGCGTCGTCGCCAGTATGGCGATGAATAATCCGGAGGAATATGCATATCATTTGACAGGTGCCCATGTTGGAATTGCTGCGTTCGGTGGAATGTTCTTGCTACTTGTATTTCTGAATTTTATTTTCGACGACAGAAAGGAATTGCATTGGCTTGGCTATGTAGAAGAAAAGCTCGCTAGTTTGGGCAAGCTTGACATGATTACGGTTCTTGTAGCGCTTGCTGTGCTGATGGGTGTGCAGGCCTTCTTGCCTGATGGTGATCGGCTGACGGCCATGCTCGCTGGCGCTGGAGGCATATTGCTTTACGTAGTGGTTGATAGCCTGAGTTCTTTCTTTGACGAGGAGATTCAGGAGGAAGCGGAAATAGTTTCGAAAATCGTTAAGAGGAACGGTCTGATGGGTTTTCTCTACCTTGAGATACTGGATGCATCTTTCTCATTCGATGGAGTAATTGGTGCTTTTGCCATTACTCGGGACGTTGTCATTATTATGTTGGGATTGGCAATCGGAGCAATGTTTGTGAGGTCATTTACGGTGTATCTGGTCAACAAAGGCACGCTTAAAGAATACGTCTTTCTTGAACATGGCGCTCATTATGCCATTGGAATACTTGCTCTTATCATGCTGGCAAGTATGGTGTATCACGTTTCGGAAGTATTGACTGGGTTGGTTGGTGTTGCATTTATCGTCGTGGCGGTGATTTCGTCAATCCTATACAAGAAAAACATCCCTGAGTCAGCTTGAAGGTAGGAGGATATTTGAATGGCTGTTTCTTTGCAAAAAGGCGGAAATGTTTCGCTCTCTCGCTCAGTTCCCAACCTTGAAAGGATCCTTGTAGGGCTTGGCTGGGAGGCTCGACAAACATCGGGCGACGATTTTGATCTGGACGCAAGTATTTTTATGATCCAGGAAAACGGCAAAGTCGGATCAGATGCGGACTTTATATTTTATAACCAATTGGTTTCACTGTGTGGCTCTGTCGAACACACTGGTGATAACCGTACAGGAGCGGGAGATGGCGATGATGAAGTAGTGAAGATTGAACTTGCTAAAGTTCCGCCTCACGTTCATCGACTTGTTGTTAGTGTCAGTATTCATGACGCTAGCGTACGTAGGCAAAATTTTGGAATGGTAAGGGAAGCATTTATTCGTATTGTCAATCAAGATAATGACATAGAGATTGCACGTTTTGATTTGTCTGAAGATTACAGTACTGAGACGGCAATGATATTTGGCGAAGTGTATCGCCATGGCGACGAATGGAAATTCAAGGCAGTTGGGCAAGGGTTCGCTGACGGGCTGGAGCCAATGGCTCGTGGTTTTGGTATCAGTGTCGCGTAGTCACGCAAATGGAAAATTGAACTAGGGATAACATAAGATATGAGACGTTTACCGGTTTATCTCGTACTGGATACTTCGGGCTCTATGAGCGGAGAACCTATTGAGGCTGTTAAGAACGGTGTTCAGGTGTTGGTATCATCCTTGCGGCAAGACCCTTATGCGCTTGAAACCGCATATTTGAGTGTCATTACTTTTGATTCCTCTGCAAACCAAGTTGTACCGCTCACAGAATTGGTGTCATTCCAGGTTCCGCAATTCCAGGCTATGGGTCAAACGTCGATGGGGGCTGCGCTATCTCTTCTGGCTGATCGAATCAACTCGGAGGTCGCGAAGACTACTGCAGATGTCAAAGGTGACTGGAAGCCGCTGGTGTTCCTTATGACTGACGGACAGCCTACTGATAGCTGGAAGAAAGGTCTAGATGCATTGCGAAAGGTTAAGACGGGCATCATAGTCGCCTGTGCAGCCGGACCTGGTGCCGACACCAATATGTTAAAGGAAATCACCGAAGTGGTTGTCCAATTGGACACCACTGATTCCGGCACGATAAAGGCATTCTTCAAGTGGGTAAGTGCCAGCATTTCGACTGGAAGCCAGAAAGTAGAATCCGGACAGAAAGAGGTAGGTGGACTGAGCGATTTGCCGCCGCCGCCACCGGAAATTAATGTGGTTGTTTAATGCATTATCTAGCCTGCATTGTAGTCGAGCTTATGTAGGTTGTGCAATCGACAGGATGATGTGTTTCCTTGCGATAGGAATATATAGGACAAAGGTTTTTTCGATAATTTCATTTTTTATACAAAACGGAGGGATCCCGATATGGCGATTAGTCTAAAGAAAGGGCAAGGCGTAAGTCTTTCCAAAAGTCAGCACGACTTGTCCCAGGTAACGTTAGGTCTTGGCTGGGATGTTGCAGAAGAAAAAAAGGGACTTCTCGGTACATTGATGAACAAAAAGGCACCTGAGTATGATCTTGACGCAGTCGCGTTTCTCTTAGGCGCAAATGGTAAGGTCAATGATCTTGGAAAGATAGAGAATGGCAGTCCGACGCTGATCAATGGCGATGTCATATTTTTTAATTCCCAGATGCATCGTACAGGCAAAATCTGGTTGACTGGCGACAATCGAACCGGGGCCGGTGATGGTGACGATGAACAGATCATTGCGAAATTGGATTCGCTAGATGAGATCTATTAGCGGATTGTTTTTATCGTACAGATCTATAAAGGGACTGAGAACGGCCAGCACTTCGGTAAAGTGAAGAATGCATTCATCCGAGCCGTCGATGCCAAGGGCAAGGAAATGGCGCGTTTTGACCTTTCCGGCGAATCTTCCTTCAACGAGCACTGCTCAATGGTATTCGCGGAGTTGATTCGTGAGGCAGGTGGGTGGCAATTCAAGGCTATCGGCAAGCCTCACCGTGAAGATAACTTTACTGCGATATTAAGGCATTATATTTGAGGGCAATGCAGTGAGTGGTCGTAGGTTGCCTGTCTACCTTCTGATTGATACTTCAGGCTCTATGAGGGGTGAGGCTATCAGGCGGTGAATGTGGGATTGCAGGCACTCGTCAGTGCACTGCGTCAGGATCCTTATGCACTAGAATCAGTGCATATTAGTATCATTACATTTGATCTTGAGGCCAAGGAGCTATTTCCGCTTACACCTTTAGACGAAGTACAGATTCCTGAAATCAGCGTACCCAAGTCTGGTGCAACGTTTTTGGGGAGCGCGTTGGAGTTATTGGTAGCGCGAGTAGATAAGGATGTCCAGCGAAGTACCCCGGACCAGAAAGGTGATTGGCGGCCAATTCTTTTTGTAATGACGGATGGCACTCCTAACGACACGCAGGCATACCACGAAATGACTGTCGAAGTTAAGAAGCGCGGGTTCGGCAATGTTGTCGTCTGTGCGGCAGGACCAAAAGCAAAGATAGACGTGCTCAAGGAATTGGCCGATAACATTGTCCATCTTGAGACTACCGATAGCGCTTCATTTACTTCCTTTTTTAAGTGGGTTTCAGCAAGTGTAAGCATCGGGAGCAGCAGTGCTGGTGTGATTGAGCCAACAGTTTTACCGCCCCCGCCGCCAGAGGTTCAGGTAGTTTTGTAGTGCGCCTTTAACATAGATAACAGGCAAAATGGGGAAACGATGAGACGTTTACCAATCTATTTTCTTCTGGATGTTTCTGAGTCCATGGCCGGAGAAAATCACCGCAAGCTCGAAGTCGGTATGGAGTCGATCGTACGGAGTCTGCGGCAGGATCCATATGCGCTTGAGACGGTTTACCTGTCCGCGATAGCTTTTGCCGGCAGGGTCAAGACGATTGCACCGTTGGTCGAATTGCCCTTGTTTTATCCACCCAAGTTGCCCCTCGGTAGTGGAACTTCGCTTGGGCAGGCGCTTTTTCACCTGATGTCCGAGATTGATCGCAATACTATCAAAACCACAGCAGAGCAAAAAGGTGACTGGAAACCTATGGTGTTTCTAATCACTGATGGCAAACCTACCGATAACTATATCCCTGCTATCAGGAAGTGGACGGATGAGTATCAAAATAAGGCAACAATTGTTGCAGTTGCTCTAGGTCGATACGCAGACCTCAAGGTATTGAAAGAGCTAACTGAGAATGTCCTCCTTCTCGAAAAAACTGGGACGGAAGAGTTCAAGAAGTTCATCGCGTGGGTGACCGCGTCGGTATCTTCGCAAAGCAAGAGCGTCGAGACTGGAGCAAGCGATAAACTCGCTCTGGCAGTGGTAGACAAGTCGGTGCTTCAGTTGGTGGACGATCTTCGGAAATTCGAGGCTTTCGATCCGGATAGCGTCATTCTGGTCGGCCGCTGCCAGAAGAAGAGGCTTCCGTACCTTATGAAGTACGAAAAGTTTCCTCAGGAACTGTCAGGGGATGCGATTCGAATTGACACTTCCTATTTCGACTTTTCTGGGTGTTATTCCTTAGAAGAGGACTATTTCAGTTGGTCTGACGGAACCCCCACCAAGCAAACAGTCAATACTTCGGAACTTCGCGGCGCGCCAGGTTGCCCCCACTGCGGTGCGCAAGTTGCATTTGCGATGTGTTCCTGTGGTGGAATTCTTTGCATTAACCAGCCCGGGAAGGCGCTATGTCCGTGGTGCGAACAAACAGTGCAGTTTGATAATCAGAATGAGGAGACTTCGATGTGGGTCGGGCGAGGGGCTAATGGATCGTGATCAGGTTCGTAATGTTATCACAGAGCTTTTTTCTTCGAATGGAGAATTGTCTCGATACCGTGAAGAGTATTCAGCCCCGGTTGTGGATGAGTTCTGTAATCAAAATGCCAGTTACCTGGCAGATAGGCTTATTGACTTGCTTAAAAAGCATTTCGAATTACGAGTAAGGGCTCCGGAAGCTGCTGCAGGACAGGCTTTGGACGCTAGTGATCTGAAGATACAAGGACCAATCTCGGAAGCAATCGTTATCAGTGATAAACAACAGTCCTCGGACGCACTAAATGAATTGGTAAGTGCTGGCGAAATGGCGCCGGTGGATTCACAAATTTCTATCTCGGATTCGAAAGTTTCTTCAATACAAATGCTGCCGGAGGTAGAACCCAAGGCTGTTTCGCTACCGCCGCCAGCGCAGAAAACCGGAGATGCCATGCCTCGAAAGTTCTCATTCCGACTCAAAGGTGGAAAGCTTCAAGTCGGTGTTCCTTTCGATGGCAGGATTGAGGCTCTCGATGGCGCGCCGAATAGCGTTGCACATATCATTAGCGTGAAGATTCCGCCAGAGTTAGGACTGGTGGCTGATGAGTCCGATGCCGCGAATCTGATCGGTACACCTAAGGTGAGCGGAGATGCCACGATCGGTTTCGATTATATGATTGATCCTGAAGGCGTCGTCAGGGCCCCTCTCACATCGAGTGTCTCGGTTTTCATCAACCACGACCCGAAATCTTTGTGGAAAAACCTAGATTCTGATCAGTCGGATCCCCACTGGAAGCCAGATTCAGACGCCGACGTTCTGCAGTTGTCGGATCGAACGATTGTGGCTGTGAGCAAGCGAGGCAGATCCCATGCACATGAGGGCAAGTTCAGGGAGGATGATTTCCGGATTGTTAGGTCAGAAACTTCAGGATGGATCATTGTCGCTGTCGCCGATGGTGCTGGCAGTGCCGCAAAGTCACGACTGGGTTCCAAAATCGCTGTAAACACGGCGGTTGATGTCCTCCTGGAAAAATTGAATGGCCCTGATGGCCAAATACTTGAAGAATTTGTTGCCAGTTGGCAGCGCGGCGAAGCCTCCGAGGAATCCGTAGTCAGTGTGGGTCTGTATGCGGTTCTAGGTATCGCTGTCTTTGAAGCATGCAAAGCCTTGGAAGCGGAGGCGAGTATTTGCGGTGTTCCGGCTAAAGAGCTTTCTACAACGCTGCTTATAACAGCTTACAAGCCTACAGATTTTGGGCATGTTTTTGCAACTTACTGGGTTGGCGACGGTGGTGTCGGTGTCTATCTGAAGAATGGCGACGTGCGCCTACTCGGCAAAGTGGATAGCGGGAGTTTGCCGGTCAAACCCGTTTCCCTTGATTACAAGGTAATGACCACCGAGGAAATTGCCTCCCGACTAAGATTTACGGTCGTTGAAGACTTCAAAGCTTTGATAGCGATGACGGATGGTATCACCGATCCCTACTTTACTACGGATCACAATCTAGAATGCGGAGCGTATTGGGACAAGTTGTGGGGCGAGATCGCCCCGCCGCTTGGTACTGAAAAGCCCGAGGTGGCGCTGCTCGCTTGGCTCGATTTCTGGTCAGCCGGTAATCATGACGACCGTACAATTGCCGTGCTCTGGTGACCAAAATGACGCAACGGCCAAATACGATCAGGTTGACAACGCTCGATGGTAAACAGATTGAATTCGTTGATGTGATAAAGGGCTCTGGAGGCATGAAAGACTGCTATTTCAGTCCCGATCATTCCTATGCGGTTCTCTTTTTCCGTGAAAAGCAGGATGCACAGGCGAAGGAGCGTTTGGTCGAGATAACCACGCGCTACAAAGCAAACATATTCGAACGTGATGGAGGGCAGTACTGGAAGAGTCTTTACTGCTGGCCTGAAAGTGTTGTTGAATGGAACGGGCGTCTTGGTCTGGTTACTCCCTTCTATCAGCGCCATTTTTTCTTTGATCATGGATCTAAGAACAATGACATGCTCGGAATCAAGGGAAGGGAAAAAGAAGGCAAATGGTTCGCCTCGGCTTCCAACCAAAATCGCTTTCTAGACCTTCGAGAACGAGGTGACTGGCGCAGCTATATCAGTATTTGCATCAAGATATCCCGTGCTGTGAAACGACTCCATGCTGCAGGCCTCGCGCACTCCGGATTTGTCATACAAGAATGTCCTTGTTGATCCGGTTACCGGATCTGCATCAATTATTGATATTGATGGCTTGGTCGTTCCGGGGAAATTCCCGCCTGATGTAATCGGTACGCCTGACTTTATTGCGCCTGAGGTGGTGTCCACACAAAACTTGCGCGGAGTGATCCCGCGAAGAAGCTTCCCAGTATTGCAACTGATCGCCATGCGTTGGCTGTATTGATCTATATGTACCTCTTGTATCGGCATCCCTTAGATGGAGACAAAATTCATGACGTGGCTGATGAGCTCCACGATCAGGCTCTCCGGATGGGTGAGAAGGCTCTCTTTGTGGAACATCCTGCCGACACTAGTAACCGAATCAAGGTAAAAAACAGAAAGCAAGCCGAATTACCTTGGTGTGATACCGGTGCAATACCCTATTCAATAACGGGACCTTTACCTCGCTCCATTATTCGACAAGGCTTTTATCGAAGGCCTGCATGACCCGGCAAGACGGCCGACCGCAGATGATTGGGATACGGCGTTGGTGAAGACTATCGATCTAATCCAGCCCTGCCAAAATACAGCCTGCGAGCAAAAGTGGTACGTATTCGATAACTCTACTAAGCCCAAGTGTCCTTTTTGCGCGACTTCCCACAAAGGTCGCCTGCCAATCCTGAATCTGTACTCGTCGCGACGCGTGGGTAGCTTTATGCCCGACAACCACAGGTTGATGGTCTATTCCAACCAGTCGTTGTTCATGTGGCATGTGAATCGCCTAATTACTCCAAATGAGCGTCTTGACGACAGGCATAAAAAGCGAGTGGGCTATTTTGTGGAGCACAACGGTATATGGTATCTCGTTAATGAAAACATGCCTGATTTGCGGGATGTCGACACGAATGTCGACATCCCGCAAGGCTCGAAGGTAGAGCTCGTTGATGGATTGAAAATTCTCTTGTCCCGTGAAGAGGGCGGGCGATTAGTTCATGTGCAAATGGCGGAAGGGGTTTAGGGGGAGTTATGGCTGTAAATCTTCAGAAGGGTGGCAATGTATCACTATCTCGTACCGATCCGGGGATCAGTGTGCTGTTGTGTGGTCTTGGTTGGGATGCGCGAGTTACAACGGGTGATGATTTTGATCTTGATGCCAGCGTCTTCCTTGTGACAAGTTCTGGAAACGTACGAAATGATGCCGACTTCATCTTTTTCAACAATCCAGTGGCTAGTGATGGGTCAGTCGAGCATCTTGGAGACAACCGCACGGGAGCTGGTGATGGCGACGATGAACAAGTTATAGTTCATTTGTCCAATGTTTCCGACCAGATCGTCAAACTCGTATTTGCAGTGACGATTTATGAAGGAACCGTTCGTAGGCAGAACTTTGGTCAGATACAAAACGCCTTCATACGAGTTGTAAATAAGCAGACCAATCAGGAGTTAGCCCGTTTTGATCTCAGTGAGGATTTCAGTACTGAAACGTCAGTGATATTTGGCGAGGTTTATAGGAATGGTGGTGAATGGAAATTCAAAGCGGTTGGACAAGGATTTTCAGGTGGCTTAGCCGAGATGGCAAAAAATCACGGCGTGAATATCTAATACCATTGACTCTGAGGTAATGCACGTGAGGCAACTTGTTGAAACCGGCAGAAGCTTGTATTTTTCAGGATCTTCCAGAAGTATTCGCATTCCTTTCTGAAAAACTGTTGCATTTCATCTCAACGATGATGGCGTAATGCGTGATTCCGCAATTGCAAAAGCGCAAACATTTGTGACGGGGGATGGATGGTTTGCATACAACCTGCTAGTGAATGTCACAAAAATCTAGTGCCGCTCTGAGCAATGCCTGAAAATTGGCACAATCGGATTTTGCACTAGTGCGATAATGCCAGTAGCTAACTGACCATTGCCGAAGCAGAACACGAAGTAAGAAGCGCAGTACTCAGGAGCCTGTCGGACTAATGTCAGACAGGCTAAGTTCAATTCTATCGTTCCTAACTGGAGACCAACTTTGCCCTGTGATGACTCCATTAGTATCTTTCCGGAGATTTTTGAGTAATATCATGAAGATGATTAAAGCCATCTCGCTCGATTTTTGGGGAACCATTGCGGTATTCAATCCCCAATACTCATCAGCCAGAACGCGGTATCTTTCCGATCTCTTCGGGGTATCCGAAGATGAAGCGAGTGCGCGCTACAAGCGTGTCAAGCGGGACTTTGACCATCGCGCCGAGCAGGCCGGGGCAGCGGTCACACCGCTTGTTGCAGTCAAGACCCTGCTCGGCGAGTGTCCTGGCAATGCTGCTTCGATCCTCCGGGATATCGAGCAACTCGTCCGCGATCATCCGCCGTTGCTCCACCCCGAAATTCCTGAACTGCTCATGCGATTGAATCGCGCTGGCTATGTAGTCGGCGTTTCCTCAAACACCAATTTCCTTGCCGGGAAACTGATCCAATCGATATTCAATCTCGCATGGGATTTTGCGGTCTTTTCCGATGAACTAGGCGTGTCGAAGCCCGATCCCGATTTTTCAGCACGGTGGTGGTTCAAGTCAATGCGCTATCATCTAGGACAATACGTCCCGGGAATGTGATACACATCGGCGATAGCGCCGTATGTGACCTTGATGGTGCGATGACTGCCGGGCTGCAAGGCCTATTGGTCAATTCTCCCGACGAGACTGTATTCGCTCTCAAAGAGATAGTCGGCGATATTAAAACAGAGGACATTTCCCTCGTATGATCCCCCGGTTTATCGAATTACCGTCCGTTGTGCGACTGGCTGCACACACCTTCTCGGCGCTCGACACGGCAACCTTCGACATCAAGGAATATTCCCGTCTCAAGTTCGGCTCCAATCGCGTCGCTGCTCGGTTCGGCTATGAGATGGCTGACGCCTTCTTTGATCAGCACCGCGACATGCTCGATAGGAGCGTGGTCATTCCCGCCCCCTCGACGACCGTGCCGGTGGCGTCAACGCTGCTGTCGCACCATTTCATGAACCGGATAAACACACGCCTCGCGCGAGAAAATGCCATGCCGGTCGAGTGGTCGCTCGTGCATCGCAAGATGACATACAACAACAATTACGCCGATCTCGCAAAGGAGGAGCGGCGCAAGCTATTGGCCGCTGATGATATCTTCTTTAATCGCGATTTCGTCGAAGGCAAGACACTTCTGTTTGTCGATGACTGTACTATCACGGGCACTCACGAAGACAAGATCAGCAGCTATCTCGCACATTTCGGCATGACCAATCCCCACGCCTTCATCTGCTTCGCAAAATACCAAGGTGACGATCATTCGATTGAAATGCGGCTCAACAACGCCGAGATCAAAACAGCCAACGATCTCATCGATCTCGCGTGGGAACCGCAGCATAGCGTCACCACGCGCTCGTTACGGCTGCTGCTAGAGCACCCGAGGAGGATTTTGAACGGCTAATAGACAACGCGCCGGAGAATTTTGTCTACGCAGTCTATCATGCCATCATCGTCAAAGGTTATAACCGTCATGGTCCCTATGTTGATAATTTCACCCAACTCTCCCACCGCCTGGCCAAGGGTCGACTAGAGTGTTGAATTGCATCCAAAATTGACTCACTAGCTCCTATAGTGGTCAAGCATTCTGTGACAACCCAGTTAAGGGCACCTCCGGAAATTGGAAAAAATAGTCTTCTCAAGTTTCATTCCAATCTTTCTGGCTTAGTTGGCGGTCATTTCTTCCCGAGGTGTCAAAAACGCCTGTTTTTTTGTAGGTTTTCCCCCTCAGCGTGTGGTGGATGAATGCAGGCAGCCCAATACCTATCGCCGAAGTGGCATCCGCCACGGCCTTAATCTCAACCAGGTGCACACATGGCGGCGCTTACCGGGTGGTAGTGCAAGTGTTCGGGACTTTGTGCGGTTGCCCTTGCCCACCACGTCAGAATTCCTCTTACTGGGTGATTTTGGAATCAATGATGAACCCCACACTAAGGAGTTTCGCCGTGAAGTGGTCGAGTCAGCAGAGAAAGTCAGGCATCATCAATGACGCTGTCGCCGGGGAACAATAGCTTTCATTGACGTGGTCCAGCATTTACTCATGGCTTCGGTAGTTGCGGAAATTGAATAGATCAATCTTTCCGTCAACCGTCTTCCGGTTATTGGGCACCAAGCCCTGATATTTTTTCTTTTCTTATGGAAAGCTCTGTTTATCCGATGATCGAGTCAATTCCTTCGAGATTGAAATGGATTCACTCGGAAGCGAAGGGCTGTATTCGCAGGGTTTTTTTTCCCTCTCCGGGGCAAACAACACGTTCATAGATTCTGATTATGCTTATGTCGCGTCATCCTTCGACGGCGCAGCAATAATCGATGCATCTGACGTGTCCGAGCCTGTAACAGTCTGGAAGATACAACCAGATAACTTCGGCAGTCGTGACAATTTCACTGACGTGATAGTCACTGGAAACCTCGCCATTTTTATAGCGTATCCAGGTTGCGGCGGATGGTGTCAAGGAACCTTTAAATCCATCGCCCAGGTATATGAGATAACAAATCCGGCTGAACCTGTATTAATGGATGATTTTGAACTAAATGCCAGCAGCTTGGGCGCTGATGAGAACTTTTTGTATGCTGCTATATCCGCTGATGGGGGTGCAGAGCCGGTTCCGCAATTGAGGATAATCGACCTTTCTAATCCTGCTAGCGCAGATACTGTAGGGTCTATTGAAATATCTGGGGAGGCCAATTGGCAGTACAGGGGCAAATAGCGTTTGTTTCCTTCAATGGTTTTCGAAATTTCAATGGCATAGATGCCGTAAATATAGCTGACCCAAATAAACCAGTGCTGCTGGGAGACCTCGTCTCTGCGCCCGTGAATGTTCCGCATGCACCAATCGCTTTGTCAGGGAATACCGCCTACATCGCGGATCGTAATAATGGGGTACAAGTGGTAGATATTAGTGACCCACTAAACACGCAACTGTTGGCGAATATTCCCACAACATCCGAAGCAAATGATGTCGCCGTTGCCGAAGGGTATCTTTATGTGGCTCAGGGTATCGAAGGGGTAGCCATATATGATATCGATATTCCGACAGATCCAGAATTTGTACAGTATATAGAGACGCCAGCGGCAGCTTTGTCGATTACGGTTTCAGAGCGTATCGGCGCGGTAAGTGTTGACTGGGTACTCGAGGAAGATAACGGGCAGATTGCCAGATCTATAATTGAACTTCACAAGCTGCTGCTATTTCTCACCCATTAGTGACGCGCTAACGGGTTGGGTGACAGGCCGCCCATTAGCCATGTGCTGTTTTTGATTCCCGAGATCAGTCTGGAAATGGCTACGCGCTTCGCAAACGGCTACAGTTGCAGTGGCACGACAGTATCGCGCTCAAAGACTCGATTACTCCGGAGATTAAAGAAATGACCTACCCAATCGAAGGCTCCTGCCAATGCGGTGGCGTCAAATACCGCTTACTCGAACCGCCACTCAGGTTGTGGCCTGCCACCGCAAACAGTGCCAGAAGTTGTCCACGAGCGCGTTCAGCGTCACCGCACTTGTCAACGCCAATGCGGTCGAGTTTGAAGGCGTGATGGCGGATTGGAGCCGCAGTGCCGACAATGGCAACATCAATGCGGCTAAATTCTGCCCGGTGTGCGGTAACCGGATATACCATTTCAACCCGGCCATACCTGAAACCATCAAGCTGAAGCCTGCCAACCTGTCGGATACCAGAATACTGAATCCTACTGCCCATTTGTGGGTTAGCGAGAAGCAGGCGTGGTTCACCATCCCTGAGGGCGTCACAGTTTTTGATAAACAGATGTGATTCGCTCTAGCGGCGGAAACGTCGAAATTCTTCTTCGATCATGCCCATAATCCTCACTGCTCAAGCTCACCGGCCTGGGACCAGGATACGATAAGCCCCCGTGAGCGTCTCGACAGTCAGTACCGTGGCCTGTGTAATGGCCTCGCCATCGGCCTGTATGAACAGCGTGCTTTCACTCGCGATAGCAAAGGTTCTACCCCGCCCATAACAAACGTACGGCGAGGCAAAGGGTTTACAGCCAGATGCTGCGATCATGTGTCTGCCAAAAGACAAAACACTCGCGCTCTCGCTGCTCACCCGGTCCAGCAGGCCATCGTCAAACACCGCCTCGGGCGTCATCGACCAGCCTTTGGAATAGGTGCGGATGCAGCTGATCACGGCGTGGTATTGATTGGTTCTGCAGTTCGCTCCGTCGGTCGTCAATGTGAACGGTGCGGGTTTCCTGCCCAGCAGTGAGAGCAGGGCCCCGATCACGTAGACGATGTCTCCCCAGAATCGGTATAGGCGATTGAGCTTGCCGTTGCGGAGCTGGTCAACACAATGCACGATTTTCGCGCCCTGTCCGACTTCAATCATCGCGAGGAAGTAGTGCGAATCTTGCCTGCCGGATTCGAACTTCCCGACATCGGGCGAGACGGCTGTGCCTTCCAGTACGGCTTTATTGGCGTGTTCGGGATTTAGCGGGATGTTGAACTCCCGCGCCATTACGTTCGCATTGCCCATGGGTATGAACCCGAGGCAGGTTCTGGAGCCGGTGCGGATCAAACCGGTCACCACTTCCCTAAGCGTGCCGTCGCCGCCGACGACAACGATCAGGTCGACAGAGTCGCTCCACTGGGGAGCGAGCACTGCCTCTGCATGCCCCGCGTAGGCGGTTGGGATCACCTGCTGTACCTGCCAGCCAAACGCTTCAAACCGGGCGCATGCCTGCTGCGCCACATGCCCGGTCTTGCCCCTGCCGGACAACGGGTTGTAGATGATCACAACGGTTTGGATGTCGGGCGTGCCGGGCAATCGCTGGTGCTCCCAGTGCAAAACGGTCCCGCGCTATCGTAGGCAAGAAGTGGGGGGCAGGGAAGTAGCGTGGGGACAGACCACGATTAAAATCGCCGAATCGATGTCAGAATTGTGGCAGAAAACGTGGTCTGTCCCTGAGCCAGGTTGTATCGTAACGACGTTTTGGTAGGGTGAGCTTGCGTTGTTGGTAATACCGCGTTTAAACACTCGATAAATAAGGCGGGCTCAAAGCCGTTCAGGTTCGACCTTATATCATGAGAATAACAATCGGCCAGGAATGGAACATGGGAACAGTAAAGGGAAAGGCGGTCATCCTCACGGGCGGAGCAGGGGAAATCGCCAGGGAGGTGGCGGCGCAGTTCCTGGCCGGTGGCGCGCAGGTGCTGCTTGTGGATGTAAATGAAGCCGCGTTGCAGCAGGCAGTTGCGTTACTTGGAGGAAGCTCCGTAGCCTACTGCGTTGCAGACGTCACCTCGGAAGACGATACAGTCGCCTATGTGCGAAAGGCGCTGGAGACGTTTGGCCGGCTTGATGTGCTTGTCGCCAACGCCGGCGTCGAAGGCCTTGTGGCCCCGGTCAGCGAGTACGACACCGATGCGTTCAGGCGGCTACTCGACATCAATGTGGTTGGAGTATTCCTTGGCATCAAACATGTTTTCCCGGCATTGGCGGCACAGGGTGGCGGCAGCATTGTGATCACATCCTCGGTCGCGGGCGTCAGCGGATCACCGGGGTTGTCGGCCTATAATGCCAGCAAGCATGCGGTCATCGGGTTGATGCGCTCGACGGCGAAAGAAGGCGGCCCGCTGAATATTCGCGTGAACACAGTCAATCCGTCCCCCATAGAGGGCCGGATGATCGAGTCGCTCGAGCGTGGTTCCATGCCGGATGAACCGGCGGCGATGCGCCAGGCCCTGATTCAATCCATACCGATGGGGCGCTACGGGGTGCCCGCCGACGTGGCCAATCTCATACTGTTCCTCGCCAGTGAGGAGAGTAAGTTTCTGAACGGCGGTGTGTACATGGTCGATGGCGGCATGACGGCGTAAAGTGCCCAAGTATCAGGATGCGGTGCTCCCGGGTTCACCGTGTGCACCAGTGATGGTGATATCGCTTGTTTACGCAACGGTTTCTGTCGGGGAATTAAGTATGGGTCGGTTGGAAGGTAAAATTGCCCTGGTTACCGGCGGTGGCGCAGGTATTGGCGCCCGTATCGCGCGCCGTTTCCGGGAAGAAGGCGCCGACTTGATTATCAATGATCTGCGCGAGGAGGTTGCGCACAAAGTTGCGGCAGAGCTTGGCGGAATGGGAATCGCGGCCGATGTCGCTGATTCGACGGCAGTGCGCGCCATGTTCGAGCACGTGGCCTCTCAGTTCGGACGGTTGGATATCCTGGTCAATAATGCGGGTTTTGGTTTCGCGCCTGGAGATGATAAATCCGTTCGGCGAGTAAACGAGGTTCCGTTGAAGCAACAGGCGGAGCTGGCCGCAGGTGGGCCGATCGCGACTCACCTGGACCTGACGGTTGAAATGTCAGACGAAGACTGGACGCGCATGATAGCGGTTCATCTTAATGGCACGTTCTTTTGCTCCAGGGAGGCTCTGAAGATCATGAACCCGCAGCTCTGTGGTTGCATTATCAACATGGGCTCGATCATGGGCACGACAGGCGGTATCGGAGTAACTACTGCGCAGCCAAGGCCGATTCTTGGGTTTACACGTTCGTTGGCACGCGAGGTGGTGTCGCGAGGAATCAGAGTAAATGCACTCGCTCCGGTTTTATCGATACCGAGCTAACCGCGCCATTTGGTTCCGTGCGAGCACTGCTTGAGGCTCAGACACCCATGCACCGCTTTGGTGATGCCGATGACATAGCGTGGCCCGCAGTTTACCTTGCCAGTGATGAAGCGAAGTTTATGACTGGCCAGGTTTTATCGCCCAACGGCGGTTTCGTAATGAGCCAATAGGAGCCGGCACCAATTAGTTTGTGCCTGGACTCAGGCATTAAGACTCGATTACTCCGGAGATAGAAGAAATGACCTACCCAATCGAAGGCTCCTGCCAATGTGGTGGCGTGAAGTATCGCCTGCTCGAGCCGCCACTCAGAGAGTAAGCATGCCACTGCAAACAGTGCCAGAAGCTGTCCACGAGCGCGTTCAGCATCACCGCACTGGTCAACGTAAACGCGGTGGAGTTTGAAGGCGTGATGGCGGATTGGAGCCGCAGTGCCGACAATGGCAACATCAATGCGGCTAAATTCTGCCCGGTGTGCGGTAACCGGATATACCGTTTTAACCCGGCCATACCTGAAACAATTATAAGATGTTATGGGGCAGTCTGATGATCAATCGGGCCAACTTTAATGCCGGGTGGGCTTTGGTGGAGGAAAATTTTTCTGATGCAATTTACAATAACCCCCATCGTGTTCACGTTATTTGGGGGAGCAATGATACTATCGCTCCCCTGCGAACCGCCAAACTGTTGGAAGGTCAGCTACCAAATGTCTCGCTGACGATTATTGATGATGCGGGCATTGCCGATGAAAGCCAGCCACAGGTATTTAACGATCTATTGCTCGCTGCATTGACCGAAAGTCAGCGTATCCAACGGTCACCTCGACCATCTGTACAATCAACTACACAATCACTCCACTGTAAAGGAAAAAGTAACCAGCTATACAGCGGTGTATACAGGGAGGTGGTGATTCAGCATTGTCGCTCTGTGGTACTGAAGAATATTGTTGCTGAGCGACTGTTAATCAAGGACTCTGAAGTACAGATGGAGAATATTCAAATTGACTCAGATACTACTCGAGCATTCGGTCGTTGTTGCTACCAATATACGGCTTTTGGGTTCGATTGGCATGACGGTGTCAAACAGTCGTTTGGATTTTGCTAACGCGACAATCGATGCTCGCTTGACCGGTGTTGATGTTACCTCTCCGTCGCAGTTCATTTTTTCGATTAGCAAGCTTAACAGCCCTCGTTATAAGGGGAACTTACATGGGCAATTCACTAACGGACTTGGAGAACTGATGCGAAAGTAGTACGCTACATTAAATTCTAATACAACTAAGGAGTTAGTAATGAAAAATTTGGGTTCCATTTCCATCATCTTTTGTTGTTTTTTTTTCTAACTTGGGCTATGCCAGAGACGATCAAAATATGTACTCAATTGAAGCAGCTTTGAACACGTCTTCAGCAAAAGAAAAGATGTCAAAGGGCTATGTGTTTAAATTTGGAGATCAGGCCCATGGCAAAATTGCCACCAATCACGGTGAGTTTATGTCTAATAAGAAGACCAATGCATTTGGAAAGACAGAAGAGGGTGCCTGTCAGTGGGCTTTCCTCGGTGCCATGCTGAGCTTGCAGGATAGGATTACTCAATTGGGTGGCAATGCCGCCATCAATATTCGCAGCTATTACAAAAGAATGAGATCAGTAGTGCAACTGAGTTTGAATGCGGCAATGGTGCGATAATGGCGGGCGTAACTTTGGTTGGTGACGTAGTTACGCTAGAACAATAAATATACAAAGGCCATTGTTTTGAATGAGCAACCATATGATGCGCTGATAATTGGCGCAGGACCAGCTGGTTCAATTTCTGCCGCCATTCTCCATAATGCTGGTTACCGGGTACTGGTACTGGAGCGAGGCTTTTTTCCCCGCTTTTCGATCGGAGAGAGCCTCCTGCCACAGTGTATGGAATACATTGAGGAAGCGGGCATGTTGGAAGCGGTAAATGCCGCAGGATTCCAACGAAAAAACGGAGCCATTTTCCAACGTCGGGGGTATCTACAGTGGATTTGACTTTTGGTGAATAGTTCTCCTCTGGCTGGAGTGAGACATATCAGGTACAACGCGCACCTTTCGACAAACTACTCGCTGACGAAGCTGAGCGGGCCGGCGTAGATATACGCTACGAACACGAGATTGTGTCCGTAGACATAGAACAAGAAATCTCCGGGGTCACCTGTAAGCTCTCCGACGGCTCCATCAAAACATTCAGCGGCAAGTTCCTGCTTGATGCAAGTGGTTTCGGACGCGTCCTCGCTCGGCTACTAAAATTGGAGTCTCCATCGAACTTTCCCGTCCGAGCGGCTGCTTTTACACATATTGAGGACAATATTTCAGATACCGCATACGATCGCTTCACAATTCTCGTTACGGTACACCCCAAACATAATGATGTATGGTACTGGCTAATCCCTTTTCCGGATGGACGCTGCTCTATTGGGGTTGTCGCTGAGCCTGATTTTCTTGCGAGATACCAGGTGGGTGACACAACTGACTTGAAGGCGATCGTTGCAGAAGATCAGGCTTTGGGACAGTTGCTTGCCAATGCCGTATGGGATACGCCGTCCCGAAAAATCACCGGCTATGCCGCAAATGTAGACAAGATGTGTAGCGATAAATACGCCCTCTTGGGAAATGCAGGGGAATTCCTGGACCCTGTGTTTTCCTCGGGCGTCACCATAGCCATGCGTTCTGCAGGCATTGCCGCGAAACTATTGGACAGGCAGTTACAAGGGGATGCAGTTGATTGGGAGAAGGAATACGCCAAACCGTTAAAAAAGGAGTCGATACTTTTCGCACATTTGACTGCCTGGATGACGGTCGGTTCCAGGATGTTATTTTTCAAGACAAGCAGTCGCCGGATATCCGCAGAATGATTTGCTCGATATTGGCTGGCCGCCTGGGACGAAACAAATCCTTACGTTAGTGGTCATAAACGACGTCTCAACGCGCTCTGGCAATACTGTACGACACCCCAATCCCAATACGAGTAAACAAACTCAATGATTCGAAGTTGCGGGCGCCCACATGGAATCTCTTTCTCGTTATAATTTCGTGTTGTGTACAAGAGAGAATGATGTCGTTGTGATTACGATCCCTGCTTTATAATTTGGTGCTTATTAAGTATATGAAACGCGTGCTACAGGCGTTGCTGTCGATTTTATTGCTTTCGCCACTTGTGGGTTGCGTAGTTGGACAATCTGTGTCGATGAGTTCGGACCTGGCACATGAGAAGGCGGCCTTTGGTTTTTCCATCACAACACTTGTTGTTGCCGATAATCGACCGTATGTGCTCTCTGGCAATAAAGAGCCATATTACATCGGGAAATATCGAACACGGGTTGGCATCCCGTTTGATGTATCCACCGATGGTAACATTGCTCTCAGCGAATTGATTCGTTCCGACTTGGATAAGCGGCTTGCTCCCGAGCAGCGATAGTTCGCAACTTTCGAATAATTGTTTCGATCAAAGACTGGAATTTCGACTCTTATTACAACGGTAGATTCAATTACGTGATTGATATTGCTGTTTTCGATGCCGAGGGTAATGCATTGGAGTCAGAATCGTTAACGGACAGCGTAGTTGTAACTGGTACACTCTTGGGGAGAGGCCGAGGAGGAATTGAGAGAGATATGCCGCGCATATTTGACCAAGTGATGCAACAGATGGTTTCAGACGATTCAGCAATTGGACGTGCTATGAAGCGTCCATGAGTTGCAGCTCAATGTGTGGTATTTAATACCTCCTAAAATTTATTTATATTATCAGTGATCCAGCCATCTAGGATTGGGCGGGTCTCACCAAGCAGCCAAAATTGCTATCGTTTCAAATATTCGTCTTTGAGGATGTTGTTGAAGATCAGATATCAGTTCCTGTAATCGTCCTCATTAGGTCATATACGATTTGGTTGACGCGCAGGTCTACTCCACCACCCCCACCCCGTATAAACAATCCGCCCTTGGCCTTTTGTATATATCTTCAAGCGCATCGTATCATTGCCAAAATAAAACGGAATAAAGGCTTTGCCAGTTGTGTAATGTTTCGTGTCGGTCGGAGTCCCTATCAGGTCATGCACTTGTTTATTTGGCATCCCAACTTTAATTTTCGAGAAAGGGCTATCCACCGGAATGGGCGCCATCACTTGTTGTTTTGCAACGTTTTGGGTGGTTGGCGTGGCGGTGTTTTTAGTAGTTGGTGTGGCGGTATTGTTGGAAGCGCAAGCCGTCAATAAAGCGACAGATAAAAGCAGGCTGGCTTGAAAAAAGTGTGTATTCATTATTTTTATCCTTGAAATGTTCGTTAGTACAGGGTTGAAATCGATTACCTTTTTTTTGAGTGTATATCACAATTCTGTTGTTTTCCAACGTTTAAACATAAAGAATCAACTGGTAATCGGAGGTGCTGACCTATCGTCAACCGCAAACTTTGCAAGTAGGTAATCTAGACGCCTGAGCGTTCGCATCAGGTCAAGATGTACTGATCCGGTAACTGTCAGATCAGGTCGCAACTATTACACCTGGTAATTCCTAAATATCAGTGAAGTATTAATCCGCCAAAAGCAAAATTGTTGGACATGACTATCTCGCAATCCAATTTACGACCTGCGCCTGTAATATAGTCAATTTCCGCGCAGTCAGGATCCACGTTTTGCAGGTTTAAGGTGGGGTGGAACCATCCATCTTTCATCATATGGATTGTAACCATAGCTTCGATCCCGCCGCAGGCTCCCAAGGTATGCCCTGTGTAGCTTTTAAGCGCTAATTGGGGCTTACTGCAGTATTTTCAAGGTAGCGTGGCTTTCCGCAATGTCTCCCATTTGGGTCGCGGCACCGTGAGCACTAACGTAACCAACATCAGTGGCCGCAATGCCGGCGTCCGCCAGGGATAGCTTTAGCACATTACAAATCGAGTCGACATCCGGCTGGGTAACGTGCGTTCCATCGCTGTTTGTGCCAAAACCGATAACCTCGTCAGAATCGTCGCCCCACGCTCCCTGGCGTGATTCAACTCCTCCAGAACCAGTGTGCTTGCCCTTCTCCGATTACGAGACCATCTCGGTCCTTGTCAAAGGGCCGCGGGGTAGTCTCAGGTGTTTCATTTTTGTAGAGGTCGCGAACAGCGTGTCAAATACTGCTGCCTGGGTCGCACACAGCTCTGCTCCCACCACAGATCATCAAAGTCTGGGTGCCATTTCGAATCGCTTCAAATCCGTAGCCAATACCTTGACTGGCAAAAGTACAGGCACTGGATGTGGTATAGATTCGGCCCTTGAGACCAAAAAATACGCCAATATTCACTGCAGCGGTATGGCTCATCATACGAATATAGCTCGTGGCGTTAAGTCTCCCCATTTGCCTATTAATGAGCAAGTCAACAAATTCTGCTGTCGCGTCTGTACTCCCGGAGGAGGAACCATAAGCTATGCCCGCCCGTCCGCTTACCAATATTGGGTCGTCTCGCAACCCTGCATCTTCTAGGGCAAGTTCTGTTGCACGCACTGACATAAGAGCCACCCGACCCATGGATCTCGTTGCCTTGCGGGATGATAGTCGAGAGCTCAAAATTTGTACCGAGGCCGCCCAGACGGTAAATAGCCCTTCGCACTCATCCCACTTCGAGATGTAATGGTGCGTTCCTGCTAGCTGCAAACAGGACTTGATTTCGGTCAGTCGCTTCCCAACGAAGAAATACAGCCCATGCCAGTTACAGCTTCTCTCTTCATTTAGCACAAACCGCCATTGACTGATATCACCTGTCTTGTCACGTAACTGGCAGCATCGCTGACCAGAAACCGCACTACCGCAGCTACCTCTTCAGGTTGGCCTAAACGTCTCATTGGAATTGTTGAAGCGATGGTCTCCGCTGGAATATTCTCCAGCATTTCGGTCTCAATCAGTCCCGGCGCCACACAGTTTACTGTGATTTTGCGTTTGGCCATTTCCAGCGCCAACGCCTTTGTGGCGCCTACAATACCTGCCTTGGCAGCAGAATAGTTAACCTGCCCACGATTCCCCATCAATCCCGATACTGACGCCAAGGTTACGATTCGACCGGGACTACGACGCCGGACCATTGGCATGATAAGCGGATTAAGCACGTTGTAAAAACCGTCGAGATTGGTGTGTATAACAGTATCCCAATCCGCTCCGCTCATTGCCGGAAAGGCATTGTCCTTCGCCAACCTCGCATTACAGACCACGCCATAATAGGGTCCATGTGCCTCAATGTCGGTAACGGCATGGTGCCCTTCATCTCTATTTGCAATGTCGATTCCAGATACGAGCATCCAACGCCGTGCTGTCGAACTTCAAAGCCCGACCTGTTCGGCCTCATCGCGACACTATTGTAGTGCAAAACCAG
>JADJAL010000010.1 GCA_016704305.1 Haliea sp. | reverse complement strand
TGACTATACACACTTAGTGCAGCGCATCCAGCGCAAGATTCAATTGCAACACGTTCACCCGCGGCTCACCAAAAATGCCGAGCTGTCGGTCTTCCGTGTATTGCGCAACGAGCGCATCCACGCTGGATTGTGCAATGCCGCGTACGCGCGCGACCCGTGCGGCCTGATAGGCAGCTGCCGCCGGGCTGATGTGCGGGTCGAGACCGCTGCCCGATGCTGTGACGAGATCGACGGGGATTGGCGCAGTGTTCTCCGGGTCGGCTAGCCGCAGCGCATCCATGCGCGCAGTGATATTGTCCGTCAGCACCGGATTCAGCGGGCCCAGGTTTGAACCGCTCGATACCGCACCGTTATACGCATACGGTCCGGTGGCGGATAGCCGGCCCCAGAAGTATTTCGGATCACTGAAGTTCTGCCCGACCAGTGTGGACCCCAGTATTTTTCCGTCATCGGTGATTACGCTGCCCGATGCCTGCTCGGGCATTGTCGCCATGCTGACCAGCGTCACCAGCGCGGGGTATGCCAGGCCGGTTATCAGGCTGAGCAACAAAAATAGTAACAATGCCGGCTTGAATACATTACTCATTTCTCTCTCCTGCACCTGTGTGTGGCTATTTCTTTCAAAGATCAGACTCGGACTCGACTGCCGGGTCAGGTCATGCCAAGGGCAACCAGCGCCAGATCGATAGCCTTTATGCCTATGAACGGCACAACAATTCCACCGAGACCGTAGACCAGTAAATTGCGCCTAAGCAATACCGACGCCCCGAGTGCCCGGTATTTCACGCCCTTCAGCGCAAGCGGGATCAACACCACGATAATCAGGGCATTGAAAATGACAGCCGACAACACTGCCGAATTGGGGCTCGCCAGCTGCATGATGTTCAACGCTGACAATTGCGGATAGGTGGCGATAAAGGCCGCTGGAATGATCGCGAAATATTTGGCGATGTCATTCGCAACGCTGAACGTGGTCAGTGAGCCGCGTGTCATCAGCATCTGCTTGCCGGTCTCCACCACCTCGATCAATTTGGTGGGATTGGAATCCAGGTCGACCATATTGCCGGCTTCCTTGGCGGCCTGAGTTCCACTGTTCATGGCCACGGCGACGTCGGCCTGTGCGAGCGCTGGCGCATCATTGGTGCCATCGCCCGTCATTGCCACCAGCCTGCCCTGGGACTGGTACTCGCGAATCAACGCGAGTTTGGCTTCGGGCGTGGCTTCGGCGAGGAAATCATCGACGCCAGCCTCCGCGGCAATCGCGGCGGCGGTCAGGCGATTGTCGCCGGTGATCATCACCGTCTTGATGCCCATGCGGCGCATTTCCGCAAAGCGCTCCTTAATGCCGCCCTTGACAATGTCCTTCAGTTCGATGATGCCGAGTACCTTGTTGTTTTCAGCGACGACCAGCGGCGTGCTACCGCGTCGCGCCACGGTGTCTACTGCTTGTTGCACTTCATCGGGAAACGCGCCACCGAGAGCCTCGATATGCTTGCGTATCGCTTCTGCCGAGCCCTTGCGCAGTTTCTTCTCTCCCGCATCTGTTTTCAGGTCGACGCCGCTCATGCGCGTCTGCGCGGAGAAATGCACAAAGGACGCGTTCAGTGCATGCACATCGCGTTCGCGTAAATTGAATTGCTGCTTGGCGAGCACCACGATACTGCGGCCTTCGGGCGTCTCATCCGCAAGCGATGATAACTGCGCGGCGTCAGCCAATTGCGCCGCCGTCACATGCCGGGCAGGGATGAACTGCGATGCCTGCCGATTGCCGAGCGTGATGGTGCCGGTCTTGTCGAGGAGCAAAATATCGACGTCGCCGGCGGCCTCGACGGCGCGTCCCGACGTTGCAATGACATTCGCCTGCATCATGCGGCTCATGCCGGCGATACCGATGGCCGACAGCAGGCCGCCGATCGTCGTTGGAATCAGGCAGACAAGCAGTGCAATCAGCACCGTAATCGTGATCGGCGAACCTGCGCCGACGGCAGCGACACTGAAGATCGAGAACGGCAGCAGCGTGACGGTTACACCCAGGAACACGATCGTCAGTGCAACCAGAAGTATTGTCAGCGCAATCTCATTCGGCGTCTTTTGCCTTTTCGCGCCCTCGACCATCGCGATCATCCGATCCAGAAACGTCTCTCCCGGATTTGCCGTGACTTTCACGACGATCCAGTCAGACAGCACGCGCGTGCCGCCCGTCACGGCCGAAAAATCGCCCCCGGACTCGCGGATCACCGGGGCAGATTCACCCGTGATCGCGCTTTCATCCACGGTGGCGACACCCTCGATGACCTGGCCGTCCATCGGTACCACATCGCCGGCCTCGACCAGCACGATATTCCCTTTCACCAGATCGCTGGCTGGGACGGGAAAGTGCTTCGCGCCGTATTTGGTCCCTTCCAGTTGCTTGGCGATCACAGTCTTTTTCATGCCGCGAAGTGCTGCAGCCTGCGCCTTGCTGCGCCCTTCTGCGAGAGCTTCGGCGAAATTCGCAAACAACACGGTGAACCACAGCCAAAGTGTGATGGCCAGAATGAATCCAGTGGGTGCCTCTCCCTTGCCGGTGATGGCTTGCACGAACAATATCGTGGTCAGGATGCTGCCTGTGTATACGACGAACATCACCGGATTGCGCCACTGCACGCGCGGATCCAGTTTCTTGACTGACTCCACAATGGCGGGTGCCACCAATGCCGGGTCAAACATGGACAATGATTTTTTCGACATGAATATCTCTCCAGTCCTCAGTCGATCAGTAAGCTGAAATAAACGTCAGGTGTTCTGCAATTGGTCCCAACGCGAGTCCCGGGACATAATTCAACGCACCTACCAGGATTACTGTGCTTGCGAGCAGAATGACAAACAGCGGGCCGTGCGTCGGCATGGTCCCGGGCGTGGCCGCGATGCGTTTTTTCGCGGCCAGTGAGCCGGCGATGGCGAGCACCGGTACGATCACGCCAAAGCGGCCGAACCACATAGCGATCGCGAGCATTACGTTGTAGAACGGCACGTTGGCGGAAAGACCGGCAAATGCACTGCCGTTATTGTTGCCGGCCGACGTGAACGCGTAGTACACCTCGGAAAAGCCGTGTGTACCCGGATTGAAAATACTCGCGGTGCCACTGGGCGAGACCACGGCAATGGCAGTACCTGCCAATACCAGCAATGGCGTAACCAGAATCGCGACCGATATCATCTTCATGTCATAGGCCTCGATCTTTTTACCGAGGTACTCCGGCGTGCGCCCGATCATCAGTCCCGAGATAAACACGGCCAGCAACGCGAACACCAGCATGCCATACAGGCCAGTGCCGACGCCGCCGAATACGACCTCGCCAAGTTGCATGAGCGCCATCGGCATCATGCCGCCGAGCGGTGTGTAGGATTCATGCATCGAATTCACCGCGCCGCACGACGCCGCCGTGGTAATAGCCGCAAACAATCCTGAGTCGGCGATACCAAAGCGCGTCTCCTTGCCCTCCATGTTGCCACCGGCCTGCCATGCGCTTGCGCTTTGGTCGACGCCCAGCGCCGCAATCGCCGGGTGGCCCTGTTGCTCGAAGTACATAGCGCCAATCGCAAATGGCAGGAACAGCAGCAACATGGTCGCCAGCACGGCCCAGCCCTGGCGGGTGTCGCCCACCATGCGGCCAAAGGTGTAGCAGAGCGCGGCTGGAATTAGAAAGATCGCCAGCATTTGCAGGAAATTGCTGAGCGGCGTCGGATTCTCGTAAGGATGCGAGGAATTCACATTGAAGATGCCGCCACCGTTCGTGCCGAGCATTTTGATCGCCAGCTGTGAAGCGAGCGGCGCCATCGGCAGGGTCTGGGTTTGCGTGGTGACGGTCTCGGTCACCGCGTTGCCCTGCTCATCCATCACCGACTGGCCGTCCGCATCGAGCTTCGCCGTTTCATAACTCGTCACATCCAGGGTGGTCGCTTCCTGATACGCGTCAAAACTCTGTATCGCGCCCTGGCTCACCAGGGCCAGCGCCAGTACAAAGGATATCGGCAGCAGGATAAACAAGGTGACGCGCGTCAGATCAACCCACACATTGCCGATGGTGTTCATCGAGTGGCGGGCCAGACCGCGAATCAACGCGATCACGACGACGATACCAGAGGCGGCCGACAGGAAGTTTTGCACCGCAAGCCCGAGCATCTGCGTGAGGTAACTCATCGTCACACGCCGAAGTAAATGGCGATAGTGAGCCACGCGTGCAGCGTGATCGGGCCTATGAAAGCATCCACTAGAATTCCTCCGCGTTGATCAATACATAAATCAGATAAACGAGGAGTCCGATGGAGACCGCGCCGCCAAGAAAGTAGAGCCAGGTCATTGCTGCGGCCCTCCAAGTTTGGTGCAACCGCTCGCCAGGGCGACCATGAGCCCGAAGAACACGATGATGCTGGCCAGGTATACGATATCCATATGCCCCTCCTGATGAATTTGGAGAGTTCATACTAGCCCTGCGCTTGTAAAGACGGTGATAAGAGTGGCGAAACGCGTGTTAAGAATGTATTAAAGTTGATCTATCGCAATTCGAGGCGGGGTGGGCAGCGCTGCCGGCAAGGCCTGTGCCCCGGTGCTGTTCAGTGCGGAGGATGCTGCGCAATTCCGACGCACTGCTTCAGCGCTGTGTTGATGGTGTAACCAGGATTGACGCCGTTCAGGCCACATGCGAGCAGGCGCGTTGGTACCAATCCTTCAGGTGGGTGCACTCGTCCGGCACCGACTGCCTGATCCACGCCAGAAAATCGATGCACACCAGCAAATCGATGTCCGCGATACTGAAATTATCACCCGCTACCCACTTTGATTGCGCAAGGTGGGCGTCCAGTTCGGGCAGTATGTAGCCTATTTGCAGCAGGCCGCGCTCCACCAGTTCCGGTATCTGCGGGGTATCCAGCGGGCCGGGCAGCGCCCGGTTGATGAAGGATTTGCCCCGGTTGCGCAGCGCGCCGGCGATGGCCATCATCAGGCCGCTGAACAGCCTGTGGCACCAACTGATCACCTGGGCGCGCTCGGCGGCGGTGGAGCCCATCAGCGGTGGCTGCGGGTGCAGCTCATCCAGGTAGGTGTACATGCCGATCACTTCGGTGAGCACGGTGCCGTCGTCCAGCACCAGCGCGGGAACGCTCAATGCGGGGTTGATCTGCCGGTAGGCGTCCCCCAGCTGTTCGTTGGCCAACAGGTCCACCTGCCGGGTGTCGATCGCCAGGCCCTTGAGTTTCAGGAACAGGGCAAGGCGCCGTGGGTTGGGGGCTGGGTCATACGTATATAGCTTCATGGAGGGTTTCCTTGCCAGCAGGCGAACAGGGTATGGGTAGCGCGATAGTGCTGCAAACGGGACAGGGCCGCAGTGTGTCGCGCTTTTCTGCTGTCGGCAATAGTTTCACTCCTTGCGTTTTCCCGCCCCGGATATGTGGCTATAATGCCCGCCTTACCAAAGAGAGGGGTTCATCGTGATGCATCGTGTCGTTTTCAGTTTTCTGGCCGTTCTGCTCGCCGCCAGCGCTTTTGCAGTGGAACTGTCGGATGCCCAGCGCGCCGCCGTCGAAGCGCGCATCAAGCCGGTGGGGGAATCCTGCATGGAAGGGGATAGCACCTGCGGCGCGCCGGTCGTCGCCGCCAGCACCGGGCCGCGTTCGGGCGAGGAGGTGTACAACACCGCCTGCATGGCCTGCCACAGCACCGGCGCTGCCGGCGCACCCAAGGTGGGCGATGCCACCGCCTGGGCTGCTCGCATAGCCAAGGGCACTGACGCGCTGTATGCCAGCGGTGTAAATGGCGTGCCCGGTACCGGAATGATGGCGAAAGGCGGCTGTGTCGCCTGCTCCGATGAGGAGATTCACGCAGCGGTTGATTTCATGGTGGCCAACAGTCAGTAGGCACCTTGCAGCAAAACAGGGGTCGCAGTGTTTTGGCACTGTGGCCCTTTTTTTCGCGCCCGCGAAAGCGTGGCAGCCGTTTGTTACGGTGGCGGGCGACACACCCTGATAGTATCGGCGGGTGCAGGCCCATGCATGTGCAACGGGAGAGTCAGTTGTGAACAAATCCATCGCCGCGCTTAGTCTCGCCATAGCGTTGCTTGCAGCGTGTTCCAGGGAGGCGCCCGTGCCCCCCGTGATTGAAGTGGTGGTGGACACCGTGGTCCGCGAACCCTATCAACCCATTTACCGCCATGTGGGCCGGTTGCAGGCAGAGAATGATGTCGCAATCCAGGCCCGCGTCCCCGGCTACCTGAAGAGCCGCGATTTTCGCGAGGGCGAACTGGTGACCGCGGGCGACGTGCTCTACACGCTTGATGCCTCCGAATTCGAGGCGGCGCTGGCCAGGGCGAAAGCCGATCTGGCGGCGGCCAAGGCCAACCAGGCCAATGCCCGGGTCAACTACCAGCGCGGGCAGGAGCTGCTGCCCAAGGGCGCCATTTCGCAATCCGAGGTGGACAACCTGATGGCGAAAATGCGCGATGCCGACGCGCGCATCGAAGCGGCCGAGGCGCAGGTAACCAGTGCCCGGGTCAATCTCGGTTTCACCACCATACGCGCGCCGATCACCGGGCGCATCGGCCACAGCACCGCCAGCGTGGGCGACCTGGTGGGGCCGACCACCGGGAATCTTACGACGCTGGTGAGCATCGACCCGATCGATGCGCAGTTCCAGGTCAGCGACGCGACCTACGTGGGCGCGATCGGGGATAACCTGAATCGCGACCGGGATTCGCTGGCACTCAATCGTTTGGAAGTCACCGTCGAGTTGACGACTGGCGTCACGTATCCTGAAGTGGGCCGTATCTACTATGTGGCCAATCGCATTGACGAGGCCACTGGCACGCTGGAGGCGCGGGCACGCATCCCGAATCCGCATTCGGTGCTGGTGCCAGGGCAGTACGTGCGCGTCATCCTGCGTGACACTGAACTGGCTGAAGGGCTGTTTCTGCCGCAGTCTGCTGTGCAGGCTGACCAGCAGGGCAATTTCGTGCTGGCAGTCAGCGAGGACGGCACGGTGCAGCGACACAACGTCAGCCTGGGCGAGCGGCGCGAGGACAAGGTGCTCGTGTTGGCGGGCGTTGAAGAGGGCGAGAAGGTGATCGTGCGCGGTCTGCAACAGGTGCGTCCCGGCCTGGTGGTGAAGAGTAAGCCGATCGCCGGCCTTGAGCAGCAGGAATAACGCATGTTCAGCGCCTTCTTTATTGACAGGCCCAAGTTTGCGCTGGTGATCGCCATCGTCATGACGCTGGCCGGCGGCCTGTCGGCGTACATGCTGCCGGTCACCGAGTACCCGCATATCTCGCCGCCCAACATCGTGGTGAGCGGTGTCTACCCCGGTGCCTCGGCCGAGGTCGTGGAAGCGACGGTAGGCGTCATCATCGAGGATGCGGTGAATGGCGTGGAAGATATGATTTATATGTCTTCCAAAAGCGCAAACGACGGCAGCTATACGCTGACGGTGACCTTCGATGTCGGCGCTGATCCCGACATGGCGTTGGTGCGGGTGCAGAACCGGATCAAGCTGGCGGAGACTTCGCTACCTGCTGAAGTGCGCGCGGCGGGCCTGCGCATCGCCGAGCGCTCGCCCGATATGCTCAAGATCGTGAGCTTTACCTCGCCCGATAATTCCCTCGATTACAAGTTCATCTCCAACTACGTCAAGATCAATGTGCAGAGTGAACTGGCGCGCGTTGAAGGCATTTCGGCGGCGAACATTCTTGGCGAAGCAGATTATTCGATGCGGCTGTGGCTCGACCCCGACCGCATGACCAGCCTGGGATTGTCCGTCGCCGACATACAGGCCGCGCTGCGCGAACAGAATGTGCAGGTCGCGGCGGGGAAAATCGGCGCGCCGCCGTTTGACGGGCCGCTGCAGACGGAATACACGCTGCAGGCAAAAGGCCGGCTGCAGGACGTGGAGGAGTTCAACGACATCGTGCTGCGCGCGCGCAGTGACGGTTCCGCGATCTATCTGCGCGACGTCGCGCGGGTGGAACTGGGGCAGTCGGGGTATAACGTTTTCGGTGAAATCAACGGCCACCCGGCTGTCAATCTCGCAATGTATACCACGGCGGATGCCAACGCGCTGGCCTCCGGCGCAGCGATCGACAAGGCGCTGGAGGAACTGTCCCGGTATTTCCCCGAGGGTCTGGAATACGTCAACAGCTATGACACCACCCGCTATGTGTCCACCGCGGTCAACCAGGTGCTGCGTTCCCTGTTCGAAGCGGTATTGCTCGTCATCGCCATCACGTATTTGTTTCTCGGCAACTGGCGCGCCACGCTGGTGCCCACCGTGGCGATCCCGGTGTCGCTGGTGGCCACCTTCTCCGTGTTGCAGTTGCTGGGCATGTCGATTAACACGGTCACGCTGTTTGGCCTGATATTGGCGATCGGCATCGTGGTGGACGACGCCATTCTGGTAATCGAGAACTGCGATCGCCATATGCGCGAAGATCCGACGATGTCGTCGCGGGACGCAGCGCTCGTCACCATGCGCGAGGTAGGCGGCGCCATCATCAGCACCACGCTGGTGTTGCTCGCCGTTTTCGTGCCGGTGGCGCTGCTGCCGGGAATTACCGGTGAAATGTACCGCCAGTTTGCGGTGACGATTTGTGTCGCTGTCGTGTTTTCGTCCATCAATGCGCTGACCCTGAGCCCCGCATTGTGCGGCCTGCTGCTGCAATCCGGGGGGCGCGGGGATGCGTTGTGGTACCGGAAATTCCTCGCGGCGTTCAGCCGCCTGACCGGCGTCTATGACAAAGGCGTGCAGTGGGTGCTGCGCAAACTGTTGGTCGTGGGCGTGATCTTCCTGGCGTGGATGGCAGCCCTGCTGTTGGGTGTGTTGCATACGCCCACCGCGTTTGTGCCACCCGAAGACAAGGGTTTGTTGTTCGTTAATATCCAGTTGCCGGATGCCTCGTCCATCTCCCGTACAACGCAGGTGGTGGAAAAAGTCAGCGCTATCCTGCAGCAGGATCCCGCGGTGGAAGTGGTCACGAGCATCACGGGCTTTTCCGTGCTAAACGGTGCGAGAAGCAGCAACGGCGCGACCTTGTTCGTGGTGCTGAAGCCGTGGGATCAGCGACCGGAACCCGAGAATCTGTCGTTCAACGTGGCAGCGCGCATCAATGGGCGGGCCTTGCTGGAAGTGCCCGAAGCGCAGGTCATGGCGATCGCGCCGCCGGCAGTTCCCGGTATGGGTGCGGTAGGCGGCCTTGAGTTGATGCTGCAGGACACGCTGGCGCGACCGCCAGCGGAACTGGCCGCGGTGCTCAATGACATCATCGTCGACGGCAACCAGACGCCGGGATTGCAGGACGTATTCAGCACCTACCGCGCCAACGTGCCGCAGTACTTTATCGACGTGGATCGTATCAAGGCGAAGAATCTGGGCGTGCCGCTGAGCGAAATCTTCATGACGTTGCAGGCGCAGATGGGCTCGTTGTATGTCAATGACTTCAACAAGTTTGGCAAGACCTACAAGGTCATCATGCAGGCGGAGGCGCCGTTTCGCTCCGACCTTGCGGACATGGACCACTTTTTCCTCAAGTCCGAAAGTGGCGAGATGATTCCGCTCAACGCGCTGGTGACCGCGCGCCCGATTCTGGGCCCGGACGTGGCGTCGCGCTACAACATGTACCGCGCCGCCTCGGTGCGCGCCAATGTGGCGCCCGGCTACAGTTCGGGTGAGGCGATGAAAGCTTTCGAGGACCTGATCGCCGCAACCGCGCCGGCGGGCTTTCGCATGGAATGGACCGGCATGGCCTTCCAGGAGCAGGAGGCGAGCAGCACTGCGATCTATGCCTACGCACTCGCGTTGATCTTCGTGTACCTGTTCCTGGTCGCGCAGTACGAGAGCTGGTCCATTCCGGCGGCGATTATCCTGGTGGTGCCGATGGCGATTGGCGGTGCGATCGCTGCGCTGCTCGTGTCGGGCACCGCGCTCGATCTCTACGCGCAGATTGGCGTCGTGCTGCTGATCGGCATGGCGGCGAAGAACGCGATCCTGATCGTGGAGTTCGCGCGCCACCTGCGCGAGCAGGAGGGGGTGGCCATTCTCACCGCGGCGCGCGAGGCCGGGCGCCTGCGCTTCAGGGCCGTGTGCATGACGGCGATGTCCTTTATCCTCGGCATCCTGCCGCTGGTGTTTGCCAGCGGCGCTGGCGCGTTCGGCCAGCGCTCGCTCGGGATCACGGTGTTCGGCGGCATGCTCGCCGCGCTGCTGGTAGGGACGGTATTTATCCCCGGTTTCTATGCGATCGTGCAAACCGCGCGCGAGCGGGTGAAGGAGAAGTTGGGATTTGCTGGCAACCAGTGACCTTGGTCGCTCAGGCAAACAGCCTTTTGAGACCCGCTAACGTAGCCCTGCCGCGCGCGGGCGATGCCTATTTCAAGCCGCGTTATCAGAACAACCACAACATCAGTTGTTCCAACGCCCTTACGACTGCGCCATGGTACCAGGCTGCCTCCGGGTCCGTCTCCGGCACCTGATACTGCGCACGCAGCGCCTGCAGTCGCCGTTTGAGATCTCCAGTGATGTCATCGTATCCGGATTTCCCGTAGAGGTTTCGCTGATCCGCTGGATCTGTCTCCCGATCGAACAACTCCCACTCGTCGTTCTGGTAATAATAGGCCAGCTTGTAGCGCTCGGTGATGACGCCATAGTGACGCGCCACGCCGTGGAACCCCGGGTTCTCATAGAAATGGTAATACAGGTCGCGGTGCCAGGGCTTGGGCTGTGGTTTGAACAGCGGCAACAGGCTTACGCCCTGCATCGGTGTTTTGGGTTTGACGCCGGCGGCGTCCAGCAGCGTGGGCGCGAAATCGATGTTCTGTACGAGGGCATCCGACACGGTGCCGGGCCGGATGTGCCCTCGCCACTCCATCAGCAGCGGTACCCGTGAGGACGCATCGTCTATCCAGCGTTTGTCGAACCAGCCGTTTTCGCCGAGGAAAAAGCCCTGGTCCGAGCTGTACACCACGAGTGTGTTGTCCATCAAGTTGTTGGCTTCCAGGTAATCCAGCAGGCGCCCGATTTGTCTGTCCATACTTTGGACTGACGCGGCGTAGGATTTCACATAACGCTGGTATTTCCAGCGCAGCTTGTCCTCGTCGCTCAGCTGCGCCGCTGCAAACTGCCGGTTGCCCTCTGCGAATGCCTGTTCCCACAGCGCTTCCTGCTCCGGCGTCAGGTTCGTCCCCTTTCTCAGCTTCAGGTCGCTGTCGGTCATATAGTCTGCGATACGCATGCGTGCGTCGCTTCGAGCCCGCGTCAGGCCATCCAGGTTGCGAAACAGGGTCGCGGGCTCCTCGAAGCGCGCATCCTCGTCCCAGTTGCGCAATTCCTCGGGACCCGGCATCCAGTCCCGGTGCGGTGTCTTGTGGTTGTACAGGAGGAAAAACGGTCGGTCCTCGCGTTTCGCCTGCTCCAGCCAGGCGATGGACTTGTCGGTGATCAGGTCCGCGACGTAACCGGTCGTCTCCTCAATGCCGGCAGGACTTCTGAAGGACGGGTTGTAATAGGTACCCTGCTCCATCACATTGTCGATGACCTCCCAGTGATCGAATGCCACCGGGTCGCTGTATAAATGCCATTTGCCAATCACCGCCGTTTGGTAGCCCGAGCCATGTAGCAGGCCGGGCAAGGTCTGCTGCTCTCCATTGAACGGCCCTGACCACTCGTTGCTGTAGAATCCGTTGGCATGGCTATGCAGGCCAGTGAGCAGGGTCGCCCGGCTGGGACCGCAGATCGCGTTGCCGACGTAGGCGCGGTCAAAACGTATACCGCCGGCGGCGATGCGGTCGATATTGGGTGTTGCAACCAGGCTGTCGCCGTAAGCACTGACCGCGCGCACGGCGTGATCATCGGAAAGGATAAAAATGATATTGGGGCGCGCTGCAGCGTTGGCAAAATGCCCCCAACTCGCGGCCAGCAACACCAACGTAAAGTGGAAAGCGTCTTTCAGGTTCAGCTTGAACATAGATCTCTTCCTTCCAATGCGTGCAACACAGCCAGGCCCACTGCCGGTGGGAAACAAATGGCCGGCACGCTGTCGTTCAGGCCGACATGGTCTGAATGGGGTTCAGGCATGGGGGAATTCATGTTATCGGATGCCCGTCTAACCGGATGCTACCGGCTTCAAGCCGTCCATCAGGACCGTGATCAAGTTGGGCAGCAAGCGCTCCGTGTCACGTTGGGAGATATCCACCAACGCCGAGCCGCGGAGCAGGATGTGCTGCTGCAGGGCCTTCAGTGAATACAGGATCATCGGCAGCAATTGCTGCGGACTGATATCCCGGCGTATCGAGCCATCCTGCACGCCAGCGAGCACCAGATCACCGATCATGGATAAGTACGACATTGGCAGCGGACCGCCCGCGCGGGACCTGAAATCGACAGGTATCCGGTCGCCCGAAAAGTAACTGTCGAACTCGGCCATAAATGTAAGGTCTGCCCGCAGGTGCTTATTCAGAAGGCCCTTTTCCAGAAACAGCTGTAATTGCTCCCGGCCACTTAGCGCGGTGTTCGCTCGAGCGTCCCTGAGAATCCGCTCCAGGCGCGGCTCGATCCTGGCGTACACCATGCCCAACACCGCATAGCCGAGATCGCCCTTGTCGTGGAAATAGCGGTACAGGCTGTTGCGACTTATCCCGATGGCTGCCGCCACGTCCTTCATCTGGGTGTTGAAGAACCCTTTTTCGATGAACGTGGCTTCCGCGGCGACAAGAATTTTCTGCCGGGTTTCCTCGGTCTGGTAAACCATCCGCTGTGACATACGTTATGTTACACGTGTTATATTATGCGGGCAGGTTAGGGCATGCTCCGATGCGTGTCAATAATTGGCTGTTGGGAAACCACTAACGGTGGCTACTGGAGCCATCACCACTGGCACGGTTGCGCCGCCGCAGGTGATACACGGTCGGAATAACCAGCAGGGACACCAGCGGCGCGGTAAGCATGCCGCCGACCATGGGCGCGGCGATGCGCGTCATGATCTCGCTGCCCGCGCCGTCGCCCCAGAACAGTGGCAGCAGGCCCGCGACAATCACCGCCACGGTCATGGCCTTGGGCCGCACGCGCAGTACCGCGCCCTCGCGAATGGCCGCCAGCAGATCCTGTTCGCCGGTTTGCCCGTCCGCCACGCGCTGCTCCCACGCGCGATTCAGGTACAGCACCATGATCACCCCAAATTCCGCCGCCACGCCGGCCAACGCGATGAAGCCAACACCGGTCGCCACGGACAGATTGAAGTCCATCAGGTAGAGCAACCACACGCCGCCGGTCAGCGCGAAGGGCAGCGTCGCCATGATCAGCAGCGCGTCGTCAGCCCGCGCGAAGATCAGGTAAAGCAGTACAAAAATGATGAACAGGGTCACTGGTACCACCAGTTTCAAGCGCGCGTTGGCGCGTTCCAGGAACTCGAACTGGCCGGAGTAGGAGACGCTGATCCCGGCGGGAAGTTTGACGCTCTGCGCCACCGCATCGCGCAGATCCGCAACCACGGCGGCCATGTCGCGCCCGCGCACATCCACGTACACCCAGCCGCTCTGGCGCGCGTTCTCGCTTTTGAGCATTGCCGGGCCATCGGTCACCCGAATACTGGCCACGGCTCCCAGCGCAATCTGCGACCCGGCTGGCGTCAGCAGCGGCAAGTTCTCCAGGCGCTCAACGGTATCTCGCCATGCACGCGGGTAGCGCAGGTTGATGGGGAAGCGGGCCAGGCCTTCCACGGTCTCGCCGATGTTCTCACCGCCGATCAGGCTGGCCACTACCGATTGCACGTCGGCGATAGTGAGGCCGTAGCGCGCGGCGGCTGCGCGATCAATATCGATATCGATGTAGCGACCGCCCGTGAGGCGCTCGGCCAGCGCGGATGAAACACCCGGTACCGAGTCGGCCACGCGCTCGATGTCCCGCGCCACGCCGTCGATATCCGCCAGCGATGCACCGGCGATTTTCACCCCGACAGGGCTCTTGATGCCGGTGGCCAGCATGTCGATGCGGTTGCGTATGGGCGGAATCCACAGATTCGTGAGTCCCGGCACCTGTACCGCGGCGTCCAGTGCCTCGACCAGTTTCTCCGGCGTCATGCCCGCGCGCCATTGCGAACGCGGCTTGAATTGGACCGTGGTTTCAAACATCTCCAGCGGGGCGGGATCGGTGGCGCTCTCCGCCCGCCCCGCCTTGCCAAAGACCCGCGCCACTTCCGGCACCGTCCTGATCATGCGGTCGGTCTGCTGCAACAGTTCGCTGGCTTTCTGCGCCGACAGACCAGGCAGGGCACTGGGCATGTACAGCAGGTCGCCTTCATCCAGCGCGGGCAGGAATTCGCCGCCCAGCCTGCTGATCGGCCAGAGTGCGGACAGCAACACCAGGCCGGCCAGCGCCAGTGTCAGCCGCGGCCGCGCCAGCGCGGCATCGAGCACCGGGCGGTACCACCTGATCAATACGCGGTTCACTGGATTGTCGTGTTCTGCGGGCAATTTGCCGCGAATCCAGTATCCCATCAGCACCGGCACCAGTGTCACCGACAATCCGGCCGCAGCCGCCATCGCCCAGGTTTTGGTAAAGGCCAGTGGTGCAAACAGGCGGCCCTCCTGCGCCTGCAGGCTGAATATCGGGATGAAGGACAGGGTGATGATCAGCAGGCAGAAGAACAGCGCCGGCCCGACCTCGACCGCCGCGTCGGTAATGACCCGCCAGTGTTCCTCACCGCGCAGTTCCCGCCCGGGGTGCTGCTCGTGCCAGGCCTCTATTTTCTTGTGCGCGTTCTCTATCATCACCACCGCCGCATCCACCATCGCGCCGATGGCGATTGCGATCCCGCCCAGCGACAGGATGTTGGCGTTGATGCCCTGGTAGCGCATCACCACAAAGGCGATGAGTATGCCCAGCGGCAGGGTGATAATGGCTACCATGCTGGAGCGTAAATGGCGCAGGAACAGCATGCATACCAGCGCCACGACCAGCAGCTCCTCCAGCAGCTTGCGGCTTAGATTTTCGATGGCGCGGTCGATCAGGCCGCTGCGATCATAGGTGGTGACGATCTCCACGCCCGGCGGCAGGCTCGGCCTGAGCTGTTCCAGTTTGGCCTGCACCGCAGTGATCGTGCTGCGCGCGTTTTTGCCGGAGCGCAGGATCACCACGCCGCCGACTGCCTCGCCCTCGCCGTCAAATTCGCCGATACCGCGGCGCATCTCCGGGCCGAGCTGGATGTGGGCGACATCGCCGAGCGTGATCGGAACGCCGCCATCGAGGCGCAGCAACACGGCGCGAAAATCCTCGAGCGAACGCAGATAGCCGTTGCTGCGCACCATCAACTCGGCCTCGCCCAGTGTGAGTACTCCGCCCCCGGTTTCCTGATTTCCCGCAGCGATCGCCGAACGCACGTCCTCGTGGGTAATTCCCCGCGCCACCATCTTTACAGGGTCCAGCACGATCTGGTACTGCCGCACCATGCCGCCCACGGTGGCGACCTCGGCGATATCCGGCAGCGTTTTCAATTCATACCGGAGAAACCAGTCCTGCAGCTCCCGCAACTGGGCGAGGTCGTGCTGGCCCGTGCGATCAATCAACGCGTACTGGTAGATCCATCCCACGCCGGTGGCGTCGGGTCCCAGCGCCGACCGCGCCGTGGCCGGCAGCCGGCTCTGCACCTGGTTCAGGTACTCCAGCACGCGCGAACGCGCCCAGTACAGGTCGGTGCCGTCCTCGAACAGGACATAGACAAAGCTGTCGCCAAAGAAGGAAAAACCGCGCACGGTTTTGGCGCCGGGGACGGAGAGCATGGTGGACGTGAGCGGATAGGTCACCTGGTCCTCCACGATCCGGGGCGCCTGGCCCGGATAGCTGGTGCGGATAATGACCTGCACGTCTGACAGGTCGGGTAGCGCATCGACCGCCGTCGTGCGCAGCGCCCATGCGCCCCAGCAGGCCAGGAAAAAACTCGCCAGCAAAACGAGAAAGCGATTGCCCAGCGACCAGCGTATGACGGCGGCGATCATCGTTCTTCTCCCATCGCGTTCGCGGCTTCGTCGGGGAGGGATTCCGGCAATGTCGTGGCGGGAGCAGCGGGAGCAAACAGCCCGGACAGGCTGGCTTCAGAATCGAGCAGGAACTGCGCACTGGAGACGATGCTCTGGCCCTCCGCCAGTCCGGCGACGATCACGGTGCGATTGTCGATCTCCGGGCCGAGTTCAACTTCGACCCCGGAAAAAGCGCCGTCTTCCTGCACCGCGATCACCAGCGCGCGCTTGCCGGTGCGAATGATGGCTTCTGTCGGCACCGCCAGCGCGTACCCGCCTGTGTTGGCAGCCAGTCGAACCTGGGCGGACATCCCAGCGCGGAGCTGGCCGTCGGGGTTGGCCAGTTCGATGCGCACGCGCAAGGTGCGACTGCCCGCTGCCAGGTCTGGTAACACAGCGATAATCCGCCCGGTCAGTGAACGCCCCGGGTACGCAACGAATTGAACCTCGGCATCACCACCCATCTGCACACTGGTGGCGCGGCTTTCCGGCACCGCGACTTCCAGCCACATACTGTCAATGCCCTGTACGCGCGCGAGCGTCTGTCCCGCCGCGACAGCCATGCCGCTGCGCACGTCCAACGACTCAAGCACACCGCCACGCGAGCTGTACAGAATGAAACGTTGCCGCGCGCGCCCCGACTGCTCCAGTTCGTCAATCATCGCGGCGGACAGGCCCAGCATGCGCAGCCGTTCACGCGCGGCATCGACCAGCGCGCGGTCGGCACCGGCGCGCAATGCCAGGTATTCCGCTTGCGCCGCCGTCCATTGCGGCACCAGTAGCTCAACCAGCGGTTGACCGGCCGCAATCACATCACCGGGCGCCAGGGGCCAGACCCGCTCCACCAGGCCTGCGCTGCGCGCCTGTTCAATCGCCACGTCGCGCTCGTTGAATGCGATTAGTCCAGTAGCTTCGATGACTGACGCCAGCACGATGCGTTCGACCCGCGCCGCGCGCACGCCGACATTTTGCGTGATCCGTGCGTCGATCCTGACGCCGCCGTCGGATGCGTCGCCTGCCACGGTGTCACTGGCATATTTCGGCACCAGGTCCATGTCCATGAAGGGCGATTTACCGGGCCGGTCAAAGTGGTGCTGTGGCGACATGGGGTCGTACCAGTACAGGATGGCGCGCTCGTCGCTGGCGTTCTCCGACGCCGCATCCGACTGCGAGACCGCCGTGCGATGTCCCCACCACCAACCCGCAGCCGTGCCCGCCGCGACCAGCACAAAGCCCAGCGCCATGGTTACCCCTTTGCCCTGTGTCGTTCTCATGGCAGTTCTCCCGTTAAGTTGTCCGCACTATCCGTAGTGTTCGCAGCAGCCTCGTAGCTCTCGCTGTTGGCGAAGTGCAGGCGCGCGGCGACCTGCTGTAGTTCGCCGGTGGCGGCGATGGCCTTTATGTGTGTCGCGATGCGCTCGCGGCGCGCGCCGATGACATCCACCAATGCGCCCTCGCCGCTGCGCCAGCTCGCCAGCGCCAGCTCGACCTTCTCGTCAGCCAGGGGCAGGAGTATGTCGGTGAAACGCTGCTGCGACTGTTGCAGGCGTTGATACTCGGAGAACTCGACTTCCAACATGGCTGCGTGTTCGCGCAGGCTGGCCTCGCGTTCGGCGTCGAGTGCCGCGCGCTGTGCGACCTTGCTTGCAACCAACGGGGTCTGGCGCGATGCCGTGAACAGCGGCAGGTCCATGCGTACCTCCAGCATTGCCATATCGTCGTAGCCGGACCCGCGCTCCAGCCAGGCCAGTGTCACCTCCCAGTCGGGCTGTTTGGCGGCGCGCGACTCGGCGATGTCGGCGTCCAGTACACGCGCCCTGGACGTGAAGTTCATTAGCTCAGGGTGTTGGTGCAGGTTGTGCTGCAATTCCGTCACATCGATGCGCCAATTGGGGGCCTCACCGCCCAGCGGCAGCTCGGCGGTGTCGCCGATCCAGCGCCGCAGTTGCGCGATCGATTGTGCGCAACCCGCCGCGACCTCGTCGCGCAGAGCCGCAATGTCCGCGGCTTCTTCCCGTGGCCGCAAGGCATCGAGCGCGGAGCCCGTGGCGGCCGCCAGTTGCGCGCGCACCACGCTGTCGAACAAGGCGTTATCGCGCTCCCACTGTGCCACCAGTGCCAGTTGCCGCTCCCACGTATGGCGCGCAATCCAGGCCAGTGCGGTTTCAAGCAGCACGATTTGTCGCTGCTGCCGCTTATCAGACCGCATCAGGTCGACCTGCGCCGTGGCCAGTTCGCTGCGGGCCTTGCGCTTGGCGCCACTGGTGAACTCCTGCATCAGCCCGACGCGTTGCATGGTCATAAAATCCTCGCCGGTGCTGAAGCGGTCATCGCCTTCGACGGGCACATTGTCCAGTCCCAGCACCAGTTTGGGATCGGGCAATTCGCCCGCCGGCACGGTCGCGTGCCGCGCAGCTTCGATCAGGGCCGTGCCGGCGCGCAACTCGGGAGCCTGCTGCAGTGCGCTGGTTAGCGCGTCGTCAAATGTCAGCGTTTGCGCGTTGCCCGCGGGTACCGATGCCAGCATCAGCAGGGGCAGCAGGATAGGGACGGCAAACCGCGCGCAACGCAGCTGTCGCAATCGCTTCGCAACTGGGAACATGTTCGTAACTCCATACAGGGCCAGCCACGATCAGTTCGTGTCAGGCACAGGCAAATGACCACGTCTGGCCCGCATCGGCGGCCAGACGACATTGCTTGGGATGGGAGTTAGATCGGGGTGGGAGGTCGCCAAACGGCGCGGAGAGGACTGGCGTGTATTTGCGTGGACAACACCGGCAACGGCGTGTGTTCGATGGAGATCGCAAGGTGCAGCGGTGAAGGGGACAACACATACGTCAACGAGGGCGAACACTCATGTCCGGTCTTGCACAGCTGGCCCGTTTTGGCGGCGGTGGCCGCGTCATTGCAGCAGTTGTGGCCGAAGGAGGAGTCCGCAGGCGATGGCGCATTCTGCTCCTGCATGAGTTGCATCGGCGGCATATCCTGCATGTGCGGGCAGTGCTGGCTTTTCACGGCCACGCCTGCACCGACCTGCAGGGGAAGTGCGATGCACAAAATGGATAACGCTATGGCAAGAAATCGTCGCATGTCACAAGCCTAGCGCGTCATTGCCAGGTTGTCACTGGAAAGGTACGGATCTGGTGCTTATGCGGGTGAAGCAGAAACTGTAGTTTGATAGTGCATCGCAATACCAGCCAATCAACCAAACAGCCCCTTGAGGCCTGCCAATGTCTCCATGCCGCGCGCGAGATTGGCTTCCTGTGAATCCTCCCCGCCGCCCTGGCACTGCAGGTCGTCCTGGGGCAGTTCGGCGATAAAGCGGCTCGGCTCGCAGCGTATGGTCTCGCCGAACTGGCGCCGTTTCAGCGCCATCGTCATGCTCAGGGTTTGCTGCGCGCGGGTGATACCCACGTAAGCGAGTCGTCGCTCTTCCTCGATGTTGTCCTGCTCGACGCTCACGCGGTGCGGCAGCAGGTTTTCTTCCATGCCGATGATGTAGACGTGCGGAAATTCCAGGCCCTTGGACGCGTGCAGCGTCATCAGTTGCACGCTGTCCGGGCCTTTCTCCTCTTCGTCCTGTTGCTCCAGCAGGTCGCGCAGCACCAGGCGCGCGATGGCTTCGTCCAGGCCCACCTGCTCGTTGGCCATCACGCGCTGCAAGCCATCGACGAGGAAATTCACGTTGCCCATGCGCCGCTCGGCGACTTCCTCGCTGGAACTGAGTTGCACCAGCCAGTCCTCGTACTCGATGTCGCGGATCATCTGGCGCACGCCGGATACGCTGTTGTCGCCCTCGCAGTTGCGCCGCACGCCGTCCATCCAGCGACGAAACTCCTGCAGGCGCTTGAGCCCTGCATCGGACACTTCCTCCGCGCTGATGCGGGTGCAGGCCTGGTTCAGGCTGCATTGGTTGGCGAGCGCGAAGTTGCCCAGCGCTTCCAGCGTCGAGGTGCCCAGCTTGCGGCGCGGGACGTTGGCGATGCGCAAAAAGGCGTTGTCGTCGTTCTCATTCACGACCAGGCGCAGGTAAGCCATGATGTCCTTCACCTCGTTGCGGGCGAAGAAGGACGTGCCGCCACTCAAGTGGTAGGGCACCTGCTGCGCCTGCAGCGCCAGCTCGATCAGCCGCGACTGGTGGTTGCCGCGATACAGCACGGCATAGTCGCCATAGCGGGTGCGCTTGCGCAGCTTGTGGTCGAGGATTTCCGCCACCACCTGCTCCGCCTCATGGTGCTCGTCGGTGCAGCGCAGGATGCGCAACGGGTCGCCGTAACCCAGTTCACTCCAGAGTTGCTTTTCGAACACGTGGGGGTTGTTGGCGATCAGCGAGTTGGCCGCCTTGAGGATGCGCGCCGTTGAGCGGTAATTCTGCTCCAGCTTCACCACTTTCAGTCCGGGAAAGTCCTCCTGCAATTGCACCAGGTTTTCCGGCCTCGCGCCACGCCAGGCGTAGATTGACTGGTCGTCATCGCCGACCACTGTCAGCCCGCCGCGCATGCCGATCAGTTGTTTCACCAGCAGGTACTGGCTGGAATTGGTGTCCTGGTATTCATCCACCAGCAGGTAGTGGATCTGGTTCTGCCATTTATCCAGCACGTCCGGATGGTGCTCGAACAGGATCGTCGGCAGCAGGATCAGGTCGTCAAAATCCAGCGCGTTATAGGCTTTCAGCGCGCGCTTGTAGCGCAGGTAGGCCTGGGCGCAGAGGATATCCGCCGGGCTTTTTGCCGTGGCCAGCGCCTGTTCCGGCAGCATGCGGTCGTTTTTCCACGTGGAGATCCGCTGCGCGATGGTATTGGCCTGGTCGCCCTCGGCGCCGTGCTGCTGGATAAGCAGGTCGCGAATCAGCGTCCGGGTATCCTCGGCGTCAAAAATCGAGAAGCCCGATTTCAGGCCCAGCTCCTTGCGCTGCGCCCTTATGATCCGAAGCCCCAACTGGTGGAACGTGCTCACGGTGAGCCCTTCCGCAGCATTGCCGCGCAGCAGCCTGCCCACGCGCTCCTTCATCTCCCGCGCGGCCTTGTTGGTGAAGGTCACTGCGGCGACGTGGCTCGCGTTGATGCCGCAGGTGTTCACCAGATAGGCGATTTTTTCGGTGATCACGCTGGTCTTGCCGCTGCCGGCACCGGCCAGCACCAGCAGCGGCCCGTCGATGTAGCGTACGGCCTCGCGTTGGCGTGGGTTGAGTTGTGCCACGCGCTCAGGCTTCGCCGTTACTCATACGTGCACAGGTAAGCGGTCTCTTCGGCCACCTTGAGCTGGAATTTTTCATTTGCCTGTACGATGAAATGCTCACCCACACGGTAGGTTTTCCAGTCGTTGCTGCCGGGCAGCTTGACGGTCAGCGCGCCGCTGACGATGGTGACGGTTTCTTTCTGGCTGGTGCCAAATTCGAATTCGCCCACCGCCATCACGCCCACTGTCGCGGGCAGCGTGGCGGTTTGAAAGGCGATGGAAGCGACCTGGCCATCAAAATACTGGTTGATCTTGAACATCGGGGTTCCTCGGGTTGGGTTAGTAGCAAAGGGGGCGGTGATTCTCGCACCTGTCCGGGCATAAAAAAAGGCTGGCGCGGTGCCAGCCTTTTTTGTCTCCATCGTGTAGAGCGATGGGTTACATCTGTCAGCGCACGCCGCTCTTGGCCATGCCTTCAGAGGTAAAGTAGTTGTCGGGTTTGTCCACGCCGTTCTTGAATCCTCCGGGTATGGGCTTGGTGATGTTGTAAATGTTCTGCAGCAGGTCATAGGAGCCGTACGCCGAGCCGAAGGTCGCCTTGCGATCATACAGGTTGGCGCTGTACAGGTACTGCAGGCGCCACAGTTGGCTGCGGCCGTCATAGATGTCACTGGCTACGGCTCCCCAGCTGTCCTCGTCCAGGTAGAATGTCCGGCGACTGTACAGGTGGCGGCTGCCCTCTTTCAGATTTGAGTCCACGATCCACACACGGCGTTTCTCCCAGCGGATCTGCTCCGGATCAAGAAATTTCTCGCCCAGCATATCCTCAACCTTGGTCTGGAAAATCATGTCGTAATTCGAGGCGGGGACGATCATTTCCTTTTTGCCAACCAGGGTCCAGGTGAAGCGCTCGGGCGAGCCGTTGTAAATAAAGGCGTCGTCATAGGTGGACGTGCCCGCGACACCGGGGTTGGGTGTGTCGAAGGAGACAGCTGGCGCCAGGCGCACGCGGCGTTGACCCACCAGGTATTGCCAGGCCTTGCGTCCTTTACCCTTGGTGTAGTCGGCGCCCGGCTCATGCACCAGCAGGATCTCGCCAGCCCGCCTGGCTGGCGCGTCATAGTTGACGCGCAGCTTGGTAAAGGGGGTTTCGCCAACGACTTGATCGGGATTCTCAAACATCGGTGTAACGGCGACAGAGGAGCCGGTGGTCGAGAGCACGGGTTCACCGTCGGAGCCGACGTAATAGACATCATTCTGGCTCGAGGCCGCTTCGCCGTAGCGAATCATGTGATTCCATATGGCCTCAAGACCCGACTGCGGAATCGGGAACGGCACGCCTGGCAGGTTGTTATCAATCTTTTGGCCGTCCTCGACCAGGTTGGCGCCGGTCGCGTTCTTCAGTGTATTGGCGTAATACCAGTCGGGCCGGATCGTGTCACGGTGCGTGGGGTAGACATGGATCTTGAACCCGTCAGCGCCGTACTTTTCGAACATGCCGATGGTGCCGGTGGTGAGCAGATCCTTATACTGTTGCCAGTTGCTGCCATCGATGGTGTAGAGCGGCTTTTCGTCCGGAAAGGCGTCAATGTAGTTGTCCGATCCCGGCACAAAACCCTCTGGCACGGGCGTGCCGTTCGGATTCCAGGGCGGAATACTGCCATCGGCATTACCCGCCATTTCGGCGCCGAGCGGGGTCAGGTCCTTGCCCAGCCGGGCAGCTTGATCCGGGGAAACTGCTGCCAGCGCGGTGCCGGCGGCAATTGAGGTCAGGCAGAGCACTGCCAGTGTTGATTTAATCGTCATTATTATCGCTCCGATTTAGCAGTTATTTAGGACTTATCGATTGCTGTGCCAAGGGTAGATCAGTCGGCGATAAATATCTACCGCTTTCCGGCGGGTGGTCGGGAAGCCGATTCTGCGAGCTGACCAGCGCCGAACCTCGATCAGGCGGCCCGCACTTTTGCCGTTTCAGGGTCGTAGCTGATGCGCAATTCCTTCATTGCATTGACGAAGAACGACCGGACGAACTTCGGCTCGCCCTGGAACCGGGGATTGCGCAGGCGCGGTATCAGCTCCTCGAACATGATGTTCAGCTCCAGCCGTGCCAGGTGCGAGCCTATGCAGAAATGCTGGCCGATGCCGAAAGAGCGCAACTGGTTGTAGAGATCCGGCATGCGTTCGGCGCGGGTGACATCGAAGGCCATGGCGTCAGCGCCGAACACGGTCTCGTCGTGGTTGGCGGCGTGGTAGTGCAGCAACACCTTGTCGCCCTTTTTGATCGACTGGCCGCCCAGCTCGGTGTCCTCCATCGCCGTGCGGCGCATGGAGATGAAAGCGGTGTTGTAGCGCAGGATCTCCTCGCAGGCATTGCCGATCTTGTCAGGATGATCCACCAGGTACTGGAGCTGGTCCGGATGCTCCATCAGCAGGCGCATGCCCTGCGCGATCACGGTGCGGGTAGACTCGTTGCCGCCCACCAGGATCAATATGAACATCCAGCCGAACATATCCTCGGAAATCGGCGCGCCATCCAATTCTGCATCCAGCAGGGCGCCGGTGATATTGTCCATCGGCGTTACGCGGTGCTGGGCCGCCAGGTTCAGTGCGTACTGGATCACCTCCAGCGACGCCAGTTGCCCCTCCAGTTCGGAAATGGACATATCCGGGTCATCGGCGAAGATCATGGTGTTGGTCCACTCGAAGAACTTCTTGCGGTCTTGCAGCGGGACGCCGAGCAGCTCCAGTATTGCAATCAGCGGCAGCTCCGCCGCGACTTCCTCGACGAACTCACACTCGCCTTTGCTCGCCACCGCGTCGATGATGCGCCGGGCGTGCTCGCGAAAGGCAGGGGCGTAAGACTCCACCCGTTTGGGCGTGAACGCGTTGCGCACGATGCGCCTGACCTTCTGGTGCAGGGGCGGGTCCATATTGATGATGGTATGGCGGTGGATACCTTCCACCATCTCCTGCGGATACTCCATCGGAAACGCGGTGCGGGCGGCTGAGGAGAACAGTGTGGGGTTCTTGGACACATAGTCCATTTCAGCGATGCGCGTCACCGCCCAGTAGGGAACGCCGGTGATCGGATCTTCCAGCTTTACCACTGGACCCGCGGCGCGAATTTCGCGGAGTTTGCCGTAGGGCATGCCATCCGCGTAGGTGTCCGGGTCGAGCAGGTTGGCGAAGGGACATTGGCTCATGGGAAGTCTCCGGTGATCGCGATCACTGTTGCACGGCCTGGTAAGGCTGCCTGGCAGTTCTCAGGGAATTATCGCCAGAAGTGTTGCACACATACCAGGGTCGTAAAAGCGTGGACGAACGCATGGGGCGACCGCAAAGCCGCGCAAGTTCAACCGGCTTGACCAGGGCGATACTTTTTTAGCGACTGGCCAGCCAGTTGCGCCAACCGCCATGGGCGCTGATGTCCTGCGCGCCAGCCAGCCCAAACGCGTCGCAGATAAAGCCACTCAGCCAGCGGCCGTCGGCCAGCTCGACTTTGCCGATGCCCAGCGGCGCGGGAATGCCGGCGACAAAACTGCCGAAATTGGCATGCGGCAAGGACCATACCTCCACGTCTATCGCCGTGCCCGCGGCTTCATCCCTCACCATTGCCGGGCGCTTGCCATCCGGCAATGCGTAGAGCTTGTAGTGCGGCGAGCTGCTGGTTGCAGACAGCAATTGGGCGTCGCGTTCAGTGAGTTGCCAGTTCAGCGGCTGCCCTTGCAGGTGCGCGCCGCACACGACCACCTCTATGTGTTGCGCCACAGCCACGGCTGCCGGGTTGCTCGTTGGCGACGGGGTATGGCCGGTTGCACCGAGCGGCAAATGACAGGCGCGATGCAACAAACCGGCGTACCGCAGCAGCGCAATGTCGTCGAACGCGGCACTGAACAGGGTCACCCCCCACGGTACGCCGCAGTGCGTAAAACCCACGGGGATTGCCGTGGCGCTGTAGTCGAGCAGGTTGACGAAATTGGTGTACGTGCCGAGCGTGGAATTGTGCCTGATGGGTTGCTCGGCCATCTGCGCGCGCGTGTAAAAGCGCGGGCAGGTCGGCGTGAGCACGAACGCGAGTCCCGACAGCAGTGTGTCGCACTGCTTTTTTAAGGTCGCCAGGCGGTACTGCGCGGCAAACGCATCCGCCGCCGTTTTTCCCTCGGCACCGGCAATGATCTCGCGTATCACCGGCAGCATGGAGGCGCGCTCGACAGCGCGCGTGGCGAGCCAGCGCTCGCTCACCCACGGCCCCTCATACAACAGGCGGGCGGTTTCCAGAAAGGGCGCAAATTCGAGACTGATCGCCTCGCCACCCAATGCAACCAGGCGCTGCACACTGTCCTCGAACAGGGCTTGCGTTTCGCTGTCGCCCTGAAAGTCCGGCGCCGCCGGCACGCCGAAGCGAAAGTGCGCCGGTGCTGTTGCGCCGAAATAGCGCCGGCGATTGTAAAAGGTGTTCGGCCTCGCGTAGGGGTCCTCTGCGTCGTAACGGGCGGCGATCTCCAGCACAGTGGCGACATCATCACAGCTGAGCGCAAAAATACTGACGCAGTCCAGCGTGCGGCAGGCGGGCACCACGCCGCGCGTACTCAGCAGGCCTTTGGTCGGCTTGTGGCCGACCAGGTTGTTGAGCACGGCGGGCACGCGACCGGACCCTGCCGTGTCCGTGCCGAGCGCAAAACTGACCTGTCCGAGCGCGGTGGCGATGGCCGAGCCAGCGCTGCTGCCGCCGGAAATGTAATCCGGGTTGAAGCTGTTCTTGCCCTCGCCGTAGGGCGAGCGCGTGCCCACGAGGCCGGTCGCGAACTGATCGAGATTGGTTTTGCCCAGTGGCACGGCACCGGCGGCGAGCAACACGCTGACCACGGCTGCATTGGCGCCGGGTGTGTAGGCGAAATCCGGGCAGGCCGCCGTGGTGGGAATGCCAGCGAGGTCGATGTTGTCCTTGATCGCGAAAGGGACGCCGTACAGCGGCAGGCTCTGCGCGCCCGGCGCCTCCAGCGCGGACAGATACGGTTCCAGCTCCGCCTCATCCAGCAGGTAAATCCACGCGTTGTAGTCGGACTGCCGCCGGGCTTGTGCCAACAACTGACGTACCAATTCGCGGGGCGTCGTAACACCGCTTGCGTAGGCCGCCTGCAATGCCGGGAGGCTCAGGTTGTGCACAGTGTGCTCGGTTGTTGCACCGCTCATGAATTCGATACTCCTTCACTCACCCACAGCAACGTTTGCCCCGCCGTGACGGATTGGCCCTGTTGGCGGATCACTTTCCTGACCTCGCCGGCCTGCGTTGCGTGTATCTCAATTTCCATCTTCATCGATTCAAGGATCATGATGGCGTCACCCTCCTGCACGCTGTCGCCTGGTTGCACCAGCAATTTCCAGACGCTGCCTGAGACCGGGCTGTCAATGCAGGTGATGCCCTCTGGCTGGGCATCCTCGTCAGACGCGGCGACGGCATTGTCCTCCTCCTGGTAGGTGAGTTGGCCGTCGCGTTTCCACTGCGCGAGTTCAGCGGCAAACGCCGCTTCCCGCGAGTGCTGGAATTTTTCTATCGAGCGCTGTTCTTGCTGCAGGAATTCCCGGTAGTCGGCCAGTTTGAAGCGCGTCTCCTCGATCCTGAGCGGGTAGTTGCCCAGTGGAAAATCACGGCGAATCTGCTGCAACTCCTGCGCGCTCACCGGATAAAAACGTATCTGGTCGAAGAAGCGCAGCAGCCACGGTTGCGTGAACGCCTCCGTCTGCCGATAGCGATTCCACATCTGCAGCGTGCGCCCGACGAACTGGTAGCCACCCGGGCCCTCCATGCCATACACGCACAGGTACGCGCCGCCGATGCCCACGGAGTTCTCCGCCGTCCAGGTGCGCGCCGGATTGTATTTCGTGGTGACCAGGCGGTGGCGCGGATCCAGTGGCGTGGCGACCGGGGCGCCGAGGTAGACATCGCCCAGGCCCATCACCAGGTAGGATGCGGCAAACACAATCTCGCGCACCGCACTGATATCGTCCAGGGCGTTGATGCGGCGGATAAACTCGAGGTTGCTGGGGCACCACGGTGCGTCGGGGCGCACCGATTGCATGTACTTCTCAATCGCCAGGCGGCAGGCCTCGTCATCCCAGCTCAGCGGCAGGTGCACGATGCGCGAGGGCACGGAAAATTCCTCGCTGTGCACCAGCGCCTGCGTGGCGCGCTCGACATGGCGCAGCAGTTCCTCCAGTGACACGCATTGCGAATCGTAGTGAATCTGCAGCGAGCGGATCCCGGGCGTCAGTTCGCGCATGCCCGGGAGCGCATGCGCCTCGAACCACAGCATCAGCGCGTGTACCTTGAAGCGGCGCTCGATATCCAGCTCCAGCGGCCCCAGTTCAATCAGCAGGAAGTGATCGCCGGCGAGGCGGCAGATGACGTCGTCGCCGGTGAGGGTAGTGCGATAGACAATGGGCGAGGGCAGAGCACCGGGCGAGTCAATTTGCGCTGTCGTGGCCTGCAGCTGTGCGATGCTCGCCAACTGCTGCGCCTCGAGCGCTACCGCCTGTTCCAGCGTCACCGGTGCAAAGCGTACGGTCGCGCCCGCTGTCAGTTGGCCGAGTTTCCACAGATCGGCCGAGATTACCGTCGCCGGGCAGACGAAGCCGCCCAGCGAAGGACCGTCGGGCCCGAGGATCACCGGCATGTCGCCGGTAAAATCGACCGTGCCAAACGCATAGGCGTTGTCGTGGATGTTGGAGGGATGCAGGCCCGCCTCGCCGCCCGTTTCTCGCGCCCACTGCGGTTTGGGACCTTTCAGGCGCACGCCAGTGCGGCTGGAGTTGTAATGCACTTCCCACAGCGTGTGGAAAAACGTGTCGATATCGGCGTCGGTAAAAAAGTCCGGTGCGCCGTGCGGCCCGTAAATCACGCGCAGCGTCCAGTCGTTGCCGATAGCGGGCCGCAGTGCGGGTGGCAGTGTGAGTCGCAAACTCGTTGGCGCAATCGCTTCCGGTGGCGCGCTCCCCGGAATTGCCGGTGGCGCCAGATGCAGTACATCGGCCACGCGCAGCGCGCGCCCCACGTGGCCGCCAAACTGCCCGAGCGTGAAAGTGGATTTAGAGCCGAGGTAATCCGGGCACTGGAAGCCACCGGCCACTGCCAGATACGCGCGCGCGCCATCGCCTGTGACTTTGCCGAGCTTGAGCACCTGCCCGGCGCGCACCTCGACCGCGGCATACAGCGGCAGCGGGGCGCCGTCCAGGCTGGCCTCGAGGACTGCGCCCGTCAGTGCGATGTGTGTACCGCGATTGAAGCGCAGGGTCGGCCCATTCAGCGTGACCTCCAGAGCCGCCGCATCCGCGCTGTTGTGCAGCAGGCGATTGGCGAGGCGCAAGGACAGCGAATCCATCGGGCCCGAGGGCGGCACGCCGACATGCCAGAGACCGACTCGTCCCGGATAATCCTGCATCGTGGTTTGGGTACCCGCGACCAGCACCTGCACCGTGTCCGGCGTAAAATCGAACTCGGCGAGACTGCGCGTCAGCAGTTCGCCGCGCCGGCAGGTAGTGCTTTGCAGCAGCGCCTGCAGATAAGCGAGATTGGTCTCGATGCCATAAATCTCGCTGCCGGCCAGCGCCTGTGACAATTGCGCGAGGGCGGCGTCGCGATCAGCGGCATGCACTATGACCTTGGCGAGCATCGGGTCGAACAGCGTCGGCACCTCGATGCCGGATTCGATCCAGTGATCGATGCCCAAACCTGCCGCTTGCGGCCAGTGCACATAAGACAGCAGTCCCGCCGACGGACGAAAATCCTGCGCCGGGTCCTCGGCATAAACACGCACCTGTAGCGCGTGGCCGCGCGGCGACAATGCTGCCTTCAACGCCTGCAGGTCTGCCAGTTCACCCGCCGCCTGCTGTAGCATCCACTGCACCAGGTCAACTCCCCACACCTCTTCAGTGACGCCGTGCTCGACCTGCAGGCGCGTGTTCACTTCCAGAAAGTAAAACTGCGCGGTGTCCGCGTCGTAGATGAATTCCACCGTGCCGGCATTACGATAATTGACCGACGCCATGAGGCGCTCGGCGGTGGCATGCAGATTCTGTCGCGCAGCTTCCGGCAGATTGGGTGCGGGCGTCTCCTCGACTACTTTCTGGTTGCGCCGTTGCGCGGAGCAATCGCGCTCGCCCAGTGCGATGGCCTTGCCGCTGCCGTCGCCAAAAATCTGCACCTCGATATGGCGGGCGTTGGCGACGTATTTTTCCAGGAACACGCCGTCGTTGGCGAAGTAGTTCGCACCGAGGCGTTTGACGCTGTCCCAGGCCGAGCGCAGTACCCCGGCATCGGCGCACACCTGCATGCCGATGCCGCCACCGCCCGCCGTGCTTTTCAACATCACCGGGTAGCCCACGTCCTGTGCCCACTGGATGGCGTCATCCAGGGTCTGCAACAGAGGCGAGCCGGGCACCAGCGGCACACCCGCTTGCGCGGCCGCGTCGCGCGCCTGGTGCTTCAGGCCGAACAGCTCCATCTGCGCCGAGGTGGGGCCGATGAACACCAGTCCCGCCGCCTCGCAGCGCGCGACGAACGCGGTGTTCTCACTCAAAAAGCCGTAACCGGGGTGAATCGCCTGGGCGCCACAGTCGAGCGCTGCCTGCAGCACCTTGTCGATATCCAGGTAGGTGTCTGCCGCCGAGCCAGCGCCGAGACTGATCGCGCTGTCGGCGCGTTGCACATGCAGTGACTGCGCGTCCACTTCGTTGTACACGGCGACGGACTCGATTCCGAGTTGCCGCAGGGTGCGGATGATGCGCGTGGCGATGGCGCCGCGATAGGCAATGAGTACCTTGCTAAACATAGTGCTGATTCCAAAATGCTCGCGGTTAATTCCAGATCAGTATTTCAATCGGCGTGGGGTTGTAGGCGTTGCAGGGATTGTTCAACTGCGGGCAGTTGGAAATCAGCACGAGGACATCCATCTTCGCAGTCAACTCCACATACTTGCCGGCGTCACTGATGCCATCGGCGAAACGCAGGCAGCCCTCCGGCGTCACCGGCACGTTCATGAAAAAATTAATGTTGTGCGTGATGTCGCGCTTGCTCATGCCGAATTCCTCGTGCTCGGCCACCGCGAGCAACCAGGAATCGCGGCAGGCATGCATGCAGCGTTTCTGAAGCGCATAGCGCACGGTGTTGGATTCCGTGGCGCAGGCGCCGCCCAGCGTATCGTGGCGCCCGCAGGTATCGGCGACGATTTCCAGCATGGGATTGCCCTCGTTGCTGAGCAGCACCGTACCGGCAGTGAGGTACACATTGCCCTGCGGGCCGGCGCTCAGGCGCGGCCCAGCGTGTAGAGTTCAGTATTCATGAAGCCGCGCTGGTTTTCGGCGCAGTGGTTCCTGCAGAGGTCGTCGGCAGCCAGCGCGTCACTCGTACGAATATGGAAGCTGACCGGCTTTTTGGGGTATTCCGGCGCCGGATTCAACGGGTGCGGACAGGTATGGAATACGACCAGCGTATCCATTTCAAAACGCAGGTCGATGTAACTGCCCGCTTGTGCCGCGCTCGCATCGAAACGCAGCGCACCACTGTCATCCACCACCACTTTGCTGAACAGGTTGAGATTCGCCGCGAGATCCTTCTTTCCCAGGCCGTATTTGGCGACTTCCACCAGAAAGGAATCGTAGCCGTTCAGGTACCAGTCATTGCGGTACTGCTGGTAGTCCCGCTCTCCCCACTTCCGCGCGACGATGGCCTTGGTGGTACTGCCGCATACGGTGTCGTGCCAACCGGCGGTATCCTCGACGATGGAGCAGAACACGCGGCCCATGTCGGAATAGAGGCAGTTGCCGGCTGTCAGCTTGAAGGTGTGCTGGCACTTCAGCGTATCCGGCGCGTTGTAGCGTTCCAGCAAATTCGCCGGGTTATAGAACAGCATGCCGACGTTGGCGCCGCCCTCCTTGTCGATCAGGCGCAGGGTCAGGCCCTTCCTGATCACCATCGACCAGTGACTGCCTCCGGGTATCGTGTCCTGGAAGTGAACGGTGTTGCTCATGGTGTGCCTCCACTCGATTGAGGGGCGTTCGAAGCGCGGGGAAGGTGTGTGCATGGGCCAGCGGGAATTCGCCGAGCAGCACGGAAATACGGTGTTAAAGCATCAGGACGCGTGAGCCACAGCATGGCACTGTACCGCGGGCCGTCCCGATTGAAGTACGCCTGTCGGGACGTCCCGGCGGCGGGTGAAAAAAAGTGCGGGCATTATTCCATAACCTCGACGTCATCGCCAACATGCGCCATGCGGATCATGTGCAACCCGTCTGCGTCATCATCCGTCGTCGGCGGATGGATCAATTCTTCCAGGCGTTTCTTCGTGGCGAGAAACTCCGGCGAAATGAACTGGCCGGAGTGCCTGGGGCGTGGCACGGACACCTCGATCAGTTCCTCCACCTCGCCCGGGTTTGCCTTCAGCACCAGGATGCGATCGGCGAGGTAAATGGCTTCGTCCAGGTCGTGGGTGATGAACAGAATCGTGATGTCGATATTGCGCCAGATCTCGATCAGGTTTTCCTGCATCTTGCTGCGCGTTTGCGCGTCCAGTGCGCCAAACGGTTCATCCATCAGCAGTATCCTGGGCTTGTTCGCCAGTGCGCGGGCAATCGCGACGCGCTGCTTCATGCCGCCGGACAACTGATGGGGATAGGCGTCCGCAAACCGGTCGAGGCCAACCAGCTCGATCCAGTTCATCGCCTCGCTTTCCGCCGTGGCTTTGGTGAACCCCTGCATTTCCAGGCCGAACATCACGTTGTGTTTGACGCTGAGCCAGGGAAACAGCGTGTAGCCCTGGAACACCATGCCGCGGTCGGGACCGGGGTCGAACACCGGCTTGTTGTCGAGCAACACCTGGCCACTGCTGGGTGATTCCAGCCCGGCGAGAATGCGGATCAGTGTGGATTTGCCGCAACCGGATGGCCCGATCACGCATACGAATTCGCGGCGGTGGGTTTTGAAGTTGATATCCTTGAGCGCGGTTACCAGCCCCTGTTGCGAATTGAATTGCTTGCCGAGGTGCTTGACCTCGAGAATGACCTCGCGCTGTTTCAGCTTGTCGAAGCGTGCGCGTACCGGCGCACTTTGCTCGAGGTAACTCGGTAGCTCTATTTGTGTCATGGCGTCACACCTTCACCTGTTCTTTTTCCCAGGGGAACAAGCGCTTGCCCAGCCTGGCCAGCAGCAGGTCCGACACCACGCCAATGATGCCGATCATGATGATTGCCGCGTAGACGTTGTCGAAGTTCTTGTAGCGCGCCTGTTGCGTGATGAACCAGGTGATACCGGAACTGGTGCCGATCAACTCAGCGACAATCAGGTAGGTCCAGGCCCAACCCAGCAGGATGCGCTGGTCGCGGTAGAGATCCGGCAGGATGCCGGGTATCACCACGCGAAACAGCAACTGGAATCTTTTTGCGCCCAGCGTCAACGCGGCTTCCAGCAGCGCAACGTCCAACTTGCGCGTGGTGTTGGCGATGATCAGCACCTGCTGGAAAAACGTGCCGATAAAAATAATGGCGATCTTCGGGCCATCGTGTATGCCCAGTATCGCGACGGCCAGCGCCCCGAACGCCGGCGCGGGCAGATAACGGAAGAACTCGATAAACGGTTCGTGCAGTTTGGAGATCGCGACGTAGGTGCCGCACAGCACGCCGATAGGCACACCCAGCAGCGACGACAGCGTGAATCCCCAGAAGATGATCTGGATGCTGTGCCACAGGCTTTCGTGCAGCCACTGCTCGCTGCTGCGCGTGGGTTCCGTCGTGAATGCGAAATAGAACGCCATCGCCACCTCGTGCGGCGCCGGCAGATAGATCGGGTTCGACCGCACACCCGTTGGCAGGGCGGCCTGTTGTTCGGTGGCCAGTTGCTCCTGTTCAGTGAAATCGGCGCGGTCTACCAACATCCCCGGCTTGAACCAGGCGATGGAGCCCGGTTCCATGATCTCGACCTTGGGATGCCACAGGAAGGGCACATAGCTGACCAGCGACCACAGCAGTATTGGCAAAAGGAATGACAATACGGTCAGTGTTGTGACCTGCTTTTTGGACAGGGCTTGCCGGACGGCAAACCACCGCGTTGCTCGCGACATGTATTGGCCCTTCTACAGTCAGTTTGCCCCGCTTGCGCGGGGCTGGCGTGATGGTGTGCGCCTACAAACCCAAAGTGATGGAAGGGTCGATATAGGATTCGATGGCCTGCGGCTCGGCATACACCTCATACTTCACGTTGAAGTCGTCGGCGACCTTGCTCGAACCATACAGGGAATCCATTCCGTCGCCCTTCTGCAACACCGCTTTCGCTTCTTCGAGGCTGAGGATTTTGGTGCCATCCAGGATCACCTTGTACTGGTCCGCAGGAACGCCAACACGGGCGGCCATGATAGACAGTGCGTCCGCCTGGGTTTTTTCGTCATAGATGTAGTCGACCGCTCGGTACCAGACCTGGGCGACTTTTTCCCAGTCCGCTTTGCGGCTTGAAAGCGATGCGGGGCTGACAGCCAGCACATCATAGATCAAGCCTGGCGCATCCCTGGATGTGGACACCGCGGTGGAACCGGGCAATTGGCTCAGAGCCTGCCCTGAGTTCGGCTGCCAGGCGACAATGGCGTCGACATCGCCGGAGGCCAGCACCTGTGGCGTTTCATTGGTGGGAACATTCACCAGTGTGACGTCGCTTTCGGACAAGCCGGCTTCTTCCAGGGCATTCAGCAGCAGCAGGTGGCCCACAAAGCCAACTTCGACGCCGATGGTTTTCCCCTTGAGTTCTGTAACCGAGGTGATGCCGGAACGGGCCACGATCATGTCATTGCCGTTGCTGTAGTCATTGACGATGATCATGACACTCTGGGCGCCTGAAGCGCCGGTCACCAACGCATCGCCATTGGTCATCGCGACGGCGTCCAGTTTGCCGGCGGCAAACGCGTCCATGGAAGCCACGTAGTCGAACCACTCAAACTCTACGTCGACGCCCGCTTCCTTGAACCATCCTTTTTCAATTGCGACTTCCCAGGCCACCCAGCCGGGCCAGTCGCTGTAGCCGATTTTCAGCGGCTCGGCCGCCTGTGCCGCGAGGCTGAACACAGCGGTGGCGAGCGTCGCTGCGGCGGATTTGACCAGTTGCCTGAACGATATGATTTTCTTCATGAGACTCCTCCAGAGAGTTGCACAGTGGTTGGGCGCGCGAGAGATCCGGCTAACGCGATCTCCCGGGCTTTTATCCCTCCGTGTAACCCCCTTGTCAGAGGAGGTCGATAACTCTCGGTCCAGTCATCGCGCGAGCCAAAGGAAAGCTGTTGCGATCGGAACCCTAGATATCTATTGGGTTTGTGTTCCTGCCCCCGGTTTCTCAACAAAGGACCTCAAGCACTGGGTTCAGAAAAGCAAGCACTATGCCAATCAGTCGAAACGCCATGATTTACAGGGGTAGGAGCGGTCCGCCGCGTGATCGACGGTAAAACCAGGTTGGAAGATACCGTTTTAGGGCGCGATATCGCACCAAAGTGGTGCGATATCGCGCTGCCTGGACCCGCATGCTGGAAAGACCGGAAACGGGCGCATGGTCGCACGGGTGAGTCGTCAGCCGCGATAGGCAAGCGCTTCGCTGAGGTGGGCAATGCCCAGCGTTTCGCAGTCGTCGAGATCCGCAATGGTGCGTGCCACGCGCAGGGTCCGGTGCAGCCCCCTGCCGGACAGTTGCATCCGCCTGGCCGCCGACTCAAGGCACTGTTTCTCTGGTTCTCCGAGAGTGCAAGTACTTGCTAACTGCTCTGGTGACAGCTGCGCGTTGGGACAGCCCTGGCGCTGTTGCTGGCGTGACCGGCTGCGCTCGACCCGGGCCTGCACGGTAGCGGTGCACTCTCCGCTGTGGCCGGGGGTGAGTAAATCACCCGGGGGTAGTCGATTGACCTGTACGTGGAGGTCTATGCGGTCCAGCAGTGGGCCGGACACCCGTGCGCGATAGCGCTGAATCTGGTCGGGCGTGCAACGACAGGGGTGCTCCGCATCGCCCCAGTAACCACAGGGGCAGGGATTCATCGCGGCGACCAACTGGAAACGCGCCGGATAGGTGATTCGGTGACTGGCGCGGCACAGGGTGATCTCACCGGATTCCATGGGCTCCCTCAAGACTTCCAGGCAGCGGCGGCTGAACTCGGGCAGTTCATCCAGAAACAGCACCCCGCCGTGGGCGAGCGAGATCTCGCCGGGGCGTGGGCGGCTGCCGCCGCCGACCAGGGCCGCCGCCGTGGCGCTGTGGTGTGGATTGCGGAACGGCCGCTGGAAGTTGCAGTGCTCCCTGGCCGAGTAGTCGTGGACATCGCGCAATGCCAGGCCCTGCAGTATCTCCTCGGCGTTCGGGGGCGGCAGGATACCCGGTAAACGACTTGCCAGCAGGGTTTTCCCGGTGCCGGGCGGACCCCACAACAACAGGTTATGGCCACCGCTGGCTGCAATTTCCAGCGCGCGCCGCGCACCTTCCTGTCCCACCACGTCGCGCAAATCCGGGTGGTTGTAGTTGATTGTGCAAGCGCTCGCCGGCGTGGCGCAGATTGTTTCGCTGCCGTTGAGGTGCGCGCACAGTGTGAGGATATCGGGCGCGGCGATCACTGCGGCCCCGGGTACCTGCGCAGCCAATGGGGCACTGCTGGTGGCGATGACCAGTTGACGTCCGGCGCGGCAGGCGGCCACCGCAGCGGCAACGACACCGGGCACGGGCCTGAGGCTGCCATCGAGCGCAAGTTCTCCCAGGAATTCGTGTCGCGGCAAATGGTCCGCTGGTAACTGCCCGGAGGCGCTCAGGATGCCAAGCGCAATGGGGAGGTCGAAACGCCCGCCCTCCTTCGGAAGATCAGCGGGTGCGAGGTTGACGGTGATGCGGCGGTCGGGAAAGGTAAAGTGGGAATTGAGAATCGCGCAGCGAACCCGATCCTTGCTCTCCCTAACCGCAGTTTCGGGCAGCCCCACAATGTGAAAGGCCGGCAGCCCATTCGACAGGTGGGTCTCCACTTGCACCAGCGGGGCTTCAATGCCAGCCAGCGCCCTGCTGTAAATAACCGACAGTTCCATCGCTCGTCCTTGAGCCTGTAGTTGCGTTCGTAGTGATGTACGTTGTTATGTACGTAGTTGTGTTCGTAATTGCGTTCGAAGTTGTGCCGCTCACAGCGCCGAACCTGCGCCTTGAATGCCGCCAGCCGCCTCGTGTCCGGGTAAGTGTTCATCGTTCCCTGGTGAGTGCCTCCAGCTCCCGCGTCAGTTCTTCCAGTGACGCTTCCAGCGCGACTACCCGAGCCCGTGTCCGTTTCAGGCTCTCGCTTTGGGCGTCAAATTCCTCGCGGCTCACCATATCCAGGCGGGACAGCGCTGATTGCGCCAGCGAGCGTATGTTCCTGTCCACTTCCTGTTTTACGCCGCTACCGCCGACCAACTCACTGACCTGCTGCAGTACTTCCCAGGGGGGCGGTGGTTTGAGTGCCATGAGATTTTCGCTGTGTGCTGTGGTGAATGATTGGGGAGTCTAGAGCATTTCGGTGATCGGGCACAGCGCACCACTGCGCCCAAAAATAGTGCATTGCACCAGTATGGAACTCAAAATACGTGCCTTATCGGTGTGCCATAAACTGGCAATAATTCATATGTTATTGAATTATTTAAAGAATAAACTGTTTGGCACAGACCCTGCTTTATCACAAGCGGCAGATTAGTAAAGCGCACGAAATGCGCCCGCAGCAATAATTTGACGTCTTACAGAGTCTGCATTCTGACTATTAATCACGGGAGTAAAGAAACATGTTAAACAAAAAACTACTTACGGCAGCAATAGGCGCCACTTTGTTGGCTGGTACCACGGCAACCGCTGTGCAGGCATTTGATCTGAGTGCCAACGTTGCGCTGGTTTCCGATTACCGCTTCCGCGGTGTTTCGCAAACCGATACCAACGCAGCGATCCAGGGTGGGTTTGATGCGGCCTTCGAGCCGGGCTTCTACCTTGGCACCTGGGCATCGTCCGTTGACTTCGGTGACGGCAACGACACAGGCAGCTACGGCACCATGGAGATCGACTACTACGCAGGTTGGGCAGGCCCTATCGGCGATACCGATTTCGCCATTGACGTGGGCTACGCCTACTATCAATACCCCGGCGACACCGTTGATCCTGTTGGTGACTACCAGGAGTTCTATATCAAGCCGTCGTGGAAGGACCTGTCTATCGGAGTGACCTACTCCGATGACTATTACGCCGAGACCGGCGAGGCGTGGTACTACAACGCCGACTATAGCCTGGGCTTCATGGAAGACTTTTCCGTCGGTTTCCACGTAGGTTACAGCGACTACGAGGATCAGGGAGTTCTTGGCTACTATGTAGATGGTAACGGCAATCTCACTGCTGAAGATGCTTACACCGACTACTCGGTGTCTTTCGGCTACACCTTCAAAGGTGTTGACTTCTCAGTGGCATGGGTAGGTACGGACCTGGATGACGAGGAATGCTTCGACAGTTCCGGCCTCTGTGACGACACCGCAGTCTTTTCCATCAGCAAAAGCCTGTAATAGCAACGTGTAGTATCGCGCCGGCCAGGCAACTGGCCGGCCACCACCCCGGAGAGTTATATGAAATTAATTACGGCCATAGTTAAGCCATTCAAGCTGGACGACGTTCGCGAAGCCCTGTCTGAGATTGGCGTGCAGGGAATCACCGTGACCGAGGTCAAAGGCTTTGGTCGCCAGAAAGGTCACACCGAGTTGTACCGCGGAGCGGAATATGTCGTTGATTTCCTGCCCAAGGTAAAAATTGAAGTTGCCGTCGCGGACGGCGTTGTAGAGCAAACCATTGAAGCCATCTCCAAGGCGGCCAATACGGGCAAGATCGGTGACGGCAAGGTATTTGTCTCCGCGCTGGAGCAGGTCATTCGAATTCGTACCGGCGAGACCGGCGAAGACGCGATCTAAATTCCCTACTGACTGTTAGCAGAGAGACAATCCCATGGAAAATGATATTTTCGAATTAAAGTATGCCCTGGACACATTTTACTTCCTGGTCACAGGCGCACTGGTAATGTGGATGGGGGCAGGCTTCGCGATGCTCGAATCCGGACTCGTGCGCGCCAAGAACACCACAGAGATCCTTCTCAAGAACATCGCGCTGTACGCGGTCGCTTGTACCATGTTCATGATCGTGGGCTACTCGATCATGTATCCGGAGTTGGGCGACATACTGCTGAACGGCATAACCGGAGACGGTGTGGCCGGCGCGGAAGAGCCTGCTACGTATGCACCCTCTGCTGATTTCTTTTTCCAGGTGGTCTTTGTCGCGACGGCCATGTCAATCGTGTCCGGTGCGGTAGCGGAACGGATGAAGTTGTGGGCCTTCCTGCTGTTCGCCATCGTGATGACGGGCTTCATCTATCCGATGGAAGGTCGCTGGACATGGGGTGAGTCCAGTCTTCGGTTTCTATACCCTTGGCGACCTCGGTTTCTCTGACTTTGCTGGTTCAGGCATCGTGCACCTGGCTGGCGCCTCTGCGGCATTGGCGGGCGTACTGCTGCTGGGAGCACGCAAGGGGAAATACGGCGCAGACGGCTCTGTCAAGCCAATTCCCGGTGCGAACCTGCCGATGGCAACCCTGGGAACCTTTATCCTCTGGATGGGTTGGTTCGGATTCAATGGCGGCTCGGTACTGGCAACGGCAAGTGTTGAAAGTGCAAACGCAGTGGCTGTTGTTTTCATGAATACGAACGCTGCTGCGGCCGGTGGTCTGATCGCCGCATTGATAGTGGCGCGGATGTTGTTTGGCAAAGCCGACCTCACGATGGCGCTCAACGGTGCATTGGCGGGACTGGTGGCAATCACAGCGGAGCCTTCTACACCGACCCCTTTACAAGCAACCTTGTTCGGTGCGATAGGCGGCGTGCTGGTGGTGTTCGCGATCATCACGCTGGATAAGCTGAAGATCGATGATCCGGTCGGTGCAATCTCGGTTCACGGTGTGTGCGGTCTTCTGGGCTTGATGCTGGTGCCCGTGACCAACCCGCTGACAGCGGACGGCGGCTCCTCCTTCAGCGGCCAGCTGATCGGTGCAGCGACAATCTTTGTGTGGGTGTTTGTGACCAGCCTGATCGTTTGGGGCATTCTCAAGGCAGTCATCGGTATCCGCGTCAGCGAGCAGGAAGAATACGAAGGCACCGATATGTCCGAGTGCGGTATGGAAGCCTACCCGGAGTTCGTCGGCACCGCAGGCAGCGGTCGCTAATACAATCTTTGCGGGCGCGTCTAACGATGCGTGTTGGGGGGCCTTTCGGCCCCCCTTTTTTTTGTCACAAGATTGCGCAGCGTTCTGTCATAAGGTAGCGCAGCGTGCTGTCACAAGGTGGCGCACCCCATGCAGAGATATAACCTGGGCAGAAAACAGGTATCAGAAAATATCATGGCATTGGTGCATTGATAAATTGACTGCCGACATTTGGTTGGACTAGTCTGAAATCAGATTATCAGTTCTGAAAAAGGCAAACCCACCGAAAGGTGGGGACGCAAAGCAACCGGTCTTAGGGGCGCAAGCCCGATGACAGCGGAGCCGCCGGAATGGAAAGTACCGCTACTGCGTTCGTTAGGGTGCGGCTGGTACAGCGCCCCTCACCCGCTACTCGTGCTGGAGACACTCCAGCACCCGTCTTTCCCTCGCCTTCGCTCCTCGACCGCTTATTTGCCTTGCTTATTCAGTTTCCCAATTCGGGTGGTGCTTGCCGTGGCCCATCGAAAAACGAGGTGTAAGCCGTCATGAACATCAACGGGAACAGGGGTTTTACGCTCATCGAGCTGATGGTGACAATGGCGGTCGTGGCCGTACTGTTGTCTGCAGGCGTCCCCACCTTTAGCGCACTGATCAAAAACAACCGGCTGGTGACGGAGAACTATGCGCTGCGCGCGGTGCTCAGCGCTGCTCGTTCGGAGGCGCAGACACAACGAACGACCGTAACCGTTTGCCGCAGCGCGAACGGCGTCGACTGCAGCACCGGCGATTGGGGTGCGGGTTACATGGCCTTTATCGATCTCGACAATGACCAGCAACTTGATGAAGACGACGGTGAACAGCTACTGCAAAGCCGGGTGCAGGACTCCTCGAACATTGTGGTGAGGTACAGCCAGGCATCGGACATCCTGCAATTCAACAGCAACGGCAACGCGGTCGGCAGTAACGGCACATTTACTTTTTGCGACGATCGCGGCGCAGCCGAAGCGCGGGGACTCATCGTCTCCCCGGTAGGTTCGGTGCGCTCCGCAGTCGCCTCAGAGGCAGAGGATTCCTCGCACATCGTACAGGATCATGAAAATAATGACGTTTCCTGCTCGTAAATCCGTGGCAGCCAGGCAGTCAGGCTTCACGCTGATTGAGGTGCTTGTCGCCTTTTTGATTCTCAGTATCGGACTGCTGGGCGTGGTCGCGCTGATAGTTCAGTCGAAGGTGTCACAACACCAGGCCGTGCAGAGGACGCGTGCTGTCGCGCTCGCGGATGAAATGATCGAACGTATCCGCATCAATCCAGCGCAAATTGAAACGTACAACATTGGATTGAATCCAGTGGGCGAGAGTACTGACACGCCCGAACCCACGCCGAACTGTGCGACCAACACCTGTTCTCCTGAGCAGATGGCCGTCCACGACCTGTGGTCGTGGGAGCAGGCGCTGCAGGGCCAGGCTGCCACGATCGATGGTGCGGCTGCCGACGGGCTGGTCACGCCGCGCGGTTGCATCGTGTTCGAACCAGCGGCGTCGCGCGCGCGCACCGGGCAACTCACGGTGATTGTCGAGTGGCGCGGCCTGGTAGAAACCTCTGATGCGCTCGAAGAAGGCGACGATAATTGTGGCGGTGAATCCGCCGGCGACGACAAATATCGTCGCCAGGTTGCGGTCAACACCTTTGTTATCGACGAGACGGAGCTCTGACCATGCGACGGGGACTACGACAGCGCCAGATGGGCATCTCCGCAATCGAGCTGATGATCGGCATGGTACTCGGCCTGATTCTCATCGGTGGTTCGATCACTATTTTCCTGGCTTCCAAGCGCTCTTACACCGAGGTGGAGCAGGTCTCGGCGCTGTCCGAGAATGCACAGTTCGCCCAGCGCCTGCTCAGTAACGCGCTCATGCACGCCGGCTTTTTTGGCGAAGTGCAGTCCAACCGGATTTCACTCGCAGCCAACCTTCCGGCAATAGCATCGGGATCAAACTGCTCGGGGGATGCCGCTCCCTACGAACTGGACAACTACCTGTTTGCCGCCGTCGCCGATAGCAATGGCGACGCACTGGGATGCATCACTGATGCCGAGCCGGGCAGCCACGTGCTGGTGATCAAGTCGGTGATCCCTGCGCCGCTTACGGACGGGCCGCGCGTGAATCCGGATGCGGAGGTGGATCCGGACGCCGAGGTGGATGCGGAGGACGGTGACGGCACTATTGAAGCGCTGGTCGCAACGCAAACCTATGTCATGACTAACGACACCGTCGGCATTATGTTTGCCGGCGGCTCACAGCCCTCAATCAGCACTGGCGGTGATGTGCCGGGAGGCGTTGCCTGGGCCTACCAGTACGAGGTGTTCTACGTGCGCAAGCGCGATAACCTGCCGCCGTCGTTGAGCCGTAAAATCCTCACACTCGTGGGTAGCGAGATGACGCTGACGACCGAGGATCTCGTGGAAGGCATCGAGGATATACGGCTGCGGTTTGGTTTGGCTGATCTGGCGGCGGGTGAAGTCGACAGCTACACCGCGCTCGCCTCCATGGCGGGCAACTGGGGCCGCGTGGTGTCAACGGAGATTTCCGTGCTGGTGCGCAGCCCGACGGAAGATCCGAGTTACGTCAATCCCAAATCCTACTCCATGGCCGGCGCCAGCATCACCCGCGCCGATAACTTCAGGCGGGTGCTGATCACCACCAGCATGTCGCTGCGCAATCCAAAGCTGTTGATCAGGGGGAATGCGGCATGAGCGGCTTGACGGCAAACGGGCGACAACAGGGAATGGCTCTCGTGGTGTCGCTGTTGTTTCTGCTAGTGCTCACGATGATCGGCGTGGTGGCGGCTACCAATAGTCGCTATGCGCTGCAGATGTCCCTGAATACACAGGATGGATTGCAATCGTTCCAGGCCGCTGAGGCAGGGGTCTACGCGGCGCTCGCCACCAGCGGCACGGCGACGGATCTGTTCATGGGATTTTCCACAGAGGATATCTTCGACGGCTTGAGCGACGAAGAAAACCCGTTGGCATCGCTGGAGACAGGCGCTGACATAACGACTGATGTGTTTCTAACCGCCAGCGCTACCGCCTGTCCGCGGCGCGTGGATGGCTCCAGCGTGGGTTTATTCGACTGCGACTACTATCGCATCGAGTCCGAGCACGACGCGCCACGGCGCGCACGCACCAGGATCAATGTGGGCGTGGTAAAGACAATTATCGGTAAGCAGGCACGTTAGTGACAAAGAGTTGGCAATCAGGTTCAGGGAGTGCGGTGGTATGAAGCTCTGCGCAAAAAATGTTGCGCGCCGACTGGCAATGGCCAGCCTGCTGCTATTGCTATTTACCGGCAATCAAATCCTCCAGGCCGATGACACGGAAATCTACCAGGCGAACTACCAGGCGGGTACGTCGGGCCGTCCCAAGGTGCTCATCATTTTCGACAATTCCGGCAGCATGGGCACTGTCGTGCAGGTTGGGGGGGAACGCCCGGACTACGATCCCAACGGCACCTATGCCAGCGCGTTTGACGACAGCAAAATCTACTGGTCCAGCAACCAGAATCCCCCAGCGAGAACACGGGCCAGTACTTCACCGCCAGCAGCAATCGCTGCGCGTCGTCCTATACCCCGCTCAGCACCACCGGAAAATTCACTTCGAAGGCTAAATACTGACGGCCCGAAGACGGAGAATGGAAAACCGAGACCAATCGCGTCTGTGTACGCTTTCGCAGCAATGGCCAATGTCGGACATGGGACAATCAGACACCAACCTACTGGGATGGCGACATCGCCGAGTGGCGTTCACTCAATCCCACCGATCGCTCGCCGATGCATGTCGATTGCGCGGCGGATGTCATCACCCCCGGCAATGCGGGCAATGGGTCCGGCCAGAGCAATGGCTATCCGTTCCAGCCCAGCGCGCCGGATGCGGCTGACAGCCAGGCCTATACAGCCAGCCGTAGCTCGTCGAATGTCAATTTTGGCAGTACCACCTACACCTTCTACACCGCGCATTACATGAACTGGCTGTATGACGATAGCATTCTGTCGGTGGAAAAAACGCGGATGACGATTGCGCAGGAGGTGGTGACCAGCCTGATCGAGTCCAATCCGATCATCGATTTTGGTTTGGCCGTGTTTAACAGTAACGGCAGTGGCGGTTCCAACGACGGCGGCAGAATCGTGAAACGCATCATAACCAGCATGACGGATGCGCAGCGCACGTCAGTCACCAGCGTGGTGGATAGTTTGACACCTGAAACGTGGACGCCGTTGTGCGAATCCACCTATGAGGCGTACCGCTACCTGGCAGGACAGTCGGTAAAGTACGGCCTGGAAAAGGCCTCAGGCGACACCCCCAGTCGTGACACAACGGCGGAGACGGGTACTTCCGGCAGCAAGCAATACATATCACCCAATACCGATTGCGCCTATACCTACGTCATATTAATGACCGACGGGTACCCGACGTATGACACCGATGCCAACAGTGCGATCGAGAGCCTCACCGGCAAAACCTGCGCGCAGTACCTGACTGACCATACCAGTGACGGCAAACGCACCAGTGCCAAAAATTGCCTGCCGACACTCACCGAGTACATGGCGAATCGGGACCTGGACGGTGTCAGCAGCAATGGCAACCAGTATGGGATCACGTACACCATCGGCTTTGGCGAAGAACAGAAAATGCTGCAGGATGCGGCCACCAAGGGCAAGGGCCGCTATTACCTGGCGGAAAATTCCGCCGGGCTTACCGCCGCATTCCAGGGCGCGATCCTCAGTATTCTCTCCACGGACTCCACGTTCACCTCGCCCGCGGTGGCGGTTGATACCTTCACCCGCGTGCAAAGTCGCAACGAAGTCTTCTTTGCGATGTTCAAACCCGACTCGACGATGAACTGGCCGGGCAATATCAAGCGCCTCGATATCTCGTTCGACTCAGGCGAGGCGGTGTTGGTGGACAAAAATGGCCAGCCGGCCATCGACACCTCGACCGGCCTGATCAAGGACAATGCGACGACGCTGTGGAGCAACGAAATTGACGGCGCCAAGGTGGAAGCAGGGGGCGTAGGCGCTCTTCTTGCCAACACGAATCTGGCGACGCGGGCGAGCCGACTGTGGACCAACACCGGGACGAACCAGGCGCTGGAACTGTTCAATACCACTAACATTGACGCCGCGGCATACGGCTTTGATATCACCAATCCGGGCGAGGAAGACGCGGCGCTGTATTCCTTCTGGGGTGTCAAGGATCGCACTGAACTCAACAAGGTCATCAATTGGGGCAGGGGTTACGACACGGAGGACGAGGATGACGACAATTCGACCACCGACAACCGGCCTTGGATACTGGCGGATATTCTGCACAGCAAGCCGCATATCGTGAACTATGGCGCCCGGGGTTCCTTTACCAAGGAAAACCCGGATATCCGTATCCTGGTCGGTACCAATGCCGGCTTCCTGCACATGTTCGGCAACAGCGACGGCCAGGAGGACTGGGCGTTCTTTGCGAAAGAATTGGGCGCCGCGCTGGCACGCCGCAACCAGAACCAGATATCCACGGCGCGTGTGTATGGGATTGATTCGCCGGTGGTCGTGGCAACGGAAGACCTCAACCATGATGGCACGATTGACCACACCGCAGGTGACAAGGCCAGGGTGTACTTTGGCCTGCGCAGGGGCGGCCGCGAACTCTACGCGCTGGATATCTCCAATCCGGACACTCCGGCATTCCTGTGGCGCATCAACGATGACTCCGCTGGCTTTGAAGAGCTTGGGCAAACCTGGTCAGTGCCAGTGGTGGCCCGCATTCCCGGATACAAGGATGACCAGGGCAAATACAAACCCGTGCTGATATTTGGCGGGGGGTATGACCCGATCAAGGACGACCACAACACCCTGGCCGGCACCAACAACGACAGTATGGGGCGCGGTGTGTTCATCGTGGATGCGGTCACCGGGGCCAAAGTGTGGAGCGTCACGCCTGCGGCAAAATCCAGCAAAAACCTGCAGGAAGCCGGCCTTCTCCATTCGGTGGCTGCGCCGGTCACGCCCATGGACAGCAATGGCGATGGCGTCATAGACAGGATCTATGCTGCCGACACCGGTGGCAATCTGTGGCGTATCGACCTGCCCGGTGACGCCCTGACGACCAGCAGCCAGGACACCTGGCGTATCGTGAAAATGTTCGTGGCCAACGAGGGCACCAAGCGCACTGATCGACGCTTCTTCAATGCCCCGGATGTGGTGCGCACCACGATCGATGGCCATGCAGTCGAGGCAATTATGATCGGCAGTGGCGACAGGACGAATCCGGCGGAAGTTGATGACGTCACCGACGTGAACAACCCGGCCGTGGATGACCAGTTCTACATGATCCGCGACAAGCAGGTGAACCCGTATTTCACGGCGAAGGATGTCAGTCGTTGTAGCACGGAACCAGCGCATGATTTTCGCTGTTCACTGCCGCTCACCACCAGCAGTTTGTACAACGCTACCAGCAATCACCTGCAAGATGGCACGGCAGCACAGAAGGTGGCCGCAAAGCTGGCCTTGTCGGCTGCATCCGGTTGGCTGATGGACCTCGTGGCGAACGGCGAGAAGGTCCTGGCGGAATCGCTGACCATCGACGGCAAGGTGTATTTCACGACGTTCTCACCCGATGTGCAGGTAATCAATATCTGCGAGCCAGCACCAGGTACTGGACGGCTTTATAACGTCGGTTTGCAGGGCGCGACGGCGGTCAGGGATTTTGACGCCGACGGCGATTATGATCGTTTCATGATGGTGGGAGGTTTGATACCCGACACGCCGTCTGTACACTTCGGGGAGGACGGTGAGATTCGTTTGCTGCTTCCGCCCGGTGGTGGACCCGGCTCGAACGTTGCCGGCAACCCGCTGAAGACCAACGCCACGATTCCGGCACCCTACGGCTCCTACTGGCATATGGATAACGAATGATGAACGGTTGCGGTGGCAAGTCGCGATTACCGAAACGCCCTGACGGTGGATTTACGCTGATAGAGATCATCATTGTCGTCATCATCGTCGGTATTCTGGCAATGGTGGCGCTACCCGCCTACCAGGACAGTGTGCGCAAAGGGCAGCGCAGCGATGCCAAAGTGGGATTGCTGGCCGCTGCGGGGCGCATGGAGCAATTTATTCTGGACCGGGGAACCTACACGGATGATATGACCGATCTCGGCTATGCTACAGATCCTATGGTCAGTGAAGAGCAGCACTACGACATCAGCGCCGAGGCTTGCGAGGATGGTGATTTAACGACCTGCTTCGTTCTGACGGCCACGCCGCGCAGTACGTCGCCGCTGGCGGACGACGCCGGGTGCACCGCCTTCACCCTGGCAAATACCGGAGCGCGGGAAGCCAAGGGTACGCACAAAGATGAGTGCTGGAACTAGGTTCAGAGGGTGAGTGCCATGAAAAAAATGATTGCCGTTGGGAGCATCTGCGCTTGCCTGCTGGCTCATGTGGGGTCGGGTATTGCGCTGCCCGCGAATGAATATGTGTGCAGGGTGCAGACCAACAGCGACCGGGTTGGCGTGGTCTTGGTGCAGGCGGATGATGCGGCCATCGCCAGCAATGTGGCGAGCGCGGTAAACGCCACACGCCTCGATGGCGTGGCCGAGCAGGTCAAGACCGTGGTGGAATGTATACCTTTCCCGCAGGAGCGCTTTACCGATACCGCGCTGCAGGCTTTTGTAGATTCCATGCCGCGCTAGGCGCTAGCAACAATATCCCCGCGCGATCCGCCGCGCGCGTCAGCACGCTAAACCTGGGCACTGATGCTGTCGATCGCGCCCGGTAACTCACTCAGGCATACCACCTCCCTGTCAGCGCGTTGATCGCCGCTCCAGGCTTTGCGTTGCGTATTCACCCAGACCGTGTGCATGCCCACCGCGCGCGCACCCTGGATATCGTGTTCCGGGTCGTCTCCCACGTGAATGATGGCCGCCGCGTTTACGCCCGTCTGCTGCAGCGCCGCGTGGAACATGTCGGGATGGGGCTTGCTGACACCGATATCCTCTGCCAGGAAGGCGAAGTCAAAATACTCAGCGGCATCAGTCTTGTAGATGTCGGCATTGCCATTGGTCAGTGCGCCCAGGGTGTACTTTTGCGCCAGCTGCTCCAGCACACCGAGCGCCTCCTCATACAGCACCACCTTGTGCCGCTCGCGCAAAAAAACGGCAAATGCCTGCTCTGCGCCGCTGCGCGCCTCTTCCTCGCGGTAACCGGCAGCGATCTGCAACTCGTACAGCATCTGGATGCGCATCTGGCTGACATGGTGCATGAGATGGGGATTGCGCTTCCACACCGACTTCTTGAATTCGAACAGCGCCTCGTGGTCGAAGGCCTCCACCGCGCCTGGCCGGTGCTGCTTCAGCCAGTCCTGTTGCACATCCTCGGCCCGCAGCAGCACTGGTTCCACATCCCACAGGGTGTTGTCGAGGTCGAAGGTGATAACGGAGATAGCCACGTCAATCCGCCTTGCGTCGCCTGGCCCTGGGGTGCGCAGCATCGTACACCTTGGCCAGATGCTGGAAATCCAGGTGGGTGTAGATCTGCGTGGTGGAAATATTCGCGTGCCCCAGCAGTTCCTGCACCGCGCGTAAATCGCCACTCGATTCCAGCAAATGGCTGGCGAAAGAGTGGCGCAGCATGTGCGGGTGGACGTCCTGGCGCATGCCGGACTTGCGACCCTGCAGTTTGAGGCGCATCTGAATGTTGCGCACACTGATACGTTGGCCGCGATTGCTGGTGAAGAGCGCGCGGCAGTTGGTGCCATCCGCCGCAGCGCGGGGGCGCACTTCCAGCCAGCGGCCGATGGCCTGCAGCGCCACGGAGCCCACCGGCACGGTGCGGGTTTTCCGGCCTTTGCCTGTCACTGTAAGCAGTTTGGAATGTGCGTCGATATCATCCACCTCCACGGCGGCCAACTCCGCCAGCCGCAGGCCGGAGGAGTAAAACAGTTCGGCCATCGCGCTGTCGCGCAGCGCCGTCACCGTATCGGAGTCGAACGACAGGTATTTGCTCACCTGGTCGGCGTCCAGGGTTTTCGGCAATTTGCGCGGTTTGCGCGGTGCCTGCACGCTGGCGGCCGGGTTGCGCTGCAAGCCGCTTTCGCGGCCGAGGAAATTGTAGAAAGAGCGCGTGGCCGACAAGCTGCGCTGGATGCTGCCGCCGGCGAGTCCCTGGCGATGTAGCTGGCTGGCCCAGGTGCGGATATCGGCTTCCACAAGTGTTTCGATGTCGGCCTTGCCACTGGTCTCGCAGTAGCGCTGCAGCGATGCCAGGTCGCGCGCATAATTATTGATGGTGTGCGGCGAGAGCTGCCGCACGTCGCGTAGATAGCTGAGAAATCGCGTGGCGCTGATCCCCAGGGCGTCTTCCTGCGCGGTGGTGGAGTGCACCGCGCCCTCAGTCCCTGGCGTAGTTCAGGCGCGACAGCAGTTTCACAATCACCTCGGCAATATGCGACAGGAACAGCGTGCCCACCTGGTTGTTGTAGCGATTGCCGTCCGCACTGCCCACGGCGATGAGGCCCAGTGCCTCGCCATCCGCCGACAGTGGCATCAGCGCGGCAGACCCGTTGGCGACGTCCTCGGCGAACAGGAATGTGAGTTCTTCCGTGCGCAACGTGCCACAGACCGCTTTATGGCCTCTGAACAGCGAACCGATTTCCTTCTTGACTACCTCTCGCGGTTCTGTGCGCCAGCCCTCGCTGTCGCCTGAGTTGCCGTACAGGATCATGCTCGCGTAGTCGACGCCAAAGTCCTCCTGCATGGAGGTGATAAAAATCCGGTACAGCGCCGCGACGGAATCCGCATCCAGCAGTTTCAACACCAGCGCGCGGGTTTGTTCGTACAGCACATCGTTATCCCTGGCGTTGGCCGTCAGCGCCTTCAGCCGTTGGCGGATATCAGTGTTGCGCTCGCGCAGCACGCTGACCTGCTTTTCCACCAGCGATATTGCGCTGCCGGAGGCGTGGGATACATGCAGGTAATCCAGCATGTCGGGGTGGCGCTGCAGGAAATCGTCGTGATTCTTGAGGTACTCGCGCACGATCTCATCATTCAGCGCCGTGGCACCGCTTTGCTCTGCGGCAACAGTCACCGCCTTCTCTCTTTTTTTGCTGACTGACATTTTGCTGGCTCTCCTGCTGTGGGTGGACTCCGCTCGCGGAGATTCAGATTTTTATTGTGCCTTCGAACACGATTGCGGTGGGCCCCGTCATTATCACCGGCTTGCCTTCGCCCGCCCACGATACGGTGAGCTTACCCCCGGCCAGTGAAACTGTCACGAATTCGCGCAACCAGCCACGGGTGATGCCGTAAACGACGGCCGCGCAGGCCCCGGTGCCGCAGGCCAGGGTTTCGCCGACGCCGCGTTCGTAGACACGCAGGCGTATCTCGCGCTCCGATACCACCTGCATAAAGCCGACATTCACCCGCTGTGGGAAGTCGGGGTGCGCTTCTATCAATGGCCCTAGGTGTTCAACGTCCGCGCGCGTCGTATTGTTGACGCGCAATATCGCATGCGGATTGCCCATGGAGAGCGCGCCAATCTCCAGTTCCTTGCCCTCCACCAGCAGCGGGTACTTCGGTGCCCTGGCGCTGGCGGCGAATGGAATCAATGCGGGCTCAAATTGCGGCGGCCCCATATTGACCTCAACGTCGTGATTGGGGCGCACGCGTAGTTCGATCACGCCGGCAGCCGTTTCGACGCTGATGATTTTCTTCGTGGTCAGTCTCTTTTCGCGCACAAAGCGCGCGAAGCAGCGCGCGCCATTGCCGCACTGTTCCACTTCCTTGCCGTCGGCGTTGAAGATGCGGTAGCGAAAATCCACCAACGGGCTCTGCGGTGGTTCCACCACGAGGACCTGGTCACAGCCCACGCCAAAATGCCGGTCCGCCAGCTTGCGCACATCGCGGGAGTGCAACTGGTAATGCTGGCTGATCAGGTCGATGACGACAAAGTCATTCCCGGTGCCGTGCATTTTGGTGAATTGCAATTGCATGCGCCCGCGCCCGATCAGCCCGTCGCATGCTGCGCGGGCAGGCAGGTTTCACCGCGGACAAGGTCGGCGAAGGTTTCGCGGGCGCGCACCAGGTGCATGGCATTGCCATCAACCATGATTTCGGGTGCACGGCCGCGACTGTTGTAGTTGGAACTCATCGTGAACCCGTAGGCGCCGGCGCCGAACATCGCCAGCAGATCGCCCTGGCTCAGCGCCAGCGACCTGGCCTTGCCGAGGAAATCGCCGGTTTCGCACACCGGGCCCACGACATCCCACAGTGCCAGCTGTCCATCGTCGCTGCGCTCCACGCGCTGGATATCCATCCACGCCTGGTACAGCGCGGGGCGAATCATATCGTTCATCGCCGCGTCCACCAGCGCGAAGTGGTGGTCTGGCGTGGACTTGAGGTATTCCACCTGCATCAGCAAAATCCCGGCATTGGCGGCAATCGAACGGCCGGGTTCGAACATCAGCGTCAGCTTGCGCTCACCCAATACCCCGCGTATCGCGGCGATGTACTCCGCGACGGAAGGCGGCTGTTCGTCGCGATAGTGCACGCCGAGTCCGCCCCCGAGGTCCAGGTGGGCAATCGTAATACCCTGTTCGGCCAGGGCGTCTATCAGCGCCAGCAAGCGCTGCAGGGCGTCAATGAACGGGCTGAGTGACGTGAGTTGGGAGCCGATATGGCAATCCAGGCCCACGATCCTTACATGCGCCAGTTGTGCCGCGCGCTGGTACACCTGCAGCGCGTCCGCAATCGCAAGGCCAAACTTGTTTTCGCGCAGGCCGGTGGAAATATACGGATGTGTTTTTGCGTCGACATCGGGATTGACGCGCACCGAGACGGGCGCCACGCGACCGAGCTCCCCGGCGACGCGGTTCAGCACTTCCAGTTCCGCAGCGGATTCCAGATTGAAGCAGTGAATCCCCAATTGCAGTGCGCGTGCCATCTCCGCGGGCTTCTTGCTGACGCCGGAAAATACGATCTTTGCCGGGTCGCCACCGGCGCTGATCACGCGCTCCAGTTCGCCACCGGACACGATATCGAAACCCGCCCCGAGCCGCGCCAGTACGTTGAGCACCGCGAGATTCGAATTGGCCTTGACGGCATAGCAGACCAGGTGTGGCGCGCCCGCCAGCGCCTGCCGATATTCCATGAACGCGGCCTCCAGCGCGGCGCGCGAATAAATGTAACAGGGGGTACCGTGTGCCGCGGCAATCGCGCTGACAGCGACATCTTCGGCATACAGGCTACCTTCACGATAGGTGAACGTGTTCATCGCTCAGTCTCGCGTCACGGCGCTTCGCTGCTCGGCGGGCCGACAGTTTTGGTTGCGGGCGCGGTCGTGCCCGCCGGAGCAGACGGCGCAACACTGGGCGTGGCGGCAGGCTCGGACATGGCCGGCGGCACCGGCACGGATTCGGGTGGCATGTACAGCGGCCCGGTTTGTCCGCAGCCTGCGAGCGCGACACTCGCAACAATCGCGACTGCCGGTAACAGCTTGGAATTGTAATATCGCATGGGTATCGTCCGGGCAGTGAAGGCACAAATTATACTGTCCGCTAGTATGCCGTGCGAACAGCCCTTATTATTGAATTGTGCACACTTTGTCGGAATACCCCTGTGATAACTGAATCAAAATTCAATGAACTGGTTGACGAGACGTTTACCGCGCTGGAGATGGCGCTGGATGAAGTGGACTCGGACCTGGATTACGAGACGTCAGGCGGTGTGCTCACAGTCGTGTTTGAAAACGACAGCAGGCTCGTGTTCAGCCGGCAGCCGCCCACGCGCCAGTTATGGCTGGCCGCGCGCTCGGGCGGTTTCCACTTTGCTTTCGATGAGGAGGCCGGCGATTGGCGCGACACGCGCGAGGGCCAATTGTTTCGACCCTTTGTGACCGAGCAGATGCAGGTGCAGGGGGATGTTCGCTTTGCGTGGCTTTAAGTGTTTGTCCAGCCTGCTGCCGCTGCTGTGCGCGCAACACCGCTGTGCCGGTGTGTTGGTTGCCATTGTCGCACTGCCGGCCGTCGGTAGCGCGCCAGTGAGTGAGCCGTTGTATGTGAAGAACCTGAGTCCGGTGGCGGGGTTGTTCGGCCTGCCCTCGCAACGTGCGGCGCAGGCGACGCCGCACGGGGAGTGGACGGTGGACTTGCACGGCAGTCTCGCCAATCACTATGTCAATGAGAGCAATGACACGCAGTATCTCAATCTGGACGGGGAAACCGGGCGCCTCGCCTTGGAACTGCGCTACGGCTTTATCGACAACTGGGATCTGCAACTGGAAGTGCCGTGGCTGGACCAGAGCGGCGGCGACCTGGATGGAGTGATCGATGACTGGCATGACTTCTGGGGCATGTCCGACGGCGGTCGTTCCGGTGTGCCGCGGGACGTGCTGGATTACCGCTACATTTCCGCGCAGGGCGGCTTTTTAATGCAGGATGATGCCTCCGGCATCGGTGATGTCAGCGTGGCCGTGAGTCATGCGTTCTATCGCGACGACAACTCCACGGTGAGTGCAGCGCTGGGCTATAAGTTTGGCACCGGCGACGACGATGAGTTTTTGGGCAGTGGCGCCGACGATGAGTTTTTGGGCAGTGGCGCCGACGATGCCTATCTCGCCGTGCGCTTTTCCGGCGCGCAAATGTCCGACCTGCCGCTGAGCTGGCACGGCCAGGTCGGTTACCTGCGCGCCGGCGACAGCAATGTGCTGGAGGGATTGCAGGAGCAGAACCTGTGGTTTGCAGGGCTGGCGATGGACTGGCGCGTTGCGCAAAACTGGTCGGTGATCGCGCAACTCGACAGCCACGCCGCGCCACTTGACAGCACATTGACCGGTGTTGGCGATGACGCTGTGATGGCTACGGTGGGTACGCGTTGGTACTTCGCACCACAGTGGTCGGTGGATATCAGCGTCGTGGAAGATATTCGCGTTGAGACCGCGCCCGATGTGACATTCCAGGCGAGCCTGCGCTACCGTTCTTCGATGAGCAAGTAAGTCACACGCACGGGAAGCGCCGTTGTGTTAACGGTCCGCCAGTCGCGCACTGGCGCGCCGCGCCGCGGCAACGACCTGCTCCGGCGCCGTCCCGCCGAGGTGATTGCGGGCGGCGACCGAGCCCTCCAGCGTCAGCACTGCGAACACGTCCTCACCGATATCCGCACAAAATCCCTGCAGCGTGTCGAGGCTCATCTCCGCCAGATCCTGGCCGTTGGCAATACCGTGGGCGACGGCTTTGCCCACCACTTCATGCGCATCACGGAACGGCAAGCCCAGCCGCACCAGGTAGTCCGCCAGGTCGGTGGCGGTGGAGAATCCACGCCGCGCCGCCTCGCGCATGACCGCCGTTTTCGGTCGGATTGCGGGCACCATGTCGGCAAACGCGCGCAGGCAATCGAACACCGTGTCGATGGTGTCGAACAGCGGTTCCTTGTCCTCCTGGTTGTCCTTGTTGTAGGCCAGCGGCTGGCTCTTCATCAGCGTCAGCAGCGCAATCAAATGCCCATTCACCCTGCCGGTCTTGCCGCGCACCAGCTCCGGCACGTCCGGGTTCTTTTTCTGCGGCATGATCGATGAACCGGTGCAAAAGCGGTCCGGCAGTTCGATGAAATTGAATTGTGCCGATGTCCACAAGACGAGTTCCTCGGACATGCGTGAGAGGTGCGTCATCAACAGCGCCGCGAACGCACAAAACTCGATCGCGAAATCCCGGTCGGAGACCGAGTCCAGCGAATTCTCCGTCGGCCGGTCAAATCCCAGCGCCGCTGCCGTGTGCGCGCGGTCGATCGGGTAGGTGGTGCCGGCCAGCGCCGCCGCGCCCAGTGGTGACTGGTTCAGGCGCGCGCGGCAATCAATCAGCCGCCCGTAATCGCGCTCCAGCATTTCATTCCAGGCCAGCAGATGGTGGCCGAACACGACCGGCTGCGCGGTCTGCAAGTGAGTGAACCCCGGCATGATGGTCTCGGTGTTGGCCGCCGCCAATTCGATGGTGCCCTGCTGTAATCGCGTCAGCTCGCCAGCGATGCGGTCGATCGCGGCGCGCAGGTGCAGGCGGATATCCGTGGCCACCTGGTCGTTGCGCGAGCGCCCGGTGTGCAGCTTTTTCCCCGTCACGCCGATCAGCTGGGTCAGGCGTGTCTCGATGTTCATATGCACATCTTCCAGCTCGATGGACCACTGGAAAATCCCGTCGTCGATTTCCTGCTGCACCTGGGCGAGGCCACCTTCGATTTCCTGCAGTTCCTGCGCACTGAGCACACCGACGCTCTGCAACATGCGGGCGTGGGCCAGCGATCCGGCAATATCGTCTGCGGCCATGCGCTGGTCGAATGTCACCGAAGCGGTGAAGCGCTGCACGAACGCGTCGGTGGCTTCGTTAAATCGCCCGCCCCAGAGTTTGCTGGTGTCTTTTTCTTTGGTCATGGTGTGGCAAATTCCGTCGTACTGTTTCGGTTTAAGACGTGTTGTTGCGGAGGGCGCGGGAAGTATATCAGTTCAAAGTTCCATTCGTTTAGGTTTTGTCCGCCACCTGTAGGATTGGGCTGTGCGCTGGACACGCCGTGAACCCATGCCCGATAAAGGGGGCCCTTGGGGCTGGGGGCTCGGCATCCATGCCTCGCACAGTCCAGCACCCAACCCAATCCCATGGATGGCTCCAATTTCACGCATCGTAAGAAACTGAAGTGGATTAGTTTGGAACTTGCAGCGCAGGAAGCGCCTGAGAGACAGCATTGTGGTTGGGGGCGTGCGGCGACAGGACGTCGCCGCCCGAGCCTGCACATGGATGTGCGCTTTTTGGCGTCCCCCGACCGCCATGTTGTCTCTCCGGCTCTCGTCCGATACAAAAACTTCGCTCGGAGCGATCATCCAAGAACCTCAAATGTCGCTGACCCTCCGCACGGCTGCTATCATTACCCGCCAAGAAATCACGGAATCCCCAACATGCCGCGCAAACTCATTATCGCCACCCGGGAGAGTCCGCTGGCACTGTGGCAGGCGGAATTCGTGCGCTCCGCGCTGACCCGGGCGCATCCCGGCCTGGACGTGCAACTGTTGGGGATGACCTCGCGCGGCGACCAGTTGCTGGACGCGCCGCTGGCCAAGCTCGGCGGCAAGGGCCTGTTCGTCAAGGAACTGGAAGAAGCGTTGCTCGATGGCAGCGCCGACATCGCCGTGCACTCGATGAAAGACGTGCCGATGGAATTCCCACCCGGCCTAGGTCTCGGCATCATCTGCGCGCGTGAAGATCCCTCCGATGCTTTTGTCTCTCATCGCTACCCGTCACTGGATGCGCTGCCGCAGGGGAGCGTGATCGGGACATCGAGCCTGCGGCGCGAGTGCCAGTTGCGCGCGCGGCGTCCGGACCTGGTCGTAAAATTCCTGCGCGGCAACGTCAACACGCGGCTGCGCAAGCTCGACGCGGGCGAGTACGACGCCATTATCCTCGCCAGTGCCGGGCTGCTGCGCCTGGGGCTGGCAGAGCGCATTACACAGCGTATCGCCGTGGCTGATTCGCTCCCCGCAGGTGGGCAGGGCGCAGTCGGTATCGAGCTGCGCAGCGCGGATGTTGACGTGCAGGCGCTGCTGGCACCGCTGCATCACGCGCGCACCGCAGCGCGGGTGACGGCCGAGCGCGCGATGAATCGACACCTGCAGGGCGGATGCCAGGTGCCTATCGCCTGCTACGCGGAGTTTGTCGAGGGAACCGATGAGCTGTTGTTGCGCGGCCTGGTGGGTAAACCTGACGGTTCGCTGTTATTGCGTGCGCAGGCTGTGGCTCCCGCCGCCGCTGCCGAGCAGTTGGGTATACAGGTTGCCCAGGACCTGTTGTCGCAGGGCGCTGCGGGCATTCTCGCCGAGGTATACAGTGGATAGGCAGGGCCAGGCGGTGCGCCGGGTGCTGGTCACGCGCCCGGCGGGAGACGCCGCGGATGGACTGTGCGCAGCGGTCGCCGCAGCGGGTTATCGCGTCCATTGGCAGCCGCTGCTGGAGCTGTCCGCATGCGCGCAACTATCTCCCGCCCAACGCCAGATACTGCTGGATCTGGATCATTTCCAGCATATTATCTTCATCAGCGCCAACGCGGTGCGCTTTGGCATGGCACTGGTGAATGACTTTTGGCCGCAGGTGCCGCTGGGCATCAACTGGTACTCTGTCGGCGCAGCGACGGCAGAGCGCCTGTTGCAGTTCCATATCCATGCCATCACACCCGGCAGCAATATGAGCAGCGAAGGCTTGTTGGCGCTGCCCTATCTGCGCAATGTTGAGGGGCAGCGCGTGCTCATCATCAAAGGGGAAGGCGGTCGCGACGCGTTGCGCACGGAGCTGTTGCATCGCGGCGCACTGGTCGATGAGTTGGCCTGCTATCGCCGCCGCGTGCCAGATGTGCCCGCGGGGGCGTTGGCGCTGCGAATTGCAGAGTGGGAGATCGATGTAATTATGCTGAGTAGCGGTGAAAGTCTAGCCAACTTACTGCTATTGCTTAGCCCGGCAGAAACCACTAAGTTTAAAGCGATCAGTCTCGTCGTCCCGTCGGAACGCGTCGCTGATATGGCTCGCCAGGCCGGTTTCGATCATATCGTGACCGCGGCAAACGCCTCGGACATGGCTATGCTCCGCGCCTTACAGGAATGGCGATCCCGCACTGGAGATCAAGAGTGAGCGACACCGAATCAAACACTGCTGCGCCGCCGGGTAACACGATACCGATCGAGGCCGCTACGGCAACAGACATGCGCACAGACGCTGCCGCGGGTGAAAACAACAACACATCGCAGGGCGCGCCGCGCAGCCTTTTCCCTGGCATCGCATTGCTGGTCCTTTCGCTGTTGTTTGCGCTGGTGCTTGCGCTCGCGTTCGGAACGGCGTGGATGTTGCTCGAAGGGCGATCCAGGGAAGCGATTCTTGCGCAGCGCGTGGCGGCACTTGAGACCGCCGTGCAGCAGAAGCAGGACAGTCTGGGTGAGTTGTCGGTTCGTCTGGAACAGGAGCTGAGCGCAGGTATCGGTGGCCTGGAAACAACACTGGGGCAGCAGACAGCGCAATTGACCCAGAGCCTGCAATCCATGGAAGTACAATTGGCAGAGCAGCAAAAAGAGTTGGCACGCTTCAGCGCCAACGATCGCGAGAGCTGGCTGCTGGCCGAAACCGGGCATCTGTTGCGCCTCGCCAATCAGCGGCTGGTCATGGCCGGCGATCCGATCGCCGCCCAGGCCTTGCTCGATAGCGCCGACTCGGTGCTGCGCGAGCTCGACGATCCCGCGTTGCATGCGGTGCGCGCTGCCGTTGCCGCGGATGTCGCGGAACTCCGGGCGGTGCCAAAGGTGGACGTGGAGGGCATCTACCTGCGCCTGGCGGCATTGATAGAGCAGGCCGATGGACTGGTTATTTTCCAGTTCCCGCAACAGCCGGCGCCAGCCAGCGAGGAAGCGGCGCAGGACTGGCGGGATCGCCTGCAGCAGGGGTATAAAGCAGCGCTCTCCCAACTATCCGACTACATCATCATTCGGCGGCGCGATACGCCCATGCAGGCGCTGATGGACCCGCAGTGGGAAGGCTTGGTGCGACTGAACCTGCGCATGTTGCTGGAACAGGCGCAGATTGCGGTGTTGTCGGGTAACCAGATGCTGTATGGCGCCAGCCTGGAGCAGGCGCTGCATTGGGTGTCGCAGTTCGAGGATGCGGATGCCGCTACCGCGGAAGCTATCGCAGCACAGGTAAGGCACCTTGCCACGCTCACGATACAAATACCGCAGCCGAATATTTCCCGTTCACAACAAGCTATGGATGAAGCCATGGCGCAGCGGGCACAAGCCGGAGGCGAGCAGTAAACATGCGTAAATTATTCGCCATCGCGCTGGTGACGCTGCTGCTCGGTGCCGGGATAGTCGGCATCATTGAAACCGACCCCGGCTATGTGCTGGTGGCCTACGGCAACTATACGCTGGAGGCCAGCCTGTGGGTCGGGTTGCTGTTGCTGCTGTTACTGGTGGTGGCACTTTTTATTGTGCTGCGCCTGGTTTACCAGATTAGCAGCGGGCAACGCAGCCTGGTGTCCTGGTTTGGTGCGCGTAAATCGCGTAAAGCATTGCGCCTCAGCACGCGCGGCACTATCAGTTTTATCGAGGGCAACTGGGATATCGCGCGACGCCAGTTGGCGAGCGGGGCTGCGCACAATGAAGCCCCGCTGCTGAATTATGTATTGGCAGCCCGTGCCAGCGCGCAATTGCAGGACGCGGAAAAAGCCCAGGAGTACCTGCGCGCCGCCAGGCAAGCGGAACCTGGCGCGGCGATGGCAGTGGAGATCGCGCAGGCGGAAATGCACTTGCAGACCGGAGAGTATCAGCAGGCGATTGCCGCTCTGGACCAGGCCATGCGCAATCCCGGCCGCCATCCCCAGGCCCTCAGGGTGTTGCAGCAGGCGTACGAGGGTTTGCAGGACTGGGACAAAGTGTTGGAGCTGTTGCCGCAACTGCAAAAGCATAAAGTACTCAGCAGTGCAGACTTGCAGCAACTGGAGCGGCTGGCGCACCTCAAGCGGCTGCAGCAGACGGGTACCGCGATCGAGCAATTACACGCCAGCTGGCAGAAAGTGCCCAGGCCATTGCAAAACGACAGCGCGCTGGTCGAAGCCTATGTTCGCAACCTGATACTGCGGGCAGACCATGATGCAGCGGAGAAAATCATTTTTCAGGCGGTGAAACAGGAGTGGCAGCCTGCGCTGGTGCGGTTGTACGCCTTTGTGGAAGCCGATCCGGCCCGGCAACTGGCGCGCGCCGAGGGTTGGCTGGCCGAGCATCCCCTGGAGCCCCAACTGCTGCTGTGCCTGGGCCGCTTGTCTGCGCGGGACAAATTATGGGGCAAGGCGCGCGATTACTTCGAGAGTGCGTATCGACTGCAGCGCAGCGCAGAGATTTGCGCGGAACTGGGCCGTTTGCTGGACGCACTGGGCGAGCCCACGGTGGCCGCCGCCTATTTTCGCGAAGGGCTGCTGTTGCAGGAAGACAATCTGCCCGCGCTGCCGCGGCCTGATCCGGTTGCTCCCACCACCGCAAGGATAGCGGCCGGGACCTGATCGCGTGGAGCGGCTGGGGCTGGAGCGGCTAGGCCTGGAGCGGGATGCCGAGTTCGTCCCACAACTCGTCGATACGCTGTTTCACTGAGGCATCCATCGCAATCGGACGGCCCCATTCCCGCGTGGTTTCCCCCGGCCACTTGTGCGTGGCATCGAAGCCGACTTTTGAGCCCAGCCCCGAGACCGGCGAGGCAAAGTCCAGGTAGTCGATCGGTGTGTTTTCAATAAATACCGAGTCGCGCTCGGGGTCCATGCGCGTGGTCATGGCCCAGATCACATCTTTCCAGTCGCGCGCGTTCACATCGGCATCCGTGACGATCACAAACTTCGTGTACATGAACTGGCGCAGAAAAGACCACACGCCCAGCATCACGCGCTTCGCATGGCCGGGGTATTCCTTGCGCATCGTGACCACGGCCAGGCGGTAAGAGCAGCCTTCCGGCGGCAGGTAGAAGTCGACAATTTCCGGAAACTGTTTCTGCAGTATCGGTATGAACACCTCGTTCAGCGCCATGCCCAGAATGGCCGGTTCATCGGGCGGGCGCCCGGTGTAGGTGCTGTGGTAAATCGGTGATTCGCGGTGCGTAATCGCATCGACGGTGAATACCGGGAAGCGCTCCACCTCGTTGTAATACCCGGTGTGGTCGCCGAACGGACCTTCGTCGGCCATCTCGCCCGGTTCGATATAGCCTTCGAGTATGTATTCCGCGGTGGCCGGCACTTGCAAGCCGTGATCGCGGCACAAGGGGGTGAAGCATTCGGCCAGCTCGGTTTTGCTGCCGCGCAACAGGCCGGCGAACGCGTACTCGGACACTGCATCGGGGATTGGTGTCACCGCCGCCAGCGTGGTTGCCGGGTCGGCGCCGAGCGCAACCGCTACAGGATAGCGTTTGCCAGGATGCCTGAGTTGCCAATCGCGGAAATCCAGCGCCCCGCCGCGATGCGACAGCCAGCGCATGATCAACTTGTTGCGCCCGAGCAATTGCATGCGGTAGATGCCGAGGTTCAGGCGTTCCTTGCTGGGCCCGCGCGTGATCACCAGCGGCCACGTGATCAATGGCGCCGCGTCGCCCGGCCAGCACGTCTGGATAGGCAGTTGCCCGAGGTCGACATCCGCGCCCTGCTTGGCGTGGTACTGGCAGGGTGGATTGCGCACCACCTTCGGCGCCATGTGCAACACCTGCTTCAGCAGCGGCGCCTTGTCCCAGAGATCGCGCATGCTCTTCGGTGGATCCGGTTGGCGCAGATACGCAAGAATCTCGCCGATCTCGCGCAGTGCCGTGAGATTCTGCGCACCCATGCCCAGCGCGACCCGCAGCTCCGTGCCGAACAGGTTGGCGAGTACCGGTGTGTTGTAGCCTTTGGGATTTTCAAACAACAGCGCGGGCCCGCCGGCACGCAGCGTGCGGTCGGCGATTTCCGTCATCTCGAGTTTGGGATCGACCTCAGTGTGAATGCGAACCAGCTCGCCGCGCTTTTCCAGCGCCGCGATAAAATCCCTGAGGTCGGTGTATGTCACGATGTCTGCAATCCGTCAGTGTCCAGCGCGGAAAGTACACGGAGTCTAAATCAGCTGCAACGCATCTCGACTGGCTTCCTGCGGCAGGCTGCGAAGCTGAAATTGAGCGCTACTTGCGCTTCATCGACTTGAAGAATTCGTCGTTGGTTTTGGTTTCCTTGAGTTTGTCAGCCAGGAACTCAATGGCGGGCAGGTCTTCCATGCCGTGCAGCAGCTTGCGCAGAATCCACATGCGCTGCAGTTCATCGTCGGCAGTGAGCAGTTCCTCGCGACGCGTGCCTGAGCGGCGAATATTGATAGCCGGATAGACGCGCTTCTCTGCGATCTTGCGATCCAGGTGCAGTTCCAGGTTGCCCGTGCCCTTGAACTCTTCGTAAATTACCTCGTCCATCTTCGAGCCGGTATCGATCAGCGCCGTGGCGATGATCGTCAGGCTGCCGCCTTCCTCGGTGTTGCGCGCGGCGCCGAAGAAGCGCTTGGGGCGCTCCAGCGCATGTGCGTCCACACCGCCGGTCAGCACCTTGCCGGAACTGGGGATGACCGTGTTATAGGCGCGCGCCAGGCGGGTGATGGAGTCCAGTAGGATCACCACGTCTTTCTTGTGTTCCACCAGGCGCTTGGCTTTCTCGATCACCATATCGGCGACCTGTACATGGCGTGAGGGCGGCTCGTCAAACGTCGAGGCCACGACCTCGGCGCCGCGAATGCCCACTGAACGTTGCATTTCCGTCACTTCCTCCGGGCGCTCGTCAATCAGCAACACGATGATGTAGCACTCGGGGTTGTTGGTGAGGATCGCCTGGGCAATGTTCTGCATCATGATGGTCTTGCCCGCTTTGGGCGGCGCCACCAGTAATCCTCGTTGTCCCTTTCCGATGGGCGCGACCAGATCGATGATGCGACAGGTCAAATCCTCGGTGCTGCCGTTACCTGTTTCCAGTGTCAGGCGTTGGTCGGGAAAGAGGGGAGTGAGGTTTTCGAAGAGAATTTTGTGCTTGGAATTTTCCGGCTTGTCGAGGTTGACCTCGTCGACTTTCAGCAGCGCAAAGTAGCGTTCGCTGTCCTTCGGTGGCCGAATCTTCCCGGAGATCGTATCACCGGTGCGCAGATTGAAGCGGCGAATCTGGCTGGGCGAGACATAGATGTCGTCGGGGCCCGCCAGGTAAGAGCTGTCGGCGGAGCGCAGGAAGCCAAAGCCATCCGTTAAAATTTCGAGCACCCCATCGCCGTAGATATCCTCGCCACTCTTGGCGTGGCGCTTCAGCACGGCAAAAATAATATCCTGCTTGCGCGAACGGGCCATGTTGTCGAGGCCCATTTCCTTGGCGATATCGATAATTTCCTGGGTAGATTTGGTTTTTAAGTCAGTTAGATTCATATGAGAAATGAGTGAGCACGCATGATTAGGGGAAGAAGTGACGTGTAACCGAACGCTGTTGGCGATGCCAACTAAAAATATTAGCTATTAGCTTTAACGTGGGTTGCAGAGTTTTTGTTATGGCACAGGAATGTGCGACGGTTTGGAATGTAGCACGGCCCGTTAGGGCCGTCTACCGCTTTTTTCTGCCAATTAGTGGGTCGAACCTGCGTCTCTCGACCGCGGGGAGGCCGACACACTGATGTGCTAAATGACTTCCTGAATGAAATTGGTCAACTGGGTCTTGGACAGTGCGCCCACTTTAGTGGCCTCTGCGTTGCCGCCCTTGAATACGATCAACGTCGGAATACCGCGAATGCCGAACTTCTGCGGAATTTCAGGATTGGCGTCCACATCGACTTTGCAGATTTTCAATTTGCCTTCGTAATCGGCGGCCAATTCATCCAGCACAGGTGCAATCATTTTGCAGGGGCCGCACCACTCTGCCCAGAAATCTACCAGTACGGGGAGTTCGGAATTCAAGACTTCTGCGTCAAAGGTGGCATCGCTGACGTGTACGATTTGATCACTCATGCAGTTCTCCAGTTGTAATGCGGCGGTTTTTTCCGCGTAATTTGAACGGCAGCCATAATACCATTGGATCGATCGGGCACAACAACGCGGCCTAGAGTATTTTGGCATGGCGATATTGCTGGATGCTATTAGCTGATCGGCATCTGGCCTCGACGTTTGATCGAGACTTCATGGTCGCGACCTGTGTTCGCGCGACCGCCTTCGCGCGACTGTGTTCACGCGACCGCCTTCGCGCGACAGTATTCTCGGTGCCAGCATAGTCGGCTACCATGACCGTCACGGGGCGTTATCTACAGCGAGGGGGAAGATGCATGAGTAAAAAAGTTGCCGTAGTACTGTCGGGGTGCGGTGTTTACGATGGCGCGGAGATCAATGAGGCGGTGCTGACGCTGTTGTGCCTGGAGCAGCAGGGCGCGAGCTATGAGTGCTTTGCGCCGAACATCGAGCAGATGCATGTCATCAATCACCTGACCGGTGAACCTGTGGAGGGTGAGACGCGTAATGTGCTGGTGGAAGCGGCGCGTATCGCGCGCGGCAATATCCGCGATATCACGCAGGCAAGGGTAGCGGAGTTTGATGCGCTGCTGGTGCCGGGCGGCTTCGGTGCGGCGAAAAACCTGAGCAATTTTGCGGTGGCAGGCGCAGCGATGGACGTGCAGCCTGATTTCCTGGCGCTGGCGCGCGCTTTCCACGACAGCGGCAAGCCGATAGGCCTGATTTGCATCGCGCCCGTGATGTCGGCTGCCATTTGTGGCGAGGGCGCTCGTTGCACTATTGGCAATGATGCCGATACGGCGGCGGCGATTACCGCGATGGGCGGTGCGCATCTGCCGTGTCCTGTATCCGAAGCGCGCGTGGATGTGACGCACAAGCTGGTTACGACGCCCGCCTATATGCTCGCCGGGAAGGTGTCCGAAGCGTATGCCGGTATCAGTGCCTGTGTGAAAGAGGTGCTGGCGCTGGCCTGATGCCATGGATGCGCCCTGGACTGTCTACATCCTGCAGTGTTCCGATGGCTCACTGTATACCGGGGTAGCAAGAGACCTGCAGCGGCGATTAATGCAGCACAACGGCGTTCTGGTCGGCGGCTCCCGTTATACGCGAGGCCGTCGTCCGGTGGAATTGTTGTGGTCAGACCCGGCGCCTGACCGCAGCGCCGCCCAGCGACGCGAGGCATCCATCAAGAAATTGAGTCGAGATGAGAAATTGCGCCTGGCGCGGGCCGTGTTGAAGTAGCAGAAGTCCGGCGCGCTTCGTCTGCGGCTACATGACTACATGATCTGGCCTACGCGCCGACGGGCAGCGCCTCCACCGCAGCCGATGAAGAGAGGTCGCGATAGGCCGTACTGATCCGTATATGGTTCGCTACCGTGATCTCCCAGCCATAGTTTTCGGTCGGAGAGGTGAGCCAGCCAATATACAGGCACCAGACCATCGCCAGCCGGTGCTCGTAGAGAAGCTCTTCAAGGCTGGGCGGCGCAGCCACGCCCAACTCGACGAGTCGCTGGCGATAGCCGGCGATCAGGTCGCGTTCATGCGCTCGACGGTCCTCGACGCTCAGCGATGTGACGATGGTATAGCTGACGTCGTGCATGCAGAATCCTCGCGCCGTGAGCTGGAGGTCGAGATATCCGCGTCGCCCGTCCGGCAGGCGGTAGGTGTTGCCGATGTGCGCATCACCGTGTAACAGCGTACACGGCAGGGCTGCCTGGTGTGCCTGCACACGCGCCACCTTTGCTCGCAGCGAAGCCGTTGTCTCGCCGGTTGCCTGCACCAGTTCACGCTTGAACTGGTGGGTTGCAACCTCGTGGTTTATCAGTAGTGCGACGCCGTGCTCGGAGGTGAAGAGCTCATGGATGGGCCCTGATATGTGCGGCTGTACCCAGTCCAGGTCACCCTTGAACCGACTGGACTCCCAGTACGCGGCATGCAGTGCTGCGAGCTGATCCAACAGGGCAGCCGTGTCATCCGCAGTGAGCGGTGAAAGAACATCCTCAAATGTCGCGTGCATCGGTCGCAGGTCTTCAAGTACGAGGCCGAAAGTGGCGCTGTCGCGATCGCGGACGTGACCGCGGAACCCGTAGTGGCAATTCCTTGCCGATACGGGTGTACACGGCAACCTCATTGTCATAGAGCGGGATTTCGCGGAATTCCGGTCGTGCAACTTTCACCATGAGTCTTGAAGGCAGGTCCGGCTCGGAGTCGTCGGCGTAGGTCACATCGAACGCGATGCGCCGGGCGGTCGATACGCGCTGATCGCCGTCGCTCGACAGCGCCGCGTCTACCACAGAGATCGAGGCCAGGCGGACGTTGGGGTAAGCAGTCCGGATCAGGTTCTCCAGAATAGTGATATCGAATTCGTCCGGGCCCAATGGGATACGCATTGTCATCTGCAAATCTCCTGCGACAACTGCTCCAGCATCTGCTGCTGTTCCAGCCACGCATCATCCAGCGCCGCGGCGCGATTTTTCAGCTCGCCCTCGCGCTTTAATAGATCTGCCAGCGTTTGCCGGCTTTGTTCCGTGTACAGCGCGGTATCACCGAGCTGTTCGCGCAACGCCTGCAGGGCCGCGTGCACCTCGTTCATCTGTGCTTCGGTTTTGTCCACCTGCCTTTGCAACGGCCGCAGTTTATCGCGTTGGTTTGCGGCCTGTTGGCGCTTCTCCTTGCGCGAGGTGTCGGTTGCGCCAACCTCCCGCTTCTCGGTCTGGCGGTAACTCGACAGAATCCAGCGCTCGTAGCCTTCGAGATCGTCGCTGTACTCCTCCACGCAGCCATCGTGCACCAGCAGCAATTCCTCGGCGGTGTTGCGCAGCATGTGGCGATCGTGGCTGACCAGCACCAGTGCGCCCTCGTAAGCCTGCAGTGCAACTTCCATCGCGTGGCGCATGTCGAGGTCGAGGTGGTTGGTGGGTTCATCCAGTACCAGCAGGTTAGGCTTTTGCCACACCACCATCGCCAGCGCGAGGCGGGCCTTTTCGCCGCCCGAGAACGGCGCGATGGTTGCGGTGGCCGCATCGCCGCGAAAATTGAAACCGCCGAGGAAATTGAGGATCTCCTGTTCCCGTGCTGTCGGGCTGAGCCGCTGCAGGTGCAGCGCCGGGCTGGCCTGCATATCCAGTGCTTCCAGTTGCTGCTGGTCGAAGTAGCCGATGCGCAGGTGCTCGCCCGTCGTGCGAGCGCCACCCAGCAGGGGCAGTTCACCGATCAGGCTTTTCAGCAACGTGGATTTGCCCGCGCCGTTGCGGCCCAGTAATCCATAACGGCTCCCGGGCCGCAATTGCAGGTCCACGCCACGGAGCACGGCCGTGCTGCCATAGCCGAGGGTCGCCTCGTCAAGGCGCAGCAGCGGGTCACTGCTCCTGGCCGGTGTCGGGAAACTGAAATCGAACGGCGAGTCGGCGTGGGCGGGGGCCAGTGTCTGCATCCGTTCCAATTCTTTCAGCCGACTCTGCGCCTGCTTGGCCTTGGTGGCCTTGTAGCGAAAGCGGCGCACGAAATCGTCGATTTCGGCGATCCGGCGCTGCTGCTTCTCGAAACTCGCCTGCTGGTTGGCCAGGCGCTCGGCGCGCATACGTTCGAAATCGGAGTAGGTGCCTTTATAGGCGAACAGCTGTTGCTGCTCGATATGCAACACGCGTTCGCAGGTGGCGTCGATGAAATCCCGGTCATGGGAAATCATCAGCAGCGTACCCGGATACTGCTGTAGCCACTGTTGCAGCCACAGCGTGGCATCGAGGTCGAGGTGGTTGGTCGGCTCATCCAGCAACAGGATGTCGGAGGGAGTCATCAGTGCGCGGGCGAGGTTGAGTCGTATACGCCAGCCGCCGGAAAACGCGCTGACCGGGCGGGCGTGAGCATCCTCGGCGAATCCCAGTCCCTGCAGCAGGCGCTGTGCACGGCGTTCCGCGCTGTAGCCGTCTATCTCGTCAAGGCGGCTGTGCAGGCCGGCCGCCTTATCGAACTCCCCGGCAAGCTCCAGGGTCGAGACAGCGTCACGCAGTTCGGCCAATACCTTGTCGCCGCGCCACACGAACTCGCCGGCGGGCATGTCGGTGGCGTGTGTTTCCTGCGCCATGTGCGACATGCGCAGGGTATTCATGCCTTCGATGTCGCCGGCATCGGCGCCCAACTCGCCCAGCAACAGCGCAAACAGGCTGGATTTGCCACAGCCGTTGGCACCGATCAACGCCAGGCGCTGACCGGGTTGAATGGTGACGTTGGCATCCTGCAGCAGCAGTTTGCTGCCGCGCCGCAGGGCGATATCGCGCAGTATGATCATGAGGCCGCGAATTCTACCCGCCGGGCACGCTGCGGGCTAGTGCGTGCTGGCGCCGCTGGTGTAAGGTGAAATTGCAGACGCAGACCATAGACGACAGCATGAGCAACCCATTGTGGGATTATTCATTGACGATGTACCGCCTGAACGAGGTCGCATCGTCATGTATTGCGCTGCAGGACACCTTCGACATGGATGTAAATCTGTTGCTGTATGCGGCCTGGCTGGCGCACTTGAAGTGCAGCCTCAGCGATGACCACTTGGCCGCGTTGGAGGCGCTAGTTAGCGAATGGCGGGAACAGGTGGTGAAACCACTGCGCGGGCTGCGACGTCAACTGCGCGACTACCCCGGTGCGGAAAGTGCGCGTGACGAGCTCAAACATCTGGAACTGCAGGCGGAACGCGAACAGCAGGACATGATGTATGCGTTTTACCAGCGTTCTCCCTCCCTGCCTCGCTGCGACGCTGCGCTGCTGGAAAATCTGACGCGGGTGGCGCAACGGGCCTGTCCAGGTACCAGCGACTGGGACACCCATGTCAGGCATTTGGCCGCCCTGGTTGCGCCGTGAGTGGACGATGGCTCAGGGCTGTCTCAGCGGCGTCTAAGGGGTAGCGCCCGAGAGTGACGGGTAGTAAGATGGCCGCACACTGCGCAGGCTGGCGGTTTCGGAGCATGGGACGACAGTTGTCCGAAGATGCACTGGAACCGAGATATAAGTTGCGCGCCAGGCACGATCTTGCAGTGACAACAGTAACAGTACCCGCAAATCCCACGATTTCTTTGACGACTATGGAACGAAATATGAAGACATATTTACTGCCGCTTGCGCTGCTCAGCGTTGTTGCTCTGCAAGCCTGCGATCAAAAAGCAACAACCACTGCCCCGGCGAACGAGCCGGCAGCCGCCTCTGCGGAAGCCAAAGCCCCTGCTGCTGCGGATGCCGCGTTGGCGACTACCGAACAGCGCCTGAGCTACGGTATCGCGTTCGGTTTGGGCCAGCGCATGAAGGCTGACGGCGTGCCATTGGACGCAACGTCTTTCGGACTCGGTTTGTCCGATGCACTGGATGGCAAAGAAGCACGTATGACGCAGGAAGAAATTGCGGCTGAAATGCAGGCGTATCAGGAAAAGGCCAGCGCTGAGCACGAAGCGGCCCAGGCCAAGCTGAGCGAGGCAAACCTGGCGGCATCAGAAGCGTTTCTGGCCGCGAACAAAGCCAAAGAAGGCGTTGTGACGACTGCGTCCGGCCTGCAGTATGAAGTCATCACCGAGGGAACCGGTCCGAAGCCGACCGCAGACGATACCGTGGAAGTGCACTACCGCGGTACGCTGACTGATGGCACCGAGTTCGACTCTTCCTACAGCCGTGGCGAGACAGTGACTTTCGGCGTTGGCCAGGTCATTCCCGGTTGGACCGAGGCGCTGCAACTGATGCCCGTTGGTTCAAAGTGGAAACTGGCGATTCCGGCGGATCTTGCTTACGGTGCCGGTGGTGCCGGCCAGGTGATTGGACCGAACGCAGCACTGGTGTTTGAAGTGGAGCTGATCGGTATCCCCGCCGGCGACGCTGCGGCAGGCGCTGGCGCGGCTGCAGAACCGGCAGCAGAACCCGCAGCCAAATAGAGGCTAGGCGGTTTTCGGCACCTGCCTTACGAGGCGTCGGTGTCGATTGTGAAGGCCAGCAATAAGCTGGTCTTCCAGCACAAAGCGCGACTCCAGCACCTCTCCCAGTGCTGACAGGTCGCGCTTTAATTTTTCCAGATGCCCGCGTGTTTCGGCGTACTTTTCCTCGTAGGCCAGGATCACCTCCGTGGTGGCCCCGATTGCGGGCATCAGTTTCTCGGCCAGCACGCAGCTGCCGTCAGCAAAACTCTCGGCCTCATTAATCAGTTCGTGAAAGACCTCGAAGTGCCCCACTGACACGTAGTCCACCAGCAGTTCGCACAGCGTTTTCTGGCGCTGCTCCAGTGCTTCGTCATCCAGGCTGTAGTCCAGCGTCACCACGATTTCTGTGTAAACACCCAACAGTGCGCGCCGCTCCTTGAGCCACCGGGTGAGCAAATGCTCTACTGCCTCTAAACGCTGCTGTGGATCGTGATTCTGGGTGAGCATGGTCGAATTGCCTCGCAATGGTTTTGCCACGGTCAGGTGCGGTCGGGGTAGTCTCGCACGGCCTGCCACAGACTTACCAGCAGCGCGACGCAGAACACCGCCAGTGTCTGTTCCGGGATGCTGAAGCCGAGGAAGGTCCAGTCGATCTCGGCGCAATTGCCGTCACCGGCCAGCACAATGCTCAGCGTGTCCTGGAACGGTAAATTTTCCAGCATGTAGTCGAGGCTGGGCCCACAAGCGGGGACCAGGTCTGCGGGCAGATGTTGCAACCAGACATGCCGCGCCGCCACGGCTGCCCCGGCCCAGGCCGCCGCACCGCACAGCACCGCATACACGCGGCGGCCCACCGTCTGCGGATTATGCACGGCAGCAACCAGTGCAATAACGCCCCACAGCACGACAAAAACACGTTGCGACATGCACAGCGGGCAGGCCTCCAGTCCGACATAGGCCTGCAAATACACGCGCGCAAACAGCATTGAGATTACCGCCAGTAGTACCAAGGCAACAAAAACCAGGCGTGGGGAAAGAGTGTGCGGCATGTGTACGGGTGACCTCGGGGATGTGCAAGCGCAACAGGTTGTCGCCGGTACACTAGGGACATTTTGCCCGAAGTGCAACGACCGGAGGTTTCGGTCCATGACCGACAACAGCTGCTCAAAGCAAAAACTACCCTGCCACGTGAGTCGCAGTCAACGGCCAGAGTGCGCGTTCATCGCAGCTGGACAAGCGTTTTCCTGCAAAACGCCTCCAGTTGCGGGTAAAAGTCCAGGAATGTTCGCTCCAGCGTGTCCTTGGACGGGGACAATACGCGCTCCAAATCGAGAAACGGATTGTCGCGCCGGAAGCGCTCGCCAATGCGCGCCGCGGTGGCTGTCACGGTACCCCATTCCTGGTAGAGATTGAGTACATCGTATTCGACGAGCCTGGCCGTCATGCGGCGCGCGCCGTCGCTCAATGCGCTCTCCTGCGCGTCCAGGATGCGGTACACCGCCCTGCTGAAGTCGGGCAGCGACACGCTGGAAAAGCGCGTCCAGTGCAGGCTGAGGTAATGGTCAAAGCAGAGATCAATCAGAATGCCGGCATAGCGTCGCAGCCCGGGTGGGAGCTCGCGGCGCAATTGCAGGATCAGCGGGTGTCCGTCAGTGTAGGCGTCGATGGCGCGGTGCAGCTTTACGCCGCGTTCTACATGCGGGGGCAGTTGCCCGCGCAATACGCCCTTGTAGTAATCGCCTTCCAATCCGCCGGCGATCAGGCCCTCATCTGGCCAGGCGAGGTGGAAATGGGCCAGAAAATTCATGGCCGGATGCCTTACAGGGATTTGTACTGCGCAAAATAGTTCTGCAGATAGTGTTCAAAGCTGATGTTGTCGGACTCCTCAATCGCGCGTTGCGCCAGAAGTGAACGCGCCGTCTCGGCATCGAAGGCGGCCTGGGTATCCGCCGGTAGCGGGCGGGCGCGGAAATACTGCGCCCACTGTTCGCTGTAGGCCATTGCCAGGCGAAAAAACGGCAACTGACGTTCGCGCATCTCGCGCAACACTCGGGCGGAGGGGGTCAGGTCTGCATCCGCCACCTTGGCCAGTTGCGCATCCAGGCTTGCGCCGTAGTCACTGCACGCGTGCGTGCCATCGAGCAGTTCGGCGATCGGGCGCATCGCGTGGAGCATCTCCTGCGCCCATTGCACCAATGGCATGTCTGTACCGTTGTTGTTCAGCAGCAGGCCGGGCTGCCTGCCGGTGTTGACCACCGCATCAAGGTTGGCAGACTGGCTCGCCTGTTCACTGTCTTCACAGGGCGGGCTCGCATCCAGCAGGCAGTACAACAGGAAGGTGTCGAGGAAGCGCATTTGTGGGGCGTCCAGGCCAACCGGTGAAAACGGGCTGATGTCCACGCAGCGCGCTTCAACGTATTCAATACCGGCTCGCACCAGCGCACTTAATGCGGTCTCTCCGGATCTGGCCACGCGCTTGGGCCGGATGGGACTATAAAACTCATTCTCGATTTGCAGCAGGCTGTCATTCAACTGCTGGTAGTTCCCGTTCTGGCCCGAGGGGATGTGCTGGTAGGCAGCATGCGGTTGCATGATGGCGCTGGACAAGGTGGCCACATAATTGCCCAGCGAGTTGTAACACACGTTCAACTGCTTCTGGGCGTCGCTGTTATAGCCCAGGCGGCCCATGCGCAGTGCCGTACCGTACGGCATGTAGAGGCTCCCGGCTTCCCCGTCAAATGATTGCAGGCCGTGGTTGTCACGGCCCTTCAGGAAACTGGAGCACACCGCCGGCGATGCGCCATACAAATAGATCAGCAGCCAGGAGTAGCGGCGGAAGTTGCGAATCAGCCCGAGGTAGCGCGTGCTGATGTAATCCTGTAGTTCACCGGGACTGCCAGCATCCTGCCAGGCTTTATCCCAATAGGCCTGTGGCATGGAAAAATTATAGTGAATGCCCGCGATGGTTTGCATCAGCCGCCCGTAACGATGACCCAGTCCGTAGCGATAAACCGTCTTCATGCGCGCTATATTCGAGCTGCCATAGCGCGCGACGGGTATGCCCGCGTCGCCCGCGAGAATACAGGGCATGCTGGCTGACCACAGTATTTCCTCATCGAGTTTCTGGTACACGTAGCTGTGTATATCCTCGAGTTGCTGCAGGCTTTGCTCGATACTGGCGCTGACCGGTGTGATGAACTCCAGCAGCGCTTCGGAGTAATCCGTGGTGATGGACGAATGGGTAAGCGCGGAGCCGAGTCCGGCGGGATGTGGAGTCTGTGCCAGCTTGCCCTGCGCGTTGATGCGCAGGCTCTCTTTCTCGATCCCGCGATTGATGTTGCTGAGCAACCGCCGGGCATCCGGCTGTGCCAGTGCCTGCAACTGTGTGTACAATTGGGAAGCCAACGGAATCTCCTTAAGCTGAACAGGCGCGCTGACAGTCGCGAGGTCGATGCCGGTCAGAGTTCCCCGCGCCGCCTGCCTGAAGCGGCCCAAGTGTAGCCGCCAATGTCAGGCGAGTACAGTTGCGCCGATCGCGCCGCCGACAGCCCGACGCGAACGGGGCGACAGGTGTATCAGGTCAGGCGCTCGAGGTATTTTTGCAACAGCTGGCAGGCGAAACTGTTCTGTACCTCGCTGTCCTGGCCGGTGGCCAGCATGATGCGCGAGAGGATCAGGCCATAGCGCATGCCGGCAAAAACCTGGTAATAGTCATAGTCACGCGCCGAGTGTCCGGACGCCTGTTCCCAGCGCGTAACAGTTTCCTCGTAACTGGGGAGCCCGGCCAGTCGCGGCATGCCCAGCCCTTCCGAGAAGGTGGCGTCCAGGTAATTGAACCAGGCCAGGTCCTGCACCGGATTTCCCAGCACTGCCATCTCCCAGTCCAGTACGGCGGCAATCCCATCCAGGGAGTTATTGAAGATGACATTGCCCAGGCGGGCGTCGCCCCAGCACAACACGGTGGGTTCGTCGTCTGGCTGATTGGCCGATAGCCAGTCGAGGGCCTGCTGGCAGATGGTGTGGCCGGCGCCCTCCAGGGCCCAGTCGAGGTACTGTTGCCAATACGCCAGCTGCTGTTGCAGCGGCGTCTTGCCCGCTTCGTGCAGGCCGGCGAACCCCAGCTGCTGGTAATCCAGTCGGTGGAAGCGCGCCATGGTGTCCACTGCCGCGCACCACAGCGACCGGCGCTGCGGCTCGCTGGTCTCATGCATCATCCAGCCGTCCATGTTGTAGGGCGGCATGTCAGTGGGGATGCGACCCTCCGTGCGCTTCATCAGATAGAACTGCACGCCCAGCAAGGATTTGTCTGTTTCCAACCCGCGCAGTTGCGGGACGGGTATATCGCTGTTGCGACCGATGATATCCATGACCTCGTATTGCTGGGTCAGGTCATAATCGGGAAAGACGGGACGTTCTATCGACGGTTGCAGGCGCGCCACCACCGGTTCACTGCGAGGCTGTCCGTTTTCCTCCCACAGCACGTCAAACAGCAGGGTCACGTTGGACATGCCGGTGGCTTCCGGAATGGACAGCTGCGGTATCGTCACGTTATGGCCGCGATGAGACGCTATCCACGACTCCAGTTTTCTGCGGGTACCGTCAATGTCGTCGACGAGCGGGGTAGGGCGAGTGTTATCCACGGTGTCTCTCCGGCGTAAAAAGGTGCATAGAATACGTGCGCCGTGCCGCCGTGGCTACCATTGGCGCTGACATTCGTGCAGACACAATCGCGGCTGATCAGCGCCAACTATCAGCGCGGGTAAGAGGCCTGCGCCTGTGATCGCAGCTGTCTTCAGCACCGTGAAATTGCCGGAATCCGTCATTAGGCAGGCTTCCACCCTTGTCCGTCGGCGGCAAGCTGCTAAAGTAAGGCGCAACTATAAAAGGAGTGTCCTGTGCGAATAACCGAATGGCTGAAAATCTTGTCAACGGAACAGGGTTCGGACTTATACCTGAGCACGGGAGCGCCTCCGTGCGCCAAATTCCAGGGCGTGCTCAAGCCTATCGCCAGTGACATCCTGCAGCCGGGCGAGATCAAGGAGATCGCCTATGAGCTGATGGACCCGACACAGCGCACTGCGTTTGAGACCGATCTGGAAATGAACCTGGCGACCTCGATCTCGGGTTACGGTCGTTTCCGCGTGAATATTTTTATGCAGCGCAATGAGGTCGGCATCGTGGCGCGCAATATCGTAGCCGACATTCCGCGCTGGCAGGACTTGCGCCTGCCGCCGATCCTGACTGAAGTCGTCATGCGCAAGCGTGGACTGGTGCTGTTCGTGGGCGCGACGGGTTCGGGTAAATCCACCTCGCTGGCCGCGCTGATTGACTATCGCAACAGCAATAGCAGCGGCCACATTGTGACCATCGAGGACCCGGTGGAGTATGTGCACAGCCACAAGAAGTCCATCGTCAACCAGCGCGAGGTCGGGGTGGATACACGCAGTTGGCACAACGCCCTCAAGAATACGTTGCGCCAGGTGCCGGACGTGATACTGATCGGCGAGATCCGCGACCGCGAAACCATGGAGCACGCGATATCCTTTGCCGAGACCGGACACCTGTGTATTTCCACGCTACACGCCAACAACGCCAACCAGGCCCTGGATCGCATAATCAACTTTTTCCCGGAAGAGCGGCGCCCCCAGCTGTTGATGGATTTGTCGCTGAATATGCAGTGCATCGTGTCGCAGCGCCTGATTCCGACGGTGAACGGCAAGCGCGCAGCGGCTATCGAGATACTTCTGGGCACGCCGATGGTTGCGGACCTGATCCTCAAAGGTGAAGTGGATGGCATCAAGGAAGTGATGCAAAAATCCGAGAACGTCGGAATGAAGACGTTCGACTCGGCGCTGTTCGAGTTGTACCAGGAAGGCCTGATCAGTGAAGATGAGGCACTGCGCAACGCCGATTCGACGAACAACGTGCGCTTGAAAATCAAATTCGCCAAAGAGGGAGCCTCGGGCAATACGCCCAGTTCCGAGTCCGTTGGGCTCAGCCTCGCCTCCCTCGAGGAGGACGACGAATTCCATCCCCGCTGAGGCTGTAGTGTGCAGCCTGGCTGGTCCTGCTGTGGGCTGGCAGGCGGCTACCCAATGCCCTCTTCCCGCAGCGTGGGCATGACCTTGTCCATGAAGAGCTTGAGGCTCTGCCAGGCCAGGTCCGGATGGATGCCGCCGCACAGCGGGTGGAACATGATCGGTTGCGCGCTGGCCATCTCGCGCGCTGCTGCAATCAGTTCATCGGGGCGATAGACCTTGTAGGCGCCACTGGCACGCAGGTCGTCGCAGTTGTCAAAGTGCCGGTAAGGACTGAAAACCTGCGCTTTTTCTGCCCATTGCGCGTACATATTCGTCTCGTGTTGTACGTGCCGGGCGATCTGCTGCCAGTAGGCGTCAGGCTCTTCTGCGACGAAGGTGACCGTGGCCGGGGCTGACGGCATTGGGCCAGGGTCCGGTTTCCCCAACGCTTTCAACTCTTCCCGATAGTATTCAAAGATTTCGGGCCCAGAGGGAATGAAGAAGTCGGCCTCCCTGGCGGCGCGGCGTGCCGCGGGCTTGCTGCTGCCGCCCATCAGGATCATGGGTCGCGGCTGGGTGAATGGCTTTGGGGTGATCGTGATCGTGCGGCCCTCGAATGCAAACGTCTGCGTGCTCCACGCCTGTTTGAGAAAGCCGCCGATGTCGTCCATGTACTGTTTGCGCACCCCCAGATTTTTGCCGACAGCCTGGAATTCCTCCTCCCGGTAACCGCCGCTGAGAATCGGGATGACGCGCCCACGGCTGATGTTGTCCAGCACCGTGAGATCCTCCGCCAGTCGCACCGGGTCGTGCAGCGGTGCGATCAATGCGGAGAGGAAAATACGCATATTGCGGGTGCGCGCGGCAATGGCCGAGGCAAGCACCATGGGCGATGGACAGTAGCCGTCATCCGCGCCGTGGTGCTCAGACAGATGGACGCTGCCGATTGCGTGCTGGTCGCCCCAGGCGCACATTTCGATGGCTGTCTCGTACAAATCCGCCTGTGATGAAGTGGCGAATTCGGGCAGGCGCATATCGAAGCGCAGCATGACGTTGGCCATCAGCTTTCCATCGCCGCGATCAACGCTACCCACTGCTCGACGTCGGAGTCACTGGCATTCAGTATCTGGAAGCCAGCCATCCACGGGTGCTGTTCGTCATTGCTCGGCAGGCACCAACGCACTTCGCCCGCCAGATAGAGGGTTTCAGTTGCGGTGGGCAGGTCAACGCCAATTTGCAAGATGGCAGCCACGGTCAGCTTCTCTGCCAGTATCACCTGCAAGCCTCCGCGCGACACGTTGATGGTTTTGCATGTGACCATCCTTCCGGAATGACTTTGATCCATGCGTGGTGACAGCAGCTCGATGAAGGTTGTGCTCTCAATCGGCAGTCGCAGGTGCTTTCTTCGTTGTTCTGGCATGGGCGTATCCAATTCTATTATTGATCGAGTTTTTTGCGAACCTCGGTCACTTCATCGCGGAAGTTCGAGTTGGTTTCCAGAATATCGACCAGTCCATTGTCGATCAGGTTGAGCAATTCCAGTCGGCTTACCTGTCGCATTTTGACGCCTTTGCGATTCACGAAAATGTAGTAATCATTCTCCAGGTCGTAGACCGCCAGCCGCGCCATCAGCGGCGTGTCACCGTCGTGGAATCCCAGCCAGGCGCCCATCGGCAGATTAATCCTGCGTTGGGTATCCTGCGAAGGACTCGCGCCCCTGCTCTCGCGATAGACCTCTGCTGCAGGCGCCGGTGCCAGTTCTGCATAGGCTGCGTCGGTTTCTGGCAACGCATCGATACTTCCGGCCTGCGTGTAGGTAGGTCGATCCTGCGTGTCATCGTACGCGGGCAGATCCAGCAGAATTTCCTCGTCTGCCGAGATAAACCTGGCCGACTCCTCCAGGAAGTCCTGGCTGGCCAGCTTATTCGCGCGTTGCCCATATGTCTCGTCTGCGCCGGCATCGCGAGTAGCGTCCTGCTGTGCTGTTTGCGAGACAAAGTAGCCACCTCGCGCCCGGATTTCCTCCGCCTGTTCCGCGAGGTACCCGTTGTTGCCCGGGGATCTGTTGTTCATGGGTGGCCTGGCATCCGGCATCGGTTTATTGCCTGGCGTGCTGGTTGGCGCACTGGTCGGTGTATTGCCAAGCACATCACTCAGCGTATTGCTCGGCTTATTACTCGGCTTGTTGTTTGGGAAGACCCTCGGCTGCGCCGCTTCCTCGCGATCGTCACTGGACATCAGCTGATAGTCTTGATCCTGAATCACCTCCACCGGCTCGTCTGTCGTTTGTACTGCCTGCGCGAATGTCGTCTCCAATGTGAGGTCGAGTGCCAACTCCGGTTCAGGCTCCGGCTTCAGTACGGATTTCGGCACCGATTTGGCGCCCGACTTCGCCCCTGATTTTGACTTCGACTTTGGTTTGGCTTTCGACTCCGCAAGCAGAAGCGGCTCAGAATCCACGCTGGGGTCAACCATCGGCTCCGCGTTTGATTCCGCATTTGATTCCGTATTTGATTCTGGTTCTGGCAGGGGCTGTGACTCCGCGAGCGCACTTGCCAGTGCATCCAATATTTCCACGGAATCGATACCTACGGCATGGGCCAGGCAAAGGCTGAACGTTGCGCCGCTGTGCAGGGCCTTTACCTTTCCCTGCGACTGTAGTCGGCCGAATTCGCTCACGTTCAGTTGCAGGACCTTGATGCCAGCCATATTGGTGAACAGTAACTGCTGTGACTGCTCCACCTTTAGCACGAGCTGCACGCGCACAACGCCGTCGCCGGGCTCGACGGCGAACCACTGTCCCTCCTGCAATTTCTTCATCGCGCCGGCATTTTGTGCGGCATCGGCGCTGTCATGTTCCCCTTCCATGGCGATTGGGAGTACGTGCTGCAGCTCCACCGGCTGCCTGCGCAGGATCCGCAGGTGGGCGAATTCGACCAGCCCCATTGCTTCGTTCACGGCCTCGGTGTCGTGGTGGAGGCTGAGCAGCCAGCGCCGCATTTCCTTCGGCAGTTGCGTCACCACCTCAAAAAGGTGTTGGCGCCGTGTGTCGTCCGCAACCTCCATGCTCTGGAATGAGTCCAGTAAGGTTTCCGTGGTGGCGGACATTTTCTGCCACTGCTCGGAGTCCGCGCCAAACTTGAGCAGGAGCAACTGCGCGCTGGTGTACCAGGGGCCTTTGATAAAAGCGCCGATTTCATCCGGTGCGAGGTATTTTTGCAGCGCTGCATTGATCATGCGCGCCGCCTCCTGCTTGGCAGCCACGGTTTTGACCTTGCCGGCTTCCGCTTCCACGACGCGCTGGATCATGCGTTGGGCGCGCGCCTGGTCGCGTTCAGCGGCAGCGGAGAATTCGGCGCAAATGCCGGCCAGGTTGGTGGATTTGTTGGTAAACCATTGCCGGGAGTCGTCCACCGCTTTGGTGACTTGCTGCTCCAGAATGGCGCCCACTCGGTCCAGTCGCGCCTGCCAGCCAATGGCCCGGGCCTGGATGCTATCGAGCAACTGGTGCAACGGATGTGCGCCGGGCTGCAGGAAACTCGGCTCCGTGAGGGCAAGCGCGGCCGACAACGGCTTTAGCCTGCGCACCTGGGCGGCGACGCGGCCTTCCAGTGGCGATTGTTTTTCCCAGATTTCCAGCGCCTTGCCGAGCCAGCGCAGTATCGCGGTCTGCTCTCGCGAGGGGGTCGCCGGGTCGCCGATGGCTTCGGTCTGGCCGATGAGCGCTACCCAGGGCGAAAGGCTGAAATTGTCGATGTTTTTGAGGTATTCGAGCAACTCGTCCATGTGCATGGGGTGTTCATCGCCACCGACCCCCGCCGGCTCGCCATAGCGGTCCAGCACCAGCTCGCGCAGTGAACAGGGGAATGGAACGTGTTCGGCACCCAGTTTCAGTGGACTAGCTTTCCTATAACCATGGCAATCAGCACGCCCCACAGCGCGAACAGGAGCACGAGCCGCCATTTTTTCGGTGCCGGCTGCTCATTGAACGTCATTGAGCGCTGAACGGTGTTGTACGAGCCGCACGCCAGGCACTCTCCCATCTGACCGCTTTTCGTTCCGCGGTAGCTGCAGTCTTTGCAGTGGTACGCCATGGGGATTATCGGCTGCTCTTGAGAAGGTGATCGACAATACGTTCAAGTTGCTTAAGGTTATTGCATTCAGCACTAAAATGACAGGCGCTAAGGTAGCGCAACATCTCAGAATCGCCAGTTCCCCACGAGCGGCGCGATTCGGGATTGAGCCAGATTACCTGCCGCGCACGCTGGAAAATGCTCTGCAGAATCTCCAGTTTTGGATCGCCGTTATTATTGCGTGCATCGCCGAGGATGATCACGGTGGTATTGCTGTTGATGTCATCCAGTGCAAGTTTGGCGAAATCCACCAGGCTGTTGCCGTAGTCCGTGGCTCCGCCGTACTTCCAGTTCACCAGTTCAATCGCCTTCTGTAGCGGATACTCAGCGAAATATGCGCTAACTTCGCCCAAATGGCTGGAAAACGCGAAACTGCGGACCTTCGGCAGGATATCCTGCAAGCTGTACAGAAACATGAGTAAGAACTTGGCGTAGGCGGCGACAGAGCCGCTGACGTCGCACACCGCCAGTATCTGTGGCTTGTCCTTGCGCGTCTGTCGCCAGTAGGTGTTGAACATCACGCCGTCGTTCGGGATACCCTTGCGCAGCGTTTTGGCCATGTCCAGGCGCCCGCGTTTGAGCAGCTTGCGCTTGCGCGAATGGCGAGTGGCCAGTTTCTTCGCCATCTTGCGGATCAGCTCGTGCACTTTATGCAGGTAGATGTGCTCGATATTGTTCAGCCTTGTCTTGCTCAGGATGTCGTCCATGAACTGGCGGGTTTTACCTTCGGCGTGCAACAGGTACTCGCGTTCGACGTAGTCGCGCACCTGTTCCCGCAATTTGTCGCGGTAGCGCTGCAGTACCGGCAGCGCCGGGCTCTGGGCCTGCTCCAGCGCGATCACCGTGTTGCGAATGGCCTCCTCGCCCAGCGCATCGAGAATGCGACGCGTGAACTGGCCTTTCTGGGTAAATATCTGGATTTGTGCGAGGCCCACCTGCTCGGCGGCGCGATTGATCGCCAGCGTCAGCTCGGTGCGATCATTGCTGAGCAGGTTTTGCATCAGCGGGGTTTGCAACAGTGTCTGCAGCGCAGGCGCATCCTCGGCGGCCAGTTGTAATGCGGCGACCTGCGTGGCGGCGTAATGTTCTGCTGCGGTCGCATCGTCAGGTGCTGGCAGCGAATTGGGCGCCGCTGCAGCCGCTGCCTGATCAGCCGAGGCGGAAAAATCGGCGAAGTCCTGTTGGAAATAGCGGTCGAAGCAGAGCAGGAAAATCGCTTCCTCCTCGGGGGTTTTGGCCAGCGTCATCGCCAACCCGTCGCGCAGCAGGGTGCGATCGGCGTAGCCCAGGGTCGTGCACACCTCCACCGCATCGAGGGTCTCCGCGGGCGATACCCTCACCTCGTGGGTACGCAGGACCTGGATGAAGTTGACTAGATTGGACTGCATGGTCCCTGCATCAACGGCCCACCTGGTTGTCGGTCACGCTGTCTCGCACCAGCGTGCGCAGCTCGCTCTCGGTGGCGCCGATATCGTCCTCGTATTTCAGCAGCACGTTGAGGGTGCTGCGCACCAGCTCCTCGTCCAGATGCTCGGCGTGCAGCAACACCAGGCTGCGCGCCCAGTCGATCGTCTCGGAAATGGCCGGCGCCTTTTTCAGGTCCATCTGGCGCAGCGAATGCACGAAGTTCACCAGTTGGTGGCGCAGCTGCTCATCCACGCCGGGCACGCGGCTGAGTATGATGCGCTCCTCCAGTTCCACAGTGGGAAACGGAATATACAGGTGCAGGCAGCGGCGCTTGAGGGCATCGGAAATGTCGCGCGTGTTGTTGCTGGTCAGGAACACCATCGGCGTGGAGCGCGCCTTCACCGTGCCGATCTCGGGGATGGAAATCTGGTAGTCGGACAGGATTTCCAACAGCAGCGACTCGAATTCGTAATCGGCCTTGTCGACCTCGTCGATCAACAGGATGGCACCCTTTTCCTGCTGCATGGCTTTCAGCAGTGGCCTGGGCTCCAGAAACTCTTCCGAATAAAAGATATCCCCGAACTGGTGCAATTTCGCCACCGAGTCCGCCAGGCTTTGCGCGCCCTGCAGCAGGTCGCCCAGCTTTTCCTTGAGTATCTGTGTGTACAGCAATTGTTTGCCGTATTTCCATTCGTACAGCGCCTTGGCCTCATCCAGGCCTTCATAGCACTGCAGGCGAATCAGCGGCGTATCGAGCAGCAGGGCAATGGTTTTGGCGAGTTCAGTCTTGCCCACGCCGGGCGGGCCCTCCACCAGCACGGGTTTGCGCAATTGGAACGCCAAAAACACCGCAGTGGCGATTTTGCGACTGCAGATATAGCCGTGCGCTTCAAAACCCTGCTCGATTGCCTCGACGGATGCGAGTTGTGGAAAGTCTTGTGTATGCACCGGTTCACCCCAAGCGATTGACGGGCCATTGTACGCGATAGCAACGCAGGGAAAATATGCACTTACGTAAGCTTCGTGACCTGCGACAACTCGAATGGCATAGGATCGCCACTCGATTTGCCGCCCAAGTGCCACTTTTAGGCTGAAGTGGATACTATTCCATCTAGACAGTGAAAAGATGTGCTGCTACATTGATCCAGACAGTGTCTAGTTTGGGGTTGGCCATGCGTCATTGGAACCTTTTTTTCAGTATTTCGGCAATTAGCCTGAGCGTTGCAGCGTGCGGCGGCTCGGTCGCTGCGCCGGAACTGGTGGTTGCGGCGCAGGCCGTCCCGGTCCGCGTGGCGACCGCGGCCCCGGCGGAGTTCCTCAACCAGATCCGCACGGTCGGGCGCGTGGAGCCGGACCGCACCTATGTGCTGGCGTTCAAGACCGCCGGCGTGGTGTCGGTGCTGAGCGTGCAGGAGGGTGACGCGGTGACCAAAGGCCAGGTGCTCGCTGAACTCGACCCGCGCGACGTCAACGCCCAGCTGCGTGAGGCGCAGGAAGCCGCTGACAAGGCGGTGCGCGAACTCGACCGCATCCGCACATTGCACGCGCGCGATTATGCCTCGGACGCCTCCCTGCAGGATGCGCAGGCGCTAGCCAAATCCACGTACGCCGCCGCGCAGGCGGCCCGCTCCAACCAGGGCTATGCCAGTATCGTCGCGCCCGCAGACGGGGTCGTGCTGCAACGCTCTGTGGAAGCCAATGGGGTGGTCGCGGCCGGGGCGCCGGTCATGACCCTCTCGGACATGAGCGAATCGTTCGTGCTGTCGGCCGGTCTTGCGGACCGCGACGCATTGCGAGTGGCGTTGGGCGATACGGCGGAAGTCACCTTCGACGCCTTCCCCGACCAGGTGTTCAGCGCCACGATCTCCGAAATCGGCGCCGATGCCGACGCGCGCACTGGCACCTTCCAGATCAAGCTGAAAATTGACCATCACGCAGCGCCGCTAAAAAGTGGCCTGGTCGGCCGCGCCGCCATCACGCCGTCAGTCGCTGCGGATGTCGCGCTGGCGATTCCGGTCGATGCGATCCTGGAGGGCCATGGCGACCAGGCGCTGGTCTTCGTGGTGGACCCGGCAACCGGCGCCGCCACCCGCACCCGCATTTCCACCGGCCGCATGTCCGGTGCACTGGTGGCGGTGACGGCCGGCCTGGCGGCGGGCGACCAGATCGTGGTCGATGGCGCCGGCTATCTGTCGGACGGCGAGAAGGTATTGATCAGCACCGCGAGCGCGGAGTGACGCCATGAATATCGCCGGCTTCGCCGTCCGTAACTGGCAGTTTACGCTGGTGGTCACGCTGCTGTTTGCGGCGCTGGGCTATAACGCATTCACCTCGATTCCGCGTACCGAAGATCCGAGTTTCGATGCACCTTTCTTCACCGTCATCACGATTGCGCCGGGCATGGAGGCCGCCGAGGCTGAGAAGCTGATCACCGACAAGATCGAGGACGCGTTCAATGAGCTGGATGATGTGGAGGAGATCAAGTCCACCACCAGCGCTGGCGTGGCGATTGTCAACGTGCAGTTCGACTGGGCATTGCCCGACATGGACCGCAAATACGACGAGATCATTCGCGAGATGAACCGCCTGCGGCCCTACTTGCCGCCTGCCGTGAGCAGCGTGACCATTCGCAAGGTTGAGCCTGCCATGACCAACATCGTGCAGTTCGCCCTGGTCGGCAATGTCTCCTACCGCGAACTGACCGACCGGTCGCGCGATCTGCGGGACCTGATAGAAGGGGTCAAGGGTGTGCGCCAGGTCGAGGTCTGGGGCGCGCCGAATCCGGAGGTGCGCGTGGCGCTGGACTTGCCGCGCATGAGTCGCCTGGGCATTACCATCGAGCAGGTCAGTGGCGCCATCCAGGGTGAGAATGCGGAAATTCCCGCCGGCGCGGTGCAAGCCGGCGGCATGCGCTACAACCTCAAGACAACGGGCGCCTATGACAATCTCGACGAGGTGGGAGACACCATCGTAGCTACGCAAGGCGCGCAAATCCTCCATGTGCGTGATATTGGCGACGTCTCCTGGGCGGAGGAAGAGCGGGTCTACACCACGCGCTTTAACGGTGCCAAGGCGGTGTTCATCACCGCGAATCAACGCGATGGCCAGAATGTTTTCGCGGTGCGTGACGGCATCATGCAAAAGGTAGAAGCGTTCAAGGCGACACTGCCTCCCGATTTGCAGTTGATCACCGGTTTCGACCAGACGCTGGCGGTTACCAAGCGTCTCGACCAACTCGGCACCGACTTTCTGATCGCAATCAGCCTGGTGCTGTTGACGCTGTTGCCGCTGGGCATTCGCGCGGCGCTGGTCGTGATGTTCTCGATTCCGATGTCACTGGCGCTCGGCGTGTGGCTGCTCGGTCTCGCGGGCTTTACGCTGAACCAGCTATCGATTGCGGGTTTTGTGCTGTCGCTCGGCCTGTTGGTCGACGACTCCATCGTCGTGGTCGAGAATATCGCCAGGCATTTGCGCATGGGCAAATCACCGGTGGACGCAGCGATTGAAGGCACCCGGCAGATTTCGCTCGCGGTGCTGGGCTGCACCGCAACCTTGATGCTGGCTTTTCTGCCACTGTTGTTCCTGCCTGAAGGCGCCGGCGCCTTCACCCGCTCGCTGCCCGTCGCGGTGCTGCTGACAGTGAGCGCATCGCTGTTCGTGTCGCTGACCATCATTCCTTTCGTCGCCAGTCGCGTGCTGCGCGCGGAAACAAACGACGAGGGCAACTGGCTGCTGCGCACGTTGATGTCTGGAATCCACGCGTTTTATCGCCCGTTGCTGCATCGCGCACTGGCCCACCCACTGGTGACCTGCATCATCGCGCTTGGACTTTTTCTGGGCACGCTGACGCTGGTGCCAGGCATCGGACTCAGCCTGTTTCCGCTGGCGGACTCACGCATCGTGATGATCCAGATCGAGCTGCCCGAGGGCGCCTCGACCCTCAAGACCAATGATGTGCTGGAGGCTGTGGAAGCAGAGCTGGACAAGTATCCGGAAGTCGAGAGCGTGATGTCCAATCTCGGCCGCGGCAATCCGCGCGTTTACTACAATCTCACGCAGCGCGAACTGTCCACCAACATTGCGGACGCCTTCGTGATGCTGAAGGCCTACGATTCACGGAGCACACCGCAACTGCTGGATCAATGGCGCGCCTCTTTCGATGCGATTCCCGGCGCGAAGATCCTCGTGAAGTCGATGGAGAACGGGCCGCCGCTGGATGCGCCCATCGCGATCCGAGTACGCGGGACAGAAGTCGAGGGCGTGCGACAGGTCGCGGCACGGATTGAAGACCTGATTCGGCAGGTGCCGGGCACGCGCAATGTCAACAACCCTTCGCGCGCCACCCGCACTGACCTGAAAGTCGACGTGGACGAGGCGAAGGCTGCGCTGCTGGGCATTGCACCGGGCACGGTTGACCGTGTGGTGCGCCTCGCGGTCGCTGGCGAGTCGGTTGGCGATTTCCTCGATACCGCGGGTGAATCGTACCCGATCACGCTGCGTCTGCCGCTGGACGCGCACCATGCGCCGGATATTCTGGATGAGGTGTATATTCCGACAGCCACTGGCGCCGCCGTGCCGCTGGCGCAGGTGGCGACGCTGCGCTTCGATGCCAGTCCCGCGCGTATCGACCGTTTCGACCGGTTGCGTTCGGCCACGGTCACCGCCTACCCGCAATCGGGTTTCCTCACGTCAAACCTCACGTCCGAGATCATGCGGCGCGTGGCTGAAATGGAGCTGCCGCCGGGCTATGCGGTGGAGGCGGGCGGGCAGACGGAAGCGAGTTCAGAGTCTTTCTCGGGCATCGGCAGCGCTGCGCTGGTAGCCGTGTTCGGCATCTTCGCCGTCTTGATCCTGGAGTTCCGCTCGTTCAAGGCATCGCTGATCGTCGCGAGCGTGATTCCGCTCGGTATTCTCGGCGGCATTCTCGGGCTGTTCGTCTCTGGCTACACGCTGTCCTTCACGGCGATGATTGGCATGATCGCGCTGGTCGGGATAGAAATAAAAAACTCGATACTGCTGGTCGATTTCACCAACCAGTTGCGCGCGCGTGGCGTGCCCTTGCGTGAGGCGATCGAGACCGCAGGTGAAGTACGGTTCCTGCCGATTCTGCTGACCTCTGTGACCGCGATTGGCGGTATGTTGCCGTTGGCATTGCAGGGTTCCGGCTTATACTCGCCGCTGGCCTGCGTCATCATCGGCGGGCTGATTACGTCGACGGTACTGTCGCGTCTGGTGACGCCAGCCTGCTATCTGCTACTTGCGCCCGGCGATGGCGCCACATTGCATCAGGCTGCGCCCGGCGGCGAACTGGTTTCACAAGGATAATAATATGAATGACATGACGGACCGCGCCTATCATCACGGGGATCTGAAGGCCGCGCTGCTAACCGCAGCGCGCAGCATCGTCGAGGAGGAGGGCGCCGATGCGTTCACATTGCGGGAGGCAGCACGGCGCGCGGGTGTCAGCCACGGCGCGCCGGCGCATCATTTCGGTGATAAGACGGGGTTGCTGACCCTGCTGGCCGCCCAGGTAATGAATGAGCGCATCGACCAGGTTGCCATTGCCAAGCTTGCCGCCGGTCCCGAACCCATGGACCAGCTCAAAGCCTGCGGCATGGCGCACATCGAATTCCTGATTTCCCACCCGCACCTGGAAAACCTGTGCTGGCGCAACAAATTCGTAAACCGCGCCGATCCGGCACTGGTGGATGCGCTGGAGCGCATGGCGGCCGAGCTGATTGCGACGATGAGCGCGGTCACCGGCAAGACCCTTATTCCCGACAAGGAGTCCAACCCCTCGACGCTGCTGGCTATCTCCGTGGTGCACGGCTTCGCGCAAATGGTGAATGAGCGCATCATCCTGCGCGATGCGCCCGAGCACGAGCGCCATGAGCAGGCGCTGGCGATGGCGAGCGAGATGCTCGATTTGGTTGGCACCGCGTTTGGCAATGCCCGGGGTGACGATGCCTAGCCGCCGGTCGCATTCATAAAACGGACGATGTCCGGCGTATCCTGCAGATTGAAGTGATGGCGTTCCGGTTTGCTGGCCATCGCACCGACGATGCAGTGTTTGAGCTTCTGCGGTGTGTAATCTGGCGCGCGCAGTACGGCGCGCAGATCCACCGAGTGCTCATTGCCCAGGCACAACAGCAGGCGTCCCTCGGCGGTGACGCGCACGCGGTTGCAGAGGTGGCAGAAATTGTGGCTGTGCGGTGAGATAAAACCGATGCGCGTCGGGCCGGCCCCGGTGCGGAAATAGCGCGCCGGTCCGGCCTGGCCACTTGGATCGCCCAGCGTTTCCAGCGTATATTTTTGCGCAATGATCGCGCGCAGCTCCTCACTGCTGCAGAAGCTGAGCGCGCGGTCGTGTTCGTCTATCAGACCCAGCGGCATCTCTTCGATGAAGGCGATATCGATACCGCGCTGCAGCGCGAAGTCGACCAGGTCGAGCACCTCATCCTCATTGCGGCCCTTGAGAATCACGGCGTTCAGCCGGATGCGTTCAAACCGCGCGGCGATTGCCGCATCGATTCCCGCAATGACCTGGTCGAGATTGCCGTGCCGGGTCAGTTGCCTGAAACGGCGCGGTTGCAGGCTGTCCAGGCTGATGTTGATGCGCTTGACGCCGGCCTCGCGCAGCGGCGCAGCGAGGCGATGCAGTTGCGAGCCATTACTGGTTAGCACCAGTTGGTCGAGGCCGGGGAGTTGGCCCAGCGGCTTGACCAGTGACAGAATGTTGTTGCGAACCAGTGGTTCGCCGCCGGTGAGGCGTATCTTGCCCACGCCCAACTCCACAAACGCGCGGGCTACCTCATAGATCTCCTCCAGCGTGAGTATGTGTTGCTTGGGGACGAAGGTCATGTCCTCGGCCATGCAGTATACGCAGCGAAAATCGCAGCGATCCGTCACAGAGAGGCGCACGTAGTCGACACGGCGTTGAAAGCGGTCGATCAATACGCTGGGAAGTTCATTCATCATGTTCGGCAGTGTAGCGTTTCGTCACTGGCCACTCCATAGCGGGGTTTACACTTTCGCCGCAGTGCGACACGATGGCGCGGAAAAATAGTCTTGCAGGGGATGACGCGTGGCGACATCCAGCCGGTCCCAGGTGGTGGTGCCGATTTATAATGTCCGAAATATCACAGGGAAAAGCAGCATGACTGAAGCAGGTTACAGGAAGCGGGAATCCTTCATCCGCGGCTTCATTGACGGTGAGGCCGAGGGCCTGCCGGAGGACCGGGTGTGCCCCGACTGCGGGGTTTCCACGTCCGACTTCGAACGCATGCCGGTCTGATCACCCCGGTGCGTGCTTTTGTGTTGCGAGCGAGGGCCGCGCCTACAGACAGCCGACAGCTGTTGGCGGCCGTGGGCCACGGCAGTCATTCCGAGGTGCTGGCACATACCCTGATGAATGCGATTTTCGTCGCCCAGTCACACCGCAGCGATGTTGTCGTTTTCCTGGTGCTGGAAAGCACCCGGGATTACTCCCGCACCATTCGTTTTGATGGCGCCAAAATCGCCGCCATGGGTGGTTTCCACGAGCAGGCTCTGCTGGCTAAAGTGGCGCTTGCCCTGGACGCATCGGTGGGCATGGGCAAGGACGAGGAGCGCCCGGTTGAGTCGGGTATCAGCGTGCGCACTACCAGTTTCGAAAGGCTGGTGGTGGAGTTGGCCCGGGACTTTCAACTTTACATGCTGGACAAAAAAGGCAGCAGTATTCGCCAGGTCCAGTTTGAAGAGAATGCCTGCTTTCTGCTCACCGATCACATTCCGATGCCCAGGAAGAGTTTCAACAGCCTGAAACGGCTCGGAGCGAAATTTATAAGTCTCGGGCCGAGGATGCTGTTTGCGTCCCAGTGCGTGGTGTTGATCCACAACGAGCTGGATTTGCGGGAATCCTGAACTTATCCCCGGGCGAGGCGGATCAGTTTAAACGCGGGATTGCGGCCCACCGTATCGATCACCGGGAAATATTTTTGCGCGGCGCGCTCCAGTGGAATGAACTGGTTGACCACGAAGACGGCCATGCCTTGCGGACTTAACAAGCGGCGGGTCTGGCGCAGAAACTTGTCGGTGAGGGCGCCATCCACGCTGAAACCCTGGTGGAAGGGGGGATTGCACAGGATCAGGTCGAACCCCGGCGCTAGCTCGCTGGCAACGTCATCCGCCACCACTTCGATTTGCAGCGCGTAGTGTTCCGCATTTTTGGCCATGGCCAGCAGTGCTGCGGCATTGTTGTCCGTCGCCACCCGTCGTTCCAGCGCAAGGTCGCGCGTCATCAGAGTCAGGTAGCCGTACCCGCAGCCCAGGTCCAGCAGGCTTTTGGGTGGCCGCCCGGCGCCCAGCAGTATGCGGGGCAGTTGCTCCACCAGGAAGGCGCTGCCCTGGTCGATCTTGTCCCAACCGAACAGGCCGGGCTTGCTGTAAAAATCCAGCTGCGAGGTCTCGATCAGGCGCAGCTCGCTGTACTGCTTGCTATCCAGCGGGTGCGGCGCTGGCGCGGCGTGGTGTTTCAGCGCGGTGCCAAGGTACACCATGCCCATTTTCCTGCTCTGCGCATTGCCAAACAGCTCAGCTGCCTTTTCGATGTAGGTTTTGATGCCCTCCTGTTTCAGCCCGCTCAGCAAGAGTTCTCCGCCCGGCGCTAATACTCGCCAGGCCTCGTTGAGGATGTGGTGCACCACGGGCCTTTCCTTGGAAATACGGTAGACGGCGGTGCGGATGCTATTGTCGGCCAGGTAGCTGAAATCGAAATCGCTGAAGCGGGCGGTAAAGCCCAGTTCCCGTGCCCGCTGCGCCACATCGAAGCGGTTGCTGATGAGCGTGAGGTTCGCGGCGGGGGCAACGGCGGCCAGGTTGTGGAGCGCGTTTTCATCGGCGATCCACAGCAGGCGGTCGACTGCCGCCTCGTCGCCCGGAGGTCTTTGCAGGTGGTGAACTAATTGCTCAGTCGCCGGATCCCGCATCAGGCAATACTGCGCACTTCGGTGGCCGTCAGGGGCCGGTATTCGCCCGGTGCAAGGCCGGGATCCAGGGCGATCCCGCCAATGCGTTCCCGGTGCAGGCCGAGCACAAGATTGCCGGTGGCGGCGAACATGCGCTTGACCTGGTGGTACTTGCCCTCATGGATTGTCAGCAGCAGCTGGCGCCAGTCCGTCTTATCAGTGAGCGCAACGCGGGCGGGACGGGTCGGGCGCTGCTCGCCGCGCAGCAGCACACCGGCTTCCAGCTGGGCCATCGCCTGGGGGCTTAGCGGGTCGCGCAATTGAACCCTGTACACTTTTTCACACTGGCGTGTGGGGCTGGTCAGGCGATGATTCCAGTCGCCGTCGTCGGTCAGCAGCAGCAGCCCGGTGGTGTCCCTGTCGAGTCGACCGGCGATCTGCAAGTCAAGGAACCTGGGTTCGCCCCGCAACAGTTCAAGCGCCGTTGGGTGCGCGGTGTCGACAGTCGCGCTGACGTATCCTGCCGGCTTGTGCAGCATGAAGTAGCGCGGACGCTGGGGCTCGATGAGTTGCCCGTCCAGGGTGACACTATCGGTGCTTCCCAGCGCCATACTTGCGTTCGACGCGGTAACGCCGTTGACGCACACCCGTTTGGCCTTGATAGCAACGCGCGTTTGGGATCGTGAAAGTCCCGTGCTGTTGCTGATTAATCGGTCGAGACGCAAGCGTGATTGCCAACCTGTAATAAATGAGCAGGTACAGTGGAACGCGTGAACACGTTCCCGCCACAGTATACCCCGACCAGGGCGCGTACAGCTGGCATCTTCGGTCAGTCCATAGCGGGGTTTACACTTTTGCCGCAGTGCGACACGATGGTGCCGAATAATAGTCTTACAGGGGATAACGCGTGTCCGCGATCGCAAATCGGGCCTTGTGGCTGGGCCCATTGCTGGGCGCAGTGGCGGCCGTGGCGAGCCTGGCATTTGGCCACGGCACTGATCTGGCCACGGTGAGTTTCGTCGCGGTGGTGTGCGTCATCTGGTGGGTGTTCGAACCGGTGCCGATACCCGTCACCTCGCTGTTGCCGATGGCGGTGCTGCCGTTGCTGGGTGTGTTGACCCCAGAGCAGGTCGGAGAAGCGTATGGCTCCCCCCTGATACTGCTGCTGTTGGGTGGGTTCCTGCTGTCCAAGGCAATCGAGCATTCCGGGGCGCACTACCGTATCGCGCTCACGATGGTCACGCTGTTTGGAACCAGCAGTGCGCGCAGGCTGGTGCTGGGTTTTATGGCAGCGTCGGCCGCAATGAGTATGTGGATATCCAATGCCGCTACCACGCTGATGTTGTTGCCTGTTGCGCTGGCGGTGCTGGACGGTGTGGAGGACAAGTCGAAGCTGGCTCCGCCCCTGTTGTTGGGCATCGCCTACGCCGCCAGTATTGGTGGGCTGGGAACGCCGATTGGTACACCGCCGAACCTGATCTTCATGCAGGTCTATGAACAAACTACCGGGGTGAGCATCAGTTTTACGCAGTGGATGGGCTGGGCAATGCCGGTGGTGCTGGTCATGGTGCTGGGGATGGCGTGGGTGCTGACACGTAACATGGGTGGTGCTCTACAGATACAAATGCCTGCGGTCGGGCCATGGGAGACGCAGGAACGCCGGGTGATGCTGGTCTTCGGCCTGACTGCGCTGGCCTGGATCACGCGCAGTGAGCCCTTCGGTGGCTGGAGCACATGGTTTGGCCTGCCCGAGGCCAATGATGCCTCCGTGGCATTGCTGGCGGTGATCATCCTGTTCCTGGTGCCCAATGGCAAAGGTGAGCGCCTGCTGACCTGGGAGCGCGCCAGCACCATTCCGTGGGGTGTGCTGCTGCTGTTTGCCGGAGGAATCTGCCTGGCTGAGGGCTTTGTCAGCTCGGGTTTGAGCGAGTTGATGGGACAGTGGATGACGGCGTTGACCAGCCTTCACCTCTTCACCTTGATGATACTGATCTGCCTCGCGGTCACATTTATGACGGAGGCGACCTCCAATACCGCCACTGCCGCGCTGCTGATGCCTGTGCTGGCTGCTGCGGCACTGGCCGTGGGGATAGCACCGGAGGTAATCATGGTGCCGGCGGTCATGAGCGCCAGTTGCGCGTTCATGCTGCCGGTCGCCACGGCACCCAACACGGTGGTGTTCAGCAGCGGGCTGATCAGCACCGCCCGCATGGCGCGGGAGGGCTTCCTGATCAACCTGCTGGGTGTCGTGGTAATCAGTAGTGTGTGCTACCTCATGCTCGCCTGAACGGCGAGCGGGCTGTGCGACTACAGCAGTGCCAGTATGGTTTCGGCAGAGCTGACGTCCACGCCGGGGCCTGCTTCCACATTCAGGTGCGTCACCGTGCCGTTGTCCACGACCATCGCAAAACGCTGGCTGCGCATGCCGAGGCCAAAGCCGCGACCGTCCAGTTCCAGGCCCAGTGCTGCCGGTGAACTCGCCGTTGCCGGCGGCCAGCATCAGCAGTTCCTCGGCATTCTGCGCCTTGCCCCAGGCGCCCATCACGAACGCATCGTTGACGGACAGGCAGACGATGGTATCCACGCCCTTGGCCTTGATCTTGTCGGCATTCACCACATAGCCGGGCAGGTGGGTCATGCTGCAACCGGGTGTAAACGCGCCGGGCACCGCGAACAGCACGACTTTCTTGCCGTCGAAAATATCCTTGGTGGCGATATCGACTGGGCCCTTCTCGCCCATGGTTTTCAGTGTGCAGGCAGGAATTTTGTCGCCGGTTTTAATGGTCATGTTACGCTCCTTGAAGTAAGCCAGACGAAAATGCAGTGGGATAATAACAGATGACCGTTGAAACGCACTGCCCGTTGTGCGCGGGCAATGCGCTAGCGCCCTATCACCAGGATCGTCGCCGTCCGTATCGCCAGTGTGGTACCTGCTGCCTGGTGTTTGTGCCGCCTGGCTGGTATTTGACGCCGGAGGCGGAGCTTGCGCAGTACAACTGCCATCAGAACGATGTTGGGGATGCGGGCTATCGCCAGTTCCTGTCGCGGCTGGCGCTTCCCCTGATTGCAAGGTTGGCCCCGGGCGCCCAAGGGCTGGACTTCGGTTGTGGCCCGGGGCCGGCTCTCGCCCATATGCTGCGTGAAGCTGGATTCGACGTCGCGCTGTACGACCGTTTCTTCTACCCGGATGACAGTGTGCTGCAGGCGAGGCGCTACGCATTTATCAGTGCCACGGAGGTGGTTGAACATTTGCACCAGCCGGGACATGAACTGGAGCGCTTGTGGTCGCTGCTGCAGCCCGGCGGGTGGCTGGGCATCATGACCAAGTTGGTGAGTGATCAAACGGCGTTCGCCAACTGGCACTACAAGAACGATCCCACGCATGTGTGTTTCTTCAGCGCGGACACCTGGCGTTGGTGGGCACGGGAGCATGACGCCAGCCTGGAGATTCTCGGCGCGGACGTGATCCTGCTGCGGCGTGGCGAATCAACGTGAACCCTGGCCGGACTCCGCAACCATAGTGATATAGATGCTTTCACAGTGATGGTAGAAGCTGAGCTCCTCATCACCGAGGTAGGGAGCCACCATGGTTAGCAACTGCAACACACCCTGGTGGATGGTGACCTGCGGTGGGCGGTTGTCATGCACCAGCGCTTCGTAGCTGAACCAGAAGGTCAGGTTGAGCGTCATGTTGTCGGCCAGGCCGAGCAATTGCTGGTCTTTGGCGTCGATGACATCCTGTTGTAGCAGCGTCTGGCAAATTGCATACAGTGCAGCGCGTTTCAGTTGCAGCAGCCGCTTGAAGCCGCGTTTGATGTCCGGGTAGCGGTGCAGGAGATTGTCGAGATTGTGGTACAGGAAGCGGTATTGATACATCTCCTCGATCACCACATACAGGAAATACCAGTTCTCCTCCGTAGTGCTGCGATCGCTGCTCAGCGGTCGTTCAAGTGGCGCGGTCAGGGTGTGCCGCATGGCCTGTTCGTACTGCTGGAACAGCTCGGCGATGATCTGGTCCTTGCCTTTGAAATGGTAGTAGAGATTGCCGGGGCTGATGTTCAGTTCGTTGGCGATGTCGATGGTGGTGGTGGTGGCCTCGCCCTCCTCATTGAATAGCGCCAGGCTCGTGTGGAGAATGCGGTCCCGGGTTTTCATGCAGTTGGCGCGTCAGTCCTTGCGTTAGCTCGCGACGGGTTTCCTGCGGGAAGTTGCCGATTTGCCCGCTGCCCGTTTTCGCGCGGCCTTTGCGGTGGGGGCTTTCGGCTTGCCGACCGATCGGCGAGCAGGACTCGACTTGCTCGCGGATTGTCGCGAAGCCGCCGGGAGTTTTCCTGCGCCCTGTGCCGCCAGTGCCTTGCTCAATTTGTCGACTTTGCGGGTAAGTTGATCGACTTTTTTGTGCAGGGCAGCAAGGTCTTCCATGCGTGCCGGTCGCTGGTTGTGGAAGTTTTCGCGCACGCGATTGATGCGCTCCTCGACGGATTGTCGAGCCGATACTGTACTCTCCCTTGCGCCTTCCTCCAGCGCAGTGCCCGCCTTGACCAGGTCGCGAAACAATTTGGGCGGTTCCATCGCTTTTTCCAGCCTGTCCTGTGCTTCCTCGACAGCCCTGCCGTAGGCGCCTACGCCCGCCAGCCAGATATTCTTGGCAATTTCACTGGCCTTGTCGCTGACCTTGTCTTTTTTGTCGCGGTCTTTCGTATCACTGTCATTTTTCTGGGTCATGCGGATTGCCTTCCTTATGCGAGGCCTGAAACGAGCGGCGCGACAGGTTCGCCTATTAAAGCAGATTGATGGACAAAAAAAAGGGCTACAGAGTAGCCCCAAAAAAGTCCCTGGCTGGCAGGGGTATTCAGTCCTGGATGGGTTCTGCTCAGGCAGCAGACTTCATGCGAATCGAATCTTTCAGGTCAGCAAAACGCGCTTTCGCTTTTTTCAGTTGCGCCTGCAGCTTTTTGCGGTCGGTCAGTGAGTCCAGTTCCAGCTTGGGCAGGTCGATGTCCTTGATCGCGACTTTCGCGTCTTTTTCCACTTTCTCGCCACGCTTGACCAGCTCTTTGTACATTTTGTCGGCTTTCTTGCGCCGCGCTTCCATTCGCTTTTGCAGGCTGTTCAGTTGTTCCTGCGCCTCGTCATAGGCCTTGCCATAGACGCCGAGGCCAGCCAGGAAAACATTGCGACCAGTTTCCTGGGCGTTCGCTGCGAAGTCCGGCGCGGATTTTTTAGCGGGAGCACGCTTGGTGACAGGCTTGCGCTTGACTGCGGGCTTCTTGCTCTTGGGAGCGCTCTTGCGTGCGGTTTTCGGTGCTGTGCTGGTTGCTTCTGCCATGGGTTCTCTCCTGGTGTATCGTCGTGTTCGGTGGGCTACCCCACCAGTTCGGAGCGAGATTACGGGAAAGAATTAGAATAAACATACTAGAAAAAGGTGACTTATTTGCCCGGAGGGGCGTGGGAAGAAGGCCCGCAGCAGTGCGGGCCTTTGGTCCGTCAGGACAACGGCTTAACCGGCTTTGGGGCCGGCCGCCACAATCGCGTCAGATGCTTTGAATTTCTTGATGTTTTCCGCAAACAAGCTGGCCAATTTGCGCGCCTGCTCCTCGTACGCGGCTTCGCTTCCCCAGCCCTTGCGCGGATCGACGTATTGCGCATCGACACCGGGGATTTCCGTGGGGAACACCAGATTGAGAGTCTCGAGGTGCGTGGTAGGGGCGTTCAGCAAAACGCCGCTCTGGCAGGCGTTGACCACTGCGCGCGTCACCGGAATCGGGAACCGTGATCCGCTTCCCCCCGGGCCGCCTGCGCCGCCGATCCAACCCGTGTTCACCAGATACACGTGGCTGTCGAAGTCCTCGATGCGTTTCATCAGCAGTTCGGCATAGTCGCTGGCCGGGCGCGGCATGAAGGGGGCGCCAAAACAGGTGGAGAAAGTCGGGTGGATGCCGGCTGCTGCGCCCAGTTCTGTAGAGCCCACGCGCGCGGTATACCCGCTGAGAAAATGGAAGGCGGCAGCTTCTTTTGACAGGATGGAGACGGGAGGCAGCACGCCCGACACGTCACAGGTGAGGAAGATCACGCACTTGGGTTCCCCGCCGCTGTTGGTCTCGGTGCGTTTTTCAACGTGTTCCAGCGGGTAGCAACAGCGGCCATTTTCCGTGAGGCTGGTGTCGCTGTAGTCGGCATGGCGGTTGTCGTCGAGGACCACGTTTTCGATGATTGCGCCAAAGCGGATGGCATCCCAGATCACGGGCTCATTTTTCTGGCTGAGGTCGATGGTCTTGGCGTAGCAGCCACCTTCCAGGTTGAACACCGAGCCCTTGGCCCAGCCGTGTTCATCGTCTCCGATCAGGTAGCGCTCGGGGTCGGCTGACAGGGTGGTTTTACCCGTCCCGGACAAGCCGAAGAACAACGTGGTGCTGCCGTCCTCGCCGACGTTGGCGCTGCAGTGCATCGGCATCACGTCTTTCTCCGGCAACAGGAAATTCTGTACCGAGAACATGGATTTCTTCATTTCGCCGGCGTAGCGCATGCCGGCAAGCAATACCTTGCGCTGCGCGAAGTTGATGATGACGACGCCGTCCGAGTTGGTGCCGTCGCGTTCAGGCAAGCACTCGAAACCCGGCACATTGAGGATGTTCCACTCCGGCTTGCGACCGGCGTTATAGGTTTTGGGGCGGATGAACATGTTTTGGCCAAACAGCGACTGCCAGGCGGTTTCCGTGGTGACTTTTACCGGCAGATAGTGGTCGCTGTGCTCGCCGACGTGAAGGTGGGTGACAAATTTGTCACGGATCGCCAGGTAGGACTGGACGTGATCCCACAGGGCATCGAATTTGTCGCTGTCGAAGGGACGGTTGACGCTGCCCCAGTCGATGCTGTCCTCGGTGCTCGGTTCCTTGACGATGAAGCGGTCAGCGGGCGAGCGGCCGGTGCGGTGACCAGTGGTTACCAGCAGGGCGCCAGTGTCGGACAGTATGCCCTCGCCCCGCTTTAATGATTCTTCAACCAGTTTGGGAGTTGCCAGATTGGTGTAAACCTGGGCGGCTTGAATGTCTAGGGTCATGGTATGTCCTGTCGTTATTAAGCGCAGGCCTGATGGGATCTCTGCGCCACTTTTCGGGCTTCAAGGGGCCGTGATTATGTCAGAAGCAGTGGATTTTGCGAAATATATTGCGTTCAAATCCGGTGAATTCCGGCGAAGATGTGATCAGTGTAAAGTTTTGCCGGAATCGCCTTCCAAAACGTCCGCCAGGTCGCTGCGCTCAAAGCGATAGCCCTGATTGCAGAACTCGCACTCCATGGTAATACTGCCCTGCTCATCCAGCAATTCAAGGATTTCCGGGGCACCGAGCGTGGACAAGGCGTTGCGGGTGCGCACGCGCGAACAGCTGCACTGAAAACGGACGCCGGTGGGCTCGAACAGGCGCACGGGGTCCTCATGGTACAGCCGGTGCACGAGGTTTTCACACGGAACAGTGAGCAATTCGGCGCCTTTCACTGTTGTTGCGAGGGCGCACACATGGTCCCATTGCTCTCGCCGCTGTGCATCATCCTGGGTGAGCTGTGCCGGCAATTGTTGCAGCAACAGGCCGCTCGCCCGCCCGCCATCGGCCGCCAGCCAAATGCGAGTCTTCAATTGTTCAGAATGTTCAAAGTAGTAGTCCAGGCTGCGTGCCAGTGAACCCTGGAGCAGCGGTACAATACCTTGGTAGCGCTGGCCTCTGATGGGGTCGATAGTCACAGCGAGCTGCCCATTGTGCAGTAACAGGTCAAAATTGTCGGAGGTCGCCTGCTCGGCGCCGCGGGCGATGCCGCGCACCTGCAGCGTATCGTCGCACTCCACCATCAATAGCGGAAGCTGGCCCTCTGACCGCACCTGCAGGATCAGCTTGCCTTCAAACTTGAGATTGCTGCTGAGGAGCACGGCGGCGGCCAGGAATTCACCCAGCAGGCGGCGCACGCCGCCCGGATACTGGTGAATCGCGAGTATTTCACGGTAGGCCTCGTCCAGCTGCACGGTTTCGCCGCGGATGTCCGCGTGTTCAAACAAGAAGCGGCGGGATTGATCACCGGTGTCAGATTGAGGGGTATCGGATGATTCGTTCATGGATGGGTTTTTACCACCAAAGTAGGTTGCTTGTCTGGCGCAGTACCGCAAAGTGCGCCTGTGGCAGAGTGGGCCGCATAAAAAGTATACAGTGCAGCTGCGCGCTCAGGGTTCAGCATGTGAGCCCACCTGCTGAAAATTACCTGGCGGCCGGGCTATTGGCGTGATTACGGGCTAGAGTATGCGCTTCCAGCCCGTCACAACACGTCCCATTCAAAGGTTTGAGGAGATAAACGATGAGATTCAGTTATCAGGTCGGTATGTGCGACCCGGACCACTACCTGCCGCTGGCCAAAGCGGCAGAGCAGGCCGGTTACCACGGCATCGCGATCCCCGACAGCATCTGTTATCCACAGGAGGCCAGCTCCAAATACCCCTATAACAAGGATGGCAGCCGCGAGTTCCTGGAGAGCGTGCCGTTCGTGGAGAGCCTGATTGCGGTTGCCGCGATGGCTGCGGTCACCGAGCGCATTCGCTTTGCGACATTCGTCTACAAGCTCGCCGTGCGCCAGGCACCGATCGTGGCCAAACAGGTGCAGGGTATCCAGGTGTTGTCCGGCAACCGCTTTGATTTTGGTATCGGCATCAGTCCCTGGGAAGAGGATTTTGCGGTCTGCGGTGTCCCCTGGGACAAGCGCGGCAAACGCTTCGATGAACAGATCGCCATTCTGCGCGGCCTCGAAACCGGTGAGTACTTTGGCTACAGCGGGGAAATGCACCGTATGCCGGCTAACAAGATGAATCCGGTGCCAACCCAGCCGACTGCACTGTTGATCGGCGGGCACACTGAGCCCGCGTTGAAACGCGCGGCGCAGGTCGGTGACGGCTGGATGTGTGCCGGGGCCAATCTCGCCGAACTGGAGGCGTACATCGGCCGCATCCAGCAGTTGCGCGCAGAGTACGGCACAGCCGACAAGCCATTCAGGGTGTTTACCACCGGGCAGAATGCATTCACGAAAGAGGGCATCGAAAAGCTGGAAAGTATCGGCGTAACTGATGTGATTATCGGCTTTCGCAATGTCTACGAAATGGAGGACGACCAGCCGCTGGAGAAGAAAATCGCGATGCTGAACTGGTATGCCGGAGAGTTCATGCATGGGTGAGTACACCGCTAATACTCCCGTGCTGGTGGGTGTTGCCGCTGTTCAGCAGAAGATTGACGATTACCAGCGGGCGCTGGAGCCGATCGCCCTGATGGAGCAAGCCCTGCGTGATGCTGCAGCGGATGCCGGATGTCCGGACCTGCTGCTCCAGGCGGATGAGATCATGGTTCCCAAGAGCATTTGGGGGTACAGCGATCCCGGTCGTTTGGTGGCAGACGCACTCGGTGCCAGTTCGGCAACGACGCTGCTGGCCGAACTAGGCATCCTGCAGCAGAGTCTTCTTAGCCGTGCCTGCCAGCGCATCATGGCGGGAGACAGCCAGATAGTGCTCGTGACCGGCGGCGAGGCCAAATACCGCGCGCTTTGCGCCGAAAAGGCGGGACAGCAGGCCGTCGAAACGGTGCAGGTGGATGTACACCCGGATACCACCCTGCGCCCCGAGGATGAGATGTGGTCAACGGTGGAAACCGCCGCCGGACTGGGCATGCCGGTAGGGTATTACGCGATTCTCGACAGTGCGTTGCGTTGCAAGCAGGGCCTGGGGGTCGAGAAGCACCGCGACCAGATGGCGATCATGTATTCACGCTTGTCTGAACTGGCCGCCGATAATCCGGATGCATGGTCTGATGAGGTGGTGTCCGAAGCGCATATCCGCGAACATTCCGCCGCCAATCGCATGCTGGCATTCCCTTATACCAAGCTCCACAACAGCCAGTGGAACGTCGACCAGGCGGCAGGACTGATACTGTGTTCAGCAGGCGTTGCTGAATCCCTCGGGATCGAGCGCAGCAAGTGGATATTCCCACGCGCGTTTACCGAATCGAATTTCATGTCAGTCGTGGCCAGTCGCAAGGACCTGGGTGCCAGTCCGGGCTTTCGCATCGCCGGACAGGTTGCGACGCAGCTGGCCGGCGTCAACTTCAATGACATTCGCCTGTGCGAGCTGTATTCCTGCTTTCCCTACGCGGTGCGAGTGCAGTTGCAGGAATTTGGCATGGATCCGCTGCGCAATGTCAGCGTCACCGGTGGTATGACATTTGGCGGCGGGCCGCTGAACAATTTTTCTTTCCAGGCAACCGTGAGAATGGCGCAGCTGCTGCGCCAGAATCCGCAGGAGGTGGGGCTGGTGACCGCTGTCAGCGGCTTCTTGACCAAGCAGGCCTGCGCGCTGTGGTCGGCCACGCCGGGCGTCGATGGTTGGGCGTGTGCCGATGTGACGGACGAAGTGCGCGCGCAGAATGAGCTCTGCGAACTGGTGGCAGGCTACAGTGGCGCGGGTGTGGTGGCAGGCTACACCGTGCTGTACCGGGGCATGGACCCGTGGCGCGCCGTGGCCGTGTTCGATCTGCCGGGCGGGAACCGCACCGTCGCCTACAGTGAGGAGCCGACGTTGATGCAGCACATGATGGTCGCGGAGTGCTGCGGCGAGCGTTACCAGATAAGCGACGGTCAGTTTTACCCGCCGCACTAGCGTGTGTTTACGCCTTTAGCCGCGGCGTACATCCCGCGGCGCCTTCCCCGTCCATTTCTGGTACGCACGCCGGAAGTTGGATGCATCACTGAAGCCCACCAAATACGCAATGCTGGATAGCGGCAGCCGCTTGTTCTGCAGGTAACGGGTCGCGTGCTCTGCTCGCACCTGATCCAGCAAACGCTGGAACGACTGCCGCTCTTCGTCCAGGCGACGCCGGTAAGTGCGTGGGCTGAGATTGAGCATCGCGGCAATCTGTGGCATTTGTGGGTACTGGCCTTCCAGTTTTCGCAACAGGCGCAGCGTGCGCTCCGACACCGAGTTTTCCTCCTCCAGATCCGCCAGCAGGCGAGCACACTCCGCCTCGAACAGGTTGCGCAGCACCGGGTTGGACGATGGCAGGCGCGTGTCGAGCAAATCGCGATGAAACAGGATGCGGCCCTGCGGTGTATCGAAATGCATGTCCGTACCGAAGACCTCGTAATACAGTGCGCAGTGCGCTGGCTGCGGGTAGGGAAACTCCATGCGCAAGCACAGGTCGGGCGCATTCAGCAATCCGCGCAGCGTGTTGATCAGGGCGCCGAAAAAGAGTTCGTAGCTGAATTCCGGCGAGGCCTCTCCCGGTGTGCTCACCACCGTCAGGATGCACTGTTCCCCCACGGTCTCAAATTCAAAATGCAGGCCGGATGCCAGCAAGTGGTTGTATTTGAGGAACAGTTCCATCGCCTGTGCCAGGTCAGTGCAGGTCATGAACGCCTGCCCCAGCACCGCGTGCGCACTCAGGTTCAGTCGCAGCCCCAGCTTGAGACCGAGCGCCGGCTCACCGGTCAGCGTTTGCGCATTGGTGACCAACTGGTTGAAATCGGCGTCCAGGATGCGGGCGCCCATTGTGGCGATGTCGGTATTGGCGAACGTCGTGCCGGCCAGCAGCTTCTTGCGATCGCAACCCTGCTGCTCGACCATATCGATCAGGATCAGGATGTACTGGGCAGGCGTCGTGGTATTTGACATCGCGCTATTTGGCCACAAATGACCGTATATTGACAAGACTTTACCTTGTTGCACCGGGGGCCATCGCGCATAGTAAATTACCGAGTAAACACAGCGGAGCCACGGTTATGAAAATTGATTGGACTGATACGACCCCTCGCAAAATCCAGCGCTACCCCGCCGCAGATTACCCCAAGGAGAATCCCGATCTGGAGGATGTTCTGACCAGTGAGGATGTTGACCACGTCGCCGAAATATTCCAGACACCGCTCACCGGTTCCTACAACTGGGATTACACGATTCAGGACGACCGGATCAAGAAACTCTACGATCTGGGCAAGCAGCTCAACTGGGATCCAGAGATGGATATCGACTGGGATCGCCCCTGGCCCACGGAGCAACAGTCTCCGGAGATGATGAATCTCCACGATTACGAGCCGTACCTGGCGATGGACGAAGCCACCAGGGCTGAATTCTGGTTGCACATGAATGCCTGGAGCTTGTCGCAGTTCCTGCACGGCGAACAGGGCGCACTGCTCGTTGCCTCGCAGCTGTGCTCCTGTGCGCCTACGTTCAACGCCAAACTCTACGCGGCATCGCAAACGTTTGACGAAGCCCGCCACGTGGAAGTGTTCAATAAATACCTGCAAAAGCGCATCGGCCTGATGTACCCGATCAATACTCACCTGAAAAGCATTATCGACAAGATACTGACCGATCCCCGCTGGGATATGAAATTCATCGGTATGCAAATTGTTATCGAAGGCCTCGCGCTCTCGGCATTTGCCACTGCCCGTGAAACCACGCCCGATCCCGTGCTCAAGGATGTGGTGTATCTGGTGACGCGCGACGAGGCCCGGCATGTCACGTTTGGCGTGAATTACCTGGAAGAGTTCGTGAAGACGCTGTCCGACGAAGAGCGTGAAGACCGCGCCCAGTTCGCCTATGAGGCTTGCGCCATCAGTCGCGAGCGCCTGGTGGCCACCGACGTTTTCCGGCACTTCGGCTGGGATGTCGAGGAGACGCGTAAAAAAGTGCTCGATGGCTTTGTGATGTCTACCTTCCGCAACCTGCTGTTCCAGCGTGTGATCCCCAATCTTGGGCGCATCGGACTGCTGACGGAAAAAGTGCGGCCGAAGTTTGAAGCATTGGGCATTATTGAATACGAAAACCTGGCGACCGATGGTGACATCGATTGGTCAGCTATGGAGCGTCCGCTGGACACCAAAGAAGCCCAGTCCTATGAGCAGAGTATGCTGGCAGCATTTGCCAAAGCTCATGAGGCCGAGACCAAGGTCGTTTCCGCCGCCTGAGCCGCGCAGTCGAATAGCGCCTCGCAGCACGCACGTAGGTACGTAGCATGCTGCCAGGTGCGCTCGTTACGGCGCAGTGTGAGAGGTAGCGTGGGAGAATAAAAAAGCCGGCTGAAGAGCCGGCTTTTTTGTGTGCGGTGTAATTGCGCCTGGCGTTATGCCGACAGGGCTTTGACCTGCGCGTTCAGGCGGCTCTTGTGGCGCGCTGCTTTGTTCTTGTGGATGATGCCTTTGTCGGCCATGCGATCGATAACAGGAACCGCGTTATCGTAAGCTGTCTTGGCTACGGCCTGGTCGCCGCTGCCGATTGCAGCATTGACCTTCTTGATCACGGTGCGAACCAGTGAGCGCAGGCTGGAATTGTGAGCTTTGCGTTTTTCTGCCTGACGGGCGCGTTTTCTTGCTTGTGGGGAATTCGCCACGGTAATACCTCAAGGGAGTCAAAAAATTCGGAGGCGCGATTATTCACATTGCCCCCTCGCTTGTCAACCGCCGGCTGTCTGGTTTGGCGGTGATCGGGTGATGTATACTAATGCCTATTAGTTGTTATTACTCTGTTTTCCCAAGGTGATGCCTGCACATATGGATAATCCAGCGATATTGACCGCAGAGGTGCCCAGCACTGCGGATCGCATTCTCAATGCCGCGGAAGATATTTTCGCCGAGAAGGGCTATAGCGCCACGTCACTCGGTGATGTCGCGGATCGCGTGGGCATTCGCTCTCCCAGCCTCTACAACCACTTCAAGAACAAGGAAGCGTTGTACGAAGCCGTACTGGAGCGGCTATTGCAGGATTTTTCCGCCCCCCTCGTCGAGTTGGATAGCGGCCCGGTCACCAATGAGCGGGTTTTCCGATGGCTGGAGACGATCGTCCGCCAGCATCACGCCAATCCGAATCTGGCCAGGCTGCTGCAGCACGCGGCGCTCTCCGGCGGACCGCACACGAATGAGCTGATCGATCGACTCTTCCGGCCGATGTTCCAACCCGACGCCAGGATCGAGGGAGAGAACTTTACCCTGTTCCAGAATACCGGTTTGCAACCCTGGGCCGTCATGGCGTTTAACAACCTCGTGATGTCCTACGTCACGATGGCGCCGATGTACCGGGATCTGCTCGGCCAGGACCCGTTCAGTGAGGTAGCGCTGGAGAACCAGCTGAACCTGATCAAGATGCTGCTGCGCGCAGTTTTTGACTACAAGGGCGAGCCTGCCCAGGCAAGCTAGCCTCATGGGGTAGTTCCCGCTTTCGTTGTAAGAGGCCAAATACAGTTTATGTTGATTTCAGACGCGGTACAGATCTGGCGCGAGTCGGATGGTGACTATCATATCGAGTGGCAGTCCAGTCATCCCGACACGCGTGTGACGGTAGAACCTATGGGGTCTGACGGAAATGTGAGCGCACACTATAGTGAAGATGCCACACGCGTCCGCATGTCTGGCCTGGCGCCGACAAGCCGTCACTTCTTCCGCCTGCGCGACCAGCACGGGACGGAGGTGCTCGCTGCCGAGCGCAAGCTGGGCATGCAGGGAACGCCCAATTTCAGGGATTTTGGCGGTTACCCCACCCTCGACGGACGCCAGGTCAATTGGGGGTTTCTGTTTCGTTCGGGACAGTTGTCGAGCCTGAGTGATCGGGATGTGGACTTGCTGGCCAGTCTCAATATCGATCTAGTATGTGATTTCCGGCGACAGGAAGAGCAGGCGGGCGATCCCAGTCGCCTGCCCAGCCATAATCCGCCTCGTATTGTCGGCCTGCCGATCATTCCCGGCAGCAACGCGCGATTTTTTGAGCAGGCGGACAGCCGGTTGGCGGACCGACAGGCCATGTTCGACTTCATGGTGGAGATCAACCGCGATTTCGCCGAGGCGCAGACGGAAACCTACGCGCGGATGTTTCGTGAAATTCTGGACGTGCCGAATGCACGATTTCTGGTGCACTGCGCAGCCGGCAAGGATCGCACGGGGTTTGCGGCGGCGATCATTCTGCTGGCGCTGGGGGTGTCACGGGATGTGGTCATGCGCGATTACATGCTGACCGGGCAGTTTTTTCACCCGCACGCCGAAATTGCCCGCCTGCGCGAAAAATACCAGATGCAACAAATGGACTCGCAGTCGATTCTGCCGATGCTGGAAGTGCATGAAGCCTATCTGGCGCGCGCTTTGCTCGCCATTGAGCAAAACTATCCGTCTGTGGAGGTGTATCTGGAGGAGGCGTTGGGCGTGGGCCCAACCGAGTTGGCTGAACTACGAGCGCGGTACCTGTCCTGAACTGTGCAAACTGAAGGGCCACCGTATACACGACGGCCCTTCAATTACCGGGCCCTTGAATCGCAGGGCCCTTGAATCACACGGAGTTACTGAGGTGCTTTACACGCGTCTTTGGCAGCGTTGATCTGCTTCTTCTCGCGGGCCTGGCTGCTGGCGTCGCCGACGCACCATTTGGCGCGGTTGTTCCAGGCGGTCAGTTCAGCTTTTTTGCCGTTCGAGCACTTTACTGTGTACGTCGAGTAGGCCGTGCCATCGGAGGCGGTGCCGTTCGCGTCAAACACGATGCTGGTGGGTTTGGCTGCCAGGCTGCCGGCAGAAAAGAGGATCAGGGCCGCAGTGGCCGCAAATTTGGATACGTTCATGGTAGTTGCCTCGCGCATTGCAGTTGAATGTAACACCGGAGAAATTGGCCGTTACCGACCCGTTTCGGATGGCCCCATTATAGGGGCAGGGTGCGGGATAGGAGAGTTACTATTCCGTAACTATTTGGGTATTTTGGTAACAGAATTGTTTCTGGTGATAGAAAAATAGCGTATCTGATTGTTTTTTAAGATTTTAATATTTTTTCCTATAGGTTTCCCTGAGAAACGTTAACGATATTTAATGTCCTGCGGGTAACAAGTGTCATTTTTCGCGTGGACGCTGTTCCGCTCACGTGCCGGGGAATCTGGAACTGAATGGCGCGAGAACTTCGCCTTTGGCGCCTCTGGATCCGCATCGCGCGGTGGCCGTATGTGCCGGATGACTCGCACAGGGAATTTGGTTATGGTGTGGCGCCTGAAAAACATGAGATCACCGGCTTGACTGACCCCTTCGCAGAGATCCGGCCCTACAGGGATGACGAAGTGGCGGGCGTGCTGTCCGGCTTGTTACGCAGTACGGAATTCCTCGACACGCTGGCGACCTATCGCCTGGGCAATCTGGCCGCTTTTATCCCGCGCCAGATCCGGCCGCTGTTGCGCCCCATAGTCCGTTTTTTGCTCTCGCGTGAGGTGCGCGGGGTGTCGGATGTGCGCAGCATGCAGCTCGTCATTGAGCGCTACATGACGCGCATGATAGAAGCCGCCACCGGCGGGTTCAGTGTTTCGGGGCTCGAAGCGCTCGATTCGGCGCGCCCCTACCTGTTCATGAGCAACCATCGCGATATCGCGATGGATCCGGCGTTCACCAATTACGCCCTGCACGGTAGCGGCCATGAAACCGCGCGCATCGCGATCGGGGACAATCTGCTCACCAAGCCCTGGGTCTCGGATTTGATGCGCCTGAACAAAAGCTTCATCGTCAAACGCTCTGTGAGCGGCCCGCGCGAATTGCTTGCCGCCTCGAAGAACCTGTCCAATTACATCCAGCATTCCCTGCTGGTGGAGCGCTCGCCCATCTGGATCGCGCAACGTGAAGGGCGGGCCAAGGACGGCGTCGATCGCACTGAACCGGTCATCATCAAGATGCTGTCCATGAGCCGCGACAAGCGCGAGCAGGAATTTGGCGAGCACATTCGCAGCCTCGGTATCGTGCCGGTCGCAATTTCCTACGAGTTGGACCCCTGCGACGCGATGAAGGCCAGGGAGATGTACCAGAAGGCGTCCGAAGGCCGTTATGAAAAAGGTGAACAGGAGGACGTCGCCTCCATCGCCCAGGGCATTGCCGGTAAAAAAGGCCGCGTCCATGTCACCTTTGGCACGCCGCTGGGGGGTGATCTTCAGACCCCGGAGGCGGTCGCCAGGGAAGTCGACAGGCAGATCATCACCGGCTACTGCCTGCACCCGACCAATCTCCACGCTTATCGGCTATTGCACGGCGCGGATGCGCCCGTGCCCAAGGATCTCTACCTGGAAGAGGGCGATTGCAGTCTCGCCGAGTTTGACGCGCGTATCAACGCCATGCCGGAAGCGCATCGCCCTTACGCGCTTGGCATCTACGCCAATGCGGTGGTGAGCAAGCTGGCGCTGGCCGAACGTTCGCTGGTCCCTTGCTGAGCGACGAACTCAAGGGCAGCATTCGCGACGCCTACAGCGCCGTGGTGGCGAGCAAATCCCTCACACCGCGGTGGGGGCAGCGCCAGATGATTGCCGAGATTGCCAACACACTCGCGCGTATTCCACCCACGGAAGGCGACGAGCGCGGACTGCCAGCCGTGTGCGTGATAGAGGCCGGCACCGGCACCGGCAAGACCATTGCCTACGCGGTCGCGGCCATCCCGATGGCCCAGGCGCTTCGCAAGCGCCTGGTGGTCGCCACTGCCACCATTGCGTTGCAGGAGCAATTCGTCAACAAGGACCTGCCGGATATCCGCCAGTGCAGCGGCATGAACTTCAGCTTCGCGCTGGCCAAGGGCCGACGCCGTTATGTCTGCCTGTCCAAGCTCGATCGGCTGCTGGCCGAAGGGCAGGGCAGCGCCTTCCTGATTCCCCTATATCCCGATGAATTCGACACGCCGGCCGGTGCGGAAGCGCTGCCGTTTTACGATGCGATGCTGCAGGCGCTTGGCCGCGGTGAGTGGGATGGCGACCGCGACAACTGGCCGGACAGCGTGCCGGACGACGTGTGGTTCGGGGCGACCACCGATCACAGCCAGTGCAGTGGCCGGCGCTGCCCGAATATCAGCCAGTGCAGTTTTTATCGCGCGCGCGATGAGTTGCAGAGTGCCGACATCATCGTCACCAACCACGATCTGGTGCTGTCGGACCTCGCACTCGGGGGCGGCGCGATTTTGTCCGCGCCTGAGGACAGTATTTACGTGTTCGATGAAGGCCATCACCTGCCCGACAAGGCGCTGTCGCATTTCGCCAGCTTCTGTCGCCTGAACTCGACGATTACCTGGCTGCAGGAGAGCAAAAAATCACTGGCACTGGCGGCGCCCGCGCTGGCTCCCCTGGCCAGCGCACAGCGGCTTTTGCAAGCCCTGCCAGCAGAGATGGAGGAGGCGTCCGCGTCACTGCAGGTGGCGGAGCAGATTGTGTCGGCGCTGTTTGACGAAGTGGATCTGCCGGCGCATAGAGAGGAGCAGCAACTGCGGCTGGAACACGGTCTGGTGCCCGCGTCCCTGATGCAGGTGGCGCAATCACTCGCGGGGCAGTTCCAGAAATTAAGTGGGAACCTCGCTCGCCTTGAGACCATTCTGGAAGAGGCGCTGGACGATGAGCACGCCGGGATCGATAAGTCCGACATCGAGACATGGCACATCAATGTCGGTGGCATGCTGGGTCGGGCGGAAGGCGCGCTGGCGTTGTGGCAGGAATACGCGGTCAGCGGGCAGGGCGAGATTCCGCCCAAGGCGCGCTGGATTACCCTGCTCAGCGCGTCGGGCCAGGTGAGTTTCGAACTGCGCTGCAGCCCGGTGCTGGCGGCGGACATCCTGCAGGAGTGCCTGTGGTCCCGCGCCGCCGGCGTGATCGTCACCTCCGCGACCATCACCGCACTCAACTCCTTCGACCGCTTCAAACTGCATTCGGGTGCGCCGGAGGAGGCCAACTATAAAGTGGTGACCAGCCCCTTCAATTATTCCAGGGCGACGTTCAGCGTGCCCGCCATGGACTGTGACCCCGGCAATGCCCCTGCCCACACCGATGCGCTGATCCAGCAACTGCCCACGCTGCTCGATCACAGCGAAGGCAGCCTCGTGCTGTTCTCCTCGCGCCGCCAGATGCTGGAAGTGTACCAGGGCGTCACAGGCGAGTTTGGCGGGCGCATCCTGATGCAGGGGGATTACAGCAAACAGGAAATCTTGCGTAGGCATAAACAAGCTATCGATGACGGCGACGGCAGCGTGATTTTCGGGCTCGCCAGCTTTGCCGAAGGTGTCGACTTGCCCGGCGACTACTGCCGCCATGTGGTGATCGCGAAGATTCCCTTTGCCGTCCCGGACAGTCCGCTGGAAGCCGCGCTCGCCGAGTGGGTCGAAGCGCAGGGGCGCAATGCGTTCATGGAAATCAGCGTGCCGGATGCGGCGCTGCGCCTCGTGCAGGCCAGCGGCAGGTTATTGCGCACCGAAGAAGACAGCGGGCGCATCACTCTGATGGACAGGCGTATCCTGACGAAACGCTATGGCCGCGCGATTCTGGATTCGCTGCCGCCGTTTCAACTGCGCCTGGGCTAGTGCTCCAGCGCCAGTCGCGATGCGAGATGGAGCGGGTGATGGGAATCGAACCCACGTATGCAGCTTGGGAAGCTGCCGTTCTACCATTGAACTACACCCGCATGATGTCCCGCGATTACAGCAACAGCTGACGACCGACGGGGCGCCAGAATAGCGTTATCGCTGCACCCGGTCAAAGCACATCCTGTACGGCTTTTCGCTATCGGGTAATATCGCGCTGTTTGGCACACACTGCGGGCATGGATCGGCATCCGTGCATGAGACGCCCCGCGCTTCGTCGTACAAGTCTTACAAGGTGAGCATGCGGACAGAGATTGCAGCAGTACTGATTGATATCGAGGCGCAGCTACGCCAGCTCGGGCTGTGGGAGAAGGTGTCGCCCAGTGCGGCGGCACTGGCATCCGATGAGCCCTTTTGTATCGATACGCTGACGTTCCCGCAGTGGCTGCAGTTCATCTTCCTGCCCACGCTCTACCGCATGCTGGAGGCGGGCGAGACCCTGCCTGCGCGCAGTGGCATCGCGCCGATGGCGGAAGAGTATTTTCGTGGCACCGGCCTGCGCAGCGCAGAGCTGGAGGCGTCGTTGTTGCTGGTTGACAGTCTCTTGTCGGCGGGCGGGATATCTTGACCGGCATCATTGTTCAGGATCGGCGGTGTCGCTTACTCGGCGCGTATTTGAGCGAATAAAGCAGTCCGCGCATGGAGTCAGATTTCCGTCCGCCCACGAGCTCGCTGTTCAAACCCTCACAGAATATTCAAACCCGGAGCCGATTTTCAGTGTGACTGATTGGTAGCCATTGTTGATGTCTTGCACGTAATCAACATAGGGACGAAGCGCGGATTTAAACATGGTGATATTGTCAGCCAGAATTACGGCTCCAGGGCGCAAATGTGGCTCGATCATGCGCAATACCGGGAGATAGAGATCCTTCCATCCATCGAGCAGCACCACGTCGACGGCGCCGCCAGGATCTGCCAATGATTCCAGTGCGTTGCCTGCACGAATTTCGGCAAAAGCGGTCAGTCCCGCCTCGGCAATATTCGCGCGGGCCACTTTGATCTTGCCGGGCTCGATTTCAGATCCAATGACTATGCCACCGCCGTTGTCTCGTACGGCAGCTGCCAGATAAAGCGTCGAGATACCAAACGACGTTCCGAATTCAACGATGCGCTTTGCGTTGATTGCTCGCGCCGTCAGATACGCGAGTCGTCCGCAATCCCTGTCCAGTCCGATCGCCATCTTGCGGAAACGCTTTGCCTCGAGCTCGATCGACGGCCTGCGTCCGAACCAGCCTTCGACGATCGTCGGCACGGCGGCAGGTAAGAAGCCAAGCAAGTTGGCACGGTCGTGGCCGTGCAGGCGGTCGAGCACTGCCATGACCGCCGGTTCGTGGAGGCTGGACTGAAGGATTGTCACGATAACTGGACTCCGTAGTGAAGCCAGAATAATATGAGCAATGCCTCATATTTACTACTCGCATAGTCACCAACGGACCCATGTCGGTACCTGAGCCACGGAAAAAGCCGCTTCAAGCCAGGGCGGTTGCTGCTGTCGAAGCGATGCTCCAGGCTGCTGCTCACATTTTGGTGCATGAAGGATATGCGCGCCTGACTACCAATCGCGTAGCGGAGCTGGCCGGGGTGAGCATTGGGTCGCTGTACCAGTATTTCCCGAACAAACAGGCGCTGATCGTCGCTTTGCAGCGGCGTCATAGCGAAGAGCAAATGGCAAGCTTCAGCGCGGCGATGACCAATGTTGGTACCGTACCTCTTGACCAATGGGTTGCCCACCTCATAAAGGCCACCATCGCAGGCCATCAGGACAATTTCCCGCTGCACGTCGCCCTTGCGACGCAGATTCCCGACATGGGAGATGGAACAGTGCATGCCGCGAATTTAACGACATCGATTTCTGTTTTGGCTCATGCTCTGGCGCAGTTGCACCCCGGCGCAGATCGAGAGGTATTGGGCCGTTTTGCTTTCACGGCAGTGCATTTGGTAGACAGCCTGGTTCACGCATTCATTTCAGCGCGTCCAACCGACATTGAGACTGGCGTAGTGGAAAGAGAGCTGACCGGCCTGTTGCTTCGAGAATTTGAAGCAAACGTTGTACGACGGCCGTTGGTCGGGTGAGCGGGTGAAGGGATTTGGCGTCTGTGCACTGGAGAGCCCTACATGGAGCTGCTGTGTACGGCTGTGTTTTGCAATACCTCGCGTGAGCCGATATCGGGAGCGTTGGAGAGGGTACGAGCCACTGTGCCGAGTGGCGGGTTGAATTCCCTGTTCGGGACGATCGGCGCGCCGTCATCGTCGAACACAGCCTGCGCGGTGTCTATCGCCGCGGAGCCAGGCGGCGCATCCCAGCTGCCGGGGATTCGCAGGCTGAGGTCTATCGCGACATTGTTTTGCTGAATGCCTTTGCCCTGCAAGAAGTCCGTGCGACCAAACACCAGGTTATTCGCGACCAGCGCTTGGCCATTGGCGTGGTTTCGCACCAGGGTGCTGTTCATCGCCTCGTTCACGAAGGTGTTGTTCACGACGAACAGTCGATGCTGGCGCGCACTGCGGCCCTCGCAGCCCTCCGGTCCGTAGCCAATCGCGTTAAGGTTCAGGCTGGTACTGGACTGCTGCATGTCGTTGCCGACGATATAACTCAGCCCGCAGTTCGACAGATCCACCAGTCGGCTGGAGTTGCCGTTGGCGATGTCTTCGATGCGGTTGTACAGGATGTGGTTTTCCAGCGCGCGGGATTTGATCTGGTGGCCGCGATCAGTGCCCTTGAAGTGGCTGCCGGTGATCGTGAAACGCCCCAACGCCCCAACATAAATACCATGGCTGAAGGTGCCTTCGCGCCTCTGAAAGTAAAAGCGTGAGGATATGACGTCAAGGCTCGCGTCCGGGTCTGCGCCGGTGAGCACGGAAAATTCGTTGTGGTGGAAGTAGGTGTTGCGCAAGGTGAGGTCGCCGCCCTCGTGCCGGATGCCCGCGCCGTTTGTGTCCACAACCCGCGCGCCGGAGAACTCCACGTTTTCGATCACCGTGTTGTTGCCGCTCACGATCCAGATCGCCTTGCCATTCGGAATCAGCGTGTTGGACTTAAGGTGCGCCATGCCGCCGACGCCGCGCAGGGTGAGGTTTTCCTGCCGCCACTCAGCGTAGTCGTTGAGATAGATAGCGGCATCGATCTCGATCGTGTCGCCGGGTTGGGCGAAGTTCGCAGCCTGGGATGGAAGCTTTATTTTGCGCTCGGGACCTACTTGCCAGATGGTCGCGGAGGGTGGCGTGCGTGCACTGGCAGCATTGTCGGCGCTGGCGTCTATGCCTGCACCGGTGCTGGTCGACACGAATGCAAGGAGCGCGAATGACGCTGCACATGCCAGACGGAAGGCCTTGCTGTCACCGGGCTGGGCGCGCGCGTAACGCTTCAGCAAGCTGTCAAACCTCTGACGATGCTCATTGCGATGCTTGCAAATGTCATGAAGAATTCCCGGTAATTCCGCCAGTGAGTTCAGCGTGTGTATTGCCCCGGTGAAATCGTGGCTCGCTGTGAATGGGTTGTGGACCACGGCGCAGTCGATGCCTGCGGCGAGCGCCGCTTGCAGGCCGCGCTGCGAGTCTTCCACCACCAGGCATTCGTGCGCGCTGGCGCCCAACTTGCGCAGCGCGAGCAGATACGGCTCCGGATCGGGCTTGGACGCAGTATAGTCCTCCCGCGTGAGTACAAAATCCATATGCCGCAGCAGCGTTCTGTTTCTGTGGATCAGTTCAAAGTGCGCGCGCGTTGAGGTCGTCACGATGGCCATCCTGTGGGTCCTGCCAACCGTTGCCAGGATGTCCTCGACGCCCGGAATGTCGATCGCCTCGTTGCCCAGATAGCTTTCGTAGTAGGCGTCGCGTTGCACGCGTTTCGCGGCAATCTGCTGCGAGTGGATGCCAGCTTGTTGCGCCAATTCCCAGCTTGACGCGCCGTGCACCATGCGTTGCACGTAAGTGGTTTGGTCCAGGGCGATACCAAGCTCTCCCAATGCGCGCTGTGTCGCCTTGAAATACCAGAGTTCGGTATCGACGAGAACGCCGTCGTTGTCCCAGAGAATGAAGCGCTTCATTGTTGCCGTTCGTGAATTCCAGTGCGAATGTGCGTTTGCCCGATCCTCTGATTTCTCAATTGAGAAGAACCCGGCTTACTTGTAGTGAACCGCGAGCCACACCGTTTCCGTGTAGGAGCTCGTCCATGTCACCTTGTGCCTTTTATGCGCGGGTATGGTGAGGTGATCCCCCGCAATCAAATGGACGACTTCATCGTTCTCAAAGGCTATTTTTGCCTCGCCTTTGAGCACCGCAACCCATTCATTTTCTACCTGGTCATACCAGCCCGAGGCCGGGGATGAATGACCTTTGGAAACAATCCGCTCGATCCTGACGTTTTTCGACCAGACCAATTCATTGAAAAGCTCCTCGCTGAGTTCTTCCGGGATGGATGCGAAGAGGTTTCCTTTTTCGATTGCCATTATTTACTCCTGTCGCCAGATTTCTTGCAGTGTGCCCGCCGACATGCAAAGAGGCACTGGCCCGTGATTCCGCTCATTGGTACTTGGACGTTCCCCACGGCGATTTCCTTGCAAATGTCGCTATATACAAAGCCTCGACCTCGTTTCTGGCCCATTGTGTTTTTCGCAAAAACGTCAGAGATGATTTTATCGAGGGGTTACTCTTGAAACAGTTTATGGCGATTCTCTGCGCCAGGCCGTCCCAGCCGCAGTGATCCACCAGGCGCGTGACAATCACCTCCAGCGTAAGGCCATGCAATGGATTATTCGCCTGTCCACTATCCATGATTATTCTGCGCCGTCCTCACATGAAGGCCGTTGTGTGATTGCAGTGATCAACACGATGCCGCAACTTCGTCTTTTCTGCACAGACATTTACGCTTCTTTCTTCTCGGCTTTTTTGACGCGAATCTTGTTGTTGGCGATAGTTCGATTATTCAGGTTTTGCATCGCCGCCTTGGCCTCTCCGGTTTTCGGCATTTCCACAAATGCGAAACCTTTGGAGCCGCCGGTGATTTTGTCGGCCACCACGTTGCAGGATTGTACGGTGCCATATTGTTCGAAGAGCTGTTTCAATTCCTCTTCGGTGGTAGTGCGGGCAAGGTTGCGAATCAGTAACTTCATGAGTTGGTACGCCGTAAGCTGCTTTGGGGCTGCAAGGACGATCATTCTAGTACGTTTGTGCAGATCGCAGTAGATTTGCTAGCGGCCCTGTTCGTTGCGGGTAATCATGCGTTTCTCACCTGAAAAACGCTCATAGAGCAGCCGGTGCGCGGCTTCGGAGAATTCGTCCTGCCGCTTGGGGTACTGTGAAATCCACTCGATCAGCATGTCGAGGTTTTTATCCTGCTCGGCCTTCGATGCATATTTGTGCGGCTCCCAGGGCCGTTTCCGCGCATTCTCAATACAGGCCGCCACCGGGAGGTTCATAAATATGACTTCGTTTGCATAGGGTGTTGCGAATTCGAGGAGGTCTGCATAGCAACCCTCGATTACCCAGTGATCGCTGGATGACATGAACGCCTGAATTGCCGCTTGCGACTCCGCCAACGGCATTCTCTGCGGCGCTTTGGTGGGTAGCCAGGCCAGTGTGTCCAGATCCAGGTGGGCCAGTTCCCGCGCGCGCGACAGTGCTGTCGCCAGCGTGGACTTGCCGGAGCCTGAGTTGCCGAAGATGAGGATTCTTTTCAAAGCCAGTCGCGCTCCCGGATTTAGTGACGCCTCGGCAGGCAATCGAGGAATTGTAAATACTGGATGGATAAATGCGACATATGCCTTCACCCATCAGGTTAGCGTCTTGAGGTGGAGATGACAAAAATGTATTTCTAGAGGCGCCAGACGGCGCCGGTGTCTTCCTTGCAGCTGAAAAATAAAAAAGCCCGGTCGGCGATACGAACGGGCTGATTCAAGTGGCGGATAGCGGTGTCGCTATCCCTGCGGATGATCGCAAACTTACAAGGCAATGACCTCAAAATTGAAGAACGACGTGGTGCCGCTGACTTCGTTCCCGAGGAGCAGCATCGGATTGCCGGTGGGGCTGTCATCGGCAGCGACAAACTTGATCGATTCCGGCCCCAGGTCGCCAACCAGCGCCAGGTCCTCTTCGACGTCTTCAATCGTGAAGTCGCGCATATTGATGTATTGCACAAATGCGGGGGCTTCAGGGTTGGTAATGTCGTACACCATGATTCCTCCGACGCGTTCAAGGCCTATGAATGCATAGGTACGGCCGTTGATCTGGCCGATCTCCATGGCTTCGGGCTCGGGGCCCTTGTCGTCAGATCGATCATCGCCCTCGTTGTCATCGTTGCTGGCATTGAAGCTGCTGCCCAGCCGATTCGCGGTGATGACCTCAAACGCATTGCCTGAATCGAAAACCGGCTGCCCGCTTTGTGTGTTCCAGATGGTGAAGGAGCGGCCACCATAGGCATACAAAGCCCCATAGGTGCAATCAGCGCCGGGTTGCCCTGTTGTCGCCAGGGAGGCGCAGGTGCCGGAAACACCCAGGTTAGCTATCACCTTCAGTCGACCCAGTTTTTCGTCATCCTGAAAATCGTCGCCAGCCAGCGCGACCAGGTCCTTGTCAAAAGTGGCGCCATCGTCAGTGATGTCCTTGATGCGGATTTCGTCCAGGTAGTGAAAGCAATCGCCGTCGTCGAAATCAAACCCGCCCTGCTCGGCACAGTCCTCGGCATCTTCGGCATCGGTCAGGTATTCGCGCCCATCACCTTCATTGGCGGTCACGATGTAGGTGATGCCGTTGAACGTGTAGGTGTCGGCAGAGTCCGGCATGTAGACGCCGAATACGGGTACCGAACGAATGTTTACACCACCGTCTTCATTACTGGGGTCCATTTCATTGCCGGGGATCGAGTAATCCTTGAACCCGAGCCCTCTGATGCCGGTAATTGTTTTCGTCGCCAGGTCGAGAGTGGCTACGGCATTGTTTTCCTGCAGCATGATGTAAGCCGTAGTGCTGTCAGCGGATACAGCGACATACTCTGGCTCCAGATCGGCCGCGACGCTCGCGGATTTGGCTGAAATACGGACTGGACCGGTCAATCCGCCGCCGTTAAAGGCGGTAAATCCAACCTGCGTTACGTTTGCGGCAGTAAGCGCGCCGGCACCACCGGACACGTCCACCACTGTCACGCTGCCCTCGGGATCTACAGAGTAGTCGCCGTTTGGCTCCCCTTCGTTGGCTGCGATAACCGTATTGCCGTCTGGCGAGAAAGTTACCATGTCCGGTAGTGCGCCAGCTTCGACCGCGCTGAGGAACGTGCCGTCGGTTTGGTAGAAGGCGATGTAACCGTTTTCCTGTTTGATATCCGCTTCGATGGCAACGGCGAGCGTATTGCCACTGACGCTTACGCTGTTGGCGGCACCCAGATCACTCGCGCTCAGGCTGAGTGCCGCGGCAACGTCGGCGGCGACATCCAAAGAGGTCACGAGTGTTGGCGTACTCGGTGAGCTGGCATCCAGCACATCCACGCTGCCCGATTGGGCGTTGACCACGAATGCACTCTCTGTGGCGGGATCATAATCAACGATTTCCGCCGCTGATTCCCCAAACTGGCCGGTTTCGTAACGGCCCAGAAAAGAAAGCGCGATGGTTGATGGCGTCGCGTCTTCGCCATCCGTGCCATCCGTACCAGGCGGGCCTGCAGGACCTTCTGGCCCAATGGGGCCGGCGGGCCCCGCAGCGCCTGTTGCGCCATTGTCCCCATCGTCGCCGCCCCAGCATCCCGACAGCAGCAATGGCATGGCGATGACTGCGAGCAGTAAATTTTTCTTAAGAAACATCCAGTAAATCCTCATTGTCTGTTTGCGTGGATTAACGTTGCGCAAGCGACTCTGAGGCGGGATCGTGACGTTTTCGTGACGCGTACATGAACAATCCTTGAACATCACATCAATTCGGGTACGTCGGGACAGCCGTGAATGGATGTAGGGATTTTTTTGCTGCGGTAGCTCAGGGACGGACCACGTTTTTCGGTTTCCTCTCAATCGTCGAATGGGAGAAATAAATCGTGGTCTGTCCCCGTTTTACAGGAACGTCTATGCGGGAACGTCGATCTTCGCGAGCGCATCAGCGACGCTACGCGCATCATCAGGTCGCACCAGTCGCGCGATCTCATGCCCATCGCGCAGGAAGACGAGCGTCGGCCAGAGTTTGACGCGAAAGGAGCGTCCCAGCGGACGCCCACTGCCATCGGCGATCTTGAGATGGTGTACTCCCGGATGTGCGGCGATTGCGGACGCCAGCAGCGGCTGGGCCGCGCGACAGTGTCCGCAGCCGGGGCTACCGAATTCGAGCAGGGTTGCCCCTGCGAGCGCGTCTACCTCGGTGCGCCCTGGTTCGCGAGCGGCGTACTCGGTGTTCATTGCCATAGGGACAGAGACCTCAGAAACCGCCGGTAGCGTTCAGCGCGTTTACTGCTTCAACCGCGTCGCCAATATCGACAAAGTCGACCGTGACAAAATTCGCGGGTGTTGCATGGAAGGCCTCGCATTCATCGATGCGCGCCTGCAGGAACGGATTGTAGTTTACTTGCTCGGCCAGTTCCGGCGCGCCAAAAACGCCGGTGAGGAAGTGGTTGAAGATGAACAGGTCGTTGGACGGCGTGCCGCGATTGACGTTGCAGGAGAAATCCGCCGGCGTTGCCGCCGAGTAGTGCGTTTCAAACGCATGGCTCCAGACATTCATCAACCAGGGGTAGTCCGGGTCCACAGCTCTATCCTGCAGCACCACGAGACGCGTGCCAGCGTCGATCATCTGGCCAAGTGTCGGCCACGCATCACCCGTGTGTACATAGGTGTAGTGCGTCAGATCCGCCTCGTCAAAGGCGGCGGCGGTGAGTTCGTGGCTGAGATAGGATTCGAGGATGAAGGTAACGACCTCCCCGGGGTTCGCATCGAGGAATGCGCGCACTTCCTGCAGGCCCTCCACGAGCGGCTGCTTGCCGATCAGGCATATGGCGTGGCACAGGTAGCCGGTATCGGGGTCCACGTCCGGCACTTCCGGCTGGCCCAGTCCATTGGTGCTGCCTGCGCGATAGGTATCGAGCATGAGGCCGCGCACACCGGCCTGCAATTGCGCGGGCACATCCCAGTTTTGATTCGGCTCGGTCCAGCCGTCCGTCGCATTCGACATGGCGTTGTGCGTCGTCACGAATCGCACCTGATCGTAGCCGCGATCACACAGCGACTGCTGCCCGTTGCACCCGTTGATGGAAACGACCTCGTTCTTTTCAACCTCCGCGTCTGCATCGCTGGCGACGATCAGCATCGGGTAATCGCCGGGCGCGAAGCCGGAGATGTCGATGCTGAACGAGAAAGGCGCAGAGTCATCCGTCTCCACCCAGCCGCCGTCAATGCCCCTGGGATAGACCCGCACCTGCGATGGCGTGAAATGCTCGACTGTGACTTCCAGCGTGATGGTTTGCAGTGCGGCCGACCACGCGGACGTGGTTGTGATCACAGGAGGATCCGTCGGAACCGGCTCGACGGGAATGATGGGATCGGGGCTCGGCTCTGGCGAATCGGAATTTGAGTTGCTACAGCCACCGATGGCGAGAGCACCGGCCAGCGCCGGCGCCAGCATGTACCAAAATTTCTTATTGTGCTTCATCACTTTCCCCGGTTACTTCACTTGTACATCAACAATATCTGGATGCGTTGAATCGCCCAGTTCCTGCAGTGCCTTCTCGTCACCCAGCAATTGCGCGGCGAAGAATCGGGTGCCGTACGACGCGGTAATGTCGCGGGCCAACAGGTTGTCGATGTAGGTAAAGGGCTCTCCTGGAATGGTCTGGCGCACGCCATCCCCGCACCCTGGCTGGAAGCCCGGGATGATGCCGGCGATGTCCGAGAACGACCAGTGCCCAGCGTCCGCTATCTCCACCTTCCAGCTCGGGCTGGTGGCGGCAGCATAGTTATTGCGCATGAAGATGTTGCCGATCTCGCCGATGCTGTTGTCTTCCCGGGCGATCAGGTACAGCGTTGGCTGCGGTATTTGCGCTACAGAGACGCCAGGCAGCACGGGGTTTTCAACCGGCGCGGCGATGATGAGGCCGGCTATGAAGCGCGCATCATCCTGCAGCACCTTGCCGGTGGTTACCGCGCCGAAACTGTGGCCTGCGGCGGCGATTCTGGTTTCGTCGAATCTCCCCTGCAGGTTGACGGGCAACGCGGCAGAGTTGGGAATCAGCAACTCGTCAAGCACGGCGGCGATGTCGCTCGCCCGGATCGCCAGGAATTCAGCGGACAGCGTTGCCCCGGAATCAAACAGGGTATCCATCGCATGGTCCGGGGCGGCGACAGCAATGCCGTGGCTGGCCAGCCTTTCCGCCAGCGAGAACGAGGAATACCGCGTGCATCCGAAACAATGGGAAAAAACCACCAGTGGAAATTTGGCGGGCGACGCCGCAGGCGCCAGCGCCCTGCTGGAGGACGTATCCTGCCTCACGCAATTGTCCGGGTTTTCCTCCAGCAGGGCGGTGAGGTTGTCCCGCTCCATCGCGCTGGTGGCAAAGTCGAGAATCGTCTGCTCCGGACCAGTCGCGTTTGCCGGGTACCAGATCTCCACATTGAGAACCCTGCCCTCGGCGTGGTTCACAATGCTGACGGTGCTATTGGCCACCGGGTACGGCCCCAGCGCGTCGTAGGAAACCGGGCCAGGCACATCCGCACCGCTATCGTTGCTATTTGAACATCCGGACAGGATCAGCGTTGCGAGGGCTAGGAGGGTGCTGAGGGTCAAGCGTTTCGTGTTATTCACTTTTTTATCGTGCCTCATTGGGTGGGCTTTATGTAACGGGACTGGATACGGGCCAGGGTAAAAATTCCGAAGTTGGGCACTCTGCGCCTGCGAACCTGTCCGGCATTCTTATTAACACTTTTGCCAGAGGCCCTTTATAACCGGAAAACGTTCCCGCGGAAACGTGGCGCGGCCTTTTCCTCCACAATTGCCGGGATCAAACACCCGGCTTGCCCGCATACCCTTGGACGCATATATACTGGGCGCCGAACGGCAATCTCGACTTCCCGGAAAAAACACATGACACCGACAAAACGGATCGCTATCACGCTGCCCGCAGGCCCCAATATCGCCGATACCATTGCGCGATTGCGCTGGGCCGAGGACAACGGCATTCCCGATGCCTGGTTCAGCGATTCCGGCGCGCCGGACACCCTCACCCAGATAGCGGCCGTTGGGCACCACACCCGCACCATTCGCATTGGCGTGGCGGTCACGCCCGTGTATACCCGCAGCCCCTCGGTCATCGCGGCGTCCGCCAACGTGATCAGCCAGGTGATACCGGGGCGCTTTATCCTGGGCCTCGGCTCCTCCAGCCAGACGATCATGGGGCAGTGGAATGGCATACCGCTGGACAAGCCGCTCACGCGCGTGAAGGAAACCGCGCAGCTGGTGCGGCAGATGCTCAAGGGCGAGAAAACCGACTTCAAGGGCGAGACGCTGTCCAGCCGCGGCTATCGCCAGGCGCCCACGGAAAACCCGCCACCGATCTACATTGGCGCGCTACGGCCGAAGATGATCGAGATGGCGGCAGAAGTGGGTGATGGCGTTATTTTCAACCTGTGGCCCCAGGGCGCCCTGCCGAAAATGATGGAGGCGCTAAAACGCGGCGCAAAAAGCGCCGGGAAAAACTGGCAGGACATTGAAGTGGTGAACCGCGCGATGGTGTTGTGCACCGACGACAAGGCAATGGGCCGGGAGATATTCCGAGCAGCCTTCGGACCATACTACGCCACGCCGGTGTATAACAAGTTCCTCGCCTGGGCCGGCTATGAAGACGCCGCAGCGGCCATCGCACAAGGCTGGGCCGAGAAAAATCGCGAGAAAAACCGCCGGCGCGCTGACGGATGAGTTGATCGACGAGATCGCGATCATAGGCACCGAGGACGAGATACGCAGCCGCATACAGGCGGATGCCGACGGCGGCGTGCATACACACATCATTGCGCCGATGGCGGCCACGGCGGAAGATCTGGAACGCACCTATAACGCCTTCACCGCAGCGAACTTTCAGTTTGACTGAGACCGGGGCGTCTGGAGCAAACAGGCGTCAAAACAAATCAAGGGGTCAGAGAACTTGAATGTTTCGCAATTCGAAACGCTTTCAACTTAACGGCGCCCTTGAGGTGTAAAACTTCAACGACTCTGACCCCTTGATCCCACTTCCAATACGATATCTTCTCCGGTGAATTCACCTGACCGTCCAAACACCCTGACCTTTTCCACGGGTAAATCCTTGCCCAGCGTTACGATTACCTGACTGCCATTGCTCTGCGCCTTTATTGTTGAAGTACGCTTCCTGTTATGGTGAAAGGTCCCTGCAGCACTATTGTTCTGGTCAAGGAGCACAATCCACTCCAGCGGTGTCTCATCAGACAGTTCATCGGTGCTCTGTACTACCGGGCCCAACGGGATGACAGAGCCGCCTTTCAGCCAAATGGGGATTCTGTTCAGAGGGCAATCCTGCGTAATCCACTGCCTGCCGTTTGACGCTTCCTTGTTGAAGAAGTCGTACCACACGCCCTCGGGGAGGTAGAAGGTGCGCCGGATATCTTCGCGCATCACCGGTGCGACAAGGATACTGTGGCCGGACATGAACTGATCATCGATAGCGTGCACGGTGGGGTCTTGCTGGTAATCGAGTACCAGCGGCCGCAGCAGGGGAAGGCCTGACGCTGCACAGGCGATCGACTCGCTATAGAGATAGGGGATGAGGCGGTACCGGTAGTTGAGGTATTCCCTCAGGATAGTTTGTGCTTCCTCGGAGAATTGCCAGGGCTCCCTGAAGGGGTAACAACCGTGGTAGCGCAGATGGGACTGGAATATCGAGAGTTGGGTCCAGCGTATCACCAGTTCATCGGTGGGTTCTCCCACAAACCCGCCGGTATCCTGGCTCCAGTAGGTGAATCCACTGAGGCCGTATCCCAGTCCACCGCGAAGGGACGCCTGCATGGCGCCGAAGGTGGATGCATTGTCGCCGCTCCACTGCACGGGATAGCGCTGGGAGCCGGCGTAGGCGCTGCGGCCCCAGACCATCGCGTTGTCCTCACCATGCACTTCCTGCGTCACCTCGAAAGCCGCCTTGTTGTAGAGCAGGGGATACACATTGTGCAGCGCGTGACCGGTGCCACCCGCAAACTGCATGGCGGGTTGTATACCCTCACCGAAATCGGTCTTGATGATATCCACGCCTATTTCGAGAAGCGGTTTGATGAGCCGGTTCTTGTACCAGCTGGCGGCTTCCGGCTTGGTAAAGTCAATCGGCGCCGCTTCAAACTGCCCGCAAAAGGAAAATGGCACATTGCTTGTGGCAAGCAGGTTATTGTCGCTGGCTTCTTTCCACAGGGCAGTTCCTTTCAATATGTAAGGCTGCTGCCACAGTGAGAGTCGAAAGCCAGTCTCATGGAGTTGACTGCACATCGCCTCAGGGTTGGGAAAGCGTACCGTGTCGAACTGCCAGTCGCATTTCCAGTCGCTGCTAAACCAGCTCACGTCCAGGTTGATCACGTCTGCGGGGAAGCGCTTTTCTCGCAAGGTGTTCGCGACGTCCATGACTTCCTGTTGCGATGTATAGGACATTCTGGAGATCCAGGTGCCGAATGAGTATTTGGGCAGTACAGGGGCGCGACCAGTCAGGGCGGTGTAGTTGTTGAGTGTTTCCTTGATCGTTCCGGCAAAGAGGTAATAGTCGAGCTTCTTTTCCTCCACGGCGACCTGCACCTTGGATTTCTCCTTCGAGCCTACCCAGAACGTCATCGGATGCGTCTGGTTAAAAAAGACACCATAGCCTCGCGTGCTGACATAAAACGGGACGGTTTTGTAAACGCGGCCTGTGGAATTTCCGACGCCCTCGGTGATCCACAGGCGCAAGGTTTCTCCCACCTTGTTCATCGGGCCAAAATGCTCTCCCAGGCCGTAGATGGCTTCACCGTGCGTCAGCTCAAAAGAGTTCACTGCGTACCAGTGCTTGTGGCGCCTGTCGCGCACAAAGCCCATCGGATACGAGTCGTAGGCAATACCAAAGTGGTTGTCAGTCCGCCCGCCGGTGCTGGTTATCCTGTTGCCATCCCGGTCGGAGAGCTCGATCCTGAAATCGGCCTTGTAGACGTGCAGGCTCAGCTTGCCGGTTTGCAGGCGATAGCACTGTTCGTCTTCAATTAACTCAACCTTGCAGTCATCGTCTGTGATGTCGCTGGCGACCATGGGGGTGAATGTGTCATCAAAGTTGCTTTCTTCCTGCAGCCTGACGCGACAGACGTCATCCCGCGGGATATCGATACGCAGGTTCAACAGCGCAGTGGGCGTCTTGCCAGCAATTTCATAGACGTGTTTGTAAAAATGTTCAGGACTGATCAGGTTAAAGATGTTGAATGCCTGCGCCTGGAATAAAAATTGATTGCCCTGTTGCTGTACGAGTTCTGCACGCAATACCGATTGAGACGTTCTTAGTAGTAGCTTTGGAAGCGCAGTGAATGAGCCCTGCATCGGGCCCATGTCGTCCAGCGGGTGGTCGGTGCGGCCGAACGACACTCTGTGCGCGTAGTCGTCAAGGTGATCTTCCAGGTTGGAATGTTTCCTGAACGTGCGCAGGAACAGAACTGGGTGCAGGAAAGCGTTCTTTATCAGTATCCAGGCCGACTGCGCGATGCTTGGCGAAAATGCTTTGGCGTATTGTGCTTCGGTTAGCTCGGTTTTCTTTGCGGTCCATTGATTATTAACCTACGTTAGCAATGATCGAGACGCTGAACCCGCCATACTTCTGGACCGTCGCACCAAGAAAAGGGCAAGAAAAGGGACGCATTTATTTTTAAGAACTAGATGCGTCCCTTTAAATTTCACACTGGCAACACCATGCCCCTGCCGTTTGTAGATAGAAGTACTTCAGGAAGCCGACGAACGCCATGAATAGCGTTCAATTACAGGTTAGCGGCTTTCACCCCTTTAACCGATTTCTCCAGTCAGCTTCTGTTAATTGAAAGACGGCGGTACGCCGAAGCCGGTCCAGGTGCTGTTCCGCCCAAAGCCAGTGCGCCGTGCGCCCAGTTTTCGACAGCATGCATCGAACGACCGTTACGTGTATCGACCTTGAACTCGACAGTGTGAAACGCATTTGCAAAGGCGTGCTCAATGAGTAGGGCCTTCATCCTGAAATTGAAATTTGTACCGCGTACAGTTGGCGCGATATAGGTGCCTCCAATTTCGATTACCCCGGGTTGTGAATCAACGCCAATGTAGTTCGTCATACCAACGAGCACATCGTCGTTCATCACGGCGAATCGACTCCAATTTGGCAGCATTGCGAGCAGTGCTACCGAGCCATCGAAATGTTCACCTATCATGCACAGAGGGTAGATGTTCCAGATTTCGACATCCTCCGCGCAGGCCGCTCGCAAAGGCTCAATATGTGAGTCGTCAAACGGGATCAGGCTCACAGGTGGGTCAAACAGTGGTTTCAACAGTGCCACGTCGACTCCAATCGAACATGTCGTGTGGGGCGGTGTCCAGCCGAATGGCACTAAGTACTCACGGTGAGTTTAACGCCAAGCCCATGCAGTATTTTTATGATGGTGTCATAACGGGGCTTGGCACCTGGAGCAAGCGCCTTGTATAAACTTTCCCGGCCCAGTCCCGTGCTACTTGCGATTACCGCAATGCCTCGAGCTTTTGCAACTGCAGAGATAGCCGCCAGGAATACTGCGGATCTTCATCTTCAAGCAGCGGTTAGAAATTCAGCAATGGTCTTTTCGCTATTCAAGTAGTCTGAGGCATCAAACTTTGCGAATTTACTCATTATTCACCCTGATCCCGGAAAGACATTCGTGAATCCTTGAGCGAAGTAGCGTATACATGACACGATAGTATCCGACGGATACAAGGAGACAACAATCAATTAGGTTAGCGACAGGCCAGCATTCCTGTCCTTGAGGAAGTTGGGCAGCCTGCCGAAGAACATTTCCATGAATGCGGCTGACGCGGATACGCCGTCGGGGTTTAAGGGCTCGACCGCAAACGTTATTAAACTTGGTACCCTGCGTGCGCAGTATTCACCAGCCACATGCGGGATGTTGCTGGGGTAACTGCAAGTAGTCCGCAACAAGGCGTCGTTAACGCCCGAACCCTTCGCGGATAACTTCCGGGTGCCTGAAAGCAATTTGTATCAAAGCTTTAGCCGCACCAGACGGCTCTCGGCGCCCCTGTTCCCATTCTTGTAACGTGCGAGGAGAAATTTGCAGCGCTTGGGCAAATTCCGTTTGTGACAGGCCAGATTTCATGCGTGCTGCAGCAACTTCATTCGGGGCAACTTGGGTAGCTCGGGCAACTTTTCCAGCTTTCATTTCACGCACGGATTTCAGAAGTTTATTGCCGAGTTCCTCACTCTCCATGCCTTTGGATTTCTTACTCATGTTCAATAGCCTCACGGATCGATTTGAGAATATGGGCAGGGATATTGCCCGTAACACTCTTGGTATAAATGACCAAAAGCCAGATTTCGCCGTTAGCCAGTCGATTGTAATAAATGATGCGCGCGCCGCCGCGCTTGCCACTTCCTGCGATTGACCAACGAACCTTGCGACAACCGCCACTACCGGGAATGACATCACCAACCTCGGGATTAGCCGCGAGCCAGGCACAAAAAGCGCCACGCTCTTGTTTTGACCAGATCCTCCGGGCATCTTCCTGAAAGGTTGGAGTTTCTATGATCGTATACATTGCGCGAATATACGTCATTGACGGAGCTGCGGCAATGGGCGTTTTGGTTTAACAGAGTGGGTTAAGGGCCTGCCTAACCTGGGGCTCGCGCTGCATAACTCATTGTGCGCTGATGACAGGCTTAAGCTCACAAACATGCCCATACCGCGCGGCAGCTTTCAAATCCCCGACCTTCAAAGCTTCCCTTACATGGTCTAGCTTGAGGCGTCTTCCAGGCTGATCGTAGGCGCCCAGCCTGCTTCGGCTCATCGACTTCACGGAGACCTCTGCAACATACTGCCCTTCGTGGACATATTTGATCTTTTGGCGGGTGCTCATGGCTTCAACCTCTTGCGGTATGTTCGGTCCCACTTCTGCGGATCTGGGCGGTAGGCGGCGACCAAAACTACTGGTTCATCATAGCCCTTTGGCATGCCCCAGACCACATGCACGGGGCTTCCATGTGCATCCTCCTGCAGAAACAAAGCACAAGGGCCCTTGGCGAAATCTGGATACTCCTCGATAACGACCCCGGCAGCCAGTCCCGATACTACTTCTCGAGCAGAGAGGCCATCATCAGCCAATTCGTCATAACCGTGCTCGGAAACTCGAACTTTGCCTTGAGAGGCCAATCGCTGAAGTTTGTCATGAAATGATTCCAATTTTTACCTCAGACTCTTCTGCGTGGTCACATCCAATTGCACTCTGTACATACTAGCAACGCTCACGCCACAGCCGTTTGCTGATACAGATACTTCTGAAAGCCAACAAAGGCCATGTTGATTTCAGCGGGCTCACAGCCAAGATCGGCCATCGCATCCGTGAGGGAGTCGTGGTACTTGAACCGGAGCAGCGCCGTGAGTTTCTCCTGGTCCAGTTCCTCCACGCCGACGGTGACGTAGTGCTGGAGGACGAAATCGAGGAAGACCTGCTGCTTGGCGTCGAACTGGGTGTTGATATGCACTTTCGCATTGGCGGCCCGGACTTCGCGAGTGACGGGCGGTAACGCATAGGCGACGTGGGCGAGCACGTCGAACAGGTCACTGTTCTGTGCATCGATAATCCGCTGCATCTCGGTGAGTTGGTCGTGGCCGAAGCCCTTCTCGGCCAAACCTTGCAGTAGTTTTTTGCGCGTGTCCGGGGCACTCCAGATGGCGCGCAATTCTGTCTCGTCCGTGAAGAAGTCGGGCAGCCTGCCGAAGAGCATTTCCATGAACTGCTGCGCGGACATCGGCGTGCCGTCGGGATGCCAGAAGCTCGTCATCATCATGTGCTGGATGGTGCGCTCCTTGCCGTCGGCGAGCTTCACCCTGACTTTCGGGTTGTTGGGCTGCCGCTCCGGTGGTTCACGCACCTCGGCAGGCGAACCGGGTGATCGCGGTGGATAGGGCGCCTGGGGCTCTGGCTCCAATGGCTCGCCGTCCCACTCTTTATCTTGGAAATGATGGTGCGCCTTGACAAAATCGTAGATCGTGAAGTAGTCCTTGCCATCGTAGAGCCGCGTGCCGCGCCCAATGATCTGCTTGAACTCGATCATCGAATTGATCGGTCGCATCAGCACGATGTTGCGGATGTTCCGGGCGTCCACGCCCGTGGAGAGCTTTTGCGACGTGGTGAGGATGGTTGGGATAGTTTTCTCGTTGTCCTGAAAATCCCGCAGATGCTGCTCGCCGAGTGCGCCGTCGTTCGCTGTGACCCGCTGACAATAGTTCGGGTCCTTGCTGGTCTTGATCTGGTTGATGAGGTCGCGCACGGCCAGCGCGTGCAGCTGGCTGGCGCAGAACACCAGCGTCTTTTCGTTCTGGTTGATCTGCGCCATGAAGATCTTCACCCGCTTGGCTTCCCGTTCCTTGATCTCGATGATTTTGTTGAAGTCCTTTTCCTCGTACCGTTTGCCCGCCTCCACTTCACCTTCCACCACGGTATCGTCCGGCGTGAACACGTACTCGTCCAGGGTGGTGGAAATCTGCTTCACCCTGAACGGCGTGAGGAAACCGTCGTTGATGCCGTCCTTGAGCGAGTAGGTGTAGACCGGCTCGCCGAAATAGGCGTAGGTGTCCACGTTGTCCTTGCGCTTGGGCGTGGCGGTGAGGCCGAGCTGCACGGCGGGCGCGAAGTAATCGAGGATGCCGCGCCAGTTGCTCTCGTCGTTCGCGCCGCCGCGATGGCATTCGTCGATGACGATGAAATCGAAGAAGTCCGGCGGGTACTCGCCGAAGTAGGGCGACGGTTCACCGTCTTTTGGCGGCCCGCTCATAAACGTCTGGAAGATGGTGAAGAACAGGCTGCCGTTCTTCGGTACTTTGCCTTTCTTGCGAATGTCGCCCGGCTCGATGCGCACCAGGGCATCGTCCGGGAAAGCGGAGAATGCGTTGTATGCCTGATTGGCGAGGATGTTGCGGTCGGCAAGGAACAGGATGCGCGGGCGGCGTGACGGTTCGCGGCCCAGGTTCCAGCGCGCATGAAACAATTTCCACGCGAGCTGAAACGCAATGAAAGTTTTGCCAGTGCCGGTGGCCAGCGTGAGCAGGATGCGCTGCTGCTCACTGGCGATGGCTTGCAGCACGCGCTCCACGGCGATGTCCTGATAGTAGCGGCCGGGGTGCGAGCCGCCCTTGTCCTCGAACGCAATGGCGGCAAAGCGGTCGCGCCACGCATCCGCCTCGGCGAACGTGGTAGCCCACAGTTCGTCCGGCGTGGGGTAGGCGGCGATTGCGCCTTCCGTGCCCGTCTCCATATCGATGGCGTAGATGCCCTGCCCATTGCTGGAGTAAGCGCAGCGCAATGTCAACTTGCCCGCGTAATGCTTGGCTTGCGCCACGCCCTCGGTCAGCGGTTTGCCCCAGGCTTTGGCCTCGATGACGGCCAGCTTGTGGTTGCGGTAGACCAGCACATAATCCGCGATGAGCGCCTTGCCGCGCTTGCCATGGCCCTCGATGCGCCCCGGCGTGATGGCGTATTCGCGCAGGATTTTACTGCCCTCGACGACGCCCCAGCCTGCGGCTTTCAACGCGGGGTCGATATGCTCGGCTCGGGTTTCGGCTTCGTTCATCGTTTGGATGGACGTTGTTCCTGGGCCTGCGTATAGGCATCAAGCAGTTCGGCTTATCACTTTCTGATACTGGGTGTGGTGCTTCTTCGCCTCACGCTTGAAAAAGGCAACGCTGGATTTACTCAGTGAAATGGTTATCTTGACCGTATCCTCACGACTTACCAGTTCCTTGGGGGAAGGCAGGAAGTCAGGTACCACCTCAGCTTGCCGAGCGGTTCATCCGGGTATTTAGATTTCGCGCTCATAAATTCGCTTTCTTATTCGCCAACATCTTGGCCAAACCGTATTGGATGTATGGGGTAATGTCCATACCAAAATGTTGCTGCTAAGCCAGCAGGCCACCCAGTAAGTCAAGTTTGAGTCAAGTTATCAGTCAAGCTTGTTACAGCGCGCCGGTGAAGGCTTGGTGTGGCAGGGACTTCTTCACAGTCTCCAGCGCCTCGTGCTTCCGCTTGTGTAGGCGGGCGGACAGGTGGGCTTCGGCTTCGTTTATGGTTGAGGTTTTACTATGCGCCCCAAATCGCTTCGCAGATGCTCTGCACCAGCATCTGCCGTTCGTCGATATCTGTCTTGGCGAATGCCTTGTGCGCTTTGAACTTGAAGCCGAGATTCTTTAGCCATTCCGACGAAGTTAGGATTGTTCTCGTAGGCTTTCGGATGCAAAGACTTCACCAGCAGGTTTTCCTTGGAGGTAATGCTCTACTTTTGAGTAGGTCATCGCCCCTGTAGGACTGATTCGTTTCGGCGGAGACAAAACCAAATCCCCAATACGATTCCGATAGTTATCGAAATCATGCCGCTGCTCGAACTCGTCCTTGGTGCTCTTCAAACTTGTCCGCCCAGATGTGTTCGACCTCGTAGGGTTTCGTTCCCGGACTGACAAAGTATGTTGAGAAGTTGGATGAAGCGCCGGATTGCTGTTCGATGAACCCGGGTGATGCGGGACAGGAGGAACTTCACGAAATAGCGGTTCATCCCGTGCAGCCTGAACTCCGACATTCCCTCCCATTTCTCAGGCATCTCTGCGAGCTTGGCTTTCAATAGCGCCCGCAGGGTATCGATATCCTTGCCCCGTAGTTCCTTCACCAGCGAATACATCGTGTAGCGGATGGAGCTTGCGCCGAACTTCCGGAAGTTGATCGATCGCCGCACCGCAAAGGTTTCCATGAAGCGGGCGACCTCGTTGATTTTCGGGCGGGTCATGTCTGGCGAATCTGTGGCCTTCAATGGAGCAAGCATCAGCGCAAAGCCGAGTGAGTCCGCGATTCCCCAGCTGCAGTGGTAGAAGACATTTTCCCAACCCTGTTTTTCTTCCTTCTGTGCCTCGAGAATGTCGAGGTAAGCCCGCACGTAATACTTCTGCGTCATGACCAGCGTCCGGAACTCCCCCGGTGAATCTGCTTTCAGTCCCATCTTCGGAAGGTTGTCGCGAAACCAACTGTGGAAACGAGTGCCGATCTTCTCGAAGTCTTCGTTCGACGAGCCTGCCTTGCCTTGGCGGATCGTGTCCAGCGTACTGGTGCGCAGCCAGGCTTGGAAGAACTTTGATCCTCTTCCTTTGCTGTGGCGGCAGGCTCTGAATGGATTCTTTCCAAAACCGATTCGCCTGCTCCCGATCCTTAAGCCTCTTGAAAGCGCGACAGGATGTAGCCTTTGAGCATCTCCGTGGAGGCCAGATTAAGGCCACGGTCATTCATCGACTCGAAGATCGTATAGGCGTTGTCGTCCGAGTAGGCTGTAGTCTCTACGAGGATCACGTTGTATTTCAGCCAATCGAGGAAGTAAGGGAAGGCGTTGCCTGATTTCCTTCCGGGAACGCCTCCCGATGTCTGCGTAACGCTTGGTCATGTTCACGGTCGATTCGTCATCGTCCGGCTGTACTTCGTAACATCCTTCGAGGAAAAGTTCTCAGGGTACTTCTTCCGTTCCTCCACTTGAATGTTGAACGACTTTTGACCGTATCTCTCAGAGAACACCAACGGCTCTATGGACTCCTTGCCGCCAAGTTCCTTTTGCAGGTTGTTGAGGAAAATGAGGAACAGCGTCAGCGATGTCAGGCGTTGCTGACCATCGATGATGCTCTTCATGCCGTCCCTGCTGCTGACGACAAATGGGCCGAGGTAATAATTGTTGTAGTGCTCCACGGAAGTGCGCGGGTCGCCTTCCTCATAAACATCGAGAAACGTCGAGGTCAGGTCAGTCACAAGCTGCCTGATGTGCCTCTGCTCCAAACTGTATTCGCGCTGGAAATAATCCACCGTGTATTTCCGCTCATTCAGCACATCGAAGACGTTGCGGTCGTCGGCATCAATTTTGTGGTCGTCTTTGCTCATAAAATCATAGTTCTCCGGTGAAGGCCTGCTGTAGCAGTGACTTCTTTGGTGCATCCAGTGCGGCGTGCTTCCGCTCGTAGAGGTGGGTGATGTGGTTGCTGACGGGGGTATTCATGGCAACTTCTCATTTGCTCCGTCAAAACAGTTGTGCCCGATGTGCAACCGTCCTTTGCGAACTGAAACTTCCACGTCATCTTGCATCAGCCGTTTCGGCAGGCAGCGCAATTTCTCCGCCGGAATCACGAACTGTGCGTCCCAGGCCTTTCCATTTGCGGCCATCGCCACGATTTTCCCGCAGCATTTACTGGTCAGCACCGATCCATCAAAGCCAAATCGACCTTCTGCAATGTCGGCTGTGGCCACGATTTCCGTAAGACTTTTCAGAGCCAACCGAAGCCAATCGCGTTTCTAGCTGCAATGCGGTGGGGCATTGTAGGCAACTGTCCACCTCCCACGGCAGAAGATGGCGGTGTTGTTGGCCCATCGTTAGCCAATCGATATTTTGTGACGGCAGGAAACTGTACCTATCTGCTGCATTGTTAAGGTAATAAACGAGGAAAGCCGCAAGCTGCTCCTGTGAGATAACCATGTGCGGCACCTCGAAGCAGATGTCCGCTAAAGTCCTTGGCGTGGCAAGGATGCCGGTGAAAAGCACGACCGGCTGGAGATATTTTCCCAGACCCACGCCAGCAGACAGTTTGAAGGAGCCGAAATCAAAGCTGAGTCCGGGCGTGACTTCAGAAATCACGGACGAGTCCGGCGCGAAGCCAAATTCTTTGAGGACGTCCCATACGGCGATGCTTGCGGTGTCAATCATGTGGGGTTTCTAAAGTTCTCCAGTGAAGGCCTGATGTAGCAGCGACCCCTTAGTGCATCAAGAGCGGCGAGTTTGCGCTCGTATAGCTGGGCGAGGCGTTGGGTTTCTTCCGTTAGCTCGTTCATTGTTTCGACAATGGCTTGCTGGGTCGTGATGGGCGGCACCGTAATGGGAAGCGTCTTCACAGCGCCGTTGCTGATTTTCTTCATCGTTGGATTCGCGCCCTGTGCTCGTCCCATAATTTCCTTTCGCAGTGCTGGAGTACGCATCTGGAAATAAAGGAACTCCGTCATCATGCGGTCGGGAGCAGGATTCATGCGCATGATGAGGTCTGGATAAATGGTCGGTTCGGTAATTCCTTCCGCAATGGCGACATGGCCGACAAGTTCCGGCGTGTTGCTGCGGGTGATGAGGAAGTCGCCGTTCTTGATCCAATAGTTTCGCCGAGAGTCAGTGGTGGCTGAGGTGAACTTTCGCTTGTTCGGTCTGAAACGAAATCCCGTGACGGAGGAAAGTGTCAGGACTGGTGTTCCTGACGCCGAGTGGTTCGCTGCTGGTGGCGACCATCCATTTTGTGGCTGGGTAGCGAGCACCTTTTCGAGCGTCGTCTCCACCCACCCCGGCCGCGCTGGGTGAAGACGGATTGGAGGTGGCTTTCGAAGAGGGCGCGGGCGTTTTGGAGGTTCTTTTCGGCGTTGGCTTTGGCGGTGGCGAGGCCCTCAAACGCTTCGTCCAGCAGGCCGACGATCCGCTGCTGTTCGGCCAGCGGGGGAGGACGAAATCCAGCGCCCGATCGCTCTGAACGTCAGCTGTTGCGCACGTTTGCCGGTGATCAGCGCAACTGGTCCATCTTCGAGTCGAGGAGCGGTTCCGACAAAGCGAGAGTCCATTGCTTCGTTGGGGCAGAGCTGCCTATAAATCGCTGATTGATGGAGCCTGGGTCCGTAGATGGCGATTGGGACAATTCCGCCTTGCCGATGCAAGACATCGACCATCATCAGGAGTCTTCGCCGTCAGCGAAAAGGCGCTGCTGTCTCTGCTTCTTGGAAATGGCTCGATGCCGATGTCGACAATCGACGAATCGCCGATGGCTTGCCGAATCCCACGGGACGTCTCCACACCGCCAGTCCTTCGACTGGTTTCGCAGTCGTGCCGCGCCGAACTGGCACACTTCGCCAAGCGTTTTGTCTGCCACCCCTTCTTCATAGCAGCGCCTTGATGTTGCCCAGCACTTCCGCGCTCTCGGCGTCCAGCGCGGCGATTTCGTCCATGATTTCCTGCGGGCTGCGGTGCGCGATTTCCTCGCCGCCGTTGGGGTTCTTCACGGACAAATCAAACGTCTTCGGGTCGATGGCCGCCACGTCCACGCTCCAGCTTTTGGGCGAGTCGGCTTTGGTCTTCTGCAGCGCGATGAACTCGGCGAGGTCGGCGTCGTTGAGCGGGTTGGTCTTGCCCATGTTGCGGCCGGGGTCGAGCTGGTAGAACCACACTTTGCGCGTCTTCGTGCCTTTCTCAAAGAAGAGCACCACGGTCTTCACGCCCGCGCCGATGAACGTGCCGCCGGGGCAGTCGAGCACGGTGTGGAGGTTGCATTCTTCGAGGAGCTTCTTCCGCAGGCTGACGGAGGCGTTGTCGGTGTTGGAGAGGAAGGTGTTCTTGATGACGATGCCGGCGCGGCCTCCGGCCTTGAGGATCTTGATGAAGTGCTGGAGGAAGAGGAACGCGGTCTCGCCGGTGCGGATGGGGAAGTTTTGCTGCACTTCCTTGCGCTCCTTGCCGCCGAAGGGCGGATTGGCGAGGATGATGTCGAAGCGGTCCTTTTCCTGCACGTCGGCGAGGTTCTCGGCGAGCGTGTTGGTGTGGATGATGTTGGGCGCCTCGATGCCGTGCAGGATCATGTTCATGATCGCGATGACGTAGGCCAGGGACTTCTTTTCCTTCCCGTAGAAGGTGCGCTCTTGCAGGGTGCGGTCCTGGGCGGTGGTGCGCTTGGGGTTCTGCGCGCGCAGGTAATCGAAGGATTCGCAGAGGAAGCCGGCCGAGCCGACGGCGGGGTCGCAGATGGTCTCGCCGAGCTTCGGCGCGGTGACGGCGACGATGGCGCGAATGAGCGGGCGCGGGGTGTAATACTCGCCGCCGTTGCGCCCGGCGTTGCCCATGTTTTTGATCTTGGCTTCGTAGAGGTGCGAGAGCTCGTGCTTCTCGGTCTGGGAGCGGAAGCGGAGTTCGTCGATGTGGTCGATGATCTCGCGCAGGTTGTAGCCGCTCTGGATGCGGTTCTTTATCTCGCCGAAGATTTCGCCGATCTTGTATTCGATGGTGTTCGGGCCGGTGGCCTTCTGCTTGAAGCCGTGCAGGTAGGGGAAGAGCTTGGCGTTGACGAACTGGATGAGGTCATCGCCGGTGAGGGTGTTGTTGTGGTCGATCTTGCCGCTCTTGTCCTTGGGCGCAGCCCACGAGTCCCAACGACAGGGCTTGTCGAGGATGTGGGTGTATTGCTTGCCGTCGAGGGCGGCTTCGGTGGCTTTGTCGTGTTCGAGGGCGTCGAGGTATTTCAGGAACAGCAGCCAGGAGGTCTGCTCGGTGTAGTCGAGTTCGCTGGTGCAGCCGGCGTCTTTCCAGAGGACGTCGTCGATGTTTTTGAAGGCTTGTTCGAACATGTTTGCCTATTCTCTTAGAGTTTTTTGTCGTCATAAGGGCTCACAATCTTTGCTAGGCTAATGCCTAGCTAACCCGTGCCGTTTGGCCGCGTCCATCGCCGACGCCTAAGCTTAAAAAAGCGCCATTCTACGCTGACATTAAACTTCCTCAGAAGTGTATGGACATTGCTTGGCAAACGTCCACTATTCAAAGCCAAATCTAAACGGTCAGTGCGACTTATACCCCGTGCATGACCGTGCAAACCTGACTTCATCGGTAGCAGATCAGGAGACAGTGACGCCGCATCAATTAGCGTGACTCTGAGCTTACGATGTCCACAAGTCTGAAAATTTATGAACTGGAAATCACCTAGTGGTCCATTTGTTTAAGACTAAATTCTCTGCTTTCCTCCTCGTTTGCTTGCAAATCAATAAGTTAACTTACCATATTACAGGCAACAAATATTGAAAACTTACGGACAAGAGAAAAGCCAGAGTGAAAACAGAATTCGGAGTGGGTAAATTTAGATGGGTTTGCTCTTTCATCTATGCTCACGTTAACAACGCTCTTTTTCAAAAATTTATTTTCCCGCTGCTAACTACTGTACCGGCTGTTTTGATTGTTCAAGTTGTGAAAATGAATGACGTCTGGCAAACAAGCAATGATATTAGCGCTTTTTGGAAAGGCATTTCTGGGTTAATTGCAGAATACGTCATTGTGGTTCATCATTTTGGCTTACGTATGGCGCTTTGCTAGTCAATTTGTTATGGTTGTAATCGAGAAATACTCAAAAGCAGAGTATTCTTTAGACCGAGACGACTTCATTTTTATTGAAACCGCGCTATCGAACGTTGTTGATAGTAAAACGGCTAGATTTTTGGATTACGTTAAACAACAGGGTTCAAAGCAAAACCGGATGTGGCTACTTTATTTCTCACAATAACCAAACCCGAGACCAAATAAGACTTTTAACAAACGCTATATACAGCGTTTTGAGCTACTTGATAAAAAATATAGAAAGGGCCGGTTGATTTTCGAGTGGGGTTATTGGAAATAGTGGAAGGTAAACCAGTAGAGTGGTTGAGCATAGGGTGGAGAGGGCTGGCATTGACACCGGCAGAACTGGCGGAAGTTGACAGCACAGTAATGGCATGTATTAAAGCTAGGCGGCCAATTTTCATTCACAATATTGTTAAAGAGAGCAAGAAGGCGCAGAATAAGCGCCGTTATACTGAGTTGTCAGAAGATACGGGTGCTGATATGGGAAGCTTGGTTTGTTACCCTGTCAAATACGGCTATAAAAATGATATCCCATATGTGATAACGGTAAAAACTGATCTTAAAAACCACTTAAAGCCAGACGGGTTGTACGAGTGGATTATTGAACGTTTCGTAAATCGAATGCTCTTAGAACATAGTCTTTTTATTTTGTGGGAGAAATCGCTATGAGCAAAGCAACTAAAAAACTTGAAAAAGATGAGCCCGTATATGTAAACCGAGGAGACGTAGACTCTTATTATACTAAAGCTAGCGCCAAGCTAACTTTGAGCAATATCGAGAAGCAAGTGAAGAGAGTGACGAAGCGCATTAATCAAATTAAGATTGAAGTAACCTCCTAATTTGAGGATTTTCAAACCCGTGGCAGCATATTGGTGCTTACCGACAGAGGTTTCATCCAGACGTACCGTGAAGTAGATAGTCAATTGAGTTAACCTCAGATACCAGTTTCTCATCTACCCTGCCGCCTGCTGTGGGGCACGCACGCTAGCACACATGAAAATTATCCTGGGACGGCTGGGTTCTCCCCTAATGCAATATCCGATCCCCCCGCATCTCCGCCTGCAATGATTTTTTCTGGTCAGCCGCCGCCGCTTCCTGCTGCGCCATGTAGTTGCGCAGGCGGTTGACGACGCTGGTCATCACGTCGATGGTCTGGCTGATCTGGTCCAGCGCCATCAGGATGGTTTCGGTTTCTGTCGGGGTCTTGTCGCTGCTCGCCATATGAGATTCCTCTGATTAGTGCGTATCAATCCCAGGTCAGGGCGCCGCCCGTCTGGTATTCGATCACTCGTGTTTCGAAGAAATTTTTCTCTTTGCGCAAGTCCATGATTTCCGACATCCAGGGGAACGGGTTCTGCGCGCCGGGGTACTGCTCGGGCAGGCCCAGTTGCGAGAGGCGTCGGTTGGCGATGAAGTGCAGGTATTCTTCCATCATTGCAGCGTTCATGCCCAGTACGCCGCGCGGCATCGTGTCGCGGGCGTATTCTATTTCCAGTTGGGTGCCTTCCATGATCATCTGGATAGATTCTTGTTGGAACTCCTTGGTCCACAGGTGTGGGTTTTCCAGTTTGATCTGGTTGATGACGTCGATGCCGAAGTTCAGGTGCATGGACTCATCGCGCAGGATGTACTGGAACTGTTCGGCCACGCCGGTCATCTTGTTGCGGCGGCCCATGGAGAGGATCTGGGTGAAGCCGCAGTAGAAGAAGATGCCTTCCGTCACGGCGTAGAAGCCGATCAGGTTGCGCAGCAATGTCTGGTCGGCCTCGAAGGTGCCGGTCTTGAACGTCGGGTCGCTCAACGCATGCGTGTGGCTGAGGCTCCACGCGGCCTTCTTCGCTACCGAGGGGATCTCGCGGTACATGTTGAAGATCGCGCCCTCGTCCATGCCCAGCGACTCGATGCAATACTGGTAGGCGTGGGTGTGGATGGCTTCCTCGAAAGCCTGGCGCAGCAGATACTGGCGGCACTCGGGGTTGGTGATGTGGCGGTAGATGGCCAGCACCAGGTTGTTGGCCACGAGGCTGTCGGCGGTGGAGAAGTAGCCGAGGTTGCGCTGCACGATGCGGCGTTCGTCGTCGGTGAGGCCCTCGGGGTTCTTCCACGTCGCCACGTCGGCGGTCATGTTGATTTCCTGCGGCATCCAGTGGTTGGCGCAGCCGTCGATGTATTTCTGCCAGGCCCACTCGTATTTGAACGGCACCAGCTGGTTGAGGTCGGCGCGGCAGTTGATCATCGCCTTCTCGTCTACCGAGACGCGCGCGGCGTTCATCTCCAGCGCTTCCAGGCCGGGTGCGATGTCGAGGTGATCCACGGCTTCTTCCGCGGCTTTCGCTGCAGCGGCGGCGGCCTGGGCGTCGATCTGCACTTCCGCCAGCAGCGCTGCAGCGGAGGTGGCTGATTTTGCCGCAGCCGGTTTTGCTGTTGCAGCCGTTTGGGCCGCAGTCGCCGCGTCGGCGTTCAGTGCTGCGGTTGCATTGGCATTGATGGCTTTGGCGGCACTGCTCGGCGCCGCTTCTTCTTTATGGTAATCATCCCAACTTAACATGGTGTCGCCTTCCCGTTTGTTTGGTGTCGTCATGGTTCTTGTGGTGCGCCGGCCCGCCTACTGGCAGGCCTCGCAATCCGGATCGTCCAGCGAGCAGGCCAGCGGCACGGGTGCCGGGGCGCCTTCGCTGGGCGCACCTTTGGACACCGCATTCAGCGTGCCGGTGTCGATGGTGGATTTCTCCGCGCCGGTGGCCGCCAGTGAACGCAGGTAGTACGTCGTCTTCAGGCCGCTGAACCACGCCATGCGGTAGGTCACGTCCAGCTTCTTGCCGTTGGCGTTGTTAATGTACAGGTTCAGCGACTGCGCCTGGTCGATCCACTTCTGCCGGCGGCTGGCCGATTCCACCAGCCAGCGCGGCTCCACCTCAAACGCGGTGGCGTAGATGGCTTGCAGGTCCGCCGGAATGCGGTCGATGGCCTGCACGCTGCCGTCGTAGTATTTCAGGTCGTTCACCATCACCTTGTCCCACAGCCCGCGCGCTTTCAGGTCGTTCACCAGGTAGGGGTTGACCACGGTGAACTCGCCGGAGAGGTTCGATTTGACGTACAGGTTCTGGTAGGTCGGCTCGATGGACTGCGACACGCCGGTGATGTTGGCAATCGTCGCGGTCGGCGCGATGGCCATCACGTTGGAGTTGCGCATGCCCTGTTGCTTCACGGTGGCGTGCAGCGCGTCCCAGTCCAGCGTGAAGCTCTTGTCGACATTGATGTACTTCTCGCCGCGCTCGGCGATCAGCCGGTCCAGTGAATCCAGCGGGAAGATGCCCTGGCTCCACAGCGAGCCCTCGTAGCTGGAGTAGGCGCCGCGCTCGGTGGCCAGCTCGCTGGAGGCCTGTATCGCGTAGTAGCTGATGGCTTCCATGGACTGGTCCGCAAACGCCACGGCCTCGTTCGAGCCGTAGGCCAGGTGCTGCTTGTACAGCGCGTCCTGGAAGCCCATCAGGCCCAGGCCAACCGGGCGGTGGCGCAGGTTGGAGGCCTCGGCTTGCGGCACCGAGTAGTAGTTGATGTCGATGACGTTATCCAGCATGCGCACCGCAGTGCGCACGGTGCGTTGCAGCTTCGCAAGGTCCAGGCGGCCGTTCTCGTCGATGTGCTGGGGCAGGTTCACCGAGCCCAGGTTACAGACGGCGATCTCGTCCTTGTCGGTGTTCAGCGTGATCTCGGTGCACAGGTTGGAGGAGTGCACCACGCCCACGTGCTGCTGCGGCGAACGCAGGTTGCACGGGTCCTTGAAGGTCATCCAGGGGTGGCCTGTCTCGAACAGCATGCTCAGCATCTTGCGCCACAGGTTTTCCGCCTTCACGGTCTTGAACAGCTTGTGCTTGCCACTGCGCGCCAATTCCTCGTAGTGCTCGTAACGCTCCTCGAAGGCCTTGCCGTACAGGTCGTGCAAATCGGGCACATCGCTGGGCGAGAACAGCGTCCACTCGCCGCCGTCGAATACACGCTTCATGAACAGGTCGGGAATCCAGTTGGCGGTGTTCATGTCGTGGGTGCGGCGGCGGTCGTCGCCGGTGTTCTTGCGCAGCTCGACGAACTCCTCGATGTCCAGGTGCCAGGTTTCCAGATAGGCGCACACGGCGCCCTTGCGCTTGCCGCCCTGGTTCACGGCCACGGCGGTGTCGTTGACCACTTTCAGGAAGGGCACGACGCCCTGCGACTTGCCATTGGTGCCCTTGATGTAGGCGCCGAGGGCGCGCACGGGCGTCCAGTCGTTGCCGAGGCCGCCGGCGAATTTGGACAACATCGCATTGTCGCGGATCGCGCCGTAAATGCCGTACAGGTTGTCCGGCACCGTGGTGAGGTAGCAGGACGACAACTGCGGGCGCAGCGTGCCGGCGTTGAACAGGGTCGGCGTGGAGCTCATGTAGTCGAAGGAGGACAGCAGCTCGTAGAATTCGATAGCCCTGGCGTTCTTGTCCTGTTCTTCCGCTGCCAGCCCCATGGCGACGCGCATGAAGAAGATTTGCGGCAGCTCGATGCGCGTGTTGTTGCTGTGGATAAAGTAGCGGTCGTACAGGGTTTGCAGGCCGAGGTACGTGAATTGCAGGTCGCGCTCGGGCAGCAGCGCCTGGCCCAGCCGCTCCAGGTCGAAATTCAGCAGATTGGGCGCCAGCAGCTCCAGTTCCACGCCTTTGGCGACATAGGCGGGCAGCGCCTTGGCGTAGAGGGTGCTCATGTCGTTCTGCGTGGCGTTCTCGGCCACGCCCAGGAAGCCCAGCGCTTCACTGCGCAGGTCGTCGCACAGCAGGCGAGCGGCCACGAAGGTGTAATTTGGCTCCTGCTCGATCATCGTGCGGGCGGTGATCACCAGCGACGTGCTCAGCTCGCTCTGGCTGACGCCGTCATAGAGGTTCTTCAGGGCTTCGTCGAGGATCTCGGTTTCACTGACATCGGCCAGCTCGAAGCATGCCTCGTTGACGATGGTGTGCAGGCGGTCGAGGTCCAGCGGCGCGCGGCTGCCGTCGGCCTGGAGGACGGTGATATTGCCGGCTGCGGCCTGGGTGGCGGGCGACAGGGCCTGCTTGGCGGCGCGCTTCTGCGCCTGCTTCTCGCGGTAGATCACGTAGTCGCGGGCGATTTTATGCTCGCCGGAACGCATCAGCGACAGTTCCACCTGGTCCTGGATGTCCTCGATGTGGATAGTGCCGCCGGAGGGCATGCGGCGCTGGAAGGTGTACATGACCATGGACGTCAGCTTGGCCACGGTTTCATGGATGCGCGTGGAGGCTGCGGCGGTGCCGCCTTCTACGGCGAGGAAGGCCTTGGTGATGGCCACGGCGATCTTGCTGGCTTCGAACGGCACCACGGTGCCATTGCGCTTGATCACGCGTAATTGTCCGGGTGCGGTGGCGGCGATCGCGCCGCTGGTGTTAGTTGGCTGCTGGGGCGGATTGTTCGCTGTGGCGGTGGCGCCGCCCGGGTTGATCTCTGTTTGCATGCTCTCTCCGTAGTGCCGGTTTTTGGCTTTATCTGGTGACTGCTTGTAGTTATCTGATCAGTTGTCTGATGAGTTATCCGACTCGTTATCCAATGACTTAGCAAACTGCCGTACGCCGCCACATTGCGGGATAGCATCCCTGCGACGGTAGTGGGGACGCATTCCCCGCTGCGGCGGCTAAAGCTATGACTAAATTTATGAATAATTATTGGAGTTTTTAGCCGCGATACCCAATATATAGGGGTATTTGCTTCACTCAGATACAAGATAATGCGGCCACAGGTGCATTGCAAGGGAATAGGCTGGGTTTATTTTGTGGATAACGTGTACACAGATACGTGTGTCTGCGCCTACTAACCCTGCAGGCCTTGATTTGGCTGTGAGTGAGTTTTAAAAGGAAGTGTGCAGCGGTAGAGATGGGTCTATCGAATAATTTTTTATAAAAAAATCTGTGGATATACTCGAATGGCACTAAGGCGTTTTAGCTGCGATTCAGCAGGAGTAGCGTCTCCATCAGCGCCTTTTGCGCATGCAGGCGATTTTCGGCCTCCTCCCAGATCACGGTGTCCGGCGCATCCATCAGCTCGGCGCTGATCTCCTCGCCGCGGTGGGCGGGCAGGCAGTGCATATAAAGGGCGTCGCTGGCGGCCCGGCTCATCAGTTCAGCGTTTACCTGGTAGGGCGCGAACAGCCTGGCGCGCTCCAGTTGTTCCGCTTCCTGGCCCATGGACGCCCAGACATCGGTCACCACCAGGTCCGCGCCCTGCGCGGCAACGGCCGGGTCGTGCTCGATGCTCACCCGGTCCCGGTTCGCCTGCAGCAGCGCGCTGTCGGGCTCAAACCCGGGCGGGCAGGCGATGCGCAGTTCAAAATCGAACTGCCTGGCCGCGTTGATGTAGGACTGGCACATATTGTTGCCGTCGCCGACCCAGCACACGCGTTTGCCGGCGCAGTCGCCACGGTGCTCTATCCAGGTCTGCATGTCCGCCAGTAACTGGCAGGGGTGGTAACTGTCGGTCAGCGCATTGATCACGGGGACACTGGAATGCGCCGCGAAACGCTGCACGATATCGTGCCCGAACGTGCGGATGACGACGATATCCACCATCGAGGAGATCACGCGCGCGCTGTCTTCAATGGGTTCGCCACGGCCCAGCTGCGTGTCCTGCGGCGACAGGAACATGGCCTGGCCCCCGAGTTGCGCGATACCGGCCTCGAACGAGACCCGGGTGCGGGTGGACGATTTGGCGAAGATCATGGCCAGCACGGTGCCCGGGAACGCGCGCTGGTCCGTGCCCGCGCGGTGTTCCCGTTTCATTTCGATCGCGCGCTGGATGAGCTGCTGCAGCTCAGAGGGGCTGAAATCCAGTAGCGTCAGAAAGTGTCGCGTGTTTGCCATGGCCTGTCCTGTTGCGCCCGGAAAGGGGGCTCAGTCGAAATTCCGAATCAGTTCGGCGACGCCAATGGCGAGATCGCGCGCCTCCTGCGCGTTGATGACCAGGGGCGGCAGCAAACGGATGGTGTTGCCACCGGCGACATTGATCAGCAGGCCCGCGTCCATCGCGCGCTGCACCAGCTCGCCGCAATCCTTGCGCAGTTCAATGCCCAGCATCAGCCCCTTGCCACGAATCTCGACCAATTGCTTTGCACCGGCGCATTCGGCGCGCAGGGTATCGGTAATCAGCTGCCCCATGGCGATCGCGTTGGCCTGCAAACCGTCCTGGCGGATGGTGTTGATCACGGCCAGTCCGGCCGCGCAGGCCAGCGGGTTGCCGCCAAAGGTGGAGCCGTGTTGTCCGGCGCCAAACACCTGTGCTGCGGTGCCGCGCGCAAGGCAGGCGCCAATCGGCACGCCATTGCCCAGGCCCTTGGCCGTGGTGACGACATCCGGCACCAGATCAAGGCCCTGGCAGGCAAAATAGGTGCCGGTGCGGCCGTTGCCGGTTTGCACCTCATCGAGCATGAACAGCCACTCTTCCTTGCTGCAAATTTCCCGCGCGGCCTGCAGGTACAGTGGGTCCAGCACCTGGACGCCACTCTCGCCCTGTATGGGTTCCGCCAGGAACGCCACGACGTCGGGATTGTTGGCGGCGATGTGTCGCAACGCCTCGATGTCGTTGCGCGGCGCGCGCACGAAGCCGGACACCAGCGGTTCAAAACCCGCCTGTATCTTGCGGTTGCCGGTGGCGCTGAGCGTCGCCAGCGTGCGCCCGTGGAAAGCGCCCTCGAGCACGACGATGGCGGGCTTCTTGATGCCGCGCGTATGCCCGTACAGCCGCGCCAGCTTGATCGCGGCCTCGTTGGCTTCCGCGCCGGAATTGCCAAAGAAACAGTTCTCCATATCGGCAACCTGGGTCAGTGCCGTGCCGAGTTGTTCCTGCGCTGCGATGCGATAGAGATTCGAAGTGTGGACCAGCTTGTCGGCCTGCGCGCGAATGGCCGCCGTAACCGCTGGATGCGCATGGCCCAATCCGTTGACTGCGATGCCGGCGATGCCGTCCAGATAGCGGCGCCCGTCAGTGTCAAAGAGGTACACTCCCTCGCCGTGACTGAATGTCACTGGTAGCCTGGCGTACGTCTGCATCAGCGCCGACATGATTCCGCTCCTCCCAAAAACGCAAAAAGGCAGCTGGAGCTGCCTCGAAACGGGCAACTATAGCGAGGTGGGACAGGATTGGCAATCTGCGTGCACTGGGCACGAGCAATTTGGCGGCAGATTGGGTTAACATGGCAACCGCAAGCTGAAACAGACGGCCCGGCGGGCTTCAACAAATAGCAAATAGACAGGACGAACGATGGATATTATCGAGACAATCAAAGAGCAGATCGCGAGTAACAGGATTTTGTTGTACATGAAAGGCTCTCCCAACGCGCCACAATGCGGATTTTCCGCACGCACCGTCGAAGCGCTGATGGCCTGCGGTGAGCGTTTCGCGTACGTGGACATCCTGAGCAATCCCGACATTCGCGCCACGCTACCCGAGTATGCCAACTGGCCTACCTTTCCCCAGCTGTGGGTGAATGGCGAGTTGGTCGGCGGCTGTGACATCGTCACCGAGATGTATGAGAGCGGCGAGTTGCAAGCGCTGATCAAGGAAGGCGCCACCGCCCCGGCGGCAGAGTAAACCCACGAATAGAGGGCCAACTCGCCACGCCATTGGAGCATAGCGTTTCGCTATCAAAGCTATGGCGATAATTGAATAGGCGATATCAAGCGGCCTGTGTAGTATTCTCCCCAAGCGCGCCATCCCATCCGGAGATGGCGTAATTGGATGTACTACAGAGGAGTAAGACTACATGGGCGTTTTAGTTGGTAAGCCGGCACCGGATTTTAATGTCGCCGCGGTACTCGGAACGGGGGAAATCGTTGATTCCTACAAGCGTTCAGAGGCGATGGCGGGCAAATACGGCCTGGTGTTCTTTTACCCGTTGGATTTCACTTTCGTGTGCCCTTCGGAGCTGATTGCTCTGGACCACCGCATGGACAAATTCCGCGAGCTGGGTGTAGAAGTGGTGGCCGTGTCCATCGATTCCCAGTTTACGCACAACGCCTGGCGCAACACGTCGGTAAACGACGGCGGTATCGGCGCGGTGAGCTACACGATGGCGGCTGACATCAACCACGATATCTGCCGTGCCTACGATGTGGAAAGCGCCGGTGGCGTGGCTTTCCGTGGCGCCTTCATCATCGACCCGCAAGGGAATGTGCGCGCTCAGCTGGTCAACGACCTGCCGTTGGGCCGCAACATCGACGAGTTGATTCGCCTGGTCGAGGCGCTGCAATTCACCGACCAGCACGGCGAAGTGTGTCCGGCGGGTTGGAAGAAAGGCGACAAAGGCATGAACGCGTCGCCGGATGGTGTCGCTGCGTACCTGTCAAAGCACGCCGAGGCGCTGTAAGCAGTCCATTTACAGGTTCAAGTTGCGGGCCCAGTGCCCGCTTTTTTTTAGGCTGCTAGCAGGCTGCGCAGCCCGTGTTCCACCAGTTCCAGGCGATCATTGCCGAAGTACATGTCGTCGCCATTGATAAATAGCGTCGGTGAGCCAAAACCGCCGCGCGCGATGAGTTCGTCGGTATTGCGCCTGAGGCGATCCTTATATGCCGGTTGGTTGATGGCGTGGAAAAAGCCCGGCGCGTCCAGGCCCACCTGCGCACAAATCGCGGCGAGCACCTCATCACTGGCGATATCCGGGTTAGCGCCGCCCCAGTAGGTGGCAAACACCGCCTGCGAATACGGCACCAGCACGCCCTGTTCTTCGGCATAAAAGGCCCCGCGCATGGCTTTGACGCTGCTGATTGGGTGCCCGGGCGGCATCTGGGCAGACACACCGCACAGCCGCGCCCAGTCCTGCATGTCCTTGATGAAGTACTTCAGGCGCGCACTGTCCGGGCTGTTGAACATGGCCTCGCGGGCCGCGTAGAGCTCCTGGTTGACGGCGTTGAACACGCCGCCGACGAGAATGGGCCGCCAGCGTATCGGCAGCGCCAGCCGCGCCATCATGGGAATAATGCGAGTGAAGGCAAAGTAGGTCCAGGGGCTGGAGCAATCGTAAAAAAATTCCAGCTCGGGGAGCGTATTAATAGTCGCAACAGGCGTCGGAGCCATCGTCATTCCTGTGAGAATTTCGGCCGGGAGCTTAGCACATCCCCTTGATGCATCGGGTATAATCGCCGCTTTGTGTTCGCCACGGCAGGTCTGCAGTGACGTCTCTGATGACAGTTGATCCGCAAATGAATATCGAGCAGTACATGATTGAGTTGGGCAGCGCCGCGCGCGCGGCGTCGCGCATTGTGGCGGCGTCGCCGACGGCGGTGCGCAACCGTGCCCTGCTCGCCGTGCACGACGCGCTTGATGGCGCGCGCGACAGCCTGATCGAGGCCAACCGCCAGGATCTGGAACAGGGACGCGCGAACGCACTCGAGGCACCGCTGTTGGACCGGCTGGAACTGACGCCCGCACGCATCGATGCGATGCTGGAAGGCCTGCGCCAGGTGGTGGCGTTACCGGATCCGGTGGGCAGTATCGCGGACATGCGCAGCATGCCCAGCGGTATCCAGGTCGGCCGCATGCGCGTGCCGCTGGGTGTAATCGGCATTATTTATGAGTCCCGGCCCAATGTGACGGTGGAAGCGGCCAGCCTGTGCCTCAAGTCCGGCAATGCAACGATCCTGCGCGGCGGCTCCGAGGCGCTGGCCTCCAATTGTGCGATAGCCGCTTGCCTGCAACAGGGCCTGCAGGCTGCGGGATTGCCGGCGGCGAGCATCCAGGTTGTGGCCACTGCGGATCGGGCCGCCGTGGGGCACTTGATCACGATGCCGGAATATGTGGATGTCATCGTGCCGCGCGGTGGCAAAGGCTTGATCGAGCGGATCAGCCGCGATGCCAGGGTGCCCGTCATCAAGCACCTGGACGGCGTGTGCCACGTGTATATAGACGACTTCGCGGAGGACGATATGGCCGTCAGCATCGCGATCAACGCCAAGACACAGCGCTACGGCACCTGTAATACGATGGAGACGCTGCTGGTGGCCGAGTCCAAGGCGGCTGCGGTATTGCCGCGGCTCGCGCAGGCGTATGCCGAGGCGGGGGTGGAGTTGCGCGCCTGTGCGCGCGCACGTGCGTGGATGCCCGCTGCCAGGGAGGCCAGCGAGCAGGATTGGCGCGAGGAGTACCTCGCGCCGATTCTGGCGGTGCGTGTCGTGACGGGCCTGGACGCGGCGATCGAACATATCAACACCTACAGCTCCCAGCATACCGACAGTATCGTCACGCAGGAGCACGCACGCGCGATGCGCTTCCTGCGGGAAGTGGATTCCAGCTCGGTCATGGTCAATACGTCCACGCGCATGGCCGACGGCTTTGAGTACGGGCTGGGCGCCGAGATTGGCATTTCCACCGACAAACTGCACGCGCGCGGGCCGGTTGGCCTGGAAGGGCTGACCACACAGAAATTCGTGGTGCTCGGCGAGGGGCAGATTCGCACTTGAGTGCGCTCGGTTCACCCACGTTGCCCCTGGTGGGAATCCTCGGTGGTACCTTTAATCCCGTGCACTACGGACATTTGCGCTCCGCGCTGGAGTTGGTGGAGCGTTTGCAGCTGGCGCAGTTGCGCCTGATGCCGAGCGCCGAGCCGCCTCACCGCGACGTTCCCCAATGCAGCGCGTTCCACCGCGCGGCCATGGTGGAGATCGCCGTCGCTGGCGAGGCGCGCCTGGTGTGCGATGCGCGCGAACTCAAGCGCGCGGGCAAATCCTATACCATAGACAGCCTGATCGAACTGCGCGCTGAACTTGGCAGCGGCACCGGCCTGTGCCTGGTGATGGGCTGCGACGCCGTACTCGGCATCACGCAGTGGCACCGCTGGCAGGAGCTGCTGGACTGGGCCCACATTGTTGTCATCGCGCGTCCCGGTTGGGCGCTGCCACGCAGCGGCGAGGCAGCGCAGTGGCTGCATGAACACCGGGTGGATGACCCGCAGTGTTTGCGGCAGCGAGAGGCGGGGTGTATTACTATCGAGGAGCTGCGCCCGCTGGCCATCTCATCCACGGAGATTCGCGAGATACTGGCCGCCGGGCGGTCAGCGCGCTACCTGCTGCCGCAGTCGGTGTTGGACTATATTGAAGCGCACACACTTTATCGTTAACCACAGGATCGCCCTTTATGAATGTCAAAGTAAAACTGCCCCATGGAATCTGAACAGTTCGCACAGTACATCGTCGCGGCGCTGGACGATCTCAAGGCCGTCAATACCGTCACGCTGGATGTGCGGCCATTGACGGATGTCATGGACTTCATGGTCATCACCAGCGGCACCTCCAATCGCCATGTCAAATCGCTCGCCAGCCATGCGTCGGTGGAGGCGAAGAAGCAGGGCATGGCGCCCATGGGCACAGAGGGCGAGGATGCGGGCGAATGGGTGCTGGTGGATTTCGGCGACGTCGTGGTGCACGTCATGTTGCCGGCCACCCGGGACTTTTACGATCTGGAACGCCTGTGGACAGTCCCTGAAGCCATCAGCTGATGCGTATCAGTATTATCGCCGTGGGCACGCGGATGCCCGCGTGGGTTGAGCAGGGCATTACCGAATACACCAGGCGCCTGCCACGGGAATTGCAAGTCCTCTGGCGCGAGATCCCGCTGGCCAGGCGCGGCAAGGATGTCTCTGCGGCGTCGGTGTGTGCGGCCGAAGGTGAGCAAATACTGAAGGCCATTCCCGCTGGTGAGCGCGTGGTTGCACTGGATGTGCAGGGCAAACGGGTATCCACGGAAGAGCTGGCGCGGCAACTGGCGGCCTGGCAGATGTCGGGGGACAACTACAATCTCCTGATCGGCGGGCCTGATGGCCTGTCCCCGGCTTGCCTTGCACGCGCCGATCTGTGTTGGTCGCTCAGTGATTTAACCCTGCCCCATCCGCTGGTGCGGGTGCTGTTGGCGGAGCAGTTGTATCGGGCTTGGACAATCACGGTCAACCACCCGTATCATCGCGCCTAGTGTTTACCCCCTTCAATGCCGTAAAGGGCACCAAGCCGCTTTCATGCTACCGCAATTCGATTTAAAGGATCCGCAGCTCGAGTCGCGTGTGTATGGCACGCGCACGATCATCGCGGTGGGACTCGTGATGATTTTGCTGGGCGTGATCCTGATGCGTTACTACACGCTGCAGGTTACTGAGTACGAGATCTACCGCACGCAGTCCGAGCGCAATCGGGTGCAGTTGCAACCACTCCCGCCCCGTCGCGGCCTGATTTATGACCGCAACGGTGTCCTGCTGGCGGACAATCGCCCCAGCTACATGCTGTCCATCATGCGCGAACGGGTGCCCGACCTGGAGGCGACGCTGGTGGACCTGCAAGCGATTCTGCCGGTGTCGGATGGCGATATAGAGACTTTCCGCAAGAAACTCTACCGCACCCGCCCCTATGAGCCGGTGCCGCTGCGTTTTCGGCTGACCGAAGAAGAACGTGCCCGTCTCGCCGTCAACCGCTTCCGCCTGCCGGGCGTGGTGGTAGAGGCACAATTGTTGCGGCACTACCCGCATGGCGAATTGTTTTCCCACGCGCTGGGCTATGTCGGGCGCATCAATGAGCAGGAAGCACAGGAACTGGATGAGACCGATTATCGCGGTACCTTCCACGTGGGCAAGGTCGGCATAGAGAAGTACTACGAGGACATCCTGCACGGGCATGTCGGCTACCAGAATGTCGAGAGCAACGCCCACGGACGCGTGTTGCGTGTGCTGGAGCGGATTGCGCCCGAGCGCGGCAGGGATCTCACGCTGTCACTGGACTACAACATCCAACTGGCCGCATTTGAAGCGTTGGGTGATCGGCGCGGCGCGGTGGTCGCTATTGATCCCCGCACCGGCGGCCTGCTGGCGCTGGTGTCGACACCGGGGTTTGACACCAACCTGTTTGTGAACGGCATCAGTTCCAGCGAATACTCCGCGCTGCGTGATTCACTCGACGTTCCGCTGTTCAACCGTGCCATCCAGGGTACCTATCCTCCCGGCTCCACCATCAAGCCGTTCATGGCCATGGCAGGGTTGTTGTCCGGTCTGGTCAATCCGCAGTCCACAGTGCGCGATCCGGGGTGGTACAGCCTGCCGGGCGATTCGCGCAAGTACCGCGACTGGATTTTGCGGGTTACGGGCACCGGCCATGCGTACAGTGTGAATATGAAAATGGCGATCGCCGAATCCTGCGACGTGTATTTCTATGATCTCGCGCGCCGCCTGACGATCGACCGCATGCACGACTATCTGCTGCCGTTTGGCTTTGGTGAGCGCACCGGCATCGATACCACCAATGAGCGCACGGGAGTGTTGCCGTCCACGCAGTGGAAGCGCGCGGCGATGGCGCAATCCTGGTACCCCGGCGAGACGATCAGCGCCGGCATCGGCCAGGGGTATATGTTGGCATCACCGCTGCAACTTGCGGTAGCCACCAGCGTGATGGCAAGTCGGGGACAGCGCAGGGTGCCGCGCCTGGTGATGGCAGTGGATGGCGAGCCGCTACCGGCGCCACAACTTGCGCCGCTTGAAGCACCACCCGAATATTGGGATGCGGTCTTTGACGGGATGCGCGAGGTGGTGCACGGTCAAAGAGGCACGGCGAAAGCATTGGCCAAAGGCATTTTGTATGAAATGGCTGGTAAGACAGGTACTGCCCAGGTGATCGGCATCGCCCAGAATTCCGTCTACAACGAGGCGCAGGTGGCTGAAAGGCACCGCCATCATGGCCTGTTCATCGCATTTGCGCCGATCGAGGCGCCGACCATTGCGGTGGGTATCATCGTGGAGAATGGCGGCGGTAGTTCGGCGGCGTCCCCTATCGCACGCGCAGTGATTGATACCTGGTTGGCGACCGAGCCTGTTGCGCCGGTAGCGCCCGTTGCAGCCATGGAGCCGGGTTGATGGGCGACTACGTACGTCAGCTGCCGCATCACGGTTCGCGCGACATGGCCAGGCGCCCCAGCGCCGTTATGCGCTTTCACATCGATGTGCCGTTGTTGCTGTTGCTGCTGGTGCTCGGCGTGTTTGGCTTGCTGGTGCTCTACAGTGCCTCGGGACAAAGCCTGGAGGCGGTGTACCGCCAGGGAAGTTATCTGCTGCTGGCCTTCACGATCATGATCGTGGCCGCGCAAATCCGCCTGCAACAATACGCCAGCTGGGCACCGTGGCTGTATGTTGTAGGGGTGCTGACGCTGATTGCCGTGTTGCTGGTGGGTGTGGGTGCCAAGGGTGCCCAGCGCTGGCTGGAAGTTGGCGGCTTTCGCTTTCAGCCTGCGGAAATCATGAAACTGGCAGTGCCCCTGGCGGTTTCCTGGTTTCTCGCGGGCAGGGTGCTGCCGCCGCGCTTTTTCGCGGTCATCGGCGCGGTGATTCTTCTGGCGGTGCCCGCAGGCCTGATCGTGGTGCAGCCGGACCTCGGCACGTCGCTGTTGATTGCGGCGAGCGGGCTGTTTGTGCTGTTCATGGCCGGGATTGGCTGGCGCTACATTTTTGGGGCTGCGGTGCTGGCGGCTGCATCGGCCTGGCCGGTGTGGCTGTACGGGCTGAAGGAGTACCAGAAACAGCGCATCCTGACGATGTTCAATCCTGAAAGCGACAAGTTGGGGTCGGGGTGGAACATCATTCAATCCAAGACCGCCATCGGTTCAGGCGGCTGGGAAGGCAAAGGCTGGATGCAGAGTACGCAATCGCGCCTGGATTTCCTGCCCGAGAGCCATACAGATTTCATCATCGCCGTACTGGCGGAGGAGCACGGCCTGCGGGGTATTATCCTGTTGATGAGTATCTACCTGCTGATTGTATTGCGGGGCTTCTGGATCGGCGCGCATGCACAAACCAGTTTCGGTCGCATGATGGCAGGCAGCCTGACACTGACGTTTTTCGTGTACATCTTTGTTAATATGGGCATGGTCGCTGGTTTGTTGCCCGTGGTTGGCGTTCCGCTGCCACTGGTGAGCGCTGGCGGTACCGCCTTGGTTACACTGTTCGCCGGTTTTGGCGTGCTGATGGCGATCAGCACCGAACCACCCAAGGCATCCACATAAGCGCGGTGCAATTTCACTTCACCTCCGTCCGATGAGAACGAGTTTTTGTTTATGGCATCACCTGCGTCACCACCTGCATCATCACCTGCTTCTCCAACTGCGTCAGGATCCTGGTCGCTGCGCCTGAAAATAGTTTTTGTGATGGCCTGCTTGTGGCCGACGTTGTCCTGCGCGGGAGATAACTATGGCGCACACCCGGCTGCCGCGGTGATGGTTGATGAACTGGTGGTGGAAGAGGGCTTCAAACGGGAGGAACTTATACAGCTGTTTACCCAGGCGCAGCGCAAGGACAGCATTCTGACGGCGATTGCCCGCCCGGCGGAAAAAACCAAACCGTGGTATCAGTACCGCGAGATATTCCTTAATGAAGCGCGCGAGGACCAGGGCGTGGATTTCTTCAAGGAACATCGCGAGACTCTGGAAAGAGCCGAGCGCGAGTTCGGCGTACCGGCGGAAATCATCGTCGCCATTATCGGCGTGGAAACCTATTACGGCCGGGTGGCCGGCAGTTATCGGGTGCTGGATGCCCTGTCGACGCTGGCATTTGACTATCCCCCGCGCTCACCGTTTTTTACCGCGGAACTGAAGAATTTCCTCATACTCACCCGCGACCAGGGCATGGATCCCACCGCGCTGACGGGGTCCTACGCGGGGGCTATGGGGTATGGCCAGTTCATGCCGAGCAGCTATCGCGGCTATGCCGTCGATTTCGATAACGACGGCAAGGCGGATATCTGGGAAAATCCGGTTGACGCCATCGGCAGTGTCGCCAATTATTTCAAGCAGCACGGCTGGCGTCCGGGCGAAGTGGTGGTGTCGCCCGCCACGGCGGCAGCCAATACGCCCGACAGTATTTTTGTGAGCAGCCGCGATATGCTGGAACCGGTGCGCACCGTGGCGCAGTTCGCCGCGGACGGCGTGGTGGCGAAAATGCAGCTGGACCCGAATGCACTGGCCACCGCGATGAAGTTTGAATTGAAAAACGGCTACGAGTACTGGCTGGGGCTGCACAATTTTTATGTCATTACCCGGTACAATCACAGTGCCATGTACGCGATGAGTGTGTATCAGCTCAGCCAACGTCTTGCCGAGCGCATTGCGCGATGACGACCCCTTACACCCGCTCAGCCATATTCACCCTGGGTTTGCTGCTCGCGGCCTGTGCCTCGCAGCCACCTGAAACGGTGCAGGAAGCGCCCGGCGACAGCGTGACGGCGCCAAAATCGCGTTATGCAGTGGAGCATGATTTCGCGCCGCTGCGACCGATCAGCCCGGAAGAGGTGGTCGATGCCATGCCGAAGCCCGATCCCATTCTCGCAGTGGGTAATATGAGCCCCTACGTGATCGGCGGCGTCACCTACGAGGTGCTGAAGGACCACCGCAACTACAGCGAACGCGGCATCGCCTCCTGGTACGGCGCCAAATTCACCGGACACGAAACCTCCAACGGCGAACTCTACGATGTGTACCAGGCCAGTGCCGCGCATAAATCGCTGCCGATTCCGTGTTTCGCCCGCGTCACCAACCTGGAAAATGGCAAAAGCATCGTGGTGCGCGTCAATGACCGCGGCCCGTTCCATTCCGACCGCCTGATCGATTTGTCCTATGCCGCCGCCGTGAAACTCGGCTATATGGAAAAGGGCACGGCGCCCGTTCAGGTTGAGGTTATCGACGTGGTGGGTGTCGAGGACAGGCGCGATCCGTCCTACGGTAAATACCGCTATCTGCAACTCGGCGCGTTTGGCAAGGAATCCACCGCCAAAACCCTGTTGGCTGAGTTGCAGAACCTGTTGTCGGCCCCGGTATTTATCAGCCCGGTGGATACGGGCGGCACGGTGTTGTACCGCGTGCGCGTGGGGCCGGTGGAGGACAAACAACATTTGCTGGCCTTGCAGCAGCGCTTGCAGCAGAGCGGCTATGAGGCGGGGCAGCCGTTGCCCTGATCCTTCGGTATGGCACGCCCGTACGAGGCGCCCGAACTAAAGCGCCTCAATTCTTTCGCTGTGACCACGCATGCGTTACCATCGCCCCGACTAAATGTTACCCACGGTTCCCTGACATCATGATTCGATTCGCACTGGCATTACTTCTCGCAGTTTCCTCTTTCAGCACCCAGTCGCAAAACGCGATACCCGCACCACCGGAGCTCGCCGCCAAGGCGTATTTTTTAGTTGATGCGAACAGTGGCGCGGTGCTGGTGGAACACAATGCCGACGTGCAGTTGGCGCCTGCCAGCCTCACCAAGATGATGACGGCCTATGTGCTGGCGGAGGAGATCAAAGCAGGCCGCGTCAAGGAAGACGACATGGTGAAAATCACCGAGAACTCCTACTCACAGAACCCGCTTTTCAACGGTTCGTCCCTGTTGTGGATAGAGCCGGGCGTGGATGTCTCCATCGCTGACTTACAGCGCGGTATCATCATCTCGTCCGGCAACGACTCCTCCGTGGCCGTGGCGGAGCATATCGCCGGCACCGAGGCCGTGTTCGCCGAGATGATGAACACCAACGCCAAGCGACTGGGCATGACGAACACCCATTATGTGAATTCCCATGGGCTGCCGGATCCGACGCACCTGACAACCGCGCGCGACCTTGCGATTCTGGCCAAGGCGATGATCAACGATCATCCGGAGCAGTATAAAATCTACAAGGAGCTGGAGTTCACCTTCAACAACATCCGGCAGTACAACCGCAACACCTTGTTGCGCGAGGACCCCTCCGTGGATGGCCTGAAGACCGGCCATACCGCAGAGGCGGGCTATTGCCTGGTGGCCTCTGCGCAGCGCGATGGCATGCGCCTGATATCGGTGGTCATGGGTACGGACAGCACCAAAGCGCGCAAAAACGACACCGCCGCGCTGTTCAACTACGGTTTCCACTTCTACCAGACCAAGACGGTCTTCGAGCCGAACACTGAACTGGCCAAGCCGCGTGTCTGGAAGGGACAACAGGATCTCGTGCCGGTCGGCGTACTGGAGCTGGCCGCACTGACCTTGCCGCGTGGCAAGCACGATAATCTGGAGACCACGGTAGCGTTGAACGACGAAATCGTGGCGCCCCTGGCTGTCGGTGACGCTGTTGGCACGGTGACCGTGTCGCTTGACGGTGAGACGAAACTGGAAGTGCCGGCCGTCGCGCTGGAAGCGGTGGAAGAGGCCGGATTTTTCGCGCGCGTATGGGACACTATACTGATGTTCATCGCCAAGCTGTTCGGTGCGTCGCAATAGCCCTTTAGCAAGTCGCGAGGTGGGGGAGAGGAGAGTGGAGCAGACGACTGAAGCCCCGAAGATTGAGTTTCCTTGCGATTACCCCATCAAGGTGATGGGGCGCAGCAGCGATGTGTTCGAATCCGTCATTCTGGAGGTGTTCGAGCGCCATGCGCCCGGCTTTGACCAGCAGGCAATCGCCGCGAAAATCAGCAGCAAGGGCACCTTCACCTCCCTCACGATCACCATAACGGCCACAGGCCCCACGCAGCTGGAAGCCTTGCACCAGGATCTACTGGCCACCGGCCAAGTAACGATGGTGCTTTAAGCGCATGGACATATAATCCATGCCCGCGCCAGACCTCGTGCTGCGCGAACTCGGGCTCGTCGACTACCTGCCCACGCTGGACGCCATGCGCCGCTTCACGGATGGCAGGGGCGCCGATTCCTCCGACGAACTCTGGCTGTTGCAACATCCACCGGTATTCACCCAGGGACAGGCGGGCAAGGCCGAGCATGTGCTGGCGCCCGGTGATATCCCCGTCATCCAGGTAGATCGCGGCGGGCAGGTCACGTACCACGGGCCGGGGCAATGGGTGCTGTACCTGCTGGTGGACCTGCGTCGTCGGCAGCTGGGCGTGCGCGACCTCGTCACCCTGATTGAACGCAGCCTGGTGCAACTGCTGGGCGAGTACGGCATTGCCGCTGCGTCCAGGCCTGCCGCGCCGGGTGTCTATGTGGCGGAGGAAAAAATCGCCTCGCTGGGTTTGCGGGTGCGGCGCGGCTGCTCGTATCACGGGCTGGCGCTGAACGTGGATATGGATCTGGAACCGTTTGGGCGCATCAATCCCTGCGGCTACGCCGGCCTGCAAGTAACCTCGATGGCAAAACAGCTGCCACAGATTCCTCTCGATACCGCTGCTATTGGCAGGCACTTGCTGCAGGTAGTGGCAGTCAATCTGGCCGCTCGACGTGATTAGAGCCGCAGAGGGCGTAATCAGGTAAGATACCGCGCTTTTTTGGGCGACAAGGCCACTGGGCTAGCGAATATAAGCGGGACATTGAAGCGTGAGTGACAGTAATTTATCCAGTGAAATCAACAAGCGGCGCACGTTCGCGATCATCTCGCACCCGGATGCGGGCAAAACCACGATCACGGAAAAGCTGCTGTTGCTGGGAAACGCTATCCAGGTGGCGGGCAGTGTGAAGGGCAAGAAGGGCCCGCACGCCACCTCCGACTGGATGAGCATGGAGCAGGAGCGCGGTATTTCGGTCACCTCTTCGGTCATGCAGTTCCCCTATCGCGAGCGTATCGTCAACCTGCTGGACACACCCGGGCACGAGGACTTTTCCGAGGACACCTACCGCACACTCACGGCGGTGGACTCCGCGCTGATGGTGATCGACGGTGCCAAGGGCGTGGAAGATCGCACCATCAAGCTGATGAACGTCTGCCGCCTGCGCGACACGCCCATATTCAGCTTCGTGAACAAGATGGACAGGGACATCCGCGATCCCATTGAACTGCTGGATGAAATCGAAGCCGTCCTGCAGATACGCGGCGCGCCCATCAATTGGCCTATCGGCATGGGCCATGAGTTCAAGGGCGTGTACAACCTGTATACCGACACCATTCACCAGTACACGCCCGGCAAGGGCAGTGTATTGCCGCCGGATTTGCGCATAGCGGGCCTCGCCAGTGAACAGGCGCGCGCGCTGCTCGGTGACGAGTACGAAAAGTTCTGTGAGGAAATCGAACTGGTGCGTGGCGCCAGCCACACGTTCCATCTGGAGGATTTTCTCGCCGGGCGCTTGAGCCCGGTGTTTTTTGGCACCGCACTGGGCAATTTCGGGGTGCGGGAAATGCTCGACGATTTCGTGCAGTGGGCGCCCGCGCCACTGGATCGGGACACAAAGGACCGCACGGTGGAGGCAACCGAGGACAAGTTCAGCGGGTTTGTGTTCAAAATCCAGGCGAACATGGATCCGCGCCACCGCGACCGCATCGCGTTCCTGCGGGTGTGTTCCGGCCGTTACATCAAGGGTATGAAGTTGCAACATGTCCGCATCGGCAAGGAAGTGCGGGTCGCCGACGCGGTCACCTTTCACGCCGGTGAGCGGGTGTTGGTGGACGAGGCGGTGTCCGGCGATATCATCGGCCTGCACAACCACGGCACCATCCAGATCGGCGACACCTTTTCCGAGGGCGAGGCGTTGCAATACACCGGCATCCCCCATTTCGCGCCGGAACTGTTTCGTCGGATACGGCTAGCGGATCCGATGAAATCCAAACAATTGCAGCGCGGGCTGAAGCAGCTGGCGGAAGAGGGATCTACCCAGGTGTTTTCTCCGCTCAACTCTACCGACCTGATTGTCGGCGCGGTGGGCCCATTGCAGTTTGAAGTGGTGGCGTATCGCCTGAAAGACGAGTACCAGGTGGAAGCGCGCTACGAGGCGGTGAATGTGTACACTGCGCGCTGGATCGACTGTGACGACCGGCGCAAGCTGGATGATTTTCGCAAAAAGGCCGCTGAGCATTTGTCGCTGGACGGCGGCGGCTATCTCACCTACCTGGCGCCGACGCGGGTCAATTTGTCATTGATGCAGGAGCGCTGGCCCGAATTGCAGTTCCGGGCCACGCGCGAGCACTGAGGCTCACGCCAACAGTTTTTCGATATCCTTCGCAATCGCCTTGGGCGTGTCTTTCGGGGCGTAACGCTTGACGACTTTGCCGGTGCGGTCGATCAGGAATTTGGTGAAGTTCCACTTGATGCCTTCCGTGCCCAGCGCACCTGGGGCTGCTTTCTTCAGGTATTTGAACAGCGGGTCGGCATTGGCGCCATTGACTTCAATTTTGCCGAACATGGGGAAACTCACCCCGTAGTTGAGCTGGCAGAACTCCATGATCTCGTCGTTGCTGCCCGGGTCCTGCTTGCCAAACTGGTTGCAGGGAAAACCCAGGATTTCCAATCCCTTGTCCTTGTACTCCTCGTACATCTCCTCCAAGCCACCGAATTGCGGGGTGAATCCGCACTTGGAGGCCGTGTTGACCACCAGCAGCACCTTGCCCTCGTAGTCGCGCAGGGATTTCTTCTTGCCGGCCGGTGTCGCGCAATCGTACTCGTACACGGTATTACTCATAACGGTTCCTCCGAAACGGGTTGATCAGGCCATTTGCGCCTGGTGAAAATGGACCTGTTCCATCAGCAGGCCCAGTCGCTTGCGTTGCATTTTGAGAGAGTATTCCAGCGTTTTTAATCGCGTGTGCAGCGCCGCGTGCTCCCATTTTTGCTGTAGCTGTTGCTTCTGTTCCTCAAGCGCATCACTCAGTTGTACCTTGGTGCGCTCGTACCGCTCGGCCTGCAGGATGGTCCATTGGTTGATGGATTCAGTAAACAGCTGGTACTCGCGTTCCAGCATTTCGCGCAATGTCTCGGTGCCCTTGCATTGGGCGTGAGCCTGCTCCAGTTTGTAGCGAGCGCGCATGAACGCGGTGTCGAGTATCGCGCGTTGGATTTTGAAATCGGGGACCCGATTCAGGTTGCGGGCGAGGCCGACACGCTGGCACAGCGCAATCATCCACTTGGTTGGATCCCACTGCCACCAGCGTATGCCGTTGCGATAGTCTTTCTGGAAGATGTGGTGGTAATTGTGGTACCCCTCGCCGTAGGTGAGCAGTGCAAGAAAGCCGTTGTCACGCGCGCTGTTGGCTTCGGTGTAGGGCCTGCTGCCCCAGAAATGGGCCAGCGAATTGATAAAGAAGGTGACGTGGTGGTTCACCACCAGCCGCAACAGTCCCACCAGCAATACGGTGCCGATAATGTCGCCATGCCAGATGCCCAGCAGGAGCGGCAATCCCAGGTTCATGAGCAGGGTGAGGGCCACGTAGTGTTGGTGTTGAAATAGCACGACCGGGTCGCGCTGCAGGTCTTTGGCGTTGCTGAAATCCGGTTCACCGCTGTAGTTGCGCAGCATCCAGCCCATATGGCTGAACCACAGCCCGCGCCTGGCGGAGTAGGGATCGAGCACCTCGTCATCGACGTGGCGGTGGTGCCTGCGGTGATCGGACGCCCAGACCAGTATGCTGTTTTGCAGTGCGCCGGCGCCCCACAGGGCAAAAAACCACTTCAGGAGCGGGTGTGCTTCGTAGGCGTTGTGCGACCAGAGTCGATGGTAACCGCCGGTGATCGACATGCCGTTGAGGTACAGGAAGGCCAGCGCCCACAGCCACTGAAAGCTGTCGTAGCCGTCATATATCCCCCACAGCGGCACCAGTGCCAGCGCGGCGACTGGCAGGCCGATGAATATGATCACGTTGACCACGTTCAGGGGAGGTTTTTTGTTGTCGTGTCCGTTCATCAGGTTTATTGGGTCTCGTTGGGTCTGGAAAAACTGAAAATGCACAGAGTTCAGGGTGGTTAGGGTGTGTTTGTGCGACAAGACTCGTGGAGCAGCAAAGGAGTGTGTTCGAGAATATCACGAATCGCTTAATCCGAGCTGAACAGTTAGTGGAATGTGCGCCACTGCACATGCCTTGGCGATGGCCTTCGACAGCCGATTTGCGGGCGAAGTTCCGCACGCCGCAAAACAGAAGCTCAGGCCTGCAGGTTAGAGCTTTTCGAGGTAGGACTGATACTCAAGCAGGGTGATACGTTTGCGGAATTCGTCCACTTCCTGCTGCTTGGTAAGCGTGTAGATGCGCTGTAATTCGGTGCCGAGGCTGTGACGGATAAAGTCCGACTCACTGAAGAGCTTTACCGCGTCATGCATGTACAGTGGAAACTTTTGCTTTTCCTGCGCATACCCGTCGCCTGCGGTGGGTTCACCGGGCGACAGATTCTGTTCGACGCCATCGAGCATCGCCGACAGCAACACAGCAAATAGCAGATAGGGATTTACATCCGCGCCTGCCACCCGGTGTTCCAGGCGCCTGGCGGCGTGGCTGCCTGCAGGTACGCGCACCGCAACGGTGCGGTTTTCATACCCCCAGCTCGGATACGTGGGGGCGTGGCAACCCGGCTGGAAGCGGCGGTAACCGTTGAAGCTCGGGGAAAAAATTGCGATGGAGTCGGCCATGTTGGCCAGGCAGCCGCCGATCGCGTTTAGCAATAGAGGCGAGCCCTTCTCGGTGCCGTCGTCAAACACGTTGACCCCGTTTTCATCCAGCATGCTGCAGTGCACATGCATGCCGTTGCCCGATTCGTTCTCGAACGGTTTGGGCATGAAGCTGGCGATCAGGTTGTGCTTGCCAGCCACACCCTTGATCAATCGCTTCAGCATCAGTATCTGTTTGGCGGCGAGCACGGGATTGTCGACGTGGTGCATGTTGACTTCGTACTGGGAGGGAGCGGATTCCTTGACCACGCCATCGAAGGGAATGTCCTGCACTTCGCAGGCCAGTCGCAAATCCTCCAGCATGGCCTGGTGCTGGTTGAGGACATCCAGTCCATAGGTGTTGCCACCGATGGGAGAGCTTCCTGCCGGCGAGGGACAGGTGTGCAGGGGAACTGAATTGTCCCACTTGACCAGGCTGAATTCGAGTTCCGCGGCGACCACCGGCCGCCAGCCGACCTTCTGAAAGCGCGTCAGCACTTGTTTCAGCACCTGGCGTGGGTCGCCGGCATAGGGTGCGCCGTCCGCATCGAACATGGAGAGCATGACTTGCCCGTGTTGGCCACCTGCGGCCCAGGGCGTGGGCAGCAACGAGCCTTCCACAGGCCGACAGATACCGTCGGCGTCACCGCTGGCAAACACCAACTGCTCCACGTCGCGACCCCAGATATCCAGGCTGAGCGCGGTCTTCGGAAGTTTCAGTTCGCCATCGAAAATAGTGCTGAGTTTGTGGCGGGGACCCACTTGCCCCGCATGATCCCGTTACAATCGGGCAGTAGCGCTTCTATCGTGGTTATTTCAGGGTGAGCCCGCAGGAACCAATCGGCTTCAAGCGACATGCATCCACCGTTCAGTGATCGGTAATGACGCACTATCCACGGTTAAACCGGGCCACTCAATGCCCTACATGGGGCAGGAAAAACAGGCATTTTACGCATGTGTGTAGTGTCCGTGCGCAGGCGCACGGTTGCACGGCTGTTTATGTGACGCGCGGCGCCATGTAAACGGTGAGCGGATCTCTCCCCGCCGCTTCTCCCATGCAGGACATCGCATTCAGAAACAGCGAGAACAGGTCCGTCTGCGAGCTTACATCGAGCTTGCGATAGATGCTCTTGCGGTGACGGCGCACGGTTTCCACTGCGATATCGAGGCGCTCCGCGGAGATGTCCGTGCCGTAGCCGCGCAACATCAGTTCCAGCACATCCTTTTCCCGCGGCGACAGCAGCGACGCGCCAAAGGGTGCGAAATGCGAGATCGATCTGGTGGTCGATGCCCGGCTGGATCAGGTGCGTCGCGGCGAAATCGTTGTGCTCGGTATGGCTCTTGAGTAACTCAGACACCGGCTCTGCCAGCAAATAGAGAGTTTCGTACTCCTGGTCACTGAACGGCGCGCGGTCTGCCAGCCGCATCATGCAGAGGTTAATGACATTGCCCGCGTGCAACTTGGCGAGATAGACCGCCTCGTCACAGGTCCCGGTGTCGGCATAGTAGTTGCGATAGTAATCCGAGTCCTGCAACCTGCCCATGGTCACGCGCGACAGCCGGTAGATCTTGGAACGCGGTTGATGCATGGACGTTTGATAGAACGGATCTTCCCGGTAGGGTCCTTCCAGGTAGTGATCAATCTGGCTGGGGACCGCGTGTTTGGGTACGCCGTGATAGAGGATCTTCGGAGGCAGATCCCTGTGGTAAAGCCATATCTGGGGATAATCTATTTTGACCTGGCCAGTGATGGCTTCGATCAGCGTGGGGAAAAACTGCTCCGTACCCAGTGCGGCAATCGCCCGGGAGATATCCCGGTTCCACTTGCTCAGTTGATTTATGTCCGTCATTTTATGTTGTGCTAATTATCGGTAGCATTTTTGCTACATAGTGATCAGGCGTCACGGTGTTGTCAAATCCGGCTGCCAGCTAATTGCAACAGCCCACAGAAATGCGGTGGATGCGGTATGCTGTGGCACCGATCGGGAGGTGGTTTTTACCTTGTCTAAAGAAGTAAACAATTCAGCGTTGTACAACGAGCCAGTGCCTATGGAGTTTACGCGGGCACTATTGGCACAGGCTCGCGCGTACAACCGGGATCTGGAATCCATCCTGCGTGCGGCCCGGTTTCCGTTTGACCCGCTGCGCCAGGGTGCCCAGACGGTGTTCGTCTCGCGCGAGCAGTGTTCGCGCTTGTGCCTGGAGTTGATCCGTGAGCTGGGTGATGAATCGGGTGGCGTGATGCCCGACGTGCGCACGCCGGTAGGCACCACGCGGTTGATCGCCCTCAGTATGATCAACAGTTCCGATCTGGCTGCGGCGATGCATCGTGGTATTGAGTTCAATCGCGTCTGCCGCGTACGCGATGGCGCTGAAGTCATCAACCGGCTGCTCGTGGATGAAGAGCAAAAGCAGGCGACGCTCACCTACTTTTGCGACGATGATGCGCGGGAGTTGCAGCACAGTGTGTTGTGCAATCTCGCCATGTGGATGCGTTTCAACGGTTGGTTGATCGACCAGCATATTGATGTGACAAGCGCCCATTGCGCCGGCCCCCAGCCAAGATTCATGGCGGGTATACGGCACTTTTTCCACTGCCCGGTGGAATTCGGCCAGCCGGTGAATTCCGTGACGTTCAGCGCCAGGCACCTCGAATCCGCTCTGGTGCGCGGCGAAGAGGAACTCGGCGAGTTCCTCAAGCTCGCCCCGTACTACATGGTGATTGAACCCCAGGCCAGCACCGTCAGTATTACCCACCGCATCCGGCACATCCTCGGCGATGACTTCCGGCAGGAGCTGCCCAGTTTTGAAGAATTGACCGGCCTGCTCAATATGTCGGCGCGCACGCTGCGGCGGCGCCTGGAGAAAGAGGGCACGTCCTACCAGCGCATCAAGGACAACGCGCGGCGGGATATGGCGATCTCAATGTTGAGCCGGGACGGGATGACGGTGAGTGAAGTGGCGGAGCTGGTGGGCTTCTCCGATCCCAGCGCATTTCATCGCTCCTTCAAGAAATGGACCGGGCAGTCGCCGGGTAGCTATCGCTAGCAGCCGGAAAGTCCGGGCTCCCTGCGGGCGCCAGGACTGGCCTGGGGGATTGGCGGCACGAAATGCACCGCTAGCGCAGCCGCTCGGCTAAAAACGCCATGATGTCGTCTTTGGGAATAAGCTGCGACTCCTCGCCGCGCCGGTCCTTGTATTCAAGATTCCCGTCCGCCAGCGCGCGATCGCCGATCACCACGCGATGCGGGATGCCGATCAGTTCCATGTCAGCGAATTTAACGCCCGGACGTTCATTGCGATCATCCAGCAGCACATCGACGCCCGCCGCCTGCAACTGTTGGTAAAGCTCCTCGGCGCAACGGGCCACCTCCTCGGATTTGTGCATATTCAACGGGATGATGGCCAGTTGAAAGGGCGCCATCGCATCGGGCCAGATGATGCCGTTGTCGTCGTGGTTCTGTTCAATCGCGGCAGCCACGATCCGGCTGACACCGATTCCGTAGCAGCCCATGGTCACAGTGATGTTCTTGCCGTTCTCGTTCAGCACTTTGGCGTTCATCGCCTCGCTATACTTGGTTCCCAGCTGGAATATATGGCCCACCTCTATACCGCGGGTGATGTGCAACTGGCCTTTGCCGTCCGGACTGGGATCGCCGGGGACGACATTGCGCAGGTCCGCGACCTGACCGAGCGCGCAGTCGCGCACCCAGTTGACCCCGGTGAGATGTTTGTCATCCTCATTGGGCGCCGCAGGTGAAGTCCGCCAACTGCGCGGCGCTGCAATCAACGATTAACGGGATGTTCAGCCCAACCGGGCCCAGTGAGCCAAAGCCTGCCTGGCAGATAGCGCGCACCTGTTCCTCGCTGGCCATGCGCAGCGGGGCGGCCACGCCGGGCAATTTCTCGGCTTTAATGGCGTTCAACTGGTGGTCGCCGCGCAGGACCAGGGCAACCAGCGTGCCTGCTTCTTCTCCCTCGACGACCAGGGTTTTGACGCTCGCGGCGGGATCAATCGAGAGGAACTGCGCCAGCTCCTCAATGCTCCTGACGCCGGGCGTTGACACCGATTGCAGCATCGCGGCGGGTTCCGGTCGCGGGTGGGCGGGCGCCAGCGCTTCGGCCATCTCCACGTTGGCCGCATACCCGCTGCCATCGCTGAATGCGATTGCGTCCTCGCCCGAACTCGCCAGAACGTGGAACTCATGGGATGCGCTGCCGCCGATACTGCCGGTATCGGCGATGACCGGGCGAAACGTCAGTCCCAGGCGAGTGAAGATGTTGGAGTATGCGTCAAACATCGCCTGGTACGTTTCTTCCAGCGACGCCTGGTCGACATGGAACGAGTAGGCATCCTTCATCAGGAATTCACGCGAACGCATGATGCCGAAGCGCGGACGTATCTCGTCGCGCACCTTGGTCTGGATCTGGTAGAGGTTCAGGGGCAGTTGTTTGTAGCTCTTGATTTCGTCGCGCACCAAACTGGTGATTACCTCCTCGTGGGTGGGGCCCAGGCAGAACTCGCGTTGATGCCGGTCCTGTATGCGCAGCAGTTCGGGGCCGTACTGTTCCCAGCGACCGGATTCCTGCCAAAGCTCAGCAGGCTGCACCACCGGCATGCTGACTTCCTGCGCACCGGAAGCCTCCATTTCATGCCGCACGATGGCTTCTACTTTGCGCAATACGCGCAGGCCGAGCGGCAACCAGGTGTACAGGCCGGCAGCCAGTTTGCGTATCAGGCCAGCGCGCAGCATCAACTGGTGGCTGATGACCTCCGCGTCAGCCGGTGTTTCTTTTTGTGTGGCGATCAGGAATCGACTGGTGCGCATGCATATTTCCAATGGGTAGGGAGGGAGCAGGCTGCGTAGTTTACGTGCGAATAAGTTGAGCGTACAGCACTCACTCCGGGTCGGATGCTGTATCTCCGCGATGAAATTTCCAGCGATCCGGCTTGCGTGTTTTTGCACTGCAGGCATATCGCGCAGGCGTGTTAGAGACTAGTAATATAGGTATTTTTGGCTCAAACGTAGAAAACACTTGTATTGCAGCGTCTCCTGATTTATACATTCTCCTGCAGCTTGTAGCGAGCGGTTTTGCCGGTTCTGGAAACACTGGGCTTGGGCTTGCAAAGGGCATAATTTAAAAATTTTTAGGGAAGGTTGAAAACAACATGGCAACTAAAAAAGCAGCTAAAAAAGCTCCAAAGAAGGCAGAAAAGAAAGCCGCCAAAAAGGCAGCACCGGTGAAGAAGAAAGTCACGACAGCAATCCAGACCAAAATGACCAAGAGCCAGATCGTCGCAACTCTGGCTGAGAGCACGGGCCTGAGTAAAAAGCAGGTCGGCTCTGTCATGGAGGAATACGATGCACTGATCGAGCGCAGCATCAAGAAGCGCTCAGTGGGTGAATTCACGCTGCCGGGCATGTTGAAAATTACTACCGTCAGCAAGCCCGCGAAGAAGGCGCGCAAAGGTATCAATCCATTTACTGGAGAAGAGACCATGTTCAAGGCCAAGCCTGCGAGCATCGCCGTGAAAGTCCGTCCGCTGAAGAAGCTGAAGGAATTCGCTGCCTCCTAAGGACTCCTTTGGCCAGCCCACCCGGCTGGGCTGGCCCGAGTACCACCGCCCCGGGCGCCTTCCGGCGCCGGGGTTCCCTTCCCCGCAATTCCGCCACTTCTCTATGCTTGGCCTGTGCGCTCGCTTGAGTTAAAATTCGCGGCTCTTTTTGTACTTCAACTTGCGAATTCACCGCTGGTGGGAACATTCCATGCCGATTTATGAGTACCAATGCCAGTCTTGTCATGAGCAACTGGAGGCTTTGCAGAAGATAAGTGACGCTCCTCTCCTCGACTGTCCCAAGTGCGGTGAGCCATCCCTGAAGAAGAAAATCTCCGCTGCTGCGTTTCGCCTGAAGGGCGGTGGCTGGTACGAGACCGATTTCAAGACAGGCAATAAAAAGAACCTCGTCGGTGGCGGCGAAGGATCTGGCACCGGTGATAAGTCCGCCTCTTCCAGCTCTGGCGATAGCAAATCCGGCGAGAGCAAGGGAAGCGTCAGCAAATCCAGCGAAAGCACCTCAGGCGACAGTAAAAAGACAGCCTAATCCCAGGCCCCACAGGGGCCAGGCCTGCCAATCCAGACGGAATCCAGACCATGCGCAGTCATTATTGTGGCGCCCTGAGTACAGCGAATATTGACGAAACTGTCACCCTCTGCGGCTGGGTCGATCGTCGTCGCGACCACGGTGGCGTCATTTTCCTCGATCTGCGCGACCGGCAGGGTATCGTGCAGGTCGTGTTCGACCCCGATACCGAAGAACACTTCCAGCGTGCGGACAAGGTGCGCAGCGAATATGTTCTGAAGCTGACCGGCCGGGTGCGCGCACGCACGGAGAGCACGGTCAATCCAACCATGGCAACCGGCCAGATCGAAGTGCTGGGCAAGCAGTTGGAGATCCTCAACGCATCCGCGACGCCGCCGTTCCAGTTGGATGAGCACACCCGCGTTGGCGAGGAAGTGCGCCTGCAGTACCGCTATATGGATTTGCGTCGCCAGGAAATGCAGGAGCGCCTGATCCTGCGCTCGCGAATCACCAGCGCGGTGCGTAACTTCCTCGACGGCGAGGGATTCCTCGACATTGAAACACCGATTCTCACCCGCGCCACGCCGGAAGGTGCCCGCGATTACCTGGTGCCGAGCCGCACCCATCCGGGCAAGTTTTTCGCGCTGCCGCAGTCACCGCAGTTGTTCAAGCAATTGCTGATGGTGTCCGGATTCGATCGCTACTACCAGATCGCCAAGTGTTTTCGCGATGAAGACCTGCGCGCTGACCGGCAGCCCGAGTTTACCCAGATCGATATCGAGACAGCCTTTCTCGACGAGCAGGAGATCATGGCCATCACCGAGCGCATGATTCGCGGCTTGTTCGCGGCGGTGCTGAACGTCGATCTCCCGGCATTTCCCCACATGACCTATGCAGATGCAATGGATCGCTACGGCTCGGACAAGCCCGACCTGCGTATCCCGCTGGAGTTGGTCAGCGTGGACGATCTGATGCAGCAGGTGGAATTTAAAGTCTTTCGCGGCCCGGCGGACGATCCAGCCGGCAGGGTAGCCGCCCTGAAAGTGCCCGGCGGCGCATCCATCAGTCGCAAGGAAATCGACGATTACACCAAGTACGTGTCGATATTCGGCGCGCGCGGCCTGGCCTGGATCAAGGTCAACGACCTCGCGGCTGGCGTCGAGGGTTTGCAATCTCCGATACTCAAATTCATGCCGGACGACATCGTCGCGCAGATGATGACGCGTTTGGGTGCTGCCAACGGCGATATCATTTTCTTCGGTGCTGACCGCACCCGAGTAGTCAATGAGGCGCTAGGCGCGCTGCGCATCAAGGTCGGGCAGGACCAGGGCATGGTGGCGGACGGTTGGGCGCCTCTGTGGGTAGTGGATTTCCCGATGTTTGAAGAGTCCGCCACCGGCGGCTGGACCCCGCTGCACCACCCGTTTACCGCACCCTCCTGCGATGCGGAGCAATTGGCGGCCAGCCCCGGCACTGCGCTGTCGCGCGCCTACGACATGGTGCTCAATGGTACTGAGTTGGGCGGCGGCAGCATCCGCATCCACAAGCGCGATATGCAGGAAGCCGTATTTCGTATCCTGGACATCGATGAGGCCGAGGCGCAGGAAAAGTTTGGCTTCCTGCTTAACGCATTGCAGTACGGCGCACCGCCGCACGGCGGCCTCGCTTTCGGCCTCGACCGGCTGGTGATGTTGATGACGGGCGCTACCTCGATACGGGATGTGATCGCGTTTCCGAAGACACAGAGCGCGGCGTGTGTGATGACGGATGCGCCGGGTGTTGTGGCGGCGGAGCAGTTGAAAGAGCTGAATATTCGGTTGCGGCAGACTCGGGAGGCGGTTGAGCAGGGCGAATAGCTTGTTCAATCGTTTACGCGGCTGTAAGTTTTCAGAGGGTTGTTTAGCCGTTTGTTCAGCAGGAACGAAAGTCGATAGGCTTAGACTTCCAGTGTTCATGGCTGCTGAGCCGGATCGACGGGCTCGGCCGGTCGGTGTGGGATTCGCCCGCTTCCCCGATACTCGCTGACGAATCCCACACCGACCGACCGAACCCTAGTTTCGTGCTCTCGAACGGATCGTCCTCAGACTGATCGCACGGAACGAGGGATTGGGTGGTAAGGGTGCAATTCGTCAGCGAGTATCGGGGAAGCGGGCGAATTGCACCCTTACCGCCCGATCCCGTCGGCGTTGCCGTGTTCATTCCAGTTATCGGCTCCGGTCATGAAAGCCGTTTCGCCTACTTCCTTGTATCGGGCTCCAACCGATACTCGCAGATGAACCCGTCAACCCCGCTCATCTCCCTGAAAATTCTTCCCCGTCGATTTCTAGAATACCGAAGTGAGATTAAAGAGTTACTAGAGCCGGCGTGGACACCGGTTTGCTAACAACGGTCTTCGTATCCCAGATGGCCGAAATAATCCCGGCCCCAACCTACAGACCAACACTGTAAATTTGTACATAATGGGTGCCTCACGCAGTCGGTGGAAACCGCTATGTCGCTTATCCTGGGAATCGATCCCGGATCACAGAAAACAGGGTTTGGCATCATCAGCTACGTGTCCGGGCGCAGCGAGTACGTCACCAGCGGTGTCATTCGGTTGCCGGCGGGCGAATTGCCGGGGCGGTTGCGGATCATTTTCGACAGCGTGACCGAATTGATCGGGCTGCACTGCCCGCAGGAACTGGCGATCGAGCAGGTGTTCATGGCGAAAAGCCCTGGCTCAGCGCTCAAATTGGGGCAGGCGCGCGGCGCGGCGATCGTGGCCTGTGCCACCCAGGGGATGCCGGTAGCGGAGTACTCGGCACGCCAGATAAAGCAATCAGTGGTTGGGACGGGGGCAGCGGACAAGTTGCAGGTGCAGCACATGGTCAAGGTGTTGCTGAAGTTACCTGCGACGCCGCAGGAGGATGCGGCGGACGCATTGGCCGCCGCGCTGTGCCACGCCCACACACAGCACAGTATGATCAATATGGCCGGCGCCACAGCGGTGCGCCGGCGCCGGATTCGCTGACAGGGCGCATGCCAGATGATAGGTAGAATCAGAGGAATCCTCGTGCACAAGCAGCCACCGCTTATTCTGGTGGAAGTGGGCGGTGTCGGCTATGAATTACAGGTGCCGATGACGACGCTGTTCCAGCTTCCTGCGTTGGGAGCTGAAGTGTCGCTGGTGACGCATTTCGTAGTGCGCGAAGACGCGCAATTGCTCTACGGCTTTTTCGAGGAGGGCGATCGCAGCCTGTTTCGCGAGCTGATCAAGGTCAGCGGGGTGGGCCCCAAGCTGGCGCTGACAATTCTGTCGGGCATGGACGCCCGGAGTTTCGCGCGCTGCGTCCAGCGCAACGATATTTCCTCGCTGGTGGCGCTGCCCGGTGTCGGCAAAAAGACGGCGGAACGCCTGCTGGTGGAAATGCGCGACAAGCTCAAGGATTGGCTGGCGGGTGCGGATACGATCGCCGGCGCTGCAGAAAACGGCCCGATGGTGGCGCCTGTCGCCGACATCGCCGCCGATGCCGAAAGCGCGCTGATTTCGCTGGGCTACAAACCGCAGGAAGCCAGCCGCATGGTGGCGGCAGTCAATGATGACAGCGTGGTGGAGAGCGAGGAGCTGATTCGCCGCGCGCTGAAAGCCTCGGTGCGAGCATGAGGGCCTGCGCATGATTGAAACCGATCGCCTTATCGCGCCACAGGCCAGCCCGCGCGAGGAAGTCATGGACAGGGCAATTCGCCCGAAGACACTGGATGAATACATCGGCCAGCAGGCAGTCAAAGAGCAGATGGCCATCTTCCTGCAGGCGGCCAAGGGGCGTGGCGAGCCGCTGGACCACACTTTGATCTTCGGCCCGCCCGGCCTCGGCAAAACCACGCTTGCCAGCATTATCGCTCACGAAATGGGCGTGTCGCTCAAGACCACCTCGGGTCCGGTGCTGGAGAAAGCCGGTGATATCGCTGCGCTGATGACCAACCTTGAACCTGGCGATGTGCTGTTCATCGACGAGATCCACCGGCTCAGCCCGTTCGTCGAAGAGATACTTACCCGGCCATGGAGGACTACCAGCTCGACATCATGATCGGAGAGGGCCAGCCGCTCGCTCGATCAAGCTCGACCTGCCGCCATTCACGCTGGTTGGCGCCACCACCCGTGCGGGCCTTTTGACCTCGCCGCTGCGTGATCGCTTTGGCATCGTGCAGCGCCTGGAGTTTTACGAGGTGGCGGATCTTGCCCACATCGTGGCGCGCTCCGCGCAGATACTGAAGATCGGCATCGATGCCAACGGCGCGGCGGAAATTGCCCGCCGTGCGCGCGGCACCCCGCGCATCGCCAACCGGCTGCTGCGTCGCGTCCGCGACTACGCCGAGGTCAAGGCAGACGGACATATCACCGACGACATTGCTGATCGCGCACTGGATATGCTGAGCGTCGACCAAAAGGGATTCGATCACCTGGATCGCAGGCTGCTGCTGACGTTGATCGAAAAATTTGACGGCGGCCCGGTGGGGGTGGAGAGCCTTGCGGCCGCGATTTCCGAGGAACGCGGCACCATTGAGGATGTGCTTGAACCGTACCTGATCCAGCAGGGCTATATATTGCGTACGCCGCGTGGTCGCATGGCGACGCGCAGTGCATACCTGCATTTTGGCCTGCCGGCGCCTTCCGGTTCCGCGGCCATGGGCGCAGCCAGTGCCAATCTGTCATTGGATCTCGGAACAGGTGACGAAGACCGGTGATGTCCGCGGAATTTTCACACAAGTTGCGGGTCTACATTGAGGACACGGACGCGGGCGGGATTGTATATTACGTCAACTACCTCAAGTTCATGGAGCGGGCGCGCACGGAATTCATGCGCTCACTCGGGTTCGGCAAAAACTCGATATTCAATTACAACCTGATGTTTGTGGTGCGGGAGGTGGCAGTTACCTATATGCTGCCGGCGCGCCTGGATGATGAATTGGAAGCAACCGCCAGTATCGCGCGCCTTCGCGGTGCCGGTATCGTATTTCACCAGAGTGTCCGGCGCGGTGACGAGCTGCTGGCGCAGGGCGAGGTCACCATCGCCTGCGTGGACCGGGCTGAAATGAAACCGCGTCGCCTGCCGCCGGAGATGGCGGCAAGATTGCAGTTGACGCAACAAGCAGAAGCATAAGTCTGAGGGGGACGGGCGTTGGAAGAACAATTAAGTTTGTTGGATCTGGTATGGAATGCCTCATTCACCGTGCAGTTTGTGATGGCGATTTTGATGCTTTCATCGATGATGTCGTGGTACATGATCGTCAATCGCTACATTTATTTTCGCAATGCCAACGATGAGATGTACCGGTTTGAAGAGCGCTTCTGGTCGGGGATCGATCTGTCGCAGCTATACCGTGAGGGCAATGAGCGGGCTGCCGATGGCTATGCGATCCTGGGCGTGGAAAGTATTTTCCGCGCGGGCTTCAAGGAGTTCTCGCGTCTGGCGCAACAGGCCGAAATGGATTCCGAGGCATTGATAGAGGGCGCGCGTCGTGCGATGCGCGTGGCCGTGATGCGCGAGGAGGAGCGCCTGGAGCGCCACCTGGCATTTCTGGCGTCGGTCGGCTCCACCAGCCCGTATATCGGCCTGTTCGGCACGGTGTGGGGGATCATGCACTCCTTCCGCGGCCTCGCCAATTCCACCCAGGCCACGCTGGCCACGGTCGCGCCGGGTATCTCCGAGGCGCTGGTCGCGACGGCAATGGGCCTGTTCGCTGCAATCCCCGCAGTGCTTGCCTACAACCGCTTTGCCTCCAAAGTCGAAGTGCTCAGCAACCGCTATGACACGTTCATGGACGAGTTTTCCGGCATTCTCTACCGCCAGGCCTTCGCCGTGCGTTCACGTGGGAAGAAGGCGGGGTAACGCGCTGTGTCAAGGAATCGAAACAAGCGTAAGCCGATGGCGGACATCAACGTGGTCCCCTACATCGATGTGATGTTGGTGCTGTTGATCATCTTCATGGTCACCGCGCCGATGTTGATGCAGGGCGTCAAGGTCGATCTGCCGGAAGCCAGTGCCGACCCGGTGGAGAACCAGGACGCCGAGCCGGTAATTGTGTCGGTCGATGCGAGCAGACAGTTGTTCCTCAATCTCGGAGACGAGAAGCAGGTGCTGGAGCTGGCAACCATCAAGGAGCGCGTCGCTGCGGTAATACGCCGCAAGAAGGACACGCCGGTGCTGATCTGGGGCGATCAGTCAGTGCCTTACGGTGAAGTGGTCACGGTAATGGTCGCATTGCAGGAGGCGGATGTCCCCAGCGTTGGACTGGTGACTGAAAATCCCAAGTGAATACATCCATCTATGCCAAGCCGATCATGCCGCGCATTGTGGTGCGGCCTGCGCTTGCCACGCTGCTGATCCACGGCCTGCTGGTAGTTCTTCTTACGGCCAACTGGGCCAGCATGGATCGCGAACGGATCAAGGTAAAACCGTTGCCAAACCTGGTGAATGCGCGGCTGGTGGATGTCAGCGATTTGAAACCCAAGCCCCAGAAAAAGGCGGAAGCCGCCAAGCCCGTTGCGGTGCCCAAGGTCGAACCGCCGAAGCCCGAGCCTAAGCCGGAACCGAAGCCGGAACCCAAACCGGCACCAAAAGTCGAGCCCCCGAAACCCGAACCAAAACCGGAGCCCAAGGTCGAAGCACCGCAACCCAAGCCAAAGCCCAAGGTGGAAGCGCCGAAACCCGAGCCCAAACCGGAACCCAAGGTCGAGCAGCCGAAACCGGAGCCCAAGCCGGAACAGCCTAAACCGACGCCGCCGCCGACAACGACGCCGACCAAGCAGAGTAGTCGCGACGCGCTGGCCAGGATTGCGCAGGAGGAGTTGTCTACTGTCGACTCCACGGAGGAGGCTGCTGAACTGACGGCGACAGCGGATGAAATGTCCGCCAGCTTCGCGGCGCTGATCAAGCGGACGGTACAAAGCAACTGGAGCCGTCCGCCGAGCGCGCGCAATGGGATGGAGTGCGAGTTGGAGGTACAATTGGTGCCTACGGGCGAAGTGGTCGGTGTCCGGGTGATTCGCAGCAGCGGCGATCTCGCATTTGACAGTTCGGCGGAGAACGCGGTGCGCAGAGCAGGATCGTTCCCCGAACTGCAGAAACTGCCCAGCGGCGAATTTGAAAAGAAATTCAGGCGCCTTAACTTGATATTCAAACCAGAGGATTTACGGTTCTGATGAAACGATTATTTGTTGTACTCACAGCTGTCATGCTGGCCGCGATTGCCACGAGCGCCACGGCTCAAATTTCGATAGTAATCGAGGAGGGAAATCGCGACGCAACCCCCATTGCTATAGTGCCCTTCGCGCGGCAGGGCGATGGAATGCCGCCGGATGATCTCGCCGAGATTGTGGACAGCGACCTGGCTCGCAGCGGGCAGTTTCAACCGATGGCGCGGACCGATATGTTGAGTCGCCCCAGCACCGAGGCAGAGGTGTTTTTCCGCGACTGGAGTGCTACCAACGCGCGCTATCTGCTGATTGGGCGTCAATCGATGAATGGCCCGCAGCTGCGCGTCGACTACGAACTCTTCGATGTGACGAGCCAGAAGAAGGTGTTCTCCGGCTACGAAGCCGGCGCAGTCAGCGATGCCCGTATGCTTGCTCACCGACTCGCCGACGAGGTTTATGAGCACATCACCGGTACGCCCGGCGCATTCGCCACCAAACTGTTGTATATCTCCGCTACCCGCGTCCCCGGTGCCAATGAGTATTCCCGCCTGACCATGTCGGATTCCGATGGCGCGCGGCCGGTGGTGCTGCTTGAGACACGGGAGCCATTGCTCGCGCCGACATGGTCGCCGGATGCCAAGGAAATCGCCTACGTGTCTTTCGAGACGGGTCGCCCTGCGATCTACCGCCAGGAATTGGCCACCGGCAGGCGCCAGCAGCTGACCAACTTCAAGGGACTGAACGGCGCGCCATCCTGGTCACCCGACGGCAGAACCATGGCGATGACGCTGTCCAAGGACGGCAACCCGGATATCTACCTGATGGATCTGGCGACCAAACAGCTCACGCAGATTACAAACCACTATGCCATCGATACCGAGCCCACCTGGATGCCGGATGGCCAGTCCGTGTTGTTTACCTCCGATCGGGGTGGCAAGCCGCAGATTTACAGTTATGACCTGCGTTCGGGCAAGACCGACCGCGTGACCTACGAAGGCAGCTACAACGCGCGTGCGCGTGTCTCCCAGGATGGCCGCTCCGTGGTGATGGTGCATCAGCAGGATGGACGCTTCCATATCGCGGTGCTGGACCTGGAGACCAAGCGCCTGCACATCCTGACATCCACCGAACTGGATGAAAGTCCCAGTATCGCCCCCAATGGCACTATGGTATTGTACGCGACCAAATACGCAGAGCGCGGTATCCTTGCCGCCGTCGCTGTGGAAGGAGACGCAAAGTTCAGATTGCCGGCCCGCGAGGGCGACGTGCGAGAACCAGCGTGGTCTCCCTATATAAGCCGCTGAACGATGAATCGCTGATAGCGGTATACATGCCTCACCAATCAACCAAGTAATGAATGAAGGACGAAGAACTATGAAACAATTCTCTATTGCCGGTAAAACCATCGCTCTGCTGTTTTCAGCAGCCCTGCTGGTTGCGTGTTCCGGTAGCGATACCAAGGAAGATCAAGCTGCCGCTGATGCCGCAGCTGCTGCCGCAGCCGCAGCTCAACAATCGGCTTCGCAAGCTGCCTCTGCGGCCGAGATGGCACGTCTGGAAGAAGCCGTCGCTGCTGTAGGGAATGTGTTCTACTTTGGATTCGACAGTTCAACGCTGACGCCGGAAGCGCTCAGCGCCGTCAACGCGCACATCGCGCTGCTGCAGCGCAACAACGAAAACATTCGTCTGGAAGGTCATACCGACGAGCGTGGCACTCGCGAGTACAACATGGCTCTGGGCGAGCGTCGTGCGAATGCCGTGCGTGACTACATGGTGGCCAATGGCATCGCCAGCTTCCGTATAGAGACCATCAGCTACGGCGAAGAACGCCCTGTTGCCTACGGTTCAGGTGAAGCCAACTGGGCACAAAACCGTCGCGTCGAGCTGAAGCCTCAGTAAGCTATGCGTTTATCGGTAGGCAACACGCTTCGCGCATGCGGGCTGGTCCTGGCGACCGGCCCGTTGTGTTTCACGGCTGCGGCAGCCACGTATGTCGATGTGGAAGCTGAGCGCGCTGCGGCGCAGGCGGCTGGTGGTGGTTCATCTTCTACCGGCAGCACGGTGTCCGCAACGGCGAGTGATCCCTACGGTGCCCAGCCGACACAGGCTTACCCCGCCACCAGCTATGGCGTCACCAACGCGCCGACCCCTACATCAGGAATTGCTCCCGAGTCGTCCGCCTACCCACCACCCGCCACTGCCACGGCAGCTCCAGCGCCGGTGGCGGGTGCGCAAATGGCGGGTACGGACGCGGGAAATCTGTATCTCCAGATCCAGCGATTGCAGGAGGAGGTCATGCGCCTCAATGGCAAGTTGGAGGAGCAGGCCTATGAGCTGAATGCGCTCAAGGAGCAGAGCCTGCAGCGCTACATGGATCTGGACAAGCGGATTGGCGCCGCCGGCTCAGCACCACCATCTGGCAGTGGCCCTGCCCCGCAGACTACTAACCCGGCCCCCGGCAGCGGCGCTATTAATGCTGCGGCACCACTGAGTGCCCCGGTTGCAACCAGTGGCGCAACCCCCGGGGTCGAGCAACCCGGCGAAGCGGACGCCTACCGCGCGGCGTACGCGCTGGTGCAGGGCAGGCAGTTCGACCAGGCTGTTATCGCATTCCAACAGTTCTTGCAGCGCTATCCCGATGGCGTTTACGCCGCCAACGCGCACTACTGGTTGGGTGAGTTGTATCTGGTGAAGTCGCCTCCGGACCTGGAGGCATCCAGGCAGTCATTTGCGCTGTTGCTAAGCCAGTATCCGGATAGCAGCAAGGCGCCGGACGCGCTGTTCAAGCTGGGAAAAGTGCAGTTCCTGAAGGGCAATCGCGAAAAGGCCAGGGAATACCTGGATCTTGTGATCACCCAGTACGAGGGCACCAACAACGCCGTCGTGCAGTTAGCCAGGGATTTTATAGCCCAGAACTACTGATCGGCGGCGCCTGATGAATTCATTCACTGCCCGATGACCTCTCACCGCCTTATGAATTCCTTCACTAATAACACCACTGGCTCGTCTCATCGGGCAGATCATGCGCCCGGTGATCAACTGGGGCAAAACCTGACCCTGCGCATCACAGAAATCTTCTACTCCCTGCAAGGCGAGACTCGCACCGTGGGGCTTCCCACCGTGTTTGTGCGCCTGACCGGCTGCCCGCTGCGCTGTGTTTACTGCGATACCGAGTACGCCTTTAGCGGCGGTGAAATACATACCATCGCCGATATTGCCAGCCGGGTTGCCGCCTACACGCCACGCTATGTAACGGTTACCGGCGGCGAGCGCTGGCCCAACCCAATTGCCTGCCCCTGCTCGCGGCGCTGTGCGACGCGGGGTATGAGGTCTCACTGGAAACCGGTGGCGCCATGTCGCTGGCTGGCGTGGATGCGCGGGTCGTAACAGTGCTGGATCTGAAAACCCCGGCATCCGGTGAATTGCAGCGCAATGACTACAGCAACATTGCGCGGTTGCGCACGCACGACCAGGTCAAATTTGTGATCTGTGATCGAGCGGATTACGACTGGGCGCGTTTTAAACTGGACGAGTACCGCCTGCACGAGCGGGTCGCCGACGTACTGTTTTCGCCGAGTTTCGGACAGGTCGAGGGCCGGCAACTGGCGGAATGGATTTTGGCGGACAACCTGCCGGTCAGGATGCAACTGCAGTTGCACAAGTTGCTGTGGCATGACGAGCCGGGGCACTGAGCGCGATGACTGAGCCGCGCCGCGCAGTCATCCTGTCCTCGGGCGGGCTGGATTCCACCACGGTGCTGGCCATGGCGCGCGCCCAGGGCTACGCCTGCTATACACTCAGCTTCGACTACGGCCAGCGCCATCGCGGCGAACTGCGCGCGGCCGAGCAGGTCTCCCGCGCGCTCGGCGACGTCGAGCACAAGGTGGTTAAGTTGAATCTGGACAGTATCGGCGGCTCCGCGCTCACCGATCTGTCGATCGCCGTGCCTGAGGAGGAAACGCAGGGTATTCCGATCACCTATGTGCCCGCGCGCAACACCGTGTTCCTGTCCATCGCGCTGGGCTGGGCCGAGGTGTTGGGTGCCCATGATATTTTCATCGGCGTGAATGCGGTGGATTATTCGGGTTACCCGGATTGCCGGCCGGAATACATCGCCGCGTTCGAAGCACTGGCGAATCTCGCCACACGTGCCGGCGTGGAAGGGCAAAAGATCACGATTCACACCCCGCTAATGCATTTGGGCAAAGGCGAGATCATCCGCGCAGGCGCAGCCCTTGGCGTTGACTATGCCATGACAGTCTCGTGCTATCAGGTGACGGAAGAGGGCCTTGCCTGCGGCAAGTGCGATAGCTGTCGCCTGCGTCGCCAGGGTTTTGTCGATGCGGGCCTGGTTGACCCCACACGCTATACCCAATAAGCCGCAGGGGCATGATTTCCTTCAAAAAAGCACTTGAGTTTTTGTCTTAAATCCGTACCATACCGGGCTCCTTCTGGGGCCGTTAGCTCAGTTGGTAGAGCAGTTGGCTTTTAACCAATTGGTCGATGGTTCGAATCCATCACGGCCCACCAAATTTAGTAATCAAAGCAATGAGTTATGGCCCCTGAAGAGTCCACTAGGACAGTGGGGTTTCCCCATGATGGCCTGCCTTCCCCACAGACGTTGCTCTCTACCCACAAAATGTACATCAGTTGCTCTATCGTTTGGGTAGTGTGAAGCCTGCTGCTGGGACCACCATCTGCCCCTTTGAGTCGGTAATGCTTCCTGGTTATTTGAAGCGATGAGTGCGCCAGTAAGGCACTGGCCTCTTGATCAGTATCCAGATCCGATGCCACCTTGGATCTCAGATCGTGATCGGTGAATCGCTCCTGGAGGTTCGTCCCAGCAAGAGCTTTGTCCATGTGGCGCTGCCATATGGAATCGAAGCCAGAGCAGGTGGCTTTCTCAAAGTTCCAGTAGCAACCACCTTACGATTGTGGAACAAGAACTGGCTTATCACTGGAACACGTGGATTACGAATGCTCCGGTAGTAATCCTGCACGTCATCGATAGCCAGTTTCACCGTAGTGGCCTGGCCATTCTGGTCGTATAGGGGGAAGCGAATCTTCTTCCCTGTTTTTATATTGACGCTGGTTAATTCGGTGGCTGAGATGTCCGACCTTTTGATGGTGAGCATGTCCTGCTTCCGCAACCCTGTAACGCCTTTCAGGCTTGCGTAAGCCAGAAGGAATGGTGAAGCGACCTTGCACCACTCTTCCAACTCCCAATCCTCCACGTAGCGATTCCTGGCTTCCAGGGTGAACTTGACCACCTTCTTGTCGGTCATGGGGTGATGTGAGATCACACCCCACTCGATCGCTTTGGTGAAGCAGTGGACAGCACTTCCAAATCCAGATTGGCGTACTTCTTGGAGTGCTTCCGTCCGCAGATATCACGGTATTGGTAAATCGCTTGAGGTGTAACTGTCGTCACCAAGTTGTCTCCCAATGCGGAACGTAGTCTGCCCATACTGCGATGGTTTGCTTTCTGTGTAGCTGGTGCCTTTTCAGAAATGACCTCCGTGGTATAGCGATCGAACAGCTCACGCATCTGGGTGATGCACTCCTCTGTCTGATACAGGGAGGCATAGGTCTGGTAGGCCTTTGATAATGATTGACCAAGTGTTATCTCGGTCTTGCCATCGTGCAGGTGGCGCATGTGTGACGGCACCCTGTAAGAGTAGCTGCCATTCTTCAGGCGCCAGTACTTTGGCAGTGCTCGGTTGGACTGGTTTCGGCTCCTGGGTGTCATGATTTACTCCTAGCATACATTACCCAGTCCTGGTGCATCCGGGACCGCGGCGCAGCGGGCCCATCTTCAATGGCTGTCCTGGCTACAAAGACTGACCCATCTGGTCTGACTTTAAATGGGATACCCATTAGGACAAGTGCGTTGATCTGCTTTTTTGAGGTAGCGGTAACATGACCTCGCACAGTTCAGCTGGAGGAGGCCGATTGATAATGTGTTCATTCGGCCTCCTTTAGACTGAAACTCACACTGGGTTTATGATT
>JADJAL010000009.1 GCA_016704305.1 Haliea sp. | reverse complement strand
TCCAGCGCCAGTCCCGGCGACAGCAGCTGTAAATCCTCAAAATTGAACAGTGCGAATTCCTGGATATCCTCGGGGGTGATAGCCGTTACGGTCATCGGTACATCCTGGATGTTCTGGTCGCGTCGCATAGCGGTAACCACGACTTCTTCCAGCGCCGCGGACCGGGTGGCATCCGCTTGTTCCTGGGCTATTGCCGCGTGGGCTGTGGCGGCCAGTACGCTGGCAACCGCTACCGTCAGATGTTTTTTATTGTGCATGCTATGTCTCCCATCTCTTTGCGAGGTCAGTGCTGCGATGATGGAACTACCGCCTGTTATCAGATATTTGGCGGTGGCGTCTCTTTGCTGAAGCCAGGTACCCGGGCGTCAAATGTTTGGTTGTTATTAACTTATATGTAAATTTAATATAAAATAACCACAAACATAATCGGCGTCAAGCCCTGAATTCAGGATCGCGCGACTTAACTTGCCGTCCGCAAGCGCGTCACGGTCCTGAGCGACGCATGTGCTAAAGCTTTTGCGCGGAGCTGTGCCCAACGCTGCACCCAGACGGATGCTCAAACCTGCCCCGCGTAGTAATTACCCACGCCAATGATGATCGTGGAGGACACGAGCAGCGCGATACCCAGCCACACCATGCGGCGCGTCCTGCGGCTCGCGCCCTTCCACTCACTGAGGGCAAACCCCCACAGCGTGGAAAACAGGATGATGCTGGCCATGTGGATGGTCCAGGAGGAAAAGCCGTACTCACCCATCTGGCTCTCGCCCATCGTGTAGAAGAAAAACTGGAAGTACCACAGCGTGCCGCCGAGCGCGGCCAGCAGGTAGTTGGGAAGCAGCGGGGGCGGCAGGCCGTCGGCGTCAGCGGCGGGCCCGGGCCTGCCAAAGAACTCGCCAAAGGTGCCGTTGCGGCGAATCAGTAGCGAGCACCACACCAGATTGGTGGTCAAGCCGCCGAGCAGCACCACGCACAGCACCGGCAGGCCCTGCCAGAGGTTGTCCGTGCCGGCCGCCAGCGTCAGGTCGCGAATCGGTTGGCCGGCAGCCAGGCCCCAGGCAAAGCACCCCGACATGACGCCGGAAAACACCGCGATCCAGATGCCTTTTTTCAGGTTGAACTCCAGCACGCCCTCGTTCGCTACGCCGGCACCCAACTCCTCTTCCTTGGCGTGACCGGCGCACGCGACCACGATAATGCCGGCCAGCGTGACCGCGATGCCGAGGAACGTCAGTTGGCCGGAGTGCGTGGTCGCGAGCGCAAAGAGCGTGCCGTCAAAGATCGGCGGCCCCAACGTACCGATCACCGTGGTCAGGCCGAGCGCCACGGCCATGCCCAGCGACAGGCCGAGATAGCGCATGGTGAGACCGAAGGTCAGGCCGCCGAAGCCCCACATCGCACCCCAGAACCAGCACCAGAACCAGATGTCCGCCGGCGTGCGGCTGAGCACACCGAGCAGGTCTTCCGTCTGGATCGCGGCAAACAGCCAGGGCATCAGCAGCCAGGAAAAGATGCCGCCGGTCAGCCAGAAAATCTCCCATGACCAGCGTTTGATACGTTTGTACGGCACGTAGAAAGACGCCGACGAAAGGCCGCCGAGCGAGTGAAACAAGACGCCGAGTAATGGATTCATAGTCCCTCCCGGGATGGGTCGATGGCAGTTTGCACGGCGCGCTGCCATCGGTTGCAGTAATTGCGAAAATGTTCGAGGTCGACGTCCAGCGGGGCGACGCGCAGCAAACCCTCGGGTGGAACAATGTGCGGATGGATCAGGCGCAACGCGCCGTAGGACACGTCCGAATCGTAGCGGGCGATGTAGACCTCGAGGTCCGGGCGCAGCGTCGCGAGCGCGCGAACGAGCACCTCGGCGCGCGCAAAACGCCCCTCGACCAGCACGCGCTCGCGCGTACCCAGCAGTTGCACTGCTTCGTTGAGGACACAGGCGATGTAAAGGCACACAGCGGCGCGCTGCTGCAATTCATCCTTGGGCATGTGCAGCCAGCGGCCCTGCGCACGAGGAAAAGGGCCGACATCGGGCGCGAACGTGGGCAGCACCTTCGCACCGCTTTGCAGCACCGCCGCGACGGCAGCCAGCAGGCGCGACTGGTCCGGCGCAATGTCGACCTGGCGGGTATCCACGCCGGTCAGGACTTCAATTTCCCGTCCACCCATGAACCGCGCGGAGGGCACCGCGCGCCCGTTGACGTCGATATTGAGCAGGCAGTCCCTGCGCTCGTCGAGCGCGGCTATGTCCTGGGCTATGTCCCGAGCTATGTCCTGCGCGGCACGCTCGGGCAGCGAACGCATCGCGACAAACCACGTGCCGGTGGACACCACCGTAGCCTCGCGCTGCGCGATCTCGGGAAAGCCGCGCGCGGCGTACAGGGCCGCGTTGGAGTCGTGCAGGCCGCAATATACCTGCACGTCGGCGGGCAAGCCGGTCTGCGCCACCCAGTGGGGCGTGAGCGTACCCAGTAAATCACCAGCGCGGCGCAATGGGGCCAGCCGTTGTGCCCAGCCATGCGCAACAGCCAGCCGTGAGGGCGCATTGGCGAGTGGCTGCCACAGGTCCGTGTGGCAGCCGAGGCTGGTGATCTCACTGGCAGCCACGCCACACAGCAACCAGCTCCAATACTGCGCCCAGGGCATGATGATCGCATCGCCGTCGAGCAACTGCGGATGCAGCTGTTGCAGCCAGAACAGCTGCAGGCCGAGGTTGAGGCCCGCTGGCAGCGCGGGCGAGCCGGTCGCGCTGAACGCATCGCGCTGCCGGTTGTAGTCGGCGCGAATCGCGGCGGGAATCGCCTGTTCGTAGTCCAGCGGCGGACAGCGCAGGTGGCCATCGCCAACCACGGCGGCAGCCGCGCCATGACTGACCGGGATAATGGCCCCGACGTCCGCCAGCGCGGCAAAGTCGCGCAGTGTTTCAGCCAGCCAATCGGCGATTCCCAGCGCATCCAACGCTGTGTAGTCACCGGCATCGATGCGTTCGTTGGCGCGTGAGCGACGGGCGATAACGCGGCCGGTGGCATCCCACAGGCTGAGTTTGGCGACGGTTTTGCCAGTGTCGAGTACGACCACGGCGCGATTGTGCATGTGGTTGTGCGGTCGGATTCCACGGTCTGCTACCACGGTCTATTATGACGTTATTTGATTGGATATTATCGTTTGTGATTGCATATTGCCAGTGTCCGTGCATAATTTAAGCGCGAATAACATCAGGAGGCAGCGCATGTCCGGGAAACACGAAGTCGACGAACTGCCCGCCAGCGGCACGGGCGACCAAGCGGCGGCGACGCCATTCGCACTGCCGCGCAACCGCTGGGACGCTGCAATCGCGCAGCAAAAGTCTCCCGCCGAACTGCTGCAGTACCGCTCCAACCTGCTCGGCAGCGACCTGACCGTCACCAATTACGGCGGCGGCAATACATCCGCCAAGCTGACCCAACCCGATCCGCTTACCGGGCAGGACACCGAAGTGCTCTGGGTAAAAGGCTCCGGCGGTGACATCGGTTCCATGGGCCTCGATGGTTTCGCCACCCTGTACCTCGCCAAACTCCAGTCATTGGAACGGCTGTACCGCGGCCTGGAACACGAAGACGACATGGTGGACTACCTGCCCCACTGCACCTTCAACCTCAACACGCGCGCGGCCTCCATCGACACGCCGCTGCACGCATTGCTGCCGTTCGCGCACGTCGACCATGTGCACCCGGACGCGATGATCGCGCTGGCCGCCGCCGCAGACGGTGAGCAGGCCACGCAGGCGATCTGGTCTGGCAGCGTCGGCTGGCTGCCGTGGCAGCGACCCGGCTTTGACCTCGGCCTGAAATTGCGCGACTACGTCACTGGATATCTCGCATCGCAACCCAACCTGCGGGGCGTCATGCTGGCCGGCCACGGCGTGATCTGCTGGGGCGATACCGCGCAAGCGTGTTACGACAACACCATCAGCCTGATCGCCGATGCCGCGCGCTACCTGAACTATCGCGAACGCTACCAGGCTTACTACCAGCGCTGCGCCAGTGCGCAGGACCCGGCGATGCGCGATCCCAATCCCGTCGTCATCCTCGTGCCCGGCGTCGGCCGCATCACCTTCGCGGCCGACAAAACCACGGCGCGACTTGCCGGCGAATTCTATGGCAACGCGATCAACGTGATGCGCGGCGCTGAAGCGCTCGGCGGTTATGTCGGCCTGGCCGAGCAGGAAGCCTTCAACATCGAGTACTGGGCGCTGGAGGAAGCGAAGTTGCAGCGCATGCCCAAACCCAGGCCGCTCGCCGGCAAGGTGGCGGTGGTGACGGGCGGTGCGGGCGGCATCGGCCGGGCGACGGCGCTGCGCCTGCTGGCCGAAGGCGCCTGCGTGATGATCCTCGACTACAGCGCGGAGGCATTGCCGGCAGCGGTCACGCTGCTTGAGCAAGCGGCGGATCGCGATCGCGTGCGCGCGGCAGTCTGCGATGTGACGCAGGAGTCGCAGGTGCAGGAGGCATTCGATGCCTGCGCACTGGCGTTCGGCGGCATGGACATCCTCGTTGCCAATGCCGGCATCGCCTCGTCCGCGCCGCTTGAGGAAACCACGGTGGAACTGTGGCGCAAGAACTTTGACGTGCTCGCCGAGGGTTACTTCCTGACGGCGCGCGCGGCATTTCCACTGCTGAAGCAACAGCGCGGCGGCTCCATCGTGTTCATCGGCTCCAAAAATGGACTGGCCGCCGCGACCAACGCGTCCGCCTACGCCTCGGCCAAGGCGGCTTCATTGCACCTCGCGCGCTGCCTGGCACTGGAGGGCGCGCCACACGGTATCCGCGTGAACACCATCAATCCCGACGCCGTCATCAAGGGCTCGCGCATCTGGGACGGCGACTGGCGCAAGGAGCGGGCCGGCGCGCACGGCATCGACGCCGGCGCGGAACTGGAGGAGCACTACCGCAATCGCTCGCTGCTCAAACGCGATGTGCTGCCAGAGGATGTCGCCGAGGGCGTGTACTTTTTTGCCAGCGAAGCGTCGGCAAAATCCACCGGCAACATGCTCAATGTGGATGCCGGGAATGCCCAGGCGTTCACCCGCTGACAACCCTGCAGGACCGGTGACCACCAGGCAAAACCCAATAACATCAGACAAGCGAGGAAACCATGAACCCGCAAATGCCACTCCCGATCGAGCAGATCGAACAACACAACCGCAAGCACACCGATGCATTGCGTGACGACTACGACAGCCTCGGGCGGCAGCTCGACCGCGCAGGGATAGCGATAGAGGCAATCACTGCGCGCGTGGCCGCATTCGACGTGGCCATCCCCAGCTGGGGAGTGGGACGCGGCGGCACACGCTTCGCGCGCTTCCCGCTCGCAGGCGAGCCCACCAACGTGCATGAAAAGCTGGAAGACTGCGCCGTGATCAACCAACTGGGCCGCGCAACGCCGCGCGTGTCGCCCCATTTCCCGTGGGACAAAACAGCGGACTACGTAGCGCTGCGCGAGGAAGCCGCGCATCTAGGACTGGCGTTTGATGCCGTGAATTCGAACACCTTCCAGGACCAACCGGGACTGCAACACAGCTATGTCACCGGCTCGCTCTGCTCGACCGTCGCGGCTACCCGCGCCCAGGCGGTGGAGCACAATATCGAGTGCATCGACATCGGCAAACAACTCGGCGTGAATGCGATCACGGTATGGATTGGCGATGGCGCCAACTTCCCCGGCCAGCAGAATTTTACCCGCGCCTATGATCGCTATCTGGAATCCACCGCCGAAATCTACGCGGCACTGCCCGCCGACTGGCACATGATGCTGGAACACAAAATGTACGAACCGGCGTTTTATGCCACGGTCATCCAGGATTGGGGTTCCTCGATTCTCGCCGCCCAACACCTGGGCCCGAAAGCGAAATGCCTGATCGATCTCGGCCACCACGCGCCGAATGTGAACATCGAGCAGATTGTCGCGCGCATGCACCGCTTTGGAAAACTCGGTGGCTTCCATTTCAACGACAGCAAGTACGGCGACGATGACCTCGATTCAGGCTCCATCAATCCGCACCAGTTGTTCCTGGTATTCAACGAACTGGTGGAAGCAGAACTCAATCCGCTAGCCGGTTTTGACCCGGCCTACATGATCGACCAGTCGCACAACGTCACCGACCCGATAGAGAGCATGCTATCCTCGGCGGAAGAAATAACATCGGCATTCGCCAAGGCGCTGCTGGTTGATCGGCAAAAACTGCACGCCGCGCAGGATACGAACGATGTCATGCTGGCGTACCAGACGCTGCGCCGCGCGTATCGCACCGATGTCAGGCCCATCCTCGCAATGGCGCGCCTGCAAAAAGGCGGCGCCATAGAACCCCTCAGCGCCTATCGCGCGTCGGGGTGGCGGGCGAGCAAGGCGCAAGCGCGGCTGTCGACGTCTGCCGGCGCCGGTATCGTGTAACAACAGGGAACGCAGCACAGTGAGTTACAGGTTTTTTTGCCCGCCCATCAAGGAGCACCGGTAATGCACGTCGCCGAGCGCGAACGCGTGATCCTCGAGCGGGTGCAGCAGTCGGGATTCGTGACCTTCAAGGCGCTCGAAGAAGCACTGGGCGCATCACCGGCCACGATCAGACGCGACCTGGAGCGGTTGGCCGGTGCGGGCCGCATCATCCGCATCCACGGCGGCGCGAAAGCGGCGAACGGCGCGTCCGCGGAACAACCAGCCACGACGGGTCTCACGGGTGTGCCGTTTCACATCAACGTCACCCGGCATACCGCAGCGAAAAGCGCCATCGGCCAGGTAGCGGCGCGGCTGTGCAGCAAGGGCGAAAGCGTGATGATCGATGGCGGCTCGACAACGCTGCACATGTGCCCGCACCTCGAAAGCCTGCAACTGCAGGTGCTGACCAACTCACTGCATATCGTCAGCGCGCTGCTGCCGCAGGCAAGGACACGTTTACTGGTGCCGTCCGGGCAGGTGTTTCGCGAACAGAACATTATCCTGTCGATCACCGATGACGAACCCCTGCCCAACCTGCATGCGCCCAAGTTGTTCATGGGCGCGGCGTCCATCGGCAGTAGCGGCCTGATGCAGGAAGACAGCTTGCTGGTCGCGGCGGAACGCAAACTGATCGAGCGCTGTGAAGAACTGATCGTGTTGGTGGACAGCTCCAAGTTCGATGGACACTCCGGCCACATCGTCTGCAAGCTGGATGAAATCGATACTCTCATTACCGACGATGCGATCCGCCCGCAGCATCGCCAGATGCTGGAAGCCGCGGGGATTCGACTGATTATCGCCTGATTATCGCCTGAGTGCCGCTGGCCGGCAGCGCCAACGCTCAGGGTTGCAGCAATTGTTTCAGGAATTTCACACCGTCGCTGGCCAGCAGATCCTGGCTGGGTGCCAGCGGCCGCCAGATCGCGGCGGCATCGGCGATTGCCACGCAGTCCGGCGTGAAGGACTCGATCACGCAGTCACCACGGTAATGTATGTCGCGCAGGCCGCGCGCGACCTCCTCCCAATGCACCTGCCCCTTGCCGGGCGTGCCGCGGTCGCTTTCACTGGCATCCACGTAGACGAGGTCGTCTCCTGCCAGCACGATGGCGTCGTAGACATTCTGCTCCTCGATATGCATGTGGAAGGTATCGAGGTGGATCTTGACCGAGGGCATGCCCACGTCAGCAATCAATTGCTTCACCTGCGCGACGGTGTTGACCAGATCGGTTTCAAAACGGTTGAGCGGCTCAATGGCGAGCGTGACACCGTGATCGTCAGCCATGCGACCGGCTTCCTGCAGGCCAATGACCGCCAGTTCCCACTCCCGCTCGCGTTGTGCCGTTGGAATTTTGCGGCGCTTGCCGACAGCGGAATACGCGGGGCCCACCAGCAGTTTAACGCCCAGCTGCTCGCAGATTCTTAACGTGTCGCGAATGTATTGGAGGCTCTGCTCTCGGACCAGGGGATCCTGATGCGTCAGGTCCCGGGTGGGACCATACGCACCAGATACATGCAGTCGCAGTGGATGCTCTGCGAGCGCGGCTTTCATCGCGGCCACGTCGATCAATGCAGGCTCTTCGACGGGCATAGTAAAGACCTCAAACCCCATCGCAGCAGCCTTGGCTACCAGCGCGACAGACGTACTGTCGAAGGGTGAACACCACACCCAGGCGTTCACGCCAATCCCTATCGTCCCTGCGCGTTCGTTCATGACATCCTCCTCGTAGAGCGCCGGGACAATTACTTCGGCGCGAAGCGCTGGCCGGCATCGATGCGAATGGTGTTGCCGTTCATCATCCCCGTTTCGTACACGGCTATCGCCATGCGCGCGTATTCGTCAGGCCGGCCCATGCGTTTCGGGAAGGCGGCGTCTTTCACCAACACGCTGACCATGTCGTCGGGCGCCAGTGCGGTCAAGCCCGTGGCGAACAGGCTGGGCGCGATCGCCATCACGCGGATACCGAGTCCACCCAGGTCGCGCGCCATGGTCAACGTCATCGCCGCGATTCCACCCTTCGCGGCAGAGTAAGCCACCTGCCCAATCTGTCCTTCGAAGGCCGCGATCGATGCGGTATTGATAATCACGCCGCGCTCGCCATCTTCATTGGGCTCGTTCTTCGCCATCGCAAACGCGGCCAGCCGGGAGATGTTAAAGGCGGAAATCAGGTTGAGGTTGACGATTTTCTGGAAGCCGTCGAGGGGGTGCGGGCCGTCTTTACCAATCGTGCGCTTGCTGATGCCGCCACCGGCGGTGTTGCACAAAAAATGCACGGATCCCAGCGCTGCAACGGCTGCATCAAGGGCTGCTTCAGTGCCTTCAAAATCCGTCACGTCGCAGGCGTGGAAGGTGCCACCCAGGCGTGCGGCGACGGCAGCGCCGTCGGATTTCGGCAGATCCAGGATCGCGACTTTGCCACCCTTTTCGACAAACATCTCCGCGGTGGCCAATGCCATGCCGGATGCGCCGCCAACGATGATCGCGTTGTGATTTGCTACTTTCATGTGTACCTCTCCAGTGATTGCAGGTTATGTCCGTGCATCAGGGCGTGTCTCTCGGACAGTAAGGACCTTGATGTTGCGGGTGCCGGGAATAGCGGCGGTGATTGTACCCCAGTCAGCGCCGAATGCCCGTGCTGACGCTGCGCGCCGGTTAAATCACGTAGAGATCGCCGCTGGCACGGACGGTAATGTCACTGATCGACACGCCCCAGGGTTGGTCGATCACATAGAGGATTTGCTCGGCCAGTTCCTCCGCAGCCAGCGCGAAGTATTCAATGCTGTTTGCATCCGTCCATGCCTGCGGTGCCTCGCCTTCCATGATCGCACTGAAGCGCTCGAAAAAAATCTCGTTGTTGACGCCGACGATGCCGGCTCCCGCCTCAAAGTTGACGACCCCATTGCTGATTCCCGTGGTCGGAATCCCGGTGGGCCGGATGGTGGTCACCTTGATGCGACCCTGCGACTCCTGCCGCAGCGCCTCCGACATGAAGCTGACTGCCGCCTTGGTCGCACCGTAGACGGCGGCGCCCCGTACCGGGTAATTCCCATAGATGGAAGACAGGTTGACGATGTGGCCCGCGCCCTGCGCGATCATCTGGTCGTGCACCGCGCAAATGCCATTCAGCACACCCTTGAAATTGATATCGATGCAATGGTTCCACGCTGCGGCCGCCTCGTTATGATCGGCGAAAAACGCGAGGGGCATGACGCCCGCGTTGTTGATCAGCACATCGACCTTGCCAAAGTGCTCCAGGGCAGCCAGCACCATGGCCGTCATGTCCGCCGGGTCCCTGACATCGGCGCGCAGGCCTACCATTGAGCCCCCCGCCGAGGTGGCCATGTCGACTGTGTTTGCCAGCTCCTCTTCGGTCACGTCCCCGCCGATGACACACGCGCCGCGCGCGGCCGCCTTGCAGGCCACCAGTCGCCCAAAGCCACTGGCTGCACCGGTGATAACGACGACTTTATCCTTGAGGTAACTCATCTGATTTTCCTTGTTGCAGGGTGGTGGCGGCGCCATCGATGCCGCTATCGATGCAGGCACGCAGCGTGATCGGCCAGTAGCATACCGTTGCGACAGGAGGGATGCGACCCTTGGACGTTGATATTTACCCTGCCTCTGAAATCCCGTTCAATGGCGTCTGTCGCAATGCGCCAAGTCGGGAGACAACGATGTACGCACTATCCCTCAGGCAACAACTGCTGGCGCTGGCCGCATGCCTCGTCGCCACGGCTGGCGCGGCGGCAGACGCGACGAACGATGGCCGCGTATTGCCCCGGCCGCCGCAGGCGTTTACCGGCAAGCTGGAACCGCTGGCGCAGGATTCCACGCCGATGGCGCCCGGCCGGGTACGCGCACCCGAGGGCGCGCCTAACATCCTGCTGGTGCTGACCGACGATGTCGGCTTCGCCTCCGCCAGCACCTTCGGCGGACCGGCGCCCACGCCCCATCTCGACGCGCTGGCGGATCGCGGCCTGCGCTACAACCAGTTCCACACGACCGCCATCTGCTCGCCGACCCGCGCCGCGCTGTTGACCGGGCGCAACCACCACGCGGTGGGGCTGGGCACCTTGACCGACATTCCCACGCCGTATCCGGGTTACCTCGGGCGGATCTCGCCGACGGCGGCCACGGTCGCGCGGGTGCTGCGCGACAACGGCTACTCCACCGCGATGTTCGGCAAGGACCACAATATCCCGCAGGAGGAGCGCTCGCCGGCGGGACCGTTCGACCAGTGGCCCACCGGGCGCGGTTTCGAGTATTTCTACGGCTTTATCGCGGGCGATTCCGACCAGTGGACCCCCGCGCTCTACGAGGGCATCACGCCGGTCAGTGACCCGGATCGCCCGGACGGCTACCTGCTCGATGCCCAGCTGGCGGACAAGGCCATCCACTGGATTCACAACCAGAAAGCCGCGGCGCCGGACAAACCGTTCTTTATCTACTACGCCACCGGCTCCGCCCACGCGCCGCACCAGGTGCCGCAGGACTGGATAGCGCGTTTTCGCGGCCAGTTTGACCAGGGCTGGGATGCACTGCGGGAGCAAATCCTTGCGCGGCAGATCGCGATGGGTATCGTGCCGGCGGGCACGCAACTGGCCGCGCGACCCGCCCAGGTGCCCGCCTGGGACAGCCTCGGCGAGAAAGAACGCAGGGTCTACGCACGTTTCATGGAAGTCTACGCGGCGCAACTTGCCTACCAGGACGCGCAGTTCGGTCGCATCATGGAGGAACTGGAACGCATGGGCATCGCCGACAACACGCTGGTAGTGTTCATCGAGGGCGACAACGGCTCAAGCGCCGAAGGGGCGGCGACGGGCAGCATCAATGAAATGGCGGACCTCAGCACCGGGCAGCACGGCATACCGCTGGACTACCTCGCCGAAAACCTCGATGTGCTCGGCAGCCCGGACACTTACCAGGGCTTCCAGTCCGGCTGGAGCGTCGCCACCGTCACCCCCTTCCCCTGGTTCAAGCAGATCGCCTCCCATCTCGGCGGCGTGCGCAATGGGCTGGTGATCGCCTGGCCCGGACACATTGCCGCGACCGGCGAGGTGCGCAGCCAGTACCACCACGTCATCGACATCATGCCGACGCTACTGGAAGCGGCGGGCGTGCCCGCGCCGCACACGGTCGATGGCATCGCACAACTGCCGCTGCACGGGAACAGCATGGTGTACACCTTCAACGACGCGACGGCGCCGTCATCGCGCACCACCCAGTACTACGAAATCATGGGCAGCCGGGGTATCTACCATGAGGGCTGGCTGGCGAATACCACGCCGCACAACATGCCGTGGGAGATGCCCGGCGCCAAAGGTTCGGACACCAGCGCCTACCCGTGGGAGTTGTACAACCTGGACGAGGACTTCAGCCAGTCCACTGATCTCGCCGCGAAGTACCCGGACAAGCTAAAGGAGATGCAGGCGCTGTTCGATACCGAGGCGCGTCGCTACAACGTCTATCCGATCCAGGACGAGGGCGGCTTCCAGCGCGGCATGGCGATGATGATGCAGGGGGGACAGATGCCACGCCGCGAATACATCTACTGGGGCCGCGACGTGCAACTGCAATTTCGCGTGGCGCCGCTGATCATGTACATGCCTTTTACCATCGAGGCCGAGGTGCGGATTCCAGAAGACGGAGCACAGGGGCGTCATGGTCGCCGTGGGCAGCAAGTTCGGCGGCTGGAGCTTCTACCTCGACGAGGGTCGGCCGGTGGCCTACGCCTCGGTGTCCGGCCTGCCCTTGCCGGGCGCGCAGTCGCGCATTGCGGCGGACGCGGCGCTGGCACCCGGCGCGCACAACGTGGTGTTTGATTTTGATGCCACGAGCCCGCTCGGCGGCACGCTGACCATCAGCGTGGACGGCGAGACCATCGCCAGTGGCGAGGTTGCGCAGCGACCGCGCATGGTCGCGGGCAACGGCGAAACCTTCGACACCGGCCGCGACACCAACGTGCCGGTATCACCGGACTACCAGCGCGAGGGTGCGTTCACCGGCGAACTGGACAAGGTCACGGTAAAACTGAAGATGCCCGGCGCGGGCGGTGGCAGTCCGGCGAAAGAGTAACGCTGAAGTCCTTGCCATACTCGCTAGAAAATCATCTTCGAAACATCGTCCGCAACCAGCAGGTCGATAGGCTTTTTTATAGTGCCTGTACTTCGTACGGGCGTTTGAGTCCTGACGGATTGTGGCACATCGCCGTCGTTTGGAGTTTTGGTGCAGGTAATGTATTGTGAGGACGATACATGAGGTATATTCTCAACCGCGAAGGTCGGAACCATCCGTAAGCAATCGCTGGTTGGTGCGGGAATACCACTTTAATAAGAACGTAATCATCCCTGATGGTATGACTTTTCCGGAGTTCAAAGCCATTTCGACCTTGCATCAGCACAATGCTGACTTTTTGAGTATTTGATGCCACCACCCACTAAATTGAGCTCTACTTCCGGTCTGCTCGTGCGCTGGTTGTCATTCGTAGCGTTTTTCGCGGTCATCGCTCACCACTTGTGGTTTGTGTACAGCCATGCGATCAATATCCCCTACCATGATGATATTTATGATTTCCTGCGGATCGTCAATTTGATTGAAACCGCTGATGGTCCTGCAGTTGCGATCAAGGAATGGTTCAGTCAGTACCTCGATCACCGTACCAGCGCCTCGCGCTCACTGGTCTACGGCGCCTATCTGATTGAGGGCGAGGTGAATTTCCACACTCTCACTCTACTTGCCAACCTGGCGTTGCCGTTCATCCTGTTGTTATTTTATTTGAGTGTCAGGAGCGAAGAGTATCGCTGGGGATTCCTGTTGATCTCGGCACTGCTCCTGCTAAACCTGAGGGCGCACGCCATCATATTGCATAGCCAAGCGGGCTTCGCGTACTACTATGTTTTTTTCTACGCGTTCGCATGCCTGTTCGCCCTGCACAAGTTCACCTTCCTGAAGTTCGTGCTCGCAGCCGTACTGTGCTCTCTCGCCACCTTTACGCTTGCTTCAGGCCAAGTCGTCTGGTTGATGGGTCTGGCAAGCCTGTTGCACCAATGCCTGGTGACCGGGCGCAGGTCATTCATGTATCCAGCGATATGGCTATTGCTTGCCATTACCGTGCTTGTGCTGTGGCGGGTGGGTTTCGTTCCGGTCTCCACAGAAATTCCCTCAGAGCTCACCACGCGAGCAAGTGCTGTTAGTGTTTCCAAACTTGCTCATAGAGCCGTCGCCTCTGCAGCTCCTGACGCGGTACACAACATTTTTCTGGTTACCCTGGGCTCTGTGTTTACTGTATCCAGCACGTTGGTGGCGGGGTCGGTCGGTCTTGTCCTGTTAGGAGTTTTATCATTCGTCACGATCAAGTTGTATAGGCAGGAAGACTTACGGCTAGTGCTGTGCTGTTGGTTTATCGTAGCCACCGCTGCAGCGGTGACCGTGGGCAGGGCGATGATTGTGGCCCCGGATTATATTCTTGAGGAGAGGTACAGCTTCTTCTCGGCAATCTTGATGAGCACTCTGGCCTTGCTGGTGCAGTCGAGGTTCAGGGTGTTCAGGTCACCCGTGGTCTATCTGGTCGTTCTGCTGGCGGTGGTGTACTGGGCCTGGACCTACCGCCACTTCGAGAGGCCATTGCAGGACATACTGAGCGGGCGATACGACGATTATAACCATGAGCGATTTACGGTATTTGGTAAGCCGCAAAAGGAGTCGGCTGCAATCGTAAACCAGGCCATCGCAGCGGGCATTTACAATCCACCCTGCAGGCCATATCCCGTGTGTGAAACACAGCGGGCGCCGGGGGAATGATTTTTCAATTGCGATTTACGGACTCCGCGCAGGATTGCGCCCAATAATGACAAACTGCCCGCCGAGGAAACGCCATAACAATGGTATGCGCAGGTAAGTCTTTACAAGCAGCGGATGTTGGGGAAGCTTTGAGTCCGTGCTGAACGGTATGAATCGAGCAACAACTTTGGTGACGTCAAACCCGGCCTTGATGAACGCCTCTCGACAGGACACATGCGTGAGCGGCAGAACATGATCATAATAGTCCCAGTATTTACCCGGCTCACAACGCAGGTTTGGCTGCATGGCCAGGTATATGCCCCCCGGCTTTAGCACTCGCCTGGCCTCGGACAACACCTTATCCATCACCTCTTTGCTGGGCAGGTGTTCAAAGAAATTACTGCTAAAACATACATCAACGGAAGCGTCTTCCAGCATGCCCAGATCGGTGGCGCTGCCCAGGTGAAACTCGATCCCCGCGGGCATGCACGCTCCCGAATCGGGATTGAGATCGATAGCAATTTTTCTTGCCGCAGAAATATGCCGTATAAATTCTCCATATCCGCTGGCAATCTCCAGAACAGTGGATGAAGGGTGAATGAACGCCTGAAAATAGTCTTCGCACAGTACCTTCCAGACCAGGTCCTTCTTCTCCCGCTTGGCGTCGGAGAACCTGATTTGGTAGAGCTTCGCCAGATCATCCATAAAGCGGGGCTAGCCTCGTGTCCTGCCTTCCGGCATGTTGTAATTGTCGGAAAATATTTCCTTGCGAATGCGAAAAATGTCCTTGATGGTGGCCATGATATTCTTGAAGGAAGTCGCTGAGCCCTGCCCGAAATCCCTCGGAAAGGTTTGGATACCCACCTCGCCCACGGGAAAGCCTCGCAACATCGACTTGATTGTCAGCTCCGCCCCAATGAACGGACTGTTCGAGGTCAATTCCACGTCATCCACTACGGCGCGATGGATCAGCCTGATGCCGGTCGAAATATCGCGAAACGGGCTATTAAACAATATCCGCAGGACTGTGTTGTACACGAAGGAGATGAAAATTCGCTTTGTCGAATAGAGTTTCTTGTACCTGAAGGCGATGATTAACATGTAATAATCTTTCACGGCCAGCATCTTCTTCAAATCGAAGACATCGTATTCGTTATCGCCATCGATCATGCAAATTATGTCGTATCTGGAGGCGGCAATTCCAGTTTTCATGGCGGCGCCGTAGCCCCTGTTTTCGGGATGATGTACCACGGTAATGGCCTCATGTTCCCTGGCCAGTTGGTCCGCGATCGCACCGGACGCATCAGGCGAGCAGTCATTCACTATGATCACTTCATAGTTACCGGCAACGTCTTCCAGTAATTCAAGTGCCCGCTTGGCAACGATGCGCACGGTGTTTTCGTCATTGTAAACCGGGAAAAACAGGCTTATGTCGGGTTTAGGGTTCGCCATGGTGTCAGAATGAAAGCCGTTTAAATATCACCCAGGGCAAAAATTGCACCGCGCGATAAAGGATATACCAGGGGCGAGGAAGAAACCGCCTGCCACTCGAAAAGCGTCTTCGATAAACAACGTCGGCAATCCGATCCACGGAAGCCAGCGGAAACAGCAAATCCTGTGCAAAAGCCAGGTTTGTGTCCAGGTACCCAAGGACATAATACTGGCAGGAAATTCCGCTGTTGGCAGCGTGGTGAGCGAGACTTTCGAAGTAGGATTCCAGCGCGCTTTTGGCCGCTGCATACGCGGCGTTTCTGCTCCTGCCCCTGGCCGTCGCGACGCTGCCAAACCCGACAATGACGCCGGAATTTTGCTCCAACAGCGGAAGGTAGTGATTCAGCAATTGACAGGGGGCAAGGTAGTTTACGCGCGTTAAATACTCGAGTGTTGTATCGCCCATGCCTACAACGTCACTGTCGTCATTGACGCCAGCGGGGATCAGCAGGCCTTTCAGGGGAAGGTGTCCCTCAAGTATCGAATCAATAGCAGCAAAAGGAAGAGGATTACAATTTAGATCGATTGCGACAGGGCTGACCTTGACCGCATACTTTATTGCGAGGTGGCTTGCCAGGGGGGTCGTATCCCTGACGTCTCTTGATAGCAGGACCAATTCGCAGCCTGCCGCGGCAAATCTCTCAGCCAGTGCCCGCCCCAGTCCCGAAGATCCACCGACGATGATCCAGGTCACGACAGGCCAATCCTGCGGGACAGTTCCGAGCGCATGGTTCGCGCTGCATCGTACGCAAACAGGCCTTGTTTGAATTGTGCAAAGCTGGCGATACTCAGCTCGGCGACCTCGCCTGGCATCCTCGAATCCTTCGACAGGTTAGGCTGGCCTCCCACATCCAAAATAAGTTGATCCAGCCTGTGCATAAACAAATCCGTCCTTGCATTACGGTAACTATCTATTGCAACGAGATAGCCGGTGCCTGACATGCTGAGCGACTTCTGCACGCCTTTAAAGCGCTTCAGGGATAGCATCATAGTGGGAGCACCTGTATCACACACCAATTTTTGCAAGGCGTGCGAACATTCACCCATTTTGTCTTCGCTGACCAGGAACTGCGTTTCTCGCAATCCCGGTCTACCAAAGAGCTTATGAAAATATACGTTCGTAGCAAATGGAAATGATGCAGCCATGACGCCCTTCACGGAAATTTTGCTTTTGTATCGAGCTTGCAACAACACAGCTGAATTCGCGACACGAGCGGTTAAGCCGTTCCAGGCAGAGATGGGGAGTCTCGCCCGCGTGTTCGCCGTCATCGGGTGGTATTTCATCGGCTTTGGTAGTGCTCCGTTTTTCGTCCATTGACCGACATACACGATGCCCCTGCCAAAGTTCGATCCCGCGGCGGCATCGTGCCAACTATACGCGATATCAGCATCACAGGAAGACAGTTCCCGCACTGCCTCCTCGAGACTGCCTACCCTGTGTTGAGACAGTGCTATCCACGGTGTCGGCAGTGTAGCCAACTGCAACGTCACGTCGGTGATCACGCCGGTCAAGCCATATCCCCCGCAGGTCATCGCAAACAGCGTGGAGTTCTCTTCAGGCGAGCAGGACTGGTAGCCTTTTTGCGGGTGAAATACGGTGAGTTGCTTTACCCAGTCAGAAAAGGTTCCATCCTTGTAGGGATTCTTGCCATGCACATCCGCCGCGACACAGCCACCGACGGTGATCAAGGGATAGCCTGGCAACACTGGAAAATGCAGTTGCCTCGGTAAAGCCCACTTCATTAGATCAATGAGCCGTACGCCCGCTTCCAGTTTGAGGGTGAGCGTTTCACTGTTGAAGTCGATGAATCGGTTAAAGCAGGTCATTTCCTGAACGAGTGAGTTCTCACCGAAACTCGACGCAGAATAGGAGTATCCGCCGCCGCGTGGAATTCGATGCAGAGTACTGTCAGGCGACTCGAGGTGGGAGAAGCGATCCGGGCGCTGATGTTTTGTAGCGAGGCTGAGCGTGCCGTCGAACGTTGTAAAACGCGTGTCTCTCACCAGTCCATCGATCATTTTCCCGTCTCGTCGTCCTGCAATAAATGAGTGGCAATAGCATAGCTGTACGCAATGGCGCCGACTACGGTGGCGCTTCCAAGTAGCACTATTTGCACGATCACGGAAGCCACGAAGGCGGTCGACGGCGAGAAATCGAACAACACAGCCGTGACATAAAAAGCATACTGCAGTGTGCCAATGCCAGCGGGCGCCGCCGGTATTGCCGTCGAGATGCCCGTGATCCCAATCATCAATATCGTCTGGTTAACGTCCAGCTGAATGTCCAGCGCCATCATGATTGACCATATCGCCAGGCAATTGAGCGTCCATATTGCCAGCGTGCTGCTGAGTAGCTTCAGGTAGCTTGAAGAATCTTCAAGGACATGCAGTCCGTGCAACAGATTTTGTACTTTGCCACTCCACGCGCGCAGTTTGACGTTGAGGTGGTTGCTTTTCCGCGCCACGAAAAAATATACCAGTATCACCAACAATGCGATAGGCGCCAGCAACAGTGTCAGCCCCCTGGTGACATCTTCCAGGGTGTTGAGATGCGTTGTGGTTACGAAGAACACCCCCCAGGCCGTCATGCCCAGAACCATCAACATGTCGAAAAGTCGTTCCACGATAATGGACCCAAAGACCGTCAACCTGGAAACGTTTGCCAACCTGCCCAGTAGATCAGCCCGAAAGGCTTCACCCAATTTCGCTGGCAGCACGTTGTTTGCGGCATACCCCGATACAAATGCGATAGCGATTTTATACCCGGCAGGGGGTGGTTTGAGTTGCGACAAGAGGACGCGCCATCGAACCAGTCGAATTCCTAACTCTGTCCAATAGAAAAAGGCGGCGAAGAAAATCCATGCATAAGTAATATTTTCAATTTCGCCTTTGACTTCGCTCCAGCTTACGTCCTTGACGCTGAGAAACAGTAGCGCAGCACCTACCGCCACTCCCAAAAAAAACCTGAAGTATTTACTTCTGAAGATTGCCCCTTTGGAACTGGTCACGCCATTCGTTCTCTTTTTCTCATTATCCTGCCCCCACCCAACGAACGCCGGAGAGCTCGATTATGGGGTCATTCGAGGGTGTTCCGCTATAGTCGGCGATTAAGCCTCGCTCGTCCGCGCATGCTCGCGGACATTGGCAGTCCGGCGAAAGCGTAGACCTGAAGACTGTGCTGTACCTGCTAGAAAACCATCTCCGGCACATCGTCCGGAACCACCAGAGGGCCCGCCGTCAGTTTGGCAATCTCCGCGACGCTCACGCCCGGCGCGCGCTCGCGCAAAATGAACTTGCCGCCTTCAATATCCAGCAGCGCCAGATCGGTCAAGACACGCTTGATGCACGCTTTGCCGGTCAACGGCAAGGTGCACTGCGAAAGCAACTTGGACTCACCGGACTTGGAGGCGTGCGTCATCGTCACGATGATGTTGTCGGCGCCAGCCACCAGGTCCATCGCGCCGCCCATGCCCTTGATCAGCTTGCCCGGAATCATGTAGGAGGCGATGTTGCCCTGGCAGTCCACCTCGAACGCGCCCAGCACCGTGAGATCGACATGGCCGCCGCGAATCATCGCGAAGGACTCCGCCGACGAAAACAGTGACGCACCCTTGACCATGGTGACCGTCTGCTTGCCTGCATTGATCAGGTCCGCATCGACCTCATCCTCCATCGGGAACGGCCCCATGCCGAGCAAGCCATTCTCCGACTGCAGCATCACCTGCATGCCTGCGGGAATGTAGTTTGCCGCCAATGTCGGGATGCCGATCCCGAGGTTGACGTAGTAGCCGTCCTTAAATTCCTGTGCGACGCGCTGCGCCAGTTGTTCACGAGTCAAAGCCATATCCTATTCTCCTCAGGCACTGCGCACGGTGCGCTGTTCGATTGCTTTCTCAAATGTGCCCTGGATCAGGCGATTCACGTAAATACCCGGCAGGTGAATCTCATCCGGGTCCAATTGCCCCACTTCGACGATTTCCTCCACCTCCACGACGGCGATACGCCCCGCCGTGATCGCCATGGGGTTGAAATTGCGCGCCGTCTTGCGAAACAGCAGATTGCCGTAGCGATCGGCTTTCCACGCCTTGGCAATGGAGAAGTCGCCGCGAATGGCCTCTTCGAGAATGTAGTGCCTGCCGTTAAACACGCGGACCTCCTTGCCCTCGCCCACCGGCGTTCCGTAGCCGGTGGCGGTATAGAACGCGGGGATACCGGCGCCACCGGCGCGCATCTTCTCGGCCAGCGTGCCCTGTGGCGTCAGTTCCACTTCCAGTTCACCGCTCATCATCTGCGCTTCGAACAGCGCGTTTTCGCCGACATAGGACGCAATCATTTTCCGGATCTGCTTGTTTTCCAGCAGCAAGCCCAGGCCCTTGCCGTCGACACCGGCATTGTTGGACGCGATGGTCAGGCCTTTTGGTACCCCGGCGTTTGATTTCCTTGATGAGATTCTCCGGTATACCGCACAGGCCAAAGCCACCAGCGATTATCGTCATATTATCTCCGAGGCCGTGGAGGGCCTCCTCGTAACTGTTCACCACCTTGTCGAATCCGGACACAGTGCACTCCTGGTCTTGGCTTTAAGAGCGATAAGAATTGCACAGAGCGCCCGCGATGGCCACATATCACGCACTGGAATTTAACGCTATGCGCTGGGGTTATACCGGGATGCTCATCTTTGGCGTAATACCGGCGGAAGTGTGAATTCAATCAAAGAGAATGAACGCGGATATTTTATTCGCGGCATTTACAGGCAGACTTCAACAGCGCTTTAACTTTTATAACAAGGGGGCATCCATGAATTTCATGGCACTTATCACAGCTCGATTTGCCGACCTGCCCTTTTTCACGCCGGCAGCGAAAAAGTCCAAGCAGGCACCTAAACCCACTACTGTTCGCACAAAACGCTCCAGCCCGGCCGACAAGGAAGCGCAAACACCGATGGGTGCTTACCGGTGCACTTCCATTGTGTTTGAGGAATCTGCGTGTGCAGCAGTCAAGGCGATAGGCAAAAAGCGATTCCTGGCCGTGGACCGGAACACGCCCATGCTGCCGCTGCCAGAGTGCGACCAGTCCAAATGCAACTGCAAATATATGCGACACGATGATCGGCGGGACGACAATGATGATCGACGTTGGGCCGCCGCGCTACAAACCGCGATGTATGAAGAGGGTGGAAAACAAGACCGGCGATTGAAAAGACGCGGGCGTCGTAAAACAGACAGGTAGCACATACTTAAGTTTCAGCAGAGGCTGCACGCAAGCGCAGACTGAGCTATGGTGCGCACATCGCAGTTACGCGGCAGCACCGGATGACCGACAGCCTCGCCCCACATCCCCTATCGATTCCGAATTATCGCTACCTGTGGTTTTCCAGGCTGGCCTCAATGTTTGCGTTGTATGCGTTGCTGCTGATCCTGGGTTGGCAGGCCTACAACCTGGCGCGCGAGGATATGGGCGTCGGTGCGTCGGCTGGCATTTTGGGGCTGCTCGGCCTCTTGCAGTTCGTACCGCTGTTCATCCTGACACCGCTCACCGGCTGGGTAGCCGACCATCTCGACCGGCGCTGGGTGGCCCGCACCGTACTGGCGGTGCAGTCGCTGATCGCGCTGCTGCTGGCGCTTTTGACAGCGACCGATCACATCACGCTGAACTGGATTTACGGTGTCGCCGTCTTGCTCGGCGTATGCCGCGCATTCCTCGGCCCCGCGGTGTCATCATTGGCGCCGAATCTCGTGCCCAAGGCATCCCTGCCGCGCGCCATCGCACTGTCGACGATCGCCTGGCAGGTCGGTGTCATAGCGGGTCCCGGGCTGGCAGGGCCGTTCTATAAAATCGATCCCGCCCTGCCCTATTTCCTGTGCGCGACGCTCTATGCGCTGGCAACCATCGCCGTGTTCCTGATCGGCCCGGTACCACGCAGCAAAATCGACCGCAGCAGGGGACCGCTGCGACAGGTGCTGGATGGAATGGCGTATGTCTGGTCCAACAAGCTGGTGCTGGGCGCCATTACGCTCGACCTGTTCGTGATGTTCCTCGCGGGAGCGACCGCAATGATCCCGGTGTTCGCCAGGGACATACTGGGCGCAGGTGAAATCGGCCTGTCGCTGCTGGCTGCGTCTCCCGCCGTCGGTGCCATGATCGTCGCGACGATTTTCTCCTTTGCACCGTTGTCGAAAAACGTCGGCAACCTGATGCTGGGGGCAATGGTGGTGTTCGGGCTCGGCACGATAGGTTTCGGCCTCAGCAAGGTGCTGTGGCTGTCGATGTTGTGCCTGGCCATCTGCGGCGCGGCCGACATGTTCGGTGTGTATGTCCGCGGCTCGCTGATCCAGTTGCACACGCCGGATGACCGCCGCGGACGCGTCAGCGCGGTCAGCCAAATGACCATCAGCGCATCGAATGAATTGGGCGACGCACTGACCGGTGGCCTCGCCGTGCTGGTGGGCCCTGTCGCCGCCATCGTCGGCGGCGGTGTCGCGGCTATCGCCGTAACCGGCTTATGGTCGCGCATTTTTCCGCAACTGGGCGCGGCAAAAACATTTGATCCGCCGGCAGTGGATAAATCCGCAGACAAATCGCACGGCGGCGTGTAACGTTTATCACACGGCGGGCATGGATCAATATTGGTTGGGGATACTTTCGAGTGATATACGCTAATAGAGTCACACGCACGCCAGTTCGTGCACCCGGTCGCAATACCGGCACTAACGCATGCGCATTCACCTGGTCGCGCCGGGTTGCGCTGGCACTGACCGCGCTGCTACTCGCGGGATGCAACGCCACTTATCCGGTCAATCCACCGCTAGCGCATGTCAATCCAACGGATAGCTACGACATGGAGAATGTGACGAAAAAAACCGCTGGATCGAACGAGGTGCTGTTGATGCTGGCATTTTCCGGCGGCGGCACCCGGGCAGCGGCATTTTCCTACGGTGTGTTGCAAGAGTTGTCGGAGACCCCGGTTGGAAAACCGGGGCTTCAGCACCCGCTGACCGAGGAGATCGACGTCATCACGGCGGTCTCCGGCGGCAGTTTCACCGCTGCCTACTACGGGTTGTACGGCGACCGCATTTTTGAGGACTACGAGCAGGTGTTTCTGCGCCGCAATGTGCAGCAGGAACTGACCGACCAGCTTCTCGATCCCTTCAACTGGCCGCGCATTATGTCGCCTTATTACACTCGCGCCGACATGGCCACGGAACTGTACGACGAAACGATTTTTAATCACGCCACGTTCAAGGACCTGAACGATGCAAATGGGCCGTTCATCGTCATCAATGCGACCGAGATGACGCTGGGCACGCGCTTCCAGTTCACGCAGAACTACGCCGACATTATTTGTACCGACCTGTCGCAGCTTCCGGTCGCGCGGGCCGTCACTGCATCGTCAGCCGTGCCGCTGTTGTTCAGCCCGATCACGATAACCAATCGCGCGGGCGAGTGCGATTGGCAGGAGCCCGAGTGGGCCACGAAAGCGCTGGCCAGCGAGAATCGAAGCAGTCGTCTCTATAACCTCGCGTCCAGTTACATGGAATTGGACAACCGCGAGGAACATCCCTACCTGCACCTGTTCGATGGCGGCCTGGCCGACAATCTCGGCCTGCGCGCGATGCTGGACGGGGTGCTGCGCCGGGATGATATTACGCAGGCGCTAAGCGCCATCGACATGCAGCAGACGCGCCGGGTCGTCGTCATTCTGGTCAATGCGGAAACAGCGCTGGACGTTGAATCCAGCCGTAAAATGCAAACGCCCACTTTTGCCGCCACCCTCGGAGCCGCCACCTCCGTGCCGCTGCAACGTTACAGTTTCGAGACGGTCGCGCTGCTCAAGGATAAGCTCAAGGAGTGGGAGAAGCAGTCCTATGACGCCGAGTGTGGTGCTTCCCGTGCCCACACCGGCGCAAACAGCGATGCATCGGATGATTGCAAAGGGGTCGAGTTCCACTTTATTGAGGTCAACTTCAGTGAGTATCCCGATGAAGTCGAACGCACCTACCTGAAGCAATTGCCCACATCGTTTGCATTGACGAATGAAGCCGTCGACCGCCTGATCGCAGCCGGTCGCCTGGTGCTGCGCAGCAACAGCGATTACCAGAGCCTGCTTGAGGATGCGCGTGTTCGCAATCAGGAGCTCAACCTTTAGATGCAGCTACACCCAAGCCAGACACAATTGGCCCCGTGGCTAGTTTTCCGCGGTGTTCGCCAGTATCTGTACCGGATGACACCAGTTCAGCCGCCAGCGTTGTAATTTTTCAGCAGCGCATTGCTCGCTGAAGTCGGTGTCGACGGCGGACGAAAAACCCTGCGTATTCTCCATGCAATTGGCATTCAGCGCCGCATACACGTCGCCTTGAATCGCGGCTGTCACAAAAACCAGGTCGTGGCAGTTTCCGCACTCGTGAAACTCCGCTATGCCACTGCCCTGCCTGACGATGTTGTGCAAATCCGCATTGTGTATAGATACCTGCACGAGCGATCGAGATTTGGAGACATAGGCCGCGCCCTTGGACTTGCAGTAGGGACAGAGGCATTTCCTCGGTACCACGCTGTAGTCCACGGTGCGCCAAACCACCTGGATGTTCCTGCATGTGCAGCTACCGCGCATGGCCATGTCCACCGTAGCGCGATCTCAGGTAGCGATGCCGGTGCCAGAACACGAGTTTATACACGGGGTTTAGCAGGTAGCCCAGCAGCGGCAAGCGACAGCGGTACTCCACAACGTCGGTCACCCTGCACCCGCCGCAAGGGGAATGATCGTGCGTTCGTGCTGCCACAGCGCGTTGATCGTTGATGAGGATGTTTCCACAAAGCCCCTGCCCGGCGTGACTGAGTCTAAATAAAACGCATGCCGGTCAACTGGCAACACGCCCAGCAACAGAATCCAGCTGGTGAACAGGTGCTGCCGCTCGGGCCACTCCTGCAGCGGGCGCTGTGCGAAGGCCGCTGGCGCCGTCATCCGCACCAGCGGCGACAGCTCGGCATTCACGCCGTTTAACGTCAACGTCGCGAGGATCACGTCCACGTCAACGGCAAGATCACTGGATCTGCACAATCGGAATGCGTCCATGGCCGAAATACTAGCGCGCCGGGTGATTCAATTGGATACCTCACTGTGGTTGTGATTGCGCAAGTCGAGGTAACTGTTTGCACATACCTCACCTGATTCTACCGTTGCTTTTCGACTCCCTCTTTCCTGTTCTCTCTGTTTTGGAATCCAGACGCAACTGATGGGCTTCGCTGCCACGAATAATAGTCCATTGTCACTATGAAGTTCTTTTCCGCCAACGGCAACTGGATACCCCAAAGCGCCTCGCCGATCGGGCATTGCTGTTTGCTTGCTTTTTCGGCATCCTGCGCGCGTAACCGAGACACTTTCCATGTCAAAACCATTACACCTACGCGATTTATCGCTGGCGCGGATTCGCAGTTTTTGCAAACGCAAGCTCGTCGGCATTGTTCGACCGCGCGCGGCGCGTGTAAAAAATGCGCAGGCCCCGTTGCCCGCTGCGCGATTGGCGCCGCATGTAACCGCCGCGTTGGCCGAGAGAGACGCGCGCAACGCACAAGCCCGCAATCGCTTACGGGATCCCGGGCGTGCTGACTGGCCGCCAGTGTATGCGGATCCGTTTCCACAGCTCACTGCCGCAGTACCCGAAATTGACGTTGCCGACCTCAGCGTTGCGACCATGGGCGGTGCTGTGGCCCACCATGGACTACTGCTGGTACGTGGATTGCTCTCACCGCAGCAGGTGGCGGATATCCGGACGGTGCAAGATGAGATAAAGGCTGCCAGTCTGCGAGAGCAACCCGACGCCAGCGGGTGGTATATGCCATTCAAAAGTGGCGGCCAGAATGAGCCGGCCCTGCGCAATCGTGCTGAGCGCCTCGGTGGGAATTGGCTCACGGACTCGCCGCTCGGATTTCCTCGTGTTTTACAGCATCTGGAGGATGCTGGTGTTATTGAAATGATTAGCGAGCACTTTCAGGAATGCCCCGCACTCTCATTGCAAAAGTCCGTGCTGCGCACGGTGCAACCGAATCCCACCATTACCGGGTGGCATCAGGATGGCAGCTTTCTGGGGGATAAAGTGCGCGCGTTGAATGTCTGGATTGCATTATCACCCTGTGGCGGCTCGTTTCCGGCGTCCGGTCTCGAGTTGATTCCCCGCAGGTGCGAGGACATCTTTACGATTGATCCATCTCTTGGCCGCGAGGCCATCTCCTTCGACAGGGTGGAGGAGATAAAGCGAGAGTGCCCGGCTGCCACGCCCGAATTCGCTGCGGGCGATGCCTTGATATTCGACGAGAACCTTCTTCACCGCACACATCTCGAACCTGGCCTTACCGAGATTCGTTACGCGCTTGAGTGCTGGTTTTTTGCGCCCTCTCATGCGCCCCCACGCTACACTCCCTTTCTGGTTCGCCTGGACTGATGGCGAACATCTGGCGGCCTGGCCATCGAGCAATGGGGACCGAACCGCAGGCACTGGGCAACGTCGCATGAAAAAACTGGCCGCCTTTATGGGCATACTCCTGATCGTCTTGCTCGCTTTCGGGCTGATTTCCTGGCGCCAGTTCACCACGGCACCGGTGGCGCGCACGGTCCCCGATGACGGCGGCACGCAGTGGCGACCGCAGGGCAATCCGACGGTCGGCGCCATCGATTCGCACATGGCCGCACCGACCACCTTTCGCACCATGCATGTCGGCCTGAACAACAGCGACCAACTGTGGATCGCCACTGCCCCGGAACAGGAGCTGGCGTGGGTAGCCGAACAGGATATGTATATCCCCGAGGGGCCGACCATGGATGACCTCGGGCAGATTTACTTCAGCCCGCTGTACCCGCAGGAAGACGTCAGCCTCGTAGTGCTGGACCCTCACACCGGCAAACGCCTGTGGACGCTGCCACATAAAGGCGACAACAAGGGTGCGGGCGCGCCGCTCATCCTGGACACGCCGGGCGAGACCAGCGCGCAGACCATCTACCACGCCACCTACCACTGGGCCTGGGCGGTGACGCCGCAGGGCGAGATACTCTGGCACAAACCGACCGGCCTGAGGTTTGCGGGCGAGAATCCGCCGCACGCCTGGGGCGTCAATTACGTGCCCGGCGCCGATGCGCTCACTGTCGTCACCGACACCGGTGAAATCGCCGTGCTGGCGCGCACCACGGGTGAACAGTTGCTGGCATCACCGTTCGCACTGCCGGGCCAGCGCGCCGCTCCGACAGCCCGGGACATGCCGCCACAATGGGTGCTGGACAGCGGCGACCAGCTGGCCGCAGCGCGTTTTGGAGAGATGCCGTTTGACGGCGGGTTGTTCACGGCGATGGTGCGCGTCATCTTTGGCGCGGACGTCGAGGTCTCCAACTTCTACGCCGTCGACCCGAACACCGGACGGCTGTTCGTTGCCGCCACCGCACCGGACGAATCGGACGGCGCCACCGACGGTGTGTCCGCGAACGGGGCGATCTATGCGCTCGACCTGGTTGAGTCCGGCGATCACTTTGCACTGGAGATTGCCGCGCGCTACGACTTTGTCGGCGGCACCGGCTCCACACCCACCGCCAGTAATGACGGCCAGCGCCTGTACATCACGGATGAAAACGGCAATGTGATCGCGCTGGATCGCGACCTGAAAGAAATCTGGCGCATCAATGTGCAGGACCAGGTTGCGGCCTCGGTGGCCGTGTCGGCTGACAATGCCGAGCTGTACGTGGTCACTCGCAACGATGTCATCAAGTTGTGGGACCGGGGCGATCATGCCGAGCACGCATGGCATGCGCAGCTCGACGTATTCCCCGACCATGTCAACGTCAACTCGCTGACGCCGACGATAACGGCGAATGGCATCGCCGTCGGCATCGGCGCCAGCAGGGAGCTGGGCAATACCTCGCTGATGATGGAAAACGGTTTCGGACTGCTGGATCGCCACACCGGCAAGGTGCGCGGCTATGTGCAGGGCGTGGAGGAAGGGATCGCCGTTACGGTAGTGGCGGCCGACGGCGGCTTCACCATCGCGCACTCACCGGTGCGCAGGCTGGCCAGCAAGACGGTGTTTGGCGATGCGATTTCACCCATCATCGGCGGCATTGGTCGCTACAAACCGAGCAATTACCCGCGGCTTGCCCGCGAGGCCAGTTGTGCCGCCGAGGCCTTTGCAGCACGGCAGGCGGCGCAGCGCGGCACGCCCGGCTACGACGCAGCGGCCGAGGCGTGGGATGAACGCCAGATCCAGGCGCTGATGACACAGGCTGCGCAAGCGCTCGCGCAGACCGACATGCGTATCACGAACAACACGCCAGGGCAGTGGTGTGAATCACTGGGAAATACAAAAAATTAAGGGGCGATAAGCCCCTTAAAAAAGCGGAAAGATTTTTCTTATGCCACTACCTTTTGCTACGCGTCGTCGCCAACAGGCCCAATCCAGAGAGCATCAACAAAAGCGCCGAAGGCACGGGCACTGACGCAGGCGGCACATAATTGCCGAGCTCCGAAGCAGAGATTTTATAAGAGTGCAAAATCCCCGGCACCAGTTCGTAATTTGACGGCAATACCGCTGCCAAATTATCCGAAGTATTGAAGCAACCAGTTGTGTCATTGAGCGGACACTGGATTGAGTTGGCGTAAGGGTCAGCGTTAGTAAAATCAAAATACACGTCAAACTGTGTGCCGCTACCGTTTTGCGTCACGCTGTAATCGTTGTCCGTTCCGGCCAGGATCATGTAACTTCCGTCATTCAGTTTAGGACCTATGGCAAGCCCTTCCCATTTCTCCGGCGAGTTATTACCCAGCGCTGCAAGCGTATCGGCATCCAAATCGATGACACTTCCTGACTTCGTAACAGCTACGTATGCCGCACCAGAATCCAGATCGATCCCTGATACATCAGTGGCGTTGGTCAAATCGATACGATAAACCACCTTTTCAGCGCCGCTTAAAGTGGCGCCAACGCCAACACCGCGATTGTTTCGCTCCAGAACATAAAACTCGTTATCGTTAATCGCCACCAAAGCTGATGTACCTCTGCCTCGGGCTGAAGTATCCATTTGATAGGCGTACTGCGCCACTGCATCGCCGGTCGCCATATCAAATTTCACGATGCGGGCTACAGTGCCATTGCTGCCGCCTTCGTCCAACGTGGCGCTTTGCAGCATCGCGAATGCAAAGTTCCCATCGGGGCTTATCGCAAGTCCTTCAAAACCTCGGTTGCCGCGCTTGCCAGCGTCATTGCCGGTATCGTCAACAAAATTCGGCGTGCCGGTACCGGTGTTTCGAGGAATAACATTCGCTGGCGTATTAAACGTACGCACTACTTCTCCGGTTGAGCGGTTAATTTCGTAAAGAGAAGGGCCGTACTCATCAGAGACCAAAAAATTGCCGTTTTTGGGATTGATAACCACGCCTTCAGGGTCGAACGCATTGCCTAAAGTGCTGGTGGGATTTGAAGCAAGTCCATTTAATGCGCTACCTCCATTAAAAAACTTGACGGTTTCTACAACCGAGAAATTCGAGATTGCACCCGTATTCATATCCACATTCAGCGTGAATCTTTGTACACGAGTATCATAGCTCAAGGTCCCGCCACCCGGACCACGATCAGACAGCCCCCACCAATCGTTGGTGTTAGGGTTGTAGTAAATGTCGGAGAAAAAGCCCAAACGACCCTCATTAGCGCCGGTACCAAATGCATCCGAGGTGGCTCCATCGATAGCAAGGCCGTTTACAAACGTGGGGGCTGCAACAGCCGAATTGGCCACTACGATTGAAGCGGTGATCAAGCAGAGTCTGAATACGGGTGGAAGATTCATAGAAAGTCCTCAAATGGGCGAAGAAGTCATGTTGTTTTTTGCAGCTGAGAAGCAACGGGTCAGACGTCATAAATTTCAGCAGCTACAACAGTAACTTCAGTTTGTGAACGTTATATTTCCGATCTTGTTCATTGAAAAAATATTCTCCTGGCGCCGATTTACCCTATCGTGAATTCTCTGCTGACTGGTTTGCAGGCCACGTGCAACGGGGCACGGCCTCACGGCAGAAGCAGTTCTGCATACCCGTTTTGCCAGTCGAGTTTTCGTCGGCACTTCAGTAACCTGTCCCGCGAGATGCTTGCGGCTGCGTGATACCTGCGCGAATCCGCGAACGTTAACTCGAAATACCCGAACCCCTGATGATGGCAAGAGTGAATTAGGCGCCTGCGGATGAGACAACAGTTACCCAATGCCCACCACTTCGTTGAGTTGAGCGCCGGGAAATGCCACTACCGCATTGAGGGACCGGCAACCGGCAAAACCCTGGTGCTGATCCACGGTGCGACGGTACCGTTCTGGGAATTCGACCGCCTCGTCCCGATCCTCAACCGGCAGGGCATCCGCACCATTCGCCTCGACCTTTTTGGCCATGGATATTCAGACCGACCAGACGTCGCGCATGGATCGGCGCTTTTCACGCGCCAGGTGGTCGAGTTACTCGATTGCCTGGGTGTGACCGATGGGGTCGATTTGCTGGGCCACTCGCTCGGTTGCGCGATCGCAGCCAGGTTGATACTGGCAGATCCGGGCAGATTCCATTCCCTGGTGATGACCGCTCCTGTGCTCAACTTCCTGCAGTCCAATCCTGCCACAAGACTGTTGCATGTGCCGCTGCTCGGTGAACTGCTGATGGAGAGCTATGTCGTGCCGATGCTGGTGCGCAGGCGAACTCACCGCTATCGCGACATCCAGGATGGCAGGTTCGTACAGATGTTCCGCGATCAACTCAGCGTGCCGGGCTTTGGCCGGTCCTTGCTTTCCCTGCTTCGCGGTGATGCATTGGGCGACCAGCGAGCGTGCTACGGCGCACTGAACGCGCTGCCGAATCCCATCCTGGTACTGGGCGCCGACGGCGACCAGATCGCGCTCCCCGCGCACATGGATATCCTGCGTGGCCTGCTGCCCGGTGCGCAGTACCAGGACATTGCGAACGCGGAGCACTCAATGATTCTAACGCACCCGGAACACGTGGCTTTGCACGTGAAGCGGTTCGTGTTCCGCGAGACCGCTCATCACTGACCATCCGCCCGCGACATCAGCGCGTGGCTCAGAAAGGGCCTTGCCTCCAGGGCCCTGTGATCGCGAACGTGACGCCAGGCGTCTGGATGTTGACGTAGAGGTACTCACCCGCCGGATCAAAGCAGGCGCCGCACCACTCACTGCCGCGATAATCACCCGCACCGATCGCAGGGCGGCCTGGCAGCGCGGCATCCAACACCATGTTGTTCTCGGCGAACACGAATGCACTGCCATCCTGCGCTATGCCGTGCATACGGGTTCCGGTCACCAACGCATCGTTCTCGCTGATGCCTCCGCCATCCTCGCATACCAGCAATGCGCCCCGTGGCGTTACCGTGAGGTTGTCGGGATTGTCAGCGGTGGCGGCATCCGGGGAGACGAACAGCGCGGTGAGCGTCTCGTCGCCGGGTACGTAGGCCCACACCGAGCCCTTGCCCGCCTCTCCGCCCGACGTATCGACGAAGTACACCACTCCGTCCCGGTACCAGCAGCCCTCGCCGCGCCGGAAACTGGCGCCGCCGTTTGCCTGTCCCTGCAGGAATGGGCCTGAGCGACCCACGCCCTGGATCGCCGGAAAACCCTCGATGGGCGGGATCAGGCCCTCTGGCGGCGCCACCGGATCAGGCACCGGCACCCACTGCACAGCGAAGGACTCGCCCTGCACGGCCAGTCCCAGGTCGATGCCGGGGCGGTCGGCAACCGCCAGCATTTCGAGTACGCCGCCGCGCTCCAGGGCGCCCAACTGCTGGCTGGCATCGTTCGGGGTGAAGCGGTAAAAGCCCGACAGTGGGCTATTGTCCTCGGTCAGGTAGACGCGGGAATCGCGCGCATCGACCGCCACCGCTTCATGCGGCATCAGTCCCATGTCGGTAATGGGCACGGCGGACGCAGCGCCCAGCGCCGGATCGGGTACTTCAAACACGAAGCCATGGTCCCGCGCGCCGATGATGCTACCTATCGTCATGGTCTCCTCGCAGGTCAACCAACTGCCCCAGGACGTGGGTCCGCCGGCACAGTTTCCGATAGTGCCGCCGAGCGTCGCGCGATCCTCGATCAGTTGCCCAGCGCGCATTTTCAGCGCGGTGGTGCCGCCCCCCAGGCCCGCAAGTACGCCGGGGAACGCGAAGCCGTCATACACCGGCGCAATGCCGCCGCCGATCAGCGGCAGGGGCATGCCGGGGCCGATAACGCTGCGCTCATGGTTGCGAATCAGCACGCATTCGCCAGAAGCGCCGCCCTGTCCACTCACCACGGCCATGCCATCGTGCCTGTCGGGCGTCGGCGTACCGTCGCTCATGGCGTCGCCAGTCCAGCCGAACGACGCGTAGGTGAACCCTTCCGGCAGTTGCAGCAACGGCAGCCCCGTCGTGCTGTCCGCGACAGGCGCCAACGGCCCATAGGTCGAAGCGCCCATGGGTGCGAGGGGATTGTCGTTGTTACTGCCGTTGCTGCAGGCCTGCAGGAGCGGCGCCAGTCCGATGGCTATCGCTGATTTGCTGGCTCCGGCGATAAACGTGCGGCGACCGAGTGGATACTGATGGAAATTACGCATAGTGACTGACTCCGCTCAAAAACAGCCAGAATAGTAGTCAAGTATTACCGCAAAATGACGCTCGGGTGGGCGCTCAGTTTGACGCAAGAACGCACATGCACCGAAACACAAGAGTAAGACAGCGGGCCGCGACAATTCCAGGCGTTGACTGGCTTGTGGATGACTTGCGCGAGCTGCTAGGCTGGCACGCATTTAACATTCCCCCCGTTGGAGATTCCATGTCCCGCACCGATTCCATGCTGGTGCCTTCTGATGAAGGCTTCAACCACCAGATTGCCGATACCTTCGCCGCCGTATCCCAAAGCGATCGCAGCTGGACCGAAAAAGTCTGCGGCTCGATCTTCAGGAAAGACGGTTCGCTGCAGATCGGCTGGGGCATTGGCAAATACCTCAACCGCAATGTGATGGATGCCTATGCCGGCGTGTCGCGTGGCGTGGAGCAATGGACAGTGCGCGCCAGCCGCCTGCTGTTCCCCACGCCTGACCTGATTGCCGTTGGCCCGATCCATTACGACATCATCGAACCGATGAAAAAAATCCGCATACGCCTGGATGAAAACGATACGCAACCGATCAGTTTCGACATCGTGCTGGATGGCTCGGTGATTCCACCCTTCCTCGAAAACCACGAATTCCGTCGCCAGGTTTTCGGCTTCCGCACTGAAACCGATTTGTGCCGTTACCACCAGGTGGGCACCGCGAGTGGCTGGGTGAAAGTGGATGGCGTGAAACATGACATCAACCCGGAAGACTGGTGCATGACACGCGACCATTCCTGGGGCGTGCGCTACGGTGTGGGCAATGAACCGCTCGACCTGATGCCGGGCATTGATTCCTCGCAATTGCCGATGCACTTCCTGTGGAGTCCTATGCGTTTCGAAAAGCCCGATGGCTCTCAATATTCGCTGCACCATTTCTATTTGCACGTAAATTTCCCCGGCTTTGACCCCGTGTTCCATGGCGGCGAAGAAAATCCGGACGGCACGCGCGTTGCGTTCACATCACTGGCACCCGAAATGACCTACGACCCGATCAACCGGCGACTCAAGGGTGGCAAACTGCATTTCACCCAACAGGATGGCAGTGTGCGCACGCTCGGCATCGAGGTGGTCAGCAATACCGGCTTTCATCTCGGCACTGGCCTGTATTTTGGTTACAAGGGCTTTCATCACGGCAGTTGGCGCGGCGAGCTGCATGTGGAAGGTGAATACCTGCCGGACTGCTCGCAATTCGACACCGCCAGGGAGATCCACCAGATCCGCGACTGCGTCATCCGCATCACCGATGGCGATGCCGTCGGCTTTGCCAACTACCAGACCATCATCCTCGGCGAATGGCCGACCATGGGCGTGACGCTCGACAACAATTTTATTTGATGACGAAGTAATACGCTGTTTGCACGACGTGGCGCGCGCTCGTAGGCGCAAGGTCAGAACAAATCGTACCGTTTGCCCCGGAGCGCGGGCACCTTTGGTCATCGGGCAGGGCGCAAATTCGCTCCATGCGCGTCGCACTGCCGTCCGCGTACTCCCAGACCAATTGTTCACCCTCCAGATAGCGCCTGACGACAACAGGACCCCAGCCCAACGCGTGAAAGTCCAGCACGCCGTTATTCCAGACCATGCTTGCCGAGGTGCGCATGCAGTATTCCCTGGCAACCGAGCCCTCAGTATCGTCAGTGTTCCAACCTGCAGTGCTGTTGGGGCCGTAATCGTGGATGATGCCGGCGGTGGTAATCACCGTGCGACCGCCGCACTGCTCTATGCGCTCCACATGGCCGATGTGGCCGCCTGCGACGGCGCGCCACAGGCCGCGAATATCCTGCACTCCTGCGGCGAGCGGCTCGGTGCACTCAGCCAATATCGGCAGTGGAAAATGGGTGTAGCCGCAACCGGGCGTGTTCGCCTTGGGAATGTCAGCCGCCTGCTTGCCGCTGCCATCCAATGCGGGCAGCGCACAGTAGTCAATGGCGCTGCCATCGCCGGCCAATGCAGCCGGTTCTGTTGTCAATGGCGGTCGGGGACTCAGGAAGACGAACCAGAATGCCACCACCAGCAACAGCAGTAGCACGGCGAAAACTCTCAGCAACCATTTCATCTGGACTCCTTCCGCGCGGGCGCGCACTTTATTGACACACATAATGCCATTATGTGAGCATGCGCGTCACCGTCAGCGTAAATTTCCGCATTTCCCGGAGGCGACATGGGCGCAGCAATGATCTGGATAACGGCCGCAGTGACCTACGCGCTATTCTGGTGTTGGTATGTCGGCTTCAAGAAAAAGGTCACGCCGGCTGAAGTTGAAGCCACGATGCGCCTGTTCAACGACGATGAAGGCTGGACGAATGCGCAGACGGAAAACCTGCGTAAATTCCTGCTTGCCGATGACGGCAGGGACTTTGTGATGGTCAATCTCCTGCATCTGAGATCACCGAAACGGGAAGCGCGCAAAAACCTGGCGCGCTATCAAAAAATTTTCCTGGGCGCGTTGCTGCGCAGGGCGGGCCACCCGGTGATGATCGCAAACGCTGCCAGTGGCAACGTGGAAGACGTTGCCTGCAATGACTTCGACAACTGGGGCGCAGCCGGCATGATTCGCTACCGCAGCCGCCGCGACCTGATGGAAATACTACCCGCCACCGTCGGCAGCGAGCATCACAATCTCAAGCTGGCCTCGCTGGAAAAGACCTTTGCCTTCCCCGCCTCGCCCTGGTTTATCGCGGGCGGACCGAGAATCGTGGTTGCGCTGGCCATCGCGCTGGTGGCGGCACTTGCGCACATCGCGTTGGGCGTGTAGTCGATCGGCGAGGTCAACGGCCTGTGGTCCTCATCTAATCCCCCCCCCCCGGAGGCCGCCAGTGATATCCAGAATCACCTGCACGCGTTGTGCCGGCTGATCCTCCTGTAAAAAGTGTCCTGCGTTAATGATCGTGCGATTCGCAACAACAAGCGCGCACCTGGCACCTGCACCAAACTTGACCGGGATCAAGTAATCACTGCCGTGCATGATTGATTTTTAGTGTATAAGCATACGGTTCTTGCCGCGGTCGATTTCCGTCCGCGCCAGTATGAGGAGCTTGCGATGCGCGTCAGTGAGGTCTTTTCTGTGTCCCGGAGAAGCTGGGTGTCCTGCTTTTTCCTGTTCATGTCGTATCTCGCTCCCGCCACTGCACAGGAGCCGGAACAGCCGCTCGTTGATCCTGATGCGATGATGATCCTGCAGCGTGCCGCACAGCACATGGCCGACGCGGAGCGATTCAGTGTAACGATTCGCAATGGTTACGATACCGTGCAGGCGAACGGGCAGAAGATCGAATTTGGAGACCGGCGCCAGGTGCTGGTCAATCGTCCCAATCAGTTGCGGGTCGATGTCGAGCGCAGTGACGGCAAGCAGAGCACGGTGGTCTTCGACGGCAAGAACCTGACTGCCTATGATCACGCAAACAACGTCTATGCCCGCTCGGCAATTAGCGGAGATGTCGATGCCGCCATCAAGCACTTCGTGCGCGACCTGCGGATGCGTATGCCGTTGGCCATGCTGCTGGTGCGCGAGTTCCCCGCGGATTTGAAGCGCCGCGTGCAGCAACTGGATTACGTTGAAGAAACGGCTGGCAGCGGCGTGCCGAGCGACCACCTCGCGGGGCGCGGCGCTGACGTCGACTTTCAAATGTGGATTGCGCGCGGCGAGGAGCCACTGATACAGCGTGTTGTGATCACTTACAAGCTCGAAGAGGGTGCACCACAGTTCTGGGCCGAGTTCTCCGACTGGAACTTCTCCCCGACGGTGCCCGAGGGCAAATTTGAGTTCCAGCCGCCGAAGGACGCACAGCGCATAGAGTTTCTGGCCAATTACATCGAGACGGCTCGCAAGCAGCAGGTACCGGCGGCGCAGACAGGAGAAACGCCATGAATTCCCGGCATTCGATTCAATTGATTGCGCTCATAAGCGCAGTGCTGTTTGTTGCAGCAAGCTTCCATGATGCCGAGGCTCGAGGCGGCCGAGGCGGAGGCGGCGGATTCTCTCGGGGTGGCGCGGCCGCAAGTGGCGGTTTTTCATCACGTGGCGGCGCGGAGGCGCGTTCCAATGCGGGCAGCCAGCGTAGGGAACAGGCCCCGGCACAGCGCTACCAGTCGCAGGAAGGTCGGCAAACACAACATGACACCAATCAGCAAAACCGTCAGTCGCAGTATGACAGCAACCAGCAAAATCGGCAGGATCGATACGACGACGCACGGGAAGACCGACAGGACTTCTACGAAGATGAAATCGATGACGACTGGGATGGTTGCTGCGACGATGATTGGGATGAAGGCGAGGCGCTGTTGGTCGGCGCGGTCGTCGGGGGCGCTGTGGTAGCGATTGCGGAGTCGTCGGATGAGGACTATGTGCAGTCCACTGCGCCCATTTCCGCCCTGCCCTGCACGCCTGCGGTACAGGCGATCAACGGCATCACCTACTACAACTGCGGAAGCAGCTGGTACAACCAGGTCTACTCAAGCGGTGGCGTGGCCTATATCGCAGTGCAACCCCCGCAGGGTTACTGACCTGCGGGAGAGAAAGTGTCTGCTCGGTCGATGCCCCTGAATCAGGGATTGATTTTGGTGATCTTCGACCCCTGTATACCGATACCGGCCATCAAACCCTTTTGGCCAAAGATGAATGCATAGACGTCATCCTTGGCGGTTGTGGTGGTCAGCGATTTGGCGACACCCTCGTCTACAAGCACCAGGCTGGGCCCAACCCCCACTTCCCAGCCATCTGCTTTTTTAACGGACTCAATGGCAGAGTCGGTCATCAGGAACATGGCATAAGCAAACTCCTGCGCTCCGGCCTGCAGTCCGTAGGAAGCCGCCGCCGTATTGTAAAAGCCCACCACTTTACCATCGACAAACAAGGCGCCATTGCCACCCTGGCCGCCGATAATCAAACCGGCTTTAAGAATGCTCGGGAACACCAAAATGGCTTTTGCCTTGTCGCCGAGCACCTTGGCCGCAGGGGTTGTGTCGTACAATTTAGCGAGGGCAGCGATCGCGTCGCGTTCGATTTGCGCCACATCGGCGGCCTGCGCAGGGTGGGGAGTGGCCAGGAACGCTGTAGTCAGGGCGGCCATCAATAACGTAAAGACGGTTCGGCTAATTCGCTGCATGAGACTTTTCTCCGTTGATGAATATGTCAGGGTTACACCTGCGATGACAGGTAACGAATTTGTGTACGCTCCCGATTCGGGCAAGCGACCGTCAATTGGGGTAGCACTCTAACGGTCTTGGACGCCTTTTTGTAAGCCCTGTACCCGGTCTTTTCTTGCTATGGTCTGAGTGTAGTCACGCGCGACCGGTGATATCCAGGATCGCCTGCACGCACTGTGCCGGTTGATCCTCCTGTAAAAAGTGCCCTGCGTTGGTGATGGTGCGGTGTTTGACACCTTGCGCGCCCGGCACCTCCGCCAGGAATTTTTTGTCGCCACCCGCCGTCACCGGGTCGTTGTCGGAAAACGCCAGCATGAACGGTTTATCGAAGCGGCGCAGCACCTCCCAGGCCGCTGTATTCTCCTCGACCTCGGGTTCGTCCCGAAACACCGGCACCAGGCTGGGGAACCTGCGCGCGCCCGCCAGGTATTCCTGGTCCGGGAATGGCGCGCGATAGGCCCTCTCGACCTCGGCGGTTATCGGCGTGGTGGAAATAGCGGCCATCAGGTTTCCGATATCGAGTTGGGGGCTCTCGGCACAAAATTTACGCCAGTACAGAAAGCCGGGAATGCCGCTGGTATCGCGAAAACGCGCGCCGAGTTCTTCTGCCTTTACCACTGGCAACGTCAGGTAGGCCTCCTTGAGATACGCGGTGTACTGCGCCGGCACCATACTTGTAGGCAGGCCGCCATTTGCAAGCACCACATGATCGAAGCGCTCGGGATAAGCGGCCACCAGGCGCAGCCCGATCAGGCTGCCCCAGTCCTGGAAAAACACGGTAATACCGCGAAGATCCAGCGCGAGGAGCCATTCACTCATCCAGCTGATGTGCCGGGCATAGGTGTAGTCCTGCGTGCTCGTAGGCTTGTCGGAGCGCCCGAAGCCAATCAGGTCTGGCGCGAGTACGCGAAATCCCGCGGCTACCAGCGGTGGAATCATATGGCGATACAGGTACGACCAGGTTGGCTGGCCGTGCAGCAACAGGACCACCGGGCCGTCCTTCGCGCCTTCATCCAGGTAATGCATGCGCAGCTCGCCGCCCTCGGTGTCGGCAATTTGCAGGTAATGGGGTGCGAAGGAGTAATCGGCGAGATTCTCGAAGCGCTCATCCGGGGTACGAAAAAACTGCATGGTGGATGCCTCTGTGCTGTGCGATAACCGGAGCAATGACCTGCGCGGCAAGCCAAACTATCACGGTGTTTATATTGGCACAATATATGCCACTTAGGTAGAAGCTGCCGCCGCACGGTGCTGGCAACCAGGGCTTCCGTCCGGCCGTGACATATCGAATAGCGCCAGAAATAAACGAACTAGCGCTTGAATCGGCTATTTATTTGCATAATATGTGTCATTATATTCAAGGCACGGTTTGTGCTGATTTCTCGGGCTGAGTTTCCATAAAACCATAAGGGAAGAGCCAGCATGCGCATATTGCAAACAACAGTCACAGCCATCGCACTCTGGCTGTCCAGCAATGCGGTACTTGCCCAGCATGCTGCGCTGGAGGAAGTCATCGTGACTGCCACCAAGCGCGCCGAGAGCCTGCAGGATATTCCCGTGACGGTGAATGCGCTTTCCGCCAACACGATACAGGAAGCGGGCATCAACGATATTGTCGACGTGGCGGCGTTGGTGCCGGCATTGACGGTCAGCACCAACATCAATCCGTTTGCTTCCGCGCTGCGCATTCGCGGCTTCGGCACCAGCCAGAACGATCCTTCGCTGGAAGCCTCGGTGGCGTTTATCGTCGACGGCGTCTACATGGGGCGCTCCGGCCTCGGCATGTCCGACCTGACCGATATCGAACGCATCGAGGTGCTGCAGGGGCCGCAGGGCACCCTGTACGGCAAAAACAGCAATGCCGGCGTGGTCAGCGTCATCACGAAATCGCCCAACAGGGAGGAGACCGAGGGTTATGTCGAGGCCTCTCTCGGCGATTACTCCCTGCAAAAATACGAAGGTTCGGTCACCGGGCCGATCAGCGATTCAGTGGCCTACCTGCTCTCCGGCAGCTGGCATGAATACGACGGTTGGCTGGAAAGTGATACCGGCGACGATCTCAATGCGGCCAAGGACTGGAACATACGCAGCAAATTACTGTGGCAACCGACCGAAGAGCTCACCGCGCAACTGACCGCCAGCCACGTAGATCGCAACACCAGTTGCTGCGGCGCCGACGCCACCCAGACCGCTGCAGTCACCGATCAACTGATCGCCCAGGGTCTGCCGGTGCCGAAGAATGACGCGTTCGACTACAAGAACAACGTCGATGTCGACTCCAACTTCGATCTGCAGTCCGACGCCGCGAATATCAAGCTCGACTATGAATTCGACACCGCCACCCTGACCTCGCTCTCGTCGTGGAATAAGTACGACTACAAATCGTCAACCGACGCCGACCGCTCCGACCTGTCGATACTGGCCGTCGTGGATGACAAGTACACGGGCGAACTGTGGACACAGGAGCTGCGCCTGACCAGTGACCTGGACGGGCCGCTGCAGTACATGCTGGGCTCGTTCTATGCGTGGGAACAACTGACGCGTGGCGGCAGCGGTGACGCTGGCGTCATCGTCGGCGAGGACATGATCGCGGTGGGCGGCGCGCAAACCGGATTGGGCCCCGCGTTCGGCGTACTGGCGCAACCCGGTGACACGGTGTTCCTCGACAACAAATGGACAACCGAGTCGTTCGCGACGTTCGGCCAGACCACCTACAACATCACCGAGCAGTGGGCGACAACGCTGGGCCTGCGCTATACGCGCGAGGACAAATCGGCAGACCGCTGCAGCGGGCCTTACTCCACGGCCGCGGCCGCTGCGGTCGGTGGCGCACTGGTGCAGCGCGCCTTTGCCCCGGTCGACAACGACTTCCACCGCAACGCCGACGGCTTTACCTGGCTCGCCAACCTGACCTGGTTCATGACAGACGAGACCATGCTGTTTACCTCGATAACGACCGGCTCAAAATCAGGCGGTTTCAACGGCGTTGCCGGTGAAGGCGCGCAACGCGAGTTTGACGACGAAGACACCACCAACTATGAACTCGGCATCAAATCACAGTGGCTGGACAACCGGCTGCAAGTCAATGCCAGCGCGTTTTACACAGAGTTTGATGAGCTGCAGTTTCTCGCCCAGCAGTCGACCGGCGTCGGCACGTTTGTCAGCAACGCCGCCCAGGGGACCAGCAGTGGCGTGGATCTGAGCGTCAACGCCGCACCCTGGGATTTCCTGCTGCTGAGCGGCGGCCTGCAGTACCTGGACGCGCAATACACGGAGGGCGAACTGGAAGCGCTCGACTTCGAAGTACCGTATGCGCCCGACTGGACTGGCAATATCTCGGCCACCCTGCTCCTGCCGCTGGCGGACGGCGTGACCTACCTGCGCGGCGACTACAGCTTCATGAGCGACCATTTCAACAATCCCACCTACCAGCCTGCGAGCGCGGAGCAGGACCAGACGCTGGTGAATGTTCGTCTCGGATGGCGCAATACGGAGTGGGACGCAGCGCTGTGGGTGAAGAATGCGACGGACGAGGCCTATTCATCACTGACTGCCGCACCCATCGCGTACTCCGGCACCGAAGCCGAATGGCTGCAGGCGCCGCGCACGTATGGGGTCACGGTGCGGTATAGCTACTGAATTCGCTCTTCTTGATTCCCGCTACTCCGCTGCGGGTTGCGTTTTCTCAGCTTGCAACGAGGTAGTATCCGTCTCAGCGCCGATGACATCAGTAGCAACGACTTCAGTAATGACAGGGTCGGTAACGGAATCAGCAACGACAGCATCATCGATGTCGTCCGGCAGTTGATCCAAAAGCATATCGGTAAGCTCAGAGGACAATGCGCCGCCACGGATATCCGTCCAAAGGATGTCTCCGCTATAGCCATCAATCAGAGCAACTTCAGTAAAAGCACCCGAGGTAGGTTGTATCGGAATAACTGTGCCTAAGGAAATAACGCCTATCAATAGGCTTGTACCCACATCTTTGGCAATTTGTCCTTCCGACTTTTCAAATCCTCCGAACCGCACCAATACCACGGCATCGGCTTCCGCTGCGGCGGCCACCCGTGTAGCAACCTCGCCGAGAGATGCGCGGATGTTTTTGGCTTCCTCGAGAGATATAGCTTTACCGTGCTGCAGTTCTTCCTTCGCATTATCGTAGCCAGTGACAAAATCGGTGATCAGGGTGGCCAAAGTTTCGTCCTGCTGCTTTGCCGCTGCAAAGTCGAAATCGACTACCTCATAACCTCCTGCTTCCAGCTCCCTTTTGGTGATATTGAGGACTTCCTACGAATTGTCTCTTCGGTAGCGGTTATCCGTTCGTTTTCGCCGGTGAAGGTTATCAATGTCACTTCAATCTCTGGTGGTGCAATGACTACACGTTTAACTGCTTTAAGTTGCGCTTCTATATCCGGATGCGTTCGGGCGGTGGTTGTGCTACAGCCCCCAAGGATGGCGAATGACATTACCACCATCAAAGTTGTCAATCCCTTCATGATTCGATCTCCTTCCTGGTATTTGTGTTCTGCGCCTTCTTGATGAGCGAATTCACGTATCGTGCATCACCCGCATCAGGTGCTGTGTTCAAATAACGCCGAAGCCAATTAACAGCTTCCTGATTATCACCTTGGTATAGGTATACCTCACCTAGGCGTTTCATGGCATTCACTTGCTGCGGCTCGCCATTTGCTGCCAGGTTGAAGTGCAGCACCGCTTGCTGGAGATTCTGGTCCTTCTGATTCTCAAACAATGCATAATTTGCTGAAGAAAAATTGGTTTTTCCTGATTGTATCCAATACGCCTCACGGGTGGCGTCACCGGGATTACGGGCGCGACCGAAATCAATCTCACCACGGTAGTACTCGACCCTGCTCTGCTGTGGGAGATTCCCTGCTATTCGATCAAGATCCGTTTCCGCGAGTATGTATCGGTGATCGCGCAAATGCATTTCGACTACAGCCTCCGTCTGGGTGACACGCACCGCGAGGAATTCCGGCGATAAATCCGGACTGGGAGAGGGTGTAGCCTCCTTCACTGACAGTTGCTGCTCAAGGCTGGCGATACGTTGTTGCTGCGAAGGATGGCTGCTGTAAATGGATGCTTGATTGTGCTGCGCGCCGGGAATCGTCGTAAAATTTCTAAACACCTCAATCGCGGCCTCAGGCTGATATCCGGCAGCTTGCAGCCAGATAACTGCTTGCATGTCAGCCTCCTCCTCCTGTTCGCGAGAGAAACTGCTCAGTGATGCCAGCGCGGGAAAATAGACCAGGCCCAAACCGCCTGTCATAAGATCCGCCACATGCGCGCCAATAAAAGTATTCTTCTGATTGATGACCGCCCTCAGGGAGTGTCGATCAACCACGTGGGCGATTTCGTGTCCGATAATAGCCGCGAGTTGGTCTTCATTGTCCAGTATCGGAAAAAGTCCCGCGTGAATATAGATAATGCCGTTCGGCAGCGCCGCAGCATTGGCGTCAGGTGAACGCAGCAGGTAAATACGAATATGCTCAGCAATTTGCGGCTGATCTTTGAGCAGGCGATGCTTCACAGTCAAGAATAACGCGTCAGCCTGCTCGTCTTTGACCACCATACCTTTGGAAAGCAAGGTCTCATGAAGGCTGTCGGCCTGCGCAATCGCCCAAACTTCTTCTTGCAGGGGGATGTAGTCCTCTTCCAGGGCAACGTTTAGCGGGGCGACGCTTTTGGTCGAAGTGCAACCACACAACAGCATGATAATACTGGCGAGCACTCCGCACATGACCCGTAATATCATCGACTTTGATCGAACATCAAGGATCCGCGCACAATGTTGCGGGTGTGGATCAATTAGAAATGCATTGATCAATTTGAAACATCCCTATTTCTATGCGCTCTGCCTGACTTCAAGCGCCTGGTTATTGCTACGAAATATTATAGTTTTGCGCCAGAGCATTCAGCGTCACTGAATTACATGACGCCCACGTAACGTAATTCATTGCTGGCGCGTTTGTCCAGCCCCATGCTCAAACTTCTCCCACATCGCCGTGCACCATCTGTCCTCGTCCCAAGGTCAGCGTGTAAACTGTAGTACGTGAAGTATAAAAATAATGGGGAGACACTGGACAACAGTGACGTAATGAAAGCATCGCCGCAATCGTTCGTACTTAAATACGTGGATGTCAGCACCGCCTGGAAGGCAGCCTTGTTCCTGGGCCTGGTGGTCTACGCCATCAACTTTTCCCATGGCGCACTGGCCGCGCTGCCCGCCGCGTTAAAGCAAACCATCTACACCTTCTTCGTATCAGGTTTTATCCTGCGCTTGTGTGAGCGACTGGCGAGAAGCAATGCGCTTGGCGTGATGGCCCTGCCGCTGGCCACGCTCGTTCCCTCCGCTATCGCTATCGGGCTGACCTACCTGATGCACAGCCTCAGGGAACGCCCGCCCCGTTCTACTCCACTGTCCCCACCATACTGATGGTGTTTCCGGCGTTCGCAGTGTGGGGCTGGCGTGCGCAGCGTCCCGCTGTCGAAAGCAACCCATGAACAGGAAATCGATTTTCTGCGGTGTATTTGGCGGCCGCTGTGCTGCCTGCTCTGCTGGCATGCTGGTGGCTGATGACGCGAGCCTGCGATGGCGAGCGACTCGCGTTTGCGCACTCCAGCGCACCGATACCGGAGTGCCTGTTGCTGCCGTCGCAGGGCTGGCGAGTTATTACCTCCAGTGAAACCGTAAAGCCGGCATACGGCCTTTTCACCCGTTTCCTGCCACCGGCAACCACCCATGCAATCTCCCACGTACCGTTACCCCAACATCCCGGCATGGCCAGCGGCGGCAGCAACATGCACAACGATGCGTACGTTAGCGACGTGAACGACGCGCCGGGGCCGCTTGGGCTCAACAGCATTATTCGCTCACGCACCCAGGGCTTCGGCGGATACGGCACGCTCACCTTTGACAGCAGGGGCAGGATCGTCGCGATCCACGGCAATGCGACCAATTTCCAGTTGGAGTTGCTGGATGCCGGGACGCTGCAAGAGCTCGCCTCGTTCGATCTGCCGCCGCGCTCCTGGCTGTTTCCGCTACAGGGCGTCATGCCATGGAAGTATCTCGGCGCGGGCGTGTATTTTTATCTCGACGGACAGGATCGCGCGATCGTGCCGACCACAGACAATTCCCTGCTGGTGATACAGGTACCGGAGGACCCCGCAGTCGAGACGTTCACACTGGTGCGTGAATACGATTTGTCACGGCATGTGAAAACACTTCCCTGGCCGAAGCTGGACAGTGTTGCCTGGGTCATGCCCGAGTGGCCTGCAGCAGGCCAGGATGTCGCGCGCTACTGGTATGCCACCATCGAAGGCCTGGTGGGCGTGGTGGACGCGCGAAGCGGCGACATCACGACTTGGAAATCCGGGGACGAAATCATTGAAAACTCCTTTGCCGTTGGCGAGGAGGGCATATTCATGATGACGGACCAGGCGCTGTATCGCCTGAACGTCGATGGCAGTGACAATCACAATCACAATGACAATGACAATGACAATGACAAGATCATTGTGGACTGGCGTCAGGCATACGATCGCGGACCGGCGGCAAAGGCCGGCCATATCACCCGCGGTTCGGGTACCTCCGTCACGCTGGCTGGTTCGGTCGCGGATGGCCTGGTAGCCATCACCGACAACGCCGCGCCGCGCATTCACCTCGAACTCTACCGCCGCAGCAACGGCGAGAAGGTATGCTCCGTTCCACTGTTCAAGGACAACGAAAGCGGCACCGACCTGAGTGCGCTGGCGTTCGAACACGCGGACGCCGCCGGCAGGCCAAGCGGCCGATTTTCCATCATGGTGGAAAACAATTACGGCGACCACGTATTCCCAATGCCCGATGCGCACGCGGGGATCGCGCGCGTGGATGCGATACGCCAGGGCGATGGACGCTATCACTGCGAACAGGTCTGGCAAACGCGGGAAAAAGGCATCGCTGGCGCGAAGCTGGCGTTGCGCTCCGGCCTTTTGTATATGTATATCAATGACGACAGCCCGGCGCTCGGCGGCTATTTTTCCGCGATTGATTTCGACAGCGGAGAAACGGTGTACCGCCAGCACACCGGCATGGGCCACGGCTACAACGCCTGGCAGGGCGTGCTGTTTTTGCACCCGACCAGCGGTGCGTTGTACACCACCACATTGTTTGGCATCGTGATGATGCAGGATGCGCCGTGAGCGCGTTCAGCCGGCGCTACCCGGACGTCTATCGCATCGATGACTTCGACAACCCGTGGTTGCCACTGCCCGTACGCCTGCTGAATGCCGTGCCAGACACATTGATCCGGCGCTTCACCCGCCTAGATGAACAGCGCTTGTTACAACGCGCCATCCAGGCGACGGGACTGGATGATTTCGGTGACGAGGATTTCCGGGCGCCTTTTCGCCTGCTGCTGGAAGATCTCAATACGCTCGACCACTTCACGCCGATGGGGCGCATCACCGTACAAACCGTGCTGCATGAACAATTGTGCTCGCGGCTGTGTTTGCAGGAACAGCTGAAGCGCCAGCCGGATATTGCGCAGCGTAAAATAGATCGGCCGGTCTTTATCGCGGGTCTGCCGCGCACCGGGACTACGCACCTGCACAATCTGCTGTCGCAGTGCACGCAGCTGCGCTACCTGCCGCTCTGGCAAACGCTGCATCCGATCGCACCACAACCGGGGCAAGCCGATCGTCGGCGCCGGGCAGCGGATCTGGCCGTGAATGCCACCGGTTTTATCATCCCGCTGTTCAAGCGCATGCATGAAATGGCGACCGATGCGCCGCACGAGGAACTGACGCTCTGCGCGCTCGGTTATCGTTCCTTTTTCTTTGAAGGGGCATTCCAGGTACCCAAATATCGGGACTGGTACGCCAACCATTCGCAGGTGAAAGGCTATGAATTTCTGAAGCAGGTGCTGCAAATGCTTCAGCAGGAACCGGCGCAAGGCAACAAATCACCTGGCGCGCGCTGGATCCTGAAATCCCCCCAGCATGTGGATCAGCTGGAGGCAATCCTGACTGTATTTCCCGATGCCCGCCTCATCCTCACCCATCGCGATCCCGCGCGCGCGGTGTTGTCCATGATCACGATGATCCTGTACACCAGCAGGCAGGTGTACCGGCCGCGGCGCCTGCGCGAGGAAGCGCGGGCCTGGGTAGACCGGCTCGAACAGATGCTGCGGCGCAGCCAGCAACAAGCGGCGGCTATACCAGGCGATAACGTTTTCCACGTCGCCTTTGATGCCTTCATGGAGAATCCGGAAAAAACCATCGAGCGAATCTGCGAGTTTGCACAAATTGACCTGGACCCAGTATCCCGGCAGGCCATTCAACGACACCTCGCGAGCAGCGCGCGGGACCGCCATGGTCGCATTGATTATCGCTTTGAAAGCCTGGGCCTCGATGAAGCGGAGATCAGGGCGCGCTTCGATTTTTACACCACCTGGTATTAACTGTATTGTTCAAAAGCCAACTGAAAATATTGATAAGCTTATGTTGAAAAAAATCCTGCTCGGAACGCTTGCGCTGTTGCTCGTCACAGTAGCCTTTGGCCGTTTGCTGCTGCCAGGCCTGCTGGAGAACTCGATGAACGTTGTCGAGGAGCATGCGCCGTACACCGTGTCTGCGCAGGCGCAGCAACTGCACGATTCACTGTTCGTGGTTGATCTGCACAGCGACTCCCTGCTGTGGGACCGCGACCTTGGCGAGCGCTCTGCTCGCGGCCAGGTTGATTTCCCGCGCATGCGCGAGGGCAACGTGGCGATACAGGTTTTTTCCGCGACCACCAAAAGCCCGAGCGGGCAGAATTACGAGAGCAATACCGCAGGCACCGACACCATCACCCCGTTGGCGATTGTGAGCGGCTGGCCTACCTCGACATGGAATTCCCTGTACGCGCGGGCGCAGTACCAGCTCGACAAATTGCACGCGCTGGTGGCCGCGAACACGCCGGATGTCATTTTCATTCGCAGCAGAGCTGACCTTGAAGCGCTGGTGGCCGCCAGGCAAGCTGATCGCAACGTCGTGGGTGCGATGTACCTGATCGAGGGCGCGCATCCGCTGGAGGGCGACGTCAATAACCTCGATACATTGCAGGCCCAGGGACTGCAATTTGTCGGGTTGACGCATTTCTTCGACAACGAACTGGGCGGCTCACTGCACGGCACCAGCGGCGCGGGACTCACTGAATTTGGCCGCAGCGTCGTCACGCGCGCCAACCAGTTGCAGATGACGGTTGATATCGCGCATGCGTCCCCCCAGATGGTGCGCGACGTGCTGGCGCTGTCGTCGCGGCCCGTCATACTCTCGCACGGCGGCTTCAGGGGACACTGCGATACAGCGCGCAACCTGGATGACGAGTTGATGCAACAGGTGGCAGCCGCGGGCGGCATCGTCGGCGTGGGCTATTGGGATGCGGCCGCTTGCGACTACACGCCGGCCGGCATCGCCAGGTCCATACGTTACGGCATCGACCTGCTGGGGCTTAAGCATATTGCGCTGGGCTCGGATTACGACGGCGCGGTGACCACGTCGCTCGACACGTCGGAACTGGCGGCGCTGACACAGGCGATGCTCGACCAGAATTTTACCGAGGCAGAAATTCGCGCCGTGATGGGCGGTAATGTGCTGCGCTTCCTGCGTGAGCAGTTACCCGAAGGATAGCTTTCACCGGTATCCTGCCATGGTATCCTGAGCTCAAAAACTGGAGCCCCGCGATGTCCATCGATTGCCGTACAAGGCGCCACTGTGATCGCAAACCGCTGCACCGCGACGAGATCTTCGACTCACTGATTCCCCACGCGTTGTCGCGCAATGCCGAACTCGCCGCGCGCGGCCTGCTCTACAAGAAGCTCCCGCCGCTCACGCTGAGTGCCGACGGGCGCAGCGTTACCCTGCGCGAGCGGCGCGGCGCGCTGCGCATTGAAGCTGGCGCTGCGTCCGACGCCGCCGCAGTAAACCTCGACAGCGACGCCCTATCGGATCTTGTCCAGGACTGGGCGACAACCATGGGCCTCGCGATGACCTCGCGCGTCAAGATGACGCAGGGCAGCTTCGAGCACTGGATTGGCTGGGAGCCCGTGTTCCGCGCGCTCTTCGATGGGCGACCCGTGCATGAAGCGGGCGCCATCACCCTCGTCGATCGGCGCGGTGGTGCTCTCGACCTCAGCCGCAGCTTCACACTCGATGACGACCACGACGAGATTTCGCACTTCCTGCACCAGGCGGGATTTTTACACCTGCGCGGCGTCTTTACAGAAGCTGAAATGGCCGCCGTGTCCGCCGATCTCGATGCTGCGCTGGCGCGTGCGCGCCCCGACGACGGCGCATCGTGGTGGGCCGGGGATTCAAAAGGCGTGCAACAGGCGGTGCGCGTACTGTTCTTCCATGAACAATCCGCCGCGCTCGCCGATCTGCTCAAGGATGACCGACTCGGGTGGCTGTCCAGGGTCACCGGTGACAATTTCGACGGCGGCAGCGAGGGCACGGGCTGGATGGGCGCGGAGGGACTGATCAAACCGCTCGACATCAAGACTGGCCTCTCGGACTTGCCCTGGCACAAGGACTGCGGCCAGGGCCGTCATTCCTACTACTGCAATAGCCTCACGATCGGCATCTCTGTCACGGGTGCGGACGAACGCAGCGGTGCCCTCGGGGTTGTCCCCGGCTCCCATCGCGCCAACGTGCAGACCGCAGGCAAGGACGAGAGCCTCGACCTGCCTTCAATGAAACTGGTCACGCATACCGGCGACCTGACCGTGCATTGCAGCGATACGTTGCATCGCGCCTACCCGCCCATCGAACGACCCCGCAAGGTCGTCTATACCGGCTTTCGACAGGCGCTATTGGCAGGTGACGTACTCGATGAAGTGCCGGTAGAAAAACAACGTGCGCAACGCGCGCAGCTGACGAACGTGCAGGAACGGATTGCTGGCGCAGCGGCCGAGACTCGATGAATTCAACGCCAGGCGCAGGTCGGCTGCCTGATTGGCTGGAGCCTCTCGGCGGTGATTGCAGGAGATCCGCCCCGTGAACCAAATTGACGAATCGCGTGGCTGTCATCACCGGCGCCGGCAGCGGCATCGGTCGGGCACTGGCGAAGGCGCTCGCCGCCGAGGGCTGTCACCTGGCATTGGTGGATATACACACGCAGGGGCTCGAGGAGACACAGCGGGAGTTGGGCCAAACGGGCCGCACCGTCACCCTGCACATGGCCAACGTGACGGATCGGGATCGCATGCAGGCGCTGGCAGCGGAAATTCATGCGGCACACGGCGTCATCCACCTGCTCTTCAACAACGCCGGAATTACCATCAGCAAGGCCTTTGCCGACAGCTCATTGGGTGAACTGGATCGTGTCATGGCAATCAACCTGGGCGGCGTCATCAACGGCTGCTACTTCTTTCTCCCTTACCTCAAGCAGGCCGGCGAAGGGCATATCGTCAACACGTCCAGCATGGCCGGCTTGCTCGGCTTGCCGAACCAGGCGACCTATTCAGCGTCCAAGGCAGCCGTCCGATCGCTGGGCGAGACCCTGTACGCCGAGCTCGCCGTGCACAACATTGCCGTGACCACCATCCTTCCGGGTGCGATCAAGACCAACATCATGAAGGCCGCTGTCGAGTACGGCAGCGATGCCGAGGAAACGAAAAAGCTTGAGGCACTGGTCATGCGCCATGGCAAGACACCCGAAGCGTTGGCGCGCAAGGTGATCCGTGCCGTGAAGAAAAACCGACTGCGTGTGCGCGTAGGCGCTGATGCCTATCTGCTGGATTGGCTGAAGCGCCTGTTCCCGGTCGCCATCCACGGTCTGTTCCGGTATGCCTTCAGGAGAACTGACGCTGCCCGTCAGGGAGCCAATAGCCAATAGCCAAGCGTCAGGGCCCTTTAGCGCGTTTTGCAAAGACGTGAACGCTTCTGGCTAAAGATCAATGCGCCGCTCGAAGACAAACTCGTTGTCTAGATACGACACCTCATACTCAGCGCCAGCCTGCAGTGAATAAGGCGCGGGAGACTGGATGAGGCACCATCCCTGTTGCAGCGCGGCCAGCCCCGTTGGATAGGGTGGCTCAACTTCGGGCAACTGGGGCCCTGCGCCGCTGGTGCCGTCGTGGATGCGTTCGAAATCGTCGATGTTCCAGCGCTTGACCTGCGAGACGCTCGGATTGAGCCGGATCTTGCACATCCAGCGATCGACGTCACTCGGGTTGGGCTGGCCTGCATGCCAGAGGCCATGGTGAAAGACCATCAGGGTTCCGGCCACGCCGCTGTACTGCTGCTCGCCCAGCAGGTGTTTGTAGCGACTGACACCCTCGGCGCGGCTACGGCGCGTTGGCGGTCTGTCAGTCAGCCTTTTTCACCCGAATGTTTCGACAGTCGGTTGGCCAGCCGCCCCATCGCTGGTTGATTGCAGTGCATCAACCGCGCAAAGTCGCTCTTGCGTGATGCGGGCCTTAGCCTTGCCGAAGTGGCATTGGCCTGTGCTTTCTGTGACCAGAGCCATCTGAACCGCTGTTTCAAAACGGCAGTCGGGGTCGGGCCGGGTACATGGCGTCGTCATCACAAAGCAGGGCGATTCTTGGGAGATCAGCAATAAGCCGCTCTGGGTGGCCAGTCCATAATTTCGCAGAAACATCCAATTTTGCGCGGGATTTACAATCCCCACAGGATACGCAAGCGATATTCTGCACTTGCCATGTTGAAACCGCCCACTAACTCTACACACCTCTCACGCTGCGAGCTGCTCAGCACACTGGCCGCTGTCACCGCTTCTGCCGCCTTATGGCCGACCAGGGTCAAAGCGGGGACGCCTGCCATCGCACACCCTTCACCTTTCACCCACCGAAAGGAATCTGATATGGACAGCATTTCCACGACCGACGGAGTTCGCATCTATTTCAAGGATTGGGGCAAGGGCCAGCCAATCCTGTTCCATCATGGGTGGCCGCTCAGTTCAGATGACTGGGACGCTCAGATGATGTTTTTCCTGAACAAGGGATTCCGCGTTATCGCCCATAACCGGCGCGGGCATGGTCGATCCAGTCAAACCGATACTGGCAATGGCATGGATACTTATGCCGATGATCTTGCCCAATTGATCACCGCACTTGATTTGCGCAATGCCATTCATGTCGGACATTCCACACGGAAGAGCAATCATAGGCCTACTCCGATGTCCGGCCAATCGGTCAACCATCATGGAGGTTTGTTACTCCAGAAGCTTAACCAAGGAGACTTTCCAATATGAACACCTCAGACCTCAAAGACCAGATTAACGCGCCATCGCAAAGTTCAGCGGCTCCTTATTTGCCGGTGACGCATCATCGCAAATCTCAAGTCGACGGCGTTGGCATTTTCTATCGCGAAGCGGGCCCTGCACATGCGCCGGTGGTAGTGCTCCTCCATGGATTTCCGACCTCTTCGCACATGTTTCGCAACCTGATTCCGCACCTTGCCGAGCGCCACCACGTCATCGCCCCTGATTATCCTGGTTATGGCCAGAGTGATAGTCCGGACCCAGAATCTTTTGCCTACACATTCGATCATTTCGCCGAACTGGTAGATGGCTTGTTAAGTCAACTCGGCGTCGAGAAATTTGCGATGTACGTCATGGACTACGGCGCCCCGGTGGGATGGCGCCTGGCGCTTAGGCATCCAGAGTCTGTCACTGCCCTGATCATCCAGAATGGGAACGCGTACGACGAAGGGCTCAAGGAGTTCTGGGACCCGATCAAAAAGTACTGGGCGGAGCCGAATGCCGAGAACGCAGAGCCGCTGATGGGTTTGTTTACCCTGCGGACCACCAAATTCCAGTACACCGATGGCGTCCGAGACGTCAGCCGGATCGCCCCGGACAACTGGGTCCATGATCAGGCACTGCTCGACCGCCCGGGCAATGCAGAAATTCAACTAGCTGTGATGTACGACTACCGGACAAACCTGCCTTTGTATCCGACGGTCCAGGCCTACTTCCGGGACAGGCAACCGCCGACGCTGATCGTCTGGGGCAAGAACGATTACATCTTCCCTGCAGATGGAGCGCATCCGTACAAACGGGATCTCAAGGATCTTGAGTTTCATCTTATTGACACTGGACACTTCGCCCTCGAGGACAAGGCGGATGAGATCGTGCCGCTGATCCGCGATTTCCTGCAGCGGAAGCTAAGCAAACGCTGACATCCACTGGACGGTATTTTCAGCAGCTCCTGGTTCGAAAGACGGAACCGCAGATCATTGCTCATTGGAGAACGACCATGGCGACTCAAAGCAGGCACGGTATCAGGGAACGGCAGCAGATCAACTGCCACGACAGAAAGGACAGTCACCTTGCCATTAGCTGCGCACCGCTAGCGCGGCTTGGTGCAATTGGGTTGAGTGTCATTCTGATGGCTCTACCGCGGTGTGCCGTGGCGCAGGCAACCAGTCCGGTGGTGATGATCAACGAGGAGGCGAGGAAGGCCGATATCGTCACGATGGCGCTTGGGAATGGCATAACACTCCTGAACGGATCCGGCGGCAACATTGGTGTTCTGGTCGGACCAGAAGGCAAATTTATGGTGGACAGCGGTATTGCGCTGTCCAAGCCGAAGTTGTCGGCCGCGATCACCGCACTTGGGGATGGTCAGGTCCGATATCTGGTCAATACCCACTACCACTGGGACCACACCGACGGGAATGCCTGGCTTCATCAAGCAGGCGCAACGATCATATCCACCGCCAGAGCGGCCAATCGCTTAGGTCAAGTCACGCGAGTCGATGACTGGAACTACACCTTCCAGCCGTTGCCAGCTAGCGGTCTGCCCGCGGTCAAGCTCGTCAGTGACAAGACATACCAGTTCGGCGGTCAATCCGTCGCTTTGCTACCCGTGGACCCCGCCCATACGGACGGTGACTTGTATGTGCACATGCGGCCGGCTGACGTCCTGTTCCTAGGCGATTTGTTCTGGAATGGCGCGTATCCATTCATCGACAACCAGAACGGCGGAAGCATCGACGGAATGATTCGGGCGCTTGAAGGAATCCTGATGCGGGTATCTGATCGGAGCGTGGTCGTCCCAGGGCACGGGCCGGCCGGCACCCGATCCGAGCTCAAGGAGTTTCGCGACATGCTGGTAGCAATTCGCGCGAATGTCGCCACATTGAAGGACCAAGGCAAGACGCTAACCCAGGTTACTGCGGCCAAGCCTACAGCGCAGTACGACGCCAGGTTCGGCCAGTTTGTCATCGGGCCGGATCTGTTCACCAAGATCGTTTACGACGGCCTTAAATAACCATGCGCAATCAACCCCATCGGCCGGTATTCACGCATGTCGCCATGCTGTCGCTCCAGGGTGGCGTGGTGAAGGCACTCATTCCGGCCGTCTACGCGACCGAGCAAGTCGGCGACAGTTTGTCACTCGTAGGCAGTTTTCTCTCAATCATCAACGCAGGAGGTGTGTGATGACCAAATCTGGACCGTTGGAAGAATTTGATGAGGTGCGCCGCGTACTTGTCGTGGGCGGCGTTGCAGCGGCGGTTGGCCTGCAGTTTTCCTTGGCTAGTTGCACTGCACAAACCCCGTCAGCTACGAAGGCCACAGACCCTATTTCAACTTCAACACTCAGGAGACAGACAATGGGCACTATCACAATGGAAGACGGCACGCAGATCTACTACAAGGACTGGGGCGAAGGTGATGTCGTCGTCCTCAGTCATGGTTGGCCACTCAACTCCGACAGCTGGGAATCGCTGATGTACTTCCTGACGACCCAGGGCTACCGCGTGATCGCCCATGACCGTCGGGGGCATGGTCGGTCAAGCCAGCCTTCAGAAGGTAATGAGATGAATACATACGCAGATGATCTCGCTGCGGTGCTCGATCATCTGGATGTCAGCGAAGCCTCGCTGTTTGGGTTCTCGACGGGTGGTGGCGAGGTGGCGCGTTACATTGGGCGTCACGGTACCAAGCGTCTCAAGAAGGCAGGATTGATCTCGGCGATACCGCCGCTAATGCTCAAGACAGAGCAGAATCCTGACGGCGTATCGATGGAGGTGTTCGATGGCCTACGCGCGGGACAACTTGCAAATCGTTCGCAGTTCTACCGAGACGTAGCGAGCGGCCCGTTTTACGGCTACAACCGGCCAGGCGCCAAGCCTTCGCAGGGGTTGATCGATTTCTGGTGGCTGCAAGGCATGACCGCGGGACACAAGAACACCTTCGAATGCATCAAAGCATTCTCGGAAACCGACTTCACCGAAGATCTGAAGCGGTTTAACGTGCCCACGTTGATCATCCATGGCGATGACGACCAGATCGTGCCGATTGATCGCAGCGCCCGCGCATCGGCGAAGATGATTGCAGGTAGCAAGCTGATCGTCTACGAAGGCGCCCCTCATGGACTGACCGACACCCACAAGGATCGGTTCCACGTCGATCTGCTGGCGTTTCTCAAGACCTGAATCGGTAGTAGCAAGGTATCCAATTGACGGCTCAGTAATGTACCCCTCAGGAGGCGATATGCATATGACTCGCAGCAAGCACGGCCGCCAGATGATTCTCACGTATCTCAGCAACACTGGCAGTGTCAGGACCTGGCCTGGCACTCGCGTAAGGTGAAGTGGCTGCCATTCCAATGAGCGCCTCGAACTCCATTGTTGGCGATGTTTCTGTCGCGGCACTCATGGCCGAACATCGAGGCTTCAATAACGCATTGGCATATGGCAAAGGCACGCGCCCTCATTATGTCGTCGGTGCTGAGGTTGAAGCCGTTGCGCTGAAGCAAGCTTGGCCAATAACTTGGCGGGCGCTAAACGAGAGCATGGCCAAGGATATCCATGACTTACTCCGGATCAATCCCTAAACAGAAGGAAATTACCATGACGTCCATCCACACCACAAAGCACGCCGGCAAGGTGGCACTCGTAACCGGTGGCAGTTCAGGACTCGGCTTGGCCGCTGTTCAACGCCTGGTTTCCGAAGGTGCTTTCGTCTATTTCAGCGGGCGCAGAAAGCCGGAGCTGGATATCGCCGTAGCCACATTGAGCGACAAAGCTGAGGCCCTTCAAGGTGACATCACGAGCCAAGCCGATCTCGATCGGATCTTTGCCCGCATCAAGACGCGCCACGGCAAGCTGGATATCCTTTTCGCCAATGCGGGTGGTGGTGAATTCAGCCCATTAGGCGCCATCACCGAAGCGCAGTTCGACAAGTACTTCAACATCAATGAAAGGCACACTTTTCACCGTGCAGAAGGCGATTGACCTGATGCCACCGGGCTCCGCGATCGTCATAAACGGTTCAATGGCGTCGATCCGGGGTGTGCCGGCGTTTGGCATTTATGCGGCCACCAAGGCTGCGCTGCGGTCGTTCGTGCGGACTTGGGCATCGGATCTGAAGGGTCGCGACATCCGTGTCAACGCCGTTGCCCCAGGGACAATTATCACGCCAGCCTACAAGACCGAGCTTGGCCTGAACGACGAGCAAATCGCGGGCTTTGTTCAACAGGCAGCGGATGCTGCACCGCTGGGCCGTATTGGTCAGCCTGACGAAGTCGCCAAGGCCGTGTCGTTCCTGGCTAGTGATGACGCCAGCTATATCACCGGGGTTGAACTGTTCGTGGACGGCGGAACTGCACAGATTTGAAGACCACCGTTTAACGCTGTATCTGCTTCGAAGGGCTGACTTTGTCGAATTAAAAGGGACTGCAAGAAGGCAAAGCCATGCTCGAAAATAGTCGTGCGCTTAGTGACCTTGCGTGTCACACTACGTTCCCGCGTAGGCATCAGAATAGTGGGTCTATTCGGTATACAATGCGCTGTGACAAACTCACCTTACAGCCGTGCGAAATTCGGTATCGGCCATACGGTGGATGCGTTCGACGGAGGCTGGCTGCAGATGTCATCAGGGTGCAATGCAACTCGACAATCGACCCGCTCTGGCGCCGTTGGTTCGCGATTTGGCAATCTATTTCATCTTCCGTCCGCTCCGGTATTGGTCGCTCGGCAAGTAAGGATGGCACACCTGGCAGTTACCGAAATAAGGGCCGATGACCCCATCGTCGGCATGACGGATTCCATCCAGGTTGAAGATGCATTTTTGCTGGGCCTGATGTTTCGGGATATTCCAGATCATGAAGTGTGGGAGGATGGGCACCCTTTACCACGCAGAACAATTACAGCGGGACAGTTTTATCTGCGGGATTTGAAACGCGAGCAGGCGGCCCTGATCGAGCATCCGCATCATGCACTTCATTTCTACTTGCCTCGCGCGGCACTGAACGCTATAGCCGACGAATCGGAAGCTCCGCGCATAGGCGGTCTTTGGTATCGGCCGGGTGAACCACTGCGTGATCCCGTGGTCTGGAATTTGGGATCATCACTTCTCCCGGCGTTCCGGGAATCAGCGCTCACTAATCCGCTGTTCATTGAGCATGTCGTCGTCGCACTGGGCGCACATGTAGCGCAAGTATATGGTGGCATGAGCCCCGGAGGCCGGCAAAGAGGCGGGCTCGCCAAGTGGCAAGAAACGCGTGCAAAAGAGCTTCTCTCGTCAAACCTCCAAGGCGATACTTCGCTTCACGAAATTGCCAATGTATGTGGGTTGTCTGTCAGCCATTTTTCTCGCGCTTTCAAGTGGGCGACGGGGGTTGCGCCTTATCAATGGCTGATGCTTAGACGGATCGATGTTGCGAAGGGGATGCTTGCCGACCCACGCCTGTCGCTCGCGGAGATTGCGCTTGCGTGTGGTTTCTGTGACCAGAGCCACTTCACCCGGGTATTCGGAATGTCGTGTGGCCTCACGCCTGGAGCATGGCGACGCAACCTTGGAATTGGACACAAGGTAAGCTCGGAAAGGCGCGCTAACAGTCCCGAGTAGTGCTTTTGGCCTGCTGAAGCACGTCTTCCCACAAGCCCAGACGTCAAGCCCGTGCTCGTATCCTTCAACTTACCGCAGTTTCATTCAATCGGGCGCCGATAGACACCCTTATAGTACAGGCTGCGGTTTTCAGTCCCATTGCAGACCCGTCCACCAGCAAAGTAATCGACAGCTGCATCGGCGCATCGATGGCGGTGCGTTAAGCGGCTTGCGCGCGAATCTTCTTGCGTGCTGCAGGAGCGGATTGCCGACGCAGCGAGCGAGACCCGATAGCTCGGCGTCAGTGCCATTCAGCCCTGGATATCGATGCGCCGTTCGAAGACAAACTCGTTGGCTAGATACGACACCTCATACTCAGCGCCAGCATGCAGCGCGTAAGGCGCGGGCGACTGGATGAGGAACCATCCCTGTTGCAGCGCGGCCAGCCCGGTCGGATAGGGAGGCTCAGCCTCGGGCAACTGGGGCCCTGCACCACTGGTGCCGTCGTGGAATGCCCAGCCCACCGTTTCGGTGTCGAGCGCGCCCTCTGCCAGCCAGAGGTACAAAATTTGCTGCCTGACGGGCATCAGCGTTGCTCCCCGGCAATGCGGCCGCGTTGCTCGATCCGTGTGTGGTAGTAATCCACGTCGAAGCCCGGGTCGTTGCTCAGGTAGCGCCACAGGCGAGCGCGCTGCATCTGCTCGTAGCGGCTTTCATGCCCCTTTTGCCAGGGCTGCATCGTGCGCAGGATCTGCGCCACGCTGTCATGGCGCATCAGTGCGAAGGTGTGGTCGCTGGCGTCGTTGTGGATGCGTTCGAAATCGTCCATGTTCCAGCGCTTGACCTGCGAGACGCTCGGATTGAGCCGGATCTTGTACATCCAGCGATCGACGTCACTCGGGTTGGGCTGGCCGGCATGCCACAGGCCATGGTGAAAGACCATCAGGGTTCCGTCCACGCCGCTGTACTGCTGCTCGCCCAGCAGGTGCTGGTAGCGACTGACGCCCTCGGCGCGGGTACGGCGCAGGTGCGTCGCCGGTACGAAGCGCGTGCCGCCGGCACCTGGCGCAACAGCGTGTGGAAAGTAAAATAGCTGGATGTCGAATGTCGGGTCGCCGCTGTCGACGACGGCGTCCACGTGCAGGTGTTGATGGTAGGTACTGCCCGCCGGCAAGCGGTGCACGAAGTCGTGGTCGAAGAGCGGGTCTGGCCCCACCAGCGATTCGATGATGCCCTGCACCTCGGGCAGATTCAGCATTGCGCCGAGCAGCGAGGGTGCCGGGTAGCACTGTGACAGTGGCGTGAGGCTCGCTGGTCGCGGCGGTCCGCCCGCGTCTGCTGGCTGCCCAAAAATCTGGTTGATCTTGTTCGATTCGAGCGCCCGCAGCTCTTCGATAATGGGTTGATTGATCGCCTCGGGGATCAGTGCGTCAAAGCGCAGATAACCGTCTGCGACAAAGCGCGCCATCTCTTCGGTCGTGAGTTTATGGTTCGTCGCTGGCATCGGGGTGTACCTGTTGCGAAGATGCGGCCTAGCCACAGCATTTTTTGTATTTTTTGCCACTGCCGCAGGTACAGGGTTCGTTGCGCGCAGGCGTTTTATCCACTTTAACCGTGGCGCCCTTGTTGAGCAACGCGGTCAGTTCCGCAATCGACTCCTGCGCATCTTCACTGGTATCGACACTGATCCGGGCATGCAACTGCGCTTCATCCACCAGCGCCTGCACCTCCTGTCGACGCGCTTCACTGGTTACCACCAGCGTCAGCGGGTACTTCTCGCTGCCCGCATTACTGCCCGCATTTGTCTTGTACGCACCACCGGAGTAATCCTGGCGTGCATCCTGGCGGCCCTTGAAGAAAAACTTGTCTGACATCGTGTGGTCCTTGTTGCGGGGGGTGGGTTAGACGGACAAAAAGTGATTAACGCATATGCTACCGGATTACGCGGTACCAAGCTTCCCAAGCTGCTCCACGCTTGAATCGGCTGGAGTTTCAACAGAAATATCCGGCAACAATTCTACAACAGTATCCATAAACAGGAACTCGACAAAAGCCGATACTGCAGTTTACACAATTCAATCAGACACCGAAGCTGCATTCAGTCACTCAGGCAAGCTGCCATTATTCGCACCCTCATTGATCCGCCAATTATTGTTTGATGGCGATAGACATCCTGACAGAATCGGCCAGCGATTCCGCGCGCATCTTTTCAATTGTGCTTGTTCGGCGCAGGCAAAAGGTCTCAGGCCACAGTCGCGATGACAGGCAACACAAAAGCCAGAACAACAATTATCTCTCCGATATAGAAAAATACGAAAAAAACCTCGGTGTATACGCAATCTTCCGTATTGAGACGAAGGTATTTACTTGGTTAATCTCAGCACGCAGGACACCGCAACAGGGCTACATCCTGGAGTCGAGGCACTGAAGGCGCTGTTGGTGCAGCATCACGATCTTGACTCGGGGAAAGCAATAGATTGCCCACATAGCGCTGTCGAGGACATCACAATGAATGGCAGGAACCGCGAACACAGCAACACAGACGTGACGACGCTACATGATCGTTGCGAACGGCTTGTTGTTATCACGATGGGCTGTGTGGCGATACTGGTGATCGCGCCATTCGCCGTGTTCCGCTTCGAGAGCGGAAACTACCAGATGGCAATCCTCGATGCGTTACTGATCTTTGCTATTGGCATCACCATTGCGCACAACCGCTCTGCCAGCAACAAACGTTTTTCCAACCTGGCGCTTCTTATCATACTGTCTCTGGCCGCCATCGTGGTTTCGATGAAACTGGGTATCGTCGGCCTTATGTGGACCTATCCGCTAATCATTCTGTATTTCTTCATTCTATCAATCCGGATGGCTACCTTTGCGTCGTTGATGCTACTGGGGATACTCATTGCCGTTTTCTACCACCAACAGAACACCATATTCGATACATTGGCGGAACGCCTGTCGTACCTCGCCAGCTGTTTTATGGCGGCGAGTCAAGCGGCCATCTTCTCAAGCGTCACACACGGTCGGCGTCGGGTCCTGGAATACGGCGCCACCCGGGATGCGCTGACCGTTGCGCTGAATCGTGGCGCGATGGGACCCGAGTTGGAGCGGGCGATCGCGGCGTGTGACCGCCATAATGAGGCCAGCTGCCTGCTCGCTCTGGATCTCGATCATTTCAAGCAGGTAAACGATACCCATGGCCACGGTGCCGGCGATCAGGTACTCATCGATTTTGTGAGTCTGGTCAAGCGCGGACTGCGACGCGAGGATCAGTTGTTTCGCCATGGCGGCGAGGAGTTTCTGGTACTTTTGCGAAACACTGACGCAGCAGGGATGCGGCACGTCGAAGCACTGCTGCACCAGCGCATCAGGTCATCCCTGCGCTGCCCAGGCGGGCCGGTAACGACGTCTATGGGTGGAGCGCAACTGCGCCGTGGAGAGCGAGCGGATCAATGGCTGCGGCGCGCAGACGAACATTTGTACGCCGCCAAGGCCGCAGGGCGTGATACCTCTGTACTGGATCAATCGTGCCAACGGAACTCCGCTACTGCCAGCGTCGCAATGGGTAAAGCTGACAGCTTGGCCCACACATCTGCATGAGCCCGCCGGCCATGGAGATTTACTTGGATTCACCTGCGTATATGGGGTCAGTGTAAAAATTCCGTGATAAATTTCAGCTGGATGTTGAGTTTCCGCACTGTCCTAAAGTAACTATTATCCTCACTACAACTCTCCCCAAACACCGAAATAGGCAGTACCACGGGAATTTTTCAACTAACAAAGCTCGCTTTCCGCGTAGCGATAGTAATCAGCAATCGCCAATCCCGCAGCCACACTGGTGAACGGATCATGCTCGACAACTTTGCCCCTGAACTGGTTATCGAGAATGTCTTTTACGGCTGGAATTAGTGAAGATCCACCGGTGCGAATAACCAAGTCTATATCGTGCGCTTGGCAGTTGGCTTTCTCGAGCACCACGGTGATCGCCTGTTCAAACTCGAACAGTAAATCAGAAATCATCAATTCAAATTCCCAGCGCTCAACCTCAACCTGGATATCGATCTCAGGAATATCCAACAGGGCAGAGTCAGCAACTGAAAGCTGCGCCTTGAAATCCTTGATTGCCTCGAACACCTGGTAGCTGTAGTTCTGTTGAATAAGGTCGTAGAGCCGCCTGAATTTTTCCGCACCTGGATCGGTCTGCGCCATACGCTGCATCACGGCGGAGGTATATTTATTTTGGTTGAGCATATAGCTGATCGGCCAATTGATCAGCAGCGCTTCAAGTTCTCCGAAAGGAAATAAGGTATCCACGTTCGAGCCATCCACCATTCGACTCCAGCGTTCGCCCTGCCCCAGCAGCGGAAACACCAGCTCCCTGAAAATCGTCTGGTCGATCCTGTCACCGCCCAGCGCAATCCCGTGCGTGGCCTGCACCTTGAACGTTGAGCCGCTGCGTCGCAACACGCTGAAGTCGAGCGTGCCGCCGCCGAAATCGACCGTGAGTATCAGTTCATCATTGCTCTGCGGGTGATTGTGCAGGAAGCTGATGGTGGCCGCCGTGGGCTCGGGGCAGAAAGATTGCTCGGCAATCCCCGCGTAACCATAGGATTCGCCCAGGCGTTTCAGCGCAATACTATTGCGCCCGCTTTCAATGCCCTCAAAGTTGACCGGATGACCCAGGCAAGCGTGTTTGACCTTGCCGCCAACGGTGTTCTCGATGGCCTGGCGAATCCCGACGAGAATGGGCGTCACCAACGCTACCAACCTGAAAGCCTTGTCGAATACCAGCGTCCGGTCAGTTTTTGTATTTCCCAACAGTCGTTTCGTGCCGCGAAACAATCTACCCGGCAAACTCGCATCGTTGAAGGCCTGGCCATAGACCGTCGCGGCCTCTGGTTCGCCTGGGCCTCCCGTTGCACTCGCAGCCTCGCCGGTGCCTGTGCGCGCCTCACCGAGCACTTCGCAACTGAGTTCTACCTTGCGGCCGGTGTTGCCCTCGATGTAGTCATCTATCGCACGTTGGCCAATGGAGCTTTGGTAGGCCTTGTCGATATAGTTGGCCGATGGCATCACACTGTCCGGCGCGGCCAATTTTATGAGCGTGACGCGCTCGCCATCGAACATCGCGGCGGCGCTATTGCTGGTGCCGAAATCAATGCCGATACCGAGTCTGGGTGATTTCTGGGGCGTAAACTGCATGTGGATGCCGCACGGAAGTAAGCAGGAGTTGCTGGAGCCGCGCAGTATAGTGCATCTGCTACGCCATCAACCCCATATTTCCCCGCGACCAGTTCACCACCAACTCGGAGCGACAGATCTTCCACTGGCCGCCTTCCTGCCGGTAGTAGTTGTTGTACTCCCCCACCACGGTGACGACGTTTTCGTCCGCGACATGCGGACCCATCGCGGGGTCGAACTTCACGTGATCGGCGATCAGGTAGGCGCGGCAGCTCACGCTGTCCCGGTCGATCGTGACACGGTGGTTGGTGATGGTATGGCGCGTGATGTCGAAGCGGTTGATCACCGATTGCAGCAGCAGCAGCCAGTCGTCGGCGCGGCGCGGCACCGAGGCTGGGCCGGTTGGCTCGCTGATCGGGCCGTAATCGATGTAGATCTCGTCGGAGAAGCAGGCGCGCACCAGCGGCCAGTTCTTGCTGTCCAGGCCCTCGGCGTAGGCGTTGTAGTTGTCGATCAGCGCGTTGCGGATCTGCAGTTGTTGTAGTTGTTGCAGTTGCTGGTGAGCGTCGGACACGAGTCCTCCGTGTTCAATGCAGGGGTACTACCCCTTCGGTGATTGTCGTTGTGTTGTCCACCACCAGGGCGGCGCCGTTGATCGCGCGGGATTCGTCGGACGCCAGGAACAGCACCGTGTTGGCGACATCCTCCGGCTGCCCGACCCAGATTTTGTCCATGCCTTGCGCCAACTCTGGATCATTGGCCCGGACAATGGCCTGCACGCCGCGCAGCATCGGCGTATCCATATTGCCGGGGTGCACGGAGTTGCAGCGCACGCCGTAGCCCTCCTGCGCGCTGAGCACGGCGATGGACTTGGTCATGCCGCGAATCGCGCTCTTGGACGCTGCGTAAGCGAAAATCTGCGGCCCTCCCTGGATACTCGCGGTGGAGCACATGTTGATAATGGAGCCGCTGCCTGCGGCTTTCATTACGCGTAGCGCGTGCTTGCAACCGTAGAAGGTACCATCGGTGCCGACGCTGTTGACCAATCGCCAGATGTCCTCGGTGGTGTCTTCAATACTGGCGAGTTTCACCACGCCGGCGCTGTTGAGCAGCACATCCAGCTTGCCGTGCTCGGCTATCACCCGGTCCAGCAGCGCAGCCCACTGCGCCTCCACGGTAACGTCGAGGCGTTCGAACCGTGCGCCAACTATTTCTGCAGCGGCCGCGCGCCCCTGTTCCTCGTTAATGTCCGCCAGCACCACGGTCGCGCCCTCCTGCGCCAGGCGGCGAGCGGATGCCAGTCCCAGCCCGGAGGCACCACCGGTGATAACCGCGACCTTGCCCTCGACTCTACCCATTGCGGTGGTTCCCTTTGTGCGTTGTCTGTATGAAATGGGCCGAGAAGCCGCTGTCCCGGCACCCGCGCTGCTGCGTGTTCATCTTAAGCGCGGGCGACAGACAGTTGCTCAGGCGCTGTGTTCGTGCCCCGGCACAGTGCCCTCGTAGGAGGCCTGGGAAATACGATCACCGTCGAACTTGATAGCCTTCTCGGGAATGAATTCGATGACCACGCGCAGCGGCGTATCCAGGTGCAGCATCGCGGCCTCCGGCGTCGGGGCCGGGTAGGGGCTGATGATGGCCGCCATCATCGGGTAGAACCAGTCTTTGGTGGCCTGGTCCTTGTGCAGCACCACGCGACCCATGTAGGTGATGGTCTTGCCCGGACCCATGTCGGTACCCATGCTGGAGATCACCACGGATGCACGCGGGTCGCGCTTCAGCGCCTTGATGCGCGCGCGCTGCTCGGTGGCGGTTACCCAGATGCGTCCATCCTTCGCCACATAGTTCATGATGACGCCGGTGCCGTGCCCGCTCTTGTTGCTCCAGATGAAGTTGCACTCGATCTGCTTGTCCAGCAACTCCTGCTCCCGCTCCGGGCTCAGTTCGTAGAGGGTGACGTCCTCGTAACCTTGTGTGGTGCTGTCTGCCATGGTGCTCTCTCCTGTTCAATGCTCGCTTAATGAGTGCTCGCTTATTCAGTGCCCGCCTGCGCAAGCTGCTCGCGAATTCGCTGGCGCAGCACGTCCTTGCGCACCTTGCCGCTGGCGGTGCGCGGCAGGTCGGCGACCAGCTCGATATGCTGCGGGATTTTCTGCCGTGCCAGCCCGGCCTGGTCCGCGAACGCCACCACGGCGGCGAGGTCCGGCGCGCCGTCGTCACTCGCGGGAATAATGAACGCGCACACACCTTCGCCGAGGCGCGCATGGGGCATCGCCACCACGGCGCATTCGCGGATGGCGGCGTGGTCGTGCAATACGTCTTCTACTTCTTTGGCGCTGATGTTCTCGCCGCCGCGGATGATGATGTCCTTGATGCGGTCGGTGATGAGGATCGCGTTGTCGGCGGTGCGCTGGCCGATGTCGCCCGTGAGGAAAAAGCCGTCGGCGTCATGTGCAGCGGCGTTTTGCTCCTGGTCCTTGTAGCCCAGCATCATGCCCGGCCCGCGCGCGGCGATCTCGCCGTCCTGCCCGACCGGCAGCTCCCTGCCCTGCTCGTCCAGGATTTTCACTTCGTAGGCGTAGATCATGCCGTCGGTCTCGGCGGCCAGTCGCTGCTGGCCGTCGCCGACGAAACCGGCGCTGATGATGGGGCACTCCGTGCTGCCATAGACGCGAAACGCGCGGCAGTTGTCCAGCGTGTTCCACGCGTCGAGCACGACCTGTGGTGGCACCGCGGCGCCGCCGCAGGCGAACAGGCGCATCGTCGGCAGTCCTGTACCGTGGCGTTTTGCCGCCGCCACCAGCTCCACCAGGAATGGCGTGGCGCCGACACTGGCTGTGGCGCCCACTTGCTGGATAAACGCGACGGCCGCGTCCGCGTCCCAGCGCGGCATTAGCGCCGACTTCACCGGCGTGACGAACGGCAGCACCATGCCCGAGCCGTAGCCGGTGATGTGCGTGACCGGCGAGGGCATCAGCATCACGTCGCGCGCGTCCATCTGCCAATAGTCCAGTGAATTCTGGATCACCCGCGTGAGCGTGTTGTGGCTGTGCAGCACGGCCTTGGGCGTGCCGGTGGTGCCCGAGGTGTAGAGCACCGCCTTGATCGAATTCGGGTCCACCGTGGGCAGCGTGGCGAGATCGATCGGATCGCGCTTCACCAGGTCCTCGTAGCGCAGCATGCCCGCATGATCGCGTTCCGCGCGTACCGTCACGACATGCTGCAGGTCCGGCAGATCCGGGCGCAGCGCGGCGAGCATCGCGGGGAATTCCAGGCTGCGCACCTGCTCCGGAATGAAGATCAAGCGGGTGCGGGCGTCCCGTAAAATAAAGCGCAACTCGCGATCGCGGTAGATCGGAATCACCGGGTTGACGATCAGCCCGAGCGCCGAGGCGGCGATGTCGAGCACGACCGACTCGCGCCAGTTCGGCAACTGAAAACTGATGACGTCCCCCGCGACCAGGCCCAGATCGCGCAGGCCGGTGGCCAGGCGCCGCGCCTCCTCGGCGACCGCGCCGTAGGTGAGCGCGGGCGCGCCCTCCATGTAAATCGCAACGTCATCCGGCTGTGTCGCCGCTTTCTCCCAGGCACCCTGGGCGATGGTCTTGTCAGCCCAGCGGGGGCCGTCGCGAGCGATGCGTTCGGCGCTGAGGGGATTGTCGATCAAGGAAATTCTCCTGTCTGGCGGTGGCGCACGGCGTTACAGTTCCGAGAGACAGTGCCCGCCGTCCACGATAATTGCGGCGCCGGTCATCAGTGAGCCGGCGTCAGAGGCGAGCAGCAGCAGCGGGCCGTCCAGCTCATGCAGTTCACCCGTGCGCCGCTGCGGGATGCGCCGGATGAGCGCCTGGCCAGGCGGTGAATCCAGCCAGTCGCTGTTCAACTCGGTGCGAAAATAGCCCGGGCACAGCGCGTTGACGCGGATGTTGTGCTGGGCAAATTCCAGTGCGGCGGCCTTGGTGAACTGCACCACGCCGGCCTTGGCGGCGGCGTAGTTGGTGAGCGATTTCTGCACCCGCTCGGCGAGGATGGACGCGATATTGACGATGCTGCCGCCGGTGCCTGCCGCGACCATGCGCCGCGCGCACTCGCGCGTGACATAAGCCACCCCGGTGAGATTGGTCGCCACCACCTGGTTCCAGTCGTCGTCAGTTAGCTCCAGCAACAGTTTCGGGATGGTGATGCCGGCGTTGTTGACCACCACGGTGACCACACCGAACGCCGCCTCGGCGACATCCAACGCGGCGGCGATACTGGCGCTGTCGGTGACATCCATCGTCACTGCGACGGCTTCACCACCGGCGGCGCGGATGCGCTGCGCCTCCGCTTCGATCAGATCGGTGCGGCGGGCGGTCAGCACCACGCGCGCCCCGGCGCGGGCCAGCATCGGTGCGAAGTGGCGGCCGATGCCGCTGGACGCGCCCGTCACCAGCGCCGTTTTCCCGGCCAGTGAAAATGTTTGCAGGAAGTCCGTCATAGCTCGATATCCAGTGCGGTGACTAGTTCTGTAGCAGCGTGACGGCGCTGATGCCGGGCGCGCCGTACACATGGGTATAAGCGAGTCGCGGATTGCCAGGCACCTGCCGCTCGCCGGCGTGGCCGCGCAATTGCAACACGTTCTCGTACACCTGGCGCAGGCCGGAGGCGCCGATGGGCTCGCCGTTGGCGATGCAACCGCCGTCCGTGTTCACCGGCATGCGCCCGCCGATGCGGGTGGCGCCGGACTGGATCAGGAACTCCTGCTCGCCGTGCTCGCAGAAGCCGTTCTCCGCCATGTGCATCACCTCGGCGCCGGCCTCGGTGTCCTGCAGTTGCATCACGTCGATATCGCCAGGACCGACGCCCGCCATCTCAAAGGCGGCGCGCGACGCATCCACCGTCGGCCCGTCCACTTGCTGCAGCGCCTGGCTGGGCGCGAACACCTCGAAGGAACCGTAGCGCCGCGACTTCAGGGTCGCTGCTTTCAGGTACACCGGCGTGTCGGTGTAGCGGCGCGCCTGGTCGGCACGGCACAACACCAGCGCGACGCCGCCTTCAGACGGCGAACAGAACATGAACTTGGTCAGCGGGTCGCTGACCATCTGGGAGTTGGCGATCTCCTCCACCCCGATCGGCTCGCGCCGCCAGGCATTGGGATTCATCGAGGCGTTGATAAAGGCCTTTTCCGATACTTTGGCGAGCGTCTCGCGGCTGATGCCGTAGTCATGCATGTACTTCTGTATTTTCATCGCGAAGAACTGGGTGGTCATCATCAGCCCGAGTTCGCCGTACCAGCGCCCGATGCCCAGCGCCTCCGGATCGGCGTTGAACGCGCCGCGATCATGTTTGTCGAAGCCGGCCACCATGCCGATGTCGTACTCGCCGGACTTGATGGCGTTATAGGCTGATATCAGCGAGCTGCCGCCGGTGGCGCAGCCATTGGCCACGTTGATAAACGGGATACCGGTCAAGCCCAGTTCGTTCACCAACGCATCGGCGCTACCTGCGCTGGCGCTGCCGCCAAACGCAAACTGCATATCGCTCCACGCCACGCCGGCGTCCTTGAGGGCAAGGCGCGCCGCGTAGGCGCCCTGCTGCAGGCCACTGCGCGAGGGCGTGCGCCCGAAGGGGTGTATTCCGATGCCGACGATTGCTACATCCATTGTTGTCTCTCTTCAGTTAGTGTCTTGTGGCCGCACTCACGTCACATTCAGGCCGCAGGGCGAAAGAAAAAGCCGATCACCTCGTCGCCATTTGCCTCGTGACGGTAGGGTTCGAATACCACGTCCATGGCCATGCCGATCCGCAGTTTCGCCGGGTCATTCTCGGTTAGCCGCCCCTCCACGCGCACGCCGCCGGGCAGTTCCACATAGCCTACGCCGTAGGGCTGGAAAGTCTGTTCGGTCTCGTCGCTGTGGTAGGGCGCCTTCGGCATGAAGCGCTGCACCGTCCAGGTCCACAGGGTGCCGCGCCGGGGCAGCTCTTCCACCGTCACGTCCTGCCCGGAACACGCCATGCAGGACTGCGCGGCGGGAAAGCTGACGATGCCGCAATCATTGCAACGGCTGCCCAGCAGGGCCGGCTGTGCCGCAGGCCAGGTGAACAGGCCCTCGGCAATGGGTTTTTGCTTGGTCATCTCTGTTTCTCTCGTTCAGTGCGAATGACGGGTTGCAGCCAGCTCTTACGCTGCGGCGGCACGGTATGCGCGCTCACGCGAGCGTGAGGCCCTCGCACCAGTTGCCATGGAAGCCGTTGGGCACCCGCCCGGGAATATGGATCTTGCACACCGGCCCGCTGCTGAAATCGCCGGCGCTGAGGATCGACAGGAAAGCGCCCTCCCCAGGGTTGTACACGAAATTAGTGACCCAGCCGTCCTCCTCGCGGTCGCTGTCCGGATTGGGTACATAGGACGGCTCACCCGCGTTGGCCCCCTGGCCGAACTCCCACAGCGTCGTCTCGCCGGTCTTGAAGTCATAACGGCCGGTACAGTTGTAGCCGTGCGCATCGTCCCAGTCGCGGTTGGATGACGCGGCAAAACCGTAGCGGTAGTGCTTGCCCATGCGGCGCTCGTCGCAGCGCGAGAATTCGCAGAACACGTCAGAAAAACGCTCATTAGTGACCTGCTTCGTTTTCAGGTCCAGGGTCATGCGCTGCATGCGGCGCGGCTGCTTCTCCACGCCAGTGCCCTGCGCCTGCGTGAACGGGATCGAGTTGATCCAGATGTAATCGATGATGAGCTTGCCGCCCTCTTCGTAGCCGTTGCAGAAGTGCCAGCTGAAGAATGCCTCCGTCTCAAACACGATCTGCTCGCCCACGCCGTCGCGCGGAATGGCGATGATTTTAGTGCCGAGCTGTGGCTGCCACTCGAAGGGATCCTCGCCGCGCATGGCCTTCTCCAGGTTGTGGAAGGCGGGGGCGTAAAAAATGACGATGTAGTTATCGGTGATCTGCAGGTCGTGGATGATGCCCTTGCGCGGGAATGACACCGGGATGGTCTGCTTGTGTTTGCCGGTTTTGTCGAACACCTGAACCCGGTAGTCGGGACTGTCCCAACGCTGCGTGCAGGACACGAGGTCGCCGCTGGTCGGGCAGATTTTGGGATGGGCGGTGAGCGCGTCGCCAGCTTGCAGGGCGCCGTCGTAGTCGAACAGGCCCACCGTGGAGAGATCATTGTTCAGCAGGTGTGGAAAACCACCCTCCCACATCGCCAGCAGCTTGCCGCCGTGGTACAGCACATTGGTGTTCGCGGTATTGCGGACAGGACTCGCCTCGCCGCCGGCATCGATCACTTCCTGCGGCACGGGCAGCAACTTGCCCACGCTGCCATAGATCATGTGGCCAAACTGGCGCTCGGTTTTCAGGTGGCTGGTCTGCACCCAGCGGTTGCGGTAGTGGACGTCACCCTTGTTGAGATAGAGCGCATGCACCATGCCATCCCCGTCCAGTGGATAGACATAGTGGTTGGGCTGGTACGCCACGTTCGCCCCGTCACGCATGTACGCCCCCACCAACTGCTCCGGCACCTTGCCCTCCACTCGCAGCGCGCTCGCGTCCAGATCGCGCTCTTCACAAACGGGTGCGTAATTGCCTTGCAGATACGGAAAGGGGCTTAAATCCATGATGTTATCCTCGTGTCGATGCAAGGGCCTGGGCCCCTGGATTATCGGATTGTGATGGTAGCGGGCGGGCTGTGATAGTAGCAGGCGAGTTAACTAAAAAACAGTCTCGTTTGTTTCTTTTTTGTCTGTCCGGCGCTACAGTTCTGCTCTGAAGTTTTGAACTACAGATTTGAACTTCAGTTTTTTCAACTACGGTTTTCAACTACGGTTTTCAACTACAGTGCCACACAGCCAGCAACATCCAACAGCAGCGAGCTACGGGGAATCATTTTGATGAACAGTATTGAAGACGAAATCGGCCTGCGCAACCTGATGGCCCGCTACGTGGACGCGGTGAATCGCTGTGACGCCGACGCATGGATCAGCACCTGGGCGCAGGATGGGGAGTGGGACCTGCTGGGCAATGCGGTAACGGGACGGGACAACATCCTCGCGCAGTGGCGGTTGCTGATGGCCAGCTTCGAGTTCGCCCTGCTGCTGCCCTCCTCCTGCCTGTTCGAGGTTGCGGGCGCGACCGCCACCGGCCACTGGTACCTGCACGAGTACAACCGCGACCTGCAGGGCACGCGCAGCACGATGCTCAGCCGCTATGACGACAGCTATGTGAAAGTGAATGGGGAGTGGTTGTTTCAAACGCGCCGGTACAGCCTTCTTTACCACGGCGCACCGGACCTGAGCGGGGCGTACTTCCGCCCTGCGTAGCCGCTGGCTCAGTCGCGCTGGTCGCGAGGATTCTGCCGCGCTACTCGGGGATGCGTACTACCAACTTACCCTGGTTGGAACCGTCAAACAGGCGCAGGAAGGTGGGCAGGATGTTGTCCAGCCCATCCACCACATCTTCGCGGTACTTGAGCTGGCCTGCCATGAGCCACTGCGCGAGCTGGTTGATACCTTCGGGGAACCGGTCAATATAGTCGAGCACTACAAAACCCTGGATGGTGACGCTGTTGGCGACCAGTTGCCACAGGCGGCGAGCACTGGGTCCGGGAGCGTCGGCAATGTTGTACGTGGAAATCCAGCCGCACACCGCGACGCGGGCAAACTTGTTGAGGCACGCCAGCGCGGCCTCCAGGATATCGCCGCCGACGTTGTCGAAGTACACGTCCACGCCGTCCGGGCACGCGGCGCGGATGGCCGCTTCATAATCGCCACAGCTGCGGTAGTTGATGGCGGCGTCAAAGCCAAGTTCTTCTCGCAACCACGCGCATTTGTCATCACTGCCCGCGATGCCGACCACGCGGCACCCCTGCATCTTCGCGATCTGCCCGACGATGGAACCCACGGCGCCGGCCGCGGCGCTAACCAACACCGTCTCGCCGGCCTTCGGGCGGCCAACTTCCAGCAGCCCAAAGTACGCGGTGAGCCCGGTGGGACCGAGCACGCCGAGGAAACAACTGAGCGGTATCCCGCTGTTTTCATCCAGTCGATTCAGCGCGGCGGCAGGCGCGGTGGTGTAGGCCTCCCAGCCGCCCAGGCTCATGGCGACGTCGCCCACCGCGAAATCGGGGCTGTTGCTTTGCACCACGCGGCCGATCACCGAACTGCGCACGGCATCGCCGATCGCAATCGGTTCAATGTAGTTTGGGTCATCGCCCATCCAGCCACGAATGGCCGGGTCCAACGAGATATACAAGTTGCGCAGTATCACCTCGCCGGGGCGGGGCGCGAACAGGGGCACGTCGCGCGCCGGCACGTCGGTGGAAGTGGGCAGGCCCGCGGGACGGGCGGCCAGGTAGTACTGTCGATTAATAAGCGTGGTCATGAGGCACCTGTAGTCAAGCGCGCACCATAACTGTAACGAAAAAATCAGTCAACCCTGATTGTTTTATCCTGCCCCATTTGTTACCGTCCACCACTGCCGCTGCGCGCTGTGCGCGTACCCCATTGCAGTGCAATGGCAGGACTGCCTGGCACTGCACCGGAACTACACATTAGAACTACACATTAGAACTACACAAAAACTACATAAGGACTACAGCATGACCGTCATCATCGCCGGCACCCTGCACTTCCCTGACGGGACCCGCGAGCAGGCGCTCGCCGATACCGCCGCGCTGGTATTGGAGACACGCACGCAAACCGGCTGCCTGCATTACGTATGGAGCGCCGATCCAACATCCAGCACGTGCGTCTACGTGTATGAAAAATGGGCATCCGTGCCGGACCTCGCGGCCCACCTCGCTGGACCGTACTACCGCGGCATGCTGGGCAAGCTCGGACAGCTGGGGGTCTACGACATCGACATATCCAAGTACCGGATCGACCTTGAGGAGCCGGTGTACGATCCGCAGGGCAATCCGCGAGCAGATTTCTTCACCGCATAACAAGCGAAGGGAGCGTGCCATGAGCCGCAAGACCGTCAAGACCTACTGCCGTTTCTGCCACGCCTACTGCCCGATGGTGGCCACCGTGGAAGACAATCGGCTGACGGACCTGCAGCCGGACACGGACAATGTCGTCTACGGCGGCTACACCTGCCCCAAGGGGCGGCAGATGATTGAGCAGATTGACCACCCCACGCGCCTGCAGCAGTCCGTCAAGCGCACGGCGGATGGCGGCTTCGCGCCCGTCGCCTCCGCGCAGGCCCTGGATGAGATCGCCGCGCGGCTCGCCGCCATCCTGGCAGAGCACGGCCCACGCAGCATCGCCAGCTACAACGGCACCTACTCCTTCCAGAATTCGGCGTCACACGATGTCACGCGCGCCTTCCATGCGGCTATCGGCTCGCCGTCCTATTACACCAGCATCACCATCGACCAGCCTGCCAAGGTCGCCATCGGCGCCGCACGCATGGGTTGGTGGAACGCCGGCGGCCATATGTGGAGTGACGCCAACGTCGCCTTCATCATCGGCAACAACACGCTGGTGTCGCATTTCTCGATCCCCGGCGGCATACCCTCGTTCAGCCCGCACAACGCGCTGCGCGAGGGCAAGCAGCGCGGCCTGAAACTGATTTGCATGGACCCCCGCCGCACCGAGGTGGCGCGGCGCGCCGACCTGCACCTGCAGGTGCGCCCCGGACACGATGCCGCCGTACTGGCGAGCATGATCCGCCTGATCCTCGAGGAAAACCGGCACGACGCGGCGTTCTGCGCCGAGCACGTGACGGGACTGGACGAGTTGTTCGCGCAACTCGCGCCGTTCACGCTGGAGCAGGTCGCGGCTGCGGCAGGCATCAGCGCCGCTCAAATCGCCGAGGCCGCGCGATTGTTCGCTGCCGGACCGCGCGGCACGGCGGTCACCGGCACCGGCCCGGAGATGGGCCCGCACCCCAATCTGTTGCAGCACCTGGTACAGGTTATCAATGTGATCTGCGGGCGCTGCAACCGCGCCGGCGAGCGCCTGCCCAACCCCGGCGTGCTGGCGCCGCCCTCTATCCCACGCGCCCAGGCCACCGGCCCGCAACCGCAGTGGCTCGCGGAGGGCGTGCGGAGCCGCGTGTCGCCTGAGGTCGGCGAGGTGATGGTGTTGACCCCGTATGGACCGAAGCCGGAAATGCCGACCGCGCTGCTGAGCGACGAGATCCTCACCCCCGGCGACGGGCAGATCAAGGCGCTGATCTGTGTCGGTGGCAATCCGTTGCTGGCGTTTCCCGACCAGCAAAAGACGCAGCGCGCGCTGGCCGCGCTGGAGTTGCTGGTGTGCATCGATATCAAGCTGTCCGCCACCGCGCAGATGGCCGACTACGTGCTGGCGCCAAAAGTGTGCCTGGAGCGGGATGACGTAACCCTGCTCACCGACATCTGGCACGACCGCCCCTACTCGCAGTACACGGCAAAAGTGGTGGACGCCGAAGGCGACAAGATCGAGGAGTGGGAGTTGTTCTGGGAACTCGCGCAGCGCCTCGGCCTGCAACTGACCATCGGCGACGAGCCGATCGACATGGCGCACAAGCCGTCGAAGCAGGCGCTGCTGGAATTGATTACGCGCGGCTCCCGCGTACCGCTGGCAGACATCCGCGCGGCTGACGGCGGCCAGGTATTCGACGTGCCCGATGTGATCATCGCACCGGCGGACCCGGCGACCGCGCAGCGTATGCAGTTGTTCCCACCGGGATTGGCGACGGAACTGGCGGCGGCGCTGGCTGACACTGCTGCCGCGGGCAACCCCGACTACCCGCTGCTGCTGGTGAGTCGACGCATGAAAAATACCTACAACTCCACCGGTCCGGAGCTGAGCCTGCTGGGTAGCAAGGGCACCACCAACCCGGCGTATCTCAACCCCGGTGATCTCGCGGCCTGCGGCGCCGCTGACGGCGACCTCGTGGAAGTGCGTTCTGCCCACGGCGCGATACCCGCCGTGGCAACGGCAAGTGACGATATCCGCCCCGGCGTGGTCTCCATGTCGCACTGCTGGGGTGGCTCGCCCGACCCGGCCGCCGGCAGCGACAGCCGCGTGCGCGAGATCGGCAGCAACACCAACCGCCTGATCGACAACCGCGCCAACGCGGAGCGCTACAGCGGCATGGCGCGGCAGAGCTGCATACCCGTCGCGATTCGCAAACTGAACTGACCGACCTGACTATCCATCTGACAAACAAGACATCCGGAATCTGCACCCATGAGCGCACAACGTCCTTTCCGCTTTTCACTGCAATGTTTCAACGCCGAGTCGCCCGCCCACTGGCGCTCGCTGATCAGCAAAACCGAGAACCTCGGGTATTCCACCTTTTTTCTCGCCGATCACTTTCTCAGTGCCGGCCCAGCCCTCGACAGCACTTACCACCCGCCACAATTGCTGGGTGCGGTGCCCGCCATCGCGATGGCGCTGGAGCAGACCACCACGCTGCGCGTCGGCTGCCGCGTGTTCTGCAATGACTACCGCCACCCGTTCATGCTGGCGAAGGAAGCGGCGACCATGGATTACCTGTCCGGCGGCCGCCTGGAATTCGGCATCGGCGCCGGCTGGATCAAGAATGAATACGCTGCAGTGGGCCTGCCGTTTGATGAGTTCCCCGAGCGCCTCCGCCGCATGCAGGAATTCGTGCATGCCTACAAGGCCTTCATGCGCGGCGAGCCGCTGGCAATCGACGGCGAGTACATCCACTGGCAGGGCTTCCACGGCACGCCGGCGCCCGCGCAAAAGCCCTGGCCACCGCTGATGATCGGCGGCGGCAGCCGGAAAATCCTCGAATTTGCCGGCGCCGAGGCGGACATCGTCAGCCTCAACTTCAACAACCGCGCAGGGATGCTGGGGCCGGACGGCATGTCCTCGGGCCTGGCCGCCGCAACGGCGAAGAAAATCGACTGGATACGCAGTGGCGCCGGCACCCGCTTCGGTGATATTGAACTGGAAATCGGCGCTTACAACACCATCATCACCGATCATCAGCAGGCCACCGCCCAGGCCATCGGCGACGCGCTGGGCATGAGCGCCGAGGACATACTCAACCATCCGCACTGCCTTATCGGCAGCGTCGATTTCATCTGCGAGGAATTGCTGCGTCGCAGGGAAGCCTACGGCATCTCCTACATCGCTGTGCTGGATGACGGGCAGAACAATATGGTGGAAGCCTTCGCGCCGGTGGTTGCCCGCCTCGCTGGCAGATAGTCCCCGCCTGCGGGCGCGATCCACTGCAGCGCTAACATACTCGCCGTGTTTGTACATGTCGCCTGTTGGTAATGGCTCAGTATCAGCTTTGCGTCTTTGAAGGAGAATGCGAGTTGTATGCCTTGCTGGGGGCACGCCAAAAAAGCGTACATCCCTGTACAGGTGCGGCCGGCCAGGCTCGCGTGGCGACGTCCTGTCGCCACACGGCCCCAGCAAGGCATACAACTCGCATTCTCCTTCGCTCAGTAGCTGCTATTTTTCAAACTGGGCCACTATCCACCTTTTGCACATGCTGCTTTTTTCCAATCCGCATTTGTATATACTGTTCGCGAACCTATCCTGTTTTAATCAGTCACGTCTGTTTTTTATCCGCCCGGGGGCAAGCAAGCGATGTCGCGCACGAAAATGGCACCAACGAAACTAAAGAAAACTGCCGCCGGCACCGGCGCCGAAACCGGCTCGCCAGACATCAGTTGGCAGGCGCAAAAGAGCGCGATGACCCGCGATCGCATACTCGATGCGGCCATCAACTGTTTCGTGGAGCTGGGCTATACCCACGTGACCACCGCGCGCGTGGCGGACTCCGCCGGCGTGTCGCGCGGTGCGATGCTGCACCACTTTCCCTCCAAGCCGGAACTGATCCAGGCCGCCGTGGAATATTTGCACAACAAACTGCTGGAGGACTACACGGCTCGCGTCACCGCCATTCCCACCAAACTGAAGGGCAAGGCGCGGCGCCGCGCCGGCATCGACGCCTACTGGGCCCACCTGACCGGCGACCTGTTCGTGGTCTACCACGAGCTGCTGGTCGCGAGCCGCACCGACCCGGAACTGGAGCGCATCCTGGCCAGCTCACAGCAGCTGTTTGAGCAGCATGTGCGTGAAACCAACGAGTCTCTGTTCAGCGAATGGCAAGATCGCGGTGATCGCTTCCTGCTGGCCATGGACGTGACAAAATTCCTGATGGAGGGCATGGCCGCGAGCCGCCTGATGACGGACCGCACGGCACGGGTCAATCGCCTGACCAACTACCTGGCAGACCGTCTGGAGGAAATCTTCCTGGAGGGTGACAGCTCTGCCGTCGGCCGGCACACGAAGCGGTCCTGATGTCAGCGCAGCTCGGCGAAACGCCGCAGGTAGTGTTGCTCGTCGCCGTACAGCATGCCGAGCAATAACAAACGCTTGTAGTGGTGCCCCACCACCAGTTCATCGGTCATGCCGATTCCGCCGTGCAGTTGCACCGCCTGCTGCGACACAAAGCGGCCCGCCTCGGCCGCCTTCACCTTGAGCGCAGCGCAGGCCCGCGCCGCCTCGCCGCTGGCTTCCTGCAGCCGGATCGCGGCGTGCAGCAGCAGGGAACGCGTCTCCTCCACCTTCATGTACATGCTCGCCATGCGGTGCTGCAACACCTGGAACTTGCTGATGGGCTGGCCGAATTGCTGGCGGGTTTTCGTGTATTCAACCGTAGCGTCCAGTAGCGATTGCATGGCGCCAAGGGATTCGGCGCCGATGGCGACAATGGCGCTGTCGATAGCGGCGAGCGCCAACGGCAGTCCGGCACCCACTTCGCCGAGCACACTGTCGACGCCCAGGCTCACGCGGTCGAAATCAAGGTGCGCGCCGCGACTGCCGTCGACGGCGACGAAGGACTCGCGTGATACGCCCGCAGCAGTGGCGTCCACAATAAACAGCGAGAGCGCATCACTGCCTGCGACGCGCGCGGTAACGATGATGTGGTCGGCGCAGTGGCCGTTGAGCACTGCGATCTTGCGGCCACTCAGGACATAGCAGCCGTCGCTCGGTGCCGCGCTGGCGGCTATGCGATTCAACTCGTAACCGCTGCCGGCCTCGGCGAACGCGAAAGCCCACTGGGCGCTGCCATCGATGATGCCGGGAATATAGGCCTGCCGTTGCACCGCACTGCCGCCGCGCGCCAGCAGGCCTCCACAGGTCACGACGGTGACAAGCCAGGGCTCGCGTACGAGGGCGCAGCCGAGGGCCTCGGCCACCACCATCAACTCCACCGGTCCGGCGTCGAAGCCGCCATCCGCCGCGCTGAAGGGCAATGCCAGCCAGCCGAGTTGTGCGAACTGCCGCCAGGTATTGGGATCAAAGCCGGGGGCCTGCGCGCCGAGCGCGCGATGGCGCTCTACTGTGCAGTGTTCACTGACGAACCTGCGCACACTGTCACGCAGCAGGACTTGTTCTTCGTTAAGGGTGAAATCCACGGGCTGGCCTGTTGTCTGCTGCGCGTCTGCTGCGCGTCTGCTGCGGCGAATTTTGCGCGCGTAGGGTCGTGTCGGGTTGTGTAGAGTGTTGCTCCAGACTGCGCATCGCTCGGGAGAGCGACGCCAGCGGGACCGCGCCATGCTAGCAAACGGGCATCACCAAAACAATCAGGCCTTACTGTTTTAATTTTAGGGGTGATGACATAGACTCGATCAGCCAAGCGGCCCGGCCCTCGCTCGCTACAGCGCCTAACAAGGAGTTTCCAATGACCCGACTCAATCTCAGCACAGATGAAGTACTCAGCACCACCCGCGCAGTGCGCAAGCGCCTGGACCTGGACCGCCCGGTTGAGATGACACTGCTGCAGGAGTGCCTGCAACTTGCGTTGCAAGGTCCCTCGGGCTCCAATTCACAGGGCTGGCACTTCGTGCTGGTCACGGACGCGCAGAAAAGACAGGCCATCGGCGACCTCTACCGCCAGGCCTTCGACGACTACGCTGCCGGCCCCAACCAACCCAAGCGCCAGCATGCTGGCGATGCGTCGATGACCGTCATCCAGGAGCGCGTGTTCGATTCCGCGCGCTACCTCGCCGATAACTTGCACCGCGTGCCGGCGATGCTTATTCCCTGCTGTAGCGGGCGACCGGACGCCCCAGGTACGCCGCTGGCGGTACAGGCAGCGATCTTTGGCTCTATTTTGCCGTCGGTGTGGAGTTTCATGCTCGCGGCGCGTGAGCGCGGCCTCGGCACTTGCTGGACGACGCTGCACCTGGTGCACGAACAGAAAATCGCCGCCCTGCTCGGTATTCCCGACAGCGTTGCGCAGGTGGCGCTGATTCCGGTCGCACACACCCTCGGCACGGATTTTCGCCCCGCGCCACGCAAGTCGCTGGACGGCGTACTGCACGTGGACGGCTGGTAGGCGCGCTGCCGGCGCAAACGCGACGGCTCGCATTGCTCTCTTAATAAAAATCAGTCAATTCTGTTTGTTTTTGAAATGACATTTTGGTAATGTCAGTTGCTGTTGGCTCCGATCATGCTGTCGGCAATTGAATCGGCGCCCGCAATCCACGAAAACTATAAATCCGCAGTGATCCCGCCTATGACTATTTGCCGTTTTTTCTCCGTGCTGCTACTGCCCACCCTGCTGGCCAACGCGGCGTATGCCGAGGATGCGGTAGACCCAAACGGCCCCGATCCGCTGGCGCTGGAAGAGGTCGTGGTGACCGCCACCAAGCGCGAGGAGAGCATCCAGGAAGTACCGATGTCGGTCACGGCATTTACCAGCGAGTTCTTCAAGGACTCCGGGGTCACCAATCTCGCCGGACTGGAACAGTACACTCCAGCCTGAAAATCACCCAAGGGACAGATTCCAACTCCACATCCATCCGCATTCGCGGTATCGGCTCGGTCGGCACCAACGTCGGCATTGATCCCAGCGTCGGCATGTTCATCGATGGTGTCTACCAGGGCCGCGCCGGCATGAGTATCGGCGACCTGATCGATATCCAGCGCGTTGAGATATTGCGTGGACCGCAGGGCACACTGTACGGAAAGAACACGGCCGCAGGCGCCATCAGCATTATCAGCATGGCGCCCTCGCCCGAAGCTTTCGAGTCCACGGTCGAGACGACGTATAACTCGGACGAACGCGCTGAAATACACGCCATGACCAACATACCGCTGGGCGACTCAGGTAACGCCACCCGACTGACCGGTTACGCGGTCAACGGCGACCATCTCTACGAGAACACTTATACGGGCCAGGGTATCAACGACGCTAACAAGTGGGGCGTCAAAGCGCGCACCCTGTTTGACACCTCAACCAGTGACGATGACGGGTTCGGCGAATTCCTGTTGACCGTGGATTACAGCAAGGAAGACACGGACTGCTGTGGCCTGGCCGCTATCCAGTACGAGGGCCTCTCCACACTCAACACGCCCTCCACCAATAACCCCTCGCAGCAACTGTCCGAACAGCTTGGCCTCAACGGCCAGGGCCAACCCAGGCTGGCCTGGAACTCCTTCGAAGATTCGGAAGGCTTCTCGCCCCCGAACGCGGATCCGTTTAGTGACGATTACTGGCTTGATGCCGAATTGTTTAACAAGGTTGACGTCGGCGGCGTAGCACTGGAATGGAACAAGGACCTATCCAATGAAGATGTCCTCACCTTTATAAATGCGTGGCGGCGCTACAAATCTGACAGCGCCTACGACGGTGACTTCACCGCCTACGATGCCGTCACCGGATCAACGGACCTGAAATACGACCAATACACATCGGAGCTGCGCGTTACTTCTCCCGGCGGGGCGACCATTGATTATCAGGGCGGGCTGTATGCCTTCTACTCGGAAACAGACTCCACGGGTACCGTGAGTCAGTCCCAGGCTTTGGTCGAGAACATCGAAGTTGCACCCGGTTTGCCCCTGAGCCTTATTTTCCCGGACGGCACACTCAATACCGATGTTAATACCTACAAGACCACCAGTTACGCCGCCTTCGGCCAGTTGATCTGGAACATCACGGACAGTTTCAGCACTACCCTGGGCTTGCGTTATACCTATGAACAAAAGGACCGTGTCGGCTCCCAGATCACCACTCCGAAAACCGTCAATACGCCTGACCTGCCACCCATAGCCGGCCCAGACGTTTACACCGATGACACACGCAGTGACGATGATCTTTCGCCAACGCTGATTGCGCGCTACTTTGTAAAGCCAGAGATCATGACCTATGCCAGCATCAGCCGGGGTTTCAAATCCGGCGGTTTCAACCAGCGTCGGGAACTGGTCGGTAAAAACGGCGAGTTTGAACCGGAAATCGCGACCAACTATGAACTCGGCTGGAAGGGATCCAGCGAGGACAGGCGCCTGCAGGTGAACGGCACCCTGTACTACGTCAATTATGACGACTTCCAGGCACAGGCCTTCGACGGCTCCAGTATCACGGTCACCAATGCCGGCTCCCTGGAAAGCTATGGTTCAGAATTGGAAGTGGTTTACGTGCCACTCGCCGATACGATGGTGGGAACAGCCATCGGTTACAACAAGGCCACCTATCAGGATTTCGACAACGGCCAGTGTACTGTTGATCAGGCCTTCTACCAGTACTACGTCGTAGACAACGCACAGAGTGGCTCCCCCGGAACATCTTCAAATTGTGTCCAGGACCTCGCCGGCGAAACGCTTGATAACGCGCCGGAATGGACCGCAAGCTCTTTTGTGCAGTATACCCACGACCTTACCGAGGGCCTGATGGGCACTGTACGCCTTGAGCATAGTTACACCGACAGCTTCTACCTGGACCAGGATCTCGATCCAGTGCTGGAAAATAATGCAGTCGATTTGATCAACCTGCGCTTCACCGTGAGCAATATGGAACAGACGTGGGAGGCTGCCATCTGGGGCCGCAACATGCTGGACGAAGAGTACTACAGCTTCGGCCTTGATATCCCTGTGCTCGGCGGTTACACCGGTGTGACAGCGCCGGGCGCGATCTACGGTGTTACTGCGCGTTTCAATTTCTAGCCCTATAGATGCCAGGCAGGCGACAGGATTCATACGAGATTTCGATTCGGTAAGCTTTGACCGTGTGACACAGGGGGAATACAGCATGTCTGATCAAACTCTTATCTCCAGCGACCGCGGCACGGGCCGCGTCGCGCCCCCCAAAAAATCGGGCTTCTACTACAACTGGGGGCCGCAGGCGTGGATCGACATGTGGATGTCCAACACCATGCTGGTGAAGAAGGCCATGCCGATTGTCAGCCACACGTTTGTTCCCATCCTGCGCCTGTCCGGCGACAAGGAGCAGGTTGACCGCGATTACGAACAGATCAAATCACGCCGCGAAGTCATCGCTACCTTTGATTCCCCACGGGAAAAATGGCGCAAACGCTACGGCAATTTCGTGCGCGAGGTCGAGTGGGCACTGCTGGAACTGCGCAAGCATTACAGCCAGAAACAGTATGAGGAAATCGTCATCGGCACCTCGGTAGCGTTGTCGCATGAAACGTCCGGCGACTTCCTGAAGATGATGAACAGCATGGGGGAGAAAAACAAAAACAAGAAAACCAAAGCGCGGCCGGACGGCTCTACCAAACCCGGCCGCTGGAGCACCTTCCTGTTCGAAACGTTCAACCCGGCGCACTGGCTCACCGGCCCGGCCAGCATCACGGAATTCGATCCGGCGAATGGCCTCACGGTAATGGAAATTCCGGATTGCGGCTGGCATACCTGCGGCCCGGCCGACCGCTTGCCCAATCCCAACGCCCTGCCCGAGGAGGGCTGCCTCAATATCTGCAAAGGTCCATTCGAGGCGCTGTTCAATGGCGCGGGTGGCGGGCTGAAGATGGAGTTTGACCCGCACCTGCCAGAGACATCCTGCACGGTGCGGATGAGCTGGCAGCCGCACTGACTCCGTGTTGAATACATTGCTACTCCCCAGCATGTTGAAACTGTCGCGACTATTCGCCACGCGAATCACCGCGCAAAAGCAGCTGTGGCAGCTGCAGAACGAGGTCGAGCACCTGCGCAAGGAGAACGCCAGCCTGCGCGCGCAGAACGACAGCATGCGCGCCGGCATGCGCCGCTGTGTCACCTGCGAGTACCGCATCGACTACAAGCAGCGCCAGGACCGTGACGTTTCTGTGATGCAGTATCCAGCAGCAGGCGACGAAAATTAAATCCCCTTCCCATAATTGCCAGCACTTAAGAGGTAAACCATGTCCGTCATTCTAGTAACCGGCAGCAGCACCGGCATCGGCCAGGAAACTGCATTGCACATGGCGCGCAAGGGCCACGAGGTCTATGCCTCGGTGCGCAACCCCGGCACTGCCGACGAACTCAGGGAAAAAATCGCTGCCGAGAATCTGCCGGTACACATACTGCGACTGGATCTGGTGGATAGCGCCTCCATCGATGCCGCAGTGGCCGAGGTGGTGGACCGCAGCGGACGCATCGACGTGCTGGTGGCCAACGCGGGCATTGGCGCCGGCTCCTCCGTGGAAGAGACTCCCATCGAGGTGGTGAGGGAGATTTTTGAGACCAACTATTTTGGCAACGTGAATCTGCTGCGCGCGGTGACGCCGTTCATGCGCAAGCAACGCCAGGGCCGCATCGTCATGGTGGGCTCGCTCGCCGGGCGCTACGTCGCCGGCTGCCACGCGCATTACTCCGCCTCAAAATGGGCACTGGAAGGCTTGTGCGAAGCCCTGGCGCAGGAGATGGCGGAATTCGGCTGTCAGGTCTCCATAATAGAGCCAGGGTGCGTGGCGACTCCGATTTGGGCCAAGGGCACTCCCGCCACTGCCCCGCCCCTGTACCCGAAGAACGTGCAACGCCTTATGCGCTATTTTGAGTACGGCCTGCGCGCGCCTGCAATGCCGGCAGACGTGGCAACTGTGATTGAACAGGCGATTACGGCGCAGCACCCGCGCTTTCGCTATCCGGTGGGCAAGGATGCCAGCGAAATAATCGACGGCCGCTTCAGCGTCGCCGACGAAGAGTGGATCGGCATGCTGTGCACCGAAGACGATGACGCGTTTGCCGACCGCTGGCAGGAGATCGTCGGCGTGGACTACTATCGCGACTGACTATCGCGATTGAGTTCGCGACCAAGTATCACGACTGGGCGTCGCGGCAGACCCGCTCGTCCGCGCACTCACCACATGCGCGCCAGCACCTTGCACTGATGGTCGGGCGTGCGCAGGGCTTCGAACGCTGCCGGTAACTGTTCCAGGCTGACGATGTCGGTGATCATCGGCGCCACGTCGATCCGCCCTGCCGCCAGCATCGCGATACTGGTCTCGAAGTCGTCCAGCGTGTGCGCAATGGCGAACTGGATGTTGAGTTCTTTCACCAGGCCGAAGAACGGCATGATGCTGTCGGGCTGCTCGCACACCCCGACCGGTATGATGCGACCGCCGTACGGCGCTATCTCAATACACTGTTGCAGCAACCCGGGGGCGCCTACGCACTCGAAGATCACATCCGGCGGCCCGCCCGCCGCATCCATGAACTGGGCCAGCAGGCCTGCGGTGCCGGCGGCCGGATCAGGTCGCAACACCGTGGTTGCGCCCATCGCCTGCGCCAGCGCCGCACGGCTCGCGGCGGTCTCGCTGACGACCACGCTGCGCGCGCCAAAGAAGCGGCACCACAGCGCGGTGGTGAGCCCGATAGGGCCGGCGCCAATGATCAACACGCGACTGCCCGCCTTGAGCTGGGCAACGCGCACCGCGTGGATGCCCACCGCGAGCGGTTCGACGAGGGCTGCGGTTTGCAGCTCGAGATTATCGGGCAGTCGCAGGGTCTCGCGGCAACCAGTGGCCACGTATTCCGCAAAGCCGCCCTGCGCGTCGACGCCCGCGACCTTTTTGTTCTGGCACTCGAAAAACCGCCCGGCAGCGCAGGGCAGGCAGTGGCCGCAGGCGATAAACGGCATCGCGCAGACGCGCTCCCCTACCTGCCAATTGCCCTGTGCTTGCGGGCCCACCTCGACGATCTCGCCGACGAATTCGTGCCCGAGTATCTGCCCGTGGCAGGCCGTGGTCAGGCCCTGCCGTGTCGCGTGCAGGTCGGTGCCGCAGACGCCGCAATAGCCGACCTTCACCACCAGCTCGGAGGGCGCGGGTGCCGGGTCCGGAACCTGCTCTACCGCCAATGGCGTGCCAACCTCTGTAAATACCGCTGCTTTCATGGCCTTTCCTCGTCGCTGTCTGGCACCGGATTGCCCGCGTGCTGGTCAATCCCCGAACGTGACGGTAGCCGAAGAAAAATAAACAGTCAATTCTGATTGTTTTTTCAGGAGGGCTCTGCTACTTTTTCGGGCGTACAAGAACCGGCCCGATGTTCTGGCGCAGGACACAGCCTCCGCAGCACATATACCGGGCACGCACTCCCACCATTCACTGCACGTCAATCAGGAGCCACTCATGGACCTCGGATTATCTGGAAAGAAAGCCGTCATCACCGGCGCTACCCGCGGCATCGGCCGCGCCATCGCCAACCTGCTGGCGGATGAAGGCGTGTCCCTGGCAATTTGTTCCCGCGACCAGGACTCCGTGACACAAGCTGTAAAAGAGCTGTCAGCCAAAGGCGTGAAAGTCACGGGCGCAGCGATCGACGTGGCCGACAAGGAGAGCTACCAGGCCTGGATCGCCAGCGCCGGCAAGGAACTGGGCGGTATCGACATCTTCGTGCCGAATGTCAGCGCCGGTGGCGGCAGTGTCGATGAGGCAGGCTGGACCAAAAACTTCAACGTCGATTTGCTGGGCACGACGCGCGGCATCGAAGCGGCGATGCCGTTCCTGGAAAAATCCGATGCCGCGTCCATTGTCGTGATTGGCAGTGTCGCCGCGGTCGAGGAATTCATGATGCCGCAGACCTACAACGCCATCAAAGCGGCCGTGATCGTGCATTCACAACAGTTGGCGCTGGCGCTCGGCGGCAAGGGTATCCGCGTCAACTGCGTGTCGCCCGGCCCGGTGTATATCGAAGGCGGCGACTGGGATTACATCAAGAACAACCTGCCCGCGATCTACGATGCCAGCGTCGCAAAAATTCCGCGCGGTACGCTTGGCAGTGCACAAGAAATCGCCAACGCCGTGGTCTTCCTGGCGAGCCCTGCGGCCAGCCTGATCACCGGAGTGAACCTGGTGGCGGATGGCGGCTACACCAAGCGCGTGCAGCTGTAACATGGGGCGTTTGTAACATGGGAAAAGCAGACCGCCTGGATGTCTACCTGGTCGCCGGTGGCAAGTACCACAACATCGACTTCGCGCGGCTGGAAATCCTCAAGCTGCTGGCGGAGCAACCGCGCATCAAGGTGCAGGTCGGCGCCGACTACTCCGACATCGACGCGATCTGCGCCTGCGACTTCCTGGTCACCTACACCTGTGACGTGATGCCGACGGCACAGGAAACGCAGCGCCTGGCGGATTTCGTACGCGGCGGCAGGAAGTGGTTTGCGCTGCATGGCACCAACTCCATCCTGCGCTTCCTGGAACCGGCGGCCGACGGCGGACTGCTCGTGGACTGCCCCAACGACAACCCGCCCTTCATGGAACTACTCGGCAGCCAGTTCGTGTCGCACCCGCCGATACAACCTTACGAGGTGCACGTTACCGAGCCGGACCATGAACTGGTGCGCAACCTTCCCACGTTCACCGTGGATGACGAGCTTTACCTGTGCCGGATGCTCGGCGAGCACCAGACACTGATGCACTGCCACTGGTCTGATCCTGTCGTTAACTTTGTGCGCGACGACTGGATGAAAGAGACGGATATCCAGCCGGTACTGTACCTGCACCCCTACGGCAAAGGCGTGGTGTTGTATTTCACGCTGGGCCACTGTCGCGGCAAATACGATATGCAACCACTAATGGAGGAATATCCAACTGTCGAGGAAGGCGCCTGGAAAACCGCCGAGTACTACGAGGTGCTGCGGCGCGGCATCCGCTGGGCAATGCAATGAGGAACCAGGGCATGAACCTCGACTTCAGTCCCGATGAGCTGCGCTTCCAGCAGGAAGTGCGCCAGTTCCTGGCCGACTCGCTGCCGCCACACATCGTCGCGGCAACAGCCAACAACGGCAGCGTGTTCGTGGAAAAAGACATCGCCCTGGAGTGGCAGGCGATTCTGGCCGAAAAGGGCTGGGCCGTGCCGCAGTGGCCGCAGGAATACGGCGGCACTGGCTGGACCCCGGCGCAGAAGTACATCTTCAGCAAGGAGTGCTACCACGCAGGCGCGCCCATGCTGATCCCGCTGGGCCTGCTGATGCTGGCGCCGGTGATCATGGCGTTTGGCAGCGAACAGCAGAAGGCAGAGTACCTGCCCAAGATCCTGAGCGGCGAGCACTACTGGTGCCAGGGCTACTCCGAGCCCGGAGCAGGCTCCGACCTCGCCAGCCTGAAGCTCCGGGCGCAGCGCGACGGCGACCACTACATCGTCAACGGCTCCAAGATCTGGACGACGCACGCGCACCTGGCCGACCATATTTTCTGCCTGGTGCGCACCAATGTCGGCAGCAAGCCCCAGGAGGGCATCAGCTTCCTGTTGATTGACATGGCATCGCCCGGCGTCCATGTAGAACCCATCATCACCATGGCGGGAGACCACGAGGTCAACCAGGTTTTCTTTACCGATGTGCGTGCCCGTGGCCAACCGCATCGGCGAGGAGGACAAGGGCTGGAGCTACGCCAAGTACCTGCTGGAATTTGAGCGCGGTGGCGGCTTCAGTGCGCACCGGGTGCGGCACGAGCTGGACAATCTCATGGGCCTCGTCGCGGCGGCACACACCATCGACCCGCAGTTCGACAAGCATGGCGACATCGCCCGCCGCGTGGCGCGCATCGAGATCGACCTCAAGGCGCTGGAAATCACCGAACTGCGCATCCTTTCCGCCGTCAGCGGCGGCGGCAACCCCGGCCCCGAATCCTCCATCCTGAAAATCGCCACCGTCAATCTCGAACAGGCCATCAACGAAATGTCGGTGGAGGTACTGGGTTACGCCGCGTTTGAAATGAACCCGGTAGCCCAGGGCAACCCGGTGCGCGCGGACTACGTCAGCTCGGTGGTGCCTCGTTACCTCAACAATCGCGCCGCCTCTATCTTTGGCGGCTCCCAGGAAATCCAGCACAACATCATCGCCAAGCTGGTGCTGGGGCTTTAGTGACAGGGGAAATTAGCGGATGCAACAGCAACAACTGATAGACGAAGTGAAGACGCTGATGGACCTGGTGGCGCGCAACACCACCTCACTGACCGACAGCGTGATGGAACTGGACGTGCGCGAATACACCGACGCCGCGCTGTTTAATCGCGAGAAGCTCGAATTGTTCCGCAACTATCCGCAGTTCGTCGGCCCCAGCTGCCTGCTGCCGGCGGCCGGCGACTACTTCGCCTTCGACGACACCGGCGTGCCCATCCTCATCGTGCGCCAGAGCGACGGCAGCCTGCGCGCCTTCGTCAATATTTGCTCGCACCGCGGCGCGCCCCTGAACGAATGCGAGCACGGCAACGCGCGCAAGGGCCGCATGTTCTCCTGCCCCTACCACGGCTGGTCCTATGACCTTGAAGGCAAATTGATCGGCGTGCCGTTCGGCAACGAGGGCTTCACCGGGATCGACCGGTCTGCGCTGGGACTGCGGCCACTGGACGTGCAGGAAAAGCACGGCATGATCTTCGTCATGCCGAACCCCGAGAAAACGTTCAATATCGACGAGGTGCTCGGCGGCATCGGCGAGCGCCTGTCAGGCTTTGGCTTTGAAGACCATTACTACCTCGGCGCCAAGAAGGTGTACACCGACTTCAGCTGGAAACTGAACATGGATACCTTCCACGAGTACTACCACTTTGAGTTCCTGCACCCGCAAAGTATCGCCACGATGGCCTACTCCAATATCGCCAACTACCGGCAGTACGGGCGCAACCACTCCATGAGTTCGCCGGCGCTCGCCATCAACGAACTGAAGTCCGTGCCGGAGGCCCAGTGGCGGCCGCGCGAATACAGCTCCTACGTCAACTACATTTTTCCGAACACAGTGATCTTCGTCGTCGCCGATCACTTCCAGACCTGGCGCGTCTATCCCATCGCGCCCGACCGCTCGGTGGTCTACCACAGCATGTTCCTCCCACACGCGCCCGAAAGCCCGGAAGAACGGGAGCAGTATGAGAATTACTTCCAGATGATCAACGATGTCGCGGTGACCGAAGATTACGGCCTTGTCGACAAGGTACACAGGGGGCTACAGGCTGGCCTTGCGCGCAAGGTGCTGATCGGGCGCAATGAACCGGGCGTTCAGAACATGCACCGGCAACTGCATGACGTGCTACAGCCAATGGTGCTTGGTTAATCTGCCAGATCGGTGTCAGGCGCTTAGCGTTCAAGAATAACCGGCAGGTGCTCGAGGCCGCGCAGCAGGATAGACGGCATGTATTCCAGTTCCTCGGGACGACACGCGAGGCTGAAGTGGCTGCTGTGGTCCAACAGTTTTTCCCACGCGACGATCATCTCCAGCCGTGACAGATGCTGGCCGATGCAGACGTGGCTGCCGAAACCAAAGGCGATGTGCCGCCTGACGTTCTCACGCGTGATATCGAACTCCAGCGCCTGCGGGAACATGGCTTCGTCGTGGTTGGAGGAAAAATACTTCAGCAGCACCATGCTGCCTGCCGGAATGGTGACGCCGCCGAGCGTATAGTCCTCCCGGCACAGGCGCCACATGTTCGAGGTGGGCGTCGCCACGCGCAGGGATTCTTCCACCAGGTTGGGAATCAGCGAGCGGTCCTTGCGCACCAGCGCCTGCTGCTTGGGATTGAGGCAGAGCTGGCGCATCCCTTCAGCGATGGTCGCGGTGGTGGTTTCATTGCCAGCCACCAGGAACTGCGTGCAGTGCGAGAGCTGCTCCTCGATGGTGAGCGGCCGGCCCTCGAATGTCGCATGGGCGATCAGGTTGAGCAGATCATCGCGCGGATTGTCGTGCGAACCGTCGCGGCGCTCCTGCAGCGCCTGTGCAAACCAGTCGTACTCGTCCTTCAAACCAGCGATGGCCGCCAGCAGCGTCGGCTTGTCCGACACCTGCGACAGCACGGTGACATTATCCACGGTCCATTTGAACGCGCGGTCCTGCATGTCGAGCGGCATTCCCAGCACATGCATGATGACCGACAGCGGCAGCGGCCGGGAGTACTGGCTGACCAGGTCAAAGGGCTCGCCAACGGGTAGCGCGCGCGCCAGCGTCTCGGCCAACTCCTCGATCCACGGGCGGAACTTTGCAATGTTAGGGGCGAGGAAAAAATCCTTCATGGCGTCCCGGTACGTCGTGTGATCCGGGTCATCCAGCGTCAGCAGCGTGCCGCGGCCGAGATTGTAAGTTCTGCCCAGCGCGGTGGCGACATCGTCATCGAGCCGCTCCTGGCTGCCGAGCGCCAGCGCGAAATCATTGGAGAATACAGCGGGATTGCGGTGCGCCTCGCGCACCAGCTCGTAGGTGGCGATGGTGTAGATGCCGGACTGGGGATCGCGGTAAACAGGCGCACTGTCGCGCAAGGTCCGGTCGAAGTGATAGGGACACTTGAGGGTGGCATTATCAAACAGCGGCATGTCCGCCAGCGCACGGGTATCGTTAGTCGTTGGTGCGGTCACAGCCTGCCCTCGCAAATGCACAAATCAAGCGCAGGATTATGTTGTCCAGAAAAAAAACAGTCAAGCCTGTCTGTAAATTTAAGCCCCAGGCGACTGACAATGACTGAAGCCCAGATGTGGCACATAGGCGGCAAATCGAATGGACTAGGGGCGGGACTGTGCGAGGCAGGACGCCGAGCTCAAGCCCCCATGGAGGGCCTGCCCCTGTTTATGGGCATGGGTTTACGGCGTGTCCCGCCCCTAGTCCATTCGATTTGCCGCCGGTCTCGAAGCAAAAGCAATTGCCATTCAACCCGGATGCCGAGATAAACACCGGGCGTTGTCCGATACGCAGCAGTACCTACTCGGAACGCTGGTGGAAAGTGGTCTGCAACAGGCTGGTAGTAATACCGGCGTCAATCACCAGCGTGTGCCCGGTGATGAAACGCGCCTCGTCGCTGAGCAGGAACAGGATACCGTTGGCGACATCCTCGGCCAGGCAGGCAATCCCCAGTGGGGAACCGGCCGTGAGGAATTCGGTCAGCAACTGCACGTCGCCGCCGGTGAGGGACGCCGTCATCGGCGTCACCGTGCCGCCGGGCGCGACAGCGTTGACGCGAATACCCAGCGGGCTGAGTTCACTGGCCACCGAACGGGTGAGGCCCACCACGCCGTGCTTGGCCATGGTGTAGGTGTGCGGCCCCTGGCCGCCCAGCACGCCTGCCGTGCTGGCGAGTGACACAATCGCGCCGCGCGTGCCGCTGGCCTCCATCGCCCTGGCGGCATGCTTGATACCGAGGAACACCCCACGCGCGAGGATCGCCATGGTGCGGTCGAAAGCCTCCACCGGCGTGTCCGCTATCGGCCCGATGACGCCCACGATACCGGCGCTGTTGACGATGCCGGTCAGCGGGCCGAAAGCCGCCTCTGCCTGCTCGATGGCGGCGGCCACGTCGTCCTCGCAGGTGACGTCAGTGCGATGGAACAGCGCCGCATCCGACACACCCGATACAGCCGACAGCTCGGCCACAAGCTGTGCACCGCGCTCGTCCTGCAGGTCGGCGATGACGACGCGACCGCCTTCGCGCACGATCGCCCGCACCACCGCTTCACCAATGCCGCTGGCGCCGCCAAAGACAACCACCACATGCCCGGAAAATCTGCCCATTGTGTTCCCCTCCTGTATCCCAACGCAGGTTGCAGTGCGCCCCGCCGCAGCCGTCGGCGCGTCGCGCGCGTACCATTATAAAAAACAGTATATCCGGTTTTAATATCGTTGTACCCTGTGCGCTACAGGAGGCTGGCCACATGAATGAGAAAACCAAACACACCGACGGACAGATAATCGCTCGCGCGCCTTCCTACTCGTTCCAGGATCTGCTGGACCGGGAAGTCGCACCCGTTCCGGACGCGCTGCGCGAGAGCACGGAAACCTTTCTGGGCAGCGAGGACCTCGGCATCGAGCGCTATATCTCGCCGGAATTTTTCGCGCGCGAGGTTGAAAAGGTCTGGCGCAAAACCTGGCAGGTCGCCTGCCGCGAAAGTCGGCTGCGCCGTCCCGGCGATTATTTTGTCTATGACATCGTCAACGACTCCATACTACTGACGCGCGACGATTCCGGCGCGTTGAAGGGCTACTACAATTCGTGCCTGCATCGGGGCCGCGCGCTAAAACGCGGCGCTGGCCGCACCGAGAACCTGCGCTGCCCGTATCACGGCTGGTCGTGGAATTTGGCCGGGGAATTCGAGGGCGCGCCCTGCCCGTGGGATTTCCCGCATGTCACGCAGGAGAAATTCAGCCTGCCCGAGGTGCGCGTCGCGACCTGGGGTGGCTGGGTGTTCATCAACATGGACGAGGCCGCGCCATCGCTGGAAGATTACATGGAGGTGCTGCCGGCGCACATGAACCAGTGGAAGCACGAGCAACGCTACGTCTCGATGCACGTGGAAAAAGTCATCGCCGCCAACTGGAAGGTGGCGCTGGAGGCGTTCATCGAGTCCTACCATGCCATCGCCACGCACCCGCAACTGATGCCGTTCCAGGCCATCGACAATTCCCAATACGACGTCTGGGGTGATCACGTCAGCAGGACCATCACTGCGTATGGCGTCGCCAACCCCAGCCATGCGGAGCTCTTCACCGAACAACAATCGATGGATGCGATGATGGAACTTGCAGGCTCTGAGGAGCGACCCGAGGTGGCGCCCCTGCAGACTGCCCGCGAGAAACTGGCCGAGATCACGTTGCCTTCTGTCAACGAGCAGGCCGGCGAGGATTTCAGCGGCCGCGCCACGATGTCCGAACTGATGGACTCGACGCTGTATCTCCTGTTCCCCAATTTCGCACCCTGGGCCGGCCACGGCACCGTGATCACCTACCGGCACCGCCCCAATGGCGACGACGTCGACAGCTGCATCATGGATATTTTCCTGCTGACACGTTACCCCGAGGGCACTCCGCCGCCCGACGACGCACCCACGTTTCGCCTGGGTATCGACGAACCGTTCAGCGATGCGGCGGAAGTCATGGGCGCGGGGCTTTCCAATGTGTTCAACCAGGACGGCGCCAACCTGCCGCAGGTGCAGAAGGGCTTGAAAGCCTCGAAGAAGGGCGCCGTCACGCTGGGCAATTACCAGGAAGTGCGTGTCCGGCATTTCAACCAGACGCTCGACAAGTACCTCAATACCTGAGGCTGGCGGAGATCGCACGATGAAGCGCAGGGAGTTTCTCGGCTACACCGCTCTGGGCGCGGTCGGCGCGGCCAGCGCGGCGCTGCTCGGTGGCTGCGACACTGGGGAACCGAAAGTGAAGTTCTGGCAGCACGGCAATTTTCGGCCGGTAACCGAGGAAGTGGCTGTCACCGACCTCAAGGTCCAGGGCCAGATTCCGCCGGAGCTCAACGGGCTGTATGTGCGCAACGGCACCAACACCTCGCGCGGCGTCGCCGAGCATTTCTTCGGCGGCGACGGCATGCTGCACGGCGTGCGCCTGGAAAACGGGCAGGCGAAGTGGTATCGCAATCGCTATGTGAACACACCGCTGTACCGCGACGAGGGCGGCGGTTTCGGCTCCACCAACGGCGAAGACACCACCAGCGCCGTGTCCCTGATCCACCATGGCGGCCGCCTGATGTCACTCGGCGAGTTCGGCTATCCCTACCTGATCAATCCGGACGATCTCTCCACGCTGGGCGCGTTCAATTACGACGGCAAGCTGACCGGCAACATGACAGCGCACCCGCGCATCGACCCTGTGACGGGCGAGTTGCTGTTCTTCGGCTACAACGTGATGGAGCCCTACCTGACCTACATGCGCGCCGACGCAGCCGGCAACCTGGTGCAGGTGGAACCGATCACGCTGACCGGGCCCAGCATGGTCCACGATTTCGCCGCGACGGAGCGCTACGTGGTCTTCATGGAGATGCCGGTGCGTTTTTCCTGGCTCGCGGCGATCAGCGGCAGCGCCCTGCCCTTCAAGTGGGATGGAAACGCGCCCACCCGGGTCGGTGTAATGCCGCGCACCGGCGGCGACGCCGACATCAGGTGGTTCGATATCCCGCCCTGCTTCGTGTTCCACATCATGAATTCCTTCGAGCGCGGCGATGACGTGATCGTGGATGCCGCCCGCTATGACCAGCTGTGGGTGAAGAACTCGCACGATTTCTTCCACCCGGCGCGCCTCTCGCGCTTCACGATGAACATGCGCACGGGGCAGGCGTCGGTGGAGCAGATTTACGGTGAGGCGATGGAGTTTCCGCAGGTCAACCGCAGCCAGTGGACACGCCCGTACCGCTACGGTTACAGCCTGGTGGTGGATGAGAAAAACGACTCGCCGGAGCGCATCGCGCAGGCCCAGGGTGGTATACGAAAGTACGATGTCGAGACCGGCGCGGTGGATAGCTACCTGCCCGGCCCCGAACTGACGCCGGGCGAGGCGATATTCATCGCCGCGCGGGATGGCGCGGCGGAGGATGAAGGCTATCTCGCCAGTTTTGAGTACAACAAAAACACCCGGACCAGTGCATTCTGCCTGTTCGATGCCACTCGCGTGTCCGCCGGGCCGATTGCGTCCGTGCCGCTACCGGTGCGGGTGCCGGTAGGCTTTCACGCCGTGTGGGTGCCGGACGACGTCGCCTAACCCAGCGCGGCGATCTCCTCGCCGAGCACCTGCAGGAACTGCGCACCCACCGCCCCATCGATGACCCGGTGGTCGCAGGACAGGGTGGCATTCACGACAGTCGCAACCGCCGGCGCGCCGCTCTTCACCACGACCTGTTCCTGCGCCCTGCCCAGGGCCAGGATTGCGCCCATGGGCGGGTTGATGATCGCGGTGAAATTGTTGACGCCGAACATGCCGAGATTGGACACGGTAAACGAACCACCGCTGATATCTTCCCGCGTCAGTGCGCCGCTGTTGGCCCGCCCAGCAAGCTCAGCCACTTTGGCGGCGATCGCCTGCGGCGACAGCGCTTCGGCGCCGTACACCGTCGCCGGGTACAGGCCGTCGGCAGTGGCGATGGCCACCGCGATATTGGCGCTGCGGAACTGGTGGATATCGTCCCCTACCAGGTTGACGTTCACGCGCGGCTCACGCATCAACGCCCGCGCGACACACCACACCAGTAAATCATTCACCGATACCTTGTGGCCGCCGCCCTCGTTCAGCGCCTTGCGGTGCTGCAACAGGCCATCCAGTTCATACGCCACCGAGAGGTAGAAATGCGGAATCTGCTGCTTCGCCTCGGTGAGGCGGCGGGCGATGGTCTTGCGTGTCGCGGACAGCGGCTTCACGTCCACCGCGCCGGGGCCGGCGCTGTCGTCGCTGCCGCCGCCCGTGGCAGAAGCACTGGCATGTGCGCGCACGTCGTCGTCGGTGATGCGACCGCGACGCCCTGTGCCGATGACGGCATTGAGATCCACGCCAAGTTCCTGCGCGAGGCGCCGCACGGAGGGACTGGAGCGCGTGGCGGCGTCCTCACCGCCCTGGCTCGCTCGCGCAGCCGGTGCGGTTTCTGTTTCGGCTTCCCCCGTGTCGCCGGCGGCCTTGGCTGCGCTGGAAGTGAAACTGGCAATAAACGTGTCGATGGCTGCATCCTCGACGTCGGCCGCGGCGATCACCGAGCAGGGCGCCGACTGGCCGGGTGTCACCTTCCTGGGCGACGATGCGGCGCAGCACGCCAGCGACCGGCGAATCCCAGACGTTGACGATCTTGTCGGATTCCATCTCGAACACATCCTCGCCCTTGGCGATGCTGTCCCCTTCCCGCTTGTTCCAGGTGCTGATGGTGCCTTCGACCATTTCGATGCCCCACTTGGGCACGGCGATGGGATAGATAGTACTCATACTGATCAGCCCTGAACGAGTTGCTGGATGGTGGCCTTGATGCGCTCAACGCTGGGCAGGTACGCCGCTTCCAGTTCCGGCGCGAACGGTGTCGGACTGTGCGGCGCGCACACCTGCTTGATCGGCGCCTTGAGCGCATGGAACGCGCGGTCCGCCGCGAGCCCCGCGATGTCCGCGGTCAACCCGCAGCGCGGCGGCGACTCGTCGATGACGATCAACCGGCCCGTCGCCTCGACGCTCTCGAGGATGGCATCTTCATCCAGCGGCGAACTGGTGCGCGGATCGATGAGGTCACAGCTGATGCCCAGTGCCTCCAGCGCATCAATCGCCGCCGCCGCGCGGCCCACCATCTGGCCGAAGGCGACTACTGTCACGTCATCGCCCTCGCGCACGAAAGCGGCCTTGCCAAACGGTATCGTATACATCTCATCCGGCACTTCGCAGGCCGCCTGGTACAGCGCCTTTGGCTCGAAGAACAACACCGGGTCGTCATCGCGGATGGCCTGCAGCAAGAGGCCCTTGGCGTCGTAGGCGTTGGAGGGAATCACGACCTTGAGCCCTGGAAATGACGTCATCACCTGGTACATGGACTGGCTGTGCTGGGCAGCTGCGGAGAAGCCGCCGCCGGAGGCGAAGCGGATCACCGCCGGGCACTTGCTCTTGCCGCCAAACATGTAGCGGAACTTGCCCATCTGGTTGACGATTTGGTCCATGCACACGCCGATAAAATCCGCGAACATGATTTCCGCCACCGGCCGCATACCCACCAACGCCGCACCGGCGGCCGCACCGACGATGGCCGACTCGGAGATGGGCGTGTCGATACAGCGATCCGGACCGAATTTGTCATAGAGGCCGGCGGTGACGCCGAACACGCCACCGACGGATCCCACCTTGCCGCTGGGACTGCCGTTACAACCGGCCACGTCCTCCCCGATCACAAAGACCGAGTCGTCAGCCGCCATCGCCTGGTGCAGCGCTTCGTTGATCGCATCGCGCATGGTTTTCTGTGGCATGGTTATTCCCCTAAGCGCTGATGTAGTTAATGTAGACATCCTGGGTGACCTGCGCCGGCGTCGGTCGCGGCGCGGCCTTCGCCTCGGTCACCGCGCGCTCGACCAGCGCGAGCACCTCGGCATCGATCGCGTCGAGTTCCGCCGCACCAAGCTCACCGCTTTCAGCCATCCGTGCGCGGAAATTTTTCAGGCAGCAGGAATTCTCACGCAAATCCTCCAGCTCTCCCTTCGCCCGGTAGTGCTGCGGGTCGCCGACGAAATGCCCGTGGAAACGGCCGGTCTCGGCGAAAATACCCGCCGGTCCGTTGCCTGCGCGGGCGTGCGCAATCGCCTTGCCCGCCGCTTCATAGACCGAGAAAAAATCCGCGCCGTCGGCGACAAACACCGGAAAACCAAAACCCTCGGTACGCGCCTTGAGGTTGTCGCAACCGACGGCGTAGCCGATGCTGGTGTGCTCTGAGTAGTAGTTGTTTTCAATCACGAAAACGACCGGCACCTTGAGCACTACCGCCATGTTCATCGCCTCAAAACAGGTGCCCTGGTTGACCGAGCCATCGCCGGCAAACGACACCGATACGCGCCCGTCCTTGCGAATCTTCGCCGCGAGCGCGGCACCCACGGCAATGGGCGGCCCACCGGCGACGATGCCGTTGGCGCCGAGGATGCCCTTCTCCAGGTCGGCCACGTGCATGGAACCGCCCTTGCCCTTGCACAGACCCTCTGAAGAGCCGTAAAGCTCCTTCATCATGCCGACAACATCCGCGCCCTTGGCGATGCAATGCCCGTGGCCGCGATGCGTCGAGATGATGGTGTCGGCGGTTTCAAGATGTTCACACACGCCCACCGCGTTGGCTTCCTGCCCGGTGTACAGGTGCGTAAAGCCGGGTATCTGGCCATTCATGATTTCCGCGTACGCGCGCTCTTCGAACTCGCGGATCGTCTTCATCTGGCGGTAGGCCCGCAACAAAATGTCCCTGTGTAGTTTCACCTGGCCTCTCCCGTGCAGTGAGTGTGTTTCGTGTGGGGATGCGTGCATCGGGTGTCCTGTCAAACCCGCCCGGATGCCCGCCGGACTATAGGACATAACAGGCTTAAAAACAATCCGTCATGCCTGTTTTTATATGGTTGCCGCCGCCTCTTTAATACAGATTGTTCTTGTAATCGCTTTGCAACCCTTTTTCCATCAGGCCCGGCACGGACAGCGCGGTGCGCACCAGCGTCGCCCGCAGGCCGCGCGTCTTGTTGCCCTTCACGTGCGCCACCAGCATCGCCGCCGGATCGATGTCCGCCGCGCGCGCTGCAACTGGCCACAGGCGCGCGCGGGCCAATGCGGGGCTGGGGTAAATATCCAGCGTGAGCTGTTCAACGCAGGTCGCGAGCGACGGCGTCTTGCCCTCGACGGAGAAGTCGGCGCGCAAGTTGGCATCGCTGGTAATACGCGCGGTGCCGGAGAGCACGGCGACCTGCGATGAACCGGGAATCAGCGCCACTGCCGCGATACGTGGTTGCGCCAGGATATTGCGGAAGCTGTCCGCGCGGCGATTGCCCGGGCGGTCGGCATACCAGACGCAGCCTTCCCGCAGGCGGATCATCGCGCCCGCTGGATCACCTTTCGGGCTGAGGTCGCAGCGCCCCTGTGCGTCCATCGTCGCCAACGCCACGAAGCGGCTGGCGGCGAGAAATGCCGTGGCGTCCGGCGGCGCGTCGTCGCGCGGCGCGGCGCTCCAGAAGTGCGAGCGCAACAACGCTTTGGCACAGTGGACATAGCATTCATCGACCGCGATCTCGATGTCAGTGTCATCAACAAGCACCACCCGACCGTTGACGCGCAGAGTTTCACCGATGCCCGGCGAAAGGAACAGCGCACCGAAGCCGCTGCCCGCCCGCAACAACTGCGGCCTGTCGAGCGATGCCAGCGGCAGGCGCAAGCGCGCCGGGTCCATTGCTCGCGCAAAGCCCGGCTCACCGCCGCCAAGCGTTACGGCGACATTGCCGTCGCTATCATCGCCACCACCGCAGCCCGCAAAGACCAATGTTGAGGAGGCTATCCAGCGCAGCGCGCCGGCATCGAGATGGTCTATCACCTTGAGGTGTATCGCTCCTGGCGTCTTGCCGATGCAGGCTTCCAGCGCGGCGATATTGTCGACGGCATCATTCATGGCAGTGTCTCTCAATGCAGTGTCTCTCAATAATGTGGTCGCTTTGGCAGCGCGGCAGAGATAGCAATCGACCTGCTGGTTACCGCAGTGAAAGTATATGGGAAACCCAAGGACTGTCGAGCTAAGGAATTCCGCACACGGATTGGCGTGCTGTTGTTGGCGAGCGTGTGCGCCGCAGCGGACGAGCAACTGAAACAGCGCATGAGAAAAGCGCGTGGCTATACCCGTCTCACTTGTTAGACTTGGGCCATATTAATGCGACAGTCTTCTGGAGGTTGGGTGGAATCACACATTAGCTGGCTCATTCAAGGCCTGATACTCGTTCCGGTGACACTGTTGCCGATCATCAACCCGCTGAGTAGCGCGCCGGTCTTCGCCGCGACGGTTGGCGCCAACCGCACGTTGGCGCGGCAGTTGGCAAGACAGGTCGCGATCAACGCCTGGTTCGTGTTGCTGGTCTCCATGCTGATTGGCACCTATGTACTCGCGCTGTTTGGCATCTCATTGCCTGTCGTGCGGATTGGCGGCGGACTGCTGGTGGCGTCAACGGCGTGGCGCATGCTGCATCACACCGAAGAAGAAGATGACGTAGCTGAAGCAGTGGAAGAGGCGGAAGTGCCGCAAGCCGAGGTCATGCAGCGCAGCTTCTTTCCTATCACCTTTCCGCTTACCACCGGGCCGGGGACGATAGCCGCCTCGATCGCCCTCTCCGCGAATATTCCCCCCGATCCTGTCAAGTATGCGCTTGGCGTGGTCGTGGCCGCGGGCGGCGCAGCGATCGTGTCTGTAACCCTGTATTTTATTTTCAAGAATTCAGTCGCCGTGCTCACCCGGCTGGGCAGGATTGGCACGCTGGTGATGATACGGATGATGGCGTTCATCCTGCTCTGTATCGGCATCGAGATCATGTGGACGGGGTGGGCACAGTTGAATGGGTTGGCGCACTGACCAGGAACCGGAGACTCGACCATGCAATACTCACCCGAGCAGTGGCAGGCGATGGGACAGTGGCGCGTGTGGGGTGGTTGTCGCTTCTTCTGCCCTGGGGGGTGGTGGTGCCGGGGGGCCTGTGGTCCTCGTTTCGTCCGGGGGGTAACGCCGGGGGGGGGGGGGTTGGGTTTGGGGGTTCTGTGGGGGGGGGGGGGGTGGGGGTTTTTTGGGTGGGGCTGGGTCGGGGGGGGGTGGGGTTTTCGGGGGGGCCGTTTCCCCCCCCGGGGGGGGTGGGGGGGGGGGGGGTTTTGGTTGTGGGGGTTGTGTGGGGGTGTTGGGCTGTGGGGGGGGGGGGGGGGGGGGGGGGGGGGGGGGGGGGGGGGGGGGGGGGGGGGGGGGGGGGGGGGGGGGGGGGGGGGGGGGGGGGGGGGGGGGGGGGGGGGGGGGGGGGGGGGGGGGGGGGGGGGGGGGGGGGGGGGGGGGGGGGGGGGGGGGGGGGGGGGGGGGGGGGGGGGGGGGGGGGGGGGGGGGGGGGGGGGGGGGGGGGGGGGGGGGGGGGGGGGGGGGGGGGGGGGGGGGGGGGGGGGGCGCGCGGGGGCCCCCCCCCGCGGCCGGCCCGCGCGCCGGGCCCGTTCCCACGGACACGCTCGGCCCGCGAGGGGGGCGGGGCACGGGGGCAGGGGGGGGGGGGGGGGGGCCTGTTGGCCCGACGCGCAGCGCCCGGCTGTCCTGCTGCCTGCTGAACGGTGGCCTGTTTCCGGAAACTCATCGCGCGCGCCTGATCCAGAAATTGATGCTCACTCCGCTGGGGCCCCTGCTCACCGCGCTGATGAATGAGCGGCAGTTGAGCCGCACCATGGGCAAGGTATTCGGTCCAGACACGCAGCCCTCGGCCGACTTGATTCAGCATTTCTGGGAACTGATCACCTACAACAACGGGCGCCGCGCCCTAAAAGGAGCCCCCGCTCCACGGTCGTCGCGCTTGAGGTGGTGGGGAACCGGGGCGCGCTCCCACGGACATTCCGCAGGTGGAGGCGCCTAGCGTGGTTGCAAGGGAATACCGCCTAGGACAACAACTTTCGCACCCTTTCCATTAATCGGTACTGTGCTGGCATATGCGATGTACTATTTGTTCTACAATGAGTTGATGTTTCCTGACGAGACGAGGTAGCTTGGCCGCTTTCCCTGTCTCGATCGTTTGAAGAAGCGGATGCACGAATAATCCTGTTGATTCTCGTCGTGCGTTACGAATTCGCCTGCACCAGGTGCCGCAATGATGAATAACGAATTAGCACTGCAGCCCGTCTGGGACTTTTGGATCAAGCACCTCGGGGATTTTGTCTCCTCACCAGGCTTGATATTGGCAGCAGTCATACTGGGTGTTTATGTGCCCGGTGTAATATTTTCAATAGTCGATGTCTTTGTCACCAAACGCTTGTCCCTCAGGGACTGTTGCGCTGTGTATTGGCGGGCGATGAAATGGTACTCGCCGGTTTACATTGGAGCGATTCTCTTTTTTGCGTTCGTACCACTGCCCTTTAAGCTGGATGCACCTGCGAGCGCGCCCACGTTAATCGAGTTTTTCCGCGATATTCTTTTCTATTTCCTGGTGGGGGATTTTGCGTCGTACGTCTGGCATCGCATTGAACATGCCAACGATACGTACGCTAAAAAGGTGCACTACTACCATCACACCGATCGTCCACCATTAACCATATGGACCGCGATGGTGGTACACCCTGTCGAGGGTTTCTCGGTGTTTCTGTGCTTTCATATCTACGGCATTCTGTTTCCCATTCACCCCCTGACATTCGCGATCGCGGCGTTCTCCATAACAGCCGTCACCATGATCACGCATTGCGGCTATCGAATCCCTGTGTACGACAAACTATTTGCAAATGCAGCGTGTCATGATCTCCATCATGCCAATAGAGCGCCGACCAACGTATCCGTGGTGCTAACAGTATGTGACCGTCTATTTGGCACCTACCAGAAAGCGTGATGTGACTTGCTGTAGTTGCGTTAGTTGCTTTGGCGTCGGCGGGCGCGCTTACTCCGCCGCGCCCACGCTGGATCGGCTGGCCGCATGCACGGGCGCCGCCTGTCCTTTTAACATCAGGAATAGCAGGCTGCCCAGCAACACGGCGACGCCGCACGCAACCAGGAACACCACATAGTTCCCCGTTTTCGCCAGTGAGATACTAAGCAGGATCGCGCCCGCAGCCGACGAAGTGGCAATCGCCGCCGTCATCAGGCCGAGCACACTGCTGAAAATCTGCACATTAAAATTGCGCGAGACGAGATAGCCGACCAGATCTCCCTCGGCCCCGTATGAAAGACCGAGTAGAAACACCGAGAAAGTCAGCACTGCCGGCGCATCGAGATTGGATGCCAGCAGCCATAAGCCAATGCTCGGCAGGCCCATTGCGATGGCGGATACGACCGACGCGGGAAACCGGTCCAGCGCGAGCCCGCACGAAAAACGCCCAACCAGCATGCCGATGGAAAATGCGGAAATCATTACGCCCGCGTCGCCTGCGTCGACGCCATTCTCACGCAGCAGCAGCGTGAGCTGCGAGAGCACGAGTACTTGCGGCAGGTTGCAGAGCAGCATCGCGCCCAGCAGGACCCAGAACGCCCTGGTGGCGACGATCTCGGTATAATCGCGGCGCAGATTCCCCGCTGGACGGCCCGCTGGCAGACCGGCAATTTTACGCTCACGCGGCAGCAGCAAGAGCGCGATGGCGCCGCCCACGGCGCAAAATACGGCCAGCGCGATGTAGCCCTCGCGCCAGCCATTGGTCTCGACATAGGTGTTGAGCAGTGGCCCGACAATCGCACCGGTGATGGCGGGGCCGGATGCCACGATGGCCAATGCCAGGCCGCGCGCCTTCTCGATGTATTGCACCACCACGCGACTGAACACCGTCGCCGTCGTCGTTATGCAGAGCACCGCCTGGACAAGAAAGTAAAACTTGTAGGTGTTGATCGAGCCATCCATCTGGCTCAGGCCGATAAAGCTCAGCGGCAGTGTGATGAAGCCGATCAGCGCGGTGCGGCGCACGCCGATCACATCCGTCAGCCGCCCGACCACGGGGAAGGCCAGCAGCATCACCAGCGAAAGGCTGTTGACTGCCGCAAAGTCGGCCATGCTCCAGCCGAGATCCTCGACCAGACGCGTGCCCATGATGCTGGCCGTGGTGTTGGTGAATGAAAAGCCCGTGCCCAAACCGATCAACGCCGCGACCAGCGCACGCCAATTGAGCAGCAGCTCCTTCATGTAGCTCATTCACTTCCCCTACGGCGCGCTTCTCATGGACGCGCTCGACTTGCGCCAGCGCGGCGCGCGCATGTAGAGAATTCGCGAAGTAGCGGAAGTATAAACTCCCTTTTCTCTCGAATACTACTTCCTTACCACCCCACGGAAAGCCGGCGATTTTCGCACCCGGCCGTCGCCAATCTCACCCGGCGCCGCAGTCCAATATGCGACGCGGAGTTCACGCCATCGCGGCGATGACCTCCTCCACACTGGGTCCTTCCACAGTGACGTGTTGCCGCGCCCGCACCTGGTCGTCCTGGATATCCGCGACGTCCGTCATGAACTGGCTGTACCATTTGCGCACCAGGTGGACCGGGCCATCGCCGTCACACATCAACGGGTTGTCGATGATGCACTTGTTGTTCCAGATGGCGACATCCTGGTGGAAGGACTCGATGTTCTTCTCGGTGTACTCCTCCACCATGGCCTTGTTGCCTGCCTCGGATATATTGGGATCCTTCTTCATCATCACACCAAAATTGATAATGAAATTTTCCATATCCACGGGTATATGGCTGACCAGGAGGTGCGTGGTCATGGGGTGCCCGTCCATCAACCCGGTCATCGTGGTCGTCATGTAGGCGGGGCCTTCATAGGTGGCTACGCTGGTGATGAGCGCACCGTCACCCTCGGTGAGGATCTGGTGGCCACCCACCATGTACTGCACGAATTTGTGGCCTTCCATCGTGTTTCGAAAGGACTTCACTTTCGAGTAGTGAATGGGGCCGAAATGCGCCATATCGGCCATATTGTCGACCAGTTCCCGGCCCAGCGACTTGATGGGAATCGCCGCCATCTGCCAGTTGGTCCATTCACCGGAATAGCAATCTTCCTGGCGCTCCGGCTCCTGCTCAGGGATTGGGACGTTGCCTTCCGGGTCTTGCCATACAAAAATCAGGCCGTTCTTTTCCAGGGTTGGCCACGCCTTGATGACCGCCTTTTCGGGTATTTTTTTGGCGTAGGGAATGTCGTCACAGACGCCGTCGCTGCCCCAGCTCCATTTATGGAAAGGACACACAACAGAATTCCCCTTCACTTCGCCTCCGCAGAGGTCGCCGCCCATGTGCGGGCAGTAAGCGTCCAGGATATGGACTTCGTTATCCACCTTGCCGCGGTACGCCACCAGCTTGGTGCCGAACACCTTCAGCTCGCGAATGCCCCGTATAGTCGCTAACAACGATAAACGCCCGGGACAGCGCTCCTATTGATACAGATCAACAGTCTGGGCCCTTCCGTGACACCGGATTGCCGGGACCTGGGTGCCGTGCATCACAGAAAGAAGTCGTGGTTTGCGCCACCCATCATCGTACCGCCCAGATTGCGGCCGAATTTGAACGGATTGTTGGCAACATGGGTACGTCCGGCGTTGATGTCCAGCCATGCCCGATTCAACGGATGATCGCGGAAGATGCCCTGCGCGCCGCAGGATATGAACATCAGGTTGATCGCTGCCGTACACTTGCGTGCCACCAGCGCGGCGTCGAAGCGCATCTTGATGCGCTCATCCATCGGCAATGTCGCGCCGGATTTCGCCGCCGCGACCATGGTGTCGAAGTTGCGGAACATGATCGTCTGGCATTCATCCACGGCGGAAACCGCCTCGGCCAGCGCCATCTGGGCGTCAGGGTCGGTGGCGATCTTATTGCCGTCGTTGAGGCCGACGCGATCCTTGTTCACCGCGATGTAATTGTCGATGACACCCTGCAGGCAACCGATGCTCGAGGAGGACACCGCGCGCACGAAAATCTGCCCGAACGGCAAGCGGAAGATATAGTGGGTGTTCACGGCATTGCCCGGGCTGTTGCATTCGAAGCCGTGCAAGGAACGGTGCGTCCGGTACTCGGGCACGAAGGCATCCTCGACCACGATGTCGTGGCTGCCTGTACCCTCAAGGCCGCTGACATTCCAGTTGTCGACAATGTTGTAATCGCTAATCGGGACCAGAAAGGTGCGGTAATCGGGCGCATCACCGGCATTTTTGGGCGGCACCATCGCGCCGAGGAAAGCCCACTTGCAGTGTTTGGAGCCGGAGGAGAAGCCCCAGTGTCCAGACAGTCGGTAACCGCCTTCTACGTGTTTCACTTTGCCCACTGGCATGTACGACGATGAGATCAGGGTCGCGTCATCCTCGCCCCAGACGTCCTGTTGCGCGCGGTCCTCGAACAGGCCCAGCTGCCAGTTGTGGATGGCGACAACGCCCAGTACCCAGGCGGTGGACATACAGCCGCCGGCCAGGATCATCTGCACCTTGAAAAACACTTCCGGGTCCAGTTCAAACCCGCCGTAGCGCGCGGGCTGCATGATGCGGAAAAAACCCGCCTGCTGCATCGCGTCGATCGTCGCCGCAGGCAGGTGCCCGAGCCGTGCGGTTTCGGTGGCGCGCTCGCGCAGTGCGGGCACCAGGTTGCGTGCGGCTTTGTAGAGCTGTTCGGCCTGCGTCAGTTGGGGTGCGTTCATGGCGAATCCTCGATGGTGAAATAGGGACTTGCGGGGACTATGCGCGCCTGCGGCGAGCCGCTCATACCTCAAATCGGCTACAACCGGTGTCCGAATGACATTCCATTGACCTGGATCAAGATTCAGGGACCCTGTGATAATGCTATGGCGGGGGCGCGCTGCGATTGTTGGATCGCTTGTCGTATGGCTGATGATAAGCACGGGCTTGCCAGAGACCATCGCATTGTTACTTACCTATGCTAGGATTCACTCGGTACGCAAGTACGAGACTATAAATCAAATGGAGATGCCTCTATGAGCATGAGTAAAAAACTGGGTGCAGAGTTTATTGGTACCTTCTGGCTGGTACTCGGTGGTTGCGGCAGCGCGGTCCTCGCGGCGGCCTTCCCCGATGTGGGTATCGGCTTGCTGGGAGTCTCTCTCGCCTTCGGCCTGACGGTACTGACGATGGCATTTGCAATTGGGCATATTTCGGGCTGCCACCTGAATCCTGCGGTCTCAGTTGGCCTGATGATAGGGGGACGATTTCCTGCGGGAGAACTGCTGCCCTATGTGGTGGCTCAAGTACTCGGTGGCCTGGCCGGTGGCGGGATCCTGTTCGTGATCGCCTCGGGTCAGGCAGGTTTCGATGTGACGGCCGGTTTTGCCTCCAATGGTTACGGGGAGCACTCTCCCGGCGGCTATACACTGATGTCTGCCCTGGTCACGGAGGTCGTGATGACCTTCATGTTCCTGATCATCATCCTGGGAGCCACTGACAAGCGCGCACCTGCGGGATTGGCACCCATTGCGATCGGCCTGGGCCTGACACTGATTCACCTGATCAGCATTCCAGTGACCAACACTTCAGTTAACCCAGCGCGCAGCACCGGCGTGGCCCTGTTCCAGGGCAGCTGGGCGATTTCCCAGCTGTGGATGTTCTGGGTCGCACCCATTGTCGGTGCCGCCCTCGCCGGACTGGTCTACAACTGGCTGGGCAGCGACGACTAGCCACGGGCTTACCAGACATTCCGCAGTCGTAGTTCGTTACACGGCCCACGGCCGCGGAAAGCGACGAAAAAGTCCCAGGATTTTTTGGCACCGCCGGTCTTCAGGATTTCTGTCCGGAAGGCCGCGCCGGTTGCCACAACCCGCTGAGCTGATGCGTGGCGCCCTGCGCGCTGGTTCAATGTCTTGTGGGTTGCCTGGTATACATCATCCCCACCAATGCAATGATGACCAAACCAAATATGCCTGGAGTTGGAACCGGGACCACGCCGGATCGACTCACCGTAATCGAGGCGGTGTAGTCCCAGGAGTAATCCCATTCCGTTGGGAGGCTTGCGCTTCCAACCCAGGTACCAAACAGGTAATTGTTACCAGGCTCGACAACAGGCAGTACATCAAACGAACCAACCGGAACTGGCACCTCTTCACCGACGACGTCCGAAAAATCCCAGAATTTATAAAACAATAAATCCTCGATCGCGTATCGTCCTCGGTCAGCGCATAACCTTGCCGGAGACGAACGCCGGGACTGAGTGGGCCCGATAATTGGAGCAGGCTAACGTTGCTGAAAACATAATCGATAATATCTATCTGTAGACCGGGAAGCAGCGTCAGGCGCGCGCGATCAGCATCCGACGCTCCCTGGTACTGGCCCTGCAAAAAAATACCACTCCAGCTTGATGTGCCTCGAATTTCATTCACCCCCTCGTGCAAGACAAGATTAGGCGATAACTGATCCGCTCGAAGAATGTTCGGAAGGTCGCCATTCGTCGCTTCGTCCCAGAGCAGCGTTGCCTGAACGTGGCCCGCCAAACCAACGGAAAGAAATGAAAAAATCAGGGCGCGAAAAATGATCATGGAATTTCCTGCTTAGCGGGAGAGCAAATTGAATTTAACAAATAGTGTAGACCAATTGATGCAAAGAAGGTGCGCCCATTGTGAGCGGAAACAGGCGGCCAGAGCCCTTTTTAAATCGTGACCTGAACCAGGATTCAACGGTAAGGTTGTCGCTCTTCAAAGGGTATGCCCTGCGGGGGACAGCGTTGTAACACAATCCTACAGCGACATAGCACAGATCCGACTGATATGACTGAAAGGCAGGGCGCTGTCCTCATGCCACTGGTTGAACGCTCCCTGGATGAGCCGCATTTCGCGCTTGCTGGAGGGGTTGTCGCCGATATCCAGGCCGCTGCGCTGCAGGCACCGTACCACGTCGGCGGTGACGATAAAGGTATCCTTGCCCATGTTGCGCAGCACGCGCTGCCCTGTCATGCCACCCAGACGGCTGCCGCGATTCTTCAGGAGCGTAAACAAATCAATCAACTCCTGCGCCGGCCAGCGGCTGATGAACTTGCCAAAGCTGCCGTGTTCCCGGGAGATATCGAGAATAAACTGGGCGTTGGCCTGCACGCTCAATACTTTCTGGCGATTGCGGATAATGCGCGCGTTTTGAGCGAAGCGATCGATTTGCTCGGGACTGAGCAGGACGATTTTTTCCGGCGGGAACCCGAAAAACACATCCTCAAAATCCGCCCATTTATGATCCACCACACGCCACACGAAGCCGGCCTGGAAAATGCAGCGGGTCATCTGCGCCAGCCAGCGGTCGTCCTTGCTCTGGGCCAGCGCCTTGGGGCTGCGCACTACAGGCATCAGTTTGCCCAGCGCAGGCTCTCCTCCGTGGCGCTCGCACGCGCGCTGGTAGATGTGATCGAAGTGCTCCAACCAGGTTGCAGCCGAGTATCAACTACGATTTGCTGTGCGTGCCATCGCACAGCGGTTGGTTTGCCGTGGCTTTGCAGCCGCAGAAAAACACTTTGGCGTCAGCCGTCGCCTCATAACGCACCGGTGAAAATCCGGTGTCCTTGTGTGAGCCGTCGCAAAATGGCTGGGTATCACTCATGCCACAGGCACACCAGTAGTAGGTTTTACCGGGTTTGACGAGAACGCCGTAGGGGGTATCTGCTGCGCGCTTGGGTTGGTCCATGACAGGTTTCCTCAGCAAGTTTTATCGGTTCTGCCGGCACATTGGTCCGGGTAGAAGCGCTGAGTGTAGGTCACAAGCGCATCCCCGTTCCAGTGCCAAGAAAATTCCATGTCCAATAAATCTACCAATATCGTTTCTTTTGCTCCAAGTCGCCAAGGGCCTGGAACAATACCTGCTTAGTTGTGTGCCTTCACATCTCTAACCGTAAGATCGATCAAAATCACGTCAATTGAAACAACCCCGGGATAATTGTTGGCGATAGCGCTCCAGTAAGACTTGAGCGCCCCCTCTCAAGCCTGTGAGCGCAACTCGACTGTCACCAATCTGCCACCTTGATCGAGTAGATTGGCCCTGCCAAATTAAAAGCATCACACCGCAATCCGCAGTTTCTTCACGCAGATAATCGCCGACAAGTTGGTTGCGCAGTCGCTCACAGAGTTCAGGGCCTGTCCACCCTTTGTCGAGAACCTTCAACTCGATTGGCACTGCCGAATCAACCTGTGGACTCTGCATCCAAATATCAGGCCGTTGTCTGTTCGAAAATTCGTTTTCTTGCGCGCAGGTATATCGCCCAAAGGACTGGCCATTAAGCCAACCTGCCACGAGGTTACGCATCTCGGTTTCTCCCTCAACCCTTTGCCATGTTTTGTAGGGACTGTCATTTCCACGTTCGATCCAGGCCTTCAGATCTATCAGGCGATTCACGGTGAGATCGAAGAGTTGTCGGTGTGTCGCCGGAGTTCTCATTTGGTGCTGGTCATAATCCCGCACCTGCTGAGCCGACCACAGCTCTAAATCCGCATCCGCTTCAGCGCGTTTATACGCTAGCTTTCGCATCCAGGGCCGATAGTTGACATCCGGGTGATCGCTCGCGAGCTCGTGAAGCGCGACATAAGTCTCTTTCCCGGGAATTTCGGAAAGCTGGCTGAGGAGGGAGTTCCGAGCATCCTGCGCATCGTCACGCAGCCCTGGTGAGTACGCTCCTTTGCCTGCACGCTGGATATCGTCCTGTGCACGAATATGCCGATGCATGAGAACGTAAAGCGACTTGAGGTGTTTAACGTCGCGGAAGCTACTGCGGGAAGGACCTGTGTTTTGCGACCGCCGCGTCCCGATCAATCTCGTTATAAATAGCTGTGCTTCCTTCGATGCATCTTCCTCGGAAAGGCTCGACAACCATTTTTCAGTTGCCTGTATCGCTTTCTCGGCATCAATATCTACCCACAGTGCGAACCAAACCGCCAATTGCTCCCTTGCTGCACTGTTCGCTATTTTTGACTGCGCCAATTTCGAAACAGTTTCGCCGTCCGCATCTCCACTAATTAAAATAAGGATGCAGTAGCGTAGAACCTCCAGGTTCAAAATTTCGTTTTGCTCAATCCAAGCCGTAATCGATGGAACCAAATACTGATGCATCCACGGGGCGTAATGGACCAGATCGTGCAGAATGTAGTGCATGGGTTGATCCGGCTCTGTATGCGCGATTTCCCAGTACAATTCAGTATGCACTATGTCCAATACCAGTTTTGGATAAATCCAATGCACTTGCTCAAGCCAGCCTGGAAAGCCGTTGAGTTCCCAAACCAGATATCGAAGCGCATGACGGACTTCTGCTTCGGACAAATGCGCGGGGAAGTTAACGATCTCGCCGGCCTCGATGTCGAGGCCCGCCATCGCAAAGATCAGCGAATAGGGGATCGAACGAGTGTCGTGCCCTTCCGACCGAAGGCCGGGGGTGAAGTGTCGCCAATGTGAAATCGCCGCATCCCGGTAGGCTTGCGCGACATCTTCACCGAATTCGGGAATCAACGCTTCCCAGTTTGCTCCACCACTCCTCCTTTTCGAAGGCCAGTGTCTTCAATCTCGCCCAGTAACCAATATTGGTCATCACTGAACTCACCCGGTTTTAATCCCGGCGGATGGCGAACAACATCCGGCATTGCCTTCACGCGTTTGATCCATTCCGCGCGTTTCCGGTCGCTCTCGTTCTTTTCCCTTTTACGTCTATTTTTTCGTCGTGCGTCCGCTTCTTCCAATTCGATAGCGTGTTGAGACTTCGTTGGGTTCAAGAGCGTATCGAGGTACTCCTTCAATTCTGAATTCCCTTCGACTACCCGCCTTAGCTTACTCAACCAGTCGTCAGGCTTGCCCGCCTGCATTAAGAGTCGGTGAGCGAGCGATAGAGCAACCAATTTGTCATCCAGAAAATCGCGCATTGCGACGAAACCCAGAACATCGTGAAACCGATCAACCGCAAAATTCCAGTAATGTTCGATCCATCGCTCCGCCCACTCATCGATCAAACGCTTCTCTTTCGTTGCTTCGAGCCTTTCGCGCCCCTCCTCAACACTTCGCCAGAAAAGGGCGTCATTCAGTTTTTTCCAAGCGGGTACCATTTCATGGATGTGGCCTTTGTACTCATCGAAGTTTTCGCCCCGCCAGAATCGCGCTAACGGCATCTTCAGCATTATCGAGAGTGCTTCCGACGAAAGCGCCGCCTCTGATCGCGCGGAAACCAGCCGCTCGACAGCGTGGGTGGCAGGACCTAGTAGCCATGAGAACTCCTCAGAGACATGACATTCCCGCCGCTCGATATAAGGCTCTCGGTCGAGGTAATCGTTGAAACCACTAACTATTGCCGCCAAGGGCTGAAATTCGCCTAAATCGTCACAAATCGGCAAACGGTCGATGAAACCATGTAGCGCCTGGCGCAATCCTGTGGCTTCGAAATGGTCATGGGCCTCCAACTTGTCGATTGACGCGAGTAGGAGGTCGACCGAGACGACGTCAGCATCTGCATCGTCCACGACCTCGGCCAACAGACTGCGTGGCAGCGCACCCGGCGACTGATTCAGGTGGCTCCATAAGTGGTCTTTTTGATCCCGCATTCCACATGTCATCACGGCCCGAGTCGCGGCGATGCGAGCATAAATACCCCGGGCTGGCTCGGTGGCGATCCCTGACAGAGCCGGCACACACTCCGTCATCCCACCTTGCCAAACCAACCTGCCCAAGAAGAAAATTGCATCGTCATTGTCTTGATGTTGCGTGATAAGACACAGCGCATCGCCGCTCAGATCAGGCTGAGCAATCCGGGCTATCGCACTGTTGTCGCGCGCGGCACGATCATCCTCATCCCCCGCGATCCGCCGGACAATATCGTGGAGGAGCGTTGTCCGTTCTGCAAACGGCAAGTGCGCGGCATCGCCTCCTTCGACCGCAACTTCAGGCGCAATCTTCAGTGCTTTGCGGCGGATCTCAGCGTCGAACAGCATCAACCAGGGCAAAACCCGGTCGCAGGCGATGCGTGATGACCGAATGACCATACTGTTCGCGAAAAAACAATATCTCTGTTGCGCGCCGGGCGTTGCCGATTCTTAATTGATGACTGAACCATTCGGCTGCGAGCAGCTCTCGCACTTCCCGGTGTCGAAATCTCACGATGCCATACAGCACATCGTTGAAGATTCCTCGCTCAAGCAATGCCTGGACCTCTGCCGGCTCCCAATCGCCTAGAACAGTTTCCGCATCGATGCCTTTGTCGGGTTGGGTCGCGTCCGGAACGCGAATACCTGGTTCACCTGTCAGAATGACTGCGGCGGCGAGCACACGTGCGCCACGCCTCGCTTTCTCCCGGTTGAGCGGCTGACGTAGCGCACGGTTTGGATCAATCTCGTTCAAGCGATGATCGATATTGTGCTGTAGCAACTCTAGCCGCCCATCGAGCGATTGATCGTTTGCCCACTTGGCCAGGATGCCCTCGAGATCAAACGGCCGCGCTGCCATCGACATCAAATTCATGCGCTGGAGTTCGAGAATCAATTTGTCTATCTGTGGCGCTCCACGACAATCGGCGAATTTGCGGATGCCGCTCTCATCAAGTGGATCAAGCAGGTAAACCCGCAGAGCACTTTCGGGTTCCGCCCGCTCAACAGCTTCGACTTCTTCTGAGACGACATCTCCGTCTCCCGTTTTCTCCAATTTCGGGTTTACGAAGGGCAAGTACCGCTCCACAAGGTCTCGATCCAAACGAGCGCGCCAAGCATAGGGACGGCTGGAGATGAAAACGTGCGCGCGCTGGTCAGCCGATTTGATTCGCCTGGCAAAGAGCTTAATTGCCTTTTCGAAAGCAAGGGGATTTTCCAGCCGAGCCTCATCTACGGAGTCAAGGAAGAACCAGGCCTCATCTTGTGATTTCAACCAACCTTCAAAAGCATCAACACTGCCAAATTCAAACGCTTTCTCGAAGCCAACTTCTATATCTTCTATTCGGATGAAAAACGCTGCGCGGCCCTGTTCCTCCAAATGCTTTGCACGGGCTTCCATCTCGAAGCTTTTCCCCGCCCCTGCTTCAGCCAGGATGACGCAACGAAACTCCGCCTCGATCTCCTGCCATCCTGTGCGTTTCTGTCCGCTAAAAAATGAGTGAGAATCCTGCTCGTCAGATTCAGCCTCGGGTTTGGGCACCCGTGAGAAATATCGGTCGAGAGGAACAGGCTCATACTTCCATATCGACGGGGCTTCCTGATCGTCTCATCGCTTCCATCACTCGAGCAGTTTGCTGACTATCAATCTTCGCCCCATGCGTGCCACCGCCCTTGGCTCTGATATCTTCAACATCCAACACTTTTGTCTTTGTCAGGGACTCAACGGCAGAGATCACCTCCCAATCCTGCGGACCGGAAACGCGCTCGAACAAGTGAACCTGGGGATAGCGCGACAGGATGACCCGATAGACGGGTTCATTGACCTCGCTATTAGGTAGCATACCGCGATCAATCACTAACCACCCCGCTCCGCATCAAGGAAATTCCTGACCACGGCCAGGTCTACCACCTGCCCGGCCAGCAACCGTTCCAGCGGGGCTGTGCCATTGAACAACGGGTTGTCGATTGGGTAGCCAACCACTGATCAGAAATCGCCTGGGCCGGCAACAGGATTTGCAGGAACTTGTTGACCCCCAGGATATAGCTGGCCCTTTCCAGAAGGTCCCTGGTTAACTTGGCCTTTTTCGGCTGGTTCTTCCAGTTGTGGATCGTTTTCTCATTACTGAGTCCCAACAGGGTCATCTTCTGAGCACCAGTCAAGCGCCATTGGCTGAAGATAGTGAAAATCGCCGGCAGCAGTTGTTCAGCTTGAGCGATCATGATCACCTCCTACGCAGCATTAATAAAGAATGTTCTGGGAGGACCAGAAACACTACCACACTCAGATCCTAAGCTCTTGGTTGACGCCAAGGATTCAGGGCAACCTCACAGCGCCCTGACGCTGCCGAATGCTGTCCGCCCAGGCCGCCAACGCATCAATTTCTGCCGTCAGAGCTTCCGGTCTCGGTAGCGGACGGTTCAATGCAGCGGCGGCGCTGTGCAGCAGTTCGGAACAGCGACCAAAACCGTCCCGCATGGTTTCGCAGTCAGGAACCGTGATCACGGTCAACTGACCAAGCCAGGCGTCTTCACTTCGTTGGACAGCCGCCGGATGACGTGCCCGACAGCTTCTTCAACCGCGATCTCCCACGTATCGCGCAACGTCGCGGCGATGGATTTGACGGACTTTCGCCACTCGTCGTGATTGCCTTGCTCGAAATGGTAGCGTTCACCCTCAAGCTGATTGCTCAGACTTGTGGTGATGTCACTGACCCGACGCGCTTTGAATGGCGGCTCATTGCGGCAGAAGCCTGCCTTGTCAGCACCCCGGCTGATGGAGCTAATCGCAACCGGCAACTTAGGCTGCGCATCGTCAGCCGCGCGATTCAACTCGAACAGGAACGCAAGATCATGAGTGAAGACAATGACCTGGCGATGAGCGGCCTCAGCGACCAGGCGTTTGGCCACAGCCTCCCGGTGCATGTGGTCGAGCGAGGAAACGGGATCATCAAAGACGATGCCGGACTCGTTTTCGGTGGTGGCGAGTTCGGCCATAAACGCGGCCAAGGCAACGCAGCGATGCTCGCCCTCGCTCAAGACCTGTCCCACCAGAGCCGTGGGCTTCCGTGTAAGTGCGATCTTGAAGCGAGGAATACCCTGAACGCTGTTTTGCTGTCGAAGTTCCACAGCGAGGCCAGCAATCTCAAAGCTCGCCACCTCGCGAGCAAATTGCGCGCGTAGCGCATCCGTCACCAAAACCTGAGCGATCTCGGTGCTCTTTGTGGTGACGCGGTTGGTAGAAGTTTCCCGCTGGGCCGCCGCAAGCCGTGCGATTTTCTTCCGGCGTTCGATTTCGGCGAGAACATCGGCTTTGATGCCACCAAGCCATTGCCGATCCGCGAGCTCGGCCTTTTCGGCAAACAAGGCGGCGCGTGCTGGAGAGCCAGCCTCCGCCGAAAGGGCGTTCGCCCGAGTCTCAATGCCCATTGCTTGATCGACCAGCGCCTGACGTGAATATTCCGCAACGGGCACGTCAATAGCGGCGCTTGGATTTGCGTGGCGTCGCCTGATCTGGCGATGACGCCACAGGGCGCGCAGGGTCGCGCCCCTAATCTCCATCGCCAAGGCATCCTGGCGCAGCTCGTCGCGGACGGTTGCCACAATGGTCGCCAGCTCGGGCAACGTAACAGCCTCTCCCTTGAAGGTTGCCAGTGCCCGGTCGTATGCGAGGCGCGCAGCCTCGGCACGTTGCTGGCTGTCATTGCTCAAAAAGCCTCGAAGCGATTAAGGCAATTAGCGGCGACGGGCGTCAATTCCTGCTGGCAAAGCACACATACGCTGCCGGAATCTGTTACGGGGAAACGTTGTTCGGGATAGGCTTCTGCGTCAGAAAATGCTTGGGCACTGGCCCATAGCGCCTGCCAAACCTCCGACCCGATCTGCGGCAACGGTTCGTCCCAGAAAAGCGCACTGGAAGCAGCGTCTGCCGCCCGGCGCGTGGCATCGCTATCAACGGCAAGGCGGCGCAGGTTATTGGCGGTATCGTCGCTGATTGAAGCAAATAGCCGATCCAGGCGCGCAATGTGCCCGTCAACCTTGGCCTTCATCGCCGCAAGCTGGCGCGCCGCGCGAGCCGGATCACCTGCCAGGTCCGCCGTGAGCTGTGCCAATCGGTCTTGCTCTGCCTGCGTGAGCGTGGCCAACGATTCGACCGTCGTCGGCGCAGTGTTGGCGGTAAGCCGAGCCATGAGCCTGCCGACCGCTGTGTCCCTGCTGCATGCCGGCGTCCTGATCGCTTCGGGCGTTTGCGCCTTTACCTGCGCAATCTCGGCTGCCAGCTTGTCCTTGACCGACTTACAGAGCTGCGCCAGCGCACCCAGCAGCTTGAGCGGAAACGGCGTGTAAGCCACGTCATTCGTATCGTCCACGTGGACGTTCGCGGTGCGGGAATCGAACACGCTGATACCTGAAAGCGCGGCGTCGGCAGCCTGACCAAGCTGCCAAGCGCAAGTGCGGTTCTGACCGCTGATCGCGTATTCAATCGTGGCGCTCGGTGTGCCTGGTGCAGCCTCATAGATGTCGGGGGCGATTTCCTCGGCTCGGCCAGGCATACGGGCGCGACACACCTTCTTGAGAATTCGCGCGTAGCCGGATTTTCCCGATCCGTTGTCGCCATATATGATCGTCAAACCGACACGGTGGAGCGTCAGCCGTTGGTCGGGAGCCAGGGCATTGACATTCCGGACTCCATGCACCTGCCGCAGATAGACTTCTCCCTGATCGCGGTTCGGGCCGCGAAGGTGCCCCGCTTCCAGCGGGACCACCGGATTGTCGCCCTTACAGATGGAAGCCAGCTCGTCGATCTCGGCCGACTCCAGGGCCGCTTGCGTTGCAAGTCGGCGCAGTGCGTCGCGCTGCCAGCCGGGACTATCAGCAGACCACGCAAGGATGTTGGCGAGCGCCTCCGCTTCCGTTGTCATAAACCTTCGCCTCTCGGTTCGCGGACGCTAGCTGTACCCGCCCCCCCCCCGCCCGGGGGGCGCGCCCCCCCGGGGGCCCGGGGGCCCCGCCCCGGGGGCCCCCCCGGGCCCGGGGGCCCCGGCGCGCCCGGGGCCCCCGCGGGGGGCCCCCCCCCCCCCCGGCGGGGGGGGGGGAACCGGGGGCGTGCGGTCCCCCCGGGGCCCGCCGCCGCCGCCGCCCCCCCCCGGGCGGCCCCGGCGGGGCCCCCCGGGGGCCCGGTGCCTTCGCCAGCTTCGCCGCGCTGGGATCGTAGATGTATCCGGTGATGCTGCCATCCTTGATGCGCGCGACGGCTTCATCGATCACGAACAGTGGAACGAGAAACCATTCCTCCGGCTGCACAGGGTGACCGAAGCGGTCGTTGATGGTGATGTTCAACCGCGCGGGCGCGAACAGCCTGTGGAACAGGTTCTCCATCCTCGCGCGGATTGATGCCAGCGCGAGTTTGTAGGTCGCCACCACTTCAACCTTCGCCAGCAGGTAGGTTGACTCGTGTTCGGCGTTCGCAATGCGCGTCTCCACCTTGCCGCCGGTCACGCCCATTTTGTGGATGACATCGCGGTGCTGCGCCACGTAGGGATGATCCGACAGGGAACGCAGGACGTAAATCGTGCCGCTTTCAACGTCATCGGCCTCAAATTCGCTGCCGAAGGAAAGCTGCCCGCTCTCCGGCGAGACCAGCCGCCGCGCGGCGGAATCGTTGTAGAACGCGCGCTGAAGCGAGCGCAGCAATAGATTGCTCTCGGTGCCGTTGGCGAAGATCAGCCGCAGGCGGCGATCCACTTCCCCGGCGGTGGTTTTCAGCGGCTCGCCGACCTCGGCAACGAAGAGCGTGATGCCATCGAGAACGAAAAAGTCCCCGGCCTCGATCGCGCGGCGGCCCGCCTCTATGGGCTGGGACTGGCGCATACCGGTTCTGACTTCCGTCATTACGCGCTCGAACAGTCCCTTGAATACCTCGAAATCCTCGCACGGCTTGCGGTCTGCGATCTCCTCGGCGGCGCGCTTTTCGGCGCTGGTGCGGACATGGCGCAGCACCGTGATGTCGTCCGCGTCGGCTACGCCCGCCAGCTCGGCGGCCAGTTCGTCGATGTCGATGGATTCCTCCGCCGGAGTGGCAGCGGCTGGCGCAGCGGCAAGCAAGCCCTGATGGTCCAACGGCTCAAGCAGGTCGCGGCAATCCGGGAGCGCGCGCAAACGGTCAAGCCGCACGGCATATACGCGCTCGAAGATGTCGCGATCTTCACCATGCTGCGGCGCACGGCTGTGCTTCTCGGTGAAGCGCTGGATTTCCTCGAAGCCCGCGATGACGCGCTCCTCGCGGGCCGACCGTCCGCCTTTCTTCTCGGGCGGAGCGAACTCGGCAAGCTCCGCAGCGAGTGCGTCAAGATCGGAGTCACTCATAGCGTCCCTCCGCCTTGAAGCGGACGAAGGCGGCCGCGCCTTCGGCCATGCGCTTTTCCCAGGCGTCCTGCGAGCTGATCGACGGCAGCCGGCCGCGCTCCTTCTTGAACTGGACAGCGCGAACCGCCAAATCCTTTGCATCTTCCGGTGTAAGGCTTGTGCGCTTGGCCGAGATAGCCGCCGCCACCTGTTTCAAGCTGTCCTCGCTCATGGTCTTGGCGAGGATGGCGTAGGCTTCCCCGAAAGGGTTGATGCGGTCGATGAGGTCGATGTCCAGCTCGCGCACGTCCATCGCGAACTTGCGACGCACCGTCGATCAGGGCCGTGTTGGGCGCTGCGTCGCCGTCGCCGCCCCATAGCAATGCGCTTGGCCTGCTGGGTCAGGTTCAGCGCGGCGATTGCGTGCTGGCGCACCGCTTCCTGATCCTCGGCATCGAGCTCGGGATAGCGATCCTTGATGATCTTGCCCATGCGGACCTGCGTCAGTTCCTGCGGCACCATCTCCTCGTCGAACAGACCGCGCTCGACCGTGGGCTTGTCCTGCACGAAGGCCGCGATCACCTCGTTCAGGTCCTCCTGGCAGATGCGCGCCGCCTCGTGGCTCTTCGGCTCGGCCAGCCCCTTGATCTCGATCTGGAATGTGCCCGGTGTGGTCGTTGAACCCGACATTGCATTTGTCGGGTCATAGCCGCCCTCTCCGTAGTCGAAGCCCGGAGCGGGCTCGTTCTCAGGGTTCTTCGGCTTGAACTCGAAGCGCGGCGCGAGGACCTGCTCCATGAGTAGGCTCGCGGCGATGGCCTTGAGGGTGTCATTGACGGCCTCGGTGACAGCTGCCTCGGAAGCGTCCGGCTCGGCGATCAGGTTGGTGAAGCGCGCGCGGGTCTTGCCCGGCGCGTCGCGGGTGGCGCGGCCGATGATCTGCACGATCTCGGTCAGGCTGGCGCGGTAGCCGACGGTCAGCGCATGTTCGCACCAGATCCAGTCGAAGCCTTCCTTCGCCATGCCCAGCGCGATGATGATGTCCACATGATCCCGGTTGTTCTTCTGCGCCGGGTCTTTCAGCGCGGCGGAAACGCGGTCGCGCCTCGTGGCGTCGTCATCAACGAGATCGGCGATGCGCAGCACTGTCATCGCCACGATATGCGCCTTGTCACGCGCAATAAAGTCGCCGAGGTGCAGGCCGAGCTTGTTGTCGGGATTGGCCGAAACGTGGTGGAACTCGTCCACCGCGATCAGCCGGTCGTCGAACGCCTCGGCCCCGAACTTGTCGACGGCGAAGCGGAACGTGGCATGGGTGCAGACCAGCACCTTGTCATCGCTTTCAAGGAACGCGCCCACGGAATTGACCTTGCCGCCGTCCTCGCCTGGTGCGTTGCACAGGTTCCATTTCGGCTCGACCTGCCAGTCGGCCCAGAAGCCGTATTTGCTTAGCGGCTCGTCGGCGAAACTGCCGCCGATCGATCGTTCAGGCACCACGATGATCGCTTGCTTCATCCCCTGGTTCGCCAGCTTGTCGAGCGCGATGAACATCAGCGCGCGGCTCTTGCCCGATGCCGGGGGCGACTTGATCAGCAGGTACTGCTCGCCGCGCTTTTCATAGGCACGCTCCTGCATCGGGCGCATGCCAAGGGCGTTGGCCCTGGTCGACGTGCCGTTGCGGGCGTAGGTGACGGTGACGGAGGGGACGGTGCGCTGGCTGATAGGACTGTCCGTTTGGCGCATAACCTAAATAACCTGTTGATTTTTAAAATTTAATTTCAATATCGACGCCCATATAAGCTCATAGAAACCCATAAAGGCCCATAACTCCCCATAACAGCCCATAACGGCGCATACCGGCTTATATCGGCTTATACCGGCTCATTCTCGGCCACGGTGTAATAGGAGCCGCGCTTGTCGCCGTGCTTTATCAGCTTGCCCTGAGATTTGAGCCGTGTCAGCAGTTTGCCGGCCTGATTGGGCGTGAGGTGGCACAGTTTCGATGACCTCATTGCGCTGAATGCGGCCATGCTGCCGAACGTAGTTGAGCACCATCTCCGGATGCTGGAACTTGCTAAAGCCAACTTGTCGCGTGTAGGCCATCTTATCGCCCTTGGCCCGATACAGTTCCGCCGACAACGTATAGCTGCGGCCACGAGTATTGCCATGGGCCTGCGCCAGGCCAGCCTCGACCAGTTGCTCCAGTGTGCGCCGGGCCCGCGTTGCATCCCGCTGGATATGCTGCGCCAGCGCTTCAGCGTCCAGTCGTTTGTGTTCCCGCAGCGCAGCCAGCGCGATCAGGCTGTCGATCGACAAAGGTGCGCCATTTTCGCGCCTCTCCTGCTCCACCACCAACCGCAGGAAAAATCCTCGTCCGCTACCACGGTTGCCAATTGCAGGACCACGCTGGTGTCATCAGTGCGGCTGTAGTCCGGCTCGGGGCGGCCAAAACGCAGCATGCCCCGGTAAATCTTGTCCACGCCGCGACCGGAACGCTCGACGATGCCAATGCGCTTCATCGCATCGGCCAGCGTGCGGTTGCGCGGGCGCGGTTCGGTGGTCAGCAGGTTACTCAGCGTCACGCCCTCCACCAGCCCGCCGGGATTACTGATGGTCAGGCCGTCATCATCCAGGCGCACATGCACCGCGCTCAGGCGGTGGTAATCGCGGTGCACCAACGCATTGGCAACCGCTTCGCGGTAGGCGCCCATGTCTACCTTGGGTACCGGCACGCGAAACAGCCCCACCTGTATCTCTCGTTCAGGGTTGTAGGGACGGAAATTCGTCTCCAGCCAATCCAGCGCCTTCAGCAGCGGAAAGCGCCGAAACTCGTTAAATGCCACCGCGTCGCGCGCCAGCACCTGAAAGGCGAGCTCATGCGTGGGTACTTTGTCGCGCAATGCGGTTTCCGCGGCCAATGACCAACAAGCCCGTCAGCGTCGGCACGCGTTGGCCCGCCTCGTTGCGGACGGTAAAGCCAAGCGCCCCATCCAGTGCATCGTCGTCCAGTTCCAGCAACACGCGGTCGCCGCCGTACTGCTGCACCGTCTGGCGGAGGCGCTCGCGTTCCAGCGGATCGAGGTCGCCCAGCATCGCACCCGCCACGGCCTGCACCGACGCATCATGCAGACCGAGATGGCTGGCGCGACTGCTGCGGTCATGCGGCAGCATCGGCACGCATTCCGGCTGGCCATCCTGCCGGATGCGGCGATGCATATACTTGCCCGCCGTCGTCGCAACGATGGAACCGGCACGCGGCACCGCGATACGCGCCACGCGCACGCCGGCAATCTCGACAACCTCGACCGACACTGCCAACGAGGGAGACGTTCTGGCGGCCACGCGCCCCGGCAACCCGGTCACATCCCGGTGGGCTTCGTGCAAGCCCGCGGGCACGCCGTCATCCTCCACGCCGAGCCAGAGTTCACCGCCTTGCGTGTTGGCGAGGCAGGCCAGGGCCTCCACCAGTTCGTCATCGGGCAGACGATGGCGATCACTCTTGAACTCCACCACCAGCGATTCGCCTTGCGGCAATTCGAGGATAGGCTTCTTGCCTTCGGTGCTCATGCCGTTGTCCTTTTCACGGCCCTCTTCCCTAGCGCGGGCTTTGCCGCGCCCGCCGTCATTTTGGTATAGAGATCGAATAATTTTTCCAGCCGCTCGGTGTCGTTCCTGAAACGGCGCCCGATGTAGATGCGCTCCAGCACTTCGTCGTTGCGCTCGTGCGCGGCGCGCAAGTCGGCGGGCATGTTCTCGGGGTGGTAGAGGTCGGCGATGGTGGCGGGGAAATGGTGCTCCCGTGATAGCAGGATGTCCTCTGCGCAGCGGGTTAGGTCGGCCTTGTTTTTGTCGGTGAGTGTGGGAACCGGGAAGGTGTTCCAGCCGAGGGTGTTGGAGTAGCGGAAATCGGTTTTCAGCTTTCCGCAGACGGTGGCGATCCAGACGAGGTGCAGGCGGCTGGCGATAATAGCGAGCTTCCAGAGGGGAGCGTCGTAGAGAGCAAAGGCGAGGTTGCTGACTACCGAATGATTGTCAATCAGTCCAACGGGAAGATACTCACGCCCCTCCGATGACACGCCCGGAAGAATTAGCGTGTGCTTTTCGCCGTGATACATCTCGCGAAACTGGTGACCCCGCGATGCCATTTCATTCGTGCCCGCATCTTTACTTTTGAGCCGCATTTCCCGAACGCCATCAACGCGAGCTCGGATGGAGGCTATATGCAAGGCCTGCGGCAATTTTTCCTCGGGAATCCAGAGGCACTTGCGAACAACTCCGCGAATGAACTCGGCGGAGCCGTAGATGCGCCGAAGAAAGGTCTCTTCATCCTGCTTGCTCAAGCCGAGTGAGGCCGCGTCATCCGCCGAGAACAAGAGATTTCCTCCATCGACGGGCATGTTGCCGAAAGACATATCGGGCAGGCCCGAAACGCTCTTGCGCTGCCCCTCGAGCACCACGTTCTCGCCAACGGTCAGATAAAGAGTGATGTTTGTCGCCTCGCGCATAGTGGTTTCGCCATCGCGGTCCAAGTCGTAAAGCTGGCGCTTCTTGCTTGCGTCCGTGGAAAGGCCGACGATGGCGACCGTCACGCCCGCGTTGTGCGCGGCGAGGTTCGTCCATTTGAAGCTGGTGTGCGCGAAGCGGATGTGGGAGCCGCGTTTGAATATTTCCGGCCACAGGATCGGAACGATGCGGCCTTGGCAGATGGAGTTGGTGCTGACGAAAGCTGAATCCGTTGGCGTGGCTTGCGCGTAGGCGGCGGCTTTCATGAACCAGCCGCCAACATAGTCAATTTGTTTGGACGAAATGCCACAAGGATCAAACACCGAAGCCAAATCAGCCTTCTGCTCTTTGGTTTGCGTCTGGCTACCTTTGTAGGGTGGTTACCACAAATATAGGTCTCGCCGCCCTCGTTCTCGAAGTCGATCTCAGATTGATCGAGCGGAGCACCGAACAAGTCATCGGCCTGCACCTTCACGCCGGTTCCAGTCGGCGGGCAAATGCTCAACCAGTCGAGCCGCAGCGCGTTGCCGCAGGTAATCCAATTTTCATTGTGTAGAGGTAGAAACTCGGCCAACGCCAGCTTCTGGCCCCGGTACAGCACATCGCACTGATACTCGGCGATGACCAGCGCAAGGCGGGCAATCTCCGCAGGGAAGTCGCGTAGCTCGATCCCGCGAAAGTTGGTGACCGGGATTTCTGATGCGCGATCCGGTTCGTCGCGCCGCCGGTTGAGCTCGGCCTCGATGGCCCGCATCTCCTTGTAGGCGATGACAAGGAAGTTGCCGGAGCCGCAGGCCGGGTCGAAGACCCTGATCTTCGCCATGCGCTTGCGCAGGTTGAGCAACATTCGGGCGTTGTCGCCCGCTTCCTCCAGCTTCGCCCGCAGGTCGTCCAGAAACAGCGGGTTCAACACCTTCAGGATGTTGGGGACGCTGGTGTAGTGCATGCCCAATTCGCCGCGCTCTTCGTCCTCGGCGACGGCCTGGATCATCGAACCAAAAATGTCAGGGTTGATCCTGGTCCAGTCCAGGCCGCCGACATGCAGCAGGTAAGAGCGGGCGATCTTGCTGAACCGTGGCACGTCCGTGCTGCCGGCGAATAACCCGCCGTTGACGTAGGGGAAGTCTTCGGCCCAGCGGGGAACGCCGTCGGCGGGACGGTACTCGCGCGGGGTGTTCATGGCGCCAAACAGCGTGGCGATGACCTCGTGCGTGTTGGACGAGTCCTTGGCGCTCATCTGCGCAACGGTTTCGGTGAAGCGGCCCTTGCCGACGAAGATGTCCGTGTCCTCGGCGAAGAAGCAGAAGATCAGCCGCGCCATGAAGTGGTTCATGTCGTGGCGACGCTGCGCCGTGCCCCATTCGGGGTTGTCCTTCAGCAGTTCGATGTACAGCCGGTTCAGGCGGCTGGTGGCTCGAATATCGAAGGCGTTTTCGCTGATCTGGCGAACGGTGCTGATGCCGGCCAGTGGCAGGAAGAAGCCGAAGTGGTCGGGGAAATCCCTTGAAGGCGCAGGCGACTGTTTCGCCGCTGGCTGGTCTTCGGCCTCGAAGTCCGCGCCGTCGGTGGCGAGGATGAATTTTCGACTTGGCTTTACGGTCGCCGGACTGGCCTTCAGGGCGGCCAGCGTCTGCGTCACCTGCCCTGCGTCGCAAGTGAGGATGTGGATATTGCTGGTCTGGAGAACGCCGCCCAGGTCGGACTTGTTCGACGCCCCGGCGCGCAGGCGCTTGATGGTCGTCGCTTTGTTGCCAAAGGCTTCAAGGAAGGTGTAGGGGAACTCGGCGGGGTCGAAGGGCTGCTCCGCGAGACTGGAGATGGCCTGTTCGATTTCGACGGGGTTCATGGGCGCGCGGACACCTCGCAAAAAGCGGTCGCCAGGTTGCTGTAGTGTTGCTGGGCGCGCATGCCTTGTCCTGCGTTGTCTCGGATATCTGGCGGCAATCCAGCGATCCAACTCGCTGCGACGAAACCGCCAGGTGCCGCCCAGCTTGAATCCCGGTATCTCCCCCTGCTGGAGCAGCCACTGCCAGACGCCTAATCACTCCCACTCAATCGTCGCCGGCGGCTTGCTGCTGATGTCGTACGTCACCCGCGATACGCCGGGAATCTCGTTGATGATGCGATTCGAGGTGCGCTCCAGCAGTTCGTAGGGCAGGTGCGCCCAGCGCGCGGTCATGAAGTCGATGGTCTCCACCGCGCGCAGCGCAATCACGTATTCGTAGCGGCGCGCATCGCCCACTACGCCGACCGATTTCACCGGCAGGAACACGGCGAAGGCCTGGCTGGTTTTGTGGTAATAACCGTCACGGTGCAGTTCCTCGATAAAGATCGCATCGGCCAGGCGCAGCAGGTCGGCGTATTCCTTTTTCACCTCACCGAGGATGCGCACGCCAAGGCCGGGGCCGGGGAACGGGTGGCGGTAGACCATGTCGTACGGCAGGCCGAGTTCGAGGCCGATGCGGCGCACCTCGTCCTTGAACAGTTCGCGCAGCGGCTCCACCAGCGCCATGTTCATCTCAGCGGGCAACCCGCCCACGTTGTGGTGCGACTTGATGGTATGGGCCTTGCCGGTCTTGGCGCCGGCGGATTCGATCACGTCCGGGTAGATCGTGCCCTGCGCCAGCCATTTCACGCCGGCCAGCTTGTGCGCCTCCTCGTCAAACACGTCAATGAAGGTGTTGCCGATGATCTTGCGCTTGTCTTCCGGGTCGGACACGCCTTGCAACCGGTCCAGGAACATCGCTTCGCAATCCCGGCGCAACACCCTGACACCCATGTTGCGTGCGAACATCTCCATCACATGGTCGCCCTCGTGCAGGCGCAGCAGGCCGTTGTCCACGAACACGCAGGTCAGCTGGTCGCCAATCGCACGGTGCAGCAGCGCTGCCACCACCGAGGAATCCACGCCACCCGAAAGACCGAGCAATACCTTGTCGCTGCCCACCTCGGCTTTGACGCGTGCAATCGCGTCCTCGACGATATGGGCCGGCGTCCACAGCGCCTCGCAGCCGCACTGCTCCAGCACGAAATGCTCGAGAATACGCACGCCCTGCAGCGTGTGCGTCACCTCCGGATGGAACTGGATGCCGAAAAAAGGCTTGCTCTTGTGCGCCATGGCGGCGATGGGGCAACTGGCGGTTTCCGCGATCAGCTCGAAGTCTGGCGGCAGTTCCACCACCTTGTCGCCATGGCTCATCCACACATCCAGCAATCCGTTGCCCTGCTCGTCGAAGTGATCGCGGATATCGTGCAGCAGGCCGCCGTTGCCGACCTGGCGGATTTGCGCGTAACCAAACTCACTCACTGCAGAGCCAGCGACCTTGCCACCGAACTGCTCGGCCATGGTTTGCATGCCGTAACAGATACCCAGCACCGGGACGCCCAATTCAAACACCAGCGCAGGCGCACGCGGAGAGGCGGCGGCGGCGACGGACTCCGGGCCACCCGATAAAATAATGCCGCTGGGATGGAACGCGCGAAGTTCTTCGTCGGTCAGGTCAAAGGCGCGAATTTCACTGTACACCCCAACTTCACGCACACGCCGGGCAATCAACTGGGTGTACTGGGAGCCAAAATCCAGGATGAGGATTTTGCTGGCGTGGATATCTGCGCTCATGTGTTGTCCTGTCTAAAGAGGGATGGCATTGTCGAAAAAACCGTCGAAAAATTTGCCGAAAACGCTGCGCCGCTTCCGCCGGTACGACAATGCAAGGTCTTACCTGACCGGATAGTTCGGCGCTTCCTTGGTGATCGAAACATCGTGCACGTGGCTTTCCGCCATGCCCGCGCTGGTCACGCGCACGAACTCGGGGCGCGTACGCATCGTTTCCATGTTCGCGCTGCCGGTGTAGCCCATCGCCGAGCGCACACCGCCCATCAACTGGTGGATGATGGCGGATACGGGCCCCTTGTAGGGCACGCGACCTTCGATACCCTCTGGCACCAGTTTCTCGCTGCCCCTGCTCGCGTCCTGGAAATAGCGATCGGATGAACCCTGCGTCTGTGCCATGGCGCCCAGAGAGCCCATGCCCCGATAAGCCTTGTAGGTGCGGCCCTGGTACAACTCCACCTCGCCCGGGGCTTCCTCTGTACCGGCAAACATGCTCCCCACCATCACCGAATGCGCACCGGCCACGATGGCCTTGGCGATATCGCCGGAGAAACGGATGCCGCCGTCGGCGATCAGCGGGATGTTGGTGCCCTTCAGCGCTTCAGAGACATTGGCGATGGCCGTGATCTGCGGCACGCCGGTACCGGTGACAATACGCGTCGTGCAGATGGAGCCGGGGCCGATGCCCACCTTGACACCGTCCACACCGGCCTCGGCGAGGGCGACTGCGGCGGCAGCTGTCGCAATGTTGCCGCCAATCACCTGCACGGAGGGGTAGAGGCGCTTGATCATTTTCACCCGGTCGATCACGTTGCGGGAGTGGCCGTGGGCGGTATCGACCACCAGCACATCGACCCCGGCCGCGATCAACGCCGCCACGCGATCATCGGTGTCCGGACCGGTGCCGATGGAGGCGCCCACGCGCAACTGCCCGTAGGAATCCTTGCAGGCGAAGGGGAAGCTTTCCGCCTTGTCAAAATCCTTCACCGTGATCATGCCGCACAGGTCGAAGGCGTCGTTCACCACCAGAATTTTCTCGATGCGGTGGCGGTGCAACAGTTCCTGCACCTCGGCCAGATGGGCGCCCTCTTTCACCGTCACCAGTTTGTCGCGCGGCGTCATGATCGCGGAGACGAGTTTCTGCGGATTGGACTCGAAGCGCACATCGCGCCGCGTGACAATGCCCACCAGATCCTTGCCATTGAGCACCGGTACACCGGAGATGCCGTGCGCGCTGGTCAGATCGATCAACTCGGCGATGGTCGCCCCCTGCTGGATCGTGATCGGGTCCTTGACCACGCCGCTCTCGAATTTCTTGACCTTGCGCACCTGCTCGGCCTGCTCGGCGATCGTCATGCTCTTGTGGATAATGCCAATGCCGCCCTCCTGGGCAACGGCTATCGCCAGCCGGAATTCGGTAACCGTGTCCATCGCGGCGGACACCAGGGGGATATTCAGGTCGATCTCGCGCGTGAGGCGTGTGCGCAGTGAGACATCGGTGGCAACAACATCAGAGTAACCGGGCGACAGCAGGACATCGTCAAAAGTAAGGGCTTCCTGAGCGATACGCAGCATATTGGCGGCTCTCCGGCTGGCGGGGTTGAATTAAACAGGCGAGTATAAATCCATGTGTCCTGCAGCACAATTGGCGTTGGCATTGGATTGAGAAAAGCGTGCCTGTCATTCGCCTGGCAAATGCAGGTTTAAGGTGCCTTGCCTGCGGGGGTCCAGGCAGCATTATTGTCGGCCCACCGGAACGCCAACCAATACCAGATCGTCATCGGGACCATCGTCAGGAACCAGGTCCAATCGTCCAGTAGAAAGAGCGTTTTAACCCAGGCGGGTGCCTGCGAGAGTGAGGCCCAGGGGATGCAATACAGCGTAAAGAGCACGCTGGCATAGATAATCCACAGCGCGGTTCTTCTCGTTTCAATGCTGGCATAAACGAGATACACCCACATCGGCATATTGCGCGTTTTTTCCATCTGTCTGACGACCTCCTGACTACCTTGCACGGGCGAATACAGTACACTGCCCGTCACACCATTGACAGAAGTGGGCCAGCAACGAATGAGAGTTCCCGGCACGTCACCCGCCGACAACCCGCCCCCGACGCTGACTGTCAGCCAACTCAACCGGCAGGCCAAGACGCTGCTGGAAAGTCACTTCGACTTTATCTGGGTGGAAGGCGAAGTCAGCAACTTCGTCGTACCGTCCTCCGGGCACTGGTACTTCTCCCTCAAGGATGGCAAGGCGCAGGTGCGCTGCGCGATGTTTAACAATCGCAACCAGCGGCTCAAATTCACGCCGGTCAATGGCGATGCGGTGCGACTGCGCTGTCGCGTGTCCCTGTATGAGGGTCGCGGCGAATTCCAGCTCATCGTCGAGCACCTGGAACCCGCCGGGGCCGGAGCGCTGCAGGCCGCGTTTGAAAAACTGAAGGCCCGCCTGCTGGCCGAGGGGCTGTTTGATCCCGCACGCAAGCAAGCGCTGCCGACGTCCGTTTCACAACTGGGCGTTATCACCTCGCCCACAGGGGCCGCCATTCACGACATACTGACCGTATTGCGCCGGCGCTGCCCATCGATTGCGGTGTTCGTGCTCCCGGTTGCAGTACAGGGTGAGGGCGCAGCCGGACAGATCGCAGGCGCAATCGAGCGCGCCAATCGCTGGCACGCGGAGGGCAAGATTCACCTGGATGCGCTGATCGTAGGGCGCGGGGGCGGTTCGCTGGAGGATTTGTGGGCTTTCAACGAGGAGGTAGTGGCGCGCGCCATTGCCGCCAGCGCGCTGCCCATTGTCAGCGCCGTGGGGCATGAAGTGGACTTCAGCATCGCCGACCTCGTTGCCGATTACCGTGCGCCGACTCCCTCGGCCGCGGCGGAATTGTTAAGCCCCGACCAGCGTGAATGGCAACAGCGCCTGCAGGGGGCCGAGCGCGACCTGCTGCGACTGGTGCGGCGCAAGCTGGCCGATGCCACATTGCAGTTGACGCACCTGCGGCAACGACTGAAGCACCCCGGCGCGCAGCTGCGCGAACAGGCCCAGCGTCTCGATGACCTTGAGCAGCGCCTGATACTGGCACAGAAGAACCTGTTGTTGCGGCAGCGCAGCTCACTGGCGCTGCTGGAGAGTCGCCTGATGTCCCGCTCACCTCTCTCGCGTGTGCGGCAACTGCAGCGCGACAGCCTGCAGTGGCGCATACGGCTGGACGCGGCCATGCAACAGCAATTGCAGAGCAAGACCCAGCGTCTGGCTCATCTGGCACAGCTGCTGGACTCGTTGAGCCCGCTGGGCACTTTGCAGCGAGGATTTGCGATTCTGACCGACAGTCAGGGTAATGTGGTGCGGGATGCGAGCAAGGTTGCCATTGGGGATGAAATCGAGGCCCGGCTCGCGCAGGGACGGCTAGGGCTGATGGTCAAGCACACAACTTAGCCATAGCCTGCATTCTCTGCTCCCCTACTCAAGGGAGCATGTCGGGTTTGCTAGTACTTCGCCGGCAAACGGGAGTTAATAATGATATGTCGCCCCTCAAAGCGGATGTACTCGCCGATGGTGAGATCCTTGAGGATACGCGCCACCATTTCACGCGAGGCGCCGACGCGATCAGCGATATCCTGCTGCGTCAGTTTCTCGGGGATGTAAAGCGTGCCATCGCCGCGCTCTTCGGCAAGGTCCATCAACACGTTGGCGACGCGACCGTAGACATCCTGCAGCGCGAGACTTTTGACATCCGCCGTCAGCTTGCGCACACGTTGCGCGAGATTGCGCACCAGCTGCCTGGCAATATTCGGATGCTCATCCAGCACGCGGTTAAAATCTTCCTTGTAGATAATGCAAAACGTGGACTTCTCTACCGTGCGCACCGAAGCTGACCGGGTGGAGTCATCAAGCAATGCGAGCTCGCCGAAATAGTCCCCGGCGCCCTGCGTGTTCATGATGAATTCCTTGCCATTCTTGTCGCTGCAGTAGACTTTCACCTTGCCGCTTTCTATCACAAACAGCGAGTCCGCAGGGTCGTTCTCGTGGATGACAACTGTGTTTTTCGGAAATGATCGACTGGTACTGCTGGCGATGAGCGCGTCCAGCTCTGTCGGTGTTAAACCCCGAAATATCTCTACTTGATGCAACATGAGAACACTTGCCCCCTTTTATACTCGACCACTTTGATCGTCGCAGCGGTCGTCGCGCCAATAGTACCCCAAAGTTTCAGGAAAACGCACCAGTGTCCACAAAATTGGTACACTCTGCGCAGACATCCCGGCAATGAGAAAGAGGGCACCGCTGGCGCGGTCACGCCCGACACCGACACAGATGAGCACCATCACGCAACCCACACAGCAATACTCAACTGGCGCTCTACTGAGTGAGATCCAGGCTGTGCAGCGTGAATTCACCGCGCTGCGCGAACAATTTAACCCAGAAACAGCAGGCGATATTTCACACCTCCTCGAGGCAGCCGGCCGCGCCCAGACCCTATTGGGAAGCACAGGGCAATCCGCCAATCACCACGACCTGATGAACGTCCTGACCGCCCTGCGCGGTTATGCGGAGATGCTGCGCGAGGATATCGGCGCGCAGAATCCTGCGCTGGATGGGAGACTGTATTCGCTGCTCGCCGCAGTGCAGGCCGCCCACAGTGACAGCACCGCGCAGGAATCCAGCGCGGGGCGGATTATCCAGTCGGAACCGGGGTTCATACTCGCCGTGGATGACCTGCAGGAAAACCGCGAGCTGGTCGCCAGGAATCTCGCTCGCAGCGGGCACTTCGTGATTACCGCCGCCAGCGGCGAAGAGGCGCTGCGTGCGCTTGAGCAGAGTGATGTCGACGTGGTATTGCTGGACTTGCTGATGCCCGGCATGGACGGACGCGAGGTGCTAAGGCGCATCAAGGAACACCCCGAATGGCGCGCCACGCCGGTGATCGTCATCTCGGGCAGCCAGGACATGGACGGCATTATTGAGTGTATCGAGGCCGGCGCGGACGACTACCTGTTCAAGCCCTTCAACCCCGTGCTGTTGCAGGCGCGCATCAAGGCCGGCATCGAGCGCAAGCGCTGGCACGACAGGGAAGAACAATACCGCCAACAACTGGAGCGCAATGAGAAATTTATCCGCGCAACGTTTGGGCGTTACCTGTCCGACGAGATCGTGACCGACATCCTGGAACGCCCCGAGGGACTGGAACTGGGCGGCGACCTGCGCCGGGTGAGCATCATGATGTCCGATATACGCGGCTTTACCACGCTGAGTGAAAACCTCGCACCGGCACAGGTGGTCACCCTGCTCAACCGCTACCTCGGGGCGATGACGGATATCATCATGGCGCACCACGGCACCATCGACGAGTTTATTGGCGATGCGATCCTCGCCGTTTTCGGCGCTCCCCAGCACCGGGACGACGACGCCGACCGCGCCGTGAATTGCGCACTGGCCATGCAGGCCGCCATGGTGGAACTCAACGGACTCAACGAAGCCGAAGGGTTTCCAGCGATCCACACCGGCATTGCGATAAACACCGGTGATGTGATTGCCGGCAATATAGGCTCGGAACGGCGCAGCAAGTACGGCTTCGTCGGACATCCGATGAACGTGACTTCACGCATCGAGGACATCACGCGGGGCGGCGAGATACTGATTTCCGACAGTACGCTCAACAGCCTCAAGGGCGACTTTATCGTCGGTCGCAGCGAGACAATCAATGTGAAAGGCATCGACGAAACCATCGTGGTCCACCAGATCGTCACGGAGAATGTATGAGCCCGGACAAGCTTGTATTGCTGGTCGAGGACAATGAACTCAACCGAGACATGATGGTGCGCAGGCTCAAACGCGCCGGCATGAGGGTCATCACTGCCGGGAATGGCCAGCAGGCGCTCGATTTGATGCAGTCCGAGCAACCGTGCATCGTGTTGATGGACATGAACCTGCCGATACTGGATGGCTGGGCCGCCAGTCGTCGCGCCAAGGAAGATGACCGTATTCGCCATATCCCCATCATTGCCCTCACGGCACACGCCACCACTGCCTACAAGCAGTACGCCCTGGACGCCGGTTGCGACGGCTACGCCACCAAACCGGTGGATTTCCCGGGACTGCTGGTCGAAATCAAACGACTGACCCGCGCATGAGCTTACGCCGCCAACTCACCCTTTCACTCGTCACCATCCTGATCCTGTTCGCGGTCAACATCGGCACGCACTTCTGGGGCAGCTTTGCGCGCAACGAGAGCATGATTGCCTATCGCAATTCGGTCTCCGCGACGCAGTTGTCGACGGAAATCGAACAACTGCTGGAAGATCAGCGACAGCAGATCCTGATACTGGCAACCTTGCGCGAGACCACCGAAGACCAGCTGGAAGACACCGAACTGCGGCGCGCGGAGGATGCGTTGGAGGCCATTAATGCCAAGATCCAGCAGCTTGGCAATCTGAGCCACAGCGTGACGGAGCTGGACTACGAACTGCTGTGGGACAAGAGCAGTCAACTGTTGAAGCGCTGGCTGTCCTTCTATCGCAGTTACAATGATCCCGAATTCCAGATGGACATGAATGATCCACTGCCCTTTCTGGAAGTGAGCCAGCGTTTAAAGGACATGGAACAGCGCCAGGCGTATATCGCGGCACAGCGCGCGAATATTATCGATCGGACTATCTCCCTCACTGACCGCATCACGGTAATCGCGTTTTTTGCCTCCATTTTCCTCACCGCGAAACTCGGGTACTTTCTGGTGAGCTACACGAACTCCTCGCTGAAACGACTGAAAAAGGGCACCGAACGCTTCGGTAGCGGCGATCTCGATTATCGCATCGACGACATCGACGACACCGGAGAACTGGGCGACCTTGCGGACGCGTTTAACGATATGTCCGACAAGTTACGCAACGCCATTTACGACGTGCACAAAGCCAGGGACATTGCCGACGAGGCCAACGCCGCAAAAAGTATCTTCCTGGCTAACGTCAGCCATGAATTGCGCACGCCGCTCAATGGCGTCATCGGCTACAGCGAAATGTTGCACGACGAATTGGGAGACAAAGGCGAAATCAATCGCCCGCAATTCCAGCAGGACCTGGACACGATTATCAAGTCGGGTCGGCAACTTCTTACACTGATAGATGACATTCTGGACCTGTCTAAAATCGAGACAGGAAAAATGTCCCTGCACCGGGAGATGTTTGACCCCACGGAAATACTGCATGAAGCCTGCGAGGTGCTGGCACCTCTGTTGCGTAACAATAATAACGAATTGCGTATCGAGGATTTCGGGAAACTGCCCACGTTTAACAGCGACGCCGCCAAGTTTCGCCAGATCTTCACCAACCTGCTCAGCAACGCCAACAAATTTACGCATGCAGGCACTATTACGGTGAGTGCGCGGGAGTTGTCCGAACCACCGGGATGGGTGGAGTTTGCCGTACATGACACGGGTATTGGCATGACCAGCGAGCAGCTGACGCGTGTATTCGAAGCGTTTGTCCAAGCCGACTCCTCTACCAGTGCAAACTACGGCGGCACCGGGTTGGGACTGGCAATCTGCCGAGATTTTTGCAACCTTATGGGTGGTCAAATCAGCGTTGAGAGTGAGCCCGGTACCGGTTCTACGTTTACGGTGACACTGCCTTCTGACCCAGCATAAGCTCGCGCAAGCGTCGCAGCGCTTCCTCGCGTTTTTCGAGATCCTCGCCGAGCGTCGCGTTCTCACTCTGCAGATCATTGATCTGTACATGCAGGTCGATCAGTATTGCGAGGGCTTCGCGCAGCAACACGATGTTCTCGTGTAGCGCAACACCGCTGGGCTGCTCGCGCATCAGGCGCAGGTAGGACTCATGTGCCGCCCGCCAGTTGTAGTAAGGACTCTGGGGCAGCATTTTGACATATGCGACAGCAATGCTGGCCTCCCAGTTCACGACAGGGGAGGATTCCAGCCGCTGATAGCGCCTGAAATAATTTACGGCCTCGCGGTAATCGCCCGCGGCCAACCTACTAAAGCCCTTGTCGAGAAAGTTACGATCAATACCCGGCTGCGGCGCGCAATTACAGGCTTCATCGCCACTCTGCGGCAGGTTGAGATCCAGTTCCCCAATCGGCTCCCGCTTCTTCACTGCGACGGGTGGTTGCTCTGCCGCAGCAGGGGGAGAAGAGACCTCCGGGGCCGTCGCGCACGCTTGCAGCAACACAAGCAGCGGGATGACAAGAGCTCCGATGGCCAGGCCTTGAACACGGGTTGCGCGCAAAATTGCCTCCTCAAACGTAGCGACTAAACGGCAGTGTAGCGCAATCAATTCGCGCTGGCCTCTACTCAGGCCGCATGTGGGGAAACAACAGCACATCGCGGATAGAGGCGGAATCGGTTAACAGCATCACCAGGCGATCAATACCGATGCCCTCGCCCGCCGTCGGCGGCAGGCCGTATTCCAGCGCGCGGATGTAGTCATGATCGTAGTGCATGGCCTCTTCGTCACCGGTGTCCTTTTGCGCGACCTGGGCCAGGAAGCGCTCGGCCTGGTCCTCGGCGTCGTTCAATTCGGAAAAGCCATTGGCCAACTCGCGGCCGCCGACGAAGAACTCGAAACGATCCGTCACGAACGGGTCGGCATCACTGCGCCGCGCCAGTGGCGACACTTCCGTTGGGTAGGCCGTGATGAAGGTCGGTTGGTCCAGCAGGTGCTCCACCGTTTTCTCAAATATCTCGATCTGCACCTTGCCCAGCCCCCAGCTGTCCTTGACATCAATGCCGAGGTTTTTCGCAATGCCGCGCGCGCTGGCTTCATCGGCAAGCTGTGGCGCGCTGATATCCGGGTTGTACTTGAGGATCGCGTCGAACACCGTCAGGCGCGCGAACGGCCGGGAAAAATCATAGCTGCTGCCCTGGGCGTGCACGGTGGTGCTGCCGAGTACCGTTGCCGTCAGCTGGCGCAGCATGTCCTCGGTGAGATTCATCGCGTCCTGGTAGTCAGCGTACGCCCAGTAGAATTCCAGCATCGTGAACTCGGGATTGTGGCGCGTGGACAGGCCCTCATTGCGAAAACTGCGGTTGATTTCAAACACGCGTTCAAAGCCGCCCACCACAAGGCGCTTCAAATAGAGCTCCGGCGCAATGCGCAGGTACATGTCCCGACCGAGCGCGTTGTGGTGGGTGACAAACGGTTTTGCCACCGCGCCGCCCGGAATGCTCTGCATCATCGGCGTTTCCACCTCCATGAAATCCCGCTCCGCCATGTAGTTGCGAATGAACTCGATAATGCGCGAGCGCGTGCGAAACACCTGACGCGCTTCGGGGTTAACAATCAGATCGACATAGCGCTGGCGATAGCGCAACTCCTGGTCCGCGAGCCCGTGGTACTTGTCGGGCAGCGGGCGCAGCGCTTTGGTCAACAGGCGCGCCTCGGCCATATTGATGTAGAGATCCCCTTTGCCGGATTTGTGCAGCGGACCACGGGCAGCGACGATGTCGCCGAGATCCCAGCCCTTGATCTGCGCCAGTGTATCTTCGCTCAATCCCTGCCGATTGATGTACAACTGTATCTGGTCGGAACCATCCTGCAACAGCAGGAATGCGCCGCGATTGCGGACCAGGCGCCCCGCCACGGCGAACTCACGATTCGCGGCCTCCAATTCTTCTTTTGAGCACTCACCGTACTCACGCTGCAAGTCGGCTGCCAGCGCGGTGCGCCGAAAATCATTGGGAAAGGCATTGCCCTGCGCGCGCAGCGTCGCCAGTTTGCCGCGTCGCTCCGCGATCAGCTTGTTCTCTTCCTGCGCCGCGCCGGGGTCACCACCGGAATTGCGCTGCTGTTCCTGTTCACTCATAGGTCTCTCACAGGCCGCTCTTCAGCGACGCCTCGATAAATCGGTCGATATCCCCATCCAACACCGCCTGCGTGTTGCTGGTCTCCACGCCAGTGCGCAAATCCTTGACGCGCGAATCATCCAGCACATAGGAGCGGATCTGGCTGCCCCAGCCGATATCCGCCTTGCTGTCTTCCATCGCCTGCTTTTCGGCATTGCGCTTTTGCACTTCCAGCTCATACATTTTGGCGCGCAACAGCTTCATCGCGTTGTCGCGGTTCTGGTGCTGCGAGCGCTCGGTTTGGCACGACACCACGGTTCCGGTCGGGACGTGGGTAATGCGCACGGCGGAATCCGTTTTGTTGACGTGCTGTCCACCGGCGCCGCTCGCTCGGTAGGTATCGGTGCGCAGGTCAGCCGGATTGATATCGATCTCGATATTGTCATCGATTTCCGGCGAGACAAATACCGATGCGAACGAAGTGTGCCGGCGATTGCCGGAATCGAAAGGCGATTTGCGTACCAGCCGGTGCACGCCCGTCTCGGTGCGCAACCAACCGAAGGCGTACTTCGCCCTCGAACTTGATCGTGGCGCTTTTGATGCCGGCCACTTCGCCGCCGGAGGCTTCGATCAATTCGGTCTTGAAACCCTTGGCCTCTCCCCAGCGCAGGTACATGCGCAGCAGCATCTCCGCCCAATCCTGGGCCTCGGTGCCGCCGGAACCCGACTGGATATCCAGGAAGGCACTATTGGGGTCCATTTCACCGGCGAACATGCGGCGAAACTCCAGTTGCTCAAGCAGTGCAACCAGGGCGCTGATCTCGGCCGCGATGTCCGCGACCGTGCCCTCGTCGTCCTCGGACGCCGCCAGTTCCAGCAGATCACGGGCATCGCCGGCACTGCTGTCCAGTTTCTCGATGGTGTTGACGGTGTTTTCCAGCGACGCGCGTTCGCGGCCCAATTCGCGGGCACGCTCCGGGTCGTTCCAGACACTGGGCTCGGCCAGTTCCAGCTCTACTTCAGCGAGGCGTTCCTTGCGTATATCGAAGTCAAAGATACCCCCTGAGCACGCCAGTGCGCGCCTCTATGTCTTTCAGTTGGTTAAGAAGGGGGTTTATCTCGAGCATGTTGCAAACCTGTCAGCGGCGAAGCCGGGCATTCTACTGCAGTGTTCCTGAGGGGAACAGACTCAGGTGTCACTGTTTCAGGCAATCGGGCTCGGCCTTTGGGTCTGCAATTCGTTCGTGAGTATCGGGGAAACGAGCGAATTGCAGACCCAAAGGCCGAGCCGGATTGACTGCGATCTCACTAAAAGTGGTTCAGGATCGCGCCGATGAACACAATCTGCGGCACCGTGATCAGCGGCAGGAACAGCGCGATCTTCCACGACTTGGTGGTCTGCTGTATCGACATCACTTCCGTGTAATCGGTGGCGACACCCGCCATCAGGAACGTGAAGGCGTTGCCCGGGGCGCCGGCACGGTTGAGCAAATCGGCCGCGATCGGGGTAGCGCCCTCGGAGCACACCTCGATCAGGGTGGTCGCCAGCAGGGTCAGCCACAAACCCGCCATGGTGGCGCCGAACCAGGTAGCAAAGGCCTCCTCCGGAACCAATGCGCGAATAAGGCCGGCCAGAACCAGGCCGAACAGCGTCCAGCGGATGACGACGCGCGATCCTGCAAAGCCCTCGCGCAGCAATTGCGCCGTTCCACCCAGCGAAAACCGCAGGGTATTGCGAAACTCCCGCCACAACACACCCACCGGTTGCGCCTCCCCCAGTTGCGCCTTCCAGGGATTGGCTGGCAGTTGGCCACGCCGCACCAGCGCGTCAAAGATGGCGCCCGTGATAATGCCGATGACCAGGGACAGCAGGACAAACAACAATGTCCAGCCGACGCCGATCAGGCCGATCAGAATCAGGGTCAGGAGAAGGAATTCCAGGGGCTGGCCAGCAGGAAGGCCATCACCTGCCCGGTGCTGGCGCCGCGCTCGTAGAGTTTCATGCCGACTGCCAGTATTCCGTGGCTGCACAGGTCCAGAAACACGCCCGCGAGAGTGGCGCGAAACAGGCTGGTAAGTCCGCCGTCGCGACCGAGCACGCCCATTACCAGTTCGCGCGGCAGGCGGCCGAGGATGCCGACGAACAGGATGCCGATGGCAATGCCCCACCACATCTGGTTGAACAGGGTGAAAATGCCGCCGGTGAAAATACCGACGACAGAGTCCGATTCATGGTGCATCGTCGCACCGATCGGGTAGGCCAGCGCCACCACCAGCAGGCTACCCCAGAACAGGTAGTCGCGGCGCTGCGGCACATCACAGCAGTCATCGCTGGCAGCAGCTGATTGTTCTGCACAACAGGCGTTTTCGCTGGCAGCCATCGGTTGCACGTTGCAACAGGCGTTTTCCTCGGTCACCTGAAGCGGCGCCGTGCAACATGCGTTAACCGCCGTGGCAGCCGTGGTTGCCGACCCAGATTCACAGTGGCTCTTCTTGCGTTCACCTTGGCTGCCGTTGCCGTCACAATGGCTCATGGTTTGCCCTCCGCCTCAGACGGGCCTGACAGGTCCTCCAGGATGGCGCACTCGGGGCCTTCATCACCCCGACAGCGCTGCGCCATGGCCTGCAGTACCTGTTGCATCGCGAGCAACTGCTCGATGCGGGACTGCAGCTGTTCGCTCTTCTGGAGCACCAGCTGGCGGGCATGCCGACTCTGGCGCGAGTGGTCGCGTTGCAACTCCAGCAACTGCCGACATTCCGTCAGGTCAAAGCCGACTTCCCTGGCACGCGCCAGGAAATGGAGTTCCTCCACGGCTTTGGCATCGTACTGGCGATAACCGTTGGCGCCGCGGGTGGCGGGCGCAACCAGGTCGATGTCCTCGTAGTAACGGATCGTTTTGGCGCTGAGCCCGCTATGGCGGGCCGCTTCGGAGATATTCATAGGCACCTCACTCAGGTCGTGGATGCACTGTAAACCTTCCAGTGGCTGTAAGGTCAAGCGGGGTTTTGTAGGTAATTTCTGCTTTTGCCAAAACTCGGGATTCAACCCGTATCGCTAATTTTTGGGTGTTGCGCCTCGAGCGGCATCCAATCGATCTTGACGCTGTAACCCAGTGCAGCGGCGTCAGCAAATCTCAACAGGCCACCAGTTGCTCAACCATAAGCTGTACCGAGCGCTGTCCGCGAAATTCGTTAACATCCAGCCGGTACGCGATTTCAATAGCGTTTACGGACAGGTCAGGCCAGACGCGCGGATCGATATTGAACGCGATGGCATCCAACAGTGTGTCGCTACCGGCAGGCGACAACACCAGCTTGAGATGTTTCTCACCCACCAGCCGTTGGCTCACCACGGTGAACCGTCCGTCAAACACTGGCTCCGGAAAATGTTGCCCCCAGGGCCCGGCAAAGCGCAGCTGTGTGGCGAGCGCCAACTGAAAATCCTCCGCGGCTAATTCGCCGTCCGATTCAATCACCGCCTGCAGGTGCACATCCTGCGCATGGCGCTCGACTTCCGCGACGAATGCAGCGGCGAATTCGTCGTAGGCTTCACGCGGCAGCGTCAATCCTGCCGCCATCGCGTGACCGCCAAAGCGCGTCACCAGGCCCGGGTGTCGGGTGGCCACCGCGTCCAGTATGTCGCGTATATGAATGCCGGGGATGGAGCGCGCCGAACCCTTCAGCTCGCCCGCATCGCCATCCGCGAACGCAATCGTCGGCCGGTGCAGCCTGTCCTTGATGCGCGAGGCGAGAATGCCGATTACACCCTGGTGCCAGCCACTCTGGTACAGCGTCATCGCCACCGGCAGGTTTGACGCCTCGTGTAATTCAAGTTTTGCCAGTATGCGCAGGGCTTCATCCTGCATGACCTGTTCAATGACGCGCCGCTCCTGGTTTATCTGATGCAGTCGCGATGCCTGCGACCGCGCGGTGGCCATATCCTCACACAACAGGCACTCGATGCCGATGGACATATCCTCCAGCCGCCCCGCTGCGTTGATGCGCGGCGCAATCGCAAAACCGAGATCGGACGCCACCACGGAAGCGTATTGCCTTGACGCCACTTCCAGCAAGGCCAGGATACCGGGGCGGGACTGGCCTGCGCGAATGCGGCGCAGGCCCTCGGCGACCAGGATGCGATTATTGCGATCCAGCGGCACGACATCGGCGACCGTGCCCAGTGCCACCAGATCGAGGAATTGCGCCAGATTGACTTCCGCGCGCTGCGTGAACCAGCCCCTTGCGCGCAATTCAGCGCGCAGCGCCAGCAGCGTGTAAAAGATCACTCCGACACCGGCCAGCGCCTTGCTGGGAAACTCGCAGCCGGGCTGGTTGGGATTCACGATCACCGCCGCCTGCGGCAGTTCGCGCCCGGCGAGATGGTGGTCGGTAATCAGCGTGGCGATGCCCAACGCACTGGCAGCGGCGACGCCTTCCAGGCTGGAAATACCGTTGTCCACCGTGATGATCAGGTCGGGCTTGTCCTGCGCGGCGAGCGCCACGATCTCCGGCGTCAAGCCGTAACCGTACTCAAAGCGATTGGGCACCAGGTAATCGACGTGACGAGCGCCAAAGGCGCGCAACGCGGACACTGCCAGCGCGGTACTGGTTGCGCCGTCAGCATCGAAGTCGCCGATGACCACGATGCGCTTGTCGGTCGCAAGCGCGTCCGCCAGCAATGTCGCGGCGCGATCCACATTGCGCAACTGCGTCGGCGGCAGCAGGTGTTCTAGCGAGAGATCCAGCTGCGCCGATGATTCGACGCCACGCGCATGATAAACACGCGCCAACAACGGGTGGGTACCGGTATCGGAAAATGGCGTGTTGGAAGAGACCTGCCGCCGACGAATGCGCTTGTGCACGGCGGCCTCGCGCAGGTCAGGCTTTGATATTGGCTGCGATAAACGCCTGGACTGCCGCCAGGTTATTGGGCACCACGTCCAGGCGCTCCGTGCGCTCGAACAAATCCTGCAAATGCAGTGGCAGTGCGACGACCTGGCTCAGGCCCGCCTGCTTTATCGCCTCGGGAAATTTGGCGGGATGCGCTGTCGCCAGGGTAATGATCGGTGTACCTGCAGCGACATCGCTGTGCAACGCCGCGCGCACGCCGACCGCGCTGTGCGGGTCCAGCAGGTATTCGCACTGCGCCCATGTGCTCGCGATCTGTTCACAGGTCTGCGCGTCGGACACGCAGTGGCTGCTGAACAGTGCCCGCGCGCGGCTCATCGCCGTGTCGGTGAAGCGTATTTCGCCCGTGTCAAACTGCTGCATCAACTGCGCAATCGCGGCGCCGTCGCGATCGTACAGATCGAACAGCAGGCGTTCGAAATTGCTCGACACCGTGATATCCATACTCGGCGACAGCGAATGCTCCAGCGGCTGGCGACCATAGGTGGCATTCGTAATCACCCGGTGCAGCACATCGTTGCGATTGGTGGCGATAATCAGCCGCTCTATCGGCAGGCCCATCTGCCGCGCCAGGTAGCCGGCAAAAATATCGCCAAAATTGCCGGTAGGCACGGAGAATGCGACGGGGCGAGCCGGTGCGCCCAACGCGACGGCGGCGTAAAAGTAGTAGACGATCTGGGCCATGATGCGCGCCCAGTTGATCGAGTTCACCGCCACCAGCGAGCGTTCCGCGTTCAGGAAGCCCTGGTTGCCGAAGCTGGCCTTGACCATCGCCTGGCAGTCATCGAAGTTGCCCTCGACGGCGAGGTTATGGATGTTGTCGCCCTGCACCGTGGTCATCTGCCGGCGCTGCACATCCGACACGCGGTTGTGCGGGTGCAGAATGAATATGTCGATGTTCTTGCAACGCTTGCAACCTTCGATCGCGGCCGACCCGGTATCGCCCGAGGTCGCGCCGAGTATCACCACCTTCTGGTGTTTGCGCTCCAGCACGTAATCCAGCAGGCGCCCGAGCAATTGCAGCGCGAAGTCCTTGAAGGCGAGCGTCGGGCCGTGGAACAGTTCCAGCACCCACTGGTTAGCGTCGATCTGCACCAGTGGCGCGACCGCATTGTGGCGGAATTCGGCGTAGGTTGCGGTGATGATCTCGCGCAGATCGGCCGCCGGAATGCAGTCGTCCACAAACGGCGCGATAATTTTTTGCGCCAGTTGCGGGTAATCCAGCGCCGCCATGCTCGCGATGTCCTGCCGGCTGAACACCGGCAGGGACTCCGGCACATACAGGCCGCCGTCGGTCGCGAGTCCCGTCAACAGCACCTGTTCAAAGTTGAGAGCCGGAGCATTACCCCGGGTACTGATGTATTTCATTGCGCGCCCGCCTTCTTTTCCAACACTCTCTTCAACCCTGTCATGAACCCTGACATCAACCCGTTCTTCGCCCGATGCAGTTAACCGTCCAGCGATTCGACGCGAATACGCGTCACCTTGCCGTTGATCGTGTCCAGCGCCTCGATGGAGCGAACGGCGATATCCACGCTACCCTGCGGCGCCTTGTTGGTCAGCACGATCAGCGATACCCGTGTCTGTCCCTGCGCCGGGGCTTTCTGGATCAGCGCCTCGATACTGATGCCCTGCTCACTGAAGATGCTGGCCACGCGCGAAAGCACGCCGGGCTTGTCCTCCACCTCCATGCGCAGATACCACGGCGTCTCAACATCGGCCATCGGGATAATCGGCAGGTCGCGCAAGCTGGAGCGGGCGACGCCCAGTGCGGGCACCCGTCCACTCTGCCCGACGCCAAAATCCCGCGCCAGATCGACCAGGTCCGCCACCACGGCAGAAGCAGTCGGTTTGGCGCCCGCGCCCGCGCCGTAATACAGCGTGGGACCCACGGCATTGCCTTCCACCAGGATCGCGTTTTTCACGCCATCGACATCGGCCAACAGCAAATAGTCCGGTATCAATGTCGGGTGCACACGCAACTCCACCCCGTTGGCATTCTGTTTGGCGATGCCCAGATGCTTGATGATGTAGCCCAACTCCAGCGCATAGCCGACGTCCTGCGTCGTCAGTTCGGTAATGCCCTCGGTATAGACGGCGTCAAACTGCAGCGGTATACCGAACGCCAGCGAGGCGAGGATCACCAGCTTGTGCGCGGCATCGATTCCCTCGACGTCAAACGCCGGGTCGGCCTCGGCATAGCCCAGCGCCTGCGCCTCGGCCAATACGTCGGCAAACTCCCGCCCCTTGTCGCGCATCTCGGTCAGGATGTAGTTGCCGGTGCCGTTGATGATACCGGCCAGCCATTCGATGCGATTGCCCGCCAGTCCCTCGCGCAGCGCCTTGACGATGGGCACGCCGCCGGCAATGGCTGCCTCGTACCGCACTTCCACGCCGTGCTCATCCGCCAGCGCGAAAATCTCGTTGCCGAATTCCGCGATCAATGCCTTGTTGGCGGTGACGACATGCTTGCCGGCCAGGATGGCCATCTCCACCAGCTCGCGGGCAACCGTCGTGCCGCCAATGAGTTCTACCAGGATTTCCACGTCCGGGTCGCGGGCCACGTCAAAAACATCGCGGCTGACCTTGATACCTGAGAGGTCACAGTTGGGATTGTCGCGGCGCGCGCCCACGTGGATCACCTGCAAGCTGGCGTGCGCGCGCGCGGCGATCAACTCGGCGTTATCGCGCAATACCGCGAGAGTACCGCTGCCCACGGTGCCCAATCCGCAAATGCCTATCTTTACTGGTTTCACGCTATTTCCCGTATTACAGAGTGGCGGCAGCACCTGACAGCGGCAGGGCGAAACCGTCGTGCTTGAACATGCGTTTGATGTTGCGAATTGCCTGGCGCGTGCGGTGCTCGTTCTCAATCAGGCCGAAGCGTACGTAACCCTCACCGTACTCGCCAAACCCGATGCCTGGAGACACGGCCACCTGCGCTTCGGTCAGCAATTTCTTACTGAACTCCACGGAACCCATCGCGCGATAGAACTCTGGAATTTGGGCCCAGGCAAACATCGTCGCCTTGGGCGGCGTCACCGGCCAACCGATGGCATTGAGTCCGCCACACAATACATCGCGGCGCAACTGGTACATATCCCGGATTTGTGTCACGCAGGTCTGGTCGCCCTCCAGCGCGGCAATCGCCGCCACCTGTATGGGCGTGAACATACCGTAATCCAGATACGACTTCATACGCGCCAGCGCGGCCACCAGCGCTTTATTGCCGACACAGAAACCGATGCGCCAGCCGGGCATGTTGTAGCTCTTGGACATGCTGAAAAATTCGACCGCGATATCCTTGGCACCTTCGACCTGCAGGATCGAAGGCGCGACATAACCGTCATAACACAGGTCAGCGTAAGCCAGATCCTGAATCACCCAAATGGAATGCTCGCGGGCCACGGCGATCACTCGCTTGTAGAAATCCAGCTCCACGCACTGTGCCGTGGGGTTGGAAGGAAAGTTCAGCACCAGCATCTTGGGGCGCGGCCAGCTGGTTAGTATGCCTTTTTCCAACTCGGCGAAGAAATCGTCCTCGTTGTCACCCATGGGCACGTGGCGGATATCCGCACCGGAAATCACAAAGCCGTAGGGATGAATGGGGTAGGAAGGGTTGGGCACCAGGATCGCGTCGCCCGGACCCGTGGTTGCCAGCGCCAGGTGCGCGAGCCCCTCCTTGGAACCGAGCGTGACAATCGCCTCGGAGGCCGGGTCCAGCGTCACGTCAAAGCGGCGCTGGTACCAGTCACATATCGCCTTGCGCAGGCGCGGGATGCCCTTGGATTGCGAATAGCCGTGCGTATCGCCGCGCCGGGCTGTCTCGATCAGCTTGTCGACAATGTGGCTGGGTGTCGGCTGGTCCGGATTACCCATGCCGAAGTCAATGATGTCCTCGCCCGCCGCCCGCGCCTGCTGCTTGAGCTCGCCGATAATGTTAAAAACGTAAGGCGGCAGGCGTTCTATACGCCGAAATTGATCGTCCACGATATTCCAACTCTACAGGGTACGCAGGCGGGCGCCGCGCTTTAAAAAAGGGAGCAAACAGTACTGAGTCGACCCCGCACTGTCAACGCAGCGCGGGATACATAGGCATTATTGGCGCTTTTCCCGATGCAGGCTCATTCCAGACTCATTTCAGACCCAGGTCCGCCAGCAGTTCATCTGCAGTGCGATAGCCGGGGATCATTTGTCCAGTCTGCGTGATGATGGCTGGCGTGCCGCGCACCCCCAGCTCCTGACCCAACTGGAACTGCGCTGCGACGGGGTTGTCCTTGCACACATTCTCGGGTACCGCTGTCTTGTTGATCAGCTTGACCAGGGTCGCCTGCGGATCATCGGCACACCAGGCGCTGGCGAGCTGCTTAAACGCGTCGGAATTGACACCGGCGCGGGGGTACGCGAGGTACCGCACCTCGACACCCTGCTTGTTCAGCTGCGGCACTTCCTGATGCAGCTTCTGGCAGTAGTAACAGGTGTCATCGAAAAACACCGAGACATGCGCGCGTGCTTCACCCTCGGGCGAGAACACAATCATGTCTTCCATTTTGACCGTGGCCAGCTTCGCCATACGCTCGCCGTCACGACGTTTCTCAGCCAGATTGACGTAACCGTCCGGAGTAACAGAGTAGAGATCGCCGACGATGAAAAAGTCGCCTTCCAGTGTCGCATACACCATCGAGCCGTCGGCGAGTTCCACCTCGTACAAACCGGGGATATCACTGGCCTGGGCACTGACCACCTTCAGGCCGGCACCGGGCGCTTCCATCGCTGTGCGCAATTTGTCCAATTGCGCCTTGTCCAGCGGCGCCCCCGCCACGGCTGCCTGGGCGGCCAGCACGCACATCGCAATCAACGCCAATCTCAACACTCGGTAACTCATTTGCTGTCCTCTATCATCGTGGGCTGAACCCACCGTCAATGCCAAACTTGCCGCCCGTTGGAGCAGGATCCGGCCCTTAAGTTCCTCATCCGCGTGGATGATGCTGTTCGTGCAGTTCCTGCATGCGTTGCTGCGCTACATGCGTGTAAATCTGGGTGGTCGACAGATCACTGTGCCCCAGTAACATTTGCACGACGCGTAGATCTGCGCCGTGATTCAGTAAATGTGTCGCAAATGCGTGGCGCAGCGTATGGGGTGATAAATGCTTTTTGATATCCGCACGTTGCGCGTAGATTTTAATACGATACCAGAAGGTCTGGCGAGTCATTTGCGTGCCACGCAAGCTGGGAAACAACACATCGGACGGCATACCCTTGAGCAGTTGTGCGCGCGGTCCCGCCATAAATCGTTGCAGCCAGCGCAGTGCTTCTTCCCCCACCGGCACCAGTCGCTCCTTGCTGCCTTTGCCAAACACCCGCACCACGCCCTGGTTCAGGCTGAGCTGTACCATTTGCATGCTGGTGAGCTCAGTGACCCGCAGGCCGCAAGCGTACAGCAGTTCCAGCATGGTGCGATCGCGCATCTCCAGGGCGATGTCAGGATCGGGCGCCTGCAACAGACGTTCGACTTCAGCCTCGGACAAGGCTTTTGGTAGCGGCCTGCCCAGTCGCGGGCTATCGATATCCAGCGTCGGGTCGACACTCAATCGACCTTCGCGCAGCAGATAGTGAAAGAATCCGCGCACGCAAGAGAGAAAGCGTGCCGTGGAACGAGGCGACATGCCCTGCTCAAGGCGAGCACCCAGGTACCGCTGCAAGCTGGAGCGGTTCGCCTCGACGATCGAACCGCCCTCCGTGCGCTGCAGCCAGTCATTGAATTGTGTGAGATCACGGCGGTAGGACGATAGCGTGTTGTCGCTCAACCCTTTCTCCATCCACAGGGCATCGATATACCGTTCGAGATCAGCGTGTGGCGCGGAGTGCTGGGGCATGCGCTTACCCTACCACGAATCAGAGGCAGTTATTGTCGCCCGACTTTGCGCCCGACGATTAGCACTGAGCAGGCACAAAAAAGCGGCCACAGGGGCCGCTCTCGTACACATAACTACAATGCGACCTGCAGTTACAGCTTTTCCTTGATACGGGCAGCACGACCGCTCAGCTCTCTCAGGTAGTAGAGCTTGGCCTGGCGCACATCGCCACGACGCTTGACGGTGATGCTCTCGACCAGCGGGCTATAGGTTTGGAAAGTACGCTCGACGCCCACGCCGTGTGACATTTTGCGCACGGTGAACGCGGAGTTCAGTGCGCGATTGCGCTTGCCGATGCAGACACCTTCAAACGCCTGCAGGCGGTCGCGGGTACCTTCGCTGACTTTTACCTGCACAACCACGGTGTCACCGGGGCTAAAATCCGGGAGTTCCCTGCCCATCTGCTCCGCATTGATCTCGGATATGATCTTGTTAGTGCTCATGTGGTACTCCTGTTAAATACTGTGCAGCTTCACAGCTAGCGCCTTGTTGATAATTCCCGTTCGCGAATATATTCCGCCAACAATGTGTCTTCTTCTTTCGTCATGGCCCGATCCTGCAGCAATTCCGGGCGACGCTCCCATGTTCGCCCCAGAGCCTGCTTGAGGCGCCAGCGGCGAATCACTTCGTGATTCCCGCTGAGCAATACATCCGGCACGCTTTTGCCCTGGTACATCTCTGGCCGCGTATAGTGCGGACAATCCAGCAGACCGTTCGCAAACGAGTCCTCTGAGGCCGAGGACTCGTGCCCTAATACATCGGGTAGTAGCCGCGTCACCGCATCCACAACCACCATCGCGGCGAGTTCGCCACCGCTTAACACGTAATCACCAATGGACAGTTCCTCGTCCACCTCGGACTCTATCAGGCGCTCATCGACGCCTTCATAACGCCCCGCTACCAATACCAACCCTTTGAGCTGGGCCAGCTCCGTCGCCTTGCCGTGATGGAAAGGCCGCCCCTGGGGCGACAGGTAGATCACCCGGGCATTGCGTCCTGCCGCTTCCCTCGCAGCGGCAATGGCCAACTGCAGGGGTTCAATCTTCATCAACATTCCCGGGCCGCCGCCGTAGGGCCTGTCATCCACCGTCCTGTGGGTGTCGACGGTATAGTCCCGGGGGTTGCAGCAGGTCAGTGCCACCTGGCCCTGCCTGACCGCCCTGCCGGTGACGCCGTGCTCGGCGACCGCGGCAAACATTTCTGGAAACAGGCTTACCAGCGCTATGCGCATCATCAGTCGTCGACGAACCAGTCAACCTCGATCACCGCCTGCGCCAGATCGACTCTGGTTACCGTCGCGCCGGGCAGATACGGGATCAGGCGCTCACGCTCATCAATACTGCCTGCGCAGGCTTTCACCACCAATACATCATTGGCGCCGGTTTCGATCAGGTAGTCAACCGTGCCCAACAATACCTTCTCTTCCCCACTCTGGCACCACACCTGCAAGCCCTGCAGGTCGCGCCAGTAATACTCTCCTGCGGGCAGCGCGGGCAGCACACTCGCTGGCGCTACAATCTCCAGCCCCCGGTAGCGCTCTGCTGATGTGCGATCATCCACGCCCCGGATGTGCGCCACCAGACCCCGGCCCTGGGGTTTAACCGCATCAAAATCTACGGTTTCAAATACATCACGTCGCTTCAATTGCCAGGCACCCAACTCCATGAAACCTTCTGGAGATTCGGTGTATGGGTGAATCTTCACCCATCCCTTAAGTCCATAGCAGCCGGATATTTTACCAACCACCAGCATCTCGGCGTGGCCGGCAGCACTGTCGGCGGTTTCCCTGGCCGCTTCCCTTTCGGAGGCGTCTCTCATCCACTGCGTCCCGATTGCACCGGGTGGACCATCACGCCGCGGCAGCGGAGTCCTTCAGCAACTTGGCTACGCGGTCAGATACCTGTGCGCCCTGGCCCTGCCAGTACTCAACGCGATTGGTATCGATACGCAGCCGTTCTTCCTGACCGCGCGCAGTCGGGTTGAAAAAGCCGACGCGCTCAATAAAACGACCGTTGCGAGCGTTGCGGCTATCGGTCACCGTAAGGTGGTAAAAGGGGCGCTTTTTAGCGCCACCTCGAGCAAGACGTATTGTTACCATTGGATGCGTTTTCCTGAATAAATAAGTGCGAATCTGCGTTGGGCTGGCTTCAATTTTGCCCACGACGCCCACGACAAAACCCGGCTGGCAGGCCGGAAAGGTGGCGTATCATACGGAAATTGTGCCTCAGTTGAAACCCCACACCGAGTATTTTTAAACCACTCGGGGGCTTACGGGTCAGCGGAACGGAAACCCACCACCGGCGCCGCCACCCGGAGGCATCATCCCACCCAGTCCGCGCATTATCTTCTCCATACCACCGCCTTTCATCTTTTTCATCATCTTCTGCATCTGCTTGTGTTGCTTCAACAGGCGGTTGAGGTCCTGCACCTGCGTGCCAGAGCCCTGGGTGATACGGCGCTTGCGACTGCCCTGAATCAGGTCCGGATTTCGGCGCTCCTTCGGCGTCATCGAATTGATCATGACCTCCATGCGCGTAAACATTTTCATGTCGATGTTTTGTTCCGCCATCTTGGCCATGTTGCCCATGCCGGGCAACTTGTCCAACATGCCCGTAATGCCGCCCATATTGGTCATTTGCTGCAACTGATCGCGAAAATCCTCCAAATCGAATTTCTGGCCCTTTTTCACCTTGCGCGCCAGTTTGGCGGCTTTTTCCTTGTCGACCTTCTGTTCGACTTGCTCAATCAGCGACAGCACATCGCCCATGCCGAGGATGCGTGAGGCCAGGCGGTCCGGGTGGAACGGGTCCAGCGCCGTGGTCTTCTCGCCCACGCCCAGGAACTTGATCGGCTTGCCGGTGATGGAACGCACTGATAACGCCGCTCCGCCGCGCGTATCCGCATCGACCTTGGTGAGTATCACGCCGGTCAAGGGAAGTGCTGCGCCAAAGGCCTTCGCGGTGTTCGCGGCATCCTGTCCGGTCATTGCGTCCACCACGAACAGCGTCTCTACCGGCTTGATCGCAGCGTGCAACTCGGCAATTTCCGCCATCATGGCCTCGTCGATGGCCAGGCGACCCGCGGTATCGACAATCAATACATCGCTGAACTTGATCCTGGCGTGCGCCAGGGCAGCCAGCACAATCGCCACCGGTTTCTGTCCGGCATCGCTGGCAAAAAAATCCACGCCGACTTCCGCCGCCAGCGTTTCCAACTGCTTGATCGCCGCAGGCCGGTACACGTCGGCGCTGACAACGGTGACCTTTTTCTTGTCGCGTTCCTTCAGCAACCTGGCCAATTTGGCGACAGTCGTCGTTTTACCGGCGCCTTGCAGGCCTGCCATCATAATCACCGCAGGAGGCGTGGTCGCCAGATTCAGGCCTTCATTCGCTGAGCCCATGACCGTTTCCAACTCGGTCTGCACGATGCGCAGAAAAGCCTGGCCCGGGCTCAGGCTTTTCATCACATCCTGGCCCACGGCGCGCTCTTTCACCGCTTCCACAAAGTCCTTCACCACCGGCAGCGCGACATCGGCTTCCAACAGGGCCATGCGAACTTCGCGCATGGTTTCCTGGATGTTTTCTTCCGTTAAGCGCGCCTTGCCGGTGATGCTTCGCAGGCTGTGGGACAATCGTTCGCTCAAACTCTCAAACATGCTGTATTTCTCCAGAGTCACGGCAACGCGCGACATTGGTATCTATTGATTCTGCTGTGACAAGCCGGTACAAAGGGCGCAGTATACGTTACCCGGCCGCCAGCCCCAAAGAGATGTCTATCACTTTACTCGCCCCGCTCTGCGCACTGCTGTATCTGGCCGCGACCGGCCTGCAATTACTGCACCTGTCGCAACGACGCCAGCAAATTGATCGCAGCGTGTATATCCTCGGCCTCGCGGCGCTGTTATCGCACACTCTCATTGTCTGGAAGATTGCGTTCCAGAACGGTGGCGTTGACCTGGGATTCTACAAAATTGCCGCACTGCTGTTTCTGGTCATCAACCTGGCCTGCATCACATCGCTGACCAGAAGGCCGCTGCAAAATCTGCTGATCGCGCTGTTCCCCCTGTCCGCGCTGGCAGTACTGGTATCGACCTTCGCCCCGGATACCTCACCGGTGATGAAGAAACTCAGTGGCGGCATGATTCTGCACATCAGCAGTTCCATTCTGGCTTACGCGGTACTCACCCTTGCCGCCATTCAGGCCGCCGTTCTCGCGCTGCAGGACCACCAACTGAAGCACCGCCACACACGCGGCATCATCCAGATACTGCCACCCTTGCAATTGATGGAAGCAATGCTATTTGAACTACTCTGGATTGGCGTGGCGCTGCTCACCATCGCCATCGTTTCCGGCGCAGTATTTATTGACGATATTTTCGCCCAACACCTGGTACACAAGACCGTACTGACAATCGCAGCCTGGCTGTTGTTTTCCACGCTGCTGTGGGGGCACTACCAACTGGGCTGGCGCAGCAAAACGGCTGTGCGTTTCACGCTCACGGGCTTTGCACTTCTCATGCTGGCTTTTTTTGGCTCAAAACTGGTGTTGGAGCTGATTCTGCAGCGCGGCTAGGCCGCAACACAAACTGATCGCCGGGGCTTGCCCCGCTCCGCCTTTTTCTTCAAGATGAAACCTGCAATCAACTACGAGGCCTGACCCCGCTTTGAACGAAGCACCGCTGGGATTACTTTTCTCCATTCTTGTTGTACTGATATTTCTCTCCGCATTTTTCTCCGGTTCCGAAACGGGCATGATGACGCTCAATCGTTATCGATTGAAGCATCTGCAGAAGCAGCGCCACCGAGGCGCGATGCGGGCAGGTAAGTTACTGGCGCGCCCGGACAGATTGATTGGCCTGATCCTGATAGGCAACAATCTGGTAAACATTTTTGCCTCTGCAATCGCCACCATCATCGCGATCCGCCTGTGGGGAGACGCAGGTGTATACATCGCGACAGGCGCCCTTACGTTGGTAATTCTGATTTTCGGAGAAATTACCCCAAAGACCTATGCCGCATTACACCCGGAGAGAGTGGCATTTCCCACCAGCCTGATTTTGCTGCCGTTGATGAAAATCATGTACCCACTGGTCGCATTGGTGAACTACATCACCAACGGCATTATGCGACTGTTCGGCATTGACCCTGCGAAACACAATGACTCCCATATCTCCGCCGATGAATTACGCACTATCGTCACCGACGCGAGCCAACATATTCCCGCCAGACACCGGGAGTTACTGTTGAATATCCTCGATCTGGAACATGTCTCAGTCGACGACATCATGGTGCCGCGGAGCGAGGTGTACGGAATTGATCTTGATGACAGCGATGAAGAGATTCTGCTGCGCATACAAACCAGCGCGCACACCCGCCTACCGGTGTGGCGCGACGACATCAACAACATCGTCGGCGTACTGCACATGCGCAACATCAGCCGAGTGATACAAAAAGACGGGCTCGACCGCGCAGCACTGGAGCGGGAAATGGACAAGCCTTACTTCATTCCCGAGATAACGCCTCTGCATACCCAGCTGATGAATTTCCAGAAGAAGAAAATGCCGCTTGCCGTGGTGGTCGACGAATACGGCGAAGTGATGGGACTGGTGGCGCTGGAGGATATCCTGGAAGAAATCGTCGGTGAATTCACGTCAAACTTCGCAGAGACTACGGAAAGTATTTTGCTGCAGCGCGATGGCACTTATATCATCGATGGCACGACGAACATTCGCGACATCAACAAATCACTGAATTGGAATTTGCCCACGGATGGTCCAAAGACGTTGAGCGGCCTGATGCTTGAAACACTGGAGTCGTTTCCCGACGGCCATGCAGGACTGACGATCGGCGATTACCGGCTGGAAATTCTCGCGCTGCAGGGCAATGTGGTGCAGTCAGCGCGTGCGCAATTGGCTACCTGATCCCACACTCACCTACTGCACCAAAATGCCGTAAGTTGTGGAACAAAACCTTGCGACAGGACTAGCTCAGACGGACCTTGAAACTCCCCTGCAGACGCTCTCGCGCCTTGCGTAATACCTCGTTCTTTTGCTCATCGGACGCCATGAACCAGTCGGTTATCTCCTGCGCGGAACGGTAGCAACCCATGCAGATATCATCGTCATCCAGCACGCAGATGGAGATACAGGGCGATTTGGGCGTGGTGTCACTCATTCCTGCTCCTTCAATTGCGAGTTGTAGCGTTTTCCGTTGAGCACGTAATGACTCGCGCTGCGCAGCAGGGCCTGTTGCTGTTCTGCCGATAATTGCGATTTGATTTTGCCAGGAGAACCCAACACCAGCGAACCGTCCGGTATCTCCATGCCCTCAGTGACAAGGGCATTTGCGCCAATCAGACAACCCTTCCCAACTTTGGCCCCATTGAGGACAACAGCGTTTATCCCGACCAGCGAACCGTCGCCGATGGTGCAGCCGTGCAACATGGCTTTGTGGCCGACCGTCACATTCGCTCCCACTGTGAGGGGAAAACCGGGATCGACATGCAGCACGCTGCCGTCCTGAATGTTACTGCCCGCACCGATTTCGATATGGTCCGCGTCGCCACGCAACACACAGTTGAACCACACGCTGGCGTTTTCCTGCAATGTGACGTCGCCAATCAGGGTCGCATTCGGGGCGATGAAATGACCACTACCCACCAGTGTGACGCGTTTATCGTCGAGGCTGTATTTCATGGCGCTTGCTTCCAGTCACGTTGTAATTCGAGGCCTGCATCGTAGGCGACATTGACCAACTGTACCAAAATTGCAGCAGTTACACCCCACACGCTGTCTGCGCCCAGTTGGTAGTGCGGCACCTTGCGCGAATTCCTGCCATCGGACATGGTTTCCAGGCGAAAGATTTCCGCGTTGGCGAACGCCGCCAATGGCGCAAAAAATGCACTGTCGAATTCGGCGGGATCCACCACCAGATTCAAGGCTGAGGATATGCGCGCGATACAGGGGTGCACTTCAAAACCTGTGCGGGTCAGCAACGGATCGAGTTCGCCCAGCGGACTTATTAGCTCAGCAGGCAGGCCCACTTCTTCCATCGCTTCGCGCCTTGCCGTCTGCCAGGGTGAAAGATCGAACGCATCGCGCTTGCCACCGGCAAAGGCGATTTCACCCGGATGAAAAGTCAGGTGCATTGCGCGGCGACCCAACAGCACACGCGGCTCAGCTTCGTCCGTGAGCGCCACCAGCACCGCGGCTTGCGGCCACTTTCCCGCGCCCATGGGATTCTGCCAGGCGTGCTCGTGCAGCGGCAGCGTCGCTTCGATGCGTTGCAGAATGCTGGTAGAAGAAGTCATCCGCCGGGCAACTCCGTCACCAGGGCGACGACATCCCAGGCCGGTGTCTCGTACGGATGCGCCGCGAGCAATGCGGCGACCGCCGCTTTGATAAAAGCCGTCTCACACACCATTTCCACGCGATACTCCGCAACCGCTTCGACCACACCCTGTTGGCCCAGGAATGGCCTGCTGCCATCCAATGGCCGAAACTGACCCTGCCCTGGCACCTGCCAACAGCAGCTATCGTAGTCGCCAATGCGCCCGGCGCCTGCAGCAAATACCGCTTTTTTTACAGACTCCAGATGCGATGCCGGCACATAAAAGCAGAGTTTATACATCACGCCCCCCTTGACTGCTGCTCGTAGAACTCACGGGAAAACGCCTCCAACCGCCCACCTTCAATCGCTGCACGGATAGCCGCCATATGCTGCTGGTAGAAGCGCAGGTTATGAATGGTATTCAGTTGCGACCCCAAAATCTCGTTGCACTTGTCGAGGTGGTGCAGGTACGCCCGACTGAAATTCTGGCAGGTGTAACAGTCGCACGCATCATCGAGCGGCGCGGTACTCGTCTTGTGTCGCGTGTTGCGCAATTTCAGCACGCCGCGCGAGGTGAACAGATGGCCATTGCGCGCATTGCGCGTGGGCATTACGCAGTCGAACAGGTCAATACCGCGGCGCACGCCTTCGAGCAGGTCAGCCGGCGTGCCGACGCCCATCAAATAGCGCGGTTTGTCCTGCGGCATAACGGGCGCCAACGTGTCGAGCACATTCAGCATGTCTTCCTTGGGTTCGCCGACAGACAGGCCGCCTATGGCATAACCGTCGAAACCGATCGAGGCAAGTCCAGCCAGGGATTCGTGGCGCAACTGCGGATACATCCCGCCCTGCACAATGCCAAACAACGCCGCCGTATTGTCCCCGTGCGCGGCCTTGCTGCGCTGCGCCCAACGCAGCGACAACTCCATGGAGTGGCGCGCTTCCTCAGCAGTCGCAGGGTACGGGGTGCATTCATCGAAGATCATCACGATATCCGACCCCAGGCTGCGCTGGATGCGCATGGACGTTTCCGGATCGAGAAAGACTTTGGCGCCGTCAACCGGCGATTGAAACGCGACGCCCGCTTCGGAGATCTTGCGCATCGCGCCCAAACTGAACACCTGGAAACCGCCTGAATCAGTGAGGATAGGGCCATCCCAACCCATGAAATCGTGCAGGTCACCGTGCTGCTCAATGATATCCGTGCCGGGGCGCAGCCAGAGGTGGAAGGTATTGCCGAGCAGGATTTCGGCGCCGGTGGCGCGGATATCGCGCGGCAACATGCCTTTCACCGTGCCGTAAGTGCCCACGGGCATAAAGGCCGGCGTTTCCACCGAGCCGCGCGGAAATTGCAGGCGAGCGCGACGCGCGGCGCCGTCGCTGCCCAACTGCGTGAACTGCATGCGACACTGATGACTCATACCAAGCCCTGCGCTTGTGGATTTGCGGTAATAAACATCGCGTCACCGTAACTGAAAAATCGGTAGCTGGCCTGCTATCGCGTGCTCGTAGGCGGCCATTACAACGTCGCGACCCGCAAAGGCACTCACCAGCATTAACAGCGTCGATTCCGGCAGATGGAAATTGGTCAGCATCGCGTCCACGCTGCGAAAAAGGTAGCCAGGATAAATGAAGATATCGGTATCGCCGCACAATGGACTCACCTCGCCCGTCGCCACACTGGCCGACTCCAGGCAACGCACCGCCGTCGTGCCAATCGCGATCACACGGCCGCCACGCGCGCGCGTCTCGCGCACCGCAGCACACGCTATCTCATCTACCTCAATGTACTCTTTGTGCATCAAATGGTTTTCAATGTCATCCGCGCGCACCGGCTGAAAGGTGCCGGCTCCAACATGCAGCGTCACCGTCGCACGCCGGATACCGCGTGCATCGATGTGTTGCAGCAACGCCTCGGTAAAATGCAGGCCCGCCGTTGGCGCGGCCACCGCGCCTTCACGTCTGGCGTACACCGTCTGGTAACGCTCTTTGTCTGCGATTTCATCATTGCGTTCGATGTAGGGCGGCAAGGGCATATGACCGATGTTTTGCATAATGTCGGTTAACGCGTGGCCGTCCTGCGCTGCAACGCAAAACAACTCCCCTTCGCGTCCAGTCACCAACAGGCGATAGGCGCCAGGCTCACCCTTGGCTTCAGCACTCAGGTGAATAAACGAACCGGCTGTCGGGGATTTGCTGGCACGAATGTGCGCAAGCGCCGTGTCGGCACCCGTGAGCCGCTCAATGAGGAGTTCCACCTGGCCGCCCGTCGCCTTGCGACCCCAGAGCCTGGCGGGTATCACACGGGTATCGTTGAAGACCAGCAGATCGTCCGGCTGCAAAAAATCCAGCAGCTCGCTGAATCGATGGTGGCTCAGCGTGCCGCTGGGGCCATCCAGCACCATCAACCGGCTGGCACTGCGCTCGGGCAGTGGGTGCTGGGCAATAAGCTGCGGGGGCAACTGGTAGTTGAAGTCGCTGCGTTTCATGGATAAAAAAGCCGGCGCTGGGCCGGCTCTTGCGTCAGTGAGGCAACTTACTCGGCGTCGGTCGCCGGGGCTTCCTCAGCGGGCGCTGCAGGTGCTTCCTCGACAACTTCAGCTACTACCGGCCTGGCAACCAGATTCGGTTTGACCAGCTCTTCCGCCAACAGAATGCGGACTTTCTCTTCGCCGTTGACTGCCTTTTTGTTGGCGTCTTTCACTGCATACCGCTCGTCACCGCGCTTGAAAATGCTGTATTCAGCGGTTTTTTTCACTAATTTCATGGTCATGCTCTTTTCTCCCAGGATACTCAGATCACCCGCCCACTGAGGGGCGACTTCAGATTAATGGTTCAGAATGAAACCGGGCGGCAGTGTACCCGCAAAGTCCTCGTGAGTTAAGGATATTTATTGAACTTTGTCCGTCGATTGCTATAATCGCGCGCTCTCCAGGGGGAGGCACTTTTCGGCCTCCACCTATCCCTCTATGCCGGAGTGGTGAAATTGGTAGACACGTCGGATTCAAAATCCGATGCCCTTAAAAGCGTGCCGGTTCGAGTCCGGCCTCCGGTACCAGCTATAGTAAGTCCATCCAGTTTCAATCTGAAATCCTGAACCACATTTTAAATAAGGCCTAATTGATAAGATGTGGGCGGCGCTCCCAGTCCCAGCTTCATTCCCTGAGTCGATAAACCAACTGCCGGTACCCGGGGGATGCAATCCAGAGCGAGCAAGCTGGTAATAACAGCGAAGAATGGAAGAAGAATCGGTGATGAGGTACTGATGCGTACTGCTGTCGGAAAGCCAACCCAATAGCATCTGGCCCTCATCATAGAAGAGATCTTTTACGAATTTGAAGTCATTGGTAATCTTCTCACAGCCACCCCGCTCCCAGAATAGGATTGCATGTGCGCTCACCTCTGCAGTCGTCGCCCATCTCCACCCGCGCAAATCAACGCCATTGAGTTGTCCCTTACACAGATTCAAACCATGAACGGGCGGGCAAACTTCGTATATGTCCTCCCATGAAAGATTGACGAAGGTGAGTGGTTGCGCCCATTCCTTGCCATTGGCGATGATCGAGTCCGGCAACGGTTCGGGACAGCCAGAACCATCATCATCCGGCCAGGTCAACGGGCAACTATCCAAACTGTCGTCGAGGCCGTCATTGTCATCATCTGCATCGTGGGGATCCAGGACGCCATCGCCATCGGTATCAATGCCGAGATACTCAAACAAGGGCATGAGGTAGCCAGTCCAGAATGAAGCAAAGATTACCTTGCCAAGCGCATTGTCCGCGGCTGTTATGGTGCAGACGGGATCAGTCGAATCACCGCATTTGAAATCGACCGCTTTCTGCCATTTCACGAACCGGTAGCCCGGCTTTGCGGTGACTGTAAAGGTTTCATTGTACGGCAGTGTTACTGCTGTGAGATCGAAGGTGCAGAACTTCCCTTCGGTTCCACCATCGCAATCGCGCGTACCGGAGCTGGACTCGACCATGCCACCCGGAGGTACCATAACGGCCAACTTGCAGCCGGTGAGTATGAGAGCAATGCAAGCCCCGGATAAAAATTGCATTTTCTTCATGATAAATCCGTTATCAGAGTCTATTTTTGCAACGCAAACTACACGCTATCGCAAGCGCTGCCTAGACAGAAAAACAATTTTTACTCGAGCCGGCCAATATCGGGACTAAATACTCTACAAACTGCGCGATCCACGAATGCACAACCGCTGTCCGCGCTATGCCTGCCAGCCTACTGCTGCAGCATTTGCAACAGCGCTACCCACCACGCTATGCGGAACCATTAGCGAGTGCTATGGTTTAGGAATACAAATAAGAATACGTCCCTGACCCTGTGTGCAGGCAAGGAAAACGAAATATGACTGCAACCGGTAAGTCGTGCCTAAAACCTGCGAGCAGCTACCCTGCGCCCCGCCGAATCCGTATTACTTGTTGTGTGGGTTTAGATTATCGCATTCATTGTAGTCACTCCCGGAAGCGTCGCACCTGATACATCGGTGCTTTCCTTCATCAAGCTGGACTACAAGCAATTTCTCGACGCCTTTGTAGAAGACGACAGGACTCAGTACGCGCAACCGACGGCAGCGGCATCTTTCACAGTGGGCCGCTGTGG
>JADJAL010000008.1 GCA_016704305.1 Haliea sp. | reverse complement strand
TCGCGCGCGGCACGCCATACAGCGACGTGGTCGAGTCGAAGTGGAACCAGCCGGAATACTCCTCCCAGATCGTGCGCACCGCCCAGCTGACCTTGCCGTGGAATTCACCGAGCGCCAGCGCGTCCGGCAAGTGGATGTCGCGCAAGCGTGTGCTCGTCCGTGCCGGCGTTCATGCCGTCGACGGTCGCCTGGTGGACGTAGGCGACGGCGGCGTGCAGCTTGTCGAGATCCCCGCGGATCTGCGCCGCGCCGCGTATCGGTTCGCCGTGGCCAGTGATCAACAGCTCGGCCCCAAGTTGGCGCACCGTATCGAGCGAATCGAGAAAACGTCGCGCCGAGCGCGGTTTGTCGCCGCGCAACGTGCACAGGTTCGGCATCGACATGAAGACCGGCCCGAACAGGTTGCCGGTGAAGACGATGCGCTCCGCAGGCATCCACACCACCACGGAGTCGGGCGCCTCGCCGCCGGGCGTGGAAATCACCTCGAACTGGCGCTCGCCAACGGAAAAGCTGTAACGCCCGTCGACGCAGACATCGGGCGTCACCGTCGGTACCACCAGCGCATCCCGGTTCTTGATCGTGCTTGCCCAGAGCTTCCCGGAACGCCGGCGTATGTACGGGTCCAGCATGTTGAAAAAGGCGCAGGTATCGGCAAACCTGCGCTCGGCGATGACGCTGGTTCCCGGTTCCAGGAATGCGGGCACGCCACCGTAATGGTCGGGGTGCGCCTGGGTCAGCACGATAGCCTTCAGCGGGCCGCTGCGCGCTTTTGCGAACACGGACTTGTTGCGCTCGGTGCTGGTGATAAAACCGGTATTGACCAGCACATCGCCGTCCGATGTGTTGACCAGGTAGGCGTTGGAAATATCCTTCGCCATGTGCACGAAGTCGGTGATGGCGATCGCCTCCGTCTGCTGCTCCCCTGCCTGTACCAGGGAGGCGAGCAGCGGTTTTCCGTCTTCGGTATTCGCGCTCATGCGTTGCCCTCGTCGCTGTTGCCTTCGTGACGGCCGTCTCATCACAATGAATCATCACCTTGCAGGATTGCGGCGTGGCGGCGATCTGCAGCCCTGCGACCACCTCGCTCAGCGGCAGGCGGTGGCTGATCATGCTCGCGAGCTTGTCCTTGAGCCTCGGCATCGCGGCGATCACCTCCGGCATTTCAGTGGGGTAGCCCATCGCCGTGGTGATGGTCATCTCGCTGGTCAGCATGCGGCCTGCCGGGAACTCCAGCGGCTTCATGTAGGCGGCAGTGATCACCAGGCGCGCGTGCAACTTGGCCAACATGATCACCTCGGTGAGAATATTGGGAGCGCCAGCCGCATCGATATAGGCATCGGTGCCGACGCCCACCCGGCCATACGACGGCACCTCGCCGTGCAGCTTTGCCAGCTCAGCGCGAACGTCCACGGCGGTCGGGTCCAGCGCCGCGCGCGCGCCCAGCGCCATGGCGCGCTCGCGACGTTCAGGCGAGAGATCCAGCGCGACCACATCGGTGACGCCGCGATCCACCAGCCACAACACCATGCCGAGGCCTATCGGGCCGCAGCCGTACACCACGACTTTATCGCCGGCGGCAACCTCGGCGCGGTTGACACCGTGCAGCGCCACGGCCAGCGGCTCGGCCAGCGCGGCGATCTCATAGGAAATGCCGGGCGGAATCGGCAGGATGGAAGCGCCAAGGCGTGCCTCGCGCACCAGCAGTTCCTCGGTAAACGCACCCTCCGGGCCCCCGCTGCCGATATTGCTCGGCGTCATCATCGGGTTCACCACCACCGCGTCGCCGACCGAGATGCCCTGCACCGCAGAGCCCACTTCGAGAATTTCCCCCGCGCCTTCATGGCCGAGCGCGGTGATCGTGCCGGGCGTCGGAATGCCGCCGATCTTGATATACGACAGGTCGCTGCCGCAGATGCCACAGGCTTTCATCTTCACGACCACGTCATTGGGACCGGCCGCCGGTCGCGCATAGGTGTCGAGGCGGACGTCGCCGGCGCCGTGTATGTTCAGTACTCGCATCGCTGTGTTCTCCGTGGTACGGGTCTCAGGGGCGAACCATGTAGCCGCCGTCAATCGTGATCGTCTCGCCGGTCATGAACGAGGACGCGTCGCTGCACAGGTAGGCGCCGATGCCTTCGAAGTCTTCGGGATAGCCTACGCGTTGCAGCGGCACGCGCGGTCCCATCATCCCGGCCAGCGCTTTCTCATTCTCCTCGCCGCCCATCATCGGCGTCATCACCAGTCCCGGCGCGACGACGTTGGCGCGGATGTTGTATTTCCCGAACTCCACCGCCATGCAGCGGATGATCGCGGCGACCCCGGCCTTCGAGGCGGCGTAGTTCTGTTTGCCGGGCAGGCCCTGGAACAGCGAGAGGCTGCCGCAGGCCACAAGGCTGCCGCCCGGCTCACCCGCCTCGGCGCGGGAAACCATGTGGCGCGCGCCTTCGCGCAGCGTGAAAAACGCGCCGTGCAGCGCGACATCCAGGAAGGAGTGGAACACCGAGTTGAAGCGCGGCGCGCCGCCCGAGTTGGCGAACACGCAGTCGATACGCCCGAAGTCTGCCAGCAGTTGGTCATACCCACGGATAATCTGCTCCTCCGAGGAAACATCGACCTGGTAGGTCGCAACCCGCGCAGCACCGGCAGCTTCCAGTTGCGCCCTGGCGGCCGCGTTTTTATCTGCATTGCGCGCCCAGATCGCGACACTGCCGCCCTGTTTGGCAATGCCCATCGCGAAGCCCAGGCCAATGCCGCCGTTGCCGCCGGTGACCATGGCAACCTTGCCGCTCAAGTCGAACAAGCTGCTACCCATACTACCCTCCATTGTCGGCCTGGACCGTTCGTGATGACGCACCAGTGTAGGAGAGCGACCGGTAGCGCTCAATCGCCAGTGATGTCGACGGCGGGACTTGCTTACGATGCCGGGACACATCGCGGCTTGTCGCGTTGTCAGCGCGCTGCGGGCCATGCAAAGATGCGGGGCGAATGCGGGTTGATAAATGAGTGGAGCCGATAGTCATGCCACAGAAGCAGGGAGTACCGAAACTGGTAGCACAGCAGGTGATCGAACAGGCGCAACAGGCGACGGGACTGGAGCATTTCGACAGCGACAGCTATCGCGAAGGACTGGATATTTTCCTGTCCGATGTCAACGCCGGCCAGGCGCCGGAAGCTGCCGTGCAACGGATACAGGGCGCGGTAGTGCAGGCGCTGGCCAATCGCCTGAAAGTTACCGCCTACCTCGAGCAGCACCCCACGTTACTGCAACGGCCGATTGCGCGTCCCGTATTCGTGTTCGGCATACCGCGCACCGGCACTACCTTGCTCAACAACCTGCTGGCGGCCGATCCGGCGCGGCGCTCGCCACTGACCTGGGAGATTGACGACCCGGTGCCACCGGCGAGCACGCAGATGCTGCGCACCGATCCGCGTGCGCTGCAGCGACTGGAAACCGAGCGCCAGATGCTCGCGGCGCGACCGGAGATGGGCAAGTACTATCGCGGTTCGGCGATCTATCCGAACGAGTGCGTGTTCATCATGGCGCACGATTTCAAAACGCTGATGTGGGAGTCGCGCGGCAAGTTGCCCAACTACCGCGACTGGTTGTTCCAGACCGACATGACGTCCGCGTATGAATACCACAAGCGCTTCCTGCAACTGTTGCAGGCAGACGCGCCCGGCACCTGGAACCTCAAAATGCCATCGCACGCGCTGTGGATTCACACGCTGCTGAAGGTCTATCCGGACGCGCGCCTAGTCTGGACGCACCGCGATCCATTGACCGCGCTCGGCTCCTTCTGCAGCATCATCGCCCTCTCCCACCAGGCGCACACGCCGGCAGTGGATCACGCCTGGATCGGCAAAAACTGCACCTGGCAGGCCCAGCAGCACGCCGACAGGATCATGGACGCGCGCGCGGCCCTCGGCGAAGACCGCATTATCGACGTGCATTACCAGCAATTGACGCGCGAACCGATTTCATCCATGCGCAGGCTGTACGCCCAACTCGGCGACGAGTTCACGGCAGAAGCCGAAGCTGGCATGCAGGCCTGGCTCGACGACAACCCGCAGGACAAGTTCGGCAAGCACGAGTACAAGTTGGCGCAGTACGGCCTGGCCCCTGCGGCGGCGGAGGCGACATTCGAGCGCTACCTGAGCCGCTATGACATTGAGCGCGAGGGCTAAAGACTACGACAGCAGCGCGTTAACCTCAGTTCAAAAGTCGGTTCAAATCGCACTCGGATTTGCTTTATAGTGTGCTGCCACCGCCCGGTGGACGATAAGACTAAAGAGGGCTTACGCTGTATGGCGCGCTCCGCGGAACAATTGATGACCATCGAAGGTGAGCTGCACGGTTCCGTTGCCAGCGCCCAACTCGTCCACTTTAACTTCCCTGCACCGATAGAAAATTTGATGCAGGACAACAGCGCATATCGCGTGGACCTGTGCCTGACACCGCGTCCGCGCAACGCGCGAGCCTGCTATCCGCAGCGCTGGGGCGCACAGCGCTTCGAGCGCATCGGCGATGTGTTCATGGTGCCCCCCGGGGAGGCCATGCTCGCGGTGAGTGATGGCCGATGCAAGCAGACGTCGATTGTCTGCAAGATCAATCCTCCGGCCATGCAGGACTGGTTTGACGGCGACCTGCAGTGGACCGAGCGAAGTTTGTCCGCCGGGCTCGATATCCGCGAAAGGAACATTCATACCCTGTTGCTGCGGCTCGCTGACGAAACCCGGCATCCCGGTTTCGCCAGCGAGATGCTGGTGGAACTGATCGCCGCGCAGATAGCGATAGAGCTGGCGCGCTACTGCACTTCGAGCAATGCAGCGGCAGTGGAACGAGGACTCTCCCCGTGGCGCCTGCGCAAGATCGACGAACGACTACAGGAAATATCCGCTCCACCCACGTTGAGTGAACTCGCGCAGTTGTGCCAGATCTCAGTGCGGCAACTCACACGCGGCTTTCGCCTGAATCGCGGCTGCTCTATCGGCGACTACGTGGCTGAGAATCGATTGGCACAGGCCAGGCAATTATTGGCGACCGACCAGAGCATCAAGTCCATCGCCTACGCGCTGGGGTTTGCCTCGCCTTCCAGTTTCTGTTTTGCATTTCGCCGCGCCACCGCCGAAACTCCGAGCCAGTTCAGGCAGCGACTCGTTCAATTCCACTGACGGCCATGGCCGCACTGGCAGGCGGCGCCCACTCGCCGCGATTAATTTTCAATTAAGCTTGTTGCGCTAGATTTATAACCGTGGTGAACACAGCCACATCACTTCACGGGAGAACAACATGAAACAACTAACCGCAATAGCACTCTTGACTGGCTTGACCGCCAGCCTGGCATTTGCCGATGTTCGCGTTGACGAGGCAGTGCAACTGCAGCAGGACGGGAAAATCAAGGCGTTTTCTGAACTGAACGCCATCGCGATGAAGCAGTTCCCGGGCGCTACCATTACCGATACCGAGCTTGAGGATGCCTATGGCAAATTTGTCTACCAGGTGGAACTGCGCGACGCTACCGGTAAAGAATGGGATGTTGATATCGATGCGACCACGGGTGAAGTCCTGAAATCGCAGCAGGATGACTAAGCGCTGACATAATGTGGCAACAAGTGTGAGAAACGCACGCTCAAAAACCATCACACTGCTTGCACTGTCGGCGTTGTTGTCCGGCTTATTGTTGTGCGTTGCCAGCCCTGCTGGCAACGCCGATGAAATCAACCAGGACGAAGTGCTCGAGTTGCGACGATCTGGACTCGTGGCACCGTTCCAGCAGATATTGCAGGCGGTGACGCTGCGCTATCCGGGCCTGCAGGTGCTCGAGGTTGAACTGGAAGCCGAGAACGGCAAATACCTCTATGAAATCGACATACTGCTGGGCGACGGCAGCGTGCGCGAAGTGGAGATAGACGCCGCCAGCGGCACGATACTCGACGATGAGCTGGAGGATTAGTGCGGCTGTTGTTAGTGGAGGACAATGTCGCCCTGGCCGATGAGCTGGTGCCGCTGTTGCGGCGCAATGGCTATGCGGTCGACTGGTTGGTTGATGGTCGCGATGCGGCCGTGCAGGCCAGCGACAATCCCTATGACATTATCGTGCTCGACCTCGGGCTACCGGGACGGGACGGTATTGAGATACTGCACGAATGGCGTGCTGCGCAACTGGCGACTGCGGTGCTGGTGCTGACCGCGCGCGACACCTGGGCTGATCGCATCGAGGGCCTCAAAGCCGGTGCCGATGATTACCTGACCAAACCCTTCCACCCCGAAGAGCTGGTGCTGCGAGTGCAGGCGCTGATACGTCGCACACATAACGTCGCCAACCAGCCGGTGCTTGAGGCGGGTGGACTACAGCTCGACGAGGAACGTCACTGCGTCATCAACCGCGGCAAGCGCATACAGCTGACCGGCGCGGAATTCCAACTGCTGCGCTACTTCATGCTGCAGTCCGGGAAATTGTTGTCGCGCTCGCACCTCGCCGAGCACCTCTACGACAATGAGCAGGAGCGCGACAGCAATGTGATCGAGAGTACATATCAACCGGCTGCGCGGCAAACTTGGCCGCAGCGTGATCGAAACCCGGCGTGGCCAGGGTTACCGCTTTCGCGGTCTGTCTGTGTGAGCAGCGCGACATCCATCAGCCGCCTGTTGACCGTGGGCGTCATCGGCAGCCTGTTGCTCGCGGGCGTGGTGATTGCGCAGACTGCGAACTGGCTGTTGGACAACGCGCTCAAGGACTACATGGCTGCCAGCCTGCAGGACGAAAGTCGCGGACTATTGCGAGCGATCAAGCGCGGACCCAATGGATTGATGCTCGACAGCAAGAGCATCGATCCCGCGTATGATCGCCCGCTGTCTGGCCGCTATTTTGTGGTGACCATCAACGAGCGCCAGTGGCGCTCGCGCTCGTTGTGGGATGAGCAACTGGCACCCGTTAATAGCGAAGAACTCACGGGCGACCTGCTCGACGCTCTGAACAATCAGCGCCTGCTGTGGCTGGGCGCGAACTACCGACGCTTTGGCGAGCCTATCGAGGTGCTGGTGGCGGTGGACTACTCGCCGATACTGCAGGACATCCGCGATATCCGCTATCTGCTGTTGGCCATCGGCATTATGGTCCTGGTGCTGTTGGCCCTGCTGCAGCAATTCCTGGTACGCAGGTCGCTGCGCCCGCTGGAAGTTGCCAGGCAGCAGGTTGAACAGCTGCGCAATGGCACCATCACGTCACTGAACGATGCCGTCCCCGAGGAGCTCGCGCCGCTGGTGCGTGAAATCAACCGCCTGCTGCACGACACCCAGCAACAGCTGCACCGCTCGCGTACCGCGTTGGGTGACCTGGGCCACACGCTGAAAACACCGCTCGCAGTGCTGCCTAACCTGACTGAACGCGACAGCATCCGCCGCGACCCCTCGCTGCGCGAGGCGATGACGACGCAAATCGAACACATGCGCCAGCGCATCACCCGCGAGATGGCGCACGCCCGCACGGCCGGCACGCACCGCCCGGAGAATTTTTTTGATATCGATACGGACCTGCCGCTGTTACTGGAGAGCTTGCGCCGCGCCCATCGACAGAAAGTCGCCATTACCAGCGAGGTCAGCCTGCAGGGCCGCATACCCTGGGAGCGCGAAGATGTGCTGGAGTTGCTGGGCAACCTGCTCGACAACGCCTGCAAATGGGGCCGGGAAGAGATCCGTTTGACGATGCAGCGTGTCGATGGCACGTTGGTCATCCAGGTAGCCGATGACGGGCCTGGCATACCTAAAGGAGAGTTGCACAGGGCTATGCAGCGTGGCGAACGGCTCGATGAATCCGTCGTCGGCCATGGCCTGGGCCTAGCAATTGTTGCCGATAAAGTGGAAGCGTATAAGGGCACACTGCGGTTTGACAGCAACGAACAAGGCGGCCTGACCGTGCGCATCGACCTGCCCTGGCACTGACGCGGTTGCACCATTGTCCCCGCCTCATCAGGCAGTGTATAACTACCCGAAATGAGGAACGCGCCGTGGGTCAGTTTGCATATCGATGGTATTTCGTCCTGACTCTTCTGCTGGTGAGCGCCTGCACCACATTGGAAGACTTCCAGGCCATGAGCCCGGAAGAACGGGCAGAGAAGGTGTGCAGCGCGACTGCGGCCGCCCGCCAGCGCAAATGGGCGTTGAACAGTCTCAATGATGAAATCTCGGCCAGGCAGCAGTTGCTGGCGACAGGATACCGCGTGTATGAGCATTGCCGGATTGTCGCCGTGACGGTGCCTGCGAGACCTGCTGACTGCGGAGGCCTGTCGGGCGAGGAACTCGCCGCCTGCCAGAGGAAAACCGTACCGGCGAGCACGGAAAACCGACGGGTGTGCGAAGCAGTGCCCGTACCGATCGACTACCAGTACGAAGCGGCTGTGCTGCACAACCTGCAAATGAACCGTGAGGAACAGCTCGCAATCGACGACGAACAGGCCTATGTTTGTGTCGGCAGGGCCAGGTCACTTTCCGTGGATGAAGCATACTCAAGGTACAAGGCGGGTGCAGACCCTTAGGGATGTGCGCCTTGCGGGCCGTTTGCCTTGATACACGCAAACACACGCCCTGTCTGCCATACCCAAACAATAATTCAATTGAGTAATCGTGAATGATGCCTGCAAAAGCCAACCCATGTACGCTGGAGCCACAAACGCATCACCCAAGCCCCGGCTACAGCGCTTAATCGTATGTTTCGCATCTTCTTTCCGCCAGCGGGCTTGGCGACCTCGGACAGGAAAATGCTACTGCTGCTGGCGGCAGCGTTTTCCTTTGCCCAGTACGATATGTCCGTCCTCAGCCTCGCCCTGCCCGATATGCAGGCAACTTTTGCGATCGCCGAAGAGGACCTGGTAAAGTGCTCGCCGCAGCGAGGCTGGGCGCGCTGCCAGCAGTATTCCTGGCATTGTTATCCGACCGCATTGGTCGGAGGCGACTACTGATGGTGACCCTGCTGGGACTGTCAATTGCCACAGGGGCCACGGGTTTTGCCCGCACAGCAGAGGAGTTTATCGCGGCTCCAGTTCTGTGCGCGTGCCTTTGCCACGGCAGAGGGAAGCCATCGCACTTATCTATGTGATCGAAATGTTGCCGGCGCGACACCGCGGGTGGGGCGTGGGCTTCCTGGCGGCAATGGGTGGAATCGGCTCGGGCGCGGCCTCCCTGCTCTACGCTCTGGTGGGCTATTTACCGGGAGGCTGGCGGGCACTCTATATCATCGCCGGCATTTCGATTCTGTACATTGTCTGGCTGCGCCGCGTGCTGCCCGAGACCACGCTCTTCGATCGCCACGCCAAAAGCGCTATGAAACAGAATATCTGGCAACCCGTGCTGGAGATTTTTCGCTTTCACAGGCGTGCAATGACGGCGATAGCGCTGATTGCCGCCGCGTTTGTGTTCCAGCTTTCGGCCACCATCAATTTCATGTCGAAATACCTGCAGGAGACGCACCACTACGCGCCACAGGAAGTCAGTCTCCTGTTCATCGTGGCCGGTTCCATAGCACTTTTCGGCACCACCACGGCCGGGCGGATTTCCGACCACATTGGACGCCGACCAACCTTGATCGCGGCGCTGTTGCTCAATTGTGCCGCGACTATCGCCTTCTACAACAGCGGCGGATGGCTTCTACCATTGGCGTGGATAATTTCGTTGTTCAGCTTTTTGCAATTGAAGTCATGATCAGTGCCATAGGCGGGGAATTATTTCCGACCAGCTGTCGATCAACCGCCGCTACCTTGCGCGCAATCTGCACAACCTTTGCCGCCGTGGCAGGCCTCGCGATGCAGGGTATTCTGTTCAATGCACTGGGCAGCCACGCCGCGGCGCTCTCTGTCCTGGCCTTGAGTACACTGCTGGCGATTCCGGTGGTGGTGCTGATGCTACGCGAGACATCGCATACTGAGCTAAGCTAGCGCATTGATACTTCTAACCTGGCGGAGCGCCAACATGAAATTGTGCACCTTACTGCTGTTGATGCTGGCGCTGACGCCCGCCTGGGGCGCCACGCTGCTGGTGAAAAACGCCGCCGGCGAGCCGTTGCCCCAGGCCATGGTGACGCGCATGCCACAGGAAAGGCCCGCCGCAGACCTGAGCGATGATGGCTACGCGCCCGACGGAGTGACCAATACCGCCGCCACCGTCGTCACGCGTTTCACCGACGCCAGCGGCAGGGTCAGTTTTGCGGACACCGACCAACCGGCGGGCTACCGCGTGCGCGCACAGGGATATGTCGACGCTTATCTCACGGAACTGCCTGAAGAACTGGTGCTGCAGACGATGACCCAGGAACAACTGTTTGCCAGTTACCCCTCGAATGTGTGGCTCTCGCAGCTGCATTTTGGCGGCGATGAGGCGCTGAAGAACTCCTTCGAACTGAATTGCGCCTTCTGCCACCAGCAGGCATCGCCCTTCATGCGCAACGAGCGCACCCCCGAACAGTGGCTCAGCGTGATAGAGCGCATGAATACCTATGGTGCGCGCTTGCCCGCGGACGATGCACAAAAAATTTCGCATCTCCTGCAACAGGAATATCGTGAACTGCGCGAGAATCCACAACAGGTGCCGGCACCGCGACCGTGGGAGGAGCACCTGTCGTCAATCGAGATGACCGAGTGGCCGCTCGGCGACGGCTTCTCGCAGATGCACGATTTCCTGCTGCATCCCAACGGCTATATCTACGTTGGCGACAACCTGTTCGATCGTATCTACGAGTTGGACCCGACCACAGGACAATACACGGTTTACAAGGTGCCCCACGACCCGGACATGACGCTCGGCGGCATCATGGGCAACCGCTTCGAGGTGTTCCCCAAGATGTACAACTACATGGGCGTCCACTCTTTTGCCTTCTCCAAAAAGGACGGCAATATTTTTATCACCCCTTCCATGCAGCAGGCGCTGCTGGAATTCGACATCAAGAGCAAACAATTTATCACCCATCCCATGCCGGAGGGCTTCTACCCGCACACGATACGAGTGGATGCGCAGGATCGCGTGTGGTTCACGCTGGCCCTCTCATCCCAGGTCGCGATGTTCGACCGCACCACCAAACAATTTACCGTGTACGACCTGCCCGCTCGCAGCACCAAGGAGTGGCTGATTTTGAAGTCGCTACCGCTGATGTTCAAAATCGACGCCAAGAACCGTCCCACGCCTGCGCCCACACGCGATTCCATCGGCCTGCCCATGCCCTACGGCATCGATATCGCACCGGACGGCACTGTGTGGGTGGCCCGCCTGTACGCCAACGATCTCGCCAGGATTGATCCCCAGACGCAAGAAGTCACGATCATCCCCTTTCCCTTCAACGGGCCGCGCCGACTGCGTATCGACGCCGATGGCAAACTGTGGATCGTCGCGTTCCAGGATTCGCTGCTGGTGAGCTACGACCCGCAGACCGACGTGTTCAAGGAATACGCACTGCCGGTGATCAACGAGATTCCTTACGCGCTCAACATCGACCGGGAACGCGGCGTCGTGTGGGTCAACGGCAACCAGTCCGACACCATCCTGGCATTTGATATCGCCTCCGAGGGCTGGAGAGTCTATCCGTTGCCGCGCCAGCGTTTCTTCACCCGCGATATCGAAATCTCCGAAGACGACGGCGCCATCTACACCACGAACTCCCATTTCCCCACGTGGCAGTCCGAGGGCGGCGAACCCACGCTGCTGCGCATCACGCCGCTGGCGCCTTAGACCGACCATGTCCAGGGTAGACACAGTTCGACGCGCGTTGCTTCCGCTGATGCTGTGCGTCGGGCTGAGCGCCCGCCTGTCGACAACCGAGGCAGCGGAGCCCGGCAGCTGGCAGCACTACGGCGGGGATCCCGGTGGCCGCCACTATTCCACCGCTGCGCAAATCACCACCGACAATGTCGCGAATTTGGAACCCGCGTGGATTCATCGCAGCGGCGACGTGGCGCGTTACGGCGATGCCATGACGCAAACCTCCGCACAGAGCACGCCGTTGCTGCTGCCCCCGGCCGCCGGGGAAGCACTGGTGTACTGCACGCCTTTCAATCGGGTGATCGCGCTTGACCCCGCCAGTGGCACAACACGCTGGGAGTTTGACCCGCAGATCGATCGCCGTGGCGACAGGCCCTTTCGCTGTCGCGGCGTCAGCTATGCCGAGGAAGCGCGCGCAAGCGTGGACAGCAGCTGCAGGCATCGCTTGTACCTGGGGACTCACGACCGCGCGCTCTGGGCGATAGACGCGCTGACCGGCAAACCCTGCAGCGACTTTGGCGATGGCGGGAAGGTAGTGCTCGGCCAGGCGCGGCAGCAACGAGGACTATGTGCCCGGCGACGTCAGCAACTCATCGGCGCCGGTAGTCGCCAGCGGTCTCGTGATTATCGGCTCCACCGTCATCGACTTCGTGCGCGCCACCACGCCGCGCGGCACGGTGCAGGCCTTTGACAGTTTGACCGGCGCACCGCGCTGGCAGTTCGACCCGCTGCTCGGGCACGCAAACAGCGGCAGCGCCAACGTGTGGGCGCCCATGTCCGTGGATGAGGCGCACGGCCTGCTGTACCTGCCCACCAGCGCGCCGTCGCCGGATTATTACGGGGCACAGCGCCCGGGCGACAACCTGTACGCCAACAGCATCGTCGCCCTCGACGTGCAGACCGGCGCGGTGCGCTGGCACTTCCAGCACGTGCGCCACGACCTGTGGGACTACGACACGCCCGCCCAACCGATCCTGTTCCAGTGGCGCAAGCGCGGCGCGGACATTCCGGCGCTGGCGCAGTTGACCAAGCAGGGCTTCGTATTCGTGCTCAACCGGCTGACCGGTGAGTCTCTCTGGGAAATCACGGAACAGCCGGTGCCGCCCTCGGCGGTGCCCGGAGAAACCAGCGCCGCGACGCAACCCAAGCCCATCGCGCCGCCGCAATTGCTCGATTCGTTCCTGATGCCTCGGCAGGCCTGGGGGCTCACACCTGTTGACCGCAACGACTGCCGCCGGCAACTGGCCGCGCTCAACAACCTGGGCCTGTTCACGCCCCTCAGCGAGAAACTCACGCTGATGTACCCGGGCAGCCTGGGCGGGCCCAACTGGGGCGGCGGCGCACTGCTGGGCGAGAGCGGCATCCTGCTGACCAATGTCAATACGATACCCTTCACCGGCCGACTGTTGCCCACTGCGGACGCGGCGGGCGCGGACCACCCGGGCAAGCGCGATCACCCCGCTGCCGGGCAGCGCATGCAGGTCACCATGGAGGGCACGCCCTACACCGTCGAGATCGGCAGCCTGCAATCCTTTTTGGGCATTCCTTGTAGCAAACCGCCCTGGGGCAAGCTGGTGGCGGTGGATTTGCAGCAGGGCACGATACTGTGGGAAGTCGCACTGGGTTCGGTGCACGAGATGGGGCCGGTGACCGCGCCCTTCCACATTGAGTGGGGCACGCCCAACCTGGGCGGCGGCATCGCGACCGCCGGCAACCTGTTTTTTATCGGCGCCACCATGGACCGGCAAATTCGCGCCTTCGATACGCGCAGCGGCGCCACGCTGTGGCAGTACACCCTGCCGGTCGACGCCGCCGCCACGCCGATGACCTATGAGTACCGCGGGCGGCAGTATGTCGTCATCAACGCCGGCGGGCACGCCATGTTCAACCGCAGCTACGGCGACTACCTGTACGCTTTTGCGCTGCCACACTAACGGACCGACAATGAAAATATTTTTGCGCTGCCTGTTATTACTGCTGTTCGTCGCCGTACTGGGCGGCGGCGCCCTGTTAATGCTGGACTCGCCGCGCCAGACACTGGAGTCGTTCGCGATACGGCACGCGGACAAGCTGCCGCTGGCTTACTTTGGCGAGCACCTGTTCAACCAGCATTGCGCCAGCTGCCATGACAACCCCGCGATGCACGCGCCCACCCGCGAGGCGCTCGCCGGGTTTGCCAAGGAGAGCATCCTGATCGCGCTGGAATTTGGCAAGATGCAACCGATGGCCGCGCACCTCAGCCGGCAGGAGCGCGGACTGATCGCGATTTACCTGGCGGGCAACTCGCAGAATGACTACGACTGGATCGCGCAGCACACCTGCACCGAACCCGACGCGTCGACGCCAACCGACTATGTCGCCGACTGGGGCCTTGGCACCCACAACCGGCGCTTTGCCAGCGACGAGCGCGCCGGCATTAACCGCGAGAATGTCGCGCGCCTGGAGCTGGCGTGGAGCCTGGCATTTCCCAAGGTCAGCGATATGCGTTCACAGCCCGCGATTATCGGCGACACCCTGTACTTCGGCGACAAGGCCGGCAAGTTGTACGCGCTGGATCGCACCCGCGGCTGCGTGCGCGCCCACGCCAAAGTGTTCAGCGGCATTCGCTCGGCCATCACCGTGGCGACGCTGAGCGACGGGAAACAGCTGCTGGTGTTTGCCGATTCGGTGGCGACTGTATTCGCCGTCGACCCGCAGACGCTGGACATCGTCTGGCAACAGCCGGTGCGCTTGTTCGAGACCTCGGTGGTCACCGGCTCGATCAGCTATTACGACGACCGCCTGTTCGTGCCGGTGTCGTCCTTCGAGGTCGCGGCGGCAGGCAGCCCCAGCCATATCTGTTGCAAATCCCACGGCGGCGTCATCGCGCTGGACGCCAACAATGGCGAGCGTTTGTGGCAGTGGCATGCAACCGACGAGGCCGTGTTGCAAGGCCAGAACGCCGACGGCCAGGACCAGTTCGGCCCCTCCGGCGCGGCGGTCTGGACCACGCCGGCGATCGACCCGAAGCGCGGACGCATTTATATCGGCACCGGCGAGAACCTCAGCCATCCGGCGACAGACACTTCCGATGCCATCATCGCACTGGACATGGACAGCGGCGCAATGGCCTGGCGCTTCCAGGCCACGGCTGACGACGTATGGAACGCGGCCTGCCTGAACGACGGGGCCAACTGCCCGGCCAATGCCGGTGGCGATTTCGACTTCGGCGCATCGGTCATCATTGCCGAGCGTGATGACGGCAGCGAGCTGTTGCTGGCAGGGCAGAAATCTGGGGAGGTGTTCGCGCTGGATCCCGATCCCGATCTTGTTGACGGCAATGGCAAGGTGCTGTGGCGCAACCGCATCAGCATGGGCACCACCAACGGCGGCATCCACTGGGGCATAGCGTTGTCCGGTCAACGCCTCGTGGTGCCGGTCGCCGACCCGGAGAGGGAGCGGGATGGCTACATACCAAAACCCGGCCTGTATGTGCTGGATGTGGCGAGCGGCGACGTATTGTGGCAACAGCCCGTCACCAGGGGCTGCGTTATCGCCCCGGAAAATCGCCCGCTGATCGGACTCGAGAGCATGCGCTCCGGCAAGGCGCCGGATCTGGCGCAACTGTACCAGTGTTCGTTCTACTACGGCCTTTCGGCGGCGGCGACCGCCACGCCCGAACTGGCCTTCAGTGCCGGCCTCGACGGCAAACTGCGGGCTTATGACATCCAGTCCGGCGACATCCTGTGGCAGACGGAAACCGCCGCGCCCTTCGACACCCTGAATGGCGTCAAAGGCCACGGCGGCGCGATAGACGTGGGCGGGCCGGTGCTGGCGGACGGCTGGGTGTATGTGCAGTCCGGGTATTCCATGTTCGGTCAACTGCCGGGCAATGTGCTGCTCGCTTACAAAGTTGCCCAAAAGCCACTAGACTCAGAGTGAATAAGCACAGGGGCGCTCACCGTGGTAAGCAGTACCCGAACCTCGTCGCGAGTGATGATCATCGCCAGTCCGAACCAGTCGGCCAGCTGGGACGCGAACGTGTTGTTGCTGCTGATTCTGGCGATACCGGTGCTGGGTATCGCCGTCGCCTTTGCGTTGCTGGGCGCATGGGTGATCCTGCCGTTCGCGGGGCTGGAACTGCTGGCACTGGGCGCGGCGCTGTACAGGGTGAACTGCAGGCAGCAGTACCGCCATGTCATCACCGTCAGTGACGACGCCGTCTGCATTGACAAGGGTTACCGCACGCCGCAGGAGCACTGGCAACTCGCCAGGGACCACTCGGGATTGACCGTCACCGCCCAGCGACATCCGTGGGATGGGCCACTGCTGTGCGTGCATGACCAGCATGCCAGCGTCACGCTGGGCGAGTTCCTGAATCGGGAAGACAGCCTGCAACTGCTGGAATTACTCAGGCAGGAGATTCGCGTGCGGGCGTACAGCGAAAGCGTGCTGCGCGAGTTCTAGAGCGCCTCAGATCGCATCAAAATCGCCGTGACGGCCTTTGCCCGAGGCAAACCGCGTGGCGCCATCCACCGTCTCGCGCGAGGCGATCACTGCGAGGCCGCGCTCGAATTCATTTTGCAGCGCGTCCTGCAACGACAAACCCCACTGTTCGTAGGCACTGAGCCGGTCCGAGCGCAGGCAGGCCTGCGGGAATCGACCCAGTTGCCGGGCTAGCTCCAATGCCGCCGGCAGCGCCTCGCCATCATCGACGACACGATTGGCGAGGCCCATCTGCAGCGCCTCATCCGCCGCCACGCCGCGACCGGTGAGTATCAGGTCCATTGCGCGGCTGTGGCCGATCAGGCGGGGGAGCCGGATCGTGCCGCCGTCGATCAGCGGCACACCCCAGCGGCGGCAGTAAACGCCCAGCACGGCGCTGCGCTCCACCACCCGCAGATCACACCACAGTGCCAGTTCCAGTCCGCCCGCGACTGCATAGCCCGAGATAGCGGCGATCACAGGCTTGCCAAGCAGCATGCGCGACGGACCCATGGGGCCGTCGCCCTCGCGCGACAACGGGTTGCCGCCGCTGGCTGTCGCAATCGCCTTGAGATCCGCACCCGCGCAGAACGTGCCGTATTGGCCGTACAGTATTGCGACATCCGATTGTGCGTCGGCGTCAAATTCCCTGAACGCTGCCGCGAGATGCCGCGCCGTTTCACCGTCCACGGCATTGCGCACCTCGGGCCGCGTGATAGTGATTATGGTGGTGCGCTCGCTGTGTTCAACGCTGATTTTTGCCATATACCCTCCTCCGGCACTGCTGCAAAGCTTACACTGGACTGGGGTATCACCGCCCCCTATGATCGCCACACCCATGATTCTCACACCTATAAGAAAGAGAAATAACGGATGAAACAGACTCTCGCCCTGCTATTTCCACTCTTGCTGCTACATGCCTGCTCGAACGAGTCGCTGGATGACATTCAGAGAAACGAGGACTCGGGCATCGCTGGCGCGTCGCGCGGCGTCAACAGCCTGTTTCCCGCCAACGAAGAAATCCTGACACTGCGGCAGCCGCCCAATCCAGACCGCAACGCGTATTTTGGCGATTTGCATGTGCATACCGCGTACTCCTTTGACGCCTACGTGTTCGGCACTGTCAACACGCCGGATGACGCCTACCGCTACGCCCGGGGGCAGGCGCTGCACCACCCCAGCGGCTTTGATGTGCAATTGCAGCAGCCTATGGATTTTTACGCGGTCACCGATCACGCGATGCTGCTGGGGCTGGTCAAGGAAGCTGCGGACACCAGCAGCGAGTTTTCACGCTATGACATCACCAAGCCACTGCACAACATTAACGACCCCGGCAACATGACCACGTACAGCCTGCCCGGCCGCGGCAAGGCCTTTGCGAGCTTTTTGCCTGCGGTACTGGACGGCTTGCTCGACGGCAGTATTGACCGGCAGATGGTAGACACGGTCACCAAGTCCGCCTGGCGCGACACCATACGGGCGGCGAACGACGCCTATGTTCCCGGCACCTTCACCACGTTCGCGGGCTTTGAATACACCTCGTCCTCCGACGACCAGGGGAACCTGCATCGCAACGTGATTTTCCGCGACAGCGACCGTCTGCCGGCGATGCCCTTCTCGCGCCTGAACTCGCTTAACCCCGAGGGGTTATGGCAGTGGATGGACGGGCTGCGCGCCCGGGGCGTGGAGAGCCTGGCCATTCCCCACAACTCCAACGGCTCCAACGGGCAGATGTTCAAGTTGACAGACTGGGCGGGCGACCCGTTTGACGACGACTATTCCACGCAGCGGATGCGCAATGAACCGCTGGTGGAAATCGCCCAGATAAAAGGCACTTCCGACACCCACCCGCTGTTGTCGAAGAACGACGAATGGGCGAACTTTGAAATCACCCCCTACCGCGTCGCCACCAAGCTCTACAGCGAACCCAACGGAAGCTACGTGCGCGATGCCTACCTGCGCGGCCTGCAGATCCAGGCCGGGGGCGTAATGAACCCGTACAAGTTTGGGCTCATCGGCTCAACCGATACGCATGACGCGGCCAGCTCGATCGACGAGGAAACGTTCTTCTCCAAGGCGGGCATGCTGGACGGCACGGCCGAGCTGCGCGGTTCCATTCCCGCGTCGTTCCTGACCGGTACCATTGTGAAATTCGCCGACCCGGGGCTGGTGACGGAAGTGGATGGCAAGGATTACATGGCCAGTTCGTCTTTCGAATACTGGTCCGCCTCGGGCCTGGCCGGGGTCTGGGCCGAAGAGAATACCCGCGATTCAATCTACCGGGCGTTCCGCCGCAAGGAGACGTTCGCCACCAGCGGCCCGCGTATCAAGGTGCGTTTTTTTGCCGGTTATGACTTCGCGCCGCCCGTGCTGGAAAACCCGCAGTTGACCAGCATTGCCTATAAGCGCGGTGTCACGATGGGGTCCGACCTGCCCGCCAGCGGCGAACGCGCGCCGGCGTTTATCGTGTGGGCCGCCGCCGACCCTGCCGGCACGGCATTGCAGCGTGTGCAAATCATCAAGGGCTACCTGGACGACGGCGCGCACCAGGAGCGTGTTTACGATGTCGCCTGTGCCGACAATATGGCAGTCGACCCGGCGAGCGGGCGCTGCCCGGACAACGGCTCTGGAGTCAACTTGAGGGACTGCTCCACCACTCGACCGGCTCCGGCGCCAGCGAACTGAAGGCCCTGTGGCGCGACCCCGATTTTGATCCCCGGCAGGAGGCGTTCTATTACGTGCGCGTGCTGGAAAATCCCAGCTGCCGCTGGTCCACCTGGGACGCGATACGCGCCGGCGAGGAACCGCGCTCGGATCTGCCGAAAACGATCCAGGAACGGGCCTGGTCGTCACCGATCTGGTATCGCCCGGAGACTGCAACTGAGCCGGCCAATGCGGAGACAACGCAATCCGGCAGCGGCGCCTGAGCCCTGGCGAAGCCATCGGTGGACAGTAGCAATCGACGCATGCAAAAACGATTACGGCTGTTTCGCAACGTATTGCTGGTGCTGGCGGGTATCGGCCTGCTGCAGCATTTCACGAACGGCGAGACCACCCGCCAGTCTGGAGTTGCACCACACGTCGACCTGGCGGGCCGTGTGGTCCGTGTGGCTGACGGCGACACCGTCACCGTCCTTGACCGGCGCAACACGCAACATAAAGTGCGCCTGTACGGCATCGACTCACCCGAGCGCGACCAACCCTACGGCAAGGCGGCAAAAAATGCGCTGCAGCGACTCATCGACAACCGCCCGGTAGAGGTCGTCGTCGTCGCAAAAGACAGCTACGGCCGCACCGTCGGCACGCTCTACCGCGACGGCGTCAATCTCAATGAAGCGATGGTGGCCGCAGGGTATGCCTGGTGGTACCAGCACTTCGCGCCGAATGAACGACGCCTGGAAGAGGCAGAGCAACGGGCACGCGCACAACGTATTGGATTGTGGGCCGAGCCGCGCCCGGTGGCGCCGTGGGACTGGCGCCGGCGGCAGGGCTGAACGTTGTATCGTTGCCGCCCGCCATTGGTAGCCTCTGTCATAGACCGGGCGGTTGAGGTAAATTCGTGCTGCCCATTCCGCCAATGTACACGGCCGAATTCCAATGGATAAGGGCGATACAACTACCGTATCGCCGGCAGTTACATATTACGAGGTGCAGGAAATCAATCCTTTCTGATATGACGTTCTCTCGCCGACATAAATACGCACCGATGCGTGCCCCCGTATGAGATTTGTCCCTGCATACATCACGGCGTTGCTACTGTTATTCGCGGTAACGCCAGCGACCGCGCGTGCACAACCGTCGGCGGCAGCGTCTACGGACACGGCAGCCCCGCCAGCGGACAATATGGACATGCGTGACGTCATCGCGCTGTTGCGCCAGCAACAACAGGAGCTCGCTGAACAGCGGCAGCTATTGGAGGCGCAGTCGCAAAAGATAGCTACCCTGACTCGGGAACTGGATACACTGCGCGCGCCCGCCCCACTGCCAAGTGACGAACAGGGTGCCGCTGCCGTGGCGACTGCAAGCGCGCCAGCACCGGCACCAGCGTCGTTGTCGTCGACTCCGACTCCGACTCCGACTCCGACTCCGACTCCGACTCCGACTCCGGAGCCGTCGCCGTCGCTGGCGACGCGGATGGAAGTTCCCCCTGAGCCAAAATCCGCCGCACAACAGGCCAGGCTCGCCGGTGAATCGGTGAGCAATGCCCAGACGGACGATCCCACCCGCGACATGCTCAAGGACTTCAAGGGGGCGTGGCGGCTGCCCGGCTCCAATGCCGCGCTGGCCATCGGTGGCTTTATCAAAACCGATGTCGTCTACAATTTTGATGCCCTGCAGATCGCCGACAGGTTCATCACCGGTTCGATACCCGTGGGCGTGAGTGGCGATGCCAGCGACGTGGCACAAAGCAGCATTACCGCCGATCAATCCCGCATCAACTTCGATCTGCGCGAGCCGACCGAGTTCGGGCTTATGCGCGCGTTTATCGAGGGCGACTTCGCCGGTAGCGGTGAAACGTTCCGCCTGCGCCATGCATTCGGCCAGTGGCGTCGTATGCTGGCCGGCAAGACGTGGTCGACATTTGTCGACCCCGAAGCGTCGCCGGAGGAAATCGATTTCGAAGGCTTGAACGCGCGCATCACCGTGCGCCAGAGCCAATTGCGGTTCATGCCCAAACTGGGCGAGGACTACGAACTACAACTAGCGCTGGAAGACCCCAATCCCCAGGTACAGAATGGCAGCGGTGTCAGCCGCACGCCGGACATGGTACTGGCCGGACGCTTCTCGCAGAACAAGCGCCTACACCTGAAAATGTCGCTGCTGGCGCGGCAAATTCGCGCCCAATTTAATACCGGTGGCGTGACCGAGGAATTCGGCTGGGGTTCGTCCCTTAGTGGTCGCTACATTACGCCGCGGCTGGACTCGCGCGACAGCCTGTTATTCCAGCTGAACTACGGCAATGGCATCGGTCGGTATGTCAACGACCTGTCCAGCATCGGCAGTTATGATGGCATCTTCGATCCGGCGACGGGCGATCTGGAACTGTTTCATGTCGCCGCAGGATACGCATCCTGGCAGCACTGGTGGGGCATAGAGCAACTGCGCTCCAATTTCACGTTCGGCCTGGTGGATCTCGACAACCCCGGCTTCCTGGCCGACAGCGATGCCTATCAGCGCACGCTGCGCTTCTCGTCCAACCTGATCTGGTCGCCCAATCCGCGTGTCGATATCGGCGGCGAATACCTGTGGGGCAGCCGCGAAAACACCGACGGCGAAGAGGGCGATGCCACGCAGTTGCAGTTTGCGATTAAATATCGCTTCTGACGCGTGGATATGCGAGTGAGGCACGCGCGCCTAACTGCGCCATAATGCGCGCCCTCTTTCCAACCCGAAACACACTCTGATGGCAAATTCGCAGGAGAAGCGTCCTGACTCCGACGCTCCGGCAAAAAGAACGTCGGCTTTATTTCCCTGGGTTGCCCGAAGGCACTCGTGGATTCCGAGCGCATTCTCACCCAGTTGAAAATGGACGGCTACGACATCGTGCCTACCTATGAGGGCGCGGACGTGGTGGTGGTGAACACCTGCGGGTTTATCGACAGCGCCAAGCAGGAGTCGCTGGATGCGATCGGCGAGGCGCTCAGCGAGAACGGCCGGGTCATTGTGACCGGCTGCATGGGCAAGGGCGACGACGCGCAGGCGATCAGGGCGCTGCATCCGAAGGTGCTCAGCGTCACGGGCCCGGCGGCCTATGAGGAAGTGGTCAGCGCGGTGCACCAGTACCTGCCTTACACGCCCATCCACGACCCGTTCGCCGATCTCGTGCCGCCTCAGGGTATCAAGCTAACGCCGCGCCACTACGCCTACCTGAAGATTTCCGAGGGCTGCAACCACCGCTGCAGCTTCTGCATCATTCCCGACATGCGCGGCGACCTGGTCAGCCGGCCTATCGGCGATGTGATGGAGGAAGCGGAGCGTCTGGTGCGCGCCGGCGTGCGCGAATTGCTGGTGATCTCCCAGGACACCAGCGCCTACGGCGTGGACACGAAATACCGCACCGGCTTCTGGAACGGTCGGCCGCTGAAAACCCGCATGCAGGAATTGTGCGAGGCGCTGGGCGAATTCGGCATCTGGGTGCGCCTGCACTATGTCTACCCCTACCCGCACGTCGACAAGGTGATACCGTTGATGGCCGAGGGCAAGATACTGCCCTACCTCGATGTACCCTTCCAGCACGGCAGCCCGGAGGTGCTAAAGCGCATGCAGCGCCCTGCGGCGGCGGAGAAGTCACTGGAGCGCATTCGCGCCTGGCGCGACACCTGCCCGGACATCACGCTGCGCAGCACGTTTATCGTCGGCTTCCCCGGCGAGACTGATGCGGATTTCGAGATATTGCTGGATTTCCTGCGCGAGGCCCAACTCGACCGGGTGGGCTGCTTCCAGTACTCGCCGGTCAAAGGCGCGCGCGCGAACGCACTCCCCGACCACGTTGCCGACGAACTGAAGCAGGAGCGCTGGGAACGATTCATGGAGTTACAGCAGGGCATCAGCGCCGCCAAGCTACAGGCCAAAATTGGCAGCACTATCGAAGTGCTTATCGACGAAGTGGACAGCGAAGGTGCCATCGGGCGATCCAGTGCGGACGCACCGGAAATCGACGGCAAGGTCTACCTCAATGGAGTGACGGACCTGCGACCGGGCGATTTCGTCGAAGCGGAAGTCACTGCGGCCGACGAATACGATTTGTGGGTGGGTTGACACCGCGTTGAACCTGCTGCTGTTCACCGACGCCGATCGACTGGATGCGAATAAGGTAGCCGTCCACGACCGCCGCTTGCTGCACCTGCGCGAGGTGCATCGCGCCAGCGTGGGAGACACGGTGCGTGTCGGCGAAGTGAATGGCCTGATGGGCGAGGCGGAGGTACTGGCGATTGACGACAAGGCCGCCGTGCTCGCTGTCGCACTGGATCAGCCACCGCCGCCGAAACTCCCCCTGTGCCTGGTGCTCGCCCTGCCCCGCCCCAAAATGCTGCGACGCATTCTGCGCAGCGTGGCGGAATTCGGTGTCGCCGAGTTGCACCTGATCAACAGTTACCGTGTGGAAAAGAGCTACTGGCAGAGTCCCGTGCTCGACAATGCCTGTGTGCGGGACTACCTGCTGCAGGGACTCGAGCAATCGCGTGACACACGTCTGCCCGTGCTGCACCGCCACAGCCGCTTTAAACCGTTCGTGGAGGACAGCCTGCCCGCCATGCTGGTCGGTAAGCACGCGCTGCTCGCCCATCCCGGCGAACATCCACCCTGCCCGCGAGGCATTAACAGCGAGACCGTGCTGGTGATTGGTCCGGAGGGGGGATTCATTCCCTACGAGGTCCAGCAATTGCAGGACGCCGGGTGTCACACGGTGTCCCTGGGCAGCCGCATCCTGCGGGTGGAAAATGCGATCGGCAGCGCGTTGGGGCGGCTATTCTAGTATTCGCTGCATCGCACCACCCGAGCACGGCAAAATACACAAAACACAGAACACGCTGGCCAGGCAATCCCGGACGCAGTTCAGATTCGCCCTGAGTTGCACAGTATTCTAAACCCGTCGTTAACTTTTCTTACCGCTTCCCTCGGAACCCGGCGCCTTGCGTAGCTTTCACCGTCACATGATGCTAACTTTTTACATTGCCTTTGGATCGGGGACAGTGTCAAATCCAGAGAGCCGATAAAAATTTACGGTGGCTGCACGTTAGAAAGCACGCAGTGACTGATCACACGCCAACTATAACGCTAAGTCTTGAGAGGCACCGCAATGTCGACAAAACAACGGTTAATCGTATCGCATCTGGCAGCGGCCCTGGCAGGCCCGATGAAGAGTATGGTGGCCATGCGGAAGTGCGCGTCGGCAACTACAACCGGTTCGACAGCAAAGCGACAGTCAATGTGCCATTGATGGGCGATACGCTGATGTCGCGCTTTTCGCTGTATCAAACCAAGAGCGACGGCTATGTACACAGTGAAATTCCCGATAACCTGCCAGCGCAGGCCGCAGGCAACACACCGTTTATCGAGGACGAGTTCAGTGATATCAACCGCTGGGGTGGCCAGGGCCAACTGCGCTGGATTGCCTCGGACGACCTGCTGTTTGACCTGAATTACAACTACGGCAAAACAGACCAGAAATCACGCGGCCAGAATTGTGAAGTGGTGACTGGCATACCCGGTATTGGCTGGCAGGCAAACCTGCAAAATGCCGCGATTATCGTACCATCGACTGGCCAGACGATTGTTGACTGGTGCCAGGCCAACGAGGATCTGGGCAAAGACAAAATCATGGCCAACCTCGATCCCAATAAGTACAAGGCTGAGGTGAGCACACTGGCACTGACCGCGGACTGGGAAATCAACGATTCACTGAACTTCAAAAGCATCACGGCGGGGCGCAACACAACGGGCGGCGAAGTCAACGAACTTGACGCAATGGGCATCTCCCTGCTGGGACGCAGCAACTACCAGGCCACTGGCGCGGCGGAACGCGAAACCGATGCCTACAGCCAGGAGTTTCAACTCTCGGGTAACGCCTTCGATGAAAAGCTGGATTATGTTGTGGGCATGTACGGTTTCCACGAAGACACTGATAAGGGTGCCGCCACGTCACCCAGCGGGCCGTTCTTTAATGCGCTTTTCCAGCCCGACGTAGCCTTCTACCAAAGCAACTGGACCGAACTACTGGCCAAGAACTCTTCATTCTCGACCTTTGGCCAGGGCGACTGGCACTTTGACGAATACTGGACGTTGACGCTGGGTGCCCGCTACACCTGGGAAGAGCGCAGGCTGACACGTAATTTTCAAACCCCTGATATTGCTTCCATGTCAACGAATGGGAATGCTTTCTATACCCTTGCATCCCGCAACGTCTACACCTTTTATTCCTTCCCCGATGGCCCTGGCACATTTAACCCCAATCACGGGTACACAACGATTGATCCGGTAACCGGCTTGCCAGACCCACTGGCCAGCCAGACCCAGAAGTATGACAAGACCAAGGTCACCCCGATGGCCAGTATCCAGCGCACGTTTGACAGCATCGGCTTCATGGATTTTGGCAACGCGTATGCTACCGTCGCCAACGGTTTCCTCTCCGGTGGCCTTACCGATACGGTCGATCTGGCAACCGGCCTGATGGGCGAATATAAACCCGAGGAGGTCTGGAACTACGAGGTGGGCTTCAAGATGGATGCCTGGGATCGCAAGCTGCGCCTGAACACAGCGGTGTTTTATACCGATTACCAGGACCGCCAACTGACCACCATTCGTATCAGCCCCGAAGGTCGTATCGCGGGAGCGCTCATCAATGCGGAGTCCTCCTATATCTCCGGTATCGAGTTTGAGGCAGTAGTGCTACCGGTCGAGAACCTGCAGCTCACGGCCAATGTGACGTTCAATGAAAGCGATATCGAGAAGTACGATGATGAACGTATTTCCGCCTACACTACCGGCGACCCAGTGCCTGATGGGTGTTCCACGATCAACGTGAGTGGCAATCTACTTCTGAACTGTCCTATTGATCGCTCCGATGAAAACCTGCCGCGTCTGCCCGACAGCGTGTTCTACCTGGCAGCGCAGTATACCTTCGAGACCGAGTATGGTTCGATCGTACCGCTGCTCTCGTGGTCTTATCGCACCAACCTGGACAACTGCTTTGACGCCTCCAGCTGCATTTCCGGTCTCTATAAGGTTGACCAGGAGGATGTTGCTGCGCGCCTGACCTGGAACTCCCCGGACATGGCCTGGCGCGTAACGGCCTTTGGTAACAATCTTACTGATGATCGCTATGTAACCGGTGGAACTCCACTGGTGGATGTCACGGCCACCGCTGGCACGATCTACAACCAACCGCGCACCTACGGCGTCGAGGCGGCATACACCTGGTAAGTTAGTTGCCAACAGCAAAAAGGGCCGGCGTGATCACCTCACGCGGGCCCTTTTTTTTGCTCGCTATTTGAGTTGGTCGTTCTGGTAGCCCCGCAACTGGCGGCCCTGAAAAGTTATACCACCAGCGTGGGTATCAATCGCCCGCCTTGTTGACGACTACACCCACCGGACAAACCACACCCGTACCCCCTACCCCGCAATAGCCACGGGGGTTCTTGGCCAGATACTGCTGGTGATAGTCCTCGGCGTAGTAAAACTCTGCGGCGGGCAATATTTCCGTGGTGATGGCGCCATACCCGGCTTTATCCAGCGCCTGCTGAAATGTCGCTTTGGACGCCTGTGCCAGCGACGCCTGGGCTTCATCGAAGGTATAAATGCCCGAGCGGTACTGCGTGCCCATGTCATTCCCCTGGCGCATGCCCTGGGTGGGATCGTGCCCTTCCCAGAACACCTTGAGCAGCGTCTCGTAACTGACCAGCGCAGGATCGAACACCACAAGGACTACCTCGTTGTGCCCGGTCCTGCCGCTACAGACTTCCTGATAGGTTGGATTGGGCGTCAACCCCGCGGCATACCCCGCAGCCGTGGTGTAGACGCCCGGCAATTGCCAGAACTTGCGCTCCACGCCCCAGAAACAACCCATACCAAAAACGGCTTGCCGCAGGTGCGCGGGAAACGGACCTTGCAGGGGATTGCCATTGACAAAATGGGTGGCGGGAACGGGCATGGCGTCGCGCCGCCCGGGCAGCGCGGACTCTGCTGTGGGCATCGTGTGTTTCCTGCGAATATCAAAGAGGCTCATGGGTTCCAAGTATAACGACAAATACGCTAGAGTGAGCTTCATCTATAACAAATGCCACCCTCATCATGCCTATTACACGTCGCGACTTGCTGGCACTGCTGTCCAGCAGCACCTTTTTTTTCACCCTCTCTCAAACACGTGTTTTGGCGGCGCAATTGCCGGATGATTCCGCGCCGCTGGAATTTCCGCAGGGCGTGGCCTCGGGCGACCCACAGCCCGACGGCGTTATGCTGTGGACGCGCGCAGTGCCGGTCAGCGCCACCAAAGCGCCGGTCAACGTATTGGTGCAAATCAGCAAGGATCGCGACTTCTCGACTGTGCTACTGCAGGCGCAACTGACTACGAACGCAGGCAGCGACTACACCGTACGCAGCTATATCAACGGACTGCATCCCGACACGCAATATTTCTACCGCTTTCTGGGTGGCGACAAGAACGGCGAAGCGTCAGTCTCGCGCACCGGACGCACACGCACCGCGCCCGAGCAAGGGCAGCCGGGCAGGGTCAACCTGGCTTTCGCCAGTTGCCAGAACTATGAACAGGCGTATTACGGCAGTTGGGCACGCATGCTGGCGGATGATCGCGCCGCAGCCGAGGAAGACCGCATTCAATTTGTGCTGCATCTGGGTGATTTTATCTACGAGCAAGTCTGGTTCGAACTCCCGGATGGCAGCCCAACGCCGCGCACCTTTGCGCCCTTTCCCAATGGGGTGGAAAACGAGAAAAATCGTTACGCGGTATCGCTGGCCGACTACCGCCATCTCTACAAGGTGTACCTGGGCGATCCGCACCTGCAGGAGGCGCGGGCCAACTGGCCGTTCATCTGCACCTGGGATGATCACGAGTTTGCCGACAACAATTACCAGAGCTATGTCACCTACGACGGTGGTCGTGTGCTTGATGCAAAGCGCAAACTCAACGCCAACCAGGCGTGGTTCGAATTCATCCCGGCGGTGCTGGATGAACTGGATGAGCAACCGGCCCACGACTTCCAGCCACGGGCCCTGGATGGCGATGCAGCAACACAGAACCAGGCGGCCCTCGACAGCCTGCGTATCTACCGCAAGCTGAACTGGGGCGAATATCTGGACATCGTGCTGACGGACAGCCGCAGCTACCGCAGCGAATCCTGTTTGTCGGATGAGGTTGCCGCCAGCCTGGGATTGCCGCTGAACACGGTGGAACTGGTGGCGATTGCCGATGCCGGCAATGCCTATGCCAATGGCCAACCTCCCGAGGCGCTGCCCTACGGCGATGGCACCGCAGCCAATCCAGCCATGCACCGCGAGCCGGGGAGCATGCTGGGACTGCAGCAAAGGGAGTGGTTCCTGAAGACGATGGTGGCGTCCACCACGCCATGGAAAATCTGGGCCAACGCGATGCCCCTGCTACCGCTGCGCCTGGACATGTCGGCCCTGCCGTTCACCGGCTACGAAGACAGCATTTTCAGCATCGACGGCTGGTCCGGCTATCCCCATGAACTCGGCATACTCATGAACCGGTTGGAGAAAGACGGCATTACCGGCGTGGTGTCGCTGTCTGGCGACCATCATATGCACGGCGCGGGCACGGTCCAGCATTCCACCACCGACAGCGAGGCGCTACCCGTCGCGGTCGACTTCGCTGTGGCGGGCATCAGCTCCGCGCCGTTGTTTGAAGATTTGCTCGCCGTCGCGAAGGCGGACCACCCCGACTTTGCCGCGCTGGTGTACCGTGAGACCGCCAACGGCGTGGAGCCAGTCTGGAATATATCGATGCTGCACGGGGTACTGGCCGCGTACGGCTATTCCAGGACCGGGCTCGGCGCGCTGAACAACTGGCTCGGGCCCAATGCGGCCAATCCTGGCCTCAGGTATGTGGATACCACGGCCAACGGCTATGGCCTGGCCACGGTCGACAAAGGCGAAATGCGTGTGCAGTTGATCACGATGGAGAACGTACGCCGCGACTTTGCAGAGCCACCCGCGATACGGCATGTCGCACGTTTTACTGTGCCTCTCTGGCGCGCCGGAGAAGCTCCACAACTGGCGGGTCCGGAATTTCCGGACGGAGCACCCTTTCCTTTCGAGCAGGGCAAGGTGTAAGCTGGGATTAAGCGGCAGTCTGCGTGTGCAGCGTGCGGGCATGGAACAATCAGGGCTTATGCGCGCGACCGCTGATTCATGTAGCTGTCACACTCACAACATACCATCTGCCCGGATGCAGGACACTCCCGGGCACGTCCCGGACGCACAGACGAGGGGCAAGTAAATGAACGGTAACGAACCATGAATACTACTCATAGAATCAACGCACAGGAGCTCTCCAGCCGAAAGCTCTGGCAATTGGCGGATACGAGCTCCCGCAGTGAACTCAGCGCGGACGAACTCTCCGACGTTATTGCGGAACTGGCCAAACGCTGCCACGACCTGAACCGACTGCAACAGATCGACCAGTTGAAGAACTCGCAACGGGGCTGACGCCCCCGGCCCCGGCAGCACTATGGCCAAACCTCCCGCCGCACGCTCCTCATCACAGGAAATCGCACAGTTTCTGCACAAGAGCCGGGCCATTTCACAATTCGTCGAACAGCAACCGCGACTGATGTTTGCCGTTGACGCAACAGCCAGTCGACAACCCACCTGGGATCATGCAACCCGCCTGCAACAGGAAATGTTCCTCACCAGCGGCAAGGTCGCGCCATTGGCTGTACAGCTATGCTATTACCGGGGCTTCAGCGAATTCCGTGCCAGTCGCTGGCTGACCGACAGTGAAGCACTCGCCAACCTGATGGGGCGAGTCCGCTGCGAGGGCGGCCACACCCAGATTACCAAACTGCTAAAGCACGCCCAGGCTGAACATCGCAAGACCTCCGTGCGGGCACTGGTGTTCATCGGCGATGCCGTGGAGGAGAGTCCCGACGGCCTTTGCAACCTGGCCGGGCAGTGCGGCATGTTGCGGTTGCCCCTGTTCCTGTTCCAGGAGGGACACGACCGCGCCGTGGAGCAAACATTTCGCACCATGGCCAAACTCAGCGGCGGCGCGTATGCCCGTTTCGACAGCAACAGCGCCGGAAAACTGGCGGACCTGCTGGGCGCCGTCGCCAGCTATGCGCGCGGTGGGCACGCCGCCCTTGAAAAGCGCGGCGGCGACAGTGCTAAACTGCTGCTCCAGCAACTGAAATCCTGAGACATACTGTGGGTCCACTGATACTGCTACTTGCGGTCGTTGCCGTTATTTATATTTTGCTGCGCCGTGTACAGACCATGCCAGCGCAGAAACGCAAGGGCGAGTACATCAAGCTGGGCCTCGGCATCGCCATTGTCGCCGCAGTGTTACTGGCAGCGACCGGTCGCATGAACTGGATCGGGGCGGCCTTTGCCGGACTGTTGGTAATTGCGCGCCAGAGCCTGCCCCTGCTAGTGCGCTTCCTGCCGATGCTCGCCAGCCTGCGAACGAAGAGCGCCGCCCCTGCGGGCGGACACAGCTCAACGGTGGAGACAGCCTTGCTGCGTATGCAACTGGATCACGACAGTGGCGAGTTACAAGGCGAAGTACTCAAGGGTAGCTTCCAGGGTCGGCGACTGGCAGACATGGACCGTCAGCAGTTGGAGCAGTTTTTCGCCTATTGTCGCAGCGAGGACGCCGACTCGGTGCAATTGCTCGGCAGCTATTTGCAGCAGCGTTTTCCCGGCGACACCCACTTCGAGGGGCAGCAGCAGGAAAGTCCGCGCAGTGGGCACGGCATGGGACGTGGCGACGCCCTTGCCGCGCTGGGCCTGACAGAGGGCGCGACCAGGGAGGAGGTAATCGCGGCGCACCGAAAACTGATACAAAAGCTGCACCCGGACCGCGGTGGCAACGACTTCCTCGCCGCGCAGATCAACCTGGCCAGGATGTGCTGCTGGGATAGCGCCTGGCGCAGCACTTGAACTGGCGTGTACACGCGCAAATGCTTACACTTGCGCACAAAATTATTTTCGGAGGAAACGCGACTGCCATGACTGACGTATTTGTCGTTCGCAACCAACTTGGACACTACTGGGGCAAGGCCAAAAACTGGGTGGACGGATCGAGCCCGAGGGCTGTATTGCGCACCCCGTATCAGGACGAGGCCGTCAATACACTGTTTGAATTGAGTTCACGGGACATCGAGCTGCGTGGCGAAGTCATCGCTACCACGCTGTCCGAACGCGGAGAGCCGGTGATTGAACCCAGCCAGATACCGCTGCTGAGCGACGAGGCGCAGGAGATGCAGGAGCATGATGCCGAGGTACTCGATACCGCGCATGAGTTGGAATCTGAACCCCTGGCGGATGCGTAAACACTGCCAGACCGCGCAGGGTTTGGGAACATCGGCATTTTCCGGCTGTCATAGCCGGTTCTGAAATTTTGGAGGGCGAAATCCTATGAGAATACTTCTGTTTTTGGCGACCAATTTTGCCGTGTTGTTACTGGTCGGCATCGTATTTAACCTGCTGGGCCTGCAGGGCGTGCTGGCGCAGAATGGCGTCGACCTGAACCTGGGCGCCCTGCTGGTGATGTGCGCCGTGTTCGGCTTCGGCGGTTCGCTGATTTCCCTGTTCCTCTCCAAGTGGATGGCGAAGCGCAGCACCGGTGCCTATGTGATCGAGCAGCCGCGCAACCGCGATGAACAATGGCTGCTGGATACCGTAAGGGAACTGGCGGAGGAGGCGAAAATCGGCATGCCGGAGGTCGCGATCTTCCCCTCCGAGGCATCCAATGCCTTCGCCACCGGCTGGAACCGCAATGCGGCGCTGGTCGCCGTGAGTTCCGGCCTGTTGCAACGGTTCAGGCCCGAGGAAGCCAGGGCCGTCATGGCGCATGAGATCGGTCACGTGGCCAACGGCGACATGGTGACGCTCACGCTGATACAGGGCGTGGTGAACACGTTTGTGTTGTTCTTCGCCCGCATCATCGGGCACACCGTGGACCGGGTCATCTTTAAAAACGAGCGCGGCCATGGTATCGGCTTTTTCGTGGTGACCATGGTGGCACAAGTGGTGCTCAGCTTCCTGGCCAGTGCCATCGTATTCTGGTTCTCACGCTGGCGCGAATATCGCGCGGACCATGCCGGCGCGACGCTCACGACAAAAGCGAACATGATCGCCGCCCTGCAAAGATTGCAACTGGAACAGGGTCAAGCCCAGGCGTTGCCCGGCGAACTGAAGGCGTTTGGTATCAGCGAACAATTAAAGCAGGGACTTTCGGGCCTGTTCAGCTCGCATCCCCCGCTGGATGAAAGGATCAAAGCGCTGCAGCAATCCTGAGCCAGGCGAGCGCGGGGGGCCAACGCCCACCGCGCGCTGGTTGACAGGGTGTGCCGCGTGATGTGCACCGGCCAGGAGAGCTTTGGCTGCCGCAACAATTTGAATAAATCTTTCCCGGTTGTTGATTTCACTAAGGTCGGCGCGAACGCCGCCCCATTTGCGGACAAACGGAATGCTGCCAACTTTACAATAGCGCGACGATTAGTATAGACATCAAACGAATTACTGACCGAAGCAATGCACTGTAAGTTGACACCGAAGCTGGTAACGGCACTCCAGCCCACGGCGCGATAGTATAGTGTTCCATTCTGTTTGGTACTTGAGCGCGAGCCGCCCCGCAAGACCTTCTGCATCATATTGCGCGCACTCTTGAGCCAAATGAACGGCTTGGGGCTGGTGTTGTGGTGAGTAATGTATTCGTGGATGGCGCTTATCAGCTCCGGTATTCCTCTAGAATTACTGTGTTATAAAACAAGATATTATGGCGACACTTCAAGTAGTTTGTGAGGCTGGCCATGAGTGTGATTCTGGAACAGCGCTTCGAACGCTACTGCGATGGAATTGTGAGTACCTTGGTTGCACGCCGACCGCGAGCAACCAGCGCGATGGTATATCAAGGGTTTGATGCTGCCGGGAGAGCGCAAGAGCGTGGAGCCTATGGCGGCGCGGGTAGCCCGAGCAGGTGTGCTCGGCGCACCAGTCCATGCATCACCTGCTGGCCGACGCGCCATGGAGCGACGAAGCGATGCTGTCGGCGGTGGCAAGACGGGTACTGCCGGAGCTGATTGCGCCGGACGACGCGGTGCATTGGATCTTCGACGACACCGGGTTTCCGAAGAAGGGAAACACTCGGTAGGGGTGTGGCCCGCCAGTACTGTGGCCAGACGGGTAAGCAGGACAACTGCCGGGTGGCCGTATCACTGTCGATCGCTACTGAGCGCGGCAGCCTGCCGATCGGTTATGAGTTGTACTTGCTGCGGGAATGGGCAGACGATGAGGCGCGCTGGAGCAAGGCGGGCGTGCCGGCAGAGGTGGAGTTCAAGACCAAGCCTGCGCTGGCGATGGAGCAGATTGAAGCGGCGCTGGCGGCCGGCTATCCGCGCGGCGTGGTGCTGGCAGATGCGGCCTACGGCGACGAAACGGCGTGGCGCGAGCGCTGGCCGGTCATGGCCTGACCTACGCGGTGGGCGTCCGCCCCGGCATGACGGTCTGGTGGGGCGGGCATCAACCGTTGGCCGAACCGACGCTGCCCGGCCAGCGAGGTCGACCCGTCGTCGCCAGAAGCGTGATGAGGACCACCAACCCATCACCGTGGCTGAGGTGGCCCGCGCCTTGCCAGGGGCAGGCCTGGCAGCCTGTGACGTGGCGTGAAGGGACATCAGGACCCTTGCGATCGCGCTTTGCCCGCGTGCGGGTTCGGGCCGCCCACCGGGACCAGTCCCGTGACGAGGAATGGCTGATCATCGAGTGGGCGGAAGGTGCCAAGGAGCCCATTCACTACTGGTTCAGCAACCTGCCAACGCGCCTGACCTGGACCGAGATGGCGGACACGGTGATGAGTCGCTGGCGCATCGAGCGAGACTACGAGGAACTGAAGCAGGAACTCGGGCTGGGGCATTACGAGGGTCGCAACTGGCGAGGCTTTCATCATCACGCCAGTCTCTGCATAGCGGCTTACGGTTTTTTGATGTTGGAGCAGCTCTCCGGCAGAAAAAAAACACGCCGCTCGATTCAAAGCGCCTGCCCTACCCGAAGGCTTCCAGCCGCGTGGAGCTGGTGCCGATGCAGCGCCATGAACCGACATCGATTGCCACTTGTCGATTCCGCTTGGCCCGCGCGATTATCAGGACCCTGCGCTTATGCCCCTGTTGCGGACGCGGTAGGGAAGGCCCGCGATATATAACACAGTAGTACTAACAGGCTGTTGATTTTTACCCAGTTTCAAACGCATTGGTCATTTGACACTGGAATTTTCGACTCAACTGACGATTTGGCGGGTTTCCCGCCTCTATAAACAGCGATGACAGGAATTCTCCGCCATCAAGGCGGACTCAACCCTGTAACGACCTCATCCGGGTCAGGTTCCAGCCAATCATCGTCATCAGAAATACTCCGTTCACTTTCGATAAACCGCGCACTTTCGTCTGCCTGATCAAGCCGATGGTTTTGCCCCAGCCGAAGGGCTCTTCCACCCGCTTTCTACTCCGCTGGCTAATCGCGTAGCCAGCGTGTCGGCTGGTGCGGCCATCGATAGCAGAGCCACCATTGCGATTATCATTCCGAGCGACATGCGGCGTAATGTTCATCGCTCGACAATCGGCCACAAACCCCGCCGTATCGTAATTCTTGTCCGCGCCCATTGTTCGCTTCTTCATGCCTGACAGGTCGGACAGCAAGTTCGCCGCCACTTCCCGCTCGGCTTTGCCAGTCGCATGACTGGTCGCAGCCTTCACAATCACTCCGTTACGATTCTCCATAACGGTGTGCCCCATATAACAGAGCTTGCCTCTTTGCCCGGTCCCTTCCTGGCCAACCGCGCATCACCATCTGTCTTTGATTCATGGGTCTCGTTGCCGCGGCTTTCCTGCGAAATTGGCTTCGCTGTTACGGCCGCTACCCGCTGGAGGCTCGCTGTCGTCATCCTTGCGGCGGTAGTTCTTTTGCGACGCACAGGCTTGAATCAAAGTGCCATCTACGCTGAAGTGCTCGTCGGACAGTAGCTTCTGCTGTCTGGCCAAACCAACCACTTCCTCGAACAACTCGGTTATCACATCGTTCTCCAGCAAGCGATCCCGGTTGATACTGAAGGTGGAGTGATTCCACACCGTGTCTTCAATCGTTAAACCGACAAACCACCGATACAAGAGGTTGTAGTTGATTTGCTCAACCAGCTGGCGCTCGCTGCGGATGCCGTAAAGTACCTGAAGCAACTGCGCCCGGATGAGCCGCTCCGGCGGAATAGACTCGCGGCCAGTGTCGGCATAAATGCCGCTGAACGGCCAATTCAGGTTCTTCATTGCTGTTGACTGGGTCAGTTTTAGGCGGTAATCAACACCGTATCTCCAACGGCCACCTGTACAACCTGCGCCACTCCACCGGCTATCAGCGCCGTCGTCGTCATATAGACAGAGCGCGCCCGCGCCCGGTCAGGATTGGCGAGCGCCGCAAACCCTTCCCTGACGGTCGTCCCGGCTTCCTGCGCGTGGATAGCGTCCACCAGGCGATCTGGACGGCATCAAAGGGCTGTACCACATTAACGCCGTCGACGAGGCTACCCAGATGCAGGTCATCGTCTGCGTGGAGCGTATCAGCGAACGTTACCTGCTCCCGGCCCTAGAACAGATGCTCGAAGCCTTCCCCTTCGTCATCCACAACTTCCATACTGACAACGGCTCGGAATATATCAACCACCGGGTCGCCGACCTGCTGGAGAAACTGCGAATAGAGTTCACTAAATCCCGATCCCGCCAAACCAACGACAACGCGCTGGTGGAGAGCAAGAACGGCTCCACCGGGCGAAAACACCTGGGTTACGAACATATCCCTGGACACTTTGCCCAGCAGGTCAACGCCTTCACCGTGAATGTGCTGTCGCCTTACCTGAACTTCCACCGCCCCTGTTTCTTCCCAAAGAGATCATCAATGCCAAGGGCAAGCACAGGAAACGCTACCCCTATACCAACCTGATGATCCCGTATGACAAGCTCAAATCCCTGCGGGATGGCAGTCGATATCTGAAGCCGGGGATCACCCTCAAGCAACTGGATGACATCGCCATGCAATGCAGCGACAATGAAGCGGCCCGACGATTAAACACCGCCAGTGACAAACTATTTCAACAGATTAATCGATCCCGAAAACCCGCCGCCTAAAGGATTCATTCACCGACGCCTTCAGGCTCATGTCCGGATTGGAAGATACTGTCCCACAGGCTGCTAGCACCAGCTTCAAACTAATTTAATATGGGACAAAATTTGGGTTGACTTGGCCATGACCCACCGTGGCATAATCACTTACGTCCAATGCCGTTCAAAACCGACATGCGGCGCTGCCAATAGCATTCACAGCAGCCGAATTTACCTACAGTCCACCGCGATGAGCCTATTAAACTTAAGTAACACAGTATTAAAAAATCCTTGAATAAAGATAACTACAGAGCAGTTACTTTCACACAAGAACGAAAAAACCTGGTCATCCTGGGCATGCATCGATCCGGTACCTCTGATTTCTGGTGCATTGGTTCGCTGTGGATTGTACGCCGGCATCCAAGATGAACTATTATCCGCTGGTGTTGATAACCCTCGAGGATTCTGGGAGCGCCTCGACGTAGTCGAACTCAATGAAAAGTTGCTGTCAGCAGTCAATTCGAGTTGGTTTCAGCCCGCGCCCGTGGCGAAACAAGAGGTGGCTGAAATCAGGCAGTTGATTGAAAGCCTGAGTTCCCGAAGTCCCTGGTTACTCAAGGATCCAAGGTTGATTTTCGCCTGGCCCGCCTGGGCGTCAGCGCTTAAAACGGCGGCCAAATTATTTGTATATCGTGCACCCTTACCAGTAGCAGCCTCACTGAGGGCACGTCATGGTTTCCCGTTGGAGTACGGATTGGATTTGTGGGAACTCTATAATCGCCAAGCCATGCAGATAATGCAGGCTGAAGGTGGAACACTGATTCACTATGAGGCGTTTTCTTATGAGCAAAGAAGCGCTTGGGAAGAGTTGAGCAAACGGCTCGGTGCCATCGGCGTTCCCATAGATTTGGTTGATGCGGGGGCTGATTACGATCAGCAGCTTGATCACTCGCGAGCAGAGCAGGTGGATGAAAGCCGATTGACCGTGCACCAAAGCCGGCTGCACCAAGTACTCCTGCAGGCCTGTGAGAGCGACCAGCTACCGAAACGGCTACCCGCTCAGAGCCCGAACCTCGCGCAGCGGGTGCGGGGATTTGGTCAGGCATTTGACGCACTGGCTGATGTGTCAGAACTTCGTGCGGCATTGGGGATAGTAACATCTGAGCGAGATCAGGCACGACAACATTTTAATGCCGCGCAGACTTCCTTACACGATAATCTGGCTTACAAAAATAAAGAGCTGGAGCGCAAGGAGGCGAAAATGGAGGCGGTCGTACGTGAACTTGCCGAAAGCCTTAGAGAGCTGGAGCGCAAGGAGGCGAAAATGGAGGCGGTCGTACGTGAACTTGCCGAAAGCCTTAGAGCCCAGGAAGCCGCCGGACAGGAGCTGCGCCTTCGTGACAAAAAACTGGCAGAAAACATGGAGACAGTGAGTCAATTGGGGGAGGCTTTGTTGGCAGCTGGACGTGAACTTGCCGATACCTGTCACGCCGAGGAGACCACCAGGCAGGAGTTAAGCCTCCGCGACAAAAAACTAGCCGAATGCTTGGAAACTGAGCGTCAACTGGCGGCGAAGTCCGATTACCTGTTCAGCATCCTGAATACGGTCTACCTTAAACTGCTAGCCTATAGAAAAACACCGCTTGGCAAGCTCACTGCTTTGATAGCAATGCTCTATAAGCTGGCCACTCTGAGACCTCGTTCAGAAACTTATTGTGAGACTATTCTTATTGGCGCCCAAAAACATGTGAGCGAATACACCCCGCACTTCTTTGCTCTCTCGACAATCCCGCACGGACCTTGTCTTTAAAATTTTGGCCTATATGGTTCGCAATCCTATGTCAACGATTCGGAGTGCAAGCTGGCCGCGATTTAAACGAGCAGTCTCCGTTTTCTTTGGTACCAGCCGAATCGATTTAGAAGTATGGATACAACAACGATTTCCAAAAATTGATGGCTTTGTGATACCTGAGTTCAAACCAGAGCTAGAGCCGCCGCTGGACAGCCTTGAGTTTGCTTTCCTAAGTCAGAACAGCCACGTGTCTCTATTGTGATACCGGTATACAAACGAATATCGCATGACGGTATTTTGTCTGCAGTCATTACTCAGTACCACCGCAGGTGTGGATTATGAATTGATTCTTGCCGATGATGCATCGAGTGATCTAACCAGCACAATTACCGAGCGAATTAAGGGCATAGAAATCGTTAGGGCTGATGAAAATAAAGGTTATGTTATTAATTGTTGTAATAGTGTCTGTCATACGCGTAGCGAGTACCTACTGTTTCTCAATAACGACACCGCGTTTACGCAAGATTGGTTATCCCATCTGGTAGATACTCTGGATGCGGATCCGAGCGCGGGCATCGTTGGGCCCATGCTGCTGTTTGGCAACGGACAGTTGCAGGAAGCCGGCGGAATTATTTGGGATGATGCTTCTGGTTGGAACTTTGGTCGCATGGATGATCCTAGTGGACCTGAGTATAACTACCTGAAGGAAGTCGATTATATATCTGGAGCTTGCCTTCTCATCCGTCGTGCATTGTGGGATGAGGTAGATGGTTTTGACCAGCGCTATGCTCCCGCTTACTACGAAGATACCGATCTGTGTTTTAAAGTACGTGCTGCCGGTTATAAAGTGCTATATCAACCTAAATCCAGAATTTATCACTATGAAGGTGTATCCAACGGGACCGATCTAAGTAGTGGCATAAAGAAGCACCAGCTAATAAATAAAGAGAAATTCCTGAAAAAATAGACAACTTTAGTGCTCGAAAACTTTCCCAATGCTCAGTGGTTATTCCTGGCCAAGGATAGAAGTCGTAATCATCGCACCGTGTTGATAATTGATCATTACGTGCCTTCGTATGATAAGGATGCTGGTTCACGGTCAACTTGGCTTTACTTACAGTTGATGGTGGAGATGGGCTACAACGTGAAGTTCGTCGGCGCAAATTTCTTCCCACATCAGCCGTACACCAAGGAGCTGCAATCCATGGGGGTTGAGGTGTTGGTGGGTGAAAAAGTGGCTCGCAATTTTCCGACTTGGTTACAGGAAAATGCTAAATGCATCGATGTAATATACGTGCATCGCCCCCACGTAGCGGAACAATTTTTGAGCTACCTCAGAAATGTGAACCCCAGACCCAAAATGATCTACTTTGGCCATGACCTACATTTCATGCGGATGGAAAGAGAATATCTGTTTACTGGTAACCAAAAGCACAGGGACCAATCTGAAAAGTGGAAACAGCGTGAGCTGGCCATCTTTGAGAGTTTTGACAAAGTTTATTTCCCATCACTGATTGAAGTGGAAAGGGTTGCTGAGATTGCTCCTGCGGTCGATGTTTCCGCCATACCTCTGTATGTGATGGAGCGGTCAGAGGTAGAACCCTATAGCTGGCAGGACCGTGTCGACATTCTTTTTGTGGCTGGGTTTAACCATTCGCCAAACATAGATGCGGTTTGTTGGTTTGTAAAGGAGATACTGCCATTGGTTGTTGCGGCATGCCCAGATATTAAGCTAAATGTGGTTGGTTCTAATACGCCAGATTCGGTTAAGGCCTTGGCTGGTAAGCATGTGATTGTACACGGGTATTTGAGTGATGACGAATTGGCAGAGCGGTACCGCCAGACCAGAATGGTAGCCGTTCCCCTGCGATTTGGTGCAGGTGTGAAGGGGAAGATTTTGAGGCCATGCAGCATGGTGTGCCACTGGTTACCACAGCCATCGGAGCAGAGGGATTTGCTGAGCCCAACATTGTATTCAATATCAAGGAAACACCAGCAGACTTTGCGCAAGAGTTGATAGAGATAGAGCACGGTTGCAGTGCGAGATTGCGAAAGCTTGATCATTACGCGGAATATCTCGCGCGATATTTTAGTAAGTCTCGCGCCAGAGAAATATTACTACGTGATTTTGGCCACCCGAGAATCGCCAGAGAGTGGCTGTAGTGTAAGCGTCCGGCAAACCCATCTTCCCTTCGCATCTGAAGCCGCTAACGTAGGTGCCCACCTAAGTTAAGTGGGTATCTATTATGGATGTAGCCGTCCCGCCATCACACCTTGACCGGTGCTTTCCAGGTTCTCAATGAGGGTTCAGAGCTGCATTCGTCTCATTCAGTGCTGTGTCCTTCTCATCCAGGGTTGCCAGCATCGTAACCGTCCGGTAAACCCATCTTTTTTTCTCAGTTCTTGCCGCTAATGTAGGTGCCCACTTAACTTAGGTGGGCACCTGATATGGATAACGAAGCGTCTCTCCCAAAGGTCATCAAGCGTCGGCGTCGCCACTCACCCGCATTCAAGCAACGTGTGGTCGATGAATGCCGGCAGCCCAATACCTCCATCGCCGAAGTGGCGCTGCGCCACGGCCTTAATCTTAACCAGATGTTCCGCTATGCCCCATCCCGGGAACACCGGCATGTCACTACCTTCCTCGGCGAATTCCAAGGCACCCTGCTGAGTGGCGGGTATGAGGCCTATGCCGCCTATGCCAAGGGCAAAACTCATCATCCACGCGCAATGCTGGGCCCATTGCCGCCGATATTTTGAGCAGGCGCGGGACCGTGACCCGGCGGCGAGCGCTGAGGCCCTGGCCTGATCGGGGTCCTCTATCGCCATGAGGGGAAATCTGCGAGAGCGGGAACTGGGCGGCGAGGAGAAAGCGGGACTACCGGATGCAACACAGCGAACCGGTGTCCAGGCCTTCTGGCCTGGTGCGACCGGCAGTGCCACCGGCTGACCTGTTGCCCACCAGTCCGGTGAGCAAGGCGCTGAAATACGCGATGAGCCGTCAGGGCAGCTTACAGGCGTTCCTGGCTGACCCGAATGTGCCGAATGACACCAACCATTTGGAGCGGGGCTTGCGCCCCATTCCCATGGGCAAGAAAAACTACCTGTTCGCCTGGACGGAGATCGGTGCCGAGCGCATCGGGTTCATCCAGAGCCTGCTGGCAACCTGCCGGCTGCGGGTGTTAATCCCTACACGTATCTGATCGATGTGCAGCGCATCAACGTGCATCCAGCGAGCAAAGTGATCGAATTGACCCCGCGTGTGTGGAAGGAAAAGTTCGCCGATAATCCCATGAAATCAGACTTGGCGATGGCGGATCAATAACGGCTACTTTGGCCGGTTACGCTTCAATCTGCTTCATCGCCAGCGCAGGCTTGGTCTTGAACTCCACCTCGTCCGGCACGCCCGCCTTGCTCCGGCGCGCCTCATCGTCTGCCCATTCCCGTGGCAAGTACAACTCATAACCGATCGGCAGGCTGCCGCGCTCCGGTGGCGATCGACAGTGATACGGTCACCCGACAGTTGTCCTGTTTCACCCGTCTGGCCGCAGTACTGTCGCGCCACGCCTACCGAGTGTTTCCGCTCTTCGGAAACCCGGTAGTCGTCAGAATCAATGCACCGCGTCGTCGTCCGGCGCAATCAGCTCCGGCAGTACCCGTCTGGCCACCGCTGACAGCATCGCTTCGTCGCTCCATGGCGCGCGGGCCAACAGGCGATGCCTGGACTGGTGCGCCGAGTACACCTGCTCCGGCGCTACCCGTGCCGCCATAGGCTCCACGCTCTTGCGCTCCCCGGCAGCATCAAACCCTTGATATACCATCGCCTGGTTGTTCGCGGTCGGCGTGCAACAAGGTGCTCACAATCCCATCGCAGTAGCGTTCGAGCTAGGCTGTTCCAGAATCACACTCATGGCCAGCCTCACAAACTACTTGAAGTGTCGCCATAATATCTTATTTTATAACACAGTAATGCTAGAAGCCGATGTAACTGAACGACAATACGACGAACCTTGCAGTGCCAAGGAACTGTTAGCCAGTATCAACGCAATGCGAGAGCAAAACGGACGTTAGACACTAGCTTGCTGAGGTGAATTCCGTTTCTGGAGGAACTGACTGCCTAGTCCAAACGCCAGCACCCAGGTCGACAACACGAGCCAGTGCGAATAACGATAATCCGCCGAAGGCGCTAGGAAAAAGGCGCGAGTTCGTACATGAGTCCGCTGCTGCCTATCGCAACCAGTCCGGCACTGCGCGCCGCTGATGATTGCGAAAGTTATTACAAGAGCCACGTTCAGCAAAAGCCAGAAATACGGTCGGTAAAAAATGCTGCGTGCGGATTGCTCAAAGGCGCTGCGTAAGAGCGCCTGCACGGGTGAGAGTTCCAATGGTTCGATAGTCGGGAACAACTGGGCGACCTGCTGGTAGTCCGGCGAGTCTCGGGATGCCGAAGTAGACCGGAGCAAACAAAGGAGCGGCCGTTGCGCCAATGACTTCGCGAAACACGCGTGCGCGATGCTCAAGATATATACTGGGCTCTGCGGTCACAGCGCCCGACCATATCGCAGCCAGATGCTCGACCTGAATCGCGGAATCGGTAATGGCCAAGGGACTATCGGTCTCGAAGACCAACGGTGTCCAGGTGCTGGGATAGTAGGCGGCCTGCAGTGCGGACAATTCGACCGACCTTTGTTGCCGCATAACATCTGGTATTGACTCGCTAGCATCATTGAGAAAGTCTGCACGGCCACCACAGTGTGGACACCCCGCGATATCAAATATCAGAATCGATTGCAGCGGATGCTGGTGATGCACAGTCAGGACCCGATTCAGCCCGCTGGACACGAGCAAAGCAGGGCCAGGGCGGCCGCTCCCACAAAAAGGACGCTTACTCCCCAGCGCACCGTGCGCGGAGCGGGGCGGGTCATCCACAATAGATACGCGAGCAAAAGGTACGCCCACCAAAAACCGCATTGGGGCGAAACAGTAAAGCGGCAGTGAACGCAAGCGCGGCCGCGCCCAAGCAACGCAAATGCCACGCCCTGCCGGTTGCCGTAGTGATTGCCAGACAGCAGGCGCCAGTGAGCAGCAGCAGACAGGAAGTCCAGATGTCCTTCCAGACGACACCAATAATTCCCGACACCGGTGCCAGCCAGAGCGAGGCGATCACAAAGCCAAGACGAACGGAGTCAGGTCCCGGTAGCGCCACCCGCGCGATGGCCCGCCAGTGAGAATAGATACAGACCGAGTTGTGCGAGAAGCATCAGAATGATCCTTGTAGAATCGCATCGAATGCTCTCCACCCCAGGCCATAAACGGAGGGTGCCAGTCTCCAAACTGGCCGCTGCGCGCCTGTCGCAATTGTTCGTAGGAATCGATACTCATCGCACCAGGGTAGAAGGTGATGAAGAGTAAACCGGCGCTGACAATCAGAATGATCAGCATGTAGCGCGTTCGGTCCATGATGCTATATTCTCTACGCCGATGTGGGCCTTCATGCCGAAGTACCACTGGTTGCTCTTGCGCGTCTGGTGCATCTCCGGGTCGCGCTCCTTCTTCTTGTTCTTGGTCGAACTCGGTGCACTGATGATGCTGGCGTCGACGATGGTGCCCCGGGAGACCTTCAGCCCGTTCTCCTTCAGGTACTGATTGACCAGGTGGAACAGGTGATCGCCCAGATTGTGCTTCTCCATCAGGTGGCGGAATTTGCAAATGGTGGTCTCATCCGGTACCGGCTCCTGCCCATCAATTCGAACTGGCGCAGGGCACGGGAGTCGTAGAGCGCTTCCTCGGCGGCCGGATCGGACAAATTGAACCAGTGCTGGATGAAGTGAATGCGCAGCATGCGCTCGATACCCACGGGGCGGCGACCGGCTCCTTCGGGTTTGGGGTAGAACGGCTCAATGGCTTCGGACAATTCCTGCCAGGGGATGATGGTTTCCATCTCTTCCAGAAACTATTCCTTGCGGGTTTTCTTGCGGTACTTCTCAAATCCGGCATAAGAAAAGGAGTCTTGGCGCATGCATGTTTACCGGAGTTGTTGGCTGTACCTATTATGAGCGAATGTGGGAATTAATCAGAGTATCCCAAAAAATCAAAAGGGGATATTTTAGAATTGGACGAAGTGGACATTACTGCTTGGGGCACTTGAAATACCTCGGCAGACTATTCCACGCCGCCATAGCGCTCATCCCACTTGCGGATAATGGCTTCCAGTGAACCATCTTTTTGCTTGGCTGCCAGAGCGCGATTGAACTCGGCGATCATATTCTCGCCCTCTGGCCAGGCCCGACTGGCGGCAACGTGTCGCTCGACCGGGGGCAACGCGATATCCACCACGGCAAATTGCGTAATTTTGTCCTTGAAGTACTCGTGCAACTCCATGGCCGCCGAGCGCTGGTCGGCAATCACAAAGTCCACCTTGCCGTTGAGCAGGTTGAGCAGGAGCGGTACGAGTTGATCCTCTTCCACCAGCGTCAGGTTAGGGATAGCTGAGAAATCCACCCCGTAGGCGTAATCCGTCCTGACACCAAGACGGCTGCCCGCCAACTGATCGAGGCTTGTATACCGCCCCTGATTGGAACGCAGTTTGAGGATGAGCAACTCACTGCGCAGATACGGCTTGCTGAATAGCAAATCCTCTTCGCGCTCTTTGGAATACCACGCCGCTGCCAGCGCGTCGTACACATCCACCTGCGTGCCCTCCAGCGCCCGCGACCAGTTTTCAATGGTAATCTCGGGCGCATAGTCTGTTTGCGCGAAGACAGACTTGACCAACTCCAGCGCCAACCCCTGGTTGGGGAGTTGCGCGTCCGCGTAGGGTGGCGAGGTGTTGGCCATCAGGCGAAATGCCTGTTCAGCCTGCGCACCGCCACAAAACATCATCGCCACCAGCAACAGGACAATCCCTCGCAACATTTACACTCCCCTTATCCACAATGACCGTCGCACCATCGCGCTCAAACGCATGATACCCCGGAAAGCTCCCTGCACCCTATCGCTAGCTACCACATCAAATCATCGGGAATCTGGTAAGCCGCGTAAGGATCATCCTCATCCGCTGCCGCAGGCTCGTACTGATTGAGCACCACGACAACCTGTTGATCGCGCTGCGCGATCTTTTGCGCCGTAACTGCGGACACAAGCTCAAAGTCATTGTCCAACCGGACAATCGCCAAACGCCCATTGATCAAATCGGTGTGGGTCTGTTGCGTTACATATATTTTCTTGATTCGCGTGCCATCCGCGAACTGATAGGCCACATCGCCGCGCTCGCGCTGCACACGGTTCAGGGTGATCAGTTGGATAATCTGCGCCTTTATCGCCTTTTTTTCGGCTTCCTCCTGTTGCGCCTTGTTAAGCAGGCGATCGCGTTCCGCCTTTTCCTGCTGGGCGAGCCTGGCCTTTTCCCGAGTTTCGTCGGTATGCACCTGCCCCCTTCTGGCGGCCCCGAACTTCCTTGCGCTGCTCCTGCTTCAGTTGTTTCGCTTTCTTCTTGTCGACGAGGCCGGATTGGAGAAGTTGGTCGTGCAGAGAAGCCATGGTGACTGCCTGTCTAAGCCGCTTGGGGAGATCGATTATGGTTAATCGCCAGCCGAGTGGCAAATGTGACCAACACTCCGGCCAGTGATATGCTTCCGGACTTCATCGCAACGCCCCCGAGGTCTCGCTTGAGCAAGAAGAAACTGTTCTGGTCGTTGATCGCTGTCGCCGCAGTCGCGATCGCCGTTATCCAGTTTATACCGGCGCCTGCGCTGGTGATACCGGCCCAGTTGCCGGCTGAGCAGCGCACGGCCCACCGCCTGCTCAACTTTGAGGGCATCCCGAACTTTCGCGACCTCGGCGGTTATCCCACGGCGGATGGCAGGGAGGTAAAATGGGGCGTGCTATACCGGGCTGCGACACTGGCGGAGAGCTCCAACGCGGATTTAGAGGGCCTGCAAAAGCTCAACCTCAACACGCTGATCGATTTCCGCTCCGCTGCCGAAAAGGAAGAAGAGCCCAACCACCTGCCTGATCCTGTCGGTTTCACCGTGGTGGAAATTCCGACACTGGATGACGGCAACAAGGCCATGGTGAAAGAGATCACCGAGCGCATCGAATCGGGGGATTTCGATGGCTTCGACCCCAGCGCGCTGATGCTGGAGGCCAATCGGCAGTTTGCCAGCACCTTCACGCCGCAGTATCGCCAGTTCATGCAAACCGTGGTGCAGGCCGATGGCGCACCGGTTGCCTGGCATTGCACCGCAGGCAAGGACCGTACCGGCTTTGCGTCAGCGATACTGCTGCGCATACTGGGTGTACCACAGGACGTGATCCTGCAGGACTACATGGCCAGCCGGGAGAACGCGCTGGAGGCACGCGAGTCGCAATTGGTGTTGCTGCGCCTGTTAAAAGGCGATGAAGCCGCCGACAAACTGGCCGTCATGCTGGGCGTGGAAGAAGCGTGGCTGCAGGCGGCGTTTGAGCAGATCGATGTCACCTGGGGTAGCTTCGATAATTACGTGCGCGACGGGCTGCACCTCACTGACACGGACATCGCACACGGCTGAAAGCGACGTTGCTTGGTCCACCAGCGCGCACGTTCAGCGCGCCGTGCGGAACGCTGCCGCGGGGCCTGCGGCTGAAGCTGGCTCCAGGAACGACCCTAAGTTAACCGAACACACCCATCACGAAAATCACCAGCACCGCAGGCGGCACCACAAAACGAATGAGGAAATGCCACAGCGCGTAAGCGCGCGCAGAGGTGCCCAGTTCGTCCCGCGTCGCGTCCTTGCGCATTATCCAACCAGCGAAAATGGCAATCAGCAGGCCACCTACCGGCAGCAGTATCTGGTTGGAAAAGTAATCGAGGCTGTCATTGAAATTTCTGCCGTTCAACGTCCAGTGATCCATCACGTTGTAGGACAGGCTGGACAGCACGCTGAACGCTGCGACGGAGCCCACCACCAGCAACACGCTCTTGTGCCGGGGTATGCCGAAGCGGTCTTCCAGCCAGGCGTTGACGGCTTCGATGAGGCCGACCATCGACGTAATACCAGCCACCGCCAGCATCAGGAAAAACAGCACGCTGAAGCCGTGGCCGCCTGGCATCTGGGCGAAACCCACGGGCAGCGTCTTGAAGATCAGCCCGACGCCGGCGGCCGGGTCCATGCCGTTGTGAAACACCACCGGAAACACCACCAGTCCAGCCAGCAGCGCCACGCCGGTATCCATCGTCACGATGATCAGCACCGAGCGCGTGATCGACACGCTTTTGGGCAGGTACGCGCCGTACACCATCATGCCCGCCATCGCCACGCTCAATGAGAAGAACGCCTGCCCCACGGCCGCGAGCACGGTGTCAAAACCGATCTTGCTGAAATCCGGGGTGAACAGCCACGTGATCGCGCGGGTGAAGCCATGGCCGTGCGCTCCCGCCGGGGTGAAGTAATTGTAGATCGCCAGGGCCGCCAGCAGCAGGAACAACAGGGGCATAAGGATGACCACCGCGCGCTCGATCCCGTCCTTCACGCCGGCGTAGAGAATCAGCCCGGTGATGGCGAGCCCTGCCAGCGTCCAGAACAGCATCCCGAGGTTATCGTCCAGTACCGCCGCGAATTCCGCGTTGGCAGTGACGCTGTCGAAACCGACAAAGCCGGTGGTAATCGCCTTGAACAAATACCAGAGCACCCAGCCACAAACCACTGCGTAGACGATCTCGATGGTGTACGCGGCGAGCAACCCCATCGCGCCCAGCCAGCCCCAGCGCTTCGACTGGCCACTCTGTGCCGCCACGCGGGCCAACGCGGTGGGCGCGCTGCCCTGGCCGCGCCGACCAATCAGGATTTCCGCAATCAGTATCGGTGCGCCAATGCCGAACGCGCAGGCCAGGTAGACCAGAACAAACGCCGCGCCGCCATTCTCCCCGGTCATATACGGGAAGCGCCAGACATTGCCCAGCCCGACGGCGAAGCCCGCCGCCGCCATGATGAATCCGAACCGCGATGACCAGTGTGCGCCGCCCGCCGCTGCCATGTGCCGCTCCCCTTACAGTGTTATCGCTGCAGTCTACACAAACTGCGGCTGTGGTTCAGGCGCCAACCGGTCGCGTCGCCTGCACCAGCCAATCCGCGTCGGCGCCGCGCAGGTAGGGTGCTATCGTCTGTGCGACACGTTCGTGATACGCGTTCAGCCAGTCGATCTCGGACGCATCCATCAACGTGAGATCCAGCAGACGCGTATCGAAAGGCACCAGTGTGAGCGTTTCGAACTCCAGCATCGGTGTTTCGAGCTCACTGTCTTCGCAGGCGCGCACCACCTGCAGGTTTTCGCAGCGCATGCCGAACGCGCCGTCACGGTAATAGCCCGGTTCATTGCTGACAATCATGCCCGGCCGCAGCGCCACGCCGTTGTGCGCCTTGGAGATACGCTGCGGCCCCTCGTGCACACTGAGGAAGACGCCGACTCCGTGGCCGGTGCCGTGATCGTAGTCATAACCCGCGCGCCACAGGAACTGCCGCGCCAGCGCATCCAGCTGCGTGCCGGTGGTGCCGCGCGGGAAGCGCGCCTGCGCCAGCGCGATATGGCCCTTCAATACCAGCGTAAACAGACGCCACACTTCCGGGTCCGGTTCGCCGATGGCCACCGTGCGCGTGATGTCGGTGGTGCCGTCCGTGTACTGGCCGCCGCTGTCGAGCAGGTACACGCTGTCCATGGTCAGGCGCGCGGGCTCGGCGTTGGCGTGGTTGTAATGGCACATCGCGGCATTCGCGCCGGCGGCGGAAATCGTGCTGAACGAGACGGCGTGGAAGTACTCGCCCTCCTGCCGCAGGCTGAGCAGCGTGTCGGACAGCACGGCTTCGTCGTGCAAGCGCCCGGCGGCGACCTCGCGGTCCAGCCAGGCGAGGAAGCGAATCTCGGCCACCGCATCGCGGCGATGCGCGTTGCGGGTGCCCGCCAGTTCCACCGCATTCTTGCAGGCTTTTTCCAGCTGTATGGGATCCTCGCCATCGACCAGCAGCGCGCCGTGGCGCGACAATTCCAGTTGTATCCAGGCGCTGGCATTCCTGGCGTCGCACAGCACGCGGCGCCCCGCATAGGCGGCGAGCGCGCTGCTGGCGTCGGCCTCGGGCAACACCCTCACGCCCTCGCCCACATGCGCGTCGAAACCTGCGGGCAGGCGACGCGGGTCGACAAACAGCGTCAGCCGGGCGTCGGCCTCCAGCAGCGCAAAGCTCTGCAGCACAGGGAGTTGCGGCATGTCCGTGCCGCGAACATTGAGCAGCCAACTCACCGAGTCGGGCGCGAAGACCAGCGCGGCGTCGCAGCCGCGCGCGGCAATCATGCTGGCGATACGCTGCCGCTTGCTGCTGCTGGGTTCCCCGGTGAAAGACTCATCCAGCAGTAGCGCGGTGCTGCACACCGCCTCCGGCCGGTCCTGCCAGCAACGGTCAATGAGGTTGTCTGTGTCCGCGATCAGTTCGATGCCCGCAGCGGACAGCGTGTTGGCCGTCTCGCGGTACCAGTGCAGGCTGTGCAGGCGCGGGTCACAGGCGACCCTGGCGCCGCGCGGCAATGCCGTCGCCAGCCACTGCGCCTGGGGCTCCTCAATGAGATGGTGGTACGCAAACAGGTCGGCGGGTACTTCATTGCGCACCTGCACGGTGTAGCGGCCATCGACGAACATCGCCGCCCGCTCGCGCAGGATCAACGCCGCGCCGGCCGAACCGGTGAAACCGCTGATCCAGCGCAGCCGCTCTTTATGCAGGGGAATGTACTCGCCCAGGTACTCGTCCGCGCGCGGCACTACCAGCGCATCGTAGTTGGCTTGCGCCATCCGATCACGCACGGCTGCAAGAGAATCGCGAGGTTTCAAACGCTATTCCACGTAGAGGTCAAACTCGGATTTGGCGATGCCGCAGTCCGGGCATTCCCAATCCTCGGGGATGTCCTTCCACAGCGTGCCCGGGGGGAAGCCGTCATCGGGCAGGCCCTCTGCCTCGTCGTAGATAAAACCGCAGATCACGCACTCGTATTTCTTGTATTCGGGTTTACTCATTTGCCCCTCTCTCTGATCAAAACGTTGCTGAAAAAATACTGTGTCACTTTAGCCAAAAAGCAATTGCCGCTCATGCGCAGGCAAAACCTGGAGCAGTGCCCATCCGGCCACGGCTTGCAGAAGTTACCTACAAGTCGCCCTCGAGGTTGAGGCGAAAGCCCGAGCCTTCCGGCTGCGCAATCAGCGACAGCATCTGTTGCACCTGCGCGTCTATCCCGGCGTCGCTGCTGAGCAATATATTCACGCTGTAATGCCGCTGCTGCAATTGCAGCGAACCGGCGGCCTGCAGTGGCCCGGACAACGTGATGATCTCGCCCTGCACGCCCGCCCCCTCGGGTTGTTGATAGTCCAGCGCATAGCTCCCCAACGGCACCGCGCCGCGCGGCGACTTCCAGGCGGCATTCTGCCACACCAGCCGCCCCTTGCCGCTGTAAGGCATGCCGTCGCGCAGTTGCAACAGTTCCGCCTGCAGGCTGAACATGCCGTCCACGGCGACCGGGGCGAAGCGGCCGAGCAAACCAGCCGCCACCTGTACTTCCAGATTGAGTAAATCCAGGTCTCTTGGGCCGCGTACAATAACTTCCGCCGCCAGCGTCTGGTCACCCCAGTGGCTTTTCAGCCGCAGGTGCGGTGACAGCGTCAGTAGAGAGAACGGCTGCAGCGACCACTGCACGGCGCCGAGCTGGAAATAGCCCTGCGGCAAGCGGAGCATCACGCTGCTCGCACTGCCGTCCCAGACCGTGCCGGCCAGGCCGCCAAGCACGACCTGCTCTGCGGGCACCACCCAGGTCAGGAGCCGCGCCGGGGCGGTGGCGATGAGCGTGACAAAGAACAGCAGGGCCAGGGCGAAAGCCCCGACAAGTCGGGAGAGTGTCATGTCATCCCGCCTCTGCGATACGCGCTGTAATGTTCACCAGGCCGGGCGCGTTGGCCTGCGTCAGGGACACTTCGCGCACCAGCATGTGCTCCGTGTACTCCATCTCGTACAGCCACTTGAGCACATCGTCAAACACGGCGTTCTCCAGCCGCACCTGTATCTCGCCCTGGCTGTTGGGCTGCAGGCGGATGACGGGCAATTGCAGGCGACTGGTGGACTCATTGATCACCGTCGTGAGGCTGCGCCTGGCGCCCGTCTGCACACCGCTTTGGCGCAGCTGCAACAGCTCGGACACCATCGCGTCGACACGCGCCCGGGATTCCGCGATGGCCGTATTCTGCAGCGCCAGTTGCTCTCGCTTGCTGTTCAAGGGCGCCCAGGCGAACAGGTAGAACAGATACAAGGCCAGCACGAGGGCGAGCAGCAAAAGGCTCATCTGCTCGCGTTGATTGAGGCTCGTGAACCAGGCTTTCATGAGCGCTCCGTGACCCGCAGGCGGGCGCTGACGCGTTCGCCCTGGGTACTGCTGCTTTCCATGATCGCTTCCAGGCCTGCCTCGTTGATGCGGCTGCGCAACTGCTCCACGCCCTCGAAATCAGCGGCCACGATATTGAGGCGCATTTCGTTACCCTTGTCGTTGTAATTGATACTGGCGATGCTGGCGTCGGGCATGCCGGCCATCGCCGAACCCACGCGTTCGATCAGGCCGATAAAGCCGCTGGGCTGCCCGCTGCCGCCCACCACGTCCAGCTGCCGCCGCAACTGCTTCTCCGCATCCACGACCGCGCCCTGCGGAAACGCCCGGCGATAGCTCTGCTCGACGGCGCCGCGCAGCGCCAGGTTCTGTATGAACAGGCTGCGGTATTCGGCGTAGGTGGTGGCCAGTTGCAAAATACAGGCAGCGGCGAATACCGCCGCGACCCAACGCCACTGCTGCCACCACAACGCCAGCGGCAGGCGCGGCGCGAAGTTGCCCTGCAACAGGTTGATCGTGGCCTGGGGCGCATCGCTGAGCAGCAATGCGGCGCACAAATTGCCGCGACGCCATTGCACGCGATCGTGCAGAAGCTCGGGCAACAGCGCCGTATCTTCTGCCTGTTCCGCGCCATAGACTATCACCGCCATTGGCAGCCCGGTGTCGACGATGACGCTCTGCAACATCGCCGCGACCATCTCCCGTTCGACGGTAAAGCCCGCACATCGTCCGGTGCGAACAATCGCACTCTCGCCTTCCAGCACCAGGCACCATTCACCGTCCAACCAAGGCAATAGCAGCGGCTCCGGCAGCCACAGTGTGATGCCGGGAAAATCGGCCAGCAGTGCCTGCCACGCCTCCATTTTTGCCTTTGCCACAATCGCGACGGCATAACTGTCGTTCTCCAGCGGACTGTAGGCAAAATGCAAACTGTCGACATCCGCCGCCACCTGTTCCTCCAGCGTGAACGGCAGAGACTGACTCAGGTGCTTCTTTTCCTCGGGCGCGACGGCCAGCGTCAGCAGGCGCGCGTCCGCGCCCGGCGCGGCAAAGCACACCTTGATGCGGCGCTGCGCCAGCGTCGCGCGCAGGCCGTCGCTGGTGACGTCATCGTCCAGCCACTGCGGCTCGGCGCCGGCACCGGGCGGATACCAGGCCAGGCGGTCTTCGACCAGGCGAACTACAGCGGTGTCGCGCAAAACGGTGTCTTCCTCATGGCGTAGCTCATTTATTTGCGCTCAACGTTCGACTCAGGGCTTCAATATCATCAGAGTTTCAGCTTCAGGACGCCACTTTCAGGGCGTCCATTCCCATGATTCCGGGCCCCGGCTATAAACTGCCAGCGGACCTGATGAGTGTATCTATCTGGCGATTGTGACGATGGAGCACACTGTACAAGCGCATGTTCCTGCCGGCAACCTCCGCCACGGCGTCCAGCAGAAAGTACTCGGTGTTCTGTCCCAGCAAGCCCTTGACGTCGGCCATGCGCTCGCGCCGGCCCTCAAACACGGGATTGGCCAGAAAATCGTTAATGTCCGCAAAACCGGCTTCCTCGCGGTGCTGCGCCAGCGCCTCGCCTTCCCCCGCACTCAGCGGTGTGAGATCCCTGTCGGCATTGAGGCTGCGCAACACCATCGCCGGTGCGGTGTGGATATTGAGTTTGCCGGGCACCTGTGGCCACACCGTGATCCAGGGCTGCAGCGCCCGATAGATTTGCGGTGTCATGTACGCCACCGCGCGCAACTCGCTGACGCTGGTCATCGGACGGTTGCCCGTACGGTAGGCCGGCGTTTGCCCATAGTAATAATCGTCTTCCGCTCCCTCCGCTGACGGGGTGAAATCCAGGTCCAACCAGTCGCTGACGGACTCGGTGATCGCAATGGCCTCCTGCTCACTGACCGCAGGATCACCCAGCGCCTGCAACAGGCGAATGAATTGCTCCTGCGCGGCGGTAAAGCGGATCGTCGCACCGGGCTCACCCGCGCCCGGCGCCCGCTCGGCCAGCGTGTTCAGGTTAAAACGGCCCTGCAGGTCTTCGAGCGAACCGCGCATCCAGCCGATATCGTCGAGCGGATAATCGGGCGCGGGTTGGGCCCACAATTCCTGCAGGTCGTCGCGCGGCAAGCCCTCTTCCTTGTCCTCGTCGTAATCCATCACCAGCACCAGAGAGGCGAGGTCTTCCGCGCCGCGCAGGTACGCATGCGCCTGTTCGTCAAACAGCAGATTGACGCTGCGCTGGTAAAAGCGCTCGAACTCGGACTTCATCGCCACCACCAGCGCGGTGGCGAGTGCAAACACCAGCATCGCGATAATCAGCGCCGCGCCCCGTTGCGCGCGTGGTTGCGGTTGCACGCGCCATCTGCCGCGCACTGCGCGTGCACTACAGGGGTGGCAACGCATACAGGCGCCTCATCTCACCCCAGTCCGGCAGTTCCAGCGTGATTTCAATCGCGATAGGAGGTGCCAGCTCGGCGCCCGGCGTGGCGCTGTCGGCCACCCAGTTTTCCACCCAATTGGTGGTGTCCAGCGTGGTGCCGCCCATCTCCACTTGCAAGTCCTCGAGGGTCGGCAAAAACGTCAGCCGCAGCTCGTCGACCTGATCGAGCAGCAGCACCGACTGCGGTTCGGAATCGGCCGCCCTGTCCAGCACCGTGTAGGAATCGCGCCACAATGCGCCCTCCTCCAAACGGTAATTGACGCGCTGCAGGTTGCTGCGCGGGTAGCCGCTGGGATTGTGCCAGCCGGTGCGCGTAAAGCTCAGCGTGAAACGCGCCAGCGCGCCACCGGTCATCGCCGGTTCCAACTCGCCAAATTCGTCGCGCACCGGCCGATTGGCAAACTGCCGCAGGTAGCGCGAGTATCATCAGCGCGCGATTCACCTCGTAGATGCGATCCGTATTGGTGCGCAGGCTCTCCACGCCGGACATCACCGCTGACAGGCTGGTGTAGGCGATCACCGAGACAAACGCCGTGATCGCCAGCGCGATCAGCACTTCGATCAGCGTAAAGCCTGCCGTCGATCTACGCTTCGCTCAGGGCAACGTTTCCACAGGCAGACCTCGGGATAGCGCGATTACCGTCCGCACCAGGAACTGGCTGCTGCGGCTGGACCTGCCACCCGCGGATCCCAGGCGAGTCCGATACTCTCTGACGCCGCTGATCCGCTACTACTCCCATCCGGCAAACCTGCAGGATCAATTGTCAGATCACCAAACATAAAGGCCGTTAGCATGAACAGCGGCTGCTCACGCCGCTTTTCGTCCAGCGCCACGCGGATCTCCACGCGAAAGACCTTGCCGGATTCTGTTGCCGTGGTGTCAGCCCACCAAAACCATTCGCGATCGGCGAATTCGATGTCACCGTTGTCTTTCCCCGCCTGGACATTGCGCGTCGAGGCGACCACCAGACGCATTTCCGCCAGCTTGTTCAGCGCCACCATTTCCGCCTGCGTCTTGTCGCGCAGGTAGGCGGCGTCATCCACCTGCTGGTACAGGGCGACCAACAGTGCCGGCAGCGTGATGGCGACGATGGCCAGCGCCACCATCACTTCCACCAGCGTGAAGCCGCGCGCACGCATGGTCAGAACTCTTCCTCGTCCGCAAGTCCGCGGCGCAATGGCTTGAAACGGCCTAACAGGTCCCACTCGATTCGCCAGAGCAGCTCGCCGTCGTCCACCTTGCGCACATTGATCGCACCGACCGTGGTCTCACCGCTTGAGTAAAACACCACCTGCGGCAGGATGCGCTCCTCATCGTCTTCTTCGTAGTCGGTTTCGTCCAGCGACAGCTCCACCACCGGCGCCTCTTCCAGTTCCAGCTCCAGCGCGACGCCCGGCGGCAACTGCTGTGGTGCAAACATGTCCCCGCTCGTGTCAGGCTCGGCCCAACCGTCGACCTGGCGCTGCAACCAGCTGTAGCTGTAGACCGTCTCACCGCCTCTTTGCTCCTCCTCCTGCAACAGCAGCCCGTAATCCACGCCGGTCATCTGCGCGTCGTCCAATGCATAGCTGGCCACGTCGGCAAGATTGAACACCTGCGATTGCAGGGCGATGTCCTCGCCGCCGGAGCTGACGGAGAGATTCACAAGCGAGGAGACCAGTGCGACCACCATCAGCGCCACCAGCAGCTCCAGCAGGCTGAAACCGCGCTGGCGCGGGGACGCTAAGGCTCGGTCCCGAATGACATTCTTAAGCCCAAAGCTGGCGGAGGCGTTTGAGTCGCTATGGCCCGCGCGGGACCCGGGGGCGGCCCAGGGCCGCCCCCCCAGGGTTCACGGCGTGTCCCGATGGGCCATAGCGACTCAAACGCCGGACATCGAGCTAAACAAAGCGGCATTCGTCTCAGTCCTCAGCTTTCCAGTTGCCGATATCGGCGGACTGGTCCTCGCCCCCGGAGAGGCCGTCGGCACCGAGCGAGTAGATATCGATTTCCCCGTGTTCGCCGGGACTCAGGTAGAGGTAGGGCCGGCCCCACGGATCGATCGGCAGTTCCGAGAGATAGCCGCCCTGCTTGAAGTTGCGCGGCTCGGGGCTCATCGTGCTGGCTTCCACTAACGCCTCAAGACCCTGTTCCGTCGTCGGGTAGACGTAGTTGTCCAGCCGGTAGATTTTCAGCGCCGTTTCGATGGCCTTGAAATCCGCCTGGGCCTTCTGCACCCGCGCCTCGTCGGCGCGATTGAGCACGGTGGGCGCCACCACGCTGATCAGCAACCCCATGATTACCAGTACGACCAGGATTTCCACCAGGGAGAATCCCGCATTGTTTCGCTGTTTCATCGTTCACTTCACCATTGTATTGAGATCGAATATCGGTAATAGAATTGCGAGGACGATGGTCAGTACCATGCCTCCCATGAACACCACCATCAGCGGCTCGAACAGGCTCATCAGCGTGCCCATGGTCATCTCCAGCTCGCGCTCCTGGTTAGTTGCCGAGCGCTCCAGCATGTTTTCCAGCTCGCCGCTGGCCTCGCCACTGGCCACCATATGCACCATCATCGGCGGGAAGCGGCCGCTTTCGCGCAGCGCCCGGTTCAGGCTGCTGCCCTCCTGCACCATCTCCGCCACCGCCTGGCTGTCCTCGCGCAGCACCAGGTTGGTCAACACCTGCCCGGCTATGCGCAGCGACTGCAGCAGCGGCACGCCACTCGCCATCAGGATGCTGAGCGTGGAGGCGAAGCGCGCGGTGTCCATCGCGATGATGACCCGCGACACCCCCGGCACACGCAGCAATACGTGGTGCCAGCGCTTTTTGCGCCTGGGGTTGCGCAGCAGGCGCTCCACCGCCACAAACACCACCACCAGACCCACCAGCAACCACAACCCGTAGTGCTGGAAAAAATCGCTGGTGGCTATCAGACCGCGCGTTAACGCGGGCAGTTCCCGTTTGCTGTGCGCGAAAATACCCACCAGCTCCGGCACCACGAAGACCAGTAACAGGAGCACCACCGAGATCGCCACACCGATCAGGATAAACGGGTAGATCATCGCCATTTTCAGCTTCTGCCCGGTGTACTGGCGCTGCTCCGTGTAGTCCGCCAATTGCTGCAGTACCGGGCCGAGAAACCCCGCGTGCTCGCCGGCATTGACCATCGCGCGGTACATTTCATTGAACACGCGCGGAAACTCACCCATCGCATAGGCCAGCGTGTGGCCCTCGGCGACGCGTGAGCGCACCTGCAATAACATGCCTTTTATCCGCGGGCTGCGGCTCTGCTGGGCCGCAGCCTGCAGGGCCTCATCCAGCGGAAGGTTGGCCTCGACCAGCGTCGCGAGTTGCCGGGTGATCATCGCCAGATCGGCGATGCTGACACGCGATAGTATTTTGGAGGGGCGCCAACCCGGCCCGTCGGAATCCGGCTTGTTGGCTGCGGCAACCTCCACCGGGCGCAGCTCCTGGCCGCGCAATTGCGCACGGACCTGCCGCTCGGAATCGCCCTCCAGCACGCCCTTGACGAGTTTTCCCTGCGGATTCAGCGCGCGGTAGCGATACGCAGTCACAATTCAACCCTGGTCATTTGCAGCCTGCGCTCAGACGATGGAAGTCACGCGCATGACTTCCTCGATACTGGTCTCGCCCGCCAGGATGCGGCGCCGCCCGTCGCTTTCGATGCCCGGGTAATTGGCACGCGCCACTTTCACAATGTCCTGCTCGTTGGCGCTTTCGTAGATCATCTGGCGCATCGCGTCGTCGATCTCGACCATTTCGTAAATGCCGGTACGGCCGCGATAACCTGTATATTTGCAGCGCTCGCAGCCCTTGGCGTGGTGTACGCGCGCTCCCTGGTCCTCTTTCGTCAAACGCAACAACTCACGCTCGGCGGGATTGGGCTCTGCCGCTTCCTTGCAATCGTTGCACAGCAGCCGCACCAGGCGCTGCGCCATCACCGCTATCAGGCTGGAGGACAGCAGGAACGGCTCAATGCCCATGTCCTTCAGGCGGGTGATCGCGCCGATGGCGGTATTGGTGTGCAGGGTCGACAACACCAGGTGGCCGGTGAGCGAGGCCTGCACGGCAATTTCGGCGGTTTCCAGGTCGCGGATCTCGCCGACCATCACCACGTCCGGGTCCTGCCGCAGGATCGCGCGCAGGCCGCGCGCAAACGTCATTTCCACCTTGGGATTGACCTGGGTCTGCCCGATGCCCGGCAGCATGTATTCGACCGGGTCCTCGATGGTGAGGATATTGCGCGACGCCTCGTTGATCTCCGCCAACCCGGCGTACAGGGTGGTGGTCTTGCCGGAACCGGTCGGGCCGGTCACCAGGATGATGCCGTGCGGGCTGTGCAGGTGCTTCTTGAAAGCGCTGAGCACCTGCTCATTCATCGCCAGCTGGCTGAGCAACAACTGCCCCGCCGCCGTGTCCAGCAGACGCAACACCACGCGCTCACCGTGCGCGGACGGGATGGTCGACATGCGGATATCCACCGCGTGCCCGGCGATGCGCACGGAAATCCTGCCATCCTGCGGCACACGCTTCTCGGCGATATCCAGCCTGGCCATCACCTTCAGGCGCGACACCAGCAGCGGCGCCAGCATGCGCTTCGGTGACAGCACTTCCGCCAGCACGCCGTCGATACGGTAGCGCACGCTGAGCCGGTCCTCGAAGGTCTCGATGTGGATGTCCGAGGCCTGCTCGCGCACCGCCTGCGACAGGATCGCGTTGATCAGGCGGATGATGGGCGCGTCGTCCTCGGTGTCCATCAGGTCGCCGGCGTCTGGAATGGCATCGGCCAGGCGGCTGAGATCGACGTCGGCGCCAATGTCCTCGGCCATCTGCACGGCCTCGTTGTTATTGCGCTGGTAGGCCAGCGTCAGGCGGCGCTTGAAATCGCTCTCGGGCACGCCCTGCAGTACAAAAGCGCCGCCAAGCAGGCGGCGCAATTCCGTCAACACCTGGACTTTCGGTTGCCCGGTATGTACCACGACGGTAGCGCCGTCGTCGTTGGTATCGAGCAGCACCTGGTATTGCTGTGCGAATGTAAACGACAGGCCGGGCTTGCTCGTCGCGCTCGCCTGCGGCGCATCTGCGGGCGCCAGTTCCACAACGTTTGTCACCGGCCGTCCACCGGCGGCGCAGGCGCACCGGGACCGTAGGCACCCGACTCGTCCGCCTGGATGGTTTGCAACTGTTTCAAGTCGTCTTCCCACTCATCCAGTATGGGCACATCCGCGCTGTCCAGATAGGTCAGGCCCTTATCCTTGTGCAAGGCCTGCTGATCGCGAATGTAGCGGTATTTCTCCGCCGAGGCGCCGACCAGCGCCGCATTGTCGCGGATGATCGTGGTGCGGATAAAGACCATCAAATTCTGCTTGGTCACCTTCTCGCCGTCGCTGCGGAACAGGCGGCCCAGGTAGGGAATATCCCCCAGAAACGGTACTTTCTGCTGGGCATCCTGCACGTCGTCCTTGATCAGGCCACCGCACCACCACGCGACCGTCAATCGCCAGCACCTTGGTCTCGATTTTGCGTTCGTTGGTGATGATATCGGACGCCGTCTGCGTCACGGACAGGCCGCTCAGGCTGGACACTTCCTGCGAGATATCCAGCACCACCGAATCGCCCTCATTGATATGAGGAGTCACTTTCAGGGTGATGCCGACATTCTCCCGCTGAATGGTCTGGAAGGGATTTTGCGCGCCGTCGCCACCGCCGCTGTTGGTGAAGGAGCCCGTGACGAAGGGCACGTTCTGGCCAACTGTGATAAAGGCCTCCTGGTTGTCGAGCGTCAGCAGGCTCGGCGTCGAGAGAATATTGGCGTTCTTCGTTTCCTTGAGCGCACTGAGAATCACCGCCATGTTCAGGTTGTCGTCCAGTTGGCCCCAGCCCAGCGACAGGCCAGGAGTGCCCGCCAGAGCGCCCGCCAGGGCGCCAAGACTGGCGTCCTGTGGATCGCCGTTATCATCATCGCCTGGCAGCACAGCTTCCGCGATATTGCGCGCCCGCGCGTCCGACGCATTGATATTGCTGCCGAAGCTGCCGTTGCTCGACGCGAACAACCACTGCAGGCCGAGGTCCTGCCCGTCGATCACTTCCATTTCCACGATAATCGCCTCTACCAGCACCTGCGCGCGGCGAATATCCAGCCGATGTATCACCGCCTCCAGTGCAGCCATCTCGTCCGCATCGGCGGTAATAATCAGGGAGTTGGTGCCCTCGTCGGCTTCAATGGTTGAGGTATTGCTGCCAGTGCGCCCTGGCCGCTGCGCCGCCCTCTGCAGTACTCAGTTCGCTCATGTTCTTCATCACCCGGGTCAGCACCTCGGCAATGGCAACCGCGTCGGCGTATTCCAGATAGATAACCTTGACGTTGCCGCTCTGCTCCAGCGGGGTATCCAGATAATTGACCAGTTGGCGCAGCCGGGCGCGCTCCAGCTCATCGCCGCTGATGAGCACGCTGTTGGTGCGCGTGTCAGCCACCAGCAGCGTTTGCTGCTCACCGGCCTCCTGGGCCGCGGCTGTCTTGTTGAGCTCTGTCAGCATTTTCACCACGTCTTCAGCCACGGCGTAGCGCAGCTTGATCACATCAGTCTGTTGCACGGCGGATTTATCCATGCGTTCGATGATGTCCCTGATTTTGTCGATATTCGCGGAGATATCGGAAATGATGATCGCGTTGCTGGGCGCGTAGGCGGCCATGTGCGCCTGTTGCGGCACCAGCGGGCGCAGCACAGGAATCAACTTGGCGGCCGAGATATTCTCCAGCCGCAGCACCTGGGTGACATACTGCTCCGACGTGGTTGCGGAGCGGCCATCGCTGACACCGGCCGGCGCGGAACGGGCATCCTTGTTCTGAATCACCCGAACGACATCGCCGGAGCCCACTGCGGCGTAGCCATGCACGTCCAGAATCGACAGGAACAGTTCGTACAACTCCCCGGCGGACACCGGCTTGGAGGAAATGACCTTTACCTTACCCTTGACCGAGGGGTCGACCACGATGGTCTTGCCGGTGGCCTCCGCCACAAACTTGATCAATTCCTGGATATCGGTGTCATTCAGGTTGACCGTGTAATCCTGCGCCGAGAGCGGCACGCTGCAAAGGAGCAGCGCAAGCAGTAATGCCACCATACGCAAGGGATGAAACCGATTTGTGGCATTCACTAACGTTTTATCCTTATCTGGCTTGTCATTTGAAAGGTCATTGCGATGCGCCGGCGTCCAGGTTCACGCTGAGGCTCAGTTGCTGATCGCCGCGTTGCAACTCGAAAACCACATCTGCCGCTGTGCGCAAACTATTGTACAGAACCATCGTATTGGTCGGGTTATCCAGGCTCACGCCGTTTATAGCCGTCACCACATCCCCCGCTTCGAACCCCAATTGCTTGAATTGTTCCGCATCTTTACCCGGACTCACCCGATAACCGACCATCGACGACCCTTCACGCACGGCACTGATGCTGACCACGTCCGCCAGCGACTGCGGATTCTGGTACAGCCGTTCGCGGTAACTCTGGGCGAGATTGGTCGTCTCGGGGTCCTCGCGCCGGTCGACCTGCTCGGGCGGTTCGGGGGTGTTGGTCGCCGCAGGCACCGCAGCCCCGGAGGCGCCCATGCTGGATTCTTCGTACAGCACCAGCAGCTCGTAGGTGCCGCCATTGTCCAGCACGACCTGGCGCGGCATCACCTTGGCCAGCACCACCTCGCCCGGCACCGGTAATTTGTCTTCCACTGCGTACACATCCTGCTGGCCGCTGTTTTCGATGATCGCAAAGCCAAGCCCGTCCTCGGTCGATGACACAACTCCGCGCAGCGTGAGTTGCAACCGGGTTTCCTCGGCGCCATCCTCGATTCCCACCCGCGAGTTGGCCTGCGCGGCTTCCTCAGGCAGCGGCATTGCCACGGCCGTGGCTCCAGCCTCGCCAAACAGGTGCCAGGCCACCATGCTATCGATATCCACGGAGACCGCGTCGCGCGCCGAACTGCCGCTGGCGACCGGGTTGATGACCGCTGGCGCGGTCGTGGCTGCGGGCTCCTTTGACGGCACCAGCGCCCAGATGAGGCGGGTCAATGCCACGGCCGCCCAACAGGCCAGCAGACAAATCAGAATCAGGCGTAAGCGACGCGCGTGCTCTGGCCGGGACAACGTGTTCAGCGCGCCTGTGAACGCGGCGCTGACGCGCGCGGAGAACGCACTGCTGTTGCTGAGCCACTGGGCCGACACCACCTACACCCCCGAATACCCGGTAAGCGATACCCCACCGGTTGTTTTGATGCGCCCGATTATAGGTCGCGCCGTTGAAAGTTGAAACCGCTGTCTCTATTCACTCTCCGCCATTACCCGGACGCAAAATAGCGGTGACAGGTGGCAGTTTGGGATAGCCTCAGCCCGCAGGGGCAGAGTAGCATTCAGCTTCCAGCGTCAGCCCGAGCGGTTTCCACCGTGGTGGGCTGGACTTTTGGTCGAGTAGTCCAATGACAGGAGAGAACATGCGTGCATATACACTGAGCCGTGCGGTTTTATTCATCGCAGGCGGTTTGACCCTGGCCAGCTGCGGCGGTGGTGGCAATGACGGCACATTCACGCCGCAACCGGATACCACGCCCGATGCGTTCTCGTTTATTGACGCAACTGACGTGGCGTTGTCCGCACTGGTGACATCCAACACGGTGACGATCACGGGCATGGACGCGGCGAGCCCGATTTCTGTCAGCGGCGGCGAGTATTCCCTCGGCTGTGGCGCGACGTTTGTCTCGTCACCCGGCACAGTTAACCCAGACCAGCAGGTTTGCGTGCGCCACACCAGCGCGGCAACTCCGGGCACCGCTACCAACACCGTGTTGACGGTCGGTGGCGTCAACGGCACCTTTACCAGTACCACCGCAGCGGCACCCCCTGCCATCGCACTGGAGCGCGTGTTTCCAGCGCTCAGTTTTTCGCAACCCGTGGCGATGCAGCAGGCGCCGGAGGATGCGAGTCGCTGGTTCGTGGTTGAGCAGCGCGGCGTCATTCGCGTGCTGGCCAACAACGACGCTGCCGCGACCACGACGGTGTTTATCGACATCTCCAGCCTGGTGGGCGCCAGCGACGGTGAGCGCGGTTTGTTGAACATGGCGTTCGATCCGGATTTCGCCACGAATGGATTCGTCTACCTCAGCTACACGCGCTCCGGCTCGTCCGTCGTGTCGTACGTCTCGCGTTTCACCAGCACGGATGGCGGCCAGACGCTTGAACCGGCGAGTGAGCTCGTCGTGCTCACCCTGCCGCAGCCCTACAACAACCATAATGGCGGTCAACTGGCATTCGGCCCGGATGGCTACCTGTACGTCGGCTTTGGCGATGGCGGCGCCGCCAATGACCCGGAGAATCGCGCACAGGACACGACCAGCCTGTGGGGCACCATTATTCGCATTGATGTCAGTACGGTGCCGTACGCGATTCCCTCGGGCAATCCGTTCGCCGGCAATGCACGCTGCGCCATGGGTACCGGTGTCGCCGCGTGCCCCGAGATCTTCGCCTGGGGCCTGCGCAATCCCTGGAAGTTCAGCTTCGACCGTGCCACCGGCGCACTGTATGCCGGCGACGTCGGGCAGGGCGCGTGGGAAGAGGTGGATCTCATTGAAAATGGCGGCAACTACGGCTGGCGGATTCGCGAGGGCGCCCACTGCAATATCCCCGCAACCAATTGCCCGCCCGCTGGGCTCACGGACCCTGTTGGCGGAGTACGGTCGCTCGCTGGGGTCGGCGATCACCGGTGGGTATGTGTATCGCGGCACCGCCATTAACGGACTGGTTGGGTCCTATGTGTTTGGCGATTTCAGTAGCGGGCGTATTTTCCGACTCGCCAATGGCGCGCCGCCGCTGGAGGAACTGCTGGACTCGAACGCGCTGATTTCGTCTTTCGCCGAGGATACCGCGGGCGAACTCTATGTGCTCAACTACGTCAGTGGCGCCATCTTGCGGATCGTGGAGGCGTCCCAGTGAATCGTCAGTGGAGTGAGAGATCGTGATGAACTTTGATATTCCCGAACACCTCGCCAAATACCTGCAGGAACTCGATGCGTTTATCGAGGCGCAGATCCTGCCGCTGCAGATGCAGGACGACAACAACCGCTTTTTCGATCACCGCCGCGAGGACGCCCGCACCGACTGGGACAAGGGCGGGCTGCCCAACGCGGAGTGGGAGGAATTATTGATGGAGGCCAAACGCCGCGCGGACGCCGCCGGCCACTTCCGGTTTGCCTCGCCGCGAGAGTACGGCGGCAAGGACGGCAGCAACCTGGACATGGCGGTGATCCGTGAACACCTGGCGACGCGCGGGCTGGGCCTGCACAACGACCTGCAGAACGAGCACTCCATCGTCGGCAACAACGTCGGCCTGCTGCTGATGGTGCACTACGGCACCGAGCAACAGAAAACCGAGTGGATCGACGACCTGGAGTGAAAGCCGGCGCTATTTCACCGTCGGCATCACCGAAACCGCGCACGGCTCCGACGCCACGCACATGGAAACCAGCGCCGTGCGTACTGGCGACACCTGGACGATCAACGGCGAAAAATCCTGGAACACCGGCATCCACCGCGCCAGCCACATCCTCGTGATCGCGCGCACCAGTGGCAAGGCGGGCGACGCGTCCGGCCTGACGGCCTTCCTCGTGCCGACCGACACAGCGGGCTTCAAGCTGGAAGAAATGTTATGGACGTTTAACATGCCCACCGATCACGGGCGCGTCTCGTTCACCGATCTGCAGGTTCCGCACAGCAGCATATTCGGCGGCGAGGGCAAGGCGCTGCAGGTGGTGCAACACTTTTTCAACGAGAACCGCATACGCCAGGCCGCGTCCTCGCTCGGCGCGGCGCAGTACTGCATCAACGAATCCGTCAAATACGCGCTCAAGCGCGCGCCGTTCGGCAAGCCGCTGTCCAGCAACCAGGGCATCCAGTTTCCGCTGGTGGAATTGCAGACACAGGCGGAAATGCTGCGCGCGCTGATCCACAAGACAGCCTGGCAGATGGACACCTACGGCGCGTTTTCGGTGTCGGACAAAATCTCGATGTGCAACTTCGTCGCCAATCGTCTGTGCTGCGACGCCTCCGACCAGGCCATGCAGGTGCATGGCGGGCTCGGCTATTCGCGCCATAAACCGTTCGAGCATATCTATCGCCACCACCGCCGCTACCGCATCACCGAGGGCACGGAAGAAATCCAGAAGCGCCGCGTGGCGGGTTATATGTTTGGCTTCATGGACAGAAAGGCGCCGAAGGGTGTCTCGACCTGAACTAACTTAACTTGACCCAAAACTTCTCTACGCCCTGGAGCAGTACTTACTGCTGGGCTTGTTTCTGGTCGCCATCCTGGGCTGGGGCAGGCTGGTCACGGCAAAGCTGCTGGGCGCATGTGCAACGATCCCAAATTCAGGCCTGGCAGTACTGCAGGCCACCACGGGGTTGGGCCTGGTTACGTTGCTGCTCGTGATTATTGCTGCCTTCGGTTGGCTGACGGCGCCCCCGATACTGGCCATCCTCGTTGTCGGAATCCTGCTCTGTATTCCGGGGTTGGTCTCCCGTATCGCAACCCCCAGACCCGGCCTTGAAGGCATAAAAATCGGTCGCTTGGGACTCGCTCCATCGATACTGATTTACAGTGCCGCCGCCGCCTTTCTGGCAAACGCGATGGTCAGGCCATTGCAGCTGCCGCAGGGCTGGGACGAGATTGCCTACCATCTGCCGACGGCACTGGCGTGGGCGGAATCAGGCCGACTGGTGGTCGCGGATTGGCTGCGCTATCCGCTATTCCCGTTCAATATGCAGCTGCTGTATGCCGCTGCCCTTGATAGTGGCGAATGACATTACCGCGCATCTGCTGCATGCACTGACCGGCCTGCTGGCAGTAGTGCTCACGTTCTCGGTGGCTCGGATGTATATCCCCTCGGTGTTTGCCGCGTTGTCATCCGTATTTCTCGTCTATGCGATCAGGGAGAGCCTGCACACGGCCGACATCGACCTGGGCCTGATGCTGTACATTTCCAGCGCGTTCGCCAGCCTTGCATTCGGCTATATAGCAAGACAGAAGCGCTTCGTGCTGCTATCGGCCTTTTTTGTCGGCCTCGCCCTGGGCACCAAATACCAGGCCATGTTTTTCCTGCCCGCACTCGCCATTGGATTCCTGTTGGTGGAGCGCAACTGGAAGACGCTGGCATTGTCGGTATTGATTGCCAGCGCCACCGGCCTGTTCTGGTATGTGCGCAATTTCCTGGTGTCCGGGGATCCGATACACCCAATCGGTGGTGCCGTATTTGGTTACTGGCAGTGGAATGCCGAGGACGTGCAACGGCAGTTCATGGATTTTGAGAGCCGGCGCAGCCTGCCGCCGTGGTACCTGCTGCCGAGTGTCGGCAGCCTGCTGTTCTGGCGATCATCCGTGCCTGTCGTCAAGGCATGCATGGCGGTGTCAGTCATCACGGTAATTCTGTGGTCGATTTTTTCCGGGTATGCACGTTACCTGTTGCCGGTGTATCCCCTGCTCGCGCTGCTATCGAGTTACTTCCTGCATCGGGTGTTTGCGTTGTTTCGCGGCTACGAAATCGCTGCCAACTATTGGGCGCGGTTGCATGGGAAGGCGCAACTTGCAGCGCTTGTGATAGTACTGCTTGTCATCATCCTGGATTGGGGTAAATCCACGCGCAAGGATATCGGTGAGTTGGTATTGCCCAATTCCATGGAGCACATCGCATTCCTGCACGAAGCCTATCCGGGCTTTGAGCTATTGCATTCCCTGGATCAACCGTTGTCCGGGACGGTTTACCAGTTGGGATTCGAAGATGAAATCTACTATCTCGGCACCCCTGTCCTGGGTGATCACTTCGGTAAAGGCCGTTATCCGGACGTACAGCGCCATCTTGGCAACGCCGCCGATCTCTCCAATCACCTGCGCTCGCTCGGTGCGCGCTATCTGCTGGTCAATCTCGTCCGCAATACGCCAGACCATGCGAAGGCAACCGCAGCAGCCGACTTCAGCACATATTTCGAAACCGTAAGCGCCACGCCGAGGGCGGTGCTGTACCGACTAACTGAAGCAGATCACGCGTCCCGCTCCAGGGTGATGCCATTCAGCAGTGCAGTGTCCCCGCCAAAATAGCTGCATGGCATACCCTGTGTTTCATCCCATAAGCGGTCGGGCAGTCGCTACAGCGAACTACAACAGAATCTCGCTCTGCGCCAGGCGCTCTCGCAGCCGCCCATCACGTGCCGCATAAGCCTCCGGAATATGTTCAGGATTGCCCTGGTACCCTATCGCCAGCGCCGTCAGGGGTTTGATGTCCGGCCCTGGCGCAAAGGTCGCGATGACCTTGTCCGGATCGATACCGATCATCTGATGCACACACAGGCCGCGCGACACCGCTTCCAGCGTCAAAAAGGCCGACGCCGCACCGAGATCGTGCTCGGCGGCGCTGTTGGGATTGCCGTTGTGCGCAAAGGTCGTTTTGACCAGGCCCAACACCAGCACCGGCGCATTTTTGGCCCAGGGCTGATTGCCCTCCACCAGGCAGTCGTGCACTTTCTGCCATGTGTCGGTGCCGTCATCCCGGATGCCGACGATGTAGCGCCAGGGTTGCGCGTTATAGGATGACATGGTCCAGCGCGCGGCTTCGAACAGGGCGTTTACGGTCGCGACGTCCACCGGCCGCGCCGGGTCAAACGCGTAGGGACTGTGTCGCTTGATAAACAACGCGTGGATGGGGTGGTCAGGTTTGGCATCTCGGTTCATGTGCTTATCCATATCAGTCGGTTAGTGGAATACATTCAGGGTCACCGGACTCGTCTCTTTTGTCCCTACAGCCAGTTCGCCTTTTTCAGTTTTCTGCGCAGGCCAATACATGCCACGACCGTCGATCCAACCACAGCAAAATAGCTGTAATGCCATTTCAGCTCCGGCATGTACTCAAAGTTCATCCCGTAGAGGCTGAACACCACAGTGGGAATGGCGAGAATGGCGCCCCAACCGGCCAATTGCTTCACCACGTCATTCTGGCCAATCGAGACCATGGCAAGATTGATCTGCATCGCGCTGACCAGCATTTCACGCATGTTATCGCAGCTTTCCATCACGCGCCGCGCATGATCCTGTACATCGCGCAGGTAGACACGGATGGATTTTGGGATGACGTCCTCATGAAAGCGCATGAGTTCGTGGCAGATATCGACAAAGGGCTGCGCGGCGTCGCGCAGCAGCATCAATTCGCGCTTGATGCTGTAAATGCGCTGCAGCGTGTCCGTGGACATGCTGTCATCAAATATGTCTGCCTCGAGCTGGGTGAACTGGGTGTGCAACTCCGTCAGCGCCAACAGATAGTTGTCCACGATCGCATCGAGCAGCGCGTACAGCGCATAACCCGTGCCGAGCGCCAGCTTCTGCGGATGGTTCTCACAGTTCGCGCGAATGGATGAGTGGCTTTTGGAGACTCCATGGCGCAACGTGATGAGGTAATTCTTGCCGGCAAAAAAATGCGTCTCGCCAAAGACGATCTTGTTTTCGACCAGCGTCGCCGTTTTTACGACGATAAAAATCGATTCACCGTAAGTCTCCAGCTTTGGGCGTTGGTGCGCAGCCCGCGCATCCTCCATGGCGAGTTCATGCAGGCCAAACTCCTCCTGCATTTTGTCGAGCAACGCGTTGTCCGGCTCGTAGAGTCCGATCCAGAGGAAAATGTCCGGCTCTTTGATGATCTCGCTGATATCGTCAATCGGGAACGCTTCAAGGCGCTTACCGTTTTGATAGGCGACACAATTTACGATGGTGGATTTAACGATAGCGCGTGGCGCACTTTCGTCGCGTCGGGCGGGTGGACGCAGCTCAGGGTCATTCGTCTCCGCCGGTTTTCTGTCGCTGCCTGGCGAATATGCTTTATTGTCTATGACACCATACTCCTATCATGAATGCCTGTTAGCGGTCCAAGATTACAGCATACTCAAGGGCTTGGCATGCCGTGCCCGGCCAATTCTGCCATCGCAACTCTCATGCTGAGTGACGCCAGACGGCTGCTATGCGAATAGTGCGCTTCAAATTACACCGTCTGCCGGTAGAATACCCCGCTTGATACCGGAGAATGACAATGGCTGATGCAATTGGCGCACGGCACGCAAAACCCCGCGCGTCCGGAAAGCGATGGCTGTGGCTGCTACTGGCGTGCGCGCTGGTCGTAGCCGTGCTGGGCGGCCTGAAGTTCATGCAGGTACAACAGGCGATAGCCTTCGCCAATTCGTTTCCGGAGCGCTCGGAGTCTGTCACGGCGCTCACGGCACAGCCGGGCGAGTGGCGACAAACCTACCGCACCATTGGCGAGCTACGCGCCACGCAGAACCTGGAGCTGCGCACCGAGGTCGACGGCAAGATCAGCCAACTCGGCTTCGTCGGCGGCGACCGCGTCAAGCAGGGGCAGCTCCTGTTGCAACTGGACAGCAGCGAGGAGGAAGCGCAGCTGAACGCCACCCGTGCCCAACTCAAGCTGGCTGAACTGGAGCTGAAACGGCGCGCGGAGTTGCTGGCGAAGAGCCTGGTCAGCAAGAACGACTACGACATAGCGATGGCCAACCGGGATGTGCTGCTGGCCAATGCCGCGGCGCTCTCGGCAGCCATTGCCAAGAAGACACTGCAGGCCCCGTTCGACGCCTCCACCAGCCTGCACACGCTCGAAGTGGGCCAGTTCCTTGCCGCGAACACGGTGATCAGCACGCTGACTGGCGAAGCGCGCGAATACTGGGTGGATTTCAAGCTGCCGCAGGACAAACTGAATCTGGCGCCGGGCGACACCGTGCTGGTATCCGGACGCGCGCTGCAGGGAGGCCCGCTGACGGCTAAGGTCATTTCCGCTGACGCCCGCGTCGCGGCCGACTCGCGCAGCCTGGGTTACCGCGCGCTGCTCGCCGACCCACCACCGGCGTTGAAAGCGGGTTCGGTGGTCGACGTTGAAGTCGTGACAGGCGTAAAAAGCGGGGTATTCCGCCTGCCTGCCAGCGCCGTGCGCAAAACCAATTTCGGTGCGTCGGTGTATGTGCTGAACGACGCCGAGGCTGGCGCTGCCGCTCCCTACCGGGCGACTCGCAGGGAAGTGGTTGTCGGCGGCGTGGATGGCAGCGACATTCTGGTCCTCGGCGGGCTGCAAGCCGGCGAGCGCGTCGCGGCCATCGGCGCCTTCAAATTGCAGGATGGCATATTGGTGCACGTTGTCGATCAACCACCGGAACCGGAACAATAGCGGCGGCAGCGCGCTGAGGTGAAGCATTGAACAATCCACTGGGTAAACCGAATGCGCTGGATATCTTCGTCCAGCGCCCGCTGCTGGCCGTGGTCATCTCCCTGGTGCTGGTGCTGCTTGGCGTGCGCGCCGCGGTGGAAATGCCGGTGCTGGAGTTCCCGGAAATCGAAAGCGCCTCGCTGATCATCACGACACCGTACGTCGGCGCCGCGGCGGCTACCGTGCAGGGCTTTGTGACGGACCCGATCGAGCGCGCCGCCGCCACGATACCCGGCGTGGACTATGTCGACTCCACCACGACCGCCGGCTTGAGCCGGGTCAAAGTGTGGTTGAAGCTGAACGAGAGCAGCACACTGGCGCTGGCGGAACTCACGGCGCGCCTGGGCCAGATCCGTTTCGAACTCCCTGCGGGCGCCGAGGACCCGGCCGTCGAGGTAGAGCGCACCGATGCGTCGAATGCTATTTTCTACCTGGATGTGAACCTGGCCGGCCGCTCGGTGGCCGAGGTCACCGACTACATGACGCGCTACGTGGTGCCGGTGATGTCGTCGATTCCCGGCGTACAGCACGTACCCATCATCGGTGGCAGGGTCCCCGCCATGCGCATCTGGCTGGACCCGGCAAAGCTGAATTACTTCAACGTCAGCGCCGAGCAGGTGCACCAGGCGCTGGCCAGCAACAACGTGATCGCGCCGATTGGCCGCACTGAAAACGCGCAACAGCGCATCGACCTGCAAACCAGCGCCACCCTGCAGACCCGGCAGGACTTTGAAAACCTGGTGGTCAGGAATGTCGACGGCGCGATCGTGCGCATCAGCGACGTCGCCCGCGTGGAACTCGGGGAAGTGGAGGGCGAAGAGATCGCGCGCATCAGCCAGCGCGACACCATTTACCTCGCTGTGTACGGCCTGCCGGGCGCCAATGAACTGCAAATCGGCAACCACTTGTACGGCGTACTGGACCAGATCAACGCGACGCTGCCCGATGGCATGGAAATCACCGTGGGCTACGACGGCACCCTGTACATGCGCGACGCGCTGAAGGAGATTTTCATCACGCTGGCGGAAACCGTGCTGCTGGTCGGCATCGTCGTGTTGCTGTTCATGGGCTCGCTGCGCAGCGCACTGGTACCGCTGGTCACTATTCCGATCTCGCTGCTGGGCGCGATGGCGACGATTTATGCGATGGGCTTTTCGTTCAACCTGCTGACGGTGCTCGCCATTGTGCTGTCCGTGGGCCTGGTGGTGGACGACGCGATCGTGGTGGTGGAGAACGTCGCGCGCTTCATGCGCGAGGGGATGAGCAGGCGCGAGGCAGCATTGGCCAGCTCGCGGCAACTGTTGACGCCCATCATCGGCATGACGATTACGCTGGCCGCCGTGTACCTGCCGGTCGGTTTCCTGTCGGGCCTGACGGGCGTATTGATCAAGGAGTTCGCGTTCACGCTCGCCGTGGCGGTGCTGATCTCGGGCCTTGTCGCGCTCACGCTGTCGCCGATCATGAGCGCCTATGCCTGCCCGCCGCGCGGCGAGGAGGGCCGCATGACGCTGTGGGTCAACACGCGCTTCGACTGGGTGCGCGAGCGTTACGAACGCCTGTTGGCGCGCAGCCTCGGCTGGACGCCACAGATTCTCGGCTTCGGCCTGTTCTTTTCCGTGCTGGCCGTGCCGTTTTTGCTGATGTCACAGCAGGAACTGGCGCCGATCGAGGACGAGAGCTCGATCTTCGTGGTGTCCGAGGCGCCGCCCGAGGCCTCCCTGGAATACACCCATCGCCATATGCACGACGTGGTGGACGTGATGAACAACCTGCCGGGCGCAACTTTCATGTGGCAGGTGCTCAGTCCCAACGGCGCATTCGGCGGCCAGGAATTTGTGGACCCGAAGCAGCGCGACGAGACGCCGATGGATCTGCTGCAATCCACCTTCGGCAAGCTGGCGCAGATTCCCGGCCTGCGCGCGTTCCCCAATCTCTTTCCACCGCTACCGAGCGCCGGCCAGTTCTCGGTTGAACTGGTGGTGACCGCCCCGGCGACCGTGGAGGAGATGGAGCCCTACGCGCAAAAATTGCTGGACGCCGCGTATGCCACCAACCTGTTCCTGTTTGCCGACACGGATCTCAAGCTGGATTTCCCGCAGACCCACTTCGAACTGGATCGCGATCGCATCGCCGATCTCGGCCTGACGGTGGAGGATGTCAGCCAGCAGCTATCCACTTATCTGTCAGGCGACTACGTCAACCGCTTCGACCTGGATGGCAAGGCGTACCGGGTGGTGCCGATGGTGGAGGATGCGGGCCGCCTCGATGCACAGCTGGTGCAGCAGATCCAGATTCAAACGCCCAGTGGAGCCACGGTGCCATTTTCGTCGCTGGCGACGGTGGAAGAGCGCATCGGACCGCGTGCGCTGAGCAAGTTCCAGCAGCGCAACTCCTTCACGATCTACGCCGGCATGATTCCGGCGTATACCAAGGAACAGGGGCTACAGGCGGTGGAGGACGCCGCGGCAAAAATACTGCCGGCCGACTACGTTGTGGACTACGCCGGCGAATCGCGGCAGATCCGCCAGGAAGGCAACACCCTGTTTGGCGCACTGGCGTTCGCACTCGCGTTCGTGTTCCTGGTGCTGGTGGTGCTGTTCAACAGCCTGCGCGACCCACTGGTGGTGCTGTTGGGCTGCGTGCCGCTGGCGCTGTCCGGCGCGCTGATGTTCACGTTCCTCGGGCTGGACGACGATCAACATCTACTCGCAGATCGGCTTCATCACGCTGGTGGGGCTGGTCGCGAAGAATGGAATCCTGATCGTCGAGTTTGCCAACCACCTGCAGGAACAGGGTTTGAGCAAGCTGGAGGCCATCATCGAAGGCGCCAGCGTGCGCTTGCGCCCGGTGTTGATGACGACCGGCGCGACCGTGGTGGGCCACTTCCCGCTGGTGCTGGTGACGGGCGCGGGCGCCGAGGCGCGCAACAGCATCGGCATCATCCTGGTGGCCGGCATGATCATCGGCACGCTGTTCACACTGTTTGTATTGCCGAGTGTGTACCTGGTACTGGCCTCCAACCGTCGCAAGGAAGTGAACCAGCCAGAGCAGTTGCTGGCCACCACCGCTTGAGCGCCTGGTAATTGAGCACGGAACCCCGCTGCGCTGGCGGCGCGGCAATGGCCACGGGCGATGCAGCCAGTGGCCTACGGTTCAGTCGGGCAGCGGAATAAATTCCGCATCGCCCGGCACGCCCGCGAACTTGCCGTCGCGCCAGTCCTGCTTCGCCTGTTCAATTCGGGCCAGCGAATCGGACACGAAGTTCCAGTAAATGTGCCGCTCGCCGATATTCGCGCCGCCGATCACCATTACGCGACTGTCGCTCTCGGCGCGCAGCGTCAGCGCGCGGCCTGGACACGCGACGGCCATCGCGCCGGTCGCGATTACTTGCCCATCCACTGCTACTGAACCGACGGCCACGTAAAACGCCAGCTCCTCAGCGTGCGTCGGCAGGGTCAGTTCCGCACCTGCCTTGATGTCGCAATCCAGGTACAGCGTCTCGGAGAAGGTGTTCACCGGTGAGCGCTCGCCGTAGGCAGACCCCATGATGATGCGCACCGTGGCACCGCCCTGCGCCACGCTCGGCAGTTCATCGGCACTGTAGTGGGTGAACGCGGGTTCACATTCCTGTTCATCCACGGGCAGCGCGATCCAGCTCTGTATGCCGTGCAGGTGCGAAACCTCTTCGAGATCCGCCCCGGCGCGTTCGGAGTGCACAATGCCACGCCCCGCCACCATCAGGTTGACGGCACCGGCGCGAATCGGCTGGACCACGCCGAGGCTGTCGCGGTGCATGATCTCGCCCTCGAACAGGTAGGTGATCGTCGCGATGCCGATGTGGGGATGCGGCCGCACCGCGATGCCCTTGCCCGGCGGAAATTCGGCCGGCCCCATGTGGTCGAAGAACACGAAGGGGCCGACCATGCGGCGCTCGCGCGACGGCAGCGCGCGGCGCACGGTGAACTCACCGAGGTCAGCGGCGCGCGGTTCGATCAACAGCGCAATCGCGCCCTTGTGTTGTTGGCAAGCGGCTTCATCTGCATTGACATAACTCATGTCGTTCTCCTTTGATCTCCTCAGTCGTTCATGCGTTGGTGTGCGTCATTTCGCTGGCGTCGCGGGCAAACATCTCCTCCAGCTCGCGGGCGCCCTCCTTGGCCAGTTCGCGCATTTTTTCCTCGTCATTGTGCATGCTGTGGTACAGGTTGAGGTGGCGCTCGTCGTGTTCGGTAAACCGCTTCACCGCAGCACGCGCCTGCCCCGGCTCTATCCCAAGGTGCTCCAGCACAGAGCGGCCCATATCGGCGGCCGACAGGAATGTTTCCCGCCTGATAACCTGCACGCCCAGATCCATCAGGCGATATGCATGCTTGCGATTGCGCGCCCGCGCAAACACCTGCAGCGCGGGAAAATGCGAGCGTATCACCGTGGCGGCGGTCACCGAGGATTCCACATCGTCTATCGCCAACACCAGGATTTTCGCGCGGTGCGCACCGGCGGCTTCGAGCAGATCGATGCGCGAGCCATCGCCGTAGTAAATCTCGTTGCCATACTCGCGCACGAAATCCACCTGCTGGGGGCTGGCATCCAGCGCGGTGAACGGGATTTTCATCGCGCTCAGAATACGCGCCACTACCTGCCCGAAACGCCCGAAACCGACGATGATCACCGGCGTATTGTCGTCTTCAATCTGGTCGAACTCGGGCTTCTCTGCGGACTGCCTATCGAAACGGTCGAAGGCGATGAACAGCAGCGGCGTCACCACCATGGAGAGCGACACCGCCACGCTGTGCAGCTCCACCTGCTCGGCCGACATCACGCCCGCCGCCAGCGCCGCGCTGAACAGCACGAACGCGAACTCCCCGCCCTGCGACAGTGCAATGCCCAGCTTGAGCGACTCCCTTGGCGCAAGGCCGTTCCAGCGTCCCAGCAGGAACAACACGGCGATTTTGATCACGACGATCGCCGCGATCAGCAGCAGCACACTGCCGGTATCGGAGGCCACCAGCCCGACATTCAAGGACATCCCCACCGCGATGAAAAACAGGCCGAGCAGCAACCCCTTGAAGGGTTCGATATCGGCCTCCAACTGGTGGCGAAATTCGGAATCGGCCAGCAATACGCCGGCGATAAACGCCCCGAGCGCCATCGAGAGCCCGGCGGCGCCGAGCAGGAAAGCCATGCCGAAGGCCACCAGCAGCGCCGTCGCGGTGAGAATTTCCCGCACGTGGCTGCGCGCCGCCACGCGCAGCACCTGGCGCAACACAAATCGCCCCCCGAACAGCACGGCGAGCAGCACGCCAACGGAGAGCAGGATTTGCGGCCAGTCGACGCCGGCCGTGTCTGTGCGGGTGCCCAACAGCGGCAGCAGGGCCAACAGCGGCACTGCCGCGAGATCCTGGAACAGCAGGGTGCCGAAGGCCGAACGGCCCCAGCGCGAGGTCATCTCGCCGCGTTCGGCGATCAACTGCAATGCGAATGCAGTGGAGGACAGCGCAAGCACCAGCCCGACGACCGCAGCGGTGGTCAGCGGCTGGCCGATCAGCAGCGAGAAACCCATCAGCAGCAGCGCGCTGCCCAGCACCTGCGCACTGCCAAAACCGAAGATCGCCTTGCGCAGCGCCCACAGCCGCGTCGGCCGCAGTTCCAGGCCGATCACGAACAGCAGCAGGATGACGCCAAACTCCGCCACGTGCAGGATCTCCTCGACCTGCCCGATCACGCCGAACCCCCAGGGGCCGACGATCACACCGGCAACCAAATACCCGAGCACCGCACCGAGTCCCAGGCGCGCCGCCAGCGGAACCAGGATCACGGCCGCCAGCAACAACAACATCGATTGTTCAAAACCGGGCATGGCGGGCGTCCTGAGCGGGGGAGTTGGTCAGGGAGTGAGCGTACCAATGTTCGTCACCGCGAACTACCGTCGTACGATGCACCGCCGAAAGAAGGATTGGTATTGACCTGAAACGGTCGAGAAAAAGTGGTGCCGACACGGCGAGTCGAACGCCGGACCTACGCATTACGAATGCGTTGCTCTACCAGCTGAGCTATGTCGGCCACGCGAGGGGCCGAGTGTAGCCGGGCCCGGCCCGGGCCTGCCCCTGTGGTCGTTTTTAATTTCACAAATTGGGCTTTCGTGTTACTTATTCTGGGGGCAAAACGGGCTTTTCCGGCTGCGGGAAAGAAACCACAAAAAAAGGAACCCCATGGCTCGGAGCAAAAGCCGACTCGTCCGCCAACCTCGGCTTCGAGGCCAAGCTTTGGCTCACCGCCGACAAGCTGCGCAACAACATGGACGCGGCGGAATACAAACACGTCGTCCTCGGCCTTATCTTCCTCAAATACATTTCCGACACCTTCGATGAGCACCATGCGAAACTGATCGCGGGCCAGGGCGACTACGAAGGCGCGAACCCCGAGGACCCGGACGAATACAAGGCTGAGAACGTTTTCTGGGTGCCCGCCGAGGCCCGCTGGTCGCACCTCCAGGCCAACGCCAAACAGCCCACCATTGGCAAGACGGTAGACGATGCCATGGTCGCCATCGAGCGCGACAACCCGCGCCTCAAGGGCGTGCTGCCCAAGGACTACGCCCGCCCCGGCGCTGGACAAGCATCGCCTCGGCGAACTGATCGACCTGATCGCCACCATTGAACTCACTGCCGCCAGTGAGGGTGAGAAGACCCACCGCTCCGTCGATCTGCTGGGGCGCGTGTACGAGTACTTCCTCACCCGCTTCGCCAGCGCCGAGGGCAAGAACGGCGGGCAGTTCTACACCCCGTCCTGCGTCGTGCGCTGCCTCGTCGAGATGCTCGCCCCCTACAAAGGCCGCATCTACGACCCCGCCTGCGGTTCCGGCGGCATGTTCGTGCAGTCGGAAAAGTTCGTTGAATTGCACGGCGGCAAGCTCGGCGACATCTCCATCTACGGCCAGGAGAGCAACGCCACCACGCGCCGCCTCGCCGTGATGAACCTCGCCCTGCGCGGCATCGAGGCCGACTTCGGCCCCGAGCACGCCGACACCTTCCGCCGCGACCTGCATCCCGACCTGCGCGCCGACTACGTGCTGGCCAACCCGCCGTTCAACGACAGCGACTGGCCCCGCAAGGACGACGACGTGCGCTGGCAATACGGCGTGCCGCCCAAGGGCAACGCCAACTTCGCCTGGGTGCAGCACTTCATCCACCACCTCGCGCCGGACGGCATGGCCGGTTTCGTGCTCGCCAACGGCAGCATGTCATCCAACCAGTCTGGCGAGGGCGATATCCGCAAAGCCATCATCGAGGCCGGCCTCGTGGACTGCATGGTCGCCCTCCCCGGCCAGCTTTTCTACAGCACGCAGATTCCCGTCTGTTTGTGGTTTCTCGCAAAGAACAAAAGCCTGACGCCAAACGCGGCTTCCGCGACCGGCGTCAGCAAACGTTGTTCATCGACGCCCGCAAGATGGGCACCCTCATTGACCGCGTGCATCGCGAGCTGACCGAGGAGGACCTTGCAGAACATCACCAGTACCTACCACGCCTGGCGCGGTGACAACGATGATGGCAGACCCGCGAAGCGGCTCGAGCCGACCCCTTACGAAGACATCCCTGGCTTCTGCAAATCCGCCACCACCGCCGAGATCGCCGCCCAGGGCCACGTCCTCACCCCCGGCCGCTACGTGGGCGCCGAGGAAGTTGAGGACGATGGCGAACCCTTCGAGGAAAAGATGTCTCGACTCGTCGCCGAACTGGAGGGACAATTTGCCGAATCGGCCAAGCTGGAGGCCGCCGTTCGCGCCAACCTGAAAGGACTCGGGTTTGACCTCTAAAAAGAAATCCGCCAAGCAGCCATTCGACATCCGCCACTGCCTCGCGTTTTCGCACAATGTGAAACTGCAGGAAAGCCCGGAGGACGTCCAGAATAGTTTTGCGAAGTTGGCGCACGACTTTTACAAACCGCGAATAATCCGGGAGAAATAGTCTATGCCCGACACATACGACAACCTCCTTGAGCAGATTAGTGACTGCGCCGCTGCGCTCGTCGAGCTACAGCGTTTGTCCGCACAGACCTGTGCTCCTGTCGTCCACGACCTGATTCGCACAAGATCGCAAGATGCCCACGCCATCGAGCACACCCTTGACCGCCTTCTGGATTGCGCCTGTCACCCGGAAGGTCTGGTGCTCTTCAAAACGCTATGCCGCTACTATTTCACGCTTGATCCCGCCGCTACCGCTGACTACATCCGCATTTATCGGGGAGATGTGGGATGACGATGCGGAAGAAGGCCCGGAGATGACGCGATGAAGTCCTTCGAGGAAAGGATGCCGCGTCTAGTTACTGAAGTGGAAGCGCAGCTCACCGATTCAGCCAAGCTAGAACAGGTCACCCAAGCAAACCTGAGGGGACTGGTTTATGCCGGGTGAATGGGCACGCGTTAGGGTTTCAGAGGTCTGCGAGCTGATCGTGGACTGCGTCAACAAAACGGCCCCGGTCGTTGAGGATTTCACGCCCTACAAAATGCTCCGTACGACCAATATTAAAGGTGGGAGAATCGACCGGGAAACATGCCGTCGAGTATCCAGAGATACCTTCGTCAAATGGACCCGCAGGGCGGACGTGAAGCATGGAGACGTGATCCTGACCCGCGAAGCTCCATTGGGGGAAGTCGGCTACGTTGATTTCGATGACACAGTTTTCCTGGGGCAGCGCCTCATGCAATATCGCGCTAACCCTGCGGTTCTGGAACCGCGATTCCTTCTGTATTCCTTCTTGTCAAAAGATCTTCAGAATCAGTTCGGTGCACATGAAGGAAGCGGCTCTACAGTAAGCCATATCCGTGTAGGAGACTGTTCCAAATTTGAGCTACCGCTCCCCCCCCTCGCCGAGCAAAAAGCCATTGCGGCGGTGCTCGGTGCGCTGGACGACAAGATCGAGTTGAACCGGCGGATTAACGCGACGCTGGAGGCGATGGCGCGGGCGCTGTTCCAGAGCTGGTTCGTGGATTTCGACCCCGTCCGCGCCAAACTCGACGGTCGCCAACCAGTCGGCCTAGACCTAGCCACAGCTGCCCTCTTCCCAGACTCCTTCCAAGACTCAGAATTCGGGCACATCCCGAAAGGCTGGACCGTCCAGCCCGTCGGCGAAGTGGTCGATTGTGTCGGAGGTGGAACCCCTAGCACGACAGATCCGAAGTATTGGCAAGGCGGCACGCACCACTGGACGACACCTAAGGACTTTTCGTCGCTTCAAGCGCCCGTCCTCCTCGATACGGACCGCAAGTTAACCGATGCAGGCATCGCCAAGATTTCCTCCGGTCTGCTCCCCGCCGGGACGTTGCTACTTTCATCCCGAGCCCCCGTTGGCTACCTCGCCATCGCCGCCATGCCCCTAGCCATCAATCAGGGCTTCATCGCACTGAAGTGCAATCACCGTGCCTCAAACCTCTTCATGCTGAACTGGTGCCAGACGAACATGGCTGAGATAGAAAGCCGCGCCACTGGCACCACCTTCGCCGAAATCAGCAAACAGAACTTCCGCCCCATCCGCGTCGTGCTGCCGCCAAAGGAAATCATGGCCGCCTTCACTGCCAAAGTCGCGCCGCTCTACGCCCGGATAACCGCCAATCTCCACCAATCCCACACCCTCGCCACCCTGCGAGACACGCTACTCCCGAATCTGCTCAATGGAACAATCAGATTATGAAAATCAAATCGTTCGAGTTCTCGCATATCAAGGCTTTCAAGTCGTTAACGTTCGACCTAAAGCAAACATCAGTTCTCATCGGGCAGAACGATCACGGAAAGTCTTCGATTCTCAAGACGATAGACATCGTGTTGAATCAATTGAATGAGGACACACTCGCTGCTGGAGCACTTCATCCAGACCTGGCAGAAAGGCTTTTGCCAATCTTTCCGGTCAACGCGAGGGCCCGACGCATCACAATTCGCTACGATGACGCCGGCGTTGAAAAGGCTCTGCATGTAACCGTACGAGCGGATTTGACCTTCACGGTGCTAGAAGCAATTACGAAGAATGCGAAGACCACTCCTGCGAGCTTAGAGGCGTTCAGGAAGCTTCGCGATCATAACCGTTTCGTCCTTATTCCAGCTCTCCGAGACGCTTCATCGCCCGCATTTCAAGAACTGCTTTCACGGATGCTTCGTGAGCATGGTCTTTCAAAGATGATTCCGCAAAAGGCTGGTGGAACACCGAAGGAGTATCGTGTTTTGAAAGAAATCCGCGACAAGATCTCGAAAGATATTCGGCCATACATCAACGATGCATTGCTCCCGGAAATCCAAAAGCACTTCGGATTCAAGACACAGCATAAACTGGCGCTCAAGTTTGATGTCGATGTTCAAGACGTTGGCGAGTGGATCATGGACAATCTTCGACTTGGGTTTCAAATGACCGCCAGTGGCGAATCCACACTGGCTCTATCCGAAGCAGGTTCTGGTGTGCAAAGTGGCGTTCTTCTTGCTCTGCACCGACTAGCTCAGAAGGCAGCGGAAAATCCCGACGTTCAATTCATTTTGGCCGTGGAGGAACCCGAAGCATTCCTGCACCCGCAGCGACAGAAGGAACTCTATCAAGACATCCAATCTGCCAAGTCTGAAAACTTGAGAGTAATCGTTACAACGCACAGCCCATACATTGTCGGCGAAACCCCATTTTCCAGCTTGGGTTTGGTGCGGAAGCAGGATCAACATTCGACTTTGCACACCCCTGCGATCGCATCAAAAAACGAGCGTGAGATGTTCGATGCATACAGCAATGAAGTGAACGCACTGCTTTTCTTTGCAGAGAAAGTAGTCCTTGTAGAGGGAGAATCAGATGCGCGTGTCATCCGAGTGCTTCTTCAGAAGAAGCTGGGAGCAGAAGCACACCGTATTTCCATAATTTCGTCAGCAGGAAACGCGAATTTCTCGCCCTTCCTACGAATGATTCGAGCGTGGAGGGCCGCGAATATCCCTCATCTTATCGTCACGGATTTCGATTCATTGACGACATCAACCGACAGAGCAGTAATCGTTGGTGCTGAAGCCGCAGGATATTCGCTTCCGGGAAAGGCCGCTTTTCACGCTAAAGTTGATTCAGCGTTGGACAAGGATGAAGCTGACTTCAATGCCGCTGCTATAGAGGCGAAGACCCAATTTGCGACTGTAGGTCTGAACGTCTTCGTTTTTACATCAGATCTTGAATACTCTCTGCTCACTGCTGCAAACAAAAGTGCAGCGGCAAAAGTTCTAACTACCGTCGCCACCAACAATGTGAATTACGAAGCTGGTTACGATTTGAATCAATTAAGGAGGCAGCTTGGAAGCAAGGGTGTCCCGATGAATCCAATCGATAAGCCACAATTCAAAAAGCCGTTCGTGCATCAGAAGATTGCGGAGACCATCGACATTGAAAATGCGCACAGTGATATCGGGCGACTGCTCGAAGCGATTGATGCATTGTAATTACTTCACTCAACGAAGCCATCGGCCACTGGGGCGAGAAGATGAAATCGCGGTACTGCGTAAAATCGTCTCGGTGGCACAGAAACGGCTGTGGCCGATTTATAATTGGAGGAGTTGAACATAGCTGGCACATTGTCTGAATTGGCAACGATAGTTACGATGCGCGAGGCACCGCATATAGGGACAGCACCATGATCAAACTAGTCCACGATTCCGGCAGTCCAGCCCCAGGCTTCGGCGCACTGGCGCTGATGCGCTCCCTTGAGCAACAGCTCGCCAAGAAGCAACACAAGCCCTCCGATGAAGCGCAGGACTTGTTCTACGATGCAATGGATGCCGCCACGCAGGAAGCGGAGTTCGCATTGCTGCAAAAGGTTTTGACGCTGGACCCCGGACACACGGGTGCGCTGCTGGCGGTGCTGCGCCATCGTCCGCTGGGGCGGGACGATGAAATCGAGGTGTTGCGAAAAATCGTCGCGGTGGCCGAGAAGCGGCTGGGGCCGAATCCCTTTGAGGAGTATGCCGGGGCGTTCTGGGGCTTACATCAAACGCGTCCCTACATGCGGGCGCGGTCACAACTGGCAATGTCATTGCAGGAAGGCGGGCACATTGAGGAAGCCATCGTCGAGTTGGAAGCCATGCTGGCGTTGAACCCAAGCGACAACCAGGGCGTGCGCTATGCCCCGCTGGCATGTTACCTGTCAGTGCGGCACCTCGATGGCGCGGCCAGGCTGTTCGAGGAGTTTGACGAGTGCGCCTTCAACACCGTGTTCGCGTGGGGTCACGTGTTGGAACGCTGGCTGGCGGGCGACATACCGGGCGCGCAGCAGGCGCTCGCCGTGGCGCGCAAGCAGAACGGCCATACCGAGGCTTCTATCAAGGGCCACAAGCGGCTGCCCAAACATCTTCCGGCAACCTACTCGCCGGGCAGCAAGGAGGAGGCGCAGTGTTTCGCCGAGCCATTACGAATGATGTGGCGGACCTATCCAAACGCTTTAACCTGGCTGATCACGCAAGCGGTTAAACGGCGTGGTTCTGTTCGTGAGACGGACTAAAGCAATCCGGTGCCTGCTCGCAGCCAATGCATGGAGCGTAGGGGCGGTTGAATTGGGGAAAAAATGGCTTTCAGTGACTACCTGATTTTTGTGGACGAGAGCGGATCGCCGAGCATGGGTGGAAGAATTGACGCTCAATATCCGCTGTTTGTATTGGCGTTTTTACTCGTTAAGAAAAACGATTACTCGCAGATCGTGTGCCCTGCAGTGAGTGATTTCAAGTTCAAGCACTTTGGCCATGATCAGGTGATTCTGCACGAGCGGGAAATCCGTAAGGATCAGGGGTCATTCAGGTTTCTGAAAACGCCACAAATCAAGCAGGCATTTCTGGACGAATTGACTGACTTGATCGCAGCCATGCCAGTGCAGTTGTGCTGCGTGGTGATCGACAAAGCAAAACACCAAGCCAAATACAAGACACCAGCTCATCCTTATCATTTGGGGTTGCAATTTGGTTTGGAGCGCGTGCTGGGCTTTCTCGAATTAAATGGGGAATAGCACAATGCTCACGTCATTGTGGAATGCCGCGGCAAGAATGAAGATGACGAACTGGAGTTGGAATTCCGTCGCATTTGCGATGGCGCGCGATTTACATCGTCCAAAGTGAAACTGGAAGTGGTGTTTGCCGACAAAAAATCAAACGCAGCTGGCTTACAACTCGCCGATTTGATGGCGCGTCCTATTGGAATGTCGGTGTTGAAGCCCGATCAACCCAATCGCGCCGTGGATATCATCCGCCCGAAATTGATGAGGGTGAATGGCAGAATAACGGGATGGGGGTTAAAGTGTTTTCCGTAACCCACAAAAACAAAAGGCCCCGGCGATCGCCGGAGCCCAATGTCGACCGAGAATCCCCAGTCCTTGGAGAAAAGTCTACACTCATGCACATGAATTGGCCATCGACAATTCTCGAAACCTTGTGGCAACTGAACCCGGCCACACCAACTACACGCCGTTTCGAGCCTGAATTTCATTTAGACACAAACCGATGAAACGCTCTGTAAAACGATTAACTTACTGTTTTACAAAAATATTTTTGTTTAGACGCAAAACCGAGAAGCCATGAGCCTCAACGAATCCACCGTCGAAGACGCCGCCCTAAGCTGGTTCGCCGAGCTGGGCTATGAGCTCGGACACGGGCCACATATCGCGCCCAGCGAACCGGCGGCGGAGCGTGAGTCTTTCAACGAAGTGGTACTGGAGGGGCGCTTGCGCGAGGCCATCCACCGGCTCAACTCGGGTATTCCCAAGGAGGCTCGTGAGGAAGCCCTGCGCAGGGTACTGCGGGTCGGCACGCCTTCTCTCACCCAGACCAACCGCGCCTTTCACCGCCTGCTGCGCGACGGCGTGCCGGTGGAGTATCCGCGCCCCGATGGCAGCATCGCGGGCGACGATGTTCGGCTGGTGAACTTTGACGATGCACACGCGAATGACTGGCTTGCGGTGAACCAGTTTACCGTAATCGAGGGACAACAGACCCGGCGACCGGATATCGTCATATTCTCAATGGTCTTCCGCTGGGCCTGATCGAGCTGAAGAACGCGGCGGACGAGGACGCCACCATCTGGAGCGCCTACTCGCAGCTCCAGACGTACAAGGCCGAGATAGCTTCTTTGCTGCATTACAACGCGGCACTGGTGGTGAGCGACGGCTTGCAGGCGCGCATCGGTTCAGTGACGGCGAACCAGGAATGGTTCAAAGTCTGGCGCACGATTGACGGGGAGCATGACGCGTCATCCAATTCGTTGGAACTCGAAATCCTGATCAAGGGCGTGTTCGACCAGCAGCGCTTCATCGACCTGTTACAGCATTTCATCGTATTCGAGGAAGACCCGGACTCCGGCGCGCTGCACAAGATCATCGCGGGCTATCACCAATTCCACGCAGTGAATGCGGCGGTGGAGGAAACGGTGCGCGCCAGCGGTATGCCGCCACTGCGCAAGGATTCACGCGAGGAAGCTGGCAGGTACTGGGCGGGGCGCATGCACGGCGGCAAACCCGGCGACCGCCGCGCGGGTGTGGTGTGGCATACGCAGGGCAGCGGCAAGAGTTTCTCCATGCTCTTCTTCGCCACACGGGTGGTACGCCATCCAGCGATGCAGAACCCGACGCTCGTGCTGCTGACGGATCGCAACGATCTCGACGATCAGCTCTTCGGCCAGTTCCAACGCTGCGCGGATATCCTCGGCCAGACGCCTGTACAGGCCGAAGGCCGCGAACATCTACGCGAATTGTTGAACCGCGCGAGCGGCGGCGTGGTGTTCACGACTATCCACAAGTTCATGCCGCCAAAAAGTGAAGGTCGGAGCGAGGCGATGCCCGAGCTGAGCGCGCGGCAGAATATCGTGGTCATCGCCGATGAGGCCCACCGCAGCCAGTACGGCTTTGGCGGCAAGGTGAATGAAAGGACTGGCGAGATGTCCTACGGCTTCGCCAGCAACCTGCGCGACGCCTTGCCCAATGCCTCTTTCATCGGCTTCACCGGCACGCCCATCGAGAAGACCGATGCGAACACGCGGGCCGTGTTTGGCGACTACATCTCCATCTACGACATCCAGCGCGCCGTCGCCGACAAGGCCACGGTACCGATCTATTACGAGAGCCGCATTTCCAAGCTGAGCCTGAACGCCGCCGCGCTACCCCTGATAGATGCCGAGTTCGAGGAAATCACCGAAGGCGAGGAACTGACGAAGAAGGAAAAGCTCAAGACGAAATGGTCCGCGCTGGAGGCGCTGGTCGGCGACCCGAAACGAATCGGACTTATCGCCGCCGACATGGTGACGCATTTCGAGAAGCGCGCGGAGGCAATGGACGGCAAGGCCATGATCGTCTGTACGAGCCGCCGTATCTGCGTGGACCTCTACAATGCGCTAATTGCACTGCGGCCCGAGTGGGCCAGCACGAATGACGACGATGCTGACGCGAGAAAGGCGCTCTTAATGACCAGGCCTGTGTGGTAAAAGTGGTGATGACGGGGGAGCGCGGAAGACGGCCCCGACTGGCAACCGCATATCCGCAGCAAAGACAAACGCCGCAGGCTGGCAAACCGGTTCAAGGATGCCAATGACCCGTTTCGCATCGTCATCGTGCGCGACATGTGGCTGACAGGATTCGACGCGCCCTGCCTGCACACCATGTACGCCGACAAGCCGATGCGTGGCCACGGCCTGATGCAGGCCATCGCTCGCGTGAACCGCGTGTTCAGGGACAAGCCCGGCGGACTGGTGGTGGACTATCTCGGCCTCGCCGATCAGCTCAAGCACGCCCTCGCCGTCTACACCGAAAGTGGCGGCAGGGGCGACCCGACCTTCGACACCGCGCAGGCCATCGCCGTGATGCTGGAGAAACACGGCATCGCCTGCGACCTGATGCACGGCTTCAATTGGGCCAAGTGGATCACTGGCACACCGCACGAGCGCCTCGCCCTCCTCCCCGCCGGGCAGGAGCACATCCTGCAGCAGGAGGACGGCAAGAAGCGCTGGGGACAAGTGGTGACGGAACTCTCCAAGGCGTTTGCACTCTGCGCCGCCAGCGATGAGGCAACACAGATTCGCGATGACGTGAGTTTCTTCCAGGCCCTGCAAGCCGCGCTGAACAAGCAGAGCAGCAACAACCGCAAGACACCGGAGCAGATCGACGCCGCAATTCGCCAGCTCGTGAGCAAGGCCATTACTACCGAGGGCCAGGTAATCGATGTATTCACGGCCGCAGGGCTCGCGAGGCCGGATATCGGCATCCTGAGCGACCAGTTCCTGGCGGAGGTTCGTGGCCTGAAGCATAGGAATGTTGCCGCTGAATTGCTGGAAAAGTTGCTGAAAGACGAACTCAAAGTGCGCTCGAAACACAATCTCGTGCAGAGCCAGGTCTTCTCTGAGAAGCTCAAGAAAACCTTGAACGCGTACCACAACCGCGCCATTTCAACGATGGAAGTGATCGAAGAACTCATCAAGTTCGCGAAGGAGATGGACGCCTCCACCCGGCGCGGCGAAGACCTCGGCCTGACCGACGACGAAATCGCGTTCTACGACGCCCTCGCTGCCAACGAGAGCGCAGTGCAGGCCATGGGTGACGACAAGCTCAAGGTCATCGCCGCAGAACTCATCACCCAGGTGAAGAAGAGCGTGACCATAGACTGGACGCTGCGAGAGAGTGCGCGGGCGAAGATCAAGGTGATGGTCAAACGCATCCTGAACAAGTACGGCTACCCGCCTGACTTGCAGGAGGAAGCTGTGAAGACAGTGCTCGCGCAGGCGGAGCTGCTGTGCGCAGAGTGGGTTTAGGCCAATTCGCCCCAGCGCGCCCGCGCCTGCTGCAAACCCGAGTACTTCGGGTTGTCTATCGCGATCGCCAACAGCGTGCGCTTGCGCAGATAGGACAGCAGCTTTTTATCGACGGCAATCTGGCCATCGCGCAGTGCGAGGGCGATATGTCCGGGTATCGAAACAACCTCTGCATCCAGGCCCAACTCGGCGGCCATCTGCTGATCGAGCGCCGCCAGGCCGCCGCCCAGTTCCAGCTCGCGCGCCACGATCCCCAGCGCATTGGCCGCCACCCGGGTGTTGTAGGCCTTGAAGCCGTCCAGTTCCGGCACGACCTGCTCGCGCAAAAACAGGCGCACCGCAGACAATAACTCCACCGACGTCGTTGCACTCATGACGATTCTCCGTCTGGTTCTCCATCCAGCAACAGCAGCAGGTCGATCTCCGCTTCCGACAGCCTGCGCCCTATCGCCGCACGCTCCAGGCTGGCGTCCTGGCCACTGCGGTACATCTGCAGCATCAACAGGCAGACCATGCCCCAGGACAGCGCCGCGTGCACCTGCCAGTAATGGATAGACTCCATCGATGGCGCTGCACCGCAGACTGATGCATAGCCCGCCAGCAAGTCGGCGTACTCACCAAAACCGCCCACTGGTTTAGGCGAACCGAAGCGCCACACATTCGCGCTGATGTAGCCGAGGTCCTGCACCGGGTCGCCGATATGCGCCAGCTCCCAGTCCAGCACGGCGACCAGCCCGTGTTCATCCACCAGCAGATTGCCATTGCGAAAATCCCCGTGTACCAGCGTGCGGCGCGCTGGGCCATGTTCCGGGTCGTGTTGCGGGCCGTGTTGATGGTCGTGTTGATGGTCGTGTTGATGCTCGCGCAGCCAGTTAAGCCCCAGCTGCAATACGGGCGACACATTGCCATAGCTATCGAGCAGCGCCTGCGCGCGCTGGAAAAGCACCGCGCCACTGTGATCCGGCAGGTTTTGAGGCAGCGCTGCCAGCGGGATCTGGTGGATGCGGGCGAGCGTTTGCCCGCACTGGTAGGCCAGTTGCTCGCGCGCGTCGCGATAGCGGTCATCGGCCAGCAATCGAAACGGCAGCGCCTCGCCGCGCTCGCGGCTCATGATATAGCCCTGGCCCAGCGCGTGTTCGCCGTGTAATACCTGTCGCACCGTGGGCACCGGGACACCGTGGCGCCCTGCGACGACAATCAGCGCGGCCTCGTCAGCGAGGCTGAGTTCGCCCACGGCCCTGTCGGTCGCACTGTTCGCGGCTGGCGCGCCCGGCAGGCGGCGCAAGATCAGGGGCTCGATCGCCCCTTCATGTTCTCGATCAAACGCCCAGGTCTCCATATTGGCGCCGCCAGAGAGACGGCGCAGGCCGACGATGCGCGCTGCTTCGCTGTCGCTGCTTCGACTGCCGTCGGCTAGCGCAGCGAGCAATCGCTCTGCCATAGCCCGTGTTTCACTCTGATCAAGTGCTGTACCCGCTGCTTCATCCTGCGACATCAGGCGATGACTCCCTGCGCTTTGAGGGCCGCGATATCCGGCGCGGGCATGCCCAGCAATTGAGTCAACACGCTGTCCGTGTCGCTCCCGAGCAGCGGCGCCGGGCTGAAGCTCTCTTCGTTGTTGCGCGACAGTTTGATCGGATTGCCTGGACCGCGCGTGCTGCTGCCGTCGGGGTGGTACAGGTCAACCACCATGTTGCGGTGCAGTACCTGTGGGTCCGAGAGGGCCTGGCTGAAACTGTTGACCGGCGCGCAGGGGATGCGCTCGGCTTCCAGCAGGGCCAGCCAATGAGAGCAGCTGTGCTGGCCAAGAATCGCCTTCAACTGGCGGTTGATGAATTCGCGGCCGGCCCAGCGACCCGGCTGGCCGTCGAATGCAGGGTCATCAAATTCCGGGCAGGCGACGACCTTTTTCAGGTTCTGCCAGAAATTATCCGTGATCACCGCGATCACGATGAAGCCGTCAGCACAGCGAAACGTATCGTACGGCACATGCACGAAATGCGCGTTGCCGATGGGATAGGGATCCTGGCCCGAGAGGAAGTGCATCGTCGCCATGTAGTTGAGCATCGCTACCTGGCAATCCACCATCGCGATATCCACGTGCTGGCCGTGCCCGCTGCGCTCGCGTTCGTACAGGGCGGCGAGCACACCCATCACGCCGAACATGCCACCGCCGAGGTCACCGATGGGAATGCCGGCCCGCACCGGATGCTCGCGATCCGGCCCGGTGATCGACATGCCGCCACCGGCGGCCTGCGCGACCTGGTCGAATGCCGGGCGATGGGCGCCGGGGCCAGTCGAGCCATAGCCCGTCACTGTACAGGTGATGATGCGCGGATTGACGCGGCTCAGCGTGTCGTAATCCAAGCCGAGGCGCTCGGGCACGCCGGCGGCAAAATTGCTGAGCACGATGTCGGACACCGCCACCAGTTGCCGGAACACGTCCATGCCCGCCATGGATTTGAGATCAATGGCCACGCTTTTCTTGTTGCGGTTCAGCGTCAGGAAATAGGCGCCCATGCCGTGCAGGGAATTGTCGGGGTCCGTCGCCAGCAGCCCGCGCGTGCCCTCGCCCTGCAGCGGCTCCACCTTGATCGTCTCGGCACCCAGGTCGGCCAGGATCATGCCGGCATAGGGCCCGGAGAGCATGTGGGTCAAATCGAGTATGCGCAGGCCCGCGAGTGGTTTATTCATCGGCGCGCGGCTGTGGTGCTAGAGCGGGTGCAAAGAGGGTGCAAAGAGGGTTCAAAGATAGAAATTCAGCAGCGACAACACGAGCGAGAGACCCACCAGGGGGTATATCCACTTTGTCAATTTGCGCAGCTGCTCCGGGTCCGCCGGTTTGGCAAAGCGCTCTCCCAGCACCACCATCAACGCAACGCCAGTGAAAATCAGTAACAGCGCCAGCAGTAAGTTACCCATCGCCTCGCCCTCTCGGAAAGCTGCGTCAGCCGGCCTGTTTGCCGGGATCATCCAGTGCCACCGGTGCCGCGCCACCGGCGAAGATCACGCGCGCCAACCCTTCGGTCAGGTCGAATATCTGGGTGGACGTCACCTCATAGCAGGACCGGGTGATGCGCCACTGCCCGTCGCGACGCGCGTAGGCATCCTCGTAATAACCCGCCAACTGCGTGACGATCTGCCGACGGGTATCGATCAGGTAATAGTAAAGGCCCCAGACCCCGGTGGCGTTATCGGCATCCTGCACCTCAATGCGGGGATTCTGCCCGTGATGCATCTCGATGATATGCGGCTGGCAGGCCAGCTCTGTAAACACCGCCAGCATCTGCTCGCGATCGTCAAAATTGCCGATGCGGCCGTAGCGCAACTCGATGGGCCCGGCGGCAAAACACTCGCGCACCACATCGGGTTGCTTGTGGTCGCAGGCGTGGAAGTAGCGCGCCTTCAACTGCCTAATATCTTCGATGGCTTCGAGGCGCGCGAGGCGTTGTTCGAGCCCTTTTTGCACTGTCATGATGCAAGGCTCCAGCGTAGCGAGGCTCAGGACATCACGCGGTAGGCGTCGGCGATCTGGTCCGCCCCGTCCACGGTGCAGTCGAGATCCTTCAGCAGGCCGTCCTTGAGGCTGTAGACCCAACCGTGCACGGCCAGAGGCTGGCCGCGCTGCCAGGCATTTTGCGCGATGGTGGTATGGCAGACATGGGCGACCTGGGTTTTGACGTTGAGCTCGCACAACAATTCCAGCCGCGTCTCCTTGTCTTCGATCGCCTCGATCTTCTTGCGATGGCGATGTTGCACGTCCTTGATATTGCGCAGCCAGTTATCGATCAGGCCGTTATCCGCATTTTCATAAGCGGCGATGATGCCGCCGCAGCCGTAGTGTCCCACCACCATCACGTGCTTGACTCGAAGCACGTCCACTGCGTATTGCAGCACCGTGAGACAGTTGAAATCGGTGTGTACGACCATGTTGGCAACATTGCGATGCACGAAGATTTCACCCGGCATCAAGCCGACAATCTGGTTCGCCGGCACGCGACTGTCGGAGCAGCCGATCCACAGGTAGTCAGGGCTCTGCTGGGCGGCAAGTTTTTCAAAGAACAAGGGGTCGCTGGTCTTGACGCCTTCAGCCCATTCCCGATTCTTCTCGAACAGCGCGTCAAGCTTGCTCATTGCCCATCCTCACAATACCAATGTACTGAGGCGGGCATGCGCCACGGTATTGCCACCGCGCGCCTTGGCGTCCTCGAGGGCCTTGCTGCCGACGGATTGCATCTGCCTGGCCAACTGGGGCATATCCACCGCGGGGAACTGCTGTGGTTCCCACGTCACGAGGCCGATACTGAGGCAGACCTGCAGCACCGCACCGTGACCGTCATCGATCAGGAAGTTCTCGATATCGCCGCGCATGCGCTCCGCAATATCGCGGCAGACCATCTCTCCGCCGCCGGGGATGAGTACAGCAAACCGCGCTTCGCCCAGGCGCGCCAGCAAATCTGTCTGGCGCAAATTGGAGGTCAGTCGTTCGGCGACCTTCCTGATCACAAAGTGGCCGCGCCGCGCGCCATAATGCTGGTTGAGATCCGCGAAATCGTCGATCTCCATCATCAGTGCGGTAATGGGTTTGGTCGAGCGCCGGGCGCGGGAAATCTCGCGCGCGATCTCCCGGCCGAAACCACGGGGGTTGCTGATACGGGTAAGCGCATCCAACAGCACCAACTGCGAGACCTGCTGACGGCGGACAGCGGCCTTGAAACAGGCGGACATGATCGTCGACAGGTGCGCCAGCAAATACTCCTCCTGCTCGCCGAGTACCAGCGAATCATCCTGCAGGCCCATGTGCAAGCTGCCGATGAGTCGACCGCCATCCAGCAATGGCATCAACAATGCGTAATCGACACCACCTTCGGATTTGAGAATCTCGAACATGCGCGAATCGGTCGCGTCGATCAGCGCGATATCGGGCTCCTCCTCGTACAATTCCTGGATTGCGAAAACGTCGTTCAGCACCTGCAGGCTCTGGCCATAACGCTCCGCGCCGTCCAGTACAGTTGCCAGCACCTCATCTTGATCATACAGCCACAATTCAGACGTGCGGAACGAGAAATGCCTGGGCATGCTGACCAGCAGGATTTCAAACAACGCCGGCAGGTCCTGCGCCTCAAGCAACATGAGCTCAAGTTGACGGGTTTGTTGGTAGAGATAGCGATTGATTGTCAGCGTTTCAGTAAGCCGACTTTCCGCAAGTTCCGCGCGCGGTATAACCGGCGGAGCACCCTGAATCTCCTCCTGGTGTCCCCCACCGCGCCTGATATCGTTTGTCATTAAAACACTCACCTGATGCCCCGGCGGAATGGCGAACGGGGTCGGTTGTTATTGGATAAGGAGTGTAAGCGGCCTATACTTGCGATGCAATCCTGAGGGGCCATCCATGCTTCAATCGCTGCCACCAACGGTCCGTCTGAAGCTGGACCAAACGCTCGCCCAATGGCCGCAGTGGAACTGCGCCCCGGTGGTGACCCGCGCGCCAACCATCGTTAAAGTCCTTACCGCGGGGATCAGTAATTACAGCGTGCTGGTGGAATCGGAACAACATTTCGTGATCCGCATAGACGGCTTCACGCCCGCCTCTTTCGGGCTGTGTCGCCAAACCGAATGGCGCGCGTTGAAAGATGCTTACGATGCCGGCCTGACGCCGCGACCGTGCTACTTCAATCCCGACCTGGGGACCCTGGTCAGTGACTACCTGCCCCTGGACCATGCGCAGGAGCTGGACGTTGATGACATCGCGCGATTGCTGCATCGCATACACAGGTTACCTCCCAGGCATCATCGCCTGAATCTGGCGGATCGAATCTTGCGCTATGAAAAACAGCTTGAGCACATGGATCGCACGCAGGGAGATGAACTGCGGCAGCACGGCGAAAAGGTGTCCCGCTTGCTGGAGGATATCAGCCGGCAACCCGGGGAATCCGTGCTTTGCCACAATGACCTGCTACGCGCCAACCGCATTTACAGCGGGGGCAAACTGTGGTCCATCGATTGGGAGTACTGCGCCATGGCCAGCCCCTGGTACGACATCGCAGTGATCGTGAATGGCGATTCCCTGCCTGAGCACACGACAGAAGCCCTGCTCCATAGCTATCTGGGGCGCGCGCCGAATGACTGGGAGCGCGGCACGCTGTATCGATACGGTTGTGTTTATCGCTACCTGGAAGTGCTGTGGTACATGGCGCTGGAGAAACCCATCCTTGATGCGCCAACCATTGGGCAGAAATTGGCCGAGTTGAACTCGATGCTGGAAAAGTCTGCCGCCTAATCGCGAAAGTTGGTGAACTGCAGCGGCGCGCCAAAGTCTTCTTTTTTCAACGCTGCGATGACCTGCTGCAGGTCATCGCGCTTCTTGCCTGTGACGCGCACCTGGTCACCCTGGATCTGCGCCTGCACTTTCATCTTCGCGTCCTTGATGTGCTTGACGATGGCCCTGCTTATCGCGGCGTCCAGGCCGTGACGCAGCACCACCGTCTGGCGCACTGTCTTGCCACTGCTTTGTATCTCGCCACAGTCCATTGCCGCCGGATCAATGTCGCACTTGATCAGCGCGCTGCGCAGCATGTCCTCCATCTGCGTCACCTGGAACTCCGCCTCCGCCGTCATCACCACGCTGCGCACATCGCGCTCGAAGGATGCATTGACGCCCTTGAAGTCGAAGCGGTTGGCGACGATCCGCGCCGCCTGGTCAACGGCATTGGTCAACTGGTGCAGATCGACTTCCGAAACAACATCAAACGATGGCATGGTGCACGACTCCTATATGCTGGAAAACACAGGCGCTGAATAGAAATGCGCCAGGATACGTTTTTAATCCGGATCTGCTTTTGTAGTGGCTGGTTTAGACCGGGTTAGGATTTTTAGCCTCGTGACCCGCCCAAGCGCACCCGGCACTCGCGTCGGCTCCTTCAACGGTCCCAACGACTACCGGGCCCATCCTCACGTTACTTGTTAATCTGAACCCATAATCACGTTACTTGTACTTGAAATTCAGGTCCAGCTGCAAGGTATCGACACTGATTTCCTGCCCATTGTTGATGGTGGCGATGTGGTCGCTGTTGCGGTCGACCATCAAATACGTCAGCTGAAAATTGGTCTGGCTGGTGAACGCATAGCCTGCCGAAACTACATTGCCCTTGCCGTTGGTGCCGCCGCCGCCGAAGTCTGAGTTGGTCAGCAGGCCGAGTGTCGCATTCGATTCAAGTTCCTCGTAGTAATAGCCGACCTGCCAATCCCCCTTTTCCTTCAGCGCTGGCACAGATTCGAAGCACCGGGTACGGAGGAAGACTGGTTGTAGAAGCAGGGCTTGTCCGCCGCGCCGATGTCCGTGTATCCCACCCCGCCAGTCAGCGCGAGGGGGCCGAGTTTGCCCATCGCCCCGGTTTGCAGGATGTAGGAGAACTCCTCATTATCCTGGTTGCTGTCACTTTCGAGGTATACGCCGGCACCCTGCGCAAAGAACGTGCCGTTATTCCAAGCTATATCCGTGCCTTCCGGGCGCCAGTCGCTATCCCATTGCAGTTGGCTGCCACCGACCACGAGGAAGGTGTTCTTGAAGCGACCACCGCGGATGGACGTGTCCTCGATTCCCGTCCAGTCGAAATATGCGAGGTCTATCGTCACCTCCTTATCCGATCCGCCATCGCCCAGCGTTTGCATCGTCGACACCGGGTCATTGTTCTCCCCTGTCGCCAAACCAAAACCGACTTGCAACTCGTCATCTAGCGTCGCAATGATCAATGGCCGCGCGCGAATGCGGTTGCGGTCGCGCGATTCGTCGATCGGGTCGCCTTTGTCATCATTCTGGAAGCGGTAGCGAAAATCTCCTTCGATGCGAATACGGTCGGTCCACGCGCTCGGTTCCGCCTTTGCCGCTGTGCTGGCCACCTGATCGGCAGGCGCGGCGGCCACAGCAGCCGGGGCTGGTGCTGGAGCTTGTGCTGAGACAACCGCACCCGCTGGCGCTGTTGACGCCGCTGGCTGCGTGGCATCGACAGCGGCCAGTCGCTGCTCAAGCTGGTCTATGCGATTTAGCGCCTGCTCCAGCTTCTGCTGCAATTGTTGCAAATCTGCTTCGCTGACCGCTGCATTGGCTGCGGTTGCCGCGCTTAGCAGCAAAAGACCTGCAAGGGCTGTCCCTCGTTTCATTGCTGTGCTCCTTTGGATTTACAAATGAAGATAATACTGTCGTTGTCTATTATTGTGGTTTGGAGGTGTCCACTAGATTCACGGCAGTCCGTTTAACGAGCAGTTGTTCACAAGGCATGCCGCTGTTGTTATATTCGCTGCGGCAATTATGAATAGCAGGTTTATTGTGCGCAAGGTAATAGTACAGATCGCATTTGCGTGCAGTGTTGCAATCCAGGCCAACGCCGCCGAAGTCAATGTTGCCGTCGCCGCGAATTTCGCTGCGCCGATGCAGCAAATAGCGGCCGCGTTTACGCAGGACACGGGGCACGCCGTGGTGCTTTCATTTGCCGCGACAGGCAGCCTGTACGCCCAGATCGTGAATGGCGCACCGTATCAAATGTTGCTGTCAGCTGATAGAAAAACGCCCGCCCGCCTGGAGGAAGAGGGACTCGGGCTGGGTGGCACGCGCTTCACTTACGCTGTCGGAAAGCTGGCTCTGTGGAGCAAACAGCCTGGACTGGTCGATCAGGAGGGTGAGGTGCTGCGCACGGGTCATTTTGAGAAGATTGCGCTGGCCAATCCCGCGCTGGCACCTTACGGCGCAGCGGCCGTCGAGACACTGACGAATCTCGAACTACTCGAGCAACTGCAGCCAAAATTCGTACAGGGCGAAAGCATCGCGCAGGCTTTCCAGTTTGTCGCCACTGGCAATGCGCCGCTCGGTTTTGTGGCACTGTCACAGATTTATGAAAATGGGCAGCTTACAGAGGGCTCGGCATGGATTGTGCCGGCCAGCCTGCATGCACCGATCAAGCAGGACGCCGTGATCCTGGCGAACGGAAAGGACAATCCTGCCGCCACGTCGTTCGCCGCATTCCTGCAAAGCGAGACAGCGATCCGTATCATCTGCAGCTTTGGCTATGTTTGCCAACAGCAATGACAATTGATTCACCCGCGCTGCAGGCCATTCTGCTGACGATTGAGTTAGCCGGCCTGACGACGGTCCTGCTATTAATACTCGCGACACCGTTGGCATGGTGGCTGGCGCATACGGAATCCCGTTGGCGCACCGTACTGGGCGCCGTCGTTGCCTTGCCTCTGGTATTGCCGCCCACGGTGCTGGGCTTTTACCTGCTCGTCGCCCTTGGGCCGCATGGACCGCTCGGCCAGCTCACCCAGGCCATGGGCCTGGGCCTGCTGACATTTACCTTCAGTGGCCTGCTGCTCGGCTCACTTATTTATTCGCTGCCATTCGCGGTGCAACCCTTGCAACACGCGTTCGAGGCAATCGGCACGCGGCCCATGGAAGTCGCGGCGACATTGCGCGCACGCCCACTTAATGCATTCCTGACCGTGGCGCTGCCGATGGCCCGCCCCGGCTTTATCACCGCCGCAATACTGACCTTTGCCCACACCGTGGGTGAGTTCGGCGTGGTGCTGATGATCGGCGGCAACATCCCCGGCAAGACACGCGTCATCTCCACCCAGATCTACGGTCATGTCGAAGCGATGGAGTACGCGCAAGCCCACTGGCTGGCGGGCGGCATGGTCGTGTTTTCATTCGTCGTACTCACCGGCCTGGGACTGCTGAATCGACGGCACAGGCGGGTGTTGATGTGAATCCGGCTGTACTGCAGATTCGCCAGCACTTAACGCGCCCCGAATTCGAGCTGAGCATCGATATCGCCGTTCCGGCACGCGGCATCACCGTGCTGTTTGGCCCGTCCGGTTGCGGCAAGACCAGCCTGCTGCGCTGCGTCGCCGGCCTGGAACGCGGCGCCAGGGGTGTGGTCCGCATGGCAGGTGAAGCATGGCAGGATGACGGCGCGCGAAAATTCCTGCCCACGTGGGCGCGCTCCCTGGGTTATGTGTTCCAGGAGGCGAGCCTGTTTGAGCACCTGGATGTGCGTGGCAACCTGGAGTACGGATTGCGGCGTGCCGGAAACGCGGCCACTGCGGACTCACTGCGCGACATCATCGACCTGCTTGGCATCGGTACATTGCTCACGCGCCGCGCTGATCAACTCTCGGGCGGCGAACGCCAGCGCGTGGCGATTGCCAGGGCGTTAGCCACGCAACCGCGCCTGCTATTGCTGGATGAACCGCTGGCGTCACTGGACCACTCGCGCCGCTACGAGATCATGCCGTGGCTGGAGCGCATGCGCGATACGCTGAGCACGCCGATGCTTTATGTGACGCATGCCACCGATGAAGTAGCGCGCCTTGCGGATCACGTGGTGGTGCTTGAGCAGGGGAAGGTCAAGGCAGCGGGTCCCCTGGCTGACGTATTCAACGCACATGACAGCCCGCTGCTGTTCGGCGATGAGACGGGCGCGGTGCTCACGGGACACATCGCCGAGCGTGACGAACGCTGGCACCTCTGTCGCGCCGCGTTCGCCGGGGGAAGCCTGTGGTTGCGCGATGTCGGCCTGTCGCCTGGCAGCAAGGTGCGTCTGCGGGTTCTGGCGCGCGACGTGAGCCTGACCACCTCAAAGCCACAACACACCAGTATCCAGAACTGCCTGCCGTGCCGGGTCGATGCGCTGGTGGCGGATACGCACCCGTCACAAGCGCTGGTGCGCGTTGCGTGCGGGCAGTCGCTGTTGCTGGCGCGCATCACGCAGCGCGCCGTGGCCGAGCTTGGACTGCAAGCCGGTTCGCAGGTTTGGGCGCAGGTGAAATCGGTGGCACTGATCGAGTAATTGCGGCACCGCAAACTGGCGAATCGATGTGCGGATTTCCCGCACAGCCGCAGATCGGCTTTTGCAACGACAGCCGCGGATGGCATAGTGTCTGACCGCCACCAGTGAGCGAAAACAGGAGCTACATCGTCATGCACCACAAACTCGTTAACGCCTCAATGCACGGCTCATAGGCATGCAGGACGCGCACTGGCACGTGCTGGGAGCTGGCGCAATCGGCTGCCTCTTTGCACAGGCACTGCACCGCAGCGGCAGCAGCGCGACGCTGGTAATGCGTCCTGGCACGCATCAGCGCTTTCTCCCCTTGATCGTGGAGCGCGGCGACCAGCGCTGCGAAGCACAACTGCCCGTTATCACAGCGGGCGACGATGAACTCATCTCGCACCTCCTGGTCACCACCAAAGCCTACGATGTGCGCGCTGCGGTCGCAGGTATCGCTCATCTACTCAACGATGATTGCGTTGTGCTGTTGCTGGTCAACGGCATGGGACTGGCCGAACAACTGGCCGCGGATTGGCCGCGTCTGGATATTTACTGCGGCACCACGACCGAGGGCGCCTATGCGCTCGGCGCGCGGCACATCCGCCACGCCGGGCGCGGGCAAACCCGAATCGGAAAGACAGGGCTGGCTACACCACCGCCCTGGTTCGCGCAGTGGTCGCGTGCGGTAGACCACTGCGTGTGGGATGGGCATATCGCGAATGCACTGTGGGCAAAGCTGGCGGTCAACTGCATCATCAATCCGCTGACTGCCGTGCACGGTTGTCGCAACGGCGAATTGGGCCAGCGCCGCGACCTGGCGGAGCAAGTCGCCCTGCTGTGTGATGAGGTATCCAGCATCTGCCGTGCGGCAGGCTTTGGCGATATCGCGCAGCAGTTGCCGTCTACCGTCGCCGCCGTCATCGCCGGCACCGCCGACAACCGCTCCTCCATGTTGCAGGATGTTGAGTGCGAGCGGCGCACTGAAATCGAGTACATCACGGGCTACCTGCTAGAGGTGGCCGACCAGCTGGGTATCGCCGCTCCCCGCAATCGCGCGCTGCTGGAGGAGATACAGCATCGCGCTCACTGATTCCCTGCCGCTGGTCGCCGCTGTCGCCTGGTGTAAATCAGCGGTAGAGCGACAGGGTGGTGTCACGCACGATGTCGTGCCACTCCTGTAATGCCATGTCAGCCAGCAGGACACCCTGTCGACTGATGCGCGTGCCTGACTGCTCCCGGCTGATTGAGAATACGCAGACGCTGCCGACACAACGAATGGCGGTATCAACCACCAGCTCAGACGTCTCATTCCAGTTCGTAGGTTCGCCACGGGAATAAATGGTCGTCACTGGAAATGCACCCAGAGGCCCTACGATGCGAATATTGCCCAGTTGTTCACCCAACGCACTTCGCACCTGTTTCAGCAGCCATATTTTGGAAATTTCCGGCGGTAAAATCACCATTTCGGTGACACTGGTTTGCGGTGGCGTGAAGCGTACCGGCGTCACTGTATTGCGCAGCGCCATCGCCAGTGGCACTCCAGCGAGTGCGACCAGTGCCAGTGCCAGCGCGGTGCGCGCTGGCCACCTGAGCGTGGTCAGTCGATGTCGGAACCGGGTCCAACGGGTGCCCGACGGCACCAGCGCAGACCGCCCCTGTTGACCAAGCCCCTTGGGTATGAGCGGCGGCATATCCTCCGGCGACTCCTGCCGAAAGCACGGACGCGCTTCCCGCAGAAGGCTGTTGGAGGTCGACATCGGCAGCGTGCGCATGACCGTGCGCAGCACCTGTCGCACGCGCCGCGTATTTGCGGGCCTCTTGGCCGGATCTTTCTGCAGCAGCGCAGAGATAATTGCCACCAGCGGGTCCGGCAGGTCCACATCGCCCGTGACGACTTCCGCCATGGGCTTCGGGTCGCGTTTCAGCAGTAGCTCGGGATCGAGTGTGCCGTTGCGATGAAAAGGCTGTTCACCACACAGCATTCGATACAACAGGCAGCCAAGCGCAAACAAATCCGCACGTTCATCCAGCGGCTTGCCGAGCAACTGCTCTGGCGACAGGGCAGACAAACTGCCTGCGCTCCACTTGCCAGAACGGGCGTCGGAAGGGCTTCTGGAAATACCAAAATCCGTGAGTTTGGCACGCCCGGTTTCAGTGATCAGCACATTGCCCGCTTTCACATCGCCGTGCACGATATGGTTCTGGCGAGCCAGCGCCAGCGCGCCGGCGACATCAGTGCCGACGGTCAATACACTGGCCAGCGAGGGGCGCACGGCCGTGAGGAAATCTTCCAGGCTGCAACCGGGTACATATTCCATCACCATCGCCAGGTGCGTACTGGACTCGATCACATCGTGAATCTGCACCACCTTGTGGCTCTGGATGCTGGCCACCGTCCGCGCTTCGCGGAGCAGTTGCCTGCGTGCGGCGCGAGTAGAGGGCAGGCTATAGATCTTGATCGCTACGCGACGGTGCAGCCGTTTGTCGTACCCGAGGTAGACACTGCCCTGACCACCCTGCTTGATCAACCGTAGAATGCGATACGGACCGACAAAGTTGTCCAACGGTGTGACTCAGCGCCGTTCGGCGGGCAGCTTACGCAACTGGTTGCGCAAGCTGTTGTGTGACACGCGCAGCTCGCGCGCCACGGTTGCGGTATCACCGGCGTGCTCTTCCATCAGGCGCTGTAAATCCTGCGGCGAAATTTCGCTGGCCAGGCAATAACGCGGGGAGGCTTCAATGCGGCGGTAAACAGCGGCACGGGAAACACCGAGGTGCTGTGCCACGCGAAACACGTCGCAATCGTTGGCAAGCATGGCCTGCTCGAAGGTATCGTCGTCGATTTCCTGCATTTTGCGTCGCTTGAGACGCCCGGAAAATGACGAGGCGGACGCGCGCCCTCCCATCATCGCCGCGCGCAAATGCTCATTCAGCAGCGGTGTGCGCTCGCTGGCCAGCACCACCTGCTGCGCAAAGTTGGCGAGCTCACGCACATTGCCAGGCCAGTGGTAGGAAAGGAAAGCGAAATACAGCACGGCCCAGGTGGCGATGACAGGTGCGGCGCTGTGTGCATCGGGCGGAAATCGTCGCGCTGCGCCGCAGCCGCGCTTTCACGCAGAAAATACAGTAACAACTCGCCGATATCTTCCGGATGTTCACGCAGCGGCGGCAACGTAATTTCGCAGGCGCCGAGGCGATGGCGCAGGGCCGCCTTGAAATCGCTACCCTCTCCATCGAGTTCTGCATCCGTGGCGGAAATGACGCGCACATCAACACGCCTTATCGGCCCGCCCACTGCCTGAATCTCACGCTGCTGCAGTGCGCGCAACAGTTGCGGTTGCACCTCGGGTGCAGCGTCGCCAATTTCGTCCAGAAACAGCGTGCCGCCCTCGGCCTGCTGGAAATACCCGGGCACTGCCTGATTCGCGCCGGTAAAGGCACCCCTGGCACTGCCGAACAAAGCTGATGCCGCCAGTTCGCTCGGAATGGCCGCCATATTCACGCTCACCATGGGCGCTCCTGCCCGGCGACTGCCGCGATGAATTGCAGTGGCGACCAACTCCTTGCCGGTGCCGGTAGCGCCACGAATCAGGACATCGAGGTCGCTGCTTCCGGCGCGGACGACCTGCTCCCTGATGTCGGCCATAGCGGCGCTGCTGCCGCGTAAAAGACTGTCTGATGCGCATGCCTTGTCGTACGGCGGATCGTAATGCGGGTCGTGACGCGCATCGTACTGACTGCTGCCGCGGCCAAGTCGCAGGAGCAGCACTATGCTATGCCCCATCAACATCGGGATTCCTTCTCGCAAGCGCTCCCATTCAACCTCTACATGGTCGGACAGCTCGGTTTCTCCCAGGCGACAGCGGCTCGAGGGTTGAAACCGGCTGATGGCCAGATGCTTGCCCTTCAGCGTGAACTGCAAGGCGCGGCGACTGATATGCGGGTCGTCGAGCGGCAGCGGCACCTGCCCATCGGCTCCGTGAAAATCCGGACTGCGCCGACCCAGTACCCACGGCGCGATGCCGGATTGTTGCGGCACCACCGCCCTTTGTCCGATGCGCGTCGGGTCGGGATGAAAAATAATCGTAAGAACAACGTCCTGCGCCCCGTATCTTCCTGCCAGGGACGCAATGATAGAAGGCAATGTCACATCAGCGTCGTTCGGTGTCAGCATGCAGCGTGCAATCCTGCGTGTGGCGACTTTTATTATCCGTATTTGGGCAAAGCTTAGCAGCTCAGGAAAAAACTGCCGTAAGAAAATCGCACCAAATTAGGTACTGGCACGCTCGTGCAGTTGCTGGCGATAACGCGACCAGTCGAAGGCAGGCCCTGGATCTGTTTTGCGCCCCGGGGCAATATCACTGTGGCCGACAATTCTTGCTGGCGAGAGACCGGGATAGCGGCTGATCAGCGCTTTCGTGAGCGCTGCCAGCGCCGCATACTGCGCATCGGTGTAAGGGTCATCGTCGGTACCTTCGAGTTCGATACCGATACTGAAATCATTGCAATTGCCGCGCCCCTCAAAGCTGGACTGCCCCGCATGCCAGGCGCGCTCGCCACAATCCACGAACTGCAGTAGCGCGCCGGTGCGCTGGATGAGGAAGTGCGCGGAGACCTCAACACCGCGAATCTCCGCGAAATACGGGTGTTCATCCCAATCGAGGTCGTTGGTGAAAAATCGCTCAATGCAATCACCGCCGTAACAGCGCGGCGGCAGCGAGATATTGTGGATCACCAGCAGCTCAGGCTCGCACGCATCCGGCCTGGGCCCATAATTCGGCGACGGCACGCTGCGCGCCTCCCGTATCCACCCCCCCTCCATTGTGTATTTCACGCTCGCCCGATATCCAGAATGTCGCCAGACCATTGCAAGCAGCCAGTTTACCCACGGCGACAAAATACGCCACAGGTGCTTGCCGGGATTAACAGCGTGTGCGGGTAACTGCTACAATCGCGGCCCTCTCGTCGCCACCAACACAGCTTATGCAGCAACCTGAATACACAATCACCGCACCCGATCCCGCTGTCGTGCTGCGCAATGTCCGCGCTGCGCTGGCCGAAGACATCGGCAGCGGCGATATCACCGCCGCGCTCATCGCCCCGGATGCGCGCGCAAGCGGTCGCGTCATTACCCGCGAGGATGGCGTGCTCTGTGGCCAGCCCTGGGTGGATGCGGTGTTCGCTCAGCTCGACACGCAAGTGCAAATTGCATGGCAGCACCGCGACGGCGCCAACATCAGTGCCGGTGACACGCTGTTCTCGTTCGAGGGTCCGGCGCGCAGCCTGCTGACCGGGGAGCGCTGCGCGTTGAACTTCCTGCAATTGTTATCGGGTACTGCCACTATCTGCCGACGCTACGCGGAGCGGGTGTCCGCCACCGGGGTGCGCCTGCTCGATACACGCAAAACAGTTCCCGGACTGCGCGACGCGCAGAAGTACGCTGTGCGCTGTGGCGGCTGCCACAATCACCGCATCGGTTTGTACGACGCGTTCCTGATCAAGGAAAACCACATCGCGGCCTGCGGCGGCATTAACCCGGCCGTGGCCGCTGCCCGCCGTTTGGCGCCGGGCAAACCGGGTGGAAGTGGAAGTCGAGAACGTTGCCGAATTGGAAGAGGCACTGGCTGCGGCCTGTGATCGGATCATGCTGGATAACTTCTCACTGGAGCAGATCGCAGCGGCCGTGGCGCTGGTCGATGGGCGCGTCGAGCTGGAGGCCTCCGGCAATGTCACTGAGCAGACGTTGCTGGCGATTGCACAAACCGGCGTGGATTTTATTTCCATCGGCGCGCTGACCAAGGACTGCAGGGCGCTGGATCTGTCGATGCGCCTGGAGTAGGCGCACCCGTGCGGGGTCCGCCGAAGCAATGCGCTACAGCAGCGCGCGCTTGCTGACCAACACACCGTTATTATCGGCATAGACATAATCGCCAGGCGCTATCGTCACGCCGCCGATATGAATGTCGATATCGCGCTGCCCCACGCCCAGCTTCTCGGTCTTGATCGGGCAGCAACCCAATGCCATTACCCCCAGCGGCGTGCATCCGATTTCATCCACATCGCGAATAACACCGTTGATGACCAACCCGGCCCAGCCATTGGCCGCCGCTTTTTCCGCCAACATATCCCCAAGCAGCGCGCGGCGCCGCGAGCCGCCGCCATCGACCACGATGACGCGGCCGAGGCCGGCCTCCTCCACGCACTGCTTCACCAGTGAATTATCTTCATGGCACTTGATGGTGACTGCCTGTCCGCCGAACTGCCGATGTTGTCCGTAGTTGATCCAGGGGAGTTCGAGGGCGGCGGCGTCTGGTGCGGTATCGGAGAGGTCCGGGGTGGATATCTTGGTCATGACTGGTCCTTGTGGTCGGTGTTTGATGGATTATAGGGTTGGACGTGCGGAAATGATGACCGCGAATTTCATTGACTTTTTTAGCGAGGTCCGGCGTTCTGAAGGTTCCGGCCCCCGGGACACGCCGTGAACCCATGCCCATAAACAGGGGCAGGCCCTCCATGGGGGCTCGGGCTCGGCATCCATGCCTCGCACGGTCCCGACCGGCCTGCAGAGCGCAAACGCCTACCTACCACTATCAAAATTCGAACTTATTCGGTGACACACTCTATCGAAGCCTTGATAGCTCGCGCGAAGCTTGGGAGTGTGAGGCGGGGTTGCAAACCGTCTCGCGCATGGATGCCAGGGGCGGCCCCGCAGGGGGTCGAGCCCCATGGAGGGCCTGCCCCTGTTTATGGGCATGGGTTCACGGCGTGTTGCGACCCCTCTCACCTCCCGAGCGCCACGATGCCGACAAAAACCGCTGATGCGCAGTGTTTGGAATCAGGATTCACGAGTTGTCTCGGTAACAGCGGACACTAGCGCTACCCACAGCCTTGGCAAGCAAACCATTACGCGTATAATTCCCCCTGCCAATGACTTACAAACCCGCCATTCACTAAGTGAATGAGGAGCCGTTCATGAAAGTGAATCGAATCGATCTCAACTTGCTGGTGTATCTGGACGCCCTGCTGCGCGAACGCAATGTCACCCAGGCGGCCAATCAGCTCAACCTGTCGCAACCGGCGATGAGCAACGGGCTGCGCCGTTTGCGCGAGCTGTTCAACGACCCGCTGCTGGTCAGGACCAGCGAGGGGATGACGCCGACCGAACGCGCGCTGGAACTGGAACCGATGGTGCGGGAAGTACTCAGCAAAATTGATCACGCCGTACAGCCGCGCGGGGATTTTGAACCCGCAGCGGCACACCGCGTGTTTCGCATCATGGCCAGCGATTATGCGGAATCCACCCTGCTGCCCAGCGTGCTGGGAAAACTGCGCACGCAGGCGCCCGGGCTGACCCTGGACATCATGACGCCCTCCGACGTGAGCTTCCTCGATGTCGAGCGCGGCAAGGTGGATATGGTGATCAACCGCTTCGACTCCATGCCGCAGTCCTTCCACCAGATCCACCTGTGGAATGACAGCTTCACCTGCGTGCTCAGCCCGAACAACCCGGTGCTTGCGGATTTCACGCTCGAGAATTACCTCAAGGCGGACCACGTCTGGGTCAGCAAGACCGGCATGGGCGTGGGCGTGGGCGTTGACCCCGATGACGTGCAGCGACTCGGCTGGGTGGACCTTGCGCTGAACAAGCTGGGCAAGAAGCGCCAGATCCGGGTGTTCACGCGGCATTACCAGGCCGCGATGACGCTCGCGGAACAGAACGACCTGATCGTGACGCTGCCCACGCGGTGCGCACAACTCAAGCGCAACAACCCGCGCGTTGTATTGCGCGATCCACCGCTTACAATTCCGCCACTGGAACTGAAGATGGCGTGGAGTCCGCTGCTGCAGCACAATCCGGGCAACAAATGGTTGCGAAAGCTGATCGCCGATACGGCGCGCGAACTGAACGGGCTGGGTGCGACTCTCTAGTGGTATTCACACCCCTGATGCTGGCCATTAAGGCGATCGACTCGCAAAATATTTTGCCGCCACCTAAAATCACGCGTGCTCCACGGACTGCACCGTGCCTGCCACTAACCAAAAGCCAAAATCCAACAGCCAAGAGGTTTCATCATGACTGACCGCATCCAACCTGACCGCATAATACAAGGTGGCTTGCAGATCGCACCGGTGCTGCACACGCTGCTGGAACAGGATATCGCTCCGGGCACGGGCATCGCGCCGCAACACTTCTGGCAGGGGCTGGAAACTATCGTGAACACCTTGGGCCCGCGCAACCGGGAACTGCTGCAACAGCGCGAGATACTGCAGGCAAAAATCGACGCGTGGCACCAGGCCAACCCCGGCCCCGAGTGTGATCGCGCTGGCTACAAAGCATTTCTCGAGGAGATCGGCTACCTGCTCCCCGAGGGCCCGGACTTCCAGATCAGCACCGAGAATGTCGATGCGGAAGTGGCGCTACTCGCCGGGCCGCAACTCGTGGTGCCGGTAATGAATGCGCGCTACGCGCTGAACGCCGCCAACGCGCGCTGGGGCAGCCTGTACGATGCGCTCTATGGCACTGATGTCATACCCGAGGACGACGGCGCCGAGCGCGCTGGCGGCTACAACCCGGTGCGCGGCGACAAGGTCATCGCCTATGCAAGGCGCTTCCTGGACAAGCACTGCCCGCTGACCGGCGGCAGCCACAGCGATGCCACCGCCTATGCCATTGTCGATGGCGCTCTGCGGGTCACCCTGCGCGACGGCAATACAGCCGCGCTGCAGGACGCTACCCAACTGCGCGGCTACTGCGGCAATGCAGCCACACCCGACAGCGTGCTGCTGCGCCATCACGGGTTGCACATTGAAATCCAGATAGACCCCACCAGCCCGATTGGCGCAACCGACGCCGCCGGCGTGAAGGATGTGGTGCTCGAAGCCGCACTCACCACCATCCAGGATTGCGAAGACTCCGTCGCCGCGGTCGACGCCGAGGACAAAACCGTCGCCTACGCCAACTGGCTGGGACTGATGCGCGGCGATCTCAGCGACAGCTTCGCCAAGGGCGGCAGCACCATGACCCGCCGCCTCAACGACGACCGCCGGTTTACAGCGCCGGGCGGCAGCGAGCTCGTACTGCCAGGGCGCAGCCTGATGTTCGTACGCAATGTCGGCCACCTGATGACGACGCCGGCGATTCTCGATGTGAACGGCGCGGAAATTCCCGAGGGCATCATGGATGGCATGTTCACCGCGATGATCGCACTGCATGACCTGAAAAAAGCGCCGTCAGCCAGCCGCAATTCGCGCGCTGGCAGCGTGTATATCGTGAAGCCGAAAATGCACGGACCCGACGAGGTCGCCTTTACCTGTGAATTGTTTGATCGTATCGAGGATGTGCTGGGCCTTGCGCGCAATACGCTGAAAGTCGGCATCATGGACGAGGAACGGCGCACCACGTTGAACCTGAAAGCGTGCATTCGCGCCGCGAAGGAGCGCCTCGTATTCATCAATACCGGCTTCCTCGACCGCACCGGCGACGAGATACATACCAGCATGCAAGCCGGCGCGATGACACCGAAAGGTGCGATGAAGCAGGAACCCTGGATCAATGCCTACGAGGACTGGAACGTCGACACCGGCCTGCGCTGCGGCCTGCTGGGCAAGGCGCAGATCGGCAAGGGCATGTGGGCGATGCCGGACCTGATGGCCGACATGATGAAAAACAAGATCGCCCATCCGTTGGCCGGTGCGAGTACCGCCTGGGTGCCCTCGCCCACCGCGGCTACGCTGCACGCGATCCACTACCACGAGGTGGATGTGGCGCAGCGCCAGGCAGAATTGAAAGGCAAAAGCCGTGCGTCACTGGACGACATACTCCACATTCCGCTCAAAGGCGCCGCCGGCCTCAGCGCCACCGACATCCAGCGCGAACTGGACAACAACGCGCAGGGCATACTGGGTTATGTCGTGCGCTGGATCGACCAGGGCGTGGGCTGTTCCAAAGTGCCGGACATCCACGACGTCGGCCTGATGGAAGACCGCGCCACGCTGCGCATCTCCAGCCAGCACATCGCCAACTGGCTGCGTCACGGTGTGTGCACGAAGGAGCAGGTGCGCGCCACGCTGGAGCGCATGGCTGCGGTGGTGGATGCGCAGAATGCACGAGTTACGCAACCGATCCTGTACCGAAACGGCGCCAAACTTCGACCACAGTATCGCGTTCCAGGCGGCCTGCGATCTGGTGTTCCTGGGAGAGCAGCAGCCCAGCGGATACACCGAGCCGGTATTGCATGCGCGGCCCACAGCCTGCCGGAAGCGAAGGCAAAGTTCGTTGGGTAAGCCGTCGCAATATGGGCTTCTATGATCGCAGCTGTACATCACCGGTTGGGGTTGGACCTGTTCCCACGACAGGCGGCGCACATCGACAATGCCTACCCGGCGCGCCTGTCACCGGCGTTGGAGGTGTCCTTGAATTGCAGGTTGGTGAGCTGTTCGGAGAGCAGCCCGATGAGGAACATCACCATCCCGGCGAGGATCAACAGCGTGCTCATGTTGGTGAACCGCCAGCCGGAACTGATAACAGTCAGGAAATAATTGAGGAAACCGAGGCCGGAGACAAACACCGCCGCCGGGAAGTAAATCTTCAGCGGCGAGTACAGTGTGCCCACCTTGAAAATAATCAGCAGGAAGCGCACACCGTCCTTCATCATGCTGATGTGACTGGTGCCGAGGCGCTTGGACACCGTGATCGGGACGAATCCCACGGAATAGCCCGCGCGGAAGAAGGCCATCGTGGACGTGGTGGGATAACTGAAGCCGTTCGGCAACAGGTACAGGAAGCTCAGGAATTTACGCCTATTAACGCAGCGAAATCCGGAGGTGAGGTCATCTATCCGGTGATTGACTACCCAGCTGGCGAAGCTGTTGTAAAACGTGTTGGCACTCCAGCGCGCGACACTGGCCTGGGAAGCCCGCCCACTGCGGGCACCGATAACGAGATCATAACCGTCCTCGACCTTGCTGAGCAGCCTGGCGACGTCCGCCGCGCTGTGCTGACCGTCGCCATCCATGAATACCAGTACATCACCCGTGGCGGCACGCGCGCCGGTTTTGACAGCCGCGCCATTGCCCTTGGCATACGGGTGCGTGATCACCTTGACCCCCGCGTCCTTGCACACCTGCTCCGTGCCGTCGGTGGAACCGTCGTTGACGACGATGATTTCCGCGTCGGGGTACAGCTGCGTCAATTCAGGCAACAAGCCCACAAGCCCAAGCGCTTCGTTCTTGGCCGGAATTACGATGGAAATTTTCAAGGCTGGTTCTCCGGGTACCTGGTTCCACTGGTACTAATTCTGCATATACAAAGCAAGGGTCTGTTGCTCACCTGTGGTCAACTTACCCTGCTCATCGAGTTGTTGCAAAGTGGCAATCACATCCTGGGCTGCCTCTGCTTTACCGAGCGCGGTGGCAAAATGCAGTTTCATTAACAATCCGCGCTTGTCATACGGCTTCATCACAAGCAACTGCTGCGCGTACGCGAAGGCATTATCATACCTTTGCAACGCGTTCTCCAGCACCGCCAGGTTGGAGTAAATTTTCGCAGACGCCTTGCGCTCGAAATCCGCCACCAGATACAGCTGGGCCATGCGATCGGCGAAGCGCAAACGATCAAACTGCGGGCATTTGTCATCCTGCAGCAGGCGCACCAGACTCAGCAGCGTGGTGACTGAACTCAACGGCCGCTGCGGATCGTCAGCGCCCAGCGTCTCAATCAGCAGCGGAGAAACAGCCTTTCCAGCGATACAACTGAGCGCCAGGTTGCGCACCTGGTAATCGCCATTGCGCTCCGCAGAGCCGGCCTTGTTGGCACTGGCTTCGAACGCCAGGCGCGAATAGCGATGCGCCGCGTCAATCTCGCCGAGCCGCGCCAGCTCAGTTGCCATATCGATATTGGCGCGCGCGGACTGCGGGTGCCCATTGAGATGATTCAATATCAGCAGTGAGCGATTTGACCAAACCTGCACCTGGGAACTGGTCAGCCCGGACAGCAGCAGCGCGCATACTGCAAGACAGGCCAGCAGCGGTGCCTTGGGCTCGGGCCACCGCCTGACCACGACGGCAAACAGGCCGCCGAGCGCCAACAGCAGTCCCATCAACGGGAAATAATTGCGGTGTTCGAAATACATCTCCAGCGGCAGCACCGTGGACTCGACGCTATGGCCCAGCAGGAACCACGCTATCCCGAATGCGATCCAGCGCCCGCCGCGGCTGCGTATCAACACAGCGCCAACCACGATAACCAGCAGCCACGCCAGCACAGCGAACAGCGTGGATAGCGGAGTGAAAAGGGAGCTGGAGACCACGACATCGTCGTGGTAAATGCCCATCCGCGCCACTTGTGGGTGGAATGACTGCGCGACGTAATCCCACACTACGCGGCTTTGCGTGAGCAGGCGTTCCGTCAATGAAAATGGCCTCCGGTAGAAAGCGGTCTGCGAGGCGCTCCCATCGCAGCAGCGCAAACATCGTTAGGACAATTGCGCCCGAGGCGATCAGGCCGTAGCTGGTGCGCTGCAGCCAGCGGATGACCTCGCCGCGCTGCCCGCGGCACTCAAACCACCAGACTTCCAGCAACAGCAGCGTGGGTACCAACACCACGGCATTTTCCTTGGCCAGCAGTGCCACGGCAAAAAACAGCGGCACCGGCATAAAATGCAGCACGCTGGCGCTGCCCCTGATCAGCCGCAGTCGCCAGTACACATAGCTGATGCTCGCCAGCAGCATGAACAACGTCGCAAGTATTGCCATACGCTGCACCACATACAGCACGGTACTCACCAGCAGCGGGTGCAGAATCCAGAGCGCGCCGAGCAGCACGGCCAGCGCGCGATAACCGGGCACCTCGATAAAGAGCAATAACAACCAGAACAGCCAGATGAGGAGCGCGCCATTCAGCAGGTGCAGCGCAATATTGACTTTCTTGTTGCCGACGATGCCCTCGTCCAGGTACATCTTTTCGAGCACGAAGCTGGTCATGGACACCGAGCGCCCGAGGGCGCCGGATTTGTCGCCAACGATGTAATCGAGTGCCAGTTCCGGCCGCTTTTTCAGGTCGCCAATCACCAGCACACTGGAGCGGTCATCCAGCAATTCCGGACCGCTGATGCCCGGCCAGTAAATCCAGGCGCCCAGCCACAGCAGCAAGGCGGCGCACAACAGCGCCCCAAGCGTAGCAAGTCGGGAAGACCCTGCCCCAGTTGTCCCGATCAGTCGTTTCTCGGCCACCTTCATTGTTCGAACAACGCTCGTACCACGGGTAACTCTCGCCGCAATTGATCGCGCCGCTGCCACTCCAGCAACTGGTCGTAGGTATTGCCAAGATCGGCGTTACCGTAATAATTCGCCAGCAGCACCGCTGCCTGCGGACTGTCCGCATTGCGCGCGGCGGCACGTTGCAGCGTCGGCAGCAACGTGTCTTTTTGCTCCGGGGCTGTCGCCATCACGAAGCGGTACTGCAGGCCCACCAAGTCGATGCGGTGGGGATAGCGCTCTACCAGCCGCGCCAGTAATTCACCCACCCTGGCGCGCTCCGCCTCCCTCTGTGGCGCCAGCGAAAAATCCACGAGCGCAGCCAGTGCCGTGCGATCCGAGGATTGTAAACGGCGCGTTTGCGCCAGCTCGGCCATCACGCCCAACCAGTCATTCTTCTGCGCCAGGCCAGGAAAATAAAGCGTATCAAGCTGGTAGAGCATCACCAGCGCGGGAAATTGCGCTCATCCATCATGCGCATGTTGTCGAAGTAGCGCCGCGAGGTCACGGCCAGGGCGCGCTGCTCCTTCTTCGGTCAGCTGCAACTCATCCAGACTGCTGGAAGCGCTTGAACAGCGCATTGCCATAGAAAAAATTCGCGCGCGGTGACTGCGGGTGATTGATGACATTGAAGCGGGCAAGACTGAGTTCGTCGGTCCACGCATTGGTGCGAATCAACAGCAGCACTAACAGCAACCCGAGCAGGCCGCCCACCAAAGCGCGCAGGCGCAAGCGCTCCACGCGCGCGACACCCTTGACGATACCCAGCGCCGCCAGCACGGCAAAGCCCATACTGGGCAGGTAATTGCGGTGTTCAAACACCATCTCCAGCGGCCACACCGTCGATTCCATACTGTGTGCCACCAGATAAAACAGCAGCGCGCAGGCGACCAGCGGGTAGCGCCGGTGCCATAGCAGCGCGGCGGACAGCACAACCGCCCAGGCGAGCAGCGACAGAGCCGTGGTCACCGGCGACCACAGGCTCTGGGAGATCGGGATATCGTCGTGGAATATGCCCATGCCGATAATATTGGGCACGGCCATCCAGCTCAGGTATTGCCACAGCACACGCGCTTGTGTCAGCAGTCGCTCCTCCAGCGTAAATTCACGCCCGCCATAGCGACCGACCATCAACTCGGGTGCGACCAGAAACACCGCGCCCAGCAGCAACAACGGCAGGAACAGTGCCAACCAGCCCAGGGCAACCAGCCGTCCGCGCGATTGACCGCGCCAGACTCCACGAAACAGCGTCACTTCCAGCACCGCGATCAACCAGGGCAGCAGCGCGCCGTTCTCCTTGGACAGCACGGCGAGCAGGCCGAGCAGGGCGATCCACAGGGCAGCGGCCAGCACTTCTCCGTGTGTGGCACCCCTCTCAGTCCAGTGCAACCGGTAGCGAGTGAACACCAGCAGGCCGGCCAACGTGAACAACGTCGACAGCTGCGCCATACGCTGCACAGCATAGAGCACGGTCGATACATGGATGGGATGCAGCAGCCAGATCGACGCGGCAAGCAGCGCCACGACCTTTAATTGATAAGTGCTCAGCCGATGTGCGCGCAAAGCGGGGGTTTGCAACACAGCCAGCGCAAACAGGTAAAGCAGCGCGCCGATCACCACATGTATCGCCACATTCGTCGCTTTCAGGCTGAACGGGGTAAACGCACCCACCACCGCGTGGTTAATGGCGAATGTCAGCATCGCGACAGGGCGGTACAACAGGCCCGATTCCGCACTCAACGCCGCCACGCGCCAGTCATCAAACGTGGTGCCGTCGATTTGCACCTGCTGATTGGCGAGCAGGTTCATCGTCAAAAAACAGCGGACCGTTCAGCGCCACGCCGTAGGCCAACAGGCAGGCCAGCAGCACCAGTGCCGCGAGACGCCAGGGCAGGTCGTCAGTACTCTTGCTGTTATGCGGGGCGAGTGCCCCGGAGTCTTCCATACGGATTCACAGAATTGTTTTATAGGTAGCGGATTGTAAACGCAAAAAAGCCCGGCATGCCGGGCTTTCAGTTGTAGCCTTGTGTCTAGGAATTATTATCCGCGGCAGTTGGCTGGCAGGTATTTGGTCGGAATTGCAGTACCAGTAGTGCCACCGCCAGGTATGCATGTCCAGGTCATAGTACCATCCGCATTGGTGCCGCCCGACAGCGAGAAGGTGCCAACAGTGGTAGCCTCGGCATCAAGGGCAGTTGTAGGGCAACTACCTTCCCAGACACAGGTATCGACTTCGGCAGTGATGTAAACCGTTCCGGTACCGGTGTCGACCTCAAGCGCCAGTTCGTCCAGAATCGCACTATTGCGATTCGATGTGTTGATACCGAATGCACTATATGGGCTCGCTGGAAAGCCGCCATTGGCTGCCACATACTCAGCAACCGTAGTCTTGGCTTCAGCCAATGCAGCCAGAGGCTCAGACATCTTGGAACGTACAATGTAATCCTGATAAGCCGGCAGCGCGATGGCCGCCAAAATGCCGACGATCGCGATAACGATCATCAGTTCGATCAGGGTAAAACCTTGTTGAGCTTTTTTCTGTATTGTCATGACACTTCTCCACATTGAGTTATTAACATGCACCGGCAGCGCATTTCCTAACCGGTGCAAGCCGTTTGCACAGAGGGGCGATGCAGATAGCGTGCCAAAATTAGTGATTGTGGATATTAATTTATTTTTTATATTTATTTCAATAAGTTAAGTAATCCACCTGGAGCAAACCCCGGACGCCATGCCGACAGCCTGCAGCTATTCTGAATCCATTAACTGCCCCAAAGCGCAATAGAGTGACATTTTTTGTCACCCAGCGAGCGCCGTAGCCCGCCACTGCGCCACCGGCTACCCGGATTGCCCGCCAGGATGCCCGCGTTCGTCCCCAGCGCCGGCCACGACGGCGATGCCGGAAGCGCCGGCAACTACTGATCGCGCACTGGTTCACAAATCTGTGTGTTGCCCGCCGCAAAGGCAGTTGCAAACTTGTCGCCTGCGCAGCTGTGGTTTAGTCTCGGGGAAAATAGCCTTATCAGGGCCGGGCATGGACAATCGTCGCACCACCATCGTTATTAACAAGAAGTTCCAGTACCAGTACTCGCTATTGATCGTTGCGTTGGCGGTGCTGCTGGTCAATGGCTTCATCATTGTGCGCATGGTATTTCCCGGTGAAGAACCCCTCGATCTCTCCACGACCATGGCGATTACGATTGCCGCCGTTGAACTCGTTCTTATCGCCGCCATCTGGTATGGCAGCTTAAAAGCCAGCCATCGTATCGCCGGGCCGGTGTACGTGTTTGCACGTGAAGTCACTCGCCTGGGCGCTGGTGATTTAAACGCCCGGATTGCGCTGCGCGAGACCGACATGTTCCAGGCAGAGGCGCAGCAAATGAACGATGGATTTGCGGCGCTGCGCGCTCGGATCACGACAGTCAAGGCGCTGTCGAGTCGGCTGCAAACTGCGCGCGCTGCGGGTGCCGATATCGGCCCTTTAGTGGAAGAATTGGCCGCCGAGTTGTCTGCTTTTAGCGGCGAAAACAAGCGATGAAGGCCGCGATTGACACGCAGAACGGCTTTACCCTCATCGAGCTGATGGCCGTGGTGGCGATCGTCAGCATCCTCTCCATGGTCGCGATGGCGACCTACGCTGATTACGTTACGCGCAGTAAAGTCGGTGAGGGCCTGGTGTTCGCCTCCGAAGCCAAGACCTCGGTCACCGAGTACTATTACAACAACCAGAAATGGCCGAAAAACAACTCACAGGCCGGCCTGCCTGCTGCAGATTCATACGACCAAAATTTTGAATACATCAAAAGCCTGGAAGTCGCCACCTCCGAGCCTTACGGTGTAATTACCATCACCTTCAAGCTGACCGGCACCAAGGCTGACAACAAACAGTTGCAACTGATACCGAACACCAAAGACACGGTCGTTTACTGGTCCTGCAAGCCTCCACGGGAGAATGGCATCGACACCACACAGGTACCGCCCAATTGTCGCGGGTAACTGCCACAGGATTGCAAATTGAAGATGGCGGCGCAGCCAATGCGCCATCAGTACATCGTCGCTGGGCGAGCGCCCCTCGCCAATTGGTATAAATTGCCTGTAATCAGAGGCTGCCCGCCGACTGCTCGGTGGTTATACTTTACCCTTGGTTTAATCGGTGTGTTATCGCAAACGTCTCAGTTGGGACAGGAGCAGGGTTTAAAATGAACGATAAAGCAATTGGGCAACTCAGCGGATTGGCTGGACGCCTTGTCGCCGAGTCGCTGATCAGTGCTCAACACGCCGTCGAAGCGCAGAAAGAGGCGGCCGTAGAACGCATGCACTTCGTGCAGTACCTGGTCGAGCGGAAAAACGTTAACGGCTGGCGCGTCGCGGAAGTTGCCTCGCACGAGTTTGGTGTGCCCCTGTTCGACCTGCAAGCCATCAATGCAGACGCGCTGCCCGTCGGGCTGGTTGAGCCGAGCCTGGTCGCCAAACACCACGCCCTGCCCCTGTTTCGTCGCGGCAACCGCCTGTTCATCGCCGTCTCCGACCCTACCAACCTTGCGGCGCTGGATGAAATCAAATTCCATACAGGCATCAACACCGACGCCATCCTGGTCGAGGAGAGCGCCCTCGGCAAAGCGCTGACCAAGTGGGTCGAAGCACAGGATTCCCTCGCCGACGGGCTGCAGGGGCTGGACACGTCTGACCTCGACGATGTCGACATCGCGATGGGCGGTGAAACCGGTGATTCTGACGACGGCAATGAATCCGTCGATGAAACGCCCATCGTTCGGTTCATCAATAAAGTGCTGATCGATGCGATCAAGCAGGCGCCTCGGATATCCACTTCGAGCCCTACGAGAAGACCTACCGTGTGCGTTTTCGCACAGACGGCATCCTGCAGGTGGTCGTGAAGCCACCGCGCAACCTCGCACCGCGTCTCGCCGCGCGCCTGAAAGTCATGTCACAGATGGATATCTCGGAGCGCCGCCTGCCGCAGGACGGCCGCATCCAGATGAAGCTGTCGCGCAACCGGGCCATCGATTTCCGGGTCAATACCCTGCCCACGCTGTACGGCGAGAAAATCGTACTGCGAATACTGGACCCCAGCAGCGCACAGATGGGCATCGATGCACTGGGTTACGAACCAGCGCAAAAGGAAATGTACCTGAAGACCCTCAACCAGCCCCAGGGCATGATACTGGTCACCGGCCCCACCGGCTCGGGAAAGACCGTGTCGCTGTACACCGGCCTCAATATCCTCAACACCCACGAGCGCAACATCTCCACGGCGGAAGATCCGGTGGAAATTAACCTCGAAGGCGTCAACCAGGTGCATGTGAACGCCAAGGTGGGCTTGAATTTTGCCGAAGCCTTGCGCTCATTCCTGCGCCAGGACCCGGACGTGATCATGGTGGGCGAGATCCGCGACCTGGAAACGGCCGAGATTGCGATCAAGGCCGCACAGACCGGTCACCTCGTGCTGTCCACGCTGCACACCAACAGCGCGTCGGAAACCATCACGCGCCTGCTCAACATGGGCGTGCCGGCGTTCAACGTGGCGTCCTCCGTGAACCTGATCATCGCGCAGCGATTGGCCAGGCGCCTGTGCAAGTCCTGCCGCATACCGGCGGACGACATACCACACGCCACCCTGCTTGCGCAGGGCTTCACCGAGGAAATGCTGAGCACAGCCACCATCATGCATGCCGTAGGCTGCAAGGATTGTAACAATGGCTACAAGGGCCGGGTGGGTATCTACGAGGTGGTGAAAATAACACCTTCCATTGCCAAGTTGATTATGGAAGAGGGCAACTCGCTGCAAATCAGCGCGCAGGCGCGAGCGGAGGTTTCCACGATTTGCGTATGGCTGCATTGAAAAAAGTCGCGGAAGGCATGACAAGCCTGGAAGAGGCCAACCGGATTACCGTAGACTGATGCAGTGACGACGTGACACAGATACAGGGGCGGACGCGAGCATGGCAACAAGTGCAATAAAAAATGAGACCTTCGCCTGGAGCGGCACGGACAAAGCCGGTCGCACCAGCAAGGGAGAGATTGAAGCAGCCAGCCAGGCGATGGCGAAGGCGCAGCTGCGGCAGCAGGGCATCAAGCCCAAGACTGTGCGCAAAAAGCCCAAGCCACTGTTTGGAGGTGGGCAAGGGAAAGCCATCAAAGCCGCTGATATCGCCATTTTCACGCGCCAACTCGCCACCATGCTCAAGGCCGGCGTACCGCTGGTGCAAAGCTTCGAGATTGTCGAGGACGGGCTGGATAAACCGCGCATGCGGGAACTGGTTAGAACCATACGGAACGAAGTGTCTTCCGGCAGCGGGCTGGCACCGTCGCTGGCCAAACACCCACGTCACTTCGACGACCTGTTCTGCAGCCTGGTCGGTTCGGGCGAAGACTCCGGCACGCTGGAAGTCATGCTCGATCGCGTGGCGACCTACAAGGAAAAGACCGAACAACTCAAGGCCAAAATCAGGAAGGCGATGACTTACCCCACCGCGGTGATCGTTGTGGCACTGATCGTATGCGCGATCCTGCTGATCAAAGTGGTGCCGGTGTTCGCCAATACCTTCCAGAGTTTTGGTTCGGAACTGCCGGCATTCACGCAGTTCGTAATGGATATATCCGACTTTGTCATCGCCTGGTGGTTTGTGATGCTGCTCGGTATTATCGGCATTGTTTTCGCCTTCCGGGAGGCCAAGCTGCGCTCGGTCGCGTTTTCCGAATGGCTGGATCAAATGGCGCTGCGTATACCGGTGGTCGGAGGGATCGTGCACGATGCGGTCATCGCGCGTTTCTCCCGCACACTGGCCACCACCTTCGCTGCCGGTGTACCACTGGTGGATGCGCTGAATTCGACGGCCGGCGCGGCGGGCAACTCGGTCTACGCGAAAGCGATACGCCGCATCCGCGATGACGTCACTACAGGTACAACACTTTACAACTCCATTAAATCGACCGGCCTGTTCCCCAATATGCTGCTGCAGATGGTCTCCATCGGCGAGGAATCCGGCGCGCTGGATGAAATGCTCGACAAGGTCGCGACGCATTACGAGGCTGCGGTGGACAATGCGGTGGACAGCCTCAGCTCGCTGATGGAACCGCTGATTATGTCGATTCTCGGGGTGCTGGTCGGCGGCCTGATGATCGCCATGTACCTGCCCATCTTCATGTTGGGATCGGTGATCTAGCACCGCGACACGCGGCGCTACTGACCACAGCTCTCTACAACGCCTTACAGAACAAGGACGCTTAATTCATGCCAGAAACAGTCGTGCCTATGGGCCTGCTCTGCGGGGGCCTGTTGTGCCTGGGCTTGCTGGTGGGAAGTTTTCTCAATGTGGTGATCTACCGCCTGCCGTTGATGATGGAAACGCGGTGGCGACGCGATTGTTGTGAATTGCTGGAACTTGAGCCGGAGAAACAGGAAGCCCCACTCAACCTGGCCACACCGAATTCCCACTGCCCGCAATGCAAGGCGGCCATCAAGCCGTGGGAGAATATTCCTGTCATCAGCTACTTGTTGCTGGGCGGTAAATGCAGCAGTTGTGCCGCACGGATCTCACCGCGGTACCCGATCATCGAACTGGTCACCGGACTCATGACGCTGGCGCTGGCGTGGTTTTTTGCGTTTTCCCCGGCGCTTCTGGGCGCAGTGTTGCTCACCTGGGCATTGATCGCGCTGACCATGATCGACGTCGACCACCAGCTACTGCCCGACGATATCACGCTGCCGCTGATGTGGCTGGGCTTGTTGTTCAACCTGCAGGCCACTTTCACCAGCCTGAATGACGCCGTGATCGGCGCGATGGCCGGCTACCTTATCCTGTGGACCATTTACCAGGCCTTCAAATTGATTACCGGCAAAGAGGGCATGGGCTACGGCGATTTCAAACTGCTGGCCGCGCTCGGCGCCTGGCTGGGCTGGCAGATGCTGCCGGAAATCATCCTGCTGTCCTCACTGGTGGGTGCGATCTGCGGCATTGCACTGATGGCCATCAAGCGCCGCGGCAAGGAAATCCCGATACCGTTCGGCCCCTACCTGGCGATCGCCGGGTGGCTGGCGCTGCTGCTCGGCGACGGCAGCTACGGATCGGTGTTCGCGCGCTTCGGCATTCACCTGCTATGACGCTGGTGGTGGGTGTCACCGGCGGTATTGGCAGCGGCAAATCGGCGGTCACGCGGCGCCTCGAGCAATACGGCATCACTGTGGTGGATGCGGACGTGGTCGCCAGAATCGTGGTCGAACCGGGCAAACCCGCACTTACGCAAATCGCCGAGCATTTTGGCGCCGATATCCTGCAGGCTGACGGCACGCTGGACCGGGCGGCACTGCGCGCACGCGTGTTCCAGGATGAGGCCGAACGCCGCTGGCTGGAGCGCCTCACCCACCCACTGATCGGTCAGGAAATCGTCGACCAGATCTGTGCCTCGCGCAGTCCTTACACCGTCCTCAGTTCACCGCTGCTGCTGGATACCAGCCAGAAAGCGCTGGTTGAGTGTGTGGTGGTGGTGGACGTGCCCGAGGAAGTGCAGATTGCGCGCACCGCGCAACGCGATAACAACGACGAGGCGCAGGTCAAGCGCATCATGGCCGCGCAACTGAGCCGCGAGTCGCGACTGGCGCTGGCGGACATCGTGATCGATAACAGCGGTTCTCTGGCGGATCTGGAACTGCAGGTGGACGAGTTACACAAGGAGTTCCTGGCGCGTGCCGAGGCCGGGCGACAGAACTCTTAGCTGTTCGTGCCTGAGAATGACTCTGAACAGAATGGACCCTTCCGGTTCGTGCATGCGATCGGCTCTGGCCGGATAAGCCGCTTCGCCTGCTTCCCCGATACTCGCATACGAAGCGGCTTATCCGCCCAGAGCCTTGTTCCGAGCATTCGACCAGAACAGTGATACGGGGGATGGCATGGCACGAGGATCCAGGTGCTGGATACGCACTCCGTCCGCGAGTATCGCAGATGAAGCGGCTTTCCCGCCCGGAGCCTCGTTCCGAGTGTCCGATAGAACATCGGCCTAGAAGGCAGCGCGGAACTAAAGTTCGGGAGATGGCACGGAGCGAGGGTTCGGATGTTGGGTGTGCAATTCGTTCGCGAGTATCGGGGAAGCGGGCGAATTGCGCACCCGACAGCCGAACCCGGCGACCACAATCGAACACCACAATCCTGAGTTGCCAGTCGAACTCGCCCACCTGAACAAATCTTGCATCATAACGACGATGGTTTTAGGAATCTGGCGGATAAACACACCCGACCCCAGCAGATCACGGTACGAGCAATCGAGCGACCGCGGCGACGATTGGCATATTGGCAGCGGGAAAGCTGTAACCGCCCAGCTCCACCGGTGCCACCCAGGCCATCGGTTGATCTTCCAGCGCTCGCGCCTCGCCGCTGAATTCCCACACCACATGCACGTCCAGCAGCACCGACTTGTCGCCGTAATCGTGGCGCACTTCCAGCAGCGCACTGGTGCGGCCTATCACGATGCCGAGTTCCTCGCGCAATTCGCGCGCCAGCGCCTCGGTGAGTGACTCACCCGCTTCGACCTTGCCGCCGGGAAATTCCCACAGATCGCCCTGGTGCGCGTCGGGCGCGCGTCGGGTAATGAGGATGTTGCGGTGCGCATCCAGGATCACACCGACAGCCACGTGCACTAACGCCATTCAGGAGCGGTATTCGGCGTTGATGCGCACATAGTCGTAGGAAAAATCCGTCGTCCACACCCGGACTGCGGCCTCTCCGCGATGGAGTTCGACGCGGATGACGATGTCTTGCGGTGCCATCGCGGCGACGCCCTGCGCCTCGGTGTAGGACGTTGCGCGACAGCCACCTTCGGCGATCAGCACGTCGTTGAGATACAGGCCTACGAGATCCACCTGCAACTCGGGCACACCGGAGCGACCGATGGCGGCCAGCAGGCGGCCCCAGTTGGGGTCGCTGGCGAACAGCGCGGTTTTCACCAGTGGCGAGTGCGCGATGGTGAATGCGACGTCCAGGCACTCTGCCTCGTTGCGACCACCGTTCACCTGCACCGTCACGAATTTGCTGGCACCCTCGCCGTCGCGCACGATGCCGTGGGCGAGCGCGATGCAGACTTCCTCCACCGCGTCGCGCAGCGCAAGATACACAGCGGATGCGCTATCACTGACCGGGGTATTCCCCGCCTTGCCCGTTGCCAGTAACAGGCAGGCATCATTGGTGGAGGTGTCACCGTCCACGGTAATACGGTTGAAGGACAGCTCGGTCAGCTCCGACAGCATCTGCTGTAACAGCGCTTGCTCCACCGCCGCATCGGTAGCGAGAAACGCCAGCATGGTTGCCATGTTCGGGCGGATCATGCCGGCGCCCTTGGCAATGCCGGTGACCACGTAGTCGCGGCCGTCGCAGTGAAAACGCACGGACAGCGCCTTGGGACGCGTGTCCGTGGTAAGAATGCCCTGGGCGGCAGGCAGCCAGCCGTCTGCAGTGAGCGCGGCGAAGGCGGCCGGTATCGCCTGCTCCAGTTTAGGCACAGGCAGCGGCTCGCCGATCACGCCGGTGGAAAACGGCAGTACGCTGACCGTGCTGACGCCGGCCACCGCAGCCACCGCTGCCGTACAGGTGCGGGCCGCTGCGATCCCCTGCCGCGCCAGTGCCGGCATTGGCGTTGCCCGTGTTGATCAGCAGGTAGCGCGGCTGGTGCGCGCTGGACTGTAAATGCTCGCGCGCCACCGTAACCGGTGCGGCGCAAAACACATTGCGCGTGAACACGGCGGCACACTGTGTCCCCGGCGCAACTTCGATCAACACCAGATCCTGCCGACCGGCAGTTTTTATGCCTGCGGACACCGTCGCAAGTCGCACGCCGGGCACGGCGTCCAGTGGCCCCAATGTATCCTCGCCAACAGCCATTTCAGCGCTTCTCCCTGTATAAATCCGTAGGCACAGTTTGCCGTGGCACTGCTTGTATTTCTTGCCGCTGCCGCAGGGACAGGGCTCATTGCGCCCGACCTTGGGCTGCTCCCGGGTATAGGTCTGCGGCGGTGCCACCTCACTCTCACTCGCTTCAGTCGGCTGTGCATCCAGCGAGGTGCCGCGTCGTGCTGGAATGCCAATTGCTCGCGGGCGGCGGCCTCCCGTCGCTGGCGCTCCATTGCTTCTGCCTCATCGCGGCGCTGTATCTGCACGTGACTGAGGAATTTCACCACCTCGTATTTGAGATTGACGAGCAACTGTTCGAACAACTGGAATGACTCGCGCTTGTACTCCTGCTTGGGGTTTTTCTGCGCATAGGCGCGCAGGTGAATACCCTGGCGCAAGTGATCCATCGTGGACAGGTGCTCCTTCCACAACGTGTCCAGTATCTGCAACATGATCTGCTTCTCGATGCGGCGCATATCCGGGCCCACGCTGGCACACTTGGCGTCGTAAGCGGATTGCACGGCGTCGGCAATCCTTGCACGCAGCCCCTCTTCATGCAGTTTGTCGTCCTCGTCCAGCCACTGCTGCAACGGCAGGGTGACGGCGAACTCGGCCTCCAGTTGCCTCTCCAGCCCCGGTATATCCCATTGTTCCTCGACACTCAGCGGCGGAATATAGCTGTCTATGGCCTGTGTCACGACATCGCGCCGAATGGCGGTGATCGTCTCGGAGATATCCGATTCGGTGAGCAGGTCATCGCGCTGCTGGTAGACAATCTGGCGCTGGTCGTTGGCGACATCGTCGTACTCCAGCAACTGCTTGCGGATATCGAAGTTGCGGCCCTCAACCTTGCGCTGCGCCTTTTCGATGGCATTGGTGACCATGCTGTGCTCGATCGCCTCGCCCTTCTCCATGCCCAGCGCCTGCATGAATCCCTTCACCCGTTCCGAGGCGAAGATGCGCATCAGGTTGTCTTCGAGCGAAAGGTAGAAGCGCGAGACACCCGGGTCACCCTGCCGACCGGCGCGACCGCGCAACTGGTTGTCGATGCGGCGCGACTCGTGGCGTTCGGTGCCGAGGATGTGCAGGCCACCGGCCGCGAGCACCGCCTCATGGCGCGCCGTCCATGCCGCGCTCACGCGTGCTTTTTCAGCCTCGTCGACATCGCCCAGTGCGTTCAACTCAGCCTTCAGGTTACCGCCCAGCACGATGTCGGTGCCGCGTCCGGCCATGTTGGTGGCGATGGTGACCACGCCCGGCCGACCCGCCTGGGCGATGATCTCCGCCTCCTGCTCATGGTACTTGGCGTTCAGCACCTTGTGCTCGATACCGGCCTTGCGAAAACGCGCGGACATCGCTTCGGAGGTCTCGACGGATGCCGTGCCCACCAGCACTGGCGCGCCCTTGTCCATGCACTCTTTCACATCGGCCACGATCGCATCGAACTTCTCTTCCACGCTGAGATAGACCAGGTCGTTCAGGTCCTTGCGCTGCTGCGGCACATTGGTAGGGATGACCAGCACCTCCAGTCCGTAGATCTGGCGAAACTCAAACGCTTCGGTGTCGGCGGTACCGGTCATGCCGGCCAGCTTTTTGTACAGGCGGAAATAATTCTGGAAGGTCGTGGACGCGAGCGTCTGGCTCTCGCTCTGTATCGCAACCCCCTCCTTCGCCTCAATCGCCTGGTGCAGGCCCTCGGACAGCCGCCGCCCGGCCATGGTACGACCGGTGTGCTCATCGATAAGCACCACCTGCCCGTTCTGCACGATGTACTCCACATCCTTGTGGTACAGCGCGTGGGCACGCATGCCGGAGTGCACATGGTGCAGCAGGCCGAGATTGACGGCGGAATAGAGATTATCGCCTTCCTGCAACAGGCCCTCCTTGATCATCAACTCCTCGATGAACTCGTGCCCGGCTTCGGTCAGTTCTACCTGGCGCTGCTTCTCATCGATGGTGTAATGCCCGTCCTCGCCCTCGGTCTGCAGCCGCAGCGACGGGATCATGCGATTGATGCGGCGGTAGAGTTCCGAGCTGTCCTCGGACGCGCCGGAAATGATCAGCGGCGTGCGCGCCTCATCGATCAGGATGGAGTCGACCTCGTCGACGATGGCGAAGCCCAGCCCGCGCGCCATGCGCTCTTCCAACGCGAACGCCATGTTGTCGCGCAGGTAGTCGAAACCGAATTCATTGTTGGTGCCGTAGACGATATCGGCGTTGTACGCGGCGCGCTTCTCATCCGACGATTGTCCCGAGCGAATGACGCCAAACGACATGCCGAGAAAGTTGTACAGCGGCCCCATCCAGTGGGCATCGCGGTTCGCCAGGTAGTCGTTGACCGTTATCAGGTGGACGCTTTCGCCGGTGAGCGCATTGAGGTACGCGGGCAACGTCGCCACCAGGGTCTTGCCCTCACCGGTGCGCATCTCTGCGATTTTACCCTCGTGCAGCGCCATGCCCCCGATCAACTGCACGTCGAAATGGCGCAGTCCCAGCGCTCGCTCACCGGCCTCGCGGACCACGGCAAACGCCTCGGGGAGGATGCTGTCGAGCGTGTCGCCCTTTGCCAGGCGGGCTTTGAATTCGGCCGTTTTGGCGGCCAGCTGCGCATCATCCAGCGCTTTGGTCTCATCCGCCAGCGCATTGATCTGTTTGATCACTTTGCCCATGCGTTTCAGTTGGCGACTGTTGCGGGTGCCAAACAGGCTTTTCAGAGTATTAATTAACATGGTGGTTCATCGCAATTGAAATAGGGAAGACCGCGCAAGGTAGCCCGGCGAGGAGAACAACGCTGCAACAGGGTGGCTCAGGGCTGGGTGCGGGCCACGTAGCTGGCCGGGTCGACTGAACGGCCGTTCTTGTACACTTCATAATGCAGGTGGTTGCCCGTGGCGCGGCCACTGGCGCCCATCAGGGCTATGGTTTCGCCCTTGCGCACCACATCGCCAGGCTGCACCAGGATTTCCTTGTTGTGCGCATAGCGCGTGACGTAATCATCCCCGTGGGAGATCTCAACCGTATTGCCGTAGTCGCCATCCCTGCCGGTCCAGGTCACCACACCCGAGGCGACCGTTACAATCTCCGAACCGGGTTTGCCGGCAAAATCAAGGCCGGTATGCATTGACCGCTTGCCAGTGATAGGGTCGATACGCCAGCCGTAGCGGGACGACATGTAACCACCTTTCACCGGGGATCCCGCCACAGAGGATTGCTCCTGCCATTTGCTGTTGGTCAGCAGGGATTCCAGCATCTCCATTTGTTGTTCGCGGTCGTCCAGGCGCGATGCGAAGCGGTCCATTTCATCGTCGACACCACCAGAGGAAAAGTCGCCGCTGAACTCGCTCGCTACCGGGCCACCGACGGCGGGAGGCTGGCTGAAATCGAATTCTCCCTGCTCCAGATCGGCCATTGCGGTGAGGTGCTGTCCCAGCGCATCCAGCCGGGTCATCCTGGCCTCCAGTTCCGCCAGGTTGAGGGTCATCGCCTGTAATTTTCGCTGGTTCAAGCGAGCTTCCTCGTCTTTCAGCGCATTCTGCTGCTCGGTCAGCTGTGTGGACTCATCCTGCGGCGCGTCCAGTGTCGCCCCGCGCAGTGCCTTGGCGCCACTCTCCTGGCCTGCGATATAGCCGGAAGCCGCCAGGCCAATGGGCAATCCCAGACAACACAGTGACAGCAGCGCACGCGACCAGCGGCCCAATTCAATGGAACGGGAACCGCCGTGCTTGCGACTAATCAAAATAACTTTCATTAATTATTCAGCAGTATCAAGGAATTAATCGTGGGAAGTGCGCGCGACTATGCCAGAAAGTGTGGCAAATTACCATATCCGGGACACAGCCGGAGATTGCCGAGCCGGCCGCCCACAGAGCGGCACAGCACAGGGTGTCATCCTCTACGCGTCGCCCGTCTGTTCCCGATGAGTCATCGCTGGCGCAAGGCCAGCGCGGGAACAGCAGGGTCAGCGATTGCCCGACTAGTCAGCCTGGCGACGCAGAAACGCCGGAATATCGAAGTACTCCTCGCTGCCGCTGCCAGCACCAGCCGCCCCCACTGAGCGATGCGCCTTGTTGCGCAATGCCGCTGGCCGGTCATACGTGCTGTAGTCCGGCTCAACTGAAGGATCGATCACAGCGGGCTTCGACACGGGTTCCACGATCTGCAGCTGGGTGCGCACGGTAGCGCCGCCCAGGCCGGTCGCAACAACAGTCACCTTGATTTCTTCCTTCATGGTCGGGTCGATCACGGTGCCCACCACCACGGTGGCCTCCTCGGATGCGAACTCCTCGATGGTTTCGCCCACCTCGGAAAACTCGCCCAGTGACAGGTCAAAACCGGCGGTGATGTTCACCAGGATACCGCGCGCACCCGCCAGGTCGATATCGTCCAGCAGCGGGCTGCTGATCGCTTTCTCAGCCGCCTTGCGCGCACGGTTTTCACCCTTGGCGTAGCCTGTACCCATCATCGCCATGCCCATTTCCGACATCACGGTGCGCACGTCGGCGAAGTCGACGTTGATCATGCCGGGGCGAATGATCAGGTCGGCGATCCCCTGCACCGCGCCCAGCAACACGTCGTTGGCCTCGCGGAAGGCATCCAGCAGGCTGGTGTTCTTGCCCAGCACTTCCAGCAGCTTCTCATTGGGAATGGTGATGAGTGAGTCGACATGCTGCGCCAGCTCCGCCAGGCCTTCCTGCGCGATGTTCAGGCGCTTCTTGCCTTCAAACGCAAACGGCCGGGTGACCACGGCAACGGTCAGGATACCCAGCTCCCGCGCCACCTCCGCCACCACCGGCGCGCCGCCGGTGCCGGTGCCACCGCCCATGCCGGCGGTGATGAACACCATATCGGCGCCGCGCAGTGCGTCGGCGATGCGGTCGCGATCTTCCATCGCGGCCGCGCGGCCGATTTCCGGGTTGGCGCCGGCGCCCAGACCCTTGGTGATGTCACCGCCGAGCTGCAGCACCGTCTTCGATGCAATATCCGACAGCGCCTGGGCATCGGTGTTGGCGCAGATAAAATCCACGCCTTCCACCTGGTTGTCGATCATGTGCTTGACAGCGTTGCCGCCGCCGCCACCCACACCGATCACTTTGATGACTGCATTGGATGGAACAGTATCGATTAGTTCAAACATGGTCTTACTCCCCTTTTATTTAGACGCGCCGCGCTCGCACGCAACCCCTTCACAACAACCCACAACAACCCACTACAAAAACACAACAACATTCACCACCACAAAAACCGTTAGAAATTGCTCTGCAACCACGCCTTCGCGCGTCCCCAGACACCCTCGGAGGGCGGACCTGACTTGGCGGAAGACCCCGCAGCGTGTTCCGGTCGCAGCATCAATCCGTATTGCAGCAAGCCGACACTGGTGGCATAGATCGGATTGCGCACGATGTCGTTCAGGCCGCGCACAGTTTGCGGGTAGCCCACGCGCACCGGCATGTGGAAAATTTCCTCGGCCAGCTCGACCACCCCTTCCATCTTGGCGGTGCCGCCGGTCAGGACGACACCCGCCGGCACCATATCCTCGTAGCCGCTGCGCCGCAGTTCCGCCTGCACGAGCGTGAACAGTTCGTCGTAGCGCGGCTCCACCACCTCGGCCAGCGACTGCCGCGACAGGTCGCGCGGCGGGCGATCGCCAACACTGGGCACTTTGATGGTGTCGTCCGCGCCGGCCAGCTGGGTCAGCGCGCAGGCATATTTGATCTTGATTTCCTCGGCGTGCTGCGTCGGCGTGCGCAGCGCCATCGCGATGTCGTTGGTGACCTGGTCGCCCGCGATCGGGATCACCCCGGTGTGGCGAATTGAACCTTCGGTGAAAATAGCGATGTCAGTGGTGCCGCCACCAATGTCGACCAGGCAGACGCCCAATTCCCGCTCGTCGTCGGTCAACACCGAGTAGCTGGACGCGAGTTGTTCGAGGATGATTTCCTCCACCTCGAGGCCGCAGCGACGGATGCATTTCTCGATATTCTGCGCGGCGTTCACCGCACAGGTGACCAGGTGCACCTTCGCCTCCAGGCGCACGCCGGACATGCCCAGCGGCTCCTTGATGCCCTCCTGGTTGTCGATGATGTATTCCTGCGGCAGGATGTGCAGGATCTTCTGGTCAGCCGGAATCGCAACAGCCTGCGCCGCGTCGATGACGCGCTCCAGGTCGGCGCGGTACACCTCCTTGTCCTTGATGGCCACGATGCCGTGCGAATTGAGGCTGCGAATATGGCTGCCGGCGATCCCCACGTAGACCGAGTGAATCTGGCACCCCGCCATCAGTTCAGCCTCCTCGACGGCGCGCTGTATGGACTGCACGGTGGACTCGATGTTGACCACCACGCCCTTCTTCATGCCCTTGGACGGATTGGAGCCAATACCGACGATTTCGATGCTGCCGTCGGCACCGATTTCGCCCACGATCGCCACCACCTTGGAGGTGCCGATGTCGAGGCCCACAATCAACTTTTTATCCTGCGCGCTGGCCATGCCAGTGTCTCCCATTCACATTTGACTGCATTGTTATATTCCCGCCACGCTTGACGGGTCTGCCTGTGTCGGCTCTTTAAACGCTACGGCAATGCCGTTCTCGTAACGCAAATCCACGCGTGCCACGTCTGCCTGCCGGGCGGACAGCTCGTTGCGATAGATCTCCACAAAGCGATGCATGCGCTCAAGGAACCTGTCGCTGCCGAGGTTTAGCTGCATGCCGCCCGCCAGCACCACTTCCAACTGCCCCCGTTCATCCTCGGTGAGTTGCTCCACCGCCAGATTGAACGGTGCCAGGATCTCCACCAGTCGCTGGTATTTCTGCACCATTGACCGGGCGGAATCGCCGGAGCCCTGCAGTCGCGGCAGCGACTCCCAGTCACCCTCTTTATCGGAGTGGAATACCCCGCCTTCATGATTGAGGAAGCCATCCTGTCCCCAGCGGGCGATAGGCAGCTCCTCCACCACATGGATCTCCAACGCGTTCGGCCACTTGCGCCGCACGTTGGCTTCATATATCCAGGGCAATCCTTCCAGTTGCCGTTGAATCTGCTTGAGGTCAGCGTTCAGGAAGCCGCCGACAAGCCCGGGTTGCACGATGTCCTGCACCAGCTGCGCCTGCGTGTGCTCCAGCTCGCCGGTGACGCTGATGCGCTGTACCGGCAGGCTCTGCACGGTCACGAACGCCTTGATGCCTGCGGTAAGCACCACCGCCGCGCCGAGCAGGATCAACAGCCGGTTCAGCCAGACCGAGGGGATGGCGACCTTCCCCCCCTCTACCGTTTTCTCCCGCGCCACAGGATTGCGGGTGGCGCCGTGCTGCACGCGGCGACCGCGCGCTTTCACGGATTTCTTCGGCGGCTCCTGCCGCGTGTCCCTGCGAGCCGGCCGTTTGCCCGCGTCTGCACCGGCCCTGCGCAATATTCCCGCCATATCAGGTCACCTCCCCAAGGCTCAATTCCACGATGCGCTGCACCAGGGCCGGAATTGCCATGCCCGTGGCTGCAGCGGCCATTGGCACCAGGCTGTGGGATGTCATGCCCGGCACGGTATTCACTTCCAGCACGAAGAAACGCCCGGCGGCATCGCGCATCACATCGACACGCCCCCACACGGCGCAGCCCAGCGAACGGAAAGCGCGCAGCGACAACGCGGCGATTTCCGCCTCTTCGCTTGCCGACAGGCCGCTGGGACAGTGGTAGCGTGTGTCGTCGGAGATGTACTTCGCCTCGTAATCGTAAAACTCGTTGTCGGTCTCCAGGCGTATTGACGGCAGCGCGCGATCGCCCAGGATCGCCACCGTGTACTCGGGTCCGGCAATAAACTGTTCCGCCAGCACTTCGCCCGCATACTGGCTGGCCAGCTCATACGAGGCGCGCAACGCTTCTGCAGTGTTTGCAGAGCTCATGCCGATGCTCGAGCCCTCGCAGGCGGGTTTGACGAACACCTTGCCGAAGCGGTCGATCACGCCCTGCCAGTCGCTGTCCTTGGCCAGTGTGGTGAAACCGGCGGTCGGCAGCTCGATGCCCTGCCACAATTGCTTCGCTCGCTTTTTGTCCATGGCCAGCGCGGAACCGAGCACGCCGGAACCCGTGTAAGGAATACCCAGCGTCTGCAGCGCGCCCTGCATGCTGCCGTCCTCGCCACCGGGGCCGTGCAGCACGATGAACGCCAGGCTCGCGCCGGCGAGCTGCGCCGCCCAGTCCGGCTCTGCCGGGTCCACCGCGACGACCTGCATGCCCAGCGTCTGCAACGCGTCGATCACCGTCTTGCCGCTGTTCAGCGAGACCGCGCGCTCTGCCGAGTTGCCGCCCAGCAGCACCGCGATCTTTCCTTCGCGCAACGATTCCAGGCTCATATCAGCGTTCCCTGTTTGAGATACAGCGTGCTCAGGTCCTGCGCCAGGCGCGACACGTTGCCAGCGCCCTGGGTGACGATGACGTCGCCGTCCTGCACCAGGGCGCTGAGCAACTCGGGCACGTCGTCGATGCGCTCGGCGAAGATCGGTTCCAGCTGCCCGCGCTGGCGTATGCTGCGGGTGAGGCTGCGGCTGTCAGCGCCGGGGATCGCGGCTTCACCGGCGGGATACACATCCAGCAGTACCAACACATCGCAACCCGACAGCACCGCGACGAAATCCTCGTACAGATCGCGCGTGCGCGTGTAGCGATGCGGCTGGTACACCATCACCACGCGGCGCGACGGCCAGGCCTGGCGAATCGATTCCAGCGTCGCGCGCACTTCGGTGGGGTGGTGGCCGTAGTCATCGACCAGCTCTGCCTTGCCGCCCGGAAAGTTGAGTTCACCGAGCCGGGTAAAACGTCGGCCGACACCGGCAAAGCCGGCGAGGCCGCGCTGCATGGCGGCATCCGGCAAGCCTTCATCGCAGGCGACCACCACAGCCGCGGTGGCATTCAGTACATTGTGCGTGCCGGGCATATTCAGGTTGATGGCCAGCGGCTCGGCATCACCCGGCCGTTGCACGACAAACGCGGTGCTGAGACCGTTGCGCTGGATATTCGTGATGCGGTAATCGGCATCGTCTGAGATGCCATAGGTAATCACCTGGCGGGAAATATCCGGCAGCAATCCGCGCACCACCGGATCATCGATACACAGAACAGCGATGCCGTAGAACGGCAGGTTGTGCAGAAATTCCAGAAAGGTGCGCCGCAGCACGGCGAAGTCCCCGCCGTAGGTTTCCATGTGGTCCGCTTCGATATTGGTCACCACGGTGACCATCGGTTGCAGGTGCAGGAAGGACGCATCGCTCTCGTCGGCTTCAGCGATCAGGATGCGCCCGGCACCGAGTTGCGCATTGCTGCCGATGCTGTTCACCAGCCCGCCGATGATGAACGTGGGGTCGAGTCCCGCCTCGCCAAAAATCGCGGCGATCAGGCTGGTGGTGGTGGTCTTGCCATGGGTGCCCGCGACCGCGATGCCGTGGCGGTAGCGCATCAGCTCAGCCAGCATTTCCGCGCGCCGCACCACCGGAATACGCGCGGCGCGTGCAGCGATCACTTCAGGGTTGGCTTCATCAACGGCGCTGGAGGACACCACCACGTCGGCGCTGCCGACATTGTCCGCCGCATGGCCGATGAATATCTCGACGCCGCGCTGCGCGAGGCGCTCCGTGACCGCGCTGCCACGCAGGTCGGAACCCGCCACATCGTAGCCGAGATTGAACAGCACCTCGGCGATACCACTCATCCCGGAACCGCCGATGCCGATCATGTGGATGCGGCGGATGCGGCGCATTTCCGGGAGACGCAAGGCAATGCCGCGATCAGGCATACAGCAGCTCCTCGCAGCAGTCGCTGACGCGCTCGGCGGCATCCGGCGTCGCCGCGTTGAAGGCGGCGGCAGCCATCGCGGACAAGCGCGCAGCATCGCCAGCCAATTCCTGCAGCAGGGCGTGCACCGCTGCCACCGTCATCTCATTCTGGCGCAGCAACACGCCGCCGCCACAGTCCGTCAGCGCGCGCGCGTTGGCCGTCTGGTGATCGTCGATCGCGTGCGGCAGCGGCACCAAAATAGCCGGGCGGCCCATCACGCAAAGTTCGGCTATGGTCAATGCACCACAGCGGCACAGAACCAGGTCGGCCCAGGCATACGCCGCCGCCATGTCCTCGATAAACGGCGCGACCTGCACACCCTGCTGCAACAATTCCCCGTAGTGCTGTCGCACGCCCGCGTCATGCCCGGCGCCGCTCTGGTGTCGCACCTCGATTGCGGCGCCCTGCTGTACCAGCTCGCGCACCGCTGACGGCACCACCTCGTTGATCGGCTGTGCGCCGAGGCTGCCGCCGAGCACCAGCAAGTGCAGCGGACGCTGGCCGCGGTAGTCGTAATGATTATCCGCACGCGCCTGCAGCAGCTCGCGGCGCACCGGATTGCCGAGAACACTGAAGGCGACGTTGCCGCCAAAGGCACCGGGGAAACCGGCAACGACGGTGGTCGCCAGCGGCGCCAGCATGCGATTGGTGGTGCCCGCCACCGCGTTCTGCTCGTGGATCAGCAGCGGCTTGCGCAACAGCCACGCCGCCACGCCAGCAGGGCCCGCCACATAGCCGCCCATGCCGACGACACAACCGGGCGCGCGGCGAAAAACCAGCCACAGCGCCTGCAGGGAAGCCACCAGCAGGGACAGCAGCGCCAACAGCCTGTCCACACTATTCTTGCCGCGCACCCCGCGCACGGCGAGGCAGTGCAGGGTGATGCCAGCAGCGGGCACGACGCGATGCTCAAGCCCGCGTGCCGTCCCCACCCACTCCACGCGGTAGCCGCGCGCGAGCAACTCCGTCGCCACCGCGAGTGCGGGGTACACATGGCCACCGGTGCCACCGGCCATCATCAACACTAACGGTTTCAACCCCACGGGTGTGGCAGCCGTCATGACGCCTGGCTCCGGTTGGGTGACGGTATGCGGATATCGCGGTCGATGCGCAGCACCAGGCCCAGCATCGCGCAGCACACAATCAGGCTGGTGCCGCCGTAGCTGACAAACGGCAGGGTCAAGCCCTTGGTGGGCAGCAGGCCCGAGCTCACCCCCATGTTGACGAAGGCCTGGCCGGAAAACACCAGCGCAACGCCGTAGCAAATGTAGGCGCCAAATGAATTCTCAGCCCGCAGTGCACGCAGGCCCGTCCACAGGATCCTGCCGATCAGGGCGCCGAACAGCGCGATCACCGTTACCGCGCCGAGGAAGCCGGTTTCCTCTGCCCAGATGGAGAAGACGAAATCGGTGTGCGCCTCCGGCAGGTAGAACAGCTTCTGCACGCTGTTGCCGAGGCCGACGCCGGTCCACTCGCCGCGCCCGAACGCGATCAGCGATTGCGTCAACTGGAAGCCGGTGTCGTAGGGATCGGCCCAGGGATCGGTGTAGGCCGTCAGGCGTTTGACCCGGTAGGGTTCGGAGATCACCAGCACCAGCAGTGCGCCCAGCGCGCCGAGGACGACGACCATGAAGTGCCCGACCTTGACACCGGCCATGAACAGCATGCCAAACGCGGTCGCCGCGACAATCACTGTCGCGCCAAAGTCGGGTTCGATCATCAGCAACAGGGTGGTTGCGAACAACACGGTCATCGGCTTGAGGAAACCCTGCCACTTGTGCCGCACTTCATGTTCACGGCGTACCATATAGCCGGCCAGGTAAATGACAATGGCGAGCTTGGCAAATTCGGAGGGCTGCAGCGTGAACGGACCGAGCGGCAACCAGCGCTGGCTGCCGTTCACTTCGCGACCGACGCCGGGAATCAGCACCAGAATCAGCAGCGCCAACGATGCGAACAACCACCACCAGCCACTGGCCTGCCAGAACTCGGTCTTCACGCTGTAGCACGCCGCCGCCGCAACGATCGCCGCCACCAGGTAAATGAAATGGCGCTGGCTGTGGTACCAGGCATTCTGGAAGTGCCATTCGGCGTATTCGATGGACGCGGAGGAGATTGCCACCAGGCCCACCAGCAACAGGGACAGGCCCAGCACGGCCAGCGTCATATCGGGCGCGCCAAGCTCACGGATATCGTCGCGGGTCAGTCTCATGGGCGCCCCTCCGCCAGTTCCCTGACCCGTGCGGCGAACGTGTTGCCGCGCTCGGCGTAACCGCTGAACATATCGAAGCTGGCACAGGCGGGAGACAGCAGCACCACATCGCCGCGCAGGGCGTGCGCTGCCGCGGTGCTGACCGCCTCGGCCAGCGAGGACACCATCAGTACAGGCACCGAGGGCGACAACGCCTGGGCCAGCAGCGGCGCGTCCTCGCCCAGCAGCAACAGCAATTTGCAGTGCTGCGCGACGGCGTCTTGCAACTGCGTGAAATCCGCGCCCTTGCCCTGGCCACCGGCGATCAGCAGCACATCGCGTGCGCCGCCCAGTCCGCGCAGGGCGGCCTCGGTCGCGCCGACGTTGGTGCCCTTGGAGTCGTTGACATAGCGCACGCCGTCGATTTCGGCGACCAGTTCGCAGCGGTGCGGCAGGCCACGGAAGTTGCGCAACGTTGTCGTCATCGCCGCCAGCGGCAGTCCTGCGGCATAGCCAAGCGCCAGTGCGGCGAGCGCATTGGCCACGTTGTGGCGACCTGCCAGGCGCAACTCAGACACCGGCAGCAGAGCCTGTTCATCGTGGCTCAGGCATTCCACGCCATTGACCTCGCGCAGGCCGAAGCCACCGGCCAGCGGCTGCGCCATGCGCCAGGTGACGACGTCGACCGCAGAACTGAGCAGCGGCACGGTATACGGATCATCCGGATTGACGACGGCCTTGTTGCAGCCGTCGAAGATACGGTGCTTGGCGCTACGGTAATTCGGCATGCTGCCGTGCCTGTCCAGGTGGTCCGCGCTGACATTCAGCACCGCAGCCACCGCCAGCCCGAGGCGCTGCGCGCGTTCCAGCTGGAAGCTCGACAATTCCAGTACATACAGCTCGCGCTCCGGGACCAGCAAGGCCAGCGCGGGCGTACCGAGGTTGCCGCCGACGCCGACATTCAGTTGCGCATCGCGCGCCATCTGCCCGACCAGTTCGGTGACAGTGGACTTGGCATTGGAGCCGGTGATGCCCACCACCGGCGCGGTCGCCTCGCGCATGAACAGGTCGATATCGCCGACCACCGCGACACCCGCGGCCAGCGCGTCGCGAACGATCGCCGTATCCATTCCAACGCCGGGGCTGACGATCAGTTCAGAGGCCGCTGTCACGAGATCCTGCGGATAGTCACCGGTATGCACGTCGACGCCGGGCATCTCGCGCTGCAGCTCGGCCAGGCCAGGCGGCTCGGCGCGCGTATCGACGACTGCAAACGGCTGGCCGCGCTGAAACAGGAAGCGCGCGCACGAGAGGCCAGTGGAGCCCAGCCCCACCACCACCCGGTATGCACTGTTCGTTTCCTGCCGTGCGGCCACGATCATTCTCACCTAGCGCAACTTCAACGTCGCCAGCCCGAACAGGACCAGCATCACTGTGATAATCCAGAAGCGCACGATCACGCGCGGCTCCGGCCAACCTTTCAATTCAAAATGGTGGTGTATCGGCGCCATGCGGAAGATGCGCTTGCCGGTCAGTTTGAAAGACGCCACCTGCAAAATGACCGACACGGTTTCCAGCACGAAAATGCCGCCCATGATGAAAAATACGATTTCGTGGCGGGTGATCACCGCCACCATGCCCAGCGCCGCGCCGAGCGCCAATGCGCCGACATCGCCCATGAAGACCTGCGCGGGATAGGTGTTGAACCACAGGAAGCCGAGCCCCGCGCCGGCGATGCTGCCGCAGAACACCGCCAGCTCGCCGCTGCCGGCAATGTGCGGGATATGCAGGTAGTTGGCGAAGTCGACGCGACCTGTGAGGTAGGCGATGATGCCGAGCGCGGTGCCGACCAGCACGGTGGGCAGGATCGCCAGGCCATCCAGTCCGTCGGTGAGGTTCACCGCGTTGCTGGCGCCGACAATCACGAAATACGCCAGCGGCACAAACAACAGCCCCATGTTCCAGGCGAAATCCTTGAAGAACGGCACGTACAGCGTCGTGGTCACCGGCGAATCGAACGCCAGGAACAGGTAGATCGCCGCTGCCAAACCGATCAGAGACTGCCAGAAATACTTCCAGCGCGCGGGCAAGCCGCGCGAGTTTTTCTCCACCACCTTGCGGTAGTCGTCAACCCAGCCGATGGCGCCGAAGCCGGCTGTTACCAGCAGTGCCAGCCACAGGTAGGCGTTGCGCAGGTCGCCCCACAGCAGGCAGGACACCGCGATGGCGACCAACATCAATGCGCCACCCATGGTCGGCGTGCCTGCCTTGCTGAAGTGGCTCTTCGGGCCGTCGTCGCGCACGGACTGGCCCATCTGGTAGAACTTCAGCCGGTGAATCATCGTCGGGCCGACCAACATGGAGATGCTGAGCGCCGTGCCCGCCGCGAGAATGCCGCGCAGCGTCAGGTACTGGAATACGCGAAACGCGCTCTGGTATTGGGTGAGGTATTCCGCCAGCAGTAATAACATGCTCAGTGCTCCTGCGCCGTCGAGTCTGGCAGCAACGCATGTAACACCTGTTCCATGCCGGCGCTGCGCGAGCCCTTGATCAACACCGTGTCGCCCTCGCCAAACGCTCCCGCCAGCGCGGCAAGTGCCGCTGCGCGATCCTCGAAATGCCGGCCACCCGCGCCAAACGCCGTGACGCACACGTCCAGTTCTGGACCCACGCCCCACAGCTGCTCGATACCGGCGGCCTGCGCATAGGCGCCGATGTCGCGGTGCAGTGCACTGCTGCCATCGCCCAGTTCGCGCATCGCACCCAGCACCAGCGTGCGCCGACCCGGGCAGGCCGCCAGCATATCGATTGCCGCGCGCACCGAGCCCGGATTGGCGTTGTAGCAATCGTCGACAATGACTGCACCCTGCGGCGAACGCAGCGCGCGCAGCCGACCGTCCACAGGCCGCAGCGATTCCAGTCCATCGCGAATGTCGGTCAGCGGGATCTGGCAGGCCAGCCCCACTGCCACCGCCGCCAGCGCGTTGGCCACGTTGTGCACGCCGGGCAGTGCGAGGCGCATCGCGATATCGCCCACCGGCGTTGACGCTGTAAAACTGATGCCATCCACGCCGCGGCTCTGGATGCCCCTGGCGCTGATCGACGCCGGCTGTTGCAACGCAAAATCCAGTACGGTGGCCGCTCCAGCGCGCTTGCGCCACTGCTTCGCCCAGGGCTGGTCGGCGTTTATCACGGCGACACCGGACGCGCCCAGCCGATCAAAAATCTCACCCTTGGCCGCCGCCACGCCGTCCACGCTGCCAAAGCCCTGCAAATGCGCGGGCATGGCGTTGAGCAACAGCGCGACCGTGGGCCGCGCCAACTCGCACAACCAGTCGATATCGCCGGCCTTCGCCGCGCCCATTTCCACCACGGCATACGCGATCTCGGGGCGCAGCCGCAACAGGGTCAGCGGCACGCCGATTTCATTGTTGAAATTGCCTTCGGTCGCCAGCGTTTCGCCGCGCCGCGACAACACCGCGTGCACCATGTTCTTGACCGTGGTTTTGCCGCTGCTGCCGGTAATCGCCACCAGCGGGCCGCTGTACAACTGGCGGTTGAAGGCGCCGAGGCGTCCCAGCGCCTGTAGCGTATCGGCCACCTGCAACTGCGGCAGCGAGCTGGCACGCGGGGCCGATACGAGCGCCGCCGCCGCGCCTGCGGACTCCACCTGCTGGAGATAGTCGTGGCCGTCAAACTGTTCGCCGCGCAACGCGACGAACAGATCGCCACTGCGCACGTTGCGACTGTCGGTGGACACGCCGGTGAACGCCTGGTCGACACCAAGCAATTGCGCGGCCAGCGGCGTCTGCAATTCTGACAGCGTCATCGCGCGCATCACGTTGCCGTCCTCCGCGCCAGCGCGGCACGCGCGTGCGCCTCGTCACTGAACGGCAGGCGCGCACCGGCAACCAACTGATAATCCTCGTGGCCTTTGCCGGCGATCACCACGCAATCGCCCGCGCCGGCGATCGCCACAGCGGTCGCAATCGCTTCGGCGCGGTCTGCCACCAGGGCGTAGTTACCGCTGCACCCGGCTTCGATCTCGCGCATGATGTGCAGCGGGTCCTCGCTGCGCGGGTTATCGCTGGTCACCACCACGCGATCCGACAGCGCGCAGGCGACGCGCCCCATCAACGGGCGTTTCTCTTTGTCCCGATCGCCGCCACAGCCAAACACGGTAATCAGCGCACCGCTGACATGCGGGCGAAGCGCCTGCAGCACCAGCTCCAGCGCGTGTGGTGTGTGCGCATAGTCCACGATCACCTGCAGGTTCAGGGAGTTCGGCACCAGCGCCATGCGCCCGGGAACAGGCTGCAGCTTGCCCACCGCATCCAGCACCGCGAGCAGGTCCTCGCCCGCAAGCACGAGTGCCGCCACGGCCGCAGCCAGATTGGCCAGGTTGAAATCGCCCGGCAGCGGGCTGAAAAAGTTTGCCACGCCCCAGGGGCTGTGCAATTCACCGCGCACGCCGCCGGCCTGGAACTGCGCGTTGACCACGCGCACATCGGCGGCGGCGCCCCGCGCGGAATACGTCACAACCTGTGCTCCCGCCACCACGGCCGCGCGGACTTGCACGGCGAAAGGATCATCGGCATTAATCACCGCGTGTTGCAGGCCCGCGCTGGCGAACAGGCGCAGCTTGGCGCGCCCGTAGGCCTCCATGCTGCCGTGGTAATCGAGGTGATCGTGCGACAGATTGGTATAAATGGCCGTTGCGAATTCAACGCCATTCACCCGCCCCTGCTCCAGTGCGTGAGAGGACACTTCCATGCTGACGGCACGCACACCCTGCGCCAGCCACTGCGCCAATTGCTGCTGCAGTGATACCGCATCCGGCGTGGTGTTGCTGGCCGCAGTGACATCGTCGGCGAGCGTCGCACCCAGCGTGCCGATCACACCGCAGGGCTTGCCGAGGGCGCGGTTCAATTGCGCGATGATGCGGCTGGTGGTGGTTTTGCCATTGGTACCGGTAATGCCCACCACCTGCATTGCGTGGCTGGGATGACGATAAAAGCGGGCCGCCAGAAATCCCGCCCTGGCTTGCAGTGCGGGCAGCTCCACCAGGGGCACCGCAATCGCGCGGGCAGCATCCGCCACCGGGGCTTCAGCCACCACGGCAGCCGCGCCATTGGCAACGGCCTGTGCGATGAACTGGCGGCCATCGTATTTCTCGCCCGGCAACGCCAGAAAAAGGTCCCCCGGCCGCACTTGTCGACTGTCCAACTGGATACCACTGATCATTACGTCGGCGCAGGCCCCGTTTTCGCTGCCCAGCAATTGCGGCAGAGGCATCGGCGGTACGCTAAAGGATTGCGCGGCCAGCATCAGGTTCTACCGCCCGGTGCAGCGGCGGCTGTCGCGCGCACAGTCGCCATGTCGGAAGGTGGCACATTGAGCAGGCGCAGCGTCGCGCTGGTGATTTCCGAAAATACCGGGGCCGCCACGGCGCCACCGCCGTAGAGAGCGCCTTTGGGATCGTTGATCACCACGACCGAGACAATGCGCGGGTTATCGATGGGCGCAATGCCTACAAACAGGGCGACGTACTTGTTCGCTTCATAACCGCCCGGCCCGACCTTGTGCACCGTGCCCGTCTTGCCGCCCACCTGGTACCCCGGAACGCGTGCCTTGCGCGCGGTGCCTTCATCGCCGGTCACCGCGTGCAGCATGGCCAGCAGCTGCGCCGCCGTGTCAGTGGAGATCACCCGCTTGCCAGCTGGCAGCTCGCCGTCCAGCGCCAGCAGTGAGACCGGCTGCTGCACGCCGCCATTGGCAAAAACGGAATAGGCGTGGGCCAGTTGCAACGGCGTCGCGGTGATGCCGTAGCCGAATGCCAGCGACACCTTCTCGGTCGCATACCAGCGCGCCCGGTTGGGCAGGTCGCCGGCGCTCTCGCCGGGGAATCCGCTGTTGGGCGGCTGGCCAATGCCGAAGCGGTGAAAGACTTCCCGGATCGGCTCGTGCCCGAGATCCAGCGCAATCTTCGTGACGCCGACCTGGCTGGATTTCTGCAGCACTCGCGTCACGCTGATCAGCCCGTAATTGCGCGGGTCAGGGTAAACCTTGGGTCCTACACGGATACGGCCGGGCGAGGTCTCGATCATCGTCTCCGGTGTGAAGCGCCCGCTTTCCAGCGCGGCCACCATCGTCAGGGACTTCATCGTGGACCCGGGCTCGTAGACATCGGTGATCGCGCGATTGCGCATACCCTCGGGACTGCCCACCTTCTCGCCATTGGGGTTGTAGACCGGGTAGTTGACCATGGCGAGGACTTCACCGGTGTGGGCGTCCAGTGTCACCACCGTCCCCGATTCAGCGCCCAGCGCCGTGACGGCGCGCTGCAACTCGCGGTGCTGCAGGAACTGCAGGCGCAGGTCAATGCTGAGGCGCATGTCCTTACCGGATTGCGGCGGCTGCAGCACGCCAATATCGCGCACCATGTCGCCGTGCAGGTCCTTGATGTACCTTTTTTTGCCCGGTATGCCCTGCAGTCTCTCGTTGTATGCCAGCTCCAGCCCCGCGATCCCCTGGCCATCGACGTTCGTAAAGCCGATCAATTGTGCCGCGACCTCACCCGCAGGGTAGAAACGGCGGTACTCGCGCTCGCCAGCAACACCCGGTATCCCTTTGTCCAATATGGCTCGCGCGTCTGCCGGCACAAGATGGCGCAGCAGGTACATGAACTGCTTGCCCTCATAATGGGCCAGCTTCTCCTTGAGCGTCGGCAAAGGCATCTGCAACGCCTGCGCCAGCTCTTCCAGGCGCGACGAATCCTTGAGCAACTGCGGATTTGCCCAGATCGACACCACCGGCGTGGACACCGCCAGCGGCTCACCGCGGCGATCCGTGATCACGCCACGGTACGCCGGTATTTCGGCGGTACGCACTGAGCGCATCGCACCCTGGCCCTGCAGGAACTCACGACCGTGCTCGAAATCAAGCACCTGCAGCGACAACACCCGCCAGACCAGGAGAGTCATCAGTATGCCGAGCACGCCGACCACCGCCTTGAAGCGCCACATGGGCAACGGCGGCTGGGTCACTGCCCGCCTCATCGTGGTATGACCTTGTATTGCGCAAGATCAGGTGCCGCCATGCCCAGGTCTCCGCGCGCGACTTTCTCTACGCGGTAGTGCGACGCCCACGTACTCTGCTCCAGCAACAGGCGCCCGTAATCCTCCTGCAGGTACCACTGCGACGATTCCAGTACCTGCAACTGCGTGTATAGCGCGCGGCAGGCGTGCGTGGAATGGATCGTGGCAAAGGCGGACACCAATACCAGCAGCAACAGGACGGCATTGAAAGTCAGCAGCGGTCTACTGACCCCCGGCTCTCGCTGTCTCGCGCCTGCGCGTATCATGCTGCTGTCCGTCACGCTATCTACCTGCTGCAGGATTAATTTATTTTTTCCGCGACACGCATTACCGCACTGCGCGCGCGCACATTACCCGCTACTTCTTCCGCACTCGCCCGCACCGCCTTGCCCACCAGGCGCATGCGCCGATTGAGTGCAGCCTCGGTTACCGGTACGCCACGCGGCAGCGAATCCCCGCGCGCCATATCGCGCATGTACCGCTTCACGAGGCGGTCTTCCAGCGAGTGAAAGCTGATCACCACCAGGCGCCCGCCCACGCGCAACAAATCGAGGGCTACCGACAGGAATGCCTGCAAATCCTCCAGTTCGCGATTCACCTTGATCCGAATCGCCTGGAACGCGCGGGTGGCCGGGTGCTTGTGTTTTTCCCAGCGCGGATGCGCTTCGCTGACGACCCGGGCCAACCGGCCCGTGCTGTCGATCGGGGACTCCTCGCGCGCGGCGACAATGGCCGCCGCGATACGGCGCGCAAAGCGCTCCTCGCCGTACTCTTTCAACACACCGGCGATATCCTGCAAATCGGCGTAGGACAGCCATTGCGCCGCAGTCTCGCCGCTGCTGGTATCCATGCGCATATCCAGCGGGCCGTCCTGCATAAAGCTGAATCCGCGCTCACCCTGGTCAAGCTGCGGACTGGACACACCCAGATCCAACAAAATGCCATCAACTGCGTCGATCCCCATTCCACGCAGTTGATGGGGAAGCTGAGCGAACGACCCGTGAAAAAATTCAAAACGGGGTTCACTCTCTGCCAACTCTTGGGCCACCGCCTGGGCGGCCAGATCCTTGTCCACACCCAGCACATGACCGCTTTCATTCAAGCGCTGCAGCAGGTAGCGGCTGTGTCCGCCGCGACCGAAGGTGCCGTCCACATAGAAACCACCCGGCAGCGTTACCAGAGCATCAACAGCCTCGTGCAACAGAACGGTTTGATGCATAGCGGCCACCTAGAGCTTGAGCGACATCAATTCAGCGGGTAATACAGCATCGGGACCGGAATCCCGCAGCGCCTGGTCACGTTCAGCCAGCCAGAGCGACTCTGACCACAGTTCCAATTTGTTGCCCTGGCCGATCAGCACGACGCTTTTGTCCAACTGTGCGTAGTCGCGCAGGGATTGCGGCAGCAGCAGGCGGCCACTGCTGTCCAGTTCAAGATCCGTTGCGTATCCGAGTACCAGGCGCTGGAAGCGCTTCACCGCCGGGTTGAGTGAAGGCAGGTCCTGGATTTCCTTTTCAATGACCTCCCACACAGGCAGCGGGTAAATCGCAAGACAGGTCACCTGGGTGTCGATGGTCGCTACCACCTGGCCCTCGCAAAGCGCACGCAATGGCTCGCGCTGGCGCGTTGGCATAGCCAAACGCCCCTTGGCGTCCATGTTGATATGCTGCACTCCGCGAAACACGCCAATTTCCCCCACGTATACTGGCTTTCAAACCACAAAAAGCCAATAATTCCCACATCCTTCCACTTTTCGACACTATAGGTCTGCAATTGAGAGGGTGTCAAGGGAGCGAGCCCGAAAAAACGTTGTGATTTCAGTTAATTAGCGCGACTTTGGCGAGTACTGGCGCAATAGTTTCAGATAAGGCTGTACAGAATCATCCTTTAAAACAGCTCGATAAATTCACTATCTAAGGATTTACTTTAACTTGAAGCTTATGAAGTTCTAAAAAGTAAAATTTATAGCGATTAATATTATAAGCGTGGCGCTAGCGCTGGAAATAACAGGTATCAGACGGGAATGGCACTGTCTTAAGCCTCGAGATCGGCGGCATGTGATCGGCTAGAAATGAAACGCCCGCACCCCTGAAAGAGCGTGCGGGCGGTTTTGAGTAGAAAAGTCGGTCGATAAGCCGGGTTCTGTCGTGGACGATCATTCATCTGCGACAGGTGTCACCACCTGCCTGTAGCGACCTACCCGAATCCACTGCGGGCCGCAGCTGATGGATTCCTATTTGGTCTTGCTCCGAGTGGGGTTTTCCATCGCCACGCCTGTTACCAGCCGCGCGGTGCGCTCTTACCGCACCATTTCAACCTTACCCTGAAGAAGGGGTCAGACCCCTTTTCATTCAAAAGGGGTTTGACCCCTTTTTCAGGCGGTATGCTTTCTGTTGCACTTTCCGTAGGCTCTCGCCCCCCAGGCGTTACCTGGCACTCTGCCCTGTGGAGCCCGGACTTTCCTCCCCCCAACCGTGTAAACACGATCAAAGAGCGATCGCCTGACCGACTCGGCGGCAAGACTACGCGCTGCGGCAGCCGGCGGCAAGCAATAAAAACGGGGCAATAAAAAGGGGCGAAGGTTCTCACCCTCGCCCCTTTAAGGCCTGCCGCTACCCGGCAGTATATCGACGGTCGACCGCTAGTGGTCAGCCTGCAACGCTTCGGTCAGCGCCGCTTCGATCTCCTGTGCCGACACAGTGACCGCATTCTGGCTGTCGCGCACGCGCTTGCGCCCGCGTGATACGCAAGTCCGGTACCTGCCGGGATCAGGCGGCCCACCACGACGTTCTCTTTCAGGCCGCGCAGATAATCGCGCTTGCCCGTGACCGCCGCTTCCGTCAGCACGCGGGTAGTCTCCTGGAAGGAGGCCGCGGAGATAAAGCTTTCCGTCGCCAATGAGGCCTTGGTAATCCCGAGCAGCTCGCGCTCGCCGGTGGCTTCCACCAGATTGGCAGCCCTCAGACGCTCGTTCTCCTCCAGCAGCGTTGTGAACTCCACCTGCTCGCCCTTGATCAGGTTGGAATCGCCGGACGACGTCACGACCACCTTGCGCAGCATCTGGCGCACGATCACCTCGATGTGCTTGTCGTTGATCTTCACACCCTGCAGGCGATAGACCTCCTGGATCTCGTTCACGATGTACTTCGCCAGTTCCTTGATGCCTTTCAGGCGCAAAATATCGTGCGGGCTGGGCGAGCCTTCCGACACAACCTCGCCTTTCTCGACATGCTCACCTTCAAAGACGGACATGTGACGCCACTTGGGAATCAGCGCCTCGTAGTGATCGGAGCCATCGGGCATCGTCACGTTATCGGTTGGCGTGATAATCAGGCGGCGCTTGCCCTTGGTTTCCTTACCGAAACTGACGGTACCGGAGATCTCCGCCAGAATGGCGGGCTCCTTCGGCTTGCGCGCTTCAAACAGGTCGGCAACGCGGGGCAGACCACCCGTGATATCCCGGGTTTTGGATCCTTCCTGCGGGATGCGGGCGATGATGTCACCAGTATTGATCTTGGCGCCGTTCACCAGGCTCACCTGCGCACCCGGCGGCAGGAAGTAATGCGCCGGCACCGTGGTGTTCACCAGGCACAGTTCCTTGCCCTTGTCATCCACCAGGCTGACTGCCGGACGGATATCTTTCCCCGCGGCGGGACGTTCACCGGCATCCATTACGGAGATGCTGGACAGGCCCGTCAGGTCGTCCGTCTGGCGCTTGATGGTAATGCCATCTTCCATACCGCTGAACTTCGCGGTACCTGCCACCTCGGTGATGATCGGGTGCGTATGGGGATCCCAGTTGGCAACGACCGAGCCCTTGGTGACCTTGTCGTTGTCCTTCACCTTCAAAATGGCGCCGTAGGGCAGCTTGTAGCGCTCGCGTTCGCGGCCGCGAATATCGAGCACCGACAGTTCGCCGGAACGGCTGACAGCCACCAGGTCGCCATCGATACGCTCCACCGTCTTCAGGTTGTGCAGGCGCACGATACCGTCGTTCATCACTTCGATATTGTCCTGCGCCGTCGCCCTGGAGGCCGCACCGCCGATGTGGAAGGTACGCATGGTCAACTGCGTGCCAGGCTCGCCGATAGACTGGGCGGCGACCACGCCGACCGCTTCACCCATGTTGATGCGGTGACCGCGCGCCAGGTCGCGTCCATAACAGGCGGAACAGATACCGTAGCGGGTTTCACAGGTGATGGGCGAGCGCACTTCAATCTCGTCGATGCCCATCTCTTCCAGGCGCTTGATCCACAACTCGTCCAGCATGGTGCCGGCGGTAATCGCGATCTCGTCTTCGGTACCCGGTTTGATAACGTCCTTGACCACCAATCGACCCAGCACGCGATCGCCCAGCGATTCGATAATGTCGCCACCGTCGATAACCGGCGTCATCAGCAGGCCGTAGTCGGTGCCGCAATCCTCTTCGGTCACCACCAGGTCCTGCGCCACGTCGACGAGGCGACGTGTCAGGTAACCGGAGTTCGCGGTTTTCAGTGCGGTATCCGCCAGACCTTTACGCGCACCGTGCGTGGAGATGAAGTACTGCAGTACGTTCAAACCTTCGCGGAAGTTCGCGGTGATCGGCGTCTCGATGATAGAGCCGTCCGGTTTGGCCATCAGGCCGCGCATACCCGCCAGCTGGCGAATCTGTGCCGGCGAACCCCGTGCGCCTGAATCGGCGTAGATGTAGACGGAGTTGAACGAGGCCTGCTGCTCCTCCTTGCCTTCGCGATTGATCACCGGCTCGGTAGACAGACCTTCCATCATCGACTTGGAGACCAGGTCGTTGGCGCGCGACCAGATGTCGATGACCTTGTTGTACTTCTCGCCCTGGGTCACGAGGCCCTGCGCATACTGGTTCTCGATCTCCTTCACTTCGGCGTCAGCGCGCGCAATCAGGCGTGCTTTTTCGTGCGGGATCACAAAATCGTTCACGCCGATGGATGCGCCGGAGCGGGTTGAATACTCGTAGCCGGTGTACATCAGCTTATCGGCGAAAATGACCGTGGCCTTCAGGCCAACCATGCGGTAGCACTGGTTGATGATCCGCGAAATGGCTTTCTTGGCCATGTTCTGGTTGACCATTGAAAATGCGATGCCGGCGGGCACGATTTCCCACAACAGGGCACGGCCAACCGTGGTATCGGCGACAAACGTGCGTTCGTTCGATTCGCCCTCGTCGGTTTTCTCTATCTCATGGATGCGCACTTTGACGCGCGCCTGCAGGTGTACGTGGCCGCTAACGAAGGCGCGGTGCACCTCGGAGACATTGGCAAACGCCATGCCTTCGCCCTTGGCGTTCACGCGTTCGCGCGTCATGTAGTACAGGCCGAGTACCACGTCCTGCGAAGGGACGATGATAGGCTCGCCGCTGGCGGGAGACAGGATGTTGTTGGTAGACATCATCAGCGCGCGCGCTTCCAGCTGCGCCTCGATGGTCAGCGGGACGTGTACCGCCATCTGGTCACCGTCAAAGTCAGCGTTGTAGGCAGCACACACCAGCGGATGCAGTTGGATGGCCTTGCCTTCGATCAACACAGGCTCGAACGCCTGGATACCCAATCGGTGCAGGGTGGGCGCGCGGTTCAGCAGCACGGGGTGCTCGCGAATCACTTCAGCGAGGATATCCCACACTTCCGGCGGCTCGCGCTCGACCATTTTCTTCGCCGCTTTGATGGTGGTGGCCAGGCCGCGGGCCTCGAGCTTGCCGAAAATAAACGGCTTGAACAACTCCAGCGCCATCTTCTTTGGCAGACCACACTGGTGCAGCCTGAGTGTCGGACCTACCACGATCACTGAACGACCGGAGTAGTCCACGCGCTTGCCCAACAGGTTCTGGCGGAAGCGACCCTGTTTGCCCTTGATCATGTCGGCCAGCGATTTCAGCGGACGCTTGTTCGAGCCGGTAATGGCGCGCCCACGGCGGCCGTTATCCAGCAGCGCATCCACGGATTCCTGCAGCATGCGCTTTTCGTTGCGCACGATGATGTCCGGCGCATTCAGTTCGAGCAGACGCTTCAGGCGGTTGTTGCGGTTGATCACCCGGCGATACAGGTCATTCAGGTCGGAGGTGGCGAAACGACCGCCGTCCAGCGGCACCAGCGGACGCAGGTCCGGCGGCAACACGGGCAGCACCCTCAACACCATCCACTCGGGCTTGTTGCCGGAGCTGGCAAACGCTTCCATCAGCTTGAGGCGCTTGGACAGCTTCTTGATCTTGGTCTCGGAGTTCGTGACCGGGATTTCTTCACGCAGGTTGGCGATTTCGTGGTGCAGGTCGAGCTGGATCATCAGATCCTGAATCGCCTCGGCACCCATCTTGGCGGAGAATTCGTCGCCGAACTCTTCCATCGCCTCGTAGTACTGCTCGTCAGTCAGCAACTGGCCTTGTTCCAGCGTGGTCATGCCCGGGTCGGTCACGACGTAGCTTTCAAAATACAGCACGCGCTCGATATCGCGCAGCGTCATGTCCAGCACCATGCCCAGACGCGATGGCAACGACTTGAGGAACCAGATGTGCGCGACCGGGCTGGCCAGCTCAATGTGCCCCATGCGTTCACGACGCACCTTCGCCAGTGCCACTTCCACGCCGCATTTTTCACAGATGACGCCGCGATGCTTGAGCCGCTTGTACTTGCCGCACAAGCACTCGTAGTCCTTGACCGGGCCGAAGATCTTGGCGCAGAACAGGCCGTCGCGCTCCGGCTTGAAGGTACGGTAGTTGATGGTCTCCGGCTTCTTCACTTCGCCAAACGACCAGGAGCGAATCAGCTCCGGTGATGCCAGACCAATGCGAATTGAGTCGAACTCGTCATTTTGTCCCTGGGACTTCAACAGATTAAGTAAGTCTTTCAAGGCGTTTCCTCCGCGAGGTTTTTACGTCCAGGCGTTGCGCTGGAAATCCAGCGCATGCCACCAAGTCCAATGTTTACGTTTATCAATCGTTCTCGAGATCGATATCGATCGCCAGAGAGCGTATTTCCTTAACCAACACATTAAAGGACTCAGGCATGCCCGGCTCCATACGATGATCACCATCGACAATGTTCTTGTACATCTTGGTGCGTCCCGCCACGTCGTCGGACTTGACCGTCAGCATTTCCTGCAAGGTGTAGGCGGCGCCATACGCTTCCAGGGCCCAGACTTCCATCTCACCGAAGCGCTGGCCACCGAACTGCGCCTTACCACCCAGCGGTTGCTGTGTGACCAGGCTGTAAGACCCCGTAGAGCGCGCATGCATCTTGTCGTCCACCAGGTGGTTCAGCTTCAGCATGTACATGTAACCGACGGTGACCGGACGATCAAACGCCTCGCCACTGCGCCCGTCGTACAGCGTGAACTGGCCACTTTCCGGCATGTCCGCCAATTCCAGCAGGCGCTTGATGGAATCCTCGGCTGCGCCGTCGAACACCGGTGTCGCCATCGGCACGCCAGCGGCGAGATTCGAGGCCAACTCCATCACCTCGTCATCGCTGAAGGATTTGATGTCCTCCGTGCGGCCGTCGCCATTGTTGTAGATCGCCTCCAGGAACTTGCGTACCTCGGCCACCTTCCGCTGCTCGACAATCATCGCATTGATCTTGTCGCCCAGGCCTTTGGCAGCCATGCCAAGGTGAGTTTCAAGAATCTGGCCCACGTTCATCCGCGAAGGTACGCCGAGCGGGTTCAACACGATGTCGACCGGCACGCCGTTCTCGTCGTAGGGCATGTCCTCGACTGGCATGATCACCGAGATCACACCCTTGTTACCGTGGCGCCCGGCCATTTTGTCACCCGGCTGGATGCGGCGTTTGATCGCCAGGTATACCTTGACGATTTTCAGTACGCCCGGGGCCAGGTCATCGCCGCTTTGCAGCTTGCCCTTCTTGTCCTCGAAGCGGTCTTCGAGCAGTTTGTTCTGCTCTTCCAACTGGCGCTGTGCCGAAGCCAGCGCATCGTTGACCTTGGCGTCTGACATCTTCAGCTTGAACCACTGGTCGCGGTCCAGGTCCGCGAGGATGGCTGCTGTCAGGGTAGTACCCTTGGGCAGTCCACCGCCGCTGACCGTCGCCTTGCCCTTGAGCTGGCTGACCAGGTGCGCAAACGTCGCTTCCTCGAAAATGCGGTACTCTTCCTTCAGGTCCTTGCGGTACTGGTCCAGCTGGTGCTTTTCAATCTGCAGCGCGCGGGCGTCTTTCTCCAGCCCGTCACGGGTAAAGACCTGCACATCGATCACCGTGCCTTTCGTGCTGGTCGGGACGCGCAGCGAAGTGTCTTTTACATCAGACGCCTTCTCGCCAAAGATCGCGCGCAGCAGTTTCTCTTCCGGCGTCAGCTGGGTTTCACCCTTGGGTGTCACCTTGCCGACCAGGATGTCACCGGCTTCCACTTCGGCACCGATGTACACAATGCCCGACTCGTCCAGCTTGGCCAGGGCGCTTTCACCGACGTTGGGAATATCGGCGGAAATCTCCTCCGAACCCAGCTTGGTGTCGCGCGCGATACAGGTCAGTTCCTGGATATGGATCGTGGTGAAACGGTCTTCCTTCACCACCTTCTCGGAGACCAGGATGGAGTCCTCGAAGTTGTAGCCGTTCCAGGGCATGAACGCGATGCGCATGTTCTGGCCCAGCGCGAGTTCGCCCATGTCGATGGACGGGCCGTCGGCGAGGATGTCGCCGCGCGCGATCACATCACCGGCTTTGACGATGGGGCGCTGGTTGATACAGGTGTTCTGGTTGGACCGGGTGTATTTGGTCAGGTTGTAGATATCGACCGGCGCCTCGTCGACGCCGACATCCTTATCGTTGACGCGCACCACGATGCGACTGGCGTCCGCGGAATCCACGATGCCGGCGCGCTCAGCGACCACGCACGCGCCGGAGTCGGCGGCGACATAGCGCTCCATACCGGTTCCGACCATCGGCTTTTCAGCCACCAGCGTCGGCACTGCCTGGCGCTGCATGTTGGAACCCATCAGTGCGCGGTTGGCGTCGTCGTGTTCCAGGAACGGAATCAGCGCCGCCGCCACGGAGACCACCTGCTTGGGCGACACGTCCATGTAATCGACGCGCTCCGGCGGCATGACCGTGAACTCGTTCATGTGACGTACGGCAATCAGGTCATCGACAAACTTCATATTCTTGTCGAGTGTGGCCGAGGCCTGGGCGACCACGTAATCCGCCTCGTTGATTGCGGACAGGAACTCGATGTCGTCGGTCACTTTGCCGTTCACCACCTTGCGATACGGGCTCTCGAGGAAACCGTAATCGTTGGTGCGCGCATAGGTCGCCAGCGAGTTGATCAGACCGATGTTCGGGCCTTCCGGAGTCTCGATAGGGCACAGACGACCGTAGTGAGTCGGGTGTACGTCGCGCACTTCGAAACCCGCGCGCTCGCGGGTCAAACCGCCCGGCCCGAGCGCCGAAACGCGACGCTTGTGCGTCACTTCCGACAACGGGTTGTTCTGGTCCATGAACTGGGACAGCTGGCTGGAGCCAAAGAATTCCTTCACCGCCGCCGATACCGGCTTGGCGTTGATCAAATCCTGCGGCATCAGGCCTTCGCTTTCGGCCATCGACAGACGCTCTTTCACAGCACGCTCGACGCGCACCAGGCCCACGCGGAACTGGTTCTCGGCCATCTCGCCGACACTGCGTACGCGACGGTTGCCGAGGTGATCGATATCGTCCACGACACCTTTACCGTTGCGGATGCCCACCAGCGTGCGCAGCACATCCACGATGTCCTGCTTGTCGAGCACGCCGCTGCCAGTTACTTCCTCGCGGCCCAGGCGTCGATTGAACTTCATGCGGCCAACGGCCGACAGGTCGTAGCGATCCGCGGAGAAAAACAGGTTCTGGAACAGGTTTTCCGCGGATTCCTTGGTCGGCGGCTCACCGGGGCGCATCATGCGGTAGATTTCCACCAGTGCTTCCAATTCGTTGCGGGTGGAATCCTGGCGCAGCGTGTCGGAGATGAACGGACCACAATCCAGCTCGTTGGTGTACAGGGTCTCGATCTTCTTGATGCCCGCCGCAGCCAACTTGTCGACAATCTCCGCAGTCAGCTCAGAGTTGCACTCGGCTATGACTTCCCCGGTCTTTTCATCCACCACATTCTTTGCCAGAGACCGGCCATACAGGTAGTCAGGCGGGATCTCCAGCTCTTTGATTTTCGCTTCTTCAAGTTCGCGGATATGGCGCGCAGTGATACGACGCCCCTGTTCCACGACGACCTTTTTGCCAGCCTTGATATCGAATGCCGCGACATCGCCGCGCAGACGCTCGGGAATTAGCGTCATGGTGTAGTTGCCGTTTTTGGCGACGTGGAAGCTGTTCACGTCATAGAACATGTCGAGGATTTCCTCGGCCTCGAAACCCAGTGCGCGCAGCAGTATGGTCGCGGGGAGTTTGCGACGACGGTCGATGCGGACAAACACCATGTCCTTGGGATCAAATTCAAAGTCGAGCCAGGAGCCACGGTAAGGGATCACTCGGGCCGAATACAGCAGTTTGCCGGACGAGTGCGTCTTGCCCTTGTCGTGGTCAAAAAATACGCCAGGCGACCTGTGCAGCTGGGATACTATGACGCGCTCGGTGCCGTTGATGACAAAGGTGCCGTTGTCGGTCATCAGGGGGATTTCCCCCATATACACTTCCTGCTCCTTGATGTCCTTGATGGTCTTGTTGGACGACTCCTTGTCGTAAATGATCAGGCGGACTTTTACCCGCAGCGAACAGGAGTAGGTCACTCCACGCAACTGGCACTCGTTGACATCAAAGACGGGCTTGCCGAGCTTGTAGTCGACATACTCGAGTGCGGCATTGCCGCTGTAACTGACAATCGGAAAGACCGATTTGAACGCGGCGTGCAGGCCGTAATCGCCCCGCTCGTCCAGGGGAATACCCTGTTGCGTAAATTTCCGATAGGAATCCATTTGGATCGCAAGCAGGTATGGTACATCCATCACATTCGGCAGCACGCCGAAATCCTTGCGAATACGTTTTTTCTCAGTGTACGAGTATGCCATCAGTACTCCCCAGCGTGTTTAGCGTTCAATCGCCGTTAAAGCAATCAACTAGCCCTTACAGGGCTAAAATAAGGCGGTTGCGCGAAGCGCACCAACCCCGATAAAACCTCTTTGGTGAAGCGGGAAAAGGCCGGCAGGCAACACGCCCACCAGCCTTGTCCGTATCCGGCCGAAGCCAGACCAGTGCCAAGCTTATTTGACCTCAGCAGTACCGCCAGCTTCTTCAAGCTTCTTCTTGATCTCTTCCGCTTCCGCCTTGGGTATGGCTTCCTTGATATGGGAAGGCGCGCCATCAACCAGGGCTTTCGCTTCTTTCAGACCGAGTGAAGTCACTTCGCGAACAACCTTGATAACGTTGACTTTCTTCTCACCAGAAGAAGTCAGTACCACGTTAAACTCGGTCTGCTCTTCAGCAACTGCGCCCGCGTCACCCGCGGCAGCAGCAGGCGCTGCAGCGACAGCAGCAGCGGCAGTTACGCCAAACTTTTCTTCCATTGCTTCGATGAGGGACACGATGTCCATTACGCTCATTTCAGCGATTGCATTCAATATATCGTCTTTAGACAGAGCCATGACTCAGATCTCCTATATAGCTGATTAGATATTCACGACAGTGGCTTACGCCGCTGCCTCTTTCTGATCGCGTACTGCTGCGAGCGTGCGAACCAGTTTTCCAGGTACTTCGTTCATCGTCTGAACCAGCTTCGTTACCGGCGCCTTCATCACACTCATCAAAATCGAGAGTGCCTGATCACGCGTGGGCAACTTAGCCAGGACATCCAACTGATCTGCACCCAGCAACTGGCCACTTACCGCCAGTGCTTTCACTTCAAAGGCCGCGTTTTCTTTCGCGAAGTCCTTGAAGATTCGAGCCGCTGCGCCCGGATCCTCCATCGAGAATCCAAACAGGGAGGGACCGGTCAATGAGTCGTTAACGCACTCATAATCGGTTCCCACCAGGGCACGTCTGGCCAGGGTGTTCCGCACTACACGGAGGGTCACCTGGTTTTCACGTGCCTTTTTGCGCAAGGCCGTCATTCCGCCCACAGTTACGCCGCGCGAGTCGGCGATAACCAGGGACAGTGCACTGGTGGCAGTCTCATTGACTTCAGCTACGATCGCTTTCTTGTCTTCGAGTCCTATTGCCACTGGAGTTACTCCTGGATTGCTAAGTTTGTGCAGCCAAACATGCGTATTGCATCCGGACTACACAGTTAAGTGTCGACAAACCTATACCGACACCGCTTTGCGTGGTGAACACGTTCACCATCTGCGTAGGCTTTGGCACACCCCGAGGAGCACGCCGCAATTAAACCGCCTCCGACAGACCGCGTCGGAGTGGCACCTACGGTCTTTGATGGCCTTCAGTTCTCAGCTAATTGGGCTTAACGCCCGGCGCCTTATCCAAAGACCTCAAAGTGGACCAGAACGACCTGTTGGGAATCGTTACCGGCCTACAACACCCTCTTCCCTGAAGGCTTTTTTGAGAAACCGCCCCTCGTGAGGGCGATTTGATCAATTTTCCACCGACCCCTGGTCGATCGTGATGCCAGGCCCCATCGTGGTGCTCAGGCTGATTTTTTTCAGGTAAATACCTTTTGCCGACACAGGCTTGGCCTTTCTCAGGTCCGCCAGTAACGCCTCCAGGTTGCCTTTGATGGCGTCCAGCTCGAAGTTAATCTTGCCGATACCACCGTGAATGATGCCGTTCTTGTCCGTGCGGTAGCGCACCTGGCCCGCTTTGGCATTTTTTACAGCGGTTTCCACATCAGGTGTCACAGTGCCGGTCTTGGGGTTAGGCATCAGGCCGCGAGGGCCCAGTACCTGGCCCAACTGGCCTACCACGCGCATCGCGTCGGGCGAGGCAATCACGACATCGAAGTCCATCATGCCGCCCTTGATCTGCTCTGCCAGGTCTTCCATACCCACCAGATCGGCGCCGGCAGCTTTGGCTTTCTCTGCCGCATCGCCCTGGGTGAAAACGGCGACACGCACCGTGGAACCGGTACCGAACGGCAGGGTGGTTGCACCGCGCACGGCCTGGTCGGATTTGCGGGCGTCAATACCCAGGTTCACTGCCACCTCAACCGTTTCGTTGAATTTTGCAGTGGCACACTCTTTTAGCAGATTAACTGCAACATCGAGTGGATAGGCTTTCTGCGGATCAATCTTTGCTTTGAATGCGCGAACGCGTTTGGATACCTTGGCCATGTCAGATCACCCCTTCTACGTCGATACCTGCGGAACGGGCACTGCCGGCGATGGTGCGCACAGCCGCGTCCATATCAGCCGCAGTCAGGTCCGGCCATTTTTGCGTGGCAACCTCTTCCAATTGTGCCCGACTCACCTTGCCAACTTTGTTGGTGTTGGGATTCGGGGAGCCCTTCTTGATATTGGCTACCTTCATCAGCAACACCGATGCCGGCGGGGTTTTCTTGATAAACGTAAACGAGCGGTCGGCGTACACGGTGATGATCACCGGAATCGGCAAGCCGAGCTCCATGCCCTGTGTCTCGGCATTGAACTGCTTGCAGAACTCCATGATATTGACGCCATGCTGACCCAGCGCCGGACCCACCGGCGGACTGGGGTTGGCTTGGCCAGCCTTCACCTGCAGCTTAATATAAGCTTGGACTTTCTTAGCCATAACTATTCTCCCGGGTACAAGCGCCGTTTGGGCCGTGCTGGCCTACTTGGGCTCCCCACAAAGGCAGCGACGCTGCCATTCACATTTGAGGACAGTTGGGACGGAGGGGACGGACCACCTTTTCACCAGGTGAAAAATGCGTCTGTCCCCGTTCCGCCCTGTCTGTCCCCGTTTTTTTCGTCAGACCTTTTCGACCTGACTGAATTCCAGTTCCACCGGCGTGGAACGCCCGAAAATCAGTACCGCCACATTGAGGCGACTCTTTTCGTAATTGACATTCTCGACAACGCCATTGAAGTCATTGAACGGTCCGTCAACAACACGCACCATCTCACCGGGCTCGAACAGCGTCTTGGGCCGGGGTGCTTCCACGCCTTCTTCCACGCGTTGCAGTATCGCTGCGGCTTCCTTGTCCGTTATGGGCGCAGGCGCATCGGCCTTGCCGCCAATAAAACCCAGTACACGGGGGTTTCTTTGACCAGGTGCCAGGTATCGTCACCCAACTCCATCTGCACCAGCACATAGCCGGGAAAAAACTTACGCTCGCTGCGCCGCTTCTGGCCACCGCGCATTTCCACGACTTCTTCCGTAGGTACCAGCACCTCGCCGAATCGATCCTGCATTTTATGCAGTTCGATACGCTCCCGCAGGGCAGCGGCAACCTTCTTTTCATACCCGGAATAGGCGTGAATGACGTACCAACGCATTGCCATCGGCTAACCCTTATTTCGTTTGTTAAACAATCGCAAGCGACACCAGCCAACCCAAAAGAGAGTCCAGGCCCCACAACAACAGCGCCACCAGCAACACGAAACCCACAACGATCATCGTAGTCTGCACAGTCTCCTGCCGCGTGGGCCAGACAACCTTGCGTATTTCCGTACGGGAGCCTTTCACCAGCGCCCAGAATGCTGCGCCCTTAGCGGTCTGCAATGCTATGGCGCCGGCAACACCCGCCAGGACGAGAATGCCTAAAACCCTGTACAGCAGTGACTGGTCGCTATAGTAGCTGTTGCCCACCACCGCCACCGCCACGAGGGCGATTACGACGATCCACTTGATCGTGTCAAACTTGCTCGTCGTTGTTTCCACACTCATCAAATTAGCCTTGTTGCATCAGACAGCGCCCTTTCGGACACTCACCCCGCCAATAAATGGCAGGCCAGGAGGGAATCGAACCCCCAACCTGCGGTTTTGGAGACCGCTGCTCTGCCAATTGAGCTACTGGCCTAAACCTCTCACTGAGACGACGAAGCCGAACTGCTTATGCAAGCGGTTCGGCTCGGTGTTTCATTTGGGGTCAGAGCCCAATTTCCTTCGGAAATTGGGCTCTGACCCCGATTTCGTTTACTCGATGATCTTGGCTACCACACCGGCGCCAACCGTACGACCACCTTCGCGAATCGCGAAGCGCAGGCCTTCTTCCATCGCAATCGGCGCAATCAACGTCGCTACCATCTGCACGTTGTCGCCCGGCATCACCATCTCGACGCCCTCAGGCAACTCGCACGCACCCGTCACGTCCGTCGTGCGGAAGTAGAACTGCGGGCGGT